>NZ_JAXLPA010000002.1:0-1175556 GCF_034322225.1 Aquimarina callyspongiae | reverse complement strand
AAAATCATAACTATTTCCTTCCCCTTTAACTTCATTATCTAACTCCTTACCATTAAACCCATAGCGATAGTCAGATGTGTTTCCGTGTCTGTTCGGGAGTAGCATCCCAAACGGATAGTAATCTTACTGGTTGAAATATCTGTAAAAGAGTTTGTTATAGGGATAAGTAAAATCATTTTTTTGCAGAATTATGCAAAAAATGTCAAAAAAATGACCAGTTTTTAAAGCGTAATTTTCAATGAACGTTAAAAAAATAAATATAACTGTTTTTAGATTAAATCAACTTGTGAATTAACATTGAAAATAAAAAAAATAAAAAATTTCAAAAAATGAGGTAACATAATTAAGGTTCGAGACACTTACTTACATAAGATCTATCATTAGGATACTTGTGGGTACTTAAAATTTGGATTTTATGTTTTAATAAAAGTCGCGGCAAAAGTGATAGGGGTATCGGCATGTCGCGGCTTTTTTTGTTTCAAAAATTAGAGATGTATACATCTTTGAATAACAAAGATGCATTAATTTTGTTGGTTTTATCGTTAAATATTTTTTTATTTGCGCTAAAATATAAAAGATGAAATTTCCCCAAAAAATCATTTGTGAAGAATACGTTAAAATACTAGTAAATATTATTTGTGTCGTTTTTTTGGTTAAATTTAGTAATTGCAAACCACAACGTAAATACAATTTTACCACATGATTGTTAAACCGTAAACCCAAAAAATCTACAAATCGTCACTCCCTAACCCTAACTTACTCCCACAATGAACAAGTATAAACTAACACTTATTGGATTAGTATTAGCACTTTTTGTTTATGTCACATCCATTGCCCTAGAATTAGATCTTTTTGAACGTTTCCTTGCTTTAATGTCAAGTTTAGAGCCTTATGAAATAGATGAGTTAATTGTTCCTCTAGTTATCTTTTTTCTGTTTTTATTTATAGATACACATCAACGTAGTAAAAAAATAGAGATAGAAAATGCAAAACTCAATATTTATAAAGCAATGCTATCCTCTAGTCATCATATCCTTAATAATTTTATCTATCAGATGGATATTTTTAAACTTACAGCAGAGGATACTCCAGGTTTTGATGCTAAGATTTTAGCTTTTTATGAGGATATTATCAATAATACCGCAGATCAGATTAATTCATTAAGTAATCTGAGTACTATTGATGAATATTCGATACGTACTTCAGTAATGACAACTTAAGTAACTGATAATAGTAAAAAACTACATTAACAACCGTTTCTTGGATTAAGAAAGTTATTCATTTGTCTGTTTTATAAAAAAACTAAAGACAGAGCCACCATATTTTCTAGATTCAGTAAAGAATGGCGTATCTTCTATAGAAGTGTGTTTAGAGTGCTCTATAATAAGTGTTCCGCCATTGTTTAATAGATCATTTTCAAAAACCAGATTCGCAATTTTTGAAAATTGCTCTTCTGTAAAATCATAAGGCGGATCAGCAAAAATAATATCTGATTTTTGCTTCACCTTTTCTAGATATGCGTATACATCACTTTTGATAGTAGTTATTGAGAAGTCTAAGTCTTGGGCAACACTCTTGATATAACCTACGCAAGCATAATGTGCATCTACAGCAGTAATTATTGAAGTACCTCTTGATGCAAATTCATAACTAATATTACCAGTTCCAGAAAACAGGTCTAATAGAGCAATGCTTGAAAAATTATATCTATGATTAAGAATATTAAAAAGCCCTTCTTTGGCCATGTCGGTAGTAGGTCTTACCGGTAACTTTTTTGGAGCTGTTAATCGCTTCCCTTTATGTATTCCTGAAATAATACGCATATTAAAAATGGCTTAATAATACAAAATGTTGGTGAGGTTCATAAGCTTTTACATCTGGTAAAAACTCTTTGTGTTGTGTATGATTACCAAAAACAATATGACGAACATATTGGTAACCTAATTTATAGTAATCACTATCTTCTGCAATATCTCCTAAAAAAACAAGTGTAAATTCTTCTGGATTAAGTTCTAATTGCTCAGCTGTAAATAATAAATAATATAAAAAATCCTCTTTGGTTTCACATTTATAAGTATTACTTAATACTAACTTCCCTTTTTCTATAACAACCAGATCAAAGGATTGAGCATACATATTAACAAAAACTGTAGCTTTTTCTGTGTTCTTTTGCTGTGCTAATAAGTTGTCGATAAGTACAGTTGCAGAATGTTTATAGGTAAAAGTACCAAAAGTTTCAAAAAAGAAATTATTAATATTAGCATAAGGTACATAAACAGTTACCAGATCATGTCGCTCTAAAATATCGTAAGTGATAAAATCATTTTCTAAAACTTTGATATTATACTTTAAATACTCTTTTAGCAATTGCTCATCAAACAATGCTTTTGGAACAAAAGTGTAAAGGTCATTCTGGTAGATTACTTCGACAGCACTAAAGTTTTGTTTAAGGTGCTCATTATGATCAAAGTAATATTTAATTTTACTTAGTACTTGTTCTGGAGATAGTTGAACACCAAAATTTTCATGTTCAAGTGCAGAAATTTGTAGCTCTTCATTTACAGTACAAAAAGAAAGTCCATTCAAGCTTACCTGAATGGACAATGTATATACTGTATTATCAGTAGTACTATTGGTCGTTTGCACCATAAGATTTTGGCCAGTTACCAGAGGTGTTAACTTCGGTCATCGAACCTACGGATAGGTGAGAACCATTAACCCCGTCTACAGATTTTACTTCTTTTTCTTGTAATAATAAGTCTCTATCTTGATCGTGTAATAGAACTTCTTTAGCTACTTTAGCTTCAAAAACAGCAATTCTCAACTCGTTTTTCTCAATATAACCAGCATTAAGCTCAAAGTTAGCATCAGTTCCAGCTACAGGAACTTTCATCATATTTTTATATCGATCACTCCCTTTAAATAAAGAATCTTTGACAGAAGCATATCCAAGTGTGTCGATTACAACAGTATCTTTTGGTTCATCAATTCTAAGAATTTCATTATATCTAATAAAACTAGAATCTTTTCGCTGTGTCAAAGTAAATTTTGCAGTATCTAAAAAGGCAATCAATTTTTGCGGATCTTTCTCAAATCTTCCAGTTACTGTTTTATGAGCTAATTCTGCTTGGCGAATGTCCTTTAAATTCTCAATAGCTTTAGCATAACGAGCTTTTTTTACTTTGTTGAATTTTACAGGACCGTTTATTGAATTGTATACCATGAACCCAAGAAAACCAATAACTATCCACAGAACTAATTGAATTACAATTTTCATTTTATAATTTAGCTTTTAAACATTAGTGTATACGCAAATCTACAATTTTTTTTTAATCGTAAAAGTTTATAGCCAAAAAATCATTGCTATCTTTGATTTATTAACAAGTTAATCTATTTAATGTATCAAGATATTTAATGAAGGAAACAGAATTTTATCAATTATTAAAAACGGACTTTCCTTTTGAACCTACCATAAAACAAGACATAGTCCTACAGAAGTTATCACATTTTATTTTATCAAGCTCATCAGATTCTTTATTTCTTTTAAAAGGATATGCCGGAACAGGAAAAACTACATTAATAGGTACCTTAGTTAAAAATTTATGGAAAGCTAAGTTAAAATCTGTTTTATTAGCACCTACAGGAAGAGCTGCTAAAGTGATTAGTAATTATTCTGGTAGGCATGCACAGACGATTCATCGCAATATTTATTATCCAAAAAAGAATAAGAGTGGAGGAGTAGCCTTCCAACTAAAACAAAATAAAAGCCGAAATACTATTTTTATAGTAGATGAAGCTTCAATGATTCCAGATGCACCAAGTGAAAGTAAATTATTTGAAAATGGGTCTTTGTTAGACGATTTGATGTTATACGTTTATTCAGGATATAATTGTAAAATTCTCTTTATAGGTGATACAGCACAGTTACCACCGGTAAAACTTGAAGTAAGTCCGGCATTAGATCCGGATAGTTTGTCAATGGGTTTTCATAAAGATGTAACTCAAATAGAACTGGATGAAGTTGTAAGGCAAGCAGAAGACAGTGGAATACTAATGAATGCAACGGGTTTACGAGAGTTGCTCAATGAAGGGTTTTATGAGACTTTTCAATTTACAATATCAGGGTATCAGGATATTATAAGATTAGTAGATGGGCATGAAATTATGGATGCTCTTAATGAGGCGTATACAGAATCAGGACATGAGGAATCCGTAATTATTTTAAGATCTAACAAAAGGGCTAATATATATAATCAACAAATTCGTTCTCGTATATTATTTCAGGAAGAAGAATTATCTGCTGGAGATTATTTGATGGTGGTGAAGAACAATTATTTTTGGTTAGATAATAAAAGTGAAGCAGGTTTTATTGCCAATGGTGATATTATTAAGGTGTTAGAAATTTATGCAATTAAAGAATTGTATGGTTTTCGTTTTGCAGAAGTAAAAGTAACGATGGTGGATTATCCGGATCAAAAACCGTTTGAAACCGTTTTACTACTCGATACTTTAACCTCAGAAACTCCGTCATTATCATATGAAGAATCAAATCGATTGTATCAAGAAGTGCAAAAAGATTTTGAAGGAGAAAAATCGAATTATAAAAAGTTTATGGGAGTTAAAAACAATAAGTTTTTTAATGCTTTGCAGATAAAGTTTTCCTATGCTATTACCTGTCATAAATCTCAAGGAGGTCAATGGGATACGGTCTTTGTAGAACAACCATACCTTCCAGATGGTCTTAATAAAGATTACCTGCGCTGGCTATATACTGCTATTACCCGTGCCAGGAAAAAATTGTATCTGATAGGCTTTAAGGATGATTTTTTTATTGAAAACTAGTATATTAGTAGTGATTATGCAAGAAACGGTATTAAGTATATGTTTAGGTATTGGACTGGCAGCATCGGTAGGGTTTAGAGTATTTTTACCACTATTAGCGGTTAGCATAGCTGGACATTATGGATTGATTCCTCTTAATGGAAGTTGGGAATGGGTAGGTAGTTCATTATCAATATTAATTTTGGCTATTGCTACTTTTGCAGAGATTGTTGCGTATTATATCCCTTGGTTTGACAACTTGTTGGATACGATAGCTATTCCTTTGGCAGCAGTTGCAGGAACAGCAGTTATGGTTTCTACAATGTCGGATATGAGCCCTGTGGTGACTTGGGCTTTGGCTATTATTGCAGGAGGAGGTACAGCAGCTACGGTTAAGAGTACAATGGGAGCATCAAGATTAACTTCTACTGCAACTACAGGAGGGGTTGCAAACCCTTTAATAGCCACGGTAGAAACAGGTACAGCAACCGTTCTATCAATAACTTCTGTGATTTTACCGTTTTTGGCAATAATCTTGGTATTATTATTGTTTATAGGGTTAAGGAAAATTTATAAAAAACTATTTTTTAGGTCTTCTTGATAATCGATAGAAAAAGGCTATTTTTGACGTTGCAAAAAGCAAGCAATTTTGAACAAACCGAAACTTAGAACTATAGCGATGATACCCGCCAGGTATGCTGCATCCCGATTTCCGGGTAAATTAATGCAGGATTTAGGCGGAAAAACTGTCATTCTCAGAACATATGAAGCTACTCAAAGTGCCAAACTTTTTGATGAAGTATATGTTGTAACAGACAGTGATATCATTTTTAAGGAAATTACTTCACATGGCGGAAAAGCCATTATGAGTATAAAAGAACATAGCTGCGGCAGTGATAGAATAGCAGAGGCCGTAGAAAACATGGATGTTGATATTGTGGTAAATGTCCAAGGAGATGAACCGTTTACAGAAAGAGAAAGTCTGGAGAAGGTTCTCGATGTATTTTATGATACAGATGCAGATCGTATAGATCTAGCAAGTTTAATGACGCCTATGAACGATTGGGATGATATAGTTAATCCTAATAGTGTAAAGGTGATTGTTGATAAAGACAACTATGCATTATATTTCTCTCGCTCTCCAATGCCTTATCCCAGAGACAGAGAAATTAATCATACTTACTATAAACACAAAGGTGTTTATGCTTTTAGAAAACAAGCTATTTTAGATTTTTATCACTTACCGATGCGCACATTGGAAGCATCAGAAAAAATCGAATGTATTCGATATTTAGAATATGGTAAGAATATTAAAATGGTGGAAACACATCATGAAGGTGTGGAAATCGATACCCCTGAAGATTTAGAAAAAGCAAAGAAAATAATGAATAACGAAAATCTTTTGAGTACAGAACCTACAACTACTGCAGAAATTAAGACAGGGATTCATAAGAACTTCCCCATGGTGCCTAGAGTGGTATTTGGTGAAGGATCTTTTGATCAAATAGGAGAGATTATTTCGCCTCAGCGAAGGGATAGCGCACCTTTTATTTATTTAATAGATGATGTATTTGAAAATAATACTTCGTTTATTGAGGATAGAATACCATTGTCATCGTTTGATAAAATACTTTATATTTCTACAGAAGAAGAACCTAAAACTTCTCAGGTAGATACTTTAGTTACTTTGATAAAAGAAGAGTACGCTTTTACTCCAAGTGGAATTATAGGTATTGGAGGAGGATCAATATTAGATCTGGCAAAGGCAGTTGCAATTATGTTAAACAATGCAGGAAGTGCTAGTGAATATCAGGGCTGGGATCTTGTAAGTAATAAAGCTGTATACCATGTTGGGATTCCTACTATTTCAGGAACAGGAGCAGAGGTTTCAAGAACTACTGTTCTTACAGGACCTGAACGAAAATTAGGTATTAACTCTGATTTTACACCATTTGATCAGGTGATTTTGGATCCGGAATTAATTAAAGATGTACCTAAAGACCAATGGTTTTATACAGGTATGGATTGCTATATTCATTGTATAGAATCTTTAAAAGGAACATATTTGAATGCTTTTAGTCAGAGTTATGGTGAAAAAGCATACGATCTATGTAAAGAAATTTTCCTTACTGATGATCTGGATAAAACTGAAGCAGATGCAAAACTAATGATGGCTTCGTGGCATGGAGGGATGAGTATTGCATATTCTCAAGTTGGTGTAGCTCACGCTATGAGTTATGGTTTGGCATATGTATTAGGAACAAAACATGGGATAGGTAATTGTATTGTATTTGATAAACTCCAGGATTACTATCCAGAGGGTGTAGCTTTGTTTAAAAAAATGAAGGATATTCATAATATAAAATTGCCTACAGGAGTTTGTGCTAATGTATCAGAAGAACAATTAGATGTTATGACTTCTGTAGCACTTGGTTTAGAGCCACTTTGGGAGAATGCATTAGGTCCAGATTGGAAAACAAAAGTAAACGCTGATATACTTAAAGGTATTTATCGTACATTATAATTTTTCTATTTTTTTCTTATGGCAGGTTTTTCATCATTTATATATCATAAAATTCTTGGATGGAAAATAGTTGGAGATTTTCAGGGAGAAGTTATTAAAAAATGTATGGTAATTGTGGTTCCGCATACCAGTTGGCATGATTTTTATATTGGCCTGCTGGTTAGAAAAGTTGTGAAACTTAGAATCAGTTTTTTAGCTAAAAAAGAACTTTTTAAATGGCCATTTGGTTGGTACTTTAAAAAAGTAGGAGGGATACCGCTAGATAGAACTCCTGGCCAGAATAAAGTAGAAGCAATAGCTGAAATTTTTAGGAAACGGGAAGAATTAAGATTAGCAATAGCTCCAGAAGGAACAAGGAAAAGAGTCAAAGAATGGAAAACGGGCTTTTATCATATTGCTAAAGAAGCAAAAGTGCCCATTATTATGGTGACTTTTGATTTTGCCAAAAAACAAAACGTAATATCAGAACCTTTTTATCCAACTGATGATATTAAAAAAGATTTTGAATTTATGTATGACTATTTTAAGGGAGTTATAGGAAAAAAAGCACAATATAGTTTTAATACGGAAGATTAAAATTTATAAGTTTTTTTCTCTTTTATTTCTTCTTTAGGAGCTTCTTCATTATTTCGCCCTCCAAAAATTAATTCTGTACTAGAAAATGTAGTACCAAAAGTTTTTGCAGCCAAATATACTTGAGATAATGCGCTTTCAACTTGATGATCAGTTAATTCTTTAAGTGGGTGAACATAGGCTGACCATAAGATCCCATTTGATATCGCATATTTTACATCAAGGGCAGAATGAAAATTGGCAGTTAAAGAGTCTAATAATAAATTTTCATCTAGATTTTCTGATTGAATGATAGGAGCAATAATTCTCATGCGATTATTTGTTGCATCTGTAACACAAAGCATAGGTATTTCTTTATATACAAATTGCCAGTTGCCTGAGATTCCGCTAACAGTATCTGCTTGTTTAGTAATAATTTCTAATAGTCTATTATTATCCATATTTTGAGAATATAGAAGAGTGCTAAAAGAAATGAATAGGAAAAAGAGTAATTGTTTCATAAACATATTTTTGATATAGTCGTATTATAAGACAAAAAATAACAAAAGAAACCCGTAAAAATAATTACTACACTTGATAAATAATTAGCGATTAATCATAATATACGTGGTAAAAACTTAAAACATAAAAAAGGGTTTAGCATCACTAAACCCTTCTCGTTATAACCTTATATTTGTTGAAGTATTAGAATTTATATCCTACTCCGAAATTTAAAAAATTGATTCTTGATGTAATGTCAGCAGAACCTGTGTAGTAATTATTCAATTGGAATACATAACGACTTTCTACAAAAATATTTTCTGTAATGTCGTATCCTACACCTGCTCCTAATCCGATATTAAACTTTGTAAAATCATCGGCAACATCTTCTAAAGTATATGTTATCTGTGGACCAGCTTGGATATTAAATCCGCTGTTTTCAGAAACATAATATTTGGCCATAATAGGCAACTGCATAAAGCTAGTATCATCAATGTTTGCATAACTCAATTCTGTTTGTACATTGAATTGTTCTGAAACATTAAAATCTGCAACAAAACCTAGATAGAATCCACCTTCTGTGGTTGAAAAATCTCCTAAATCTGTATCCACTTTAGCATTTCCGCTTAAATACCCTGCAGTAGCACCAAAACGAACTTTTTCTTGAGCTTGAGTTGATACGATCCCCGTTACCGCTAAGGCAATAATTAATAAAGTTTTTTTCATAAAATTTGATTAATGATTAAATTGATTGAAATATTAAAAAATTAAGGTTATTCCTGCTCAGAAGAAGATTCCTCCATTGTATGGTACACGTTTTGAACGTCGTCATCTTCTTCAATTTTTTCTAACAGCTTTTCTACATCAGCTGCCTGTTCTGGAGTTAATTTTTTAGTTACCTGTGGAATACGTTCAAAACCTGATGATAATATTTCTATTTGACGACTTTCTAGTTCTTTTTGGATTGTACCAAAACTCTCGAAAGAGCCATATATCAATATTCCATCATCATCTAAGAACACCTCTTCTGTTCCAAAATCAATCAACTCTAGTTCTAATTCTTCAGGATCGAGTCCTTCGCCATTAATTCTAAAGTTACAGGTGTGGTCAAACATAAATTCAACGGATCCTGAGGTTCCTAAATTTCCATCACATTTATTAAAGTACGACCTGATATTAGCAACTGTTCTATTATTATTGTCAGTTGCAGTTTCAACCAAAATAGCAATTCCGTGAGGAGCATATCCTTCAAAAAGCACTTCTTTATAATCTCCCTGATTTTTATCAGAGGCTCTTTTAATAGCCCTTTCGATGTTATCTTTAGGCATATTAACAGACTTGGCATTTTGAATAACAGCTCTTAAACGAGAATTAGAATCGGGATCAGGTCCTCCTTCTTTAACTGCTATTACAATATCCTTGCCAATTCTTGTAAACGCTTTAGCCATTGCTGACCAACGCTTCATTTTTCGTGCTTTCCTAAATTCAAAGGCTCTACCCATTATGCTAATTTTAAAAATTCGATTACAAACATAAGTAGAAACCGAATTTTTGGCAAATGTTTTACGTCGTACCTTTAGTAAGTACCTTTAGGGAAGAAAATGTTACCCAAAAAATGGATATTTTTTTACTTTTTTTGAAGTTTTATAGTAAGTGTTTGATTTGTAGTCTTTTTGTTTTTCCTTTTTTTAAATTAATATCAACTATTCGCCATCTATTAATGCATCTATAGTCTTTGCTAATTTAAAATCATACTCAGAAACTCCTCCAGCATCGTGAGTTGATAAGCTTATATAAAGTTTGTTATATACATTAGACCAATCAGGGTGGTGGTTTTGCGCTTCTGCTTCAAAAGCAATTCGAGTCATTAAAGAGAAAGCATCTTTAAAATCAGGAAATTCAAAAGTGGTATGTATGGCATTGTCCTTATATTCCCATCCATCAATTTCCTTTAATCGAGTTTGTATTTCGGATTCTGATAGTTTTTTAATAGTGGCCATGGTTTTATTGTTTTTAGTAATTAAAGGTTTTGATTTTTTTTAGAAAATTTATTTTAATCCTAATTCTTCTCTTAATGTTTCGTCTGTATTACTGTTTTTACCCCAATATGCTGATTTGATACTCTTAATTCTGGTAGCTTTGGTAGTTAGCTCTTTTGCGTTAGGACCAAAACCGCTTTTAAAGGTTTCTGTCCAGCTTTCTATTTCATAAGGAAAAGAAGCATTGAATGTAATATTGACTTTTCTTTTTAATTCTGGATATTCAATTGTGTATGTATTCGAATTATCTTTTTTAAGTAATGAGACAATAGCTGTATAAGCTTTTATTTCTTTATGTCTTAATCTACAGTATTCAAAAGATGGAATTATCTTTAGCTCTCCTTGAGGAAGTTCATTAGGATTGATTCTAATCTTTGTCCATAATTCATTCTCCAGGATTGCTTTATTAAGTTTAAACTCTTGATCAGCTTCACCTTGAAAATAGGAATGTGATAGTATTTCAAATTGTTTTCTATTGTTTAATTGTGCATATACATGACCACACCATTCCTGCATGGAGCTTGATACTTTGATTGCATGCTGGTTATTAGCAACTGGATAAAAAGTACTTTGCATAATAGAATAAGGGTAAATACCAGTATTAAATTTTTTAGTAGCATTGAGTTTTAAAACAGGAACATTATCAGTGTTTTGAGAATCTGCTTTTACTTGTTCTTTAGGTAGAAAATCTTCGGTAACATAAATAAGAACCGCAGTCCCTTTTCTAATTTCTCCATATCTAGCCTGTTCTAGTTGATATGAGGATATTTCTGCCTCTCCGGCATACCAATATTTCTTAAACTCTTCTGATATTTGTTTGGCGGGCTCTTTTGTTTCTTTAGCTATTGTATTAGAAGCGATCTTTTCATTATTATTCTCTTTAATGTTACTACAGGCAATAATCATTAGTACTCCTAAAATTCCTATTATACCAAGAAGTTTTTTCATAGCATTTATCTTTGGATTATGTTTGGCACAAATTACAACAAAGCCGCGATTTGGCAAGTTTACTTAACGTTTCATAAACAGGGAACGATTTTATATAAAATTTTGAAAATAAATTTGAATAAAATTCTAAGGTATTAGTTGAGAGGAGGTAATAAATTAATACAAGTAAAAATTATTCATTTATAATTTTAAAAAACGATTGATTTAGTTAAAAAAGATCATTTTATCTAATGTTGGTATTATTTTATCTGGAACAGTGCTAGTACTTTATAAACATAATATATTTCAGTTTTTAACGTAAAATTAATATTATAACTATTGAGTTTTACAAAACTATTTCTTAAGAAATATATATAACAAAAAAGATACTTTGTCCCAAGCAAGTACAGCAAAGCCTTAAAAAATAGGTTTTAGGGTTTTGCTGTTTTAATTTAGAAAAAATGAATAAAATAGTTCAAAAATATCGTTTAGTAATTACATTAGTAATTCTTTACGGGATGCTTATAAAAGCTATTACTTCATTGTTCTTTTAATAAATCTAAAACAAATTTGTTATAATAAAGTAATCACCAATTATAACAAAATTCTATTCTATTCAGAAACTACTTATAATCTTTATTTTACAAGTTCTAAAAATGATTCATAAACAAGGTGAGTAGGAAGTCCCATCACATTAAAATAGCTACCTTCTATATGAGAAATTCCTATTAAACCTATCCATTCTTGAATACCGTATGCACCCGCTTTGTCTAGTGGTTGATAGGTGTTTACATAATATTCTATTTCTTTAGGATCTAGTGCTTTAAAAGTAACTTTTGTGGATTGATTGATTGTTTTTATTTTATCAGTAGTTTTAAAACAAACAGAAGTAATAACCTCATGAGTATCATTAGATAATAAAGTAATCATGTCAATGGCATTTTTTAAACCTTTGGGTTTTCCTAAAGCTTTACCATTATGCCATACAATAGTGTCACTAGTAATCAGGATGTCATTGGCCTTTAAATTAGTGAAGGCATCTGCTTTTAACTCTGCAAGATAATCTGAAATCTCATCAGCTTTGAGGTAATCAGGATATATTTCATCTACCTCTTTTAGTTGTATTGTGAAATCAAGATCTAAATCCTTAAAAAATTGTTGTCTTCTAGGTGATCCCGAAGCTAGAATAATAGAATAACCTTTTAATACTTCTTTGAGCATAGTTTATTTTAAGATAAATTGGTAAAGCAGCAAAGATATTGCTCCTAAGATTAAAATTATTTTTAAAATAAGAGATAATTGTTTGAAGTGCTTAAGGCTTTCTGCAGTATAACTTTTAATCATAAAATAAAGTAACGGGGCAACAATTAAAAACAATACCAGTATGACCGCATTACTATTAGAAAATAGATATGTATATATATAGTAAATAACAGCAATAATAGGTATTAATGTTAGTAAACTGACTAATTTGGAAGTTCGATCTTTACCTAAAACTACAGGAATAGTTTTGATTCCTACGTTATAATCTCTGTCTACAGTAGTACAATCTTTTATAATTTCTCGAAGTGTTACCAATAAGAAAGCAAATATTGAATAATCAAAAATAATAGAGAAAATAACGGTTTGTGACTCTCTATTTTTTTCTGTTATCGCCGGCAACAAATCAAAAATACCGATAACTAAAAGACTCAAAGCAGCAAAAGAACCTATTAAAATATTTTTAAGCCCCGTAATCTCTTTTAAGTAGGATGCATAAACATAAAATAAACCTGAAATAATTATAAATAACGCAACAAATCCTGGTTTTCCTATGAGGTTTGATAAGTAAAAACCAATAAAAACACCTATAACATTGAAAATTATAAATAACCTATTAGCAGATTTTTCAGTGATAGTTCCATATAGTAATTCTTTGTGATTTGAAGACTCTGCATTATAAACCTCAATAATAATGTTACCGGCAGCGGTAATAAAAAAAGTCGCAAGAATAACTAATCCAATACCAAAATTATTCAAAGTAATTGCCACGTCAAAAGGTTCAAACAAACCATATTTGATACATAATTGTGCTAAGGCAATGATAAGCAGGTTGTCAAATTTTACAAGCTTTAAATATGGTAGCATACAAGGAGATTCGTTAGTTTGTCAGCAAATGTAATAATTAATCCTAATTTTTCTCTTGTTAACATAAATACTTCAATCCCTTTAAAACAAAGGGATGATTATTTTATTAAGGTTAATGGTGGGTTAACGGTAATCAAATATGATGATTCATTTAATCATTACTCTAAATTTGATCTCATCAATAATCAATAAACGAACAGTAATGTTAAGAATCATCATCATTTTATGTGTAGTCTCTACCACATTTGGACAAACAAAATATCAAAAAGATTTTGATATTTATTGGAAAACCATTGATACCTATTTTGGATATTTTGATACTCAAGAAACAAATTGGAATAAAGTAAAAGAATACTATGGGCCAAAAGTTAGAGAAATACAAAATGATGATGATTTCATTGCTTTATTAGAAAGAACCAATTTAGAGCTTTATAATGGTCACGTAGGATTAAACGTTAATAGAGCCTCTTCTTATAAATTAGTTCCTTCCTCATCTGATATTTCTATTAGATACAAAGACAATAAATACATAATAAATGGATTACGAGAAGGATCTCCTTCAGAAAAAGCCGGGCTAAAATTAGGAATGGTTATCACAGGAGTCAATGACATATCGATACATAAAACAGTACAACAATATTTGCCTGTTAGCACTAATGAGTTTACACCACAGATGCATGAATATTTAGCAAATATGATATTGGCAGGAACCCACGATACAAAAAGAAGTATTAATGTTAATGACTCATTAACATTCTATCCGGATGATACAAAATGGAACTCATCAAAAGATCTAATAACCACCAAAAGATTAGAGAATAATATAGGATACATTAAAATTAATAATTCGTTAGGTAACAATCATACAATTAAGGCTTTTGATAAAGCATTGGATCAATTAAATACTTCAAAAGGAATTATTTTGGATTTAAGAGAAACACCTAGTGGAGGAGATAGTAATATCGCCAGAGGGATTATGGGAAGGTTCATTGATAAAGAACTACCATATCAAATACATACATTTCCATATGAAGAAAAAATGTATGACACTACAAGAAAAACAATTGAGTTAGTAGTGCCAAGAGGTAAAACCTATACAGGGACTTTGATAGTTCTTTGCGGTCCCTGGACCGGAAGTATGGGTGAAGGAATTACTATTGGTTTTGATGCAATGGAAAGAGCAGAAATTGTAGGTGCTAAGATGGCTGGTCTTTTAGGTGCAATATATGATAACACATTACCTGAAACGAGAATAGGTTTTCAAATCCCTGTTGAGAAACTATTTCACGTAAATGGAATGCCAAGAGAAAAATTTGTCCCGAAATATTATGAACAAGATACTCAAGGTCAATTAGAGAAAGCTATAGAACTTATTAATTCATTGTAGTGGTTATGGATACAATAATTTCAAAAAAAAGAAGCGTAGTTATCATAATAATGGTTTTAATTGGTAGTACATCTTTTGCAAAACAAAGTATACAAAATGATGAATTAGAATATGAACGATTTAAGTATTTAATAAAAGTGAAGCAAGAGGTGAGCAAAAAGTTCTGGCCAGATTTTTCTAAAAAAATACTATTTGGTCCTATGATGTATTACTCAATGAATGGAGTATATGTTATAAATCCTAATGAGAAATTGAATAAAAAGATTTCTTATAAAAAACTGGCACAGAACAGGAACCTTCCTCTTATAGGAAAAGTATCAGATAAAATCGATTCTACAGCGTTATATATGTATGTGAGCAGGAGAGAAAAAGATAGTACCAAATTAGATTATAAGAATACTATAGCTTTTTTTAGTGATGTATCACTCACAAACAAGTTTATACCCGATGTAAAAGAAACTAATGAGTGGTTAAGCATGGTTATACATGAAACATTTCATCAATATCAAAGGAAGATTAAAAAATTTAGAAAAAATCAAATAACGAGTAAAAAGGATTTTGATAGAGATACTTTGGCCTATTTTTATAAAAATATTAAATGGTTTAGAAATAGTATTAAACAAGAGAATGAATTATTATTAAATAGTTTAAAAGAAAACGAAATAGAGAGCATAGAAAAAATGATAAACACATATCTATCTCTCAAAAAGAATAGAATATCCAGAGTAAAAGAAGAGTTTAAAACTAATATAACCGATATAGAAAGTTCTCTGGAAAGATCAGAGGGAACCGCTCGATATATTGAATATAAGACTAAAGAATATTTGAAAGATGTAGAACACATTCCGGCCTTAACTCAATTAGATCAATTTTATCATCCAGAAAACTTACCAGAATATACTTTAGAAAAGGATGAGTGGATGTATACTATAAAAGGACTGTATGTATATACAATAGGCTTTAACTTAACCAGGCTACTCGAAAAACTAAAAATAGAATATCAGAAAACTATCTTTAATCATAATAGATCTTTTGATGATTATCTCATAAATTTTATGAAGAAATAAAAATGTACTACTATGTCAATGAAGAAAAAAATAAACATACTAATCATTACGGCCATCTTTTCATTATTGGCATTATCAGGGATTCAGGCATACTTGATATACAATACTTACCAATTAAAAAAAGATGTATTCATCAAAGAAATCAAAAAATCCGTTTCTAATATCGATAATACTAAAGAAATGGATTCTTTAACAGAATTATGGTACAATCAACTAACAGAAAATCTAGTAGAATATAAAAAGAACAACATACTTAAGAAAGAAACCATAGAGCGGTTTAAACCTCAAACAGACTCTCTTCGTGTTTTGTTCAGGGATTATTATAGAAAAGAAGTGGCAAAACTTAATCTGAAATATGATCTAAAATATAAAAAAACCATTAAGAGTATTGTAATTTTTGATAACGAAATCATGGATACCATTTTTTCAGCAGCAAATGAAGGTAATTACTTCCTTTTTGGAGAAGATTTTTCAGATGAACAAGGTTATGTAATGAGTAAAGGAAGATGGTCGACTGAGCACGATTATGAAGATGACCTTAATAATGAACTTATAAAAACATCCTTGAATTTAGAGATAAGAACTGTAGATTCTGTAAATATCATTGATTGGAAAAGAATTATTTTTGGACAAATGACTGTCTTGTTTGTTTTTTCAGTGTTGCTTTTTCTTTTTGTAGTTGGGTTACTTTTTTACTCAATAAAAACATTGATACAACAGAAAAAAATAGCTGATGTAAGAACAGATTTCATCAATAATATTACTCACGAACTCAAGACACCATTAGCTACTCTGGCAATTGCTTCAAAAAGTTTAAGAAATAAAGAAACTCAAAATTCTCCTAAGATTTTTTCTAATGCGCTTGATATTCTGGATAGACAAAATAATAGGCTACATAAGCTTATCGATCAAGTGATGAATAATACCTTAGGATCCGATGAAATCGTCTTACAAAAAGAAGAAGTGATAGATGATAAATATTTTAAAGAAGTAATTGAGGATTTTAGATTAGCAGTCAAAGATCAAGATGTTAAGGTTGTGTCAAAGATTGAATTTAGAGAAATACCTCTTAGTATCGATAAGTTTTTATTTACTACTGCATTATTAAACATAATGGATAATGCTGTTAAATATGGTGAAGACCATATTGAGGTTGTAATAAGAACAAAATTGAGTGATGAATACTATGAAATATCAATTCATGATAATGGTATAGGCATCCCACATAAGGAACAAAGAAAGATTTTTGAAAAGTTTTATAGAGTTACCACGGGTAATGTTCATAATGTAAAAGGTTTGGGTCTTGGTTTATTCTATACTAATCAAATAATAAAGGCGCATCAAGGAAACATTGAATTAGAGAGCAGGCCTGGTTTAGGAACAACGTTTACCATAACAATACCTATTATTTCAGAGATATGAAGAAAATTTTATTAGCAGAAGACGATTTTGATTTTGGAAGCATATTAAAACAATATTTAGAATTGCATAGTTATCAAGTGAACTGGGCAAAAGATGGAAAAGAAGCATTAGAGCTATTTCATAAAAATCATTTTGATATATGCGTATTAGATGTAATGATGCCTAAAAAGGATGGTTTTACGTTAGCCGAAGAAATAATAGAACACAATCCAGAAGTTCCTTTCATTTTTCTTACCGCGAGAAAAATGAAAGAAGATAAGATTCGAGGATTAAAATTAGGAGCCGATGATTATATAGTTAAACCTTTTGAAGCAGATATATTAGTCTTAAAACTTCAAAATATTTTAAAACGAACCAAACAGGTTCAAACTCAAATAGAAAAAGTAATCACTATAGGAAAATATAGTTTTGATGCTGTAAATCATCAATTACAATTTGCTAATGAAGCACAAAAACTCACAGAAAAAGAAACGATTTTGATCCAGTATTTATGGAATCATAAAAACGTTATGATCAAAAGAGAGCAAATGCTTAAAGATGTTTGGGGTAATGATGACTTTTTCTCTGGTAGGAGTATGGATGTGTTTATTAGTAGGTTGAGAAAATATTTTAAACAAGATCAACAAATAGCTATAGAAAGCGTAAGAGGAGTAGGCTTAACATTTAGAGTGACATAATATTGTTGTTATCAAATCTAGAATAAAATCAAAACCAATACAAAACAACAAATAAATAATTTATAAAAATCAATCAATAATCATTACTGATGGAATATCAGCAAACAAAAACGAATAATTATGAAAACACTAGTTTTAATTTTAGCAAGTCTTGTCATTGGAGTATTAACGTGTAATGGACAAACTACCAACAAATCTTCAAAATCTTCAACAAAAGTAAGCGTAAGCGTAAGTGGAGATACTGAAGAAGGAAGTTTTTATCGATCCTTTGCTATTATGGATATGGATGAAAATTTCAGAATAAAAGTAAGGTATATGAGATATATGGAGAATGATGTAAAAACATACCTTATAGATGAGTTTGGTAAAGAAAATTTAACCATAAAAGAGGGGACTTACTACTGGACAAAGAAAACTGAAGGAGAAGTTCTGTACGAAGTTAGGTTAAAAGGAAATAAATTAAGAATCAATGTTGATAAAGAACTTGCTTCGGATAAACTGATTAAAAGATTTGAAAAAATAGGAAAGGAGTTAAAAACAATTACCGGAAGATCAGAAAAAATATAAATCAATCAATATCAATAATCAAAAAACGAATATTATGAAAACAATCATTTGCACATTAAGCTTATTACTGGCAATTTCTTTTGGAAATGCTCAAACATCATCTAATTCTAAAGTATCAATTAATTATTCAAGTGATGAGCCAGGAGATAGGAATTATAAAGTAAGCATTTCGATATCCAATACGGATGATGTATATACCGTAAATGCCAAATTTCCAGGTTCAAGGACAGAGAAACTAAAGAATTTTTTAAAAGATCATTTAGAAACCAAAATGAAGAAAGTTAATTCATCTTATAACTGGAATTATTATAATAAAGATGAAATGGGATATAAAGTAAAATTAAAGAGAGGTAAACTAAGTGTTTTTTTAGATAAAGAATTCGTATCGGTTGATCTTATCGAAGATTTTATAGATATGTTTAGTGATTTAAAAGAAGTTATAAAAGGATAGTATATAATTAGTTACTGCAACAAGTATTTGTTTTAAAGGTCTATTAACTAACCAACCAATTCTCATTTATTATGAAAAAAACAGCATTTTTAGGATTGATATTTGTTGCTTTTCTCTTTTCCTGTAATAGGCATAAAACAACTGATCTTAGTTATATTATCTCTCCTTTTTTAAAGGATAATATCCCTATGCTTAAAATACAAATGTCTTTTAAAGCAGATCCAAGTGGTATTACAAAGCTAAAATATCAAAATAATGCATGGGGAGAAGAGAATATTTATAATTGTATAGAATCAATGCAATTATCTCAAATCCAAGGAAAAATAACTCAAAATAAGGATAGTAGCTGGATAGAGATTCAACATCCCAAAAATATAGACTCACTTCAATTTGAGTATACACTCAAACAAGATATAAAAGATGCTATCGGAGCAGGAAACCGATATAGACCTATAATCAATTCAACATATTTTCATGTGTTTTCACATAATCTTTTTATGTTTCCTAAGCATATATCTAATAATGATAAAGAACATTTAAATATAAAATTAAATTGGAATGATTTTCCAGAAGATTATACTATACATAATAGCTTTGGGAGTAAAAAGAAAGAACAATTAATAAATGATATTACTGAAGAAGAGTTTCTTACTGCAGTTTTTCTGGGGGGAGATTTTAGAACTTATACTTCGAGTATAAATAATAACGATGTAGTTCTGGCCATTAGAGGAGATTGGATTCCTTTTGAAGATGATACGATAATGAAACTATTGACGAAAACTGTGCAATCACAAAGAGATTTTTGGCAAGATCATTCTCAAAAATATTTTACCGTTACTATGATGCCTATAGCCCAGGAAAGAGGTAGTAGTTTTGGTGGTACAGGGTTAACTAACTCTTTTGCAACTGTAGTATCTAATAACAAAGAAACTTCTATAGATCAATTAGTTTATTTATTTAATCATGAATTAATGCATAATTGGACAGGTCATGTTATTAAAAACCAAAATGAAGAAGAACAATATTGGTTTAGTGAAGGGTTTACAGAATATTATACATTCAAAAATATTACATCCAATAAAATCCTAAACTTTGATAAAAAATATTTCATTGACCAAATGAATGAGAATATTAAAAACTTGTATAATTCTCCAGTAGGAGAAAAACCTAATAGTGAGATTACTTATGATAACTTTTGGTCTGATCGTCATTATAGTAAACTGCCGTATTATCGAGGAGCACTATTTGCATTTGTTTTAGATTTAAAAATACAAAAAGACTCAAACGGAGATAAAAGTCTAAATCATGCTATGAGGGATTTTTATGGAGCAGCAGTGCATCAAGATCAAAGAATAAACTCAGATTTTTTTATTAAAACTATAAATAAGTATACAAAAGATGATATTACGGCATTTTTTGATAAGCATATTTTAAAAGGTGAGTTAATAGATCTTGCCAAAATATATAATGAGTTTAACCTTCAATACGAACCGATATCAGAAGTGTTTGATCTTGGTTTTACCTATGATAATGCCAAGAATGAAATTACAACGGTTGATAATACATCTGCCGCTTATAAAAAGGGAATAAGAGTAGATGATAAACTTATAAGCCGAAGTATTTATTATGGAAGAACGGATAAAAAAGTAGATCTCATTGTTTTAAGAAATGGAGAAGAAATTGAAATAAGCTATTACCCTGTTAAAAAGATACCATTACCAAGATTACACCAAAGCCAAGAGAATAAAGATGTATTAAAATTTAATACTTAAATCTTTGGTTAAGAATGCTATATTATAAATGTTTATCGATGATGATAAGGTTCGTTTTTTAAAATTGTAAAACCTCTGTATAATTGCTCGATAAAGAATAATCGGATCATCTGATGAGAAAATGTCATCTTAGATAAAGATAACTTTCCGTTACAACGCTGATATATCTCAGGACTAAAACCATAGGGTCCTCCGATTACAAAAATTAATTGTTTGATACCACTATTCATATGTTTTTGAAGTAATTCAGAAAAACCAACAGAATCATATTGTTTTCCGTTTTCATCTAAAACAATAAGTACATCAGAATTAGATACTTTATCCAAAATCAATTTACCTTCTTTCTCTTTTTGTTGAGATTCACTTAGGTTTTTGGCGTTCTTTAAATCCGGTATAATTTCAAAATTAAATTTCACATAGAAACCTAACCTTTTGATATAATCATCAATAAGGTTGATAAGTAACTTATTATCAGTTTTACCAATAGCGATTAGCTTAATTGTCATGGGTATCAGTTTATTTCTTGACTTCGTACTTCCAACTTCTTTTCCTACTTTAGCAAAAATAACCATTCAGTATGATTAGTAAGGCTCAATTTGATAAAGAAATTGATTTAATAATAACAAATGCGATTCGTGAAGATGTTGGTGACGGAGACCATAGTTCATTAGCTTGTATTCCTAATACTACAACAGGAAAAGCCAAACTTTTAGTAAAAGATGAAGGCATTATTGCAGGAGTAGAGTTTGCTAAAAAAGTATTTAATTATGTAGATAATGATATGCAGGTTGAGGTTCTCATCAATGATGGAGCTCAGGTAAAATATGGGGATGTGGCTTTTTATGTATCCGGTCGATCACAATCCATATTAAAAGCAGAACGATTAGTACTTAATGCTATGCAACGTATGAGTGCTATTGCAACAAAAACAAATCATTTTGTAAAATTATTAGAAGGTACCGGAACTAAAATTTTGGATACCCGTAAAACGACTCCGGGAATAAGAGCATTAGAAAAATGGGCTGTTAAGATTGGAGGAGGAGAGAATCATAGATTTGCACTATATGATATGGTAATGCTAAAAGATAATCACATAGATTTTGCCGGCGGGATTACCAAAGCTATAGAAAAAACAAAAACCTATCTTTCTGATAATAATCTTGATCTTAAAATTATTGTAGAAGCAAGAGACTTGGGTGAAATAGAAGAGATTCTTAAGACTCCAGGAGTATATAGAATTTTGATTGATAACTTTAATTATGAAGACACCAGAAAAGCTGTAACTTTAATAGGAAACACTTGCTTAACAGAATCCAGTGGTGGAATTAATGAAAATACTGTTCGTAAATATGCAGAATGCGGTGTAGATTATATAAGTAGTGGAGCTTTGACTCATTCTGTATATAATCTTGATTTGAGTTTGAAAGCAATATAAATATATGTCTAAGGCAGTAGAGGAAAAACTTAAGAAGATTCCTGTAATAAATATTCTTGTCAAAATAGGGAAGAAAATAATTCTTCCAGGTTTTGAGGGACTGTCTATTTATGATTTGGTAGAAATTTATACCATAGGTATTGTCAAAGGAACATTTTCTGCCAGAGCGAGTTCAATATCGTGGAGCTTTTTTTTGTCACTTTTTCCCTTTTTACTATTTCTACTGAATTTGATTCCATATGTGCCTATTGATAAATTTCAGGAAAACTTTTTTCTGTTTATCAATGAAGCCTTACCAAAACAATCAGCCATTTTTTTTAAAGATATATTTAACGATATTTCATCAAACCCCAGAGGAGGATTATTATCCACTGCCTTTATTCTTTCAATATTTTTAATGACTAATGGTATTAATGCTGTTTTTTCTGGATTTGAATATTCTTACCACGTAACACTTAACAGAAACTTCGTAAAGCAGTATGTAGTTGCTTTGGGCGTTTCATTGATAGTGGCATTGTTGTTGCTTGTTACGGTTATAGGAACATTGTATTTTTCATATTTGGTAGATGATTTAAATAAAATGGGAATGGTTGATGATACTGTTTTTTGGTTGACATTAGGTAAATATGCTTTATTTGTCTTTATGATATTTGTTATTATTGCAACCTTATTTTATTTTGGCACTTCTGAAGGGAAACAAAATAAGTTCTTTTCGCCGGGAGCATTTATGACCACTTTTTTAATAGTGATTACAACATATTTATTTGGAATATATATAGATAACTTTTCTAATTATAATCAATTATATGGCTCTATTGGGGCCATGTTGATATTAATGTTATATATCTGGCTCAATGCTAATCTATTATTGTTAGGTTTTGAATTAAACGCCTCGCTGATTCAACTAAGAAAAATTTTTTAATTTATTTATTACATACACAAACACTTAATTTATTTAAAAATGAAAAAACTAAGCGTATTACTTTTTGCATTAATTACTATTATTTCTTCACAAGCTCAGACTAAAGTAGGAGATGCCGTATTACCGGACCAGGTAACATTTAACGGAGAGAGTTTGGTGATTAATGGAGCAGGAATGAGAGAAAAATTCTTTTTTGATATTTATGCAGGAGGATTATACCTTAAAAAGAAAAGCAAAGATGCAAAGGCAATTGCTAATGCGGATGAGACTATGGCTATAAAGTTGCATATTCAATCAGGAATGATGTCTAGAAGTAAAATGGCTGGAGCTTTAAGAGATGGTTTTAAAAAGGCTACTAATGGTAATACAGAACCATTACAAGATAGAATAGACAAGTTTATAGGATTCATAAAAGAGGAAATAGAAGTAGATCAGATCTATGACATTGTTTATGAAAAAGGAAAAGGTAGTGTGATCTATAAAGATGGAAAAGAAAAAGGTTACGTTAAGGGACTTGATTTCAAAAAAGCATTATTTAATATATGGCTGGGTACTAAACCTGCAGATAAGGGATTAAAAAATGAAATGTTAGGGATGAAATAGGATAAAAAGCATTATTTTTGCGATAAAGTACTGAATTTTAACATAATTACATTGTTTTTGCTATGCAAGCATAACAAAAAAAGTTTATATTTGCAGACCTTGGAGAAGATTTATTAACATCCCAAATAAAACCATTGTTATACGATGAGAAAAATTACTTTAGTACTAATTGCACTAATTTCATTTACAGCGGCAAACGCGCAAATCAGAGTCGGAAGTAAAGCCGTACTTCCTTATGAGCAGACTTTTGCAGAAACTGAACTAAAACTTAACGGAGCAGGATTAAGAGAAGTTCTTTGGATAGACTTATATGCAGGAGGACTTTATTTACAAGGAAAAAATAAAGATCCTAGAGCTATTCTAGATGCAGATGAAACAATGGCAATTAAATTAAATATTGTTTCAGGTTTTGTAACCCAGAAAAAGATGATAAAAGCTGTAGAAGATGGGTTTCAAAAAGCTACTTTTGGCAATACAAAAGCATTAGATGAAAGAATAAAAAAATTCATAGGATTCTTTTCAGAACCAATAGTTAAGAACGATATTTTTGATCTGGTTTATGTAAAAGATGTTGGGGTAAAAGCTTTTAAAAATGATAAAGAATTAGGCCTTATAAAAGGACGTGATTTTAAATATGCCTTGTTCAAAATTTGGTTAGGTGATGAGCCTGCAAGTGAAGCTTTAAAGAAAGGAATGCTAGGTTTACAATAAAACTAGTTTATATAAATATGATATCAAGAAGGCTATTTGATTTTTTTTCAGATAGCCTTTTTTGTTGGGCTTTATAAAATTACTTAATAATTAAAACTTTAAACACAAATCTTAATTAATATGAATCTTTTTAAAACACTTCTTTTTGCTTTAATTATAATAATGAGCTATAACATGAATGCTCAAGAACAGATTGTTGGTAATTGGAAAACCATAGATGATAATACCGGTAAACCAAGATCAATTGTAGAGATTTATAAAAAAGGAGATAAGCTATACGGAAAAATCACTCAAATACTCGATGAAGCAGAAAGAGGAAACCTTTGTGTAGAGTGTAAAGGAAAAGATTATAATCAACCAATTGAAGGAATGGTAATCCTTAAAGGATTAGAAAAAGATGGTGAGGAGTATGAAGACGGTACTATTATGGATCCTGAAAACGGAAAAACGTATCGTTGCAAAATCTGGATAGATGAAGATAACCCAAACGTACTAAATGTAAGGGGTTACATTGCATTTTTATACCGCACTCAGCAGTGGGTTAGAGAGTAATACTTAGGTTAAAATCAATAATTTAACATTTTATTAGGTTAGGTTTTAATTTATAATAGACTAAACCGCTGTAATTAATAAAATACCAAACCATGAAAAAAATTATTACCCTGACAGTTGTATTACTATTTAGTCTATCAGCAGTAGCTCAAGTAAGAATTGGAGATATTGTAGTACCGGACACCATAAATTTTGATGGAGAAGAGCTAAGCTTTAACGGCGGTGCTATGAGAAAAGTATTATCATTTAAAACATATTCTGGAGCATTATATACAAAACAGAAGTATTCAGATGATAGAAAAGTGTTAGATTCTGATGAGACTATGGCAATTAGATTAAATATTGCATCAAAAAAAGTTACTAATGAGAGAATGATTAAAGTATTTAGAAAAGGATTTGATGATGCAATGTTTGGTAATACCCAAACCCTTGATGCAAGAATCGATGATTTCTTAAAACTATTCTCTTCTCCAATGCAGTTAAATGATTTTTATGATTTAGTATATTTAAAAGGAAAAGGGGTAAAAACCTATAAAAACGGAAAAGAACTTGGGTTTATCGAAGGACGTGATTTTAAATATGCATTATTCAAAATTTGGTTAGGTAATGAACCTGCTTGTCAAATTATAAAAGGAGGAATGCTAGGAAGCAAAAAATAACAATTTGGATTTAGAATAAAAATATATAGTGAATAAGGCCCGACTAATTGATAGTCGGGTTTTTTTATTGCTAAACTCAAATAAAGTTCATGGTAATTAATCGATTGTAAACTTGTATTTTTGCTAGGGAAACTTAAATAATCTACTTTCTAGTATAAATCTGAATGTCATATTTTATAGATGTAATTCTTCCTATTCCTCTTGACAAAGAGTTTACCTATAGTGTCAATAAAAATGAAGCTGCATTTTTAAAACCTGGTATACGGGTAGCTGTCCAATTTGGTAAAAGTAAAATTTATGCAGCTTTGGTTGTTAAGGTACATCAGAACCCTCCTAGAATATACGAAGCCAAGGAAATAGAACACATACTGGACGAGTCACCGATCGTAACAGATCATCAACTACAACTGTGGTCATGGATAGCATCATATTATATGTGTACCAGAGGAGAGGTTATGCGTGCTGCCTTACCAAGTGCTTTTTTATTAGAAAGCGAAACAATTATAAATAAGAATGATAAGGTTACTATAGATGATTCTCTTCTTAAAGATGATGAATTTTTGATTTATGAAGCATTACAATATCAAAGCCTACTTCGTATTCAAGAAGTAATGGATATTGTGAGTAAGAAAAATGTACTTCCAGTAATTAAAAGACTAATTGAAAAAGAGGTAATTACCGTTCATGAAGAGATTTATGAACAGTATAAACCCAAGGTTGTTAGGTACGTACAACTACACCCTGAGTATCGATCAGAAGAAAAACTTCGTTCATTATTAGATGAGATGAATAGGGCACCCAAACAACGAGAGGTATTAATGCATTTGTTTACATTACAGGCGACTAGTTCTAAAGGAATAAAAGTAAGCGACCTTATTAAATCAGCAAATAGCACTGCAGCTGTAATAAAAGCACTTGTAAATAAAGATATATTACAGGAGTTTCACAAACAAACCGATCGAGTTCAATTTAAGGGTGAAGGAGATAATAATATAAAAGAACTAAATAAATATCAACTTCAGGCATTTAAAGAGATTAAAGAGACGTTTAATGATAAGAAAGCCTGTTTATTACACGGAGTAACATCTTCTGGTAAGACAGAAATATATGTAAGATTAATTGATGAAATTATTCAACAGAGAAAACAAGTTTTATATCTATTACCAGAAATTGCTTTAACGACCCAGTTAATTACCAGATTACAACAATATTTTGGAGAGAAACTAACTGTATATCATTCTAAATACTCTGTAAACGAGAGAGTAGAGGCCTGGAATAATGTGAAGAATAATGCAGAAAAGGCTCAAGTTATTATAGGTGCTAGGTCAGCCATATTTCTTCCTTTTACAGATTTAGGACTAATCATTGTGGATGAAGAACACGAAAGTACTTTTAAACAATACGATCCGGCTCCAAGATATCATGCAAGAGATACAGCGATTGTCTTAGCAAATATGTTTAATGCTAGAGTGGTATTGGGATCGGCTACTCCGGCAATTGAAACTTTTTATAATGCCAAACAAGAAAAATTTGGTTTAGTACAACTTACCAGAAGATATGGAGATGTATTAATGCCAGAGATCAATCTGGTAGATATAAAAACGAAGTATAAAAAGAAAGAAATGAATGGGCATTTTAGTGATACACTATTAAATGCCATTCAAGAAGCTTTAAAAGAAGGAGAGCAGGTAATTCTTTTTCAAAATAGAAGAGGATATTCTCCGGTTGTAGAATGTAATACTTGTGGACATTCACCTCAATGTCCTAATTGTGATGTAAGTCTCACATATCATAATCATCGCAATCAGTTACGTTGTCATTATTGTGGATATCATATGGCAATGTTGCAACAATGTATGGCCTGCAATAGTACAGAACTGTCAACCAAAGGTTTTGGAACCGAGCAAATAGAAAAAGAACTACAATCCATTTTTGTTGATCATAGTATAGGTAGAATGGATCAGGATACTACCCGAGGTAAGCACGGATACGAAAAAATCATTAATAGATTTGAAGAAGGAGAGATTGATATTTTGGTAGGGACTCAAATGCTTACAAAAGGACTTGATTTTAGAAACGTAAGTTTAGTAGGTATTATGAATGCTGATAACTTATTAAATTTCCCAGATTTTAGAGCTCATGAACGAAGTTTTCAGTTAATGCAGCAAGTAGCTGGAAGAGCTGGAAGAACCCGTAAGCGAGGTAAAGTTTTGATACAAACATATAATCCATATCATCAGATTTTGCAACAAGTATCTGTTAATGATTATGATGGAATGTTTAAGGATCAGATAGAAGAAAGACATCAATATAAATACCCACCTTTTTATAGAATTATAAAAATTACGGGTAGGCATAAAGATTATAATAAGGTAAATGAATCTATGATGTGGTTAGCAAAATCTTTGAGAAATGTTTTTAAAGAAAATGTGCTGGGACCAGAGTTCCCTCCAATTGCGAGAATAAGAAATCAATATCATAAAAATATCCTTATAAAAATTCCGCAAGGACAATCTCTTCAAAAAACAAAGGATGTTATAAAGAAGATAAATACTTCTTTTTCAGGAATTCGCGAGTTTTCTGGAGTGAGAATAGTTATTAATGTAGATAACTATTAAGGGATAAGTAGGTGTAATATAAAAGCAACAAATCCTACGAATGTAGGATCTGTTAGTATTTTAAAGTAATATATTATTCCTTATTAAAATAAGGGGCTGCGTTTAACTAGCCGTTTAGTGCTTCTATTAAAGAATGCTTTTTATGTCTACTTAGAGGTATTTTTTCGTCAGCAATTTCAATATTTCTACTATTGTAACGCTCTACCTTATCCAGATTAACGATATAGGATTTATGAATTCTTAAGAAACGATCGCTTGGCAATTCTGCTTCAAAAGATTTCATAGTTGCTAAAACGACAATAGGATCTCCGTCTTCCATGATTAGTTTTACATAATCACCAAGAGCTTCTACATATTTAAGTTGACTCAAAAATATTTTACGTTTTTTAAGATTACTCTTTACAAAGATATAATCATCATCTTCGATGGCCGCATGTTCAGAATTTAAACGAGACATACTTAATGCTTTCTCAACAGCTGCGTTAAAACGATCTTTTTTGAGAGGTTTTCTCAAATAATCTACAGCATCATAATCAAAAGCTTTGAAAGCATATTTAGTCTTTCCGGTCACAAAAATGATATGAGGCTTATTCTCCAGGTCATCTAAAAGATCAAAACCAGTGAGTATTGGCATTTCAATATCCAAAAATAATAAGTCTACTTGTGTGTCCAGTAAACCGTTTTTAGTTTCAATAGCATTATTCCACTCAGCTACTAATTCAAGAGAAGAGTGCTCATCTATTAATTTTACTATAGCTAATCTTTGGAGGCGGGAATCATCTACTACCGCACATTTTAATTGTGATTGTTCCACTTGCTTAGGTTAATATTCAATACAATATTACTGAATATATATTATTTCCGCAAACATTTTAAGCTTTTTATCGATAAAAAAGGTGTTTCATCGAAGTGGTTTTTATGTTTGAAAATCAAAAAAATAGTGTTACTTTTGCAGCCAAATTTAATTAAAAATAGATTTTTTATGAATCATTATGAAACTGTTTTCATCTTGAATCCCGTTTTATCTGAAGACCAGATAAAGGAAACAGTTAAGAAATACGAAGACATTCTTGTTTCTAACGGTGCCAAGATGATATCAAAAGAGGATTGGGGGCTTAAGAAGCTTGCATATGCAATCCAACACAAAAAAAGTGGTTTTTATCACTTATTTGAATACCAGGTACCTGGTGAGGCTATCAATGCATTAGAAGTTGAGTTCAGAAGAGATGAGCGAATAATGCGTTACCTTACTGTACGTCTTGATAAGCATGCAATTGCTTGGGCAGAGAAAAGAAGAAACAGAAACAAACAAAAAGCTTAATTATGTCATCTATAGAACAACAAGCTAAAGGAAAAAAAGATGGAGAGATCAGGTATCTTACTCCTCTTAATATAGATACTACAAAAAATAAGAAATATTGTCGTTTCAAAAAATCAGGAATCAAATATATAGATTATAAAGATCCAGATTTTTTAATGGCTTTTGTAAATGAGCAAGGTAAATTGTTACCTCGTCGTCTTACAGGAACTTCTTTAAAATATCAACGTAAAGTAAGTGTTGCTGTAAAAAGAGCTAGACACTTGGCATTAATGCCTTATGTTGGTGATTTATTAAAATAAAATTCGTCATAACATTATGGAACTTATATTAAGAAAAGACGTTGAGAATCTAGGATTTGAAAACGATGTGGTAGAAGTGAAGAATGGTTATGGACGTAACTATTTAATTCCTCACGGTTTTGCCGTGTTAGCAACACCATCTGCAAAGAAAGTATTAGCTGAAACTTTAAAACAACGTGCTTTTAAAGAAAAGAAAGAAATCGAAGATGCAGAGAAAATAGCTAAGAAAATTTTAGGATTAGAAATTAAAATTGCTGCAAAAGCAGGTGCTGGTAACAAATTATTTGGATCAGTATCTAATGCAGATGTTTCTGAAGCTTTAGCTAAAGAAGGAGTTGAATTAGAGAAAAAATTCATCACTGTTAGAGGTGGAACTATTAAGCGTTTAGGACAATATGAAGCATCTGTACGTCTTCATAGAGCAGTAATTACTGAACTTCCTTTTGAAGTAATTGCACAAGCTAAGTAATAAATGGGTTAATAACCATTTGATAATATTATAAAAAATCGCCCAATAGGGCGATTTTTTTTGCTTAACTTTTACGGTAATTCACACAAATTACTCTTAAAAATGAAAAAAAAACTTCTAACACTTATTTTTGTGGTGGTGACACTCGTTTCCTATTCTCAGGTCACCACATCCAATATTTCTGGAGTGGTATATGATAATGCTAATCAATTATTGCCAACTGCAAATATTACCGCAATACATTCTCCAACAGGAACCACTTATGGGGCAACAACCAATTTTGACGGACGCTTTGACCTTATCAATTTAAGGGTAGGAGGACCATATCGAATTACTGTCAGTTATGTAGGTTTTAAGAAAAAAGTATTTGATGATGTTTTTCTTCAATTAGGACAGACCTATAATTTAGATGTAATAATGGTAGAAGATGCTAATCAGCTAGAAGAAGTAGTAATTACTACAGGTAAAAATTCTACTTTTAGTAGTGAGCGTACAGGCGCAGAAACGAGTATAGGTAACAGAGAACTAAAATCGTTGCCAACAATTACCCGTTCTGCTGCGGATTTTTATCGCTTGGAGCCTACTGCGTCAAGTAATGGTTCTTTTGGAGGGAGAAATGATCAGTTTAATAATTTTAGTCTCGATGGTTCAATATTTAATAATCCTTTTGGGTTAGATGCAGCTACACCAGGAGGACAAACAAATGCGCAGCCAATATCATTGGATGCAATAGATCAAATTCAAGTATCAACAGCACCTTATGATGTAACGCAAGCTGGTTTTACAGGTGCTTCTGTAAATGCTGTTACAAAAAGTGGAACAAATCAATGGAAGGGTACAGTATATGGTTTTTATCGTAATGAAGATATGACTGGAGATAAAGTGGGTGATGATGATATTATAGTTCCTGATTTATCTCAAGCACAATATGGGCTTAGCATAGGCGGACCAATGATTAAGAACAAGCTATTTGTTTTTGGTAATTTTGAACGAGATGATCGAGAAGACCTTGGATCTAATTTTTTAGCTTCCAGACCAGGTTTAACAGGAGCTAATGTATCAAGAGTCTCTGCAGAAGATTTGGATTATGTTTCTGAACAATTAAGATTATTGGGATATGAAACAGGTCCTTATGAAGGATATACTCATATTACGGAATCAACAAAAGGAATATTAAAGTTAGATTGGAATATTAGCGATAATCACCGTTTGGCGTTGATTTATAATTTTTTAGATGCATCTAGAGATCTTCCTGCGAACCGTGAAGCAATCGGTCGTCGAGGTCCTGATCTTACGACTTTACAATTTAGAAATTCGGGATATAGGATTAATAATAAGATTAATTCATTTTTAGTAGAATTAAACTCAAATTTTGCAGGCAATATATCGAATAAATTTCAGGCAGGATATACCTTTTTTGACGATAGCAGAGATCCATTTTCTACTCCCGCACCACCAATTAATATTGCACAAGATGGAGTGCGATATATTGTGGCAGGTCATGAACCATTTTCTATAAATAATCGTTTGGAACAAAAAGTCTATCAAGTAACGAATAATTTAAATATCGTAACGGGTAATCATACGATTACACTTGGAGGAAGTTTTGAGCGCTTTGAATTTGATAACTCTTTTAATCTAGGTGTTTATACTTTTTTTAATGCAAATGGAGGAGTGGGTACTTTTGCTCCTGATTTTGTTAGTGTCAGAAACGACCCTTCGTTAACAGGCTTAAGTTTTGAAGAAGCAATTAATAGTGGGCTTATAGCGGCAGCACTGGCTAATGCTCAAAATGTTTTTGATACAAATAATGCAAATAATGGTTGGGCACTTGCAGAAACCAATGTTGGTCAATTAGCATTTTATGCGCAGGATAAATGGAAAATAGATGATAAATTTACTTTAACCTACGGTTTGCGTGTAGATCAACCGTTGTACTTTGATACAGAAGATAAAATTGCTGAAAATATTGAAAGAGCGGCAGGAGGAACCTTTCCTGATGGTAATTATCAGCCAGGGATTACTTATTTTGATGAAAACGGAACACCTATTAATTTAAATAGCCTTGATTTACCATCGAGAAAGTTGTTGGTTTCACCACGTTTAGGATTTAATTATGATATAAAAGGAGATAAGACATTACAAATACGTGGAGGAACAGGTATTTTTACAGGACGTTTGCCTTTTGTGTGGATTGGTAATCAGGTAGCAAATCCTAATTTTTTCTTCTATACTACTTCTGCTCCAGATTTTCAATTTCCTCAGGTTTGGAGAAATAGCTTAGGAGTGGATTATAAGTTTAAGAATGGAATTGTTGCTTCAACAGATCTTATTTATACAGAAGACATTAATGCGCAAATGGTACGTAATTATGGTTTGTCCAGACCTAGAGGGACTTTAAATGGTGCAGATAATCGACCTATTTATTTGGATTCAGATAGAGCGGTAAATGAATTTGGCGGTACAACGAATGCATATGTATTTACAAATACTAATGTTGGATATTCATTTAACTGGTCTTTTAAATTACAGAAAAGTTTTGATAATGGATTATATGCCAGTATTGCATATAATTTCCTCGAAGCAGAAGATGCTAGTTCTCTGGATGCAGAAATTTCTAGTGATGCTTATGATAGAAATCCTGCTTTTGGTAATGTAAACCAAGCGGTAAGTTCTTCTTCTCGTTATGGTGACAAGCATAGAATTGTTGGGCAGATTAATAAATCATTTAGTTATGGTAACCGTAAACAATGGAGGACTTCTTTGGGAGCTTTTTATGAATATGCGCAAGGAGGAAGGTTTTCATACACTTATTCTGGAGATATTAATAATGACGGTTCTGTGCTAAATGACCTGATATACATCCCCACAACACAAGAGTTGAATACTTATAATTTTACAGGAACAGCTATTGAACAAGAGGCGCAAAGAGCTGCTTTTGAGGTGTATATACGACAAGATGAATATCTTAGAGAGCGAAGAGGTGATTATGCAGAAAAATATGCTATCTTAAGCCCTTGGCGTGGTAGGTGGGATGTTAAGGTTTTACAAGATTATGATATACAGATAGGAGAGAGAACCAATACAATTCAATTAAGTATTGATGTTCTTAACTTTGGAAATCTAATTAACTCTGATTGGGGTGTTATAGAAATACCAGTAAACGATCAACCGGTTGGAGTGTCTTTTGATCCATCTGATACTAATAGAGAAAACCCTATTTATACTTTTGATACTTCTCAAACACAAACCTTTGCCAATGATTTTAGTTTAGAATCAAGATGGCAGGCTCAGGTTGGGTTACGATATATATTTAATTAAAAATTTAGGCTAATTCAAATATTTAATTTTACTTAAAAATCAGTTTTCGAATTTTTGAAAACTGATTTTTTTTATTTGTTGATCAACCTATAGATTAAAATTGCCGTTCTTTTGGTGAGTGCTTCAAATGTGGTAAGATCAAGGGTTTCTTTTGGAGTATGAGCTCCTTTTCCCATAGTTCCTAACCCATCGAGACAATCTACGTATTCAGCTACAAATGAAGTGTCTGCAGCACCTCTTTTTCCAGGATCATAAGCTTCTACTTCACCTTGTCCAAGATTATGACTTACTTCGTTTAATAACTGTAATAAATTATGATTGCCATCTGTAGGTTGCATAGCAGGATAGCTGTCTTTAAAGCTTATTTTAGCACTGGTATGTGGTAGATTATTTTGTGTAATCTTCCTCATTTTTTCTCGGGCATTTTCTTTTTGTTCTTCAGAGATAAATCGTAATCCTCCTTCAACGACTACAGTTTGAGAAACTACATTGCTTTTCCCAAAAGCTTCCCCTTTATTTAATTCACTATTGAGACTTACCTCTGTTCCTCCTAGAATCACTCCGGGATTAAAAGTTAAAAACTCCTCGCCTTTAACTGTGGTGTAAAATTCATTTAAGATCCTTGAAGCCTCAAAAATTGCTCCAGCACCTATTTTATTATTAAAAATACCAGACGAATGTGCTCTTTTTCCTTTTACTTCTAATTTCCACCCAGAGGAACCTCTTCTAGCTACTGTAGCATAATTAAAGCCAGTAGATGTTTCAAAACCAAGTGCAATATCACTTCGCTTAGCGGCATCAATTAAATCTTTTCTGCTAACTGATAAAGGTTTACCTGTACTTTCTTCATCGCCAGTAAATGCTACTATTATCTGGGCATTGTTTAGTAAATTATTTTCGTGCAAAGCCTTTAAGGCGTATAAAATAATGACATCTCCACCTTTCATATCATTCGTACCCGGTCCATAGGCGATATCTCCATCAACAGTGAATTTTTGAAAAGGGCTATCTTTTTCAAATACAGTATCTAAGTGTCCGATCAATAATAATTTTTTACCCTTTTTTCCTGTAGTTTCTGCAAATAAATGGCCAGCTCTATTGACTTCTGGAGGCATTTTGATCCAGTTAGTTTTAAAATCCAGCGCATCAAATTGTTCTTTAAATACCATTCCCACCTTTTTTACACCTTGATGATTCATGGTACCGCTATTAATATTGACTACTTTTTCCAGAAATTTAATAGCAGACGGATGATTGGCTTCAACAGACTTAATAATTTTCTTCTCCATTTTGGCTAATTTTTGAGAGTAAATAGACCTTGAGTTCAGTAAAGAGAGAATACATATAATCGAAATGAATACGTATTTTGAAACTTTCATAGTATGTAAAATTGATGTGTGAGTTGTTTAAAGATAAAGACTTTATGTTTTAGTAAGATCAGTTTGATAATAATAATTACTTTTGCATCCATTTTAATCGAAAATAAACTGAGATTTGAAATATCAGAGACTTACTAAAGAGCAATTAGAAGAATTACATCAGGAGTTTATTAATTTTTTAGCTACCCAATCTATTACTGCTAAAGAATGGGATGATATAAAGACAAATAAACCCGAAGTAGCAGAAGAGGAAATAGATATATTTAGTGATCTGGTATGGCAAAAAGTACTAGACGGAGCAAAATATCTGGAGCATTTTTCTAAGGATCAAATTCATCTTTTTGAATTAAAAGAAGATCAGATGCATCTTATTGCTGTTAAGGTAGAGAATGATACCATAGATATTACAACTCCTGAAGGTTATGATTGGTTACGAAACAATTTGATGGATGATCAAGTGGTTTTTTATAATGCATCAAAGGAGTACAGTGATGATCCTAACCTGGATAAATTCAAGTTAATTGCTCAAGGCGCCAATATTACCAAAGGAGATTTGTATCAATATTTTGAAAAACTGATGCAAAAATAATTTAGTTGTTGATTGATAATTCTTAAGAATTCTCACTATTACTTAATTACTCATATCTTAAAGACTCAATAGGGTCTTGTCTTGCAGCTTTAATTGCGGGATATAATCCGGATACTACGGCGGTCAAAAATGAGGTGCCAAAAGCAGCAAAAATAGCTAACCAAGGAATGTTAAATTGAAAACTAGAGATAGAAGCAGCAATACTCCCTACGAGAATACCTAGAATGATACCTACTAATCCTCCTATTTGACCAATAAGTACGGTTTCAAGAAAGAATTGACCAGAAATAGTATGTTTTTTTGCACCCAATGCCTTGCGAACACCTATCTCACGTGTTCGTTCTGTAACAGATACTAACATGATATTCATCAAAGCAATAGAAGAGCCAAAAATAGTTATAATGCTAATAATAATAGCTGCATAATATAGATAAGAAGTAATACTAGAAATACGGTTGATAAGATCATCACTGCGTTCTAATCCAAAATTGTTTTCTTCTACAGGACTTAACCCTCTAATATTTCTGAAAGTAATGATAGCTTCATCCTGAGCGCCTTCAAGATATTGTTTGTCATCAACCTTTACACTAATGTTATAGTTGATATTAGGTAATGTATAAATAGATCTTGCAACCTGTAAAGGTATCAATACTCTTAAATCCTGATTATTTCTAAAAGTAGCTCCTTTACTTTCAAGAACACCAATCACTTTAAACTTTACACCTCTTATACTGATTGTCTTGTCAACAGGATTTGTATTTTTAAAGATACTTTTCTTAAAATCTGAACCGATCAAGCAAACATTATTATTGTTTTGTATGTCAAAAAAGGTGAAGTTTCTTCCCTTATCAATTTCAGTTCCTGTATTTTCAAGGTAATTTTCGTTAACACCAAGAACGGCAACTTCAGGATCGGTTTTTTCGTTCTCGAATTTTACTTCTGCATTTCTGGTTCCGGTAAAGGATATTGATGTTTTAGAAAAAGGATAAACAAATTTATCTTTAAACTGTTTGACATTGCGATAATTGATAATTGGATTTATCTTTTCTCTATCACGACTATTTCTTGTGGCAAATTCGTAGCGTTGTATATTAAAAGTATTTGCCCCCATAGAAGCAAAATCTCCGGCTATTGTTTTTTCTAAAGCTCCTAAAAAAGTAAGTATCCCTACTAAAGCAGTAATACCAATAGCAATAATTAAAACGGTAAGAATGGTTCGTAATACCTGGCCTTTAATAGAATCCAAAGCAATTCGAATATTCTCTCTAAAAAGTGAAAACATAGTGAGTAAATTAACCGGTTTGTATGATAAGACTACAAAACCTCTTTAAAGTTACTCAAAAAACCAGATTTTTATGAAAAGAAATAAAACTCTTTGCCTTTTGAGACTTAAAATTTTAATCCTTTTTAAGATATTTACACCCTAATAAGTTTAAAGTTTCGGATTATAAGTCTGAAGCGTTAAAATTAATCTATAAATTAATTTAATGGCACAAAAACCTTCTATACCAAAAGGGACTCGAGACTTTTCGCCAATTGAAGTGGCAAAGAGAAGTTATATTATGAATACGATTAAAGAGCAGTTTCAGCTATTTGGTTTTCAACCTATCGAAACACCAAGTTTTGAGAATAGTGAAACACTAATGGGTAAGTATGGAGAAGAAGGAGATCGATTGATTTTTAAGATTCTTAATAGTGGAGATTATTTAAGTAAAGTAGAAGAATCACTTTATACAAGTAAAGATAGTACCAAGATTACAACTAAAATAAGCGAAAAAGCACTTAGATATGATCTTACGGTTCCTTTTGCTCGTTATGTGGTACAACATCAAAATGATATAGGATTTCCTTTTAAAAGATATCAGATTCAACCGGTATGGAGAGCAGATCGCCCTCAAAAAGGAAGATTCAGAGAGTTTTACCAATGTGATGCAGATGTAGTTGGAAGTAAATCATTATGGCAAGAAGTTGATTTTATACAGCTTTATGATAGTGTTTTTGATAAGCTAGGCTTAAAAGGAGTAACTATTAAGATGAATAACAGAAAAATCCTTTCTGGTATTGCAGAAGTTATTGGAGCTAGTGATAAGCTAATTGATTTTACCGTTGCTTTAGATAAATTAGATAAAATTGGAGAAGATGGAGTGAAAAAAGAAATGTTATCCAAAGGAATTTCTGAATCAGCTATCGAAAAAGTAAAACCATTATTTAGTTTTACGGGTACTACGGCAGAAAAGATAGGTAAGTTAAAAGAATTACTAAATACTTCAAAAGAAGGATTAGAAGGAATAGAAGAGCTACAATTTATAGTAGATAATATGGAGCATTTGCCATTAAAAACAGCTCAATTAGATCTGGATGTTACTTTGGCAAGAGGGTTAAATTATTATACTGGAGCAATCTTTGAAGTATCTGGACCAGATACTGTTAAGATGGGGTCGATTGGCGGTGGCGGTCGTTATGATGATCTTACCGGGATTTTTGGACTTAAAGATATAAGTGGTGTTGGAATATCATTTGGATTGGATAGAATTTATCTGGTGCTTGAAGAGTTGGATTTGTTTCCAGAAACAGTAGCGCCGTCAGTAAAAGCATTGTTTATAAATTTTGGAGAAACAGAAGCTTTATATTGTACAAAAGCGATTAGATCTCTTAGAAATGATGGAGTGATTGCAGAATTATATCCGGATAATGTAAAAATGGCTAAACAAATGAAATATGCGAATAGGAGAAATGTCCCATTTGTAGTACTAGCCGGAACCTCAGAAGTTGAGAATGAAATATTTACCGTAAAAGATATGATTTCTGGTACTCAAGAAGAAAAAAGCTATGAAGAATTGAAAACTCTTTTGCAATAATTTATTTTGGATTTAAAAGGGATTAAATTTTGTAGTTAAGAATAAAAAATATAGATTTAATCTTCTATACTGACTATTAAATTACCCTAAAAAAACAATTATGAAAAAAAGTATTTTGACAACCTTTTTGTGCTTTACGCTCTTATCAATGATTTCTTGTAAAAAAGATGCTAAGGTAGAACAACCAGAGGTAGAAGAAGTGGTTGAGGATGTTCCTAAAATAACTGAAACAACCGAAGAGGAACCTGTCAAAAAGGTGAAAAAAACTCCTAAAAAGAAACCTAAGAAAAAAGAATCTGATTTACCTCCAGGAACACCAACCTTTAGTGATGCAGCTGCTAAAAAATATGTTAGAGATTATGAAGCATATATAACTAAGTATAAAAAGGCAATTAAAGATGATGATATGGATGCTTTGCTTGAACTAGGAAAAGCAAGTAGTAGCCTTAATCAACAGTATAATTCTCTTATTTCTAAGCTCTCTGGTGAGGAAATAGAAAAGTTGAGTAAATACGTTCAGACCAAATCAAAACAAATTGGTGAATTAACTAAAGACATGTAATTAGATTAAAAACTAAAATATATAAAAAAAGACTGTTTAAAAAACAGTCTTTTTTTATGCTCTTTAAAGAAGGATTTTAGTCAACTTCCCCTATTTTTTAACCATTTATCGATTGTTTTATATAACAACTAGATTTATTTTATCTTTATCATAAATCCCCTTATAATGATCTACTTTGATAAAATAACATTGAACGATGTTTTTTGCCTGCTTTTTTTTCTATTGATTAATTCTTTTTTTGGGTATGCACAAACCGGTCCTGGAGGTGTAGGAGCTTCTGATGGAACATCATCTCTTGCGATATGGTTAAGGTCAGATGATGTTGATGCGGATGGAGGTATAGCTGATAACCCTATAAATGGAGCTGCAATATCCCAATGGTCAGACGCTAGTGGAAATAATAATAATTTTAATCAAACAGGAGCAAATCGACCAAGTTATAATACTACTGGGGCTTTTAATGCGGTTAATTTTAATTCTAGTTTGGCAACCCCTCAATTTATGAACGGTACAATTGCAGGATCTTTCTCTAATGCAAGTACGTATTTTGTTTTAAACCCTGTCAATACAGGGAATTCACATTCTCTATTTGATAATACAACAATTTCATTAAGAGTAGAGCAATGGTTTAATACCGGTAGAGTAGGGATAACTCGTTACGGAGTTGCAGATTATGCTACTACTATTGGCTCTCCATTTAATCAAAATTCTATAATATCATATCATAAAACAGGTGGCTCTGCTAATGTAGATGTAAGAGTAAATGGTGTCACTCAGGTTTTGAATATAGGTTCGGCAGCAGCAGGATTACCGTATGATAGAATAGGTAGGAATTCTACTGGCGCAGATGAAGCTAGTGGAGATTTCTTTGAAGTTATACTTTATAATAACAGTCTTAATACTGCACAGACTATAATTGTGGATAATTACCTGAGTGCCAAATATGCCAGTATTTCAATTCCTGTAAATGTTTATAATGAAGATGATGTAGCAGCAGGTAATTATGATTTTGATGTTGCTGGTATTGGTAGAATGAATGCAAGTAACCTTCATACAGACGCGCAAGGAACAGGAATTGTGAGAATACTTAATCCTGGAAATTTAAATAATAATGAATTTTTGATGTGGGGTCATGATAATGGAAGTTTACTGTTTAATAATTCAACAGATATCCCTGCTAAGATTGTTAATAGATTAGATAGAGTATGGAGAATAAGTGAAGTTAATACATCTGGAGCTGCAGTTGATGTCGGAAGTGTAGATGTTAGATTTGACCTTACCGGATTGGGAACGATTACGGCATCAGATTTAAGATTATTAGTGGATACCGATAATGATGGTGTTTTTAATGATGAAACTCCAATTATTAATGCTGTTTCATTAGGGAGTAATGTTTATGGTTTTATAGGAGTAACATCATTTTCTGATAATGTAAGATATACGTTGGCAATAGGAATGCGTACTGTAATTACGAATAGAAATATTACCTACAGAGTGGATAATTAAAAAACATTCAGCAATTAATTGCCTTTGCTTCCTAAGAATGATAATAAATATGAATAAAAACCTTTTACAAGAAATAATCTTAAAGAGAAAAATTTAAGTTGAGGAGGCTAAAGGGTTGAGTAAAAACAAAGAAAAAAGGTTGTCAAATGACAACCTTTTTTTGTAGCGAGAGGGGGGCACGATCCCCCGACCTCCGGGTTATGAATCCGACGCTCTAACCAGCTGAGCTACCTCGCCAAATCTTTTTTTATATACTAATAAATCATAATTTCAGATTTATTATCCAAAAGAAACATTGGTATCGTTCCTTAGGCGGGTGCAAATATAAAAACAAAATGGATTGACGCAAACAATATCGAAGAATTAATTTTTTTTTTAATTCCTTTTAAAGTCGATAATTAATCTATATATTGGCTTACCAACAATTATTAATATGTCAGATAAAACAAAATACGAACTTGAATTTGTGGTTCAATCTTCTCCACAGTTATTATATCAATATATATCTACTCCATCTGGACTTTCTGAATGGTTTGCCGATAATGTAAACTCCAGAGGAGAACTGTTTACATTTATCTGGGACGACTCAGAAGAGGATGCGAAGCTTTTAAGTAAAAAAAGCGGAGAAAGAATTAAATTCAGGTGGGTTGAAGATGAAGAAAACGGTAACGACTATTTTTTTGAATTACGTATACAAGTTGATGAAATTACAAAAGACGTTTCTTTAATGGTGACAGATTATTCTGAAGAGGATGAAATGGATGAAAATAAAATGCTTTGGGAAAATATGATTGGTAACCTGAAACATGTTTTAGGATCAGCATAATTCCTTTATTTATAATGTATATTTGTCCCTTTTAACGATAAAAGTTTTAAGGGTTTTTTTTATGATCAACATCAATGGAAATTTGATACAAAGTAATGATACAAAATCATTGCAAGAAAATAGGGGATATGCATACGGAGACGCTTTATTTGAGACTATAAGAGTTAATTCTGGAACTATACTTTTTTGGGAAGATCATTATTTTAGACTCATGGCTTCCATGAGGATTTTAAGAATGCAGATCCCAATGGGTTTTACACCTGAGTTTTTACAAAAGGAAATTCTGGATTTAATTACAGAATCAGGTTTGTTAAATGCTTCTGTACGAATCAAATTAATGGTAAATAGAGCTTCTGGTGGATTATATACACCCTCTAATAATGAGATAGAATATAATATTTCTATATCTAAACTATCATCAAATTTCTATACAGTTTCTGAGGATGCTTATGAGGTTACATTATTTAAAGATCATTATATAGCACCTGATCTTCTTAGTACATTAAAATCAAACAATAAAATTATTAATGTTTTAGGAGGAATCTTTGCAAAAGAGAACGGTTTTGAAAACTGTTTGCTTTTAAATACTAATAAAATGGTTGTCGAAGCTTTAAACGGCAACTTGTTTTTGATTAAAGGTAATGTTATTAAAACTCCTCCGTTAACAGATGGGTGTTTAAAAGGAGTGGTGAGAACCCAACTTCTCAGAATTTTGGATAAGTTACCAGAATATGAAGTAGAAGAAGCTTCTATATCTCCTTTTGAACTACAAAAAGCTGATGAATTATTTATTACCAATGTAGTAATGGGGATTAAACCGATTACAAAGTTTAGAAAAAAAGAATATAATAATACTATTTCAAAAAGATTATTAGGTATTCTTAATTCTAGGATTAGACTAGGGAATTAAGTAAGATTATTTTGAAAATGATAAAGAATGGGTAGGAGATATAACAATAATTAATTAAAGCTTGGATTTTCAGGAGCATTAGACCATAATAGATATTCACCACCTAATTCGATCATTTTTTCTTTCCAAAAAGTATCATATGATTTGATGAAAATATTCATTTTATAACTATTTTCAACAATTACCCATGAATTGGCTTCAAGTTCTTGGTTAAGTTGTTCGGCATCCCAACCAGAATATCCGAGAAAGAATCTAATTTCGCTTGGTGTGATTTTATTTTCAGTGATTAATTTTGACACAACGGTAAAATCACCACCCCAATAAATCCCACCGGCAATCTCAACACTATTAGGGATCAAATCTGGGATTTTATGAATGAAATATAGGTTATCCTGTTCTACAGGACCTCCGTTATAAATTTTAAATTCGCTTTCAATTTCTGGAACCAGATCAGAAAGAAAATACTCAAGAGGTTTATTCATTATAAAACCAATAGAACCCTGATCACTATGATCAGCTAGCAATACTACCGAACGATTAAAAGATACATCTCCTATGATCGATGGTTCTGCTATTAATAAATGTCCTTTGGATGGTTTTAGTGATATCATGCATTGGTTTTGGTTATCTTAAAGCTAAATAAATATTTCTAATAATCAAAGGAGTTGCCTTACTTTTGTAGATTTATCAAAAAAAAAGCCCCTATAAATAGGAGCTTTTTGAATAATATTGAATAACTGATTAGTTTACTGAACTTGATAAATCAGCACCAGCCTTAAACTTCACAACGTTTTTAGCAGCGATCTTAATAGTTTTACCAGTTTGAGGGTTTCTACCTTCTCTTGCAGCTCTTTTAGAAACTGACCAAGATCCGAATCCAACTAAAGAAACACGATCTCCTTTTTTAAGAGTACCTTCAACATTTCCAAGGAAAGATTCTAAGGCTTTTTTTGCCGCTGCTTTAGTAATTCCAGCGTCAGCTGCCATTGCATCGATTAATTCTGTTTTGTTCATAATTCTGTTTTTAAATTAATTGTTGGTTAAACCAATTTTTTGTTAAACGCTCTACAAATTTATACGGATTTATGATTCATGCAAGGATTAGCCCAGTAAATACGGGGTTTTGTTGATAACTCAACCCGATTGTTAATAAACCTAGTTGTTTTTGTAAGGATTCTTACTCTAGTATTCATGGGGTTTCAGACCATTTTTGCATCCTTGTAAAAGGTATACCCATTCAATAAGGATTTGGAATCCATAGCTTTTTTCCCCGGTAATTGTATCTTATCAATAATAATGTATCCTTTTTTAACTACTACTTTAATAACAGAATCTTCTACAATCACTTTACCAACAGTAAATTGATGCTCTTCTTCTTCAATTTGTGCTTGATATATTTTTACAGATTGTTCTTCTCCTTTATTGTGTAAAATACTCCAGGCAGCAGGGTAAGGACTCAATCCTCTTATTAAGTTATGAGTAGTTTTAATATCATCATCCCATTTAATTCTTGTATTTTCTCTATTAAGCTTGTAAGCCGTTTTAAAAGTGTCTTCTTTTGGCTGAGGTTTTAATTCTACAGTATCTTTTTCAATAGCTTTGATAGTTTTTACAACTAATTGGGCTCCCGATACCATTAATTTATCGTGTAATATTCCAGCAGTATCCTGATCACCTATTTCAATTTCTTCTTGAGAGATAATATGACCAGTATCTATTTTTTCATCAATAAAGAAAGTTGTTATCCCTGATTTTTTCTCTCCATTAATAATAGCCCAGTTTATTGGCGCCGCTCCTCGGTAATCAGGCAACAATGAAGCATGTAAATTAAATGTACCATATGCAGGCATATCCCAAACTACTTTTGGTAGCATTCTAAATGCTACAACGATATTAAGATTTGCTTCTAGTGTTTTAAGTTCCTTTATAAAATCAGGATCTTTTAAATTAGTAGGTTGTAAAATATTTAGATTTTTAGATAAAGCATACTCTTTAACCGCAGATGCTTTTAATTTTCTACCTCTTCCTGCTGGTCTATCCGGCGCAGTGATAACGCCAACTACATTATATCCGTTTTCGATAATGTTTTTTAGGGTGGCTACTGCAAAATCAGGAGTACCCATAAATAGGATTCTTAAATTTCTCATGGAGTATCTATACTAATTGATAGTTATTGTCGTGATTGATCTTGATGATCTTGTGTTCATTCATTTGTCTTAAAACTTCTAAGATAATTTGCTCTGGATATTCTAATTGACCGACTAAATCTCTTGAAGATAATTTTTTTCCTTGTAAAAGCCTAATAATATCTTGCTGTATATTTTTTAGATCTCTCTTTGTTTTTATTTCAATATTTGCAGAGCAGACGCTACATACACCACAATTATTAGTGTCTTTTTCTCCAAAATAATGTAATAACTGTCTACTCTTACATAGGCTGTTATTTTTAGTAAAAGAAATCATGGCTTTTACCTTATTGATTTTAGAAGCATTTTGTTCTATCAAGTGATGCTTTACTCTATTAATAGTTCGTTTATCTTCACGCGGAACCAAGAAAATAATTTCAGCATCAGATTGTTTATAGGTAAACTCTAATAATTCTGCATCTTTTAAATCATTTAGAACCTTTATTACTTCACTTTCCGAATTATTTACTTTAGAAGCAATCAATGATATGTTTATAGGTATTTCTTCATCAAAAACGCCGCCATAGGTTCTTAATATGGCTTTGGTGATCATTTCATAATGAGTATGTTTTTCTAAAAAATATAAAAGGTTATTACTGGTTGTAGTAATGTGAATACTACTTTTTTTAGTATATCGTTGTGTAAATCTAATTACACCACAACGATCCAGAAACAACAAGGCATTATATGTTATAAGTGTATGAAGGTTATATGTTTTACAAAATTGGTTAAAGTTAAATTCATGAACGGTTTGCTCTCCTTCACCATAAGAAATTTGGAAGTAATTAGATAGTTTTCTGTAAACTAACTTTAAAGCTTCTGTATCTGGTAAAACTTTTATAAATTGATTTTGTAATCGTTGGATATCATTTTCGTTCTTAATAAGAAAAGCATATGCTTTTTTACCATCACGTCCCGCTCTTCCGGCTTCCTGAAAATAACTTTCTATACTTTCTGGAAGGTTATAGTGTATAACAGTTCTTACATTTGATTTGTCAATGCCCATTCCAAAAGCACTGGTTGCTACCATGACTCTAACTTCTTCTTTTATCCATTGATCAAACCTTTTAATTTTTTCTTTAGAATCAACACCTCCATGATAATAAGTAGCAGTGTATCCTTGACTATTAATAGTGTCACTAATTTCTAAAGCAGATTTTCGATTTCTGACATAAATAATTGAGCTACCAGGATATTGATTCAGAATTTGACAAATTTTGTGGTTTTTATCAGATACGTGTTCTATATGATATCCAAGGCTTGATCTAAAAAATGATTGTCTATAAATTTTAGGTTGAAAAAGATCTAACTCTTTAACAATATCGTCCACAACTTCAGAAGTAGCAGAAGCAGTTAAAGCTACCATTGGAACAGTAGGATGTAGTTCTCTTATGATTCTTATTTTTTTATAAGAAGGCCTAAAATCGTTTCCCCATTGAGAAATACAATGAGCTTCATCTATGGCAACAAGATTGATATTCATCCGCTTTAAGCGTTCCTGAACAATATCTTGTTGTAATCGTTCTGGAGAAAGATAGAGAAATTTGTAATTACCATAAATACAATTGTCTAAAAGAGTATCTAATTCAGAATATTTGATTCCGCTAGGTAATGCAATAGCTTTAATTCCTTTGGCTTGTAGATGTTGTACTTGATCTTGCATCAAAGCAATTAAAGGAGAGATTACAATACATATTCCTTCTTTGACAATGCCAGGTATCTGGTAACAAAGAGATTTTCCTCCTCCAGTAGGTAAAAGGGCAAATGTATCATTACCTTCTAGAATAGAATGAATAATTTCTTCCTGAAGTGGTTTGAAACTATCATACTTCCAATACTGTTTTAATATGTCTAAAGGAGTAGTCATTCTGGTTATAAAAGGATATCCAAAATAAATTGAGTTCTGTCTTCAACAGTTCCAAAAGGAACTTCAATGCACTTATATCCTAAATCAGTATAAGTGCTTAGAAGATGATTATATATTTGTTTTGCTTGTTCAAAATTTTCATAACGTTCATTATCAGTGATATGAATATCTTTCCAAGGAGGTAATAAGAAAACATAGTCATAACGATGCGTCATACACGCCTTCTTAAAGTGATCAGGACTCTTTTCATTAGCATAATTCATATAAGCAATTACATCTGGAATGCCTCTATCAAGAAACACCCTGGTTTCGGTAGACACTTCTGCTTCAGAGAATTGCTTAATGCGCCCTTCTAGTAGGCGTTGACTAAATAAAGTAGGATCTTCTAGAAATAACTGCTCAACACCTTGTCTCTGTGCTTCCAGTGTTACTGCTCTTGATATTTCATGGAGACAAGTTTCTCCTATTTGTTCTAGACGATTTATGATGGTAGTTTTTCCAGTAGAAGGTCCGCCGGTAATAACAATTTTTTTCTTTGCCAAAGGAATTATTTTGCTGCAAATTTCGGAATTATTAAATGAATTTGAAAATACTATTAATTTAAGTATAAAGGTCTGTTAAATTTGGATCACCATAATTATATTTTAGTAACTTCATTAACGATTCATAGGCTAAAGGCTTATTTAGACTAGTTAAAGATTAATCACTAAAACAAAAACTCATGCCGGTTTATAATTTAAATGTAAATGGTCAGTCTCATTCGGTAGAGGCAGACGATGATACTCCTCTTTTATGGGTGCTTCGAGATCACCTGGATTTGGTTGGAACCAAATTTGGTTGTGGTATTGGGCAATGCGGAGCCTGTACTGTACACGTAGATGGAACCGCTACTAGAAGCTGTCTATTAACTGTTTCTGTAGCAAAAGACATGAAGATTACTACAATCGAAGGTTTATCAGAGGATGCTTCACATCCGGTACAACAAGCCTGGAAAGAAGTAGATGTACCTCAATGTGGATATTGCCAAGCGGGACAGATGATGTCTGCAGCTGCATTTCTGGATCAAAACTCTAACCCTAATAAATCAGAGATAAGGGATGCAATGAGTGGCAATATTTGTAGATGTGCTTCTTACAATAGGATTGAAAGAGCTGTTGAGATTGCAGCGAGTAAAATGAGTTAACCAATAAATTCTAAAAACATGAAAACTATTAAAACACCTTCTTTAAGTAGAAGGTCCTTTATAAAAACATCAACTTTAGCAGGTGGTGGTATGTTAATAGGATTTAACCTGTTTCAAGCCTGTAAACCAGAAGCTGCTCCTCCAGTTGATATTTCTCAGCTTAATTTTAATGATTTTAATGCCTTTATAAAAATAGCAGATAATGGCATGGTTACCATATTTTCTCCTAATCCCGAAATAGGACAAGGAGTTAAAACATCTATGCCAATGCTTATAGCAGAAGAACTTGATGTATCCTGGGATAATGTACATGTTGCCCAAGGAGCTTTGGATACTAAGAACTTTACTAGACAAGTTGCTGGAGGAAGTCAATCGTTGCGACAAGGGTGGGAACCTTTACGTCAGACTGGAGCTACCGCAAGACAAATGTTGATTAATGCTGCTGCTGCTAAATGGGGAGTGGATGCTTCAGAATGTAAAACAGATAATGGGGTTATTATCAATGCCGCTGGTGATAAGTTAGGGTATGGAGAAGTAGTTAAAGATGCCGCTATTCTGGAAGTTCCGGAAAATATAAAGTTAAAAGACCCAAAAGATTTTAAAATTATTGGTAAAGATGCTCGAAATGTTGATATAGACAATATTATAAGCGGTAAACCTCTTTATGGATTAGATTATAAAAAAGAAGGAATGCTAATTGCTTCTGTATTGCGTCCACCAGCATTTGGAAATAAATTAGTAGATTTTGATGCAGCTACTGCTAAAACGGTTACAGGTGTAGAAGATGTAATTCAATTTGGAGATAAAATTGCCGTATTAGCAAAAAATACCTGGGCTGCTAAAAAAGGTAAAAAAGCATTAAAAGCTAATTGGACTGAAGGCTCAAAGGCAGAAAGCACAGAAGAACACGATAAAATACTTACAGATCTTTTAAATGGTGATACATTCGATACACTTAGAACTGACGGAGATGTAAAAAAAGCTTTTGCAGAAGCCGATCAGGTTATAGAAAGAGTATATGAGTCTCCCTTTCTCCCTCATAATTGTATGGAACCTATGAACTTTTTTGCAGATGTTACTGATGATAAGGTTCGATTAGTTGGGCCAATTCAAACTCCTGCCAGGACTCAGCATATGGTTTCAGAGTTATTAAAAAGAGATAAAGAAGATATTTCTGTTGAAATGACAAGAATGGGTGGTGGTTTTGGTAGAAGATTATATGGAGATTTTGCAATGGAAGCTGCAGAAATTTCTAGTATTGTCAAAAAACCAGTAAAAGTGGTATATTCTCGAGAAGATGATATGAGTGCCGGAATCTATAGACCACCAATAAAATATAAGATTAGCGCGTCAATTAAAGATGGTAAAATAACTGGATATCATCTTAAAGAAGCCGCAGTCAATTCTAATATGTATGGATTGATTCCTAACTTCTTTCCTGCCGGTGCTATTGAAAACTATCAGGTGGATGTCGCAAAATATAATAGTAATATAACGACTGGTGCCTGGAGAGCTCCGTATACTAATTTCTTATCCTTTGCAGAGCAAAGTTTCTTTGATGAATTATCAGAAGTATTAGAAGTAGATCGTATACAATTACGTCTGGATCTTTTACAAAAAGTCAAAGGAATTACCGATGAACGAATACAATATTCTCCAGAGCGCTTGGAAAAAGTTATCAAAGTTGCAGTAGAGAAATCTGGATGGGGTAATGCTAAAGAAGGAGTTTACCAAGGATTTAGTGCTTATTATTGCCATAATACTCATGTTGCCGAAGTAGCAGATGTGGTATTAGAAAATGATCTTCCTGTTGTTAAAAAAGTTACTTGTGTTGTGGATTGCGGAATCGTAGTAAATCCACTAGGTGCCAAAAATCAAATCGAAGGCGGAGTAATCGATGGTGTTGGTCATGCGATGTATGGAGATTTTTCATTTAAGGACGGAATTCCTCAAGACACCAATTTTAACACCTATAAATTAATTAGAATTAACGAAACACCAATCGTAGAAACTCATTTTATAGAGAATAATATTGCTCCTACAGGACTAGGAGAACCAACATTGCCTCCAGCAGGAGCGGCAGTAGCAAACGCGATTAAAGCAGCAAAAGGCGTTAGATTATATAAACAACCTTTTGCTAAATATTTGAAAACTAAAGCACCGCTTGGATAATATATGACACATGAGTTTATAGAAATTATAGAGTCGTATCGTATTGCTAAACAGCAGGGAATACCTGCTGTTATGGTTACAGTGGTAGATGTAGAAGGATCTTCATACAGAAGAGCTGGAGTAAGGATGTTGATACTGCAAAACAATAAAATGATTGGTGCGGTTAGTGGAGGATGTGTAGAGAAAGAAGCATTAAGACAATCTCAGTCAGTATTTAAGACTGGTGCTCCCAAAATAATGACCTATGACGGAAAATATAGATTAGGATGTGAAGGAGTATTGTTTATGCTGATTGAACCATTTAAAATTTCTGATCAAGTAATAGAAACCATTCAACAACATTTTAGATCTAGAAAACCTTTTATACTTCAATCATATTATTCTAAAAAACTGAAGGAATATAATCAAATGGGGTCTGTAATTCAGTTAAGTGATAATCAGGAATTTTCTTTCTCAAAAGAAACTAATCTTGATGAATCGTTGGATTGTTTTATAAACGAAATGAAACCTAGTTTTAGACTTATTATTATAGGTGCAGAACATGATGCGGTAAAGCTTTGTCAATTAGCATCTCTATCTGGTTGGGAAGTTACAGTTGTAGGATCTTCAAAAGATCCGAAAAAACTGGAAGATTTTCCAGGAGCATATCAAATAATAAACACCTCTCCCGAAGAGATTGTTATAGACAATATTGATGAACAAACGGCTATAATATTGATGTCTCATAATTTTGCTAAAGACCTTTTATATCTTCAGGCAATAAAAGATGAAAAACCTGTATATATTGGTCTACTTGGACCAGCAAAAAGAAGAGAAAAATTATTAAATGCATTTATTGATTATTTTCCAGATGTTGATGATGTGTTTTTGGATTCAATTCATGGGCCAGCAGGACTCAATCTTGGAGCAGAAACGCCTCAGGAGATAGCGATATCAATTCTGGCAGAGATTCTTTCTGTAATACGATCTCAAAAACCAATACCTCTTCAGGAAAAGAAAGGAGCTATACACGATGATCCGAAAAGGAAAAATATAAATGTCATCTCAACAAACATCTAAAATAGCAATATTAATACTTGCAGCAGGGTCTTCTAGCAGGATGAAGCGACCTAAGCAGTTATTGCCCTGGAATCATAGTACAATGATAGCTAATGCCATTGAACAGGCTTTAGGTGTTACAGGTAATGAAGCAGTGTATTTGGTTTTAGGCGCTTATTTTGATGCTATATTTGAAGAAGTAAATCAATATCCGATTACAATATTAAAAAATGAAGACTGGCATTCTGGTATGGGATCTTCTATTAGTAATGGTGTAAAGGCTATATATGAATATGATTCTGGATATGAAGGAGTATTGATTATGTTGGCAGATCAACCACTCATAAGAACGGATGATTTAAATGATTTAATAAAGAAATCTGAAAACTATCCTACTAATATTATAGTATCCGATTTTGGTGATGTTATAGGTGTTCCTGCTATTTTTCCGAATCAATATTTTAATGACTTATTTAAATTGAAAGAAGATTATGGCGCGCGATATTTGATACGCAATCACAAAGATCAGGTAAAAACAGTAAAGCTTCTTAATAAAGGCCAAGATGTTGATACTATAGAAGAATATCAGGCATTACTTAAAAAAAGGTGAATAGAAACCACAAAGGAGGGTTATTTAATATAAGAAAGGATATTTCAATCAGAACCCTTATATTTGGCCTAAAAATTGCCCGAATATATTTATGCCAGATCCAGAAGAATTTTATAAGAAATTAAAAACACAATTAGCAGATACTGCATTATGGCCAAGTGCGTATCTGTATAAATTTATTGTACCTACCGATACAACAAAAATTAGACTGATAGAAACGATATTTGATAATCTTGGAGCGGTAATTGACACCAAGCAATCTAAAAATGGAAAATATACAAGTGTTTCTATTAATGTTAGAATGAAAAACCCAGATGAGGTAATTTCTAAATACAAAGAAGTTGCTGCTAAAGTAGAAGGAGTTATATCACTTTAGCATAAAGTTATTTAACTTCTAAAAATAATTGATACTTATTTTATTTTAGTATTTTGCAAAGCGAAATGACTTTTGCTACAAAGTGTTTAGGCAAATACTTCACTATTACATACAATTTATGGATATTAATAATTTAGAATATAATACTGAGCGTGAAAAGCTCATCATTCCAGAATATGGACGTCATTTACAGAAGATGATTAATCATACTGTTTCTATTGATGATAAAGAAGAAAGAAATAAAATTGCTAAATCAATTATAGCAGTTATGGGAAATTTGCAACCTCATTTAAGAGATGTTCCAGATTTTCAGCATAAATTATGGGATCAATTATTTATAATGAGTGATTTCAAATTAGATGTGGATACTCCATTTCCGGTTTTGACTAAAGAAAAACTAGAAGAACGTCCAGAACCGTTAGAATATCCTCAGAACTTTCCAAAATACCGTTTTTATGGAAATAACATTAAACGAATGATTGATGTTGCTAATAGTTGGGAAGATGGTGATTTGAAAAACGCACTTACCTTTACGATAGCAAATCATATGAAAAAGTGTTATCTAAACTGGAACAAAGATACTGTAGAAGACGAAGTGATTTTTGATCATTTGTTAGAATTGAGTGAAGGTAAAATTAACCTAAAAGGTATAAGCGAAGATCTTACAGATTCTTCAAACCTTATGAGAGGTAAGAAGAAAAAACATAATACCAGCGGTGGTAAAAAGAATTATAGAAATCGCGGTAAAAAGCGTTACTAAAACGTACCCAACTACCAAAATATTAACCAATAAACTACCAACATTAAATGAGTACATTTCAGATAGAAGGAGGGCATCAACTCAAAGGAGAAATAACTCCACAGGGTGCAAAAAATGAAGCCTTACAAATTCTTTGTGCTGTATTATTAACCCCTGATGAAGTAAAAATTTCTAATATACCTGATATTAGAGATGTTAATAAACTTATTGACATTCTTAGAAACTTAGGAGTTAAAGTTCAAAAACTAGGAAAAGGAGAATATTCCTTTAAAAGTGATGATTTAAACCTTGAGTATTTAGAAAGCGAGCAATTTAAGCAAGAAGGAAGTGGGTTAAGAGGATCTATTATGATTGTAGGACCTTTGTTAGGAAGATTTGGAAAAGGATATATACCACGCCCTGGAGGAGATAAGATCGGAAGAAGGAGATTAGATACTCATTTTGAAGGTTTTATTAATCTTGGAGCAGAGTTTAGATACAATAAAGAAGAACGCTTTTATGGAGTTGAAGCACCAGAAGGATTAACAGGAACATATATGCTTCTTGATGAGGCATCCGTTACCGGAACAGCTAACATAGTTATGGCTGCAGCTCTAGCCAAAGGAACAACTACAATTTATAATGCCGCTTGCGAACCATACTTACAGCAATTATGTAAGATGTTGAACGCTATGGGTGCCAAAATAAAAGGAGTAGGATCCAATTTGTTGACAATTGAAGGAGTTGAAGCATTAAAAGGTTGCGATCATAGAGTCTTACCAGATATGATAGAAATAGGATCATGGATTGGTCTGGCAGCTATGACCAAAAGTGAGATTACTATCAAAAATGTAAGTTGGGAGAATTTAGGATTAATTCCCAATACATTTAGAAAACTGGGGATAACTCTTGAAAGAGTAGGTGATGATATATATATTCCTGCTCATACAAATGGATATCAGATAGAAAGTTATATTGATGGATCATTTATGACCATTGCAGATGCACCTTGGCCAGGATTTACACCAGATTTATTAAGTATTGTTTTGGTTATAGCTACACAAGCAAGAGGTGAAGTTATGGTACATCAAAAAATGTTTGAAAGCAGGCTGTTTTTTGTAGATAAGCTTATTGATATGGGAGCTAAAATAATTTTATGTGACCCTCATAGAGCAACAATTATTGGTCATGACTTTAAATCTACCTTAAAGGCTACAACAATGGTATCTCCTGATATTAGAGCAGGTATATCGTTATTGATAGCAGCTTTAAGTGCCAAAGGAACATCTACTATTCATAATATCGAACAGATTGATCGTGGATATGAAAATATAGACGAAAGATTAAGAGCTATAGGAGCTAAAATAATTCGACAAGAATAGAAAACTTCTTAAGAAGAAGATCATAAAAAACAAAGAGAAACCTATTTTTAGGTTTCTCTTTGTTTTTTATGAATATAATCCCAAAATATTTCGTTCTTTAGTCAAAAATAGAAAACCTAACTTGGAAGATTTAAAACAAAAGATATTATCCTATACAGATGTCAGTAAAGCAGACATGGAGTTTGCTATTCAGTTTTATAAAAAAGAAACTTTTAAAAAAGGAACTTTATTATTAGAACCAGGACAATATATAGATACCTTTTATTTTATGAAACAAGGATGTGTTTCTTATTATACTGTTGAACAAGGTACTACTCAGGTCATGGAATTTTTTACCGAAGGTTATTTTTTTACTGACCTCTTTGCTTATATCCAGGAGATTCCTTCTGATGCTTATCTTGAGGTAACAGAAAACTCTGTAGTTTTTAGTATTTCTAAAAAAGATGTACAAAAAGTCTTTGATCATTCTCATAAACTTGAACGATTTGGCAGACTGTCAATGCAAAAAGCATTCATAGTTAATTTTCAAAGAATTAATCAAATAAGAAATCTGTCGAATCAAGAACGTTACATACGATTGTTAGAAAAACGTCCTTCATTATTTCAAAGAGTTCCTCAGTATCTCATCGCCTCATATTTAGGAATTACTCCTGTAGGTCTTTCAAAAATTCGAAAAAGACTAGCTCAAAAAGGATAAACCCTGCTGATACTTAATAAATTGTAGTCTCTATATATTCAGACCTTTTCAGGTTGGGGTTTCAAATCTTTTTTACACAAAGAAATGATAGTTCCTTAGCTAAAAGTTAATACTATCTAAAACTCTGTGTTTATTAAACAGGTTTAATGAGAATTTGTTAAATATTCACGAAATTTAATGAGTAATTCTGAATGAATTATTAAAAACTTTACACAATGGCAAAAGAATATTTAGATTTTGATACCCTGAAATATCTTTTATATGATGTATATCAATTAGAAGAAGTACTACAGCAAAACCGTTTTGCTGATCACGATAAAGAATCACTTGATTTGTTTTTAGATTCAGTTAAAGAATTTTCAGATCGAGAGCTGTTCCCTTATTTTAAAGAGATGGATGAGAATCCTGCATATTATAAAGATGGTACTGTCATCGTTCATAAACAGGTAGGTGTTATGATGAAGAAGGGTGGCGAAATGGGATTAATATCTGGAACTTTTGATTATGAAGCTGGAGGGCTCCAGCTACCAATGATGATTTATACAGCTTCTGCTTATATACAAGATGCTGCTAATAATCATTTACCGGGATATGTAGGGTTAACATTAGGTTCTGCAGAGCTGATTATCCATTTTGGAAATGATACTTTAAATAAAATTTACGTTCCTAAAATGCTTTCGGGAGAATGGGGAGGCACAATGTGTCTTACAGAACCACAAGCTGGTAGTTCGCTATCTGATGTGGTAACAAAAGCAATACCAACAGATGACGGATATTATAAAATTTCTGGACAAAAGATTTTTATTTCTGGAGGAGATCATCAATATGCTGATAATTTTGTACATCTTGTTTTAGCAAGAATAGAAGGAGCTCCGGCAGGAACTAAAGGAATTTCATTATTTGTAGTTCCCAAAAAAAGACCAGATGAAAATGGAAACTTATTACCTAATGACGTAACTACAGTAGCGGATTTTCAAAAAATGGGTCAACGAGGTTATTGCACTACGCATTTGGGCTTTGGAGATGTCGGTGACTGTCAGGGTTGGTTAGTAGGAGAAGCTCACCAAGGATTAAAATATATGTTCTTGATGATGAATGGTGCACGTATTGCGGTGGGTAGAGGAGCTGCTGCTATTACTATGGCTGCTTACCAGGCATCATTACAATATGCAAAAGAACGTCCTCAAGGCAGAAAACTAGCAAGTACAGGTAAAAAAGATCCAGAACAAGGACAAACGCTTATCATTAACCATCCTGATGTGCGCAGGATGCTTCTATTACAAAAAGTTATTGCAGAAGGTTCATTAGGTTTAGTACTATTAGCTTCTAAATATTATGATCTTAAAGAAACACTGGAAGACGAGAAGGACAAAGAAAAATATGCATTGTTATTAGAGTTAATCATACCCATGGTTAAAACGTATCCTTCTGATATGGGAGCTCATGCTGTTTCTAATGGTTTACAGGTATTAGGTGGTTATGGTTTCTGTTCCGACTTTATATTACAACAGTACCATAGAGATATTCGCATATTCCCGATATATGAAGGAACCACAGGGATTCAATCACAAGATCTATTAGGAAGAAAACTTCTGATGGAAAACGGTAAAGCATTAGAGCTATTATCAGCAGAAATAATGAGTACTATCCAGGAAGCTTCAAAATATGATGATTTAAGAATATATGCTGGTAAGTTGGGAGAGAAGCTGAAATTAACTCAAAAAGTTATTGGTTTTCTTGTGGGATTTGCGCAAAAGGGAGATTATGAACGATTTTTATCGGATGCAACTCCTTTTATGGAGTTTTTAAGTAATATCATAATTGCTTGGATATGGCTTGATATAGCAACAAACGCCAAAAATTCGATAGTTACTGGAGATAAAAAATATACCGAAGAGTTTTACGAAAGTAAAATCCATGCAATGAAATTTTACTATAAATATGAATTGCCTAAAACAGCAGGCTTATCTGAAACTCTTATGGATGAAGAAGTGCTTACAGTGGCTGGAGAAAAAGAAATTTTCAATTAGATATTTAAACATTATAACATAGTATTTAATAATGAATAGCATAAAACAATCATTTAATTTAGAAGGAAAAGTAGCTATTATAACAGGCTCAAGTAAAGGAATTGGTAAAGCAATTGCTTGGGGATTGGCAGAACATGGAGCCAAAGTAGTTATTAGTAGTCGTAATCAAGAAGCTGTTGATGAAGTTGCTACCGAATTTAAAAATGCAGGATTAGTTGCTGTTGGTATTGCTTGTCATATAGGAAAACCAGAGCAGCGTAAGCATTTAATAGATAAAACAATCGAACACTATGGTGGTATAGATATTTTAGTTAACAATGCTGCCATTAATCCTATTTATGGACCTATTGAAAATGCAGAAGAAAGTGTTTTTGATAAAATTATGGATGTGAATGTAAAAGCTCCCTGGATATTGTCTAATCTAGCTCTTACTTCGATGCAAGAAAGAGGCGGGGGAAGTATTATTAATATAGCCTCTGTTGAAGCATTAACTCCTGGTTTCGGACTTGGATTATATAGCACTAGTAAAGCCGCGTTACTTATGCTAACCAAAAATCAAGCAAAAGAATGGGGTAAATATGGTATCCGAGCAAATGTATTGTGTCCGGGATTGATCAAAACAAAATTTAGCGCAGCATTATGGCAAAATGAGCAACTACTTCAAAAAATAGAAAAAACAATACCAAGTGCCCGAATGGGAATGCCTGATGAAATGGCCGGTATTGTTTGTTTGTTGGCTTCAGATGCAGGGGCTTACATGACAGGAGGAGTTTATAATGCAGATGGAGGATATATGATTGCAGGATAAATAAAAGTATTACTCATGATGAGTTTATATATAAAAATAACGAAATGAATTTCGATTACTCAGAAAAAGTTAATTCTCTTAGAGATCAACTTAACACTTTCTTTGATAAGTATATTCTACCTGTAGAAGAAGAAGTAGATGCTTTTAATTACCACCCGAATAACCGATGGAAACGTTGGCCAGGAATAGAGGAGCTTAAGGAAAAAGCAAAAGAAGCAGGGTTGTGGAATCTTTTTTTACCCAAAACTTATGGAGATTTAAGCCCAGGATTAACGAATCTAGAATATGCACCGTTAGCAGAAATTATGGGGCGTGTTTTATGGTCTTCAGAAATTTTTAACTGCAATGCTCCTGATACGGGTAATATGGAGGTACTTGCCAAATATGGATCTTCTATGCAACAAGAACAGTGGTTGCAACCGTTAATGAATGGGACTATTAGATCTGCTTTTCTAATGACAGAACCTCAGGTTGCTTCTTCAGATGCAACTAATATTGAAACATCTATTACCAGAGATGGAGATCACTATATCATTAACGGAAGAAAATGGTGGTCATCTGGAGCCATGGATCCTAATTGTAAGATAGCCATTGTTATGGGAAAAACAGATCCCAATGCCTCAAGACATCAACAACAGAGTATGATTTTGGTTCCGATGGATACTCCAGGACTACAAATAGTACGGCCTTTATCTGTTTTTGGATTTTATGATTCTCCAGAAGGTCACGCAGAGATAATATTAGACAATGTCAGAGTTCCTAAAGAGAATTTGATTTTAGGGGAAGGAAGAGGTTTTGAAGTCGCTCAAGGACGATTAGGACCAGGAAGAATTCATCATTGTATGCGCCTGATAGGAATGGCACAGAGAGCACTTGAGTTAATGTCGCAAAGAGCTTCAGAGAGAATTGCTTTTGGAAAAACATTTAAAGATTATAGTAGCATTCGCCAAGAAATAGCGCAATCACAATGTGATATAGAACAAGCACGACTATTAACACTTTCTGCCGCAGATAAAATGGACAAGTTTGGTAATAAAGAATCAAAAGATTTGATAGCTATGATAAAAGTTGTGGCTCCTAATATGGCACTTAAAGTAATTGATAGGGCAATGCAAATTCACGGAGGAAAAGGAGTTGGACCTGACACACCATTAGCTCATTTTTTTGTTGCAGCTAGAATGCTTCGTTTGGCTGATGGCCCTGATGAGGTACATATGTATCAATTAGGTAAAAGTGTAATTAACAAATACTCAAAATAAATAATAGCAATTCATCGCAATAATGCAAAACGTACGAAAAGGAGAAGAACTAAACGAAAAAACTATAAAAACCTTTCTTTATCAGAAAGAACTGATTAATAGTGCGCAGAGTGACTGGACAGTTACACAGTTTACTCATGGGTATTCTAATTTGACATATTTATTACAAATTGAGAACAAAGAATATGTTTTACGTCGCCCTCCTTTTGGCGCCGTAAAAAGAGGTCATGATATGAGTCGTGAGTTTAAGGTGCAGTCGGGTATACAGAAAGTATTTTCAAAAGTACCCAAGATGTATGCATTTACCGATGATGAAAGTATTTTGGGTTGCCCGTTTTATATCATGGAGAAAATTGAAGGAATTATTCTTAATAGTAAAGAAGCTAAAAAAAGAGATATTCCAGAAAATGATTTTAGAACAATTGCCGATTCCTGGATGAATACGTTTGTTGAACTCCATAACATAGATTATAAGTCTATTGGCTTAGAAAGTTTAGGAAAGCCAGAAGGGTATGTAGAACGACAAGTTTTTAATTGGGGAAAACAATATTTAAAAGCAGCTACTGATGATGTTCCTGCAGCAAAGAAGGTAATGTCTTGGATGGAAGATCATCAACCAACAGAGTATAAACATAGCTTGATACACAACGATTTTAAATATGACAATGTTGTATTTAGGGATACTACCTGGAATGATGTTAACGCTGTATTAGATTGGGAGATGGCTACACTCGGGGATCCTTTGATGGATCTTGGTACTTCATTAGGGTATTGGACGATGAGTAGTGATAATCCTTTTGTTCAACAAGGAATTCCATCACCAACTATTATGAAAGGAAATCCAAGTAGAAGTGAAATTGTAGAATTATATGCTAAAAAAACAGGAGAAGCTGTAAATCATCTGATATTTTATTATGCTTTCGGACTTTTTAAAATAGCAGTGATAGCACAGCAGATATATTACAGATACAATAAAGGATTGACCACAGATCCGCGTTTTGCGCAATTAAACAAGGCTGCAGAACTATTATGTAATCTGGCATTACAAGCGATTCAAAAAAAGAAAATAGATTAAGTAGAATTATTGTGCTCATTTTTATGAAGTCCAATTAAAGAGAAATAAAAATATATTAGAAATGGATTATTTAGCTTTGACATATTACTACGATTATGAGACTGAAGAGATTCAGGAGCTTATCCACGAATTTAAAACAGATGATTTAGGACCTAAACAGAAAGCAAAAGAGCTGTATCTTAAAATTAGAGATACCTGGCGATATGATCCTTATCATATTAGCTTGTCCAGAGAAGGGTATAAAGCAAGTACAGTTGCCAGAAAAACAAGCGGTCATTGTCTTGATAAATCGATCTTACTTATAGCTTGTCTTCGCGCTTTAAAAATACCTGCGAGAATTCATCTGGCAAAAGTGAAAAATCATATTGGAGTAGAAAGATTGATAGAAAAATTTGGAACAAATGAATTAACTCCACACGGAATGGTAAATATTTACCTTGACGGAAAGTGGCTTAAGGCTTCTCCTGCTTTTAATGCAGCCTTATGTGAGAAATGTAATGTAGCGCCATTAGATTTTGATGGAGAAACAGATTCTGTTTTTCAAGAATATAATAATTCTGGGAATGTTTTTATGGAATATATAGAGGATTATGGGCATTTTGAAGATGTTCCGTTAGAGTTCATTTTTAATAACATGAAAGAACATTATCCAGGGATCGTAGAAAAATACAGTGGATCTGCAGAGATTAAGCTTTAGCATAAAATGAATCCTATAATAATTAGACATAATATCCTATGAGCACTACATACAAGAATGTGATCCCAGAACAATTTCAGAGTTTTATGGAATTATCAATAGAAGGATCTTTTCAAATGATTAATCTATTAAAATTTAAAGATAAAGTTGAAGAAACAGGAACATCTGGTGAAGAAGCCTATGCAGAATATATGAAAGCTGTTATGCCATTTTTTCTGGCTTCTAAAGCCAGAATCATATATAACGGAAAACCTGTGTTTAACCTTATAGGCCCTTCGGATACCATAGAATGGCATAAAGTTTTGATTGTAGAGTATGCTAGTAAAGAAGATTTTTTGGGTATGATAACTAAAGAGGGGTATCCTGCAGAAATGCGTAGTCGCGCTCTGGAAGATTCTAGATTGGTATTATCCACTAATGCATAGAAAAGACGAGAATAGATAAGTTTTTACAAAAAAATAAAGATGCAAGTACAAGATAAAGTAGTTATTGTAACGGGAGCTGGATCTGGAATAGGAGCGGCTTCAGCAAAACATTTTGCAAAATATGATGCTAAAGTAATAGTATCTGATATCAGTGAAGAGAAAGCACAAAAAACAGTAAATGAAATTAACAATAATAGAGGAGAGGCAGTTGCAATTGTAGCTGACGTGGCTAAGTTTGAAGATGTAGAAAACCTAATTAAAAGTACAGTAGATCAATTTGGACATTTAGATGTAATTGTAAACAATGCAGGTATTGGTCCTAAACATATGATCAGAACAGCAGATTATACATTAGAGGATTGGGATAATGTTATAGCAGTAAATCAAACAGGTGTATTCTATTGTATGAAATTAGCATTAAAACAAATGGCTAAACAAGGATACGGAAATATTGTAAATATAGCTTCTTTGGCTGGTCTAAAAGCATCTATGAATAATCTATCTTATTGTGCTAGTAAATTTGCAGTAGTAGGAATGACGAAATCAGCAGCGTTAGAATATGCTACAAAAAATATTAGAATCAATGCGGTTTGTCCAGGTTATACAGAGTCTGCTTTATTAGATAAACTATTAGCCGTAAGATCAGATATGGATGATAGGTTAAAAAGTGTAATACCTATGAAAAGATACGGACAGGCAGAAGAGATTGCAGAAGCAGTAGTTTGGTTAGCTTCAGATAACACTCGATTTATTACAGGACAAACAATTACCCTAGACGGAGGCACATCATTATAAATAAATTCACACAAAGAACTAGACATGAACAAACAATTAATTTTTAAGAAACGACCAGTAGGAATTCCGGAAGCAGATACCTGGGAACTACAGTCAAACCCTATACCAGAACCCAAAGAAGGAGAAGTTCTTATTCAACAACATTATATATCTCTGGATCCAGCAATGCGTGGTTGGATGAATGCCGGAAAATCGTATATCGCACCAGTAGAAATAAATGATGTAATGCGAGCAGGATCTATTGGTAAAGTAATTAAAGCTAATAATCACCCTAAATTTAAAGAAGGAGATTATCTGACTGGTTGGGGAGGAGTACAACAATACAGTGTTACTGATGGAACTAATTGGTATCAGGTAGACCCTAATTTAGCTCCTTTACCTATGTATATAGGTACTTTGGGAATGCCTGGGATGACTGCATATTTTGGGATTTTAGAAGTAGGTAAAATTAAAGAAGGTGATGTCGTATTGGTATCTGGAGCTGCAGGCGCAGTAGGTAGTATTGTAGGGCAGATTGCAAAAATCAAAGGATGTAGAGTCATAGGTATTGCAGGAGGTGATAAAAAATGTAAATATATTGTAGATGAACTAGGATTTGATGGTGCTATCGATTATAAATCAGAAGATATAAACGCTGCTATTAAAAGAGAATGCCCAAAAGGTATTGATGTATATTTTGATAATGTAGGAGGCGAAATTCTTGATGCTGCCCTTGCACGATTACGTATGCATGCCCGAATAGTAATTTGTGGAGCTATCTCTCAATACAATAATAAAATTGCTGTTAAAGGTCCTGCAAATTATTTATCTCTTTTAGTTAATAGAGCAACAATGCAAGGAATGGTGGTGATGGATTATGCAAAAGATTATACAAAAGCAGCTATGGAAATGGGAGGATGGATGATGCAAGGAAAACTTAAAAGTAAAGAGGATGTTTATACCGGAATAGAAAATTTTCATGAGACTTTTTTACGTTTGTTTTCTGGTGATAAAATGGGAAAACTAGTGTTAAAAGTCATTGAATAGTATGAAAGCAATCGTATGTAAACAATTTGGACCACCTTCTGATTTATCATTAGAAAATATAAAAACTCCAAAACCTAAAGAAGGAGAAGTTGTTGTTGAGGTAAAGGCTTGCGGAGTAAATTTTCCTGATACATTAATTATTCAGGGATTGTATCAGTTTAAACCAGAGTTACCTTTTACTCCAGGAAGCGATATTGCTGGAATCGTAAAAGAAGTTGGTGCAGGAGTTACTCATTTGCAAGTAGGAGATGAAGTCTTTGGTTTTGTAATGCATGGCGGATATGCAGAAGAGGTTATAGTACCAGGAAATGCCTGTTTTAAAAAACCTCCAATGATGGATTTTCCGGTTGCAGCAAGTTTTATGATGGCATATGGTACATCATATCATGCATTAAAAGATAGAGCAAATCTTAAAGAAGAAGAAACATTATTAGTTTTGGGTGCTTCTGGAGGAGTCGGATTAGCAGCTGTAGAATTAGGAAAATTAATGGGTGCTCGTGTTATTGCCGCCGCTTCATCTGATGAAAAACTTCAGTTATGCAAAGAGTACGGCGCAGATGAGGTGATTAATTATACACAAGAAGATCTTAAACTAAGAATTAAAGAAATTACAAAAGGTAAAGGTGTAGATGTAGTTTATGATCCTGTAGGAGGTAGTTATTCTGAACCAGCTATTCGCGGAATGGCTTGGGAAGGACGTTATCTTGTGGTGGGGTTTGCTGCGGGCGATATTCCTAAAATACCTTTAAACCTAGCTTTATTAAAAGGTTGTGCTATTGTAGGAGTTTTTTGGGGGAGTTTTGCCATGAAAACACCTAAAAAAAATATGCAGAACACCCTAGAGCTAATGCAATGGTATGGAGAAGGCAAACTAAAGCCGCATATTCATAAAATATATCCTCTAGAAAAAGCCGCTGAAGCTTTAGAAGAAATGATAGAACGAAAAGTAAGAGGTAAAGTGGTTATTCAATGTTCTTGATCAATTTTACGAAGAATTTAAAAATAGAAAAATAAAGAAGTTAATTAATAGAATATGAGGCTAAAGGATAGGGTTGCTATTATAACAGGAGGTGCCAGAGGAATTGGCAAAGCAATTTCAGAATTGTTTGCCCGAGAAGGAGCAAAAATTATCATATGGGATCTGTTACCAGAAGGAGAAGAAACTGCAAATTCAATTGTTCAAAATGGATATAATGCAGAATTTATTAATATTTCCGTAACTGATAAATCTGCCATAGAAATTGAAGCCAAAAGAATTTTTAATACTTATGGTAAAATAGATATTCTTATTAATAATGCAGGGATAACCAAGGATCGTACTTTACATAAAATGAGTGAAGCTGAATGGGATGCGGTAATTGATGTAAATCTTAAAGGTGTTTTTTTATGTACCCAAGTAGTTTCTCATTACATGAAAGAAGCTGGATATGGGCGTATAGTTTCTGCAGCTTCTAATGTAGGGTTACGAGGTAACTTTGGACAAACGAATTATGCTGCTACAAAAGCAGGTGTGATAGCAATGTCAAAAACCTGGACTGTTGAGTTGGGTAAATATGGTATTACTGCAAACGCACTGGCACCTGGTTTTACACTTACAGAAATGACAGATCAAATACCTAAAGAACATCTGGACGGAATTAAATCACAGATACCTCTTAAAAAAGCGGCCACTCCTTTGGATATAGCTTACGGATATTTGTATTTGGCGTCTGATGAAGCATCTTATGTCTCTGGTATATGTTTAACAATTGATGGAGGAGTTTCAAGATAGAAGAGTAGTAGTGATCTAAGTGTTTTTTTGCTAAAATATGCTAGTTCTCATTTTTATGAGCCTTTGCTTTTCGTTCCTTATCAGCTTTATAGGTTCCATAAATCGTAAATGCCACACCTAACCCCAAAGCTATATATTGAAGCGTCTTGTTGCTTTCAAATATAGTCATCCCAAATATGGAGAAAAGCATTCCTATAGAAGCTATTATTGTTCCAGAATCTTTTTTTTCTGACATTATTTTTTGTTCTTTAATATATAAGTAATCTTTTATTATGTTTTGTTACAAGAGTTGCTTTCAATTTGTTAAAAAAGAGAGAAAAGAAAATTAAAAGTAAACGCCTTATTTCATTGGAGAGTTAACGTAAATTAAAATCATATGGAAAAATTGACTTGCAAGAATTTTGAAGAATTTAAAACTTTTGAAGGAAAATCTCTACCAACAGGAGATTGGATAGTAGTAACTCAAAAAATGATTAATGCTTTTGCAGAAGCAACACAGGACTTTCAATGGATTCATGTAGATGTTGAAAAAGCAAAAATACATTCGCCCTTTAAAAAGCCTATTGCACATGGATTTATGTCAGTTTCTTTATTATCAAAGATGTTGATGGATCTTATGGATATAGAAAGCTTTGCGATGGGAGTTAATTATGGTTTGAACACTGTTAGGTTTCCGCACCCAGTACCGGTAGATAGCCGTCTTAGACTACATAGTAGTATTACTAGAATTGAAGAATATGCAGAAAACGGCCTTAAAATAACGTGGGATTGTACTATAGAAATTGAAAATGTAGAAAAACCAGCTTGTGTGGCGGAGTTTGTTTCTTTAATGTTTGAAAATTGAATATTAACTATCATCGGTTTCTATTTCTTCTCCTTTGATATTTAATTGCTTACCCATAAAATATAGCCCATTCATATCTGGATCATAGTACACTTCTGAGACACCATCAGAATCCTCTATTGGTTTGCCTTTTTCATCATAATATTTCATACTACTGATTAGCCCAGATGATGCACGGGTGTATTCATATTCAGCAATACCTTGATAATTGGCAATAAGAGAGTTATCGGTATCATACAAGCTTTCTTTGATGAGTAATTGTGAGTCATCCTGTTGATATACAACTTTGTAATATCCATCCGGACCCAGAACAGGTCTTTTTTTGTTATCAAAATATTCATAACTGCTTACATAACCAGCGTTATTAAGTGTTCTTTTTTGAGATGAAATCCCCAGCCTGTTATTCACAGGAAGGTTGTAATGATCATAATTTTGATAACCTATATAACGCTGATATTTATCATATAAGTGCTCTATTGAATTTACACCGTTATTATTAACTGTTCTTTGGTTTAGAGCATTAAAAAAGGTTTCTCTAATTTTTTTACCGTATTCATTATAAATATATTTTGTTATTGCTACTCCACTCAGTCCTCTATTTCTAGCATTGTACTCCTTAAAAACTGTTTCTTGCTCTGCATCATTATAATAAAACTTTGTTTTAAAAACACCATCCATTTGTGCTGGATTCATATGCTTATCATAATTTGTTTTCTCTACCAAAAGGTTATTATGATACTTATATAAATTATAGGTAATATTTTGATTGCCATTTGCGAGTTTGTCATTTACGGTATAGAAGGTAGTTTTGATCTTATTTCCTCTTTCATCATAATTCCAACGAATGATAGCAACATCTTGATTAAAAGGTTTTGGATTCCCAAATGAGTCAAAAGAACTTTGTTGAATGTTATTTCCTTTATCGTCATATTGATAGGTAAAAACCTCTACACCATCTTCTGAAGTGGTTGCACAATTCTCATAGTCATAATAAGCTTGACGAATTATATTTCCTTTTTTATCATGATGTATTTTTACTATCCCAACACCATAATCATCATTATAGACTGTGTTATAAGCGTCAATATTGTACCGATAATATATGGAATCATTAAGGTGAACAAAAGAATAGGCTCCTCTTTTATCATCATCAAAGGCTAATACATAATCTCGGAGATACTTTGCTCTAAATTTCACCCTGTTTTTTGAATCGTAGTCTATAATCTCTTGAAAGTAATCATTATACCCTAAAACAGGTAATTCTTTTGCGTTGTACCTTTTTACACTTGTGATATTGTCGTTGAGGTCGTAAGCGTATTTGTAAATACAAATTCCGTTGTTGTTTTCTGTTTGATCATTACTCTCGTTAAGATTAGTGAACTTTATTAGGTTACCTCTTTCGTCATAAACAAAATGTTTATTGTATTCATTTACGTGAGTAGCAAAATCTCCACTTTTATCATATAACCGAGCTCTTTTTAATTTATGGAAATCATCATAGACATAATCGTATACTGATACATAATCTTTATCATTTATTGGATTATTGAGCGAATCAAAAGAAACTATTTTAATAGCTCTTCCTTGATCATCAAATTTCCTTCTTTCATGATGTGCTCCATCATTATTAGGAGTTGGGTTACCTTTCAAATCATAATACGTAGAATATTTAGTTTTTGATTTAGGATCATATTTCCAAACTATAGTATGTACCAATCCAGATGTTGCAGGTTTTTCTTCTTGATTAAAAAAAGAAATAGTCATATTACGATGCTTCCAAGTAGTCTTGGAGATGCATCTATTTAAACTGGTATTATAACTTTTATCTGAGTTATAATAATGAACTTCTGTCTGGTTACTTGAAGGTTTTATGATTTTGGTAATAGCAGTTCTAAAATACCCGCCATTTGTCAATTCTCCGTTTTTATAGAATTCTATAATTACTTCGTTATCCTTTTTAAGGACTTGGTAACATGAACCATTCTTGCTATCTATTTTACTAGTAGGGTATGAGGTTAAAATCTTGTGGTCCTGAGTATAGTATAAATGTTTAAAGTACGTTGTCTTTTCACCAGTATAATTATAATAACTATAAATATCTGGATTTGAATAATATGCTGTATGCCTGAGGAGATCATCTATTTTGAGCTCCCAATAGCGTTGTTTTTGATAATCTATATTATGATCAGAATCTTCATCATACTCATTCTGCATAAGATTTCTTTTTCGCTCATACTTTTCATACAAATTTCGAAGCTCAAACTTATTTATTTTATTGATTCCCTTTTTTACAACCTCTTTACGTAACAATCTCGCATGATATTCTGTAATATTAAAATGATATTGTTCGTGTTTAAGCAATTGACTATCTGGAAGAGAGTCATTGACCCATTCAGATTGGTTAGGATCCATGAAAGCATATACTTTTGAATCGTCTTTAGTGATGCGTTTTGGGTAATATATATCAGAATATACTGCAGCATCATACGATCCTTCAATTTTGTGAACAGGTTGAAAATCATTCCAATCCAGAGAACGATCAGACCAGGAAATAGATTCTTTTAGTATAACTCTATTGATATATCCAAAAGTAATTATGATTCCAAGTAGTAATAAAGAGATATATGAATAATACCTAGGTTTCATATTCTACTGCTTCCTTTTTTTTGTTAAAACATAATCGATAGATAGTATAAGGAATATAGGTAATACCCATAACTAGAGCCAGCATAAATACTTCAAAGAAAATATTTTCAATTTTGAAATCAACATTATTAAAAGTATAAGTATATAACCTTACCCCGATAAATAATAAAAAAGAATAGGTTAATCTGTGTCTAAATAAATACTGGGATAGGTTAGGTAGTGCTTGCCTTTTGTGGCTTAATAATAAAAGCACAAAATAACAGGGTAAGATAGAAAAAACTATAAGTGAATATCGTAATGGATCAAATGTCATATAATGAATGCATAGTGTAATAAAAAAGATATTGAATAGTACAAAACATACGATCTCATTTATGATTTCAGGATTGTTCTTCCCTAAAGGTAATTCTGTTTTTAAAGCAAATGGTTTATTTTCGGTTAAAGTAATATCAACCTCTTTAGGGTTTTGCCCATATCTATTAGATCCATAATTACCTTCTGAAAAAAGCATTACTAAACCATAAAATGGGATTAACTGATAAAAACCACTATTACCCATATCATGACAACGTTTAGTTCCTTGTGCAAACAAAAACCAATATCCAGCAATAATCATTAGAAATAATAAAAAACCAACTCCTTCGATAATATCAACCATTAATGCTGACATAAAAAAAGTGGACATAAAGATGATATAACTTAGGCCATATTCAAGCCGACGAATCCTTCCAGAAAAGGAAAACGGGTTTTTAAACATAATTTGTGGGGCGTAGGTTAATAGTAATAAGCGAATATAAAGTTTTTTACAGGAACATAAAATTGATGATATGGATTTTAACTTTTGATTTTTATTGAATGTAAAGAACGATTTTTATTATCCTTGTCCTCACCTTGACTTCTTTTAAGATTTTTTCAAAAAGAAGGATATTTTCCTCTCTGTCTTGTAATATTTTGCTGGTATTTAGGAGAATCGTCTAATTCGTTTGAAATACCAATTCAAGAGTTGAAATATTAGTTTTTGATAATTTTTTGTGCTCTTTTCAAGTTTTCTTGATATCGTTTCAAACTTTTGCTTGAGTTTTTTTCTGCAAGTAAAACAGCATAAGAATAACTTTCAGCCGCTTTTTTGTAATTTCCACAAATTTCATATCCTTCTCCCAAACTATCCCATGCGTTAGCTGAGTCAGGATGATTCTTAGTATTTTCTTTAAAAAAGTCTAAAGCAAACTCGCATTCTTCTTCTTCCAGAAAATCATACCCCGTACGATTAAGACTCGATTCTGTAGGGTAAAAAGAAGTGAATAAAGCTGTTTTTAAACTATCTGCTTTGCTTTTTTGCCCATCTTTTAGGTATAAATACATAATACCTGTAATTGAGTTTTCTGAGGGTAATACTTTATAGCCACATAATTTTGATAATTTATCAAAGTAGGCGTTTAGAGCAGAAATACCACCTTCTTTTTCAAATTGAGATAAAGAACCTCTATCAGGATATCCTCCTAATCGATATTTATCCTCTAGTTGATGTGCAGTTAAATATACTTGATGTATAACTTCTTGATCTTTTAATGGATGTACATTTGCTAGAAAGATGATTGTTGTACCATCATCAAACAAGTTTATAGAAGAATTGAATCCTGGTAATGTTCCTCCGTGTGTATAAACTTGAATGTTTGTATTTCGCTCTACCAAATCATCCCAATTTCTGTACCAACCATAACAATATCCACTTTTATTAGTAGTAAGCATTTTTTTAGTCAATTCTGGAGATAGTAATTTATGAGATTTAATAGCTTCACTCCAGATATATAAATCTTCAACAGTAGAATGCATTCCACCAGTCGAATATTTATTAGACTGATCTCTAAAAGGAGCATTTTTAAATTTCCCACCTTGTTTAGTAAACAACCAATCAATTCCTTCTAGCTCTTGAAATACATATCCTTTTGCTACTTCATTTTTTATAAAATCATTGCTTCCGTAGCCAGTGTTTTTTAGGCCTAATGGTTGGATAATTGAAGACTGTAGGAGTTGATTATAGGTTTTTCCAGAAACCTCTTCTAGAATAGCACCCAAAAGAATGTATCCTAAACTGCTGTAGTAGTATGTGGCTCCGGGTTTATAAGCTAATTTGGTTTTACCAATTAATGTTGCAAAGTCTTGAGGGGTATATTTTTTCACAAAAAATGAAGAAGCATTTAGTCCTATTTTTTGGAGTCCTTCATAATGTGGTAATCCAGAAGTATGAGAAAGTAATTGATGAATGGTTATTTGATCTCCTAATTCTTTTGAAAAATAGGGTAGGTGTTTGGATATGGTATCTTCTAGGCTTAATATTCCTTTTTCTACTTGTTGCATTACTAGCATAGCAGTAAACTGTTTGGTAACCGATGCAATGCTAAATTTAGTATCAGTAGTATTAGAAATCTTATTTTCTTTATCTGCATATCCGTATGCTTTTTTAAAGATTACTTTACCATCTTTAGCAACCAAAACAGCTCCGCTAAAAGGGCTTTTAATTTTTTTACGTTGCCCATTTGTTTCATATGCAATTAATAAATCGTCTAGGGATTCTGGACGTTGATTACAGGAAACAAGTATGATTAGAAAAGGAAGTAAATAGAAGAGTTTTGCAAGTGGTTTTTTCATCTTATGTTGTATTATTTGTTTCTGACAAATGTAGATGTCAGATGATGATTTCCTTGCGTCAATACGGTGACATTCTTGCGTCACACTGCAATATTCAAAGCTTAAAACAGGTTGGGGACAAATGACAAAACAGTAGTTTTCTTTTTGTTAAGCTGCGTTGTGGTTTTTAAAGTAATAGCAATATTTATAAAAGAAGAGATGAGATAAGCTAAGGGGCTAAGAAATTTGCCCATACCAACATTATTAGTAAATATTTTGAGTAGGATAGGTATTGAAAAGAATACGATAAATGTTAATATAGCCCACAGGATTTGCAAGCTTACTATTTTGCCTCCGATAATGTTTAACTGTTGTAGTTTTTTATTTCTTTTCCAGATAATAATCGGAAAAATAATATTACTCAATGGTAAAATAATTAAACCTAATGTAGAAAGATTCATGCGCTTAAGAATAGCTATTTCATCTATTAATTTTAGATTATTAGAATTGTCCGAAATTAGTTCATTAGCTGTTAAATCCAATGATTCTGCAATAGTTTTAAGGGTAAAAGGTCTAGGGTTTACAGTACCTTTTTCAATTCTTTGTATAGTGCGTAGTGATACATTAGAGATTTCTGCAAGAGATTCTTGTGATAGCCCTTTGTTTTTTCGTTCTCTACTGATCTTCTCTCCAAGACTTACAGAAAGTTTATCTATAGACATACCCTGTATTTTAATGGTTAGGTTTTAAGGTTTGATCTCCATCATCAGGTTTCTGAATTTGGAAATGCAAATCTATAAGTTTTTGGCTAATATAAAACTATACTTTTTTATAAGGGATAGTAAAGTAAAATGTTGAACCATTTGATTTATTACTTTTTACCCAAATTGATCCACCTAACATCTCAACATATGCTTTTGCAATGGATAATCCAATACCGGCACCTTCCATTGCATATCGATCTTCGATATCAGCTTGTACAAACCTATCAAAAATCGCTTTATGTCTATTTTTTGGGATACCCATTCCAGAATCCTTAACATAAAACTCCAGAAATTTGCCATTTTTTTTATATCCAAAAGAAATAGCACCTTCTTTGGTGTATTTAACGGCATTTTTAACCAGGTTGGTAAGGATTGCATTGAACTTTTCTTTATCCGTTTGAATCATTGCATCCTCTGAGGATAAAGCGTTGTTAAATGAAAGCTGAAGATTTTTACGATCAACTTCGGGTTTAAAAAACCTATATAAGTATTCAGTTTGTTCATTGATATCAACATCAGAGGTATATACTTTAACCTGATCTGCTTCAATTTTAGAAATATCAATAATATCTCTAATGATATTAAGCATACGATGCCCACTTTCTTCTATTAGATTTAGATATAACTCATGTTCATCACCAGTAAGTCTAGGTTCTTTAAGAAGTTCTGCAAAGCCTAATATACCATTCATCGGAGTCCTGATTTCGTGGCTCATATTAGCTAAAAAGGCAGATTTTAAACGATCACTTTCTTCTGCTTTTTCCTTGGTTTTATTCAGTTCAATTTCATACAATTTAATCTCTGTAATATCTGTAATTGTTCCAACATATCCGATAATTTGATTATTCTCATTATACTCAGGTATTGCTTGCCCTAATACCCATTTTATAGAGCCATCAGCACGTTTAAATCGATATTCGGCATGAGATGATTCTTTTTTCCCAGCAGCGTCATACCAACCTTGTTTTAGTTTGTTTCTATCTTCGGGGTGAACAGCTCTAAGCCATCCGTCGTTTATAGCTTCATCCTGTGATATTCCAGAAATAGAGCACCATTTTGAATTAACAAAAGTGGTTTTTCCATCGGCACGAGTCATAAAAATCCCCACCGGAACAATATCGGTAAGAGTATGATATCTGCTTTCACTGAGTTGTATAGCTTTTTCAGCTTTTTCAAATTTTTGTTTATAAGTTAATGAATGATAAATATCCTTAAAAGAGACATAACCAGCTACGTAAACATCTTTTTCGATGTATTTAAGATAAATTGTGAAAAATATGCTGTAAAAAATAGCTACAGAAATCTTTGCAATCAGACCAGAGTATAGAATTTGTTCCAGATTTTCAAAATACCAAAATGAACCAAGAGAGAAACAAACAGCATCAAAACTTAATACCGAAACCATAGTTATAGATATCCGTAAAAACAGGTTTGAAGTAAATTTTGAAATGAATTCAAAAATGAAAATAATCAATATAGAATCAATAAATAATATTGCTGTTCCTACAAAAAGAACAAATACATTGGTGTAAAAGAACTCTGTAGATATATCAAAAGGGTTATAGGTAAAAGATCCTTCGATATTTAATCTGAAAGAAATCAGTAAAAATGATAGTATGATGTTGGCAATAACAAGAGCATAGATTAGTCTGCGAGCCGTCTCAGCATCTTCTTTAATGTATATGAGTAATACTACAAACAAAGAGGCAGAGAACAGGACAGAGGAGCCTGGTGAAATAAGTATGTTCTCTGATATTTGAAAATATACTGTACTTGCCAAAAATACTTGCATAAACTGAAATAATCCTAGCACAGTAAAAAGTAATCCCATACCCATCACCGTTCTAAGGCGAAATAAGGATAATATCAACGAAGCTACAATAAGGCCTTGTAGAAAGAAAATGGATATTTGATACATGTTAATTGTTTCCATACACCTTTTTGTAAGCGGAATTGAATTATTTTGGGTCTTTGCTTAAGCGATTAGTAATATTAATAGTATTTAAGCCTTAAGAAGCTACAAATGTAATTAGTTTTTGTATGCGGGAAAAATCCCTATGGTTTTATGTTGTATTTGTTTGGTTACATAATTCAATAATAACAAATATAATTTAAAACATGATCTCTTCTAACTCAAGATTATAATCATGTTGTAAATCACTATGTAAGTTTTTTAACTTTTTTTGGATTGTATTGATCTCTCTATTATAGATGTTTTGTAAAACTGTACTCTCTTGAATAGGAGGTGTAATGTTTTTAAATTTTTTACAAAAATGAAGTAGGAGTTCTACTTCAGTTTCTGTCTTTTTAGAATATCGAATATATTTTTTTATGATCCTTAAGATCTTACGAATACTTTTTTTGATGTAATAATAGGATGAGAAGTTAATGGTTTCAAAATGACTATCAATTTCATTCTTTATGTTTTCTATATAACTATCTTCCTGATCTGATTCGAATAACAAATAAGTTAATAACTCTTTATTTTCGGTCTTAAATTTGGATAAACGGAGACATAACTCTATGATTTCATCAGGAGAACGATGATAAAGCTCTGTTTTAATTTCTTTTACAGTTGCAGTTTTCATACGTGCAATTTAGGTAAAAGATTAAACAGGTTTTTGTTGTAATGAATAATATCGTTTTGAACTTTTCTATTCTTTGGGTTTTGATAGAGAATAATGAATCAACTTATAGGTATTCCTGGAGTTATTAACAATTGCTAATACTAATTGAAATAAACTCTATTTCAATTGGAGTTATTTTTTAGCTTATTCGATGTTTTTAACATGAATGATTGGCTTTTAAACAGTTAATAAACATGTAATACACAGTTTTCTTTGAGTTTTGATAAGGGGGTACCCTGCCAACTTATTGATATTGTTAGAGTTGTTAACAATCATTAATACTAATTAAATGAACTTTATTTTAATTAGAATTAATTTTTAGTTTATTCAATGTTTTTAACAATAATAGTTGGCTTTTGAACAAATAATAAACATTTAATACACAGTTTTCGTTTAATGTTGTTAATAGTTTAGGTTATCAGTAATTAAAAGAAAGCACAATCAAGAATCCTCTTTGGGCAAGAGTTGAAATTAATTTTAAGACCATCTTTATAGTTTTAAGAGATATTCTTAGTTCTTCTGCTGAGTTTTAATGCTGGATAAGATAGGTATAGACAAAAAAGGATATAGCTGCTAAGGTTGCACTTAAAAAGAAAAGAGGTATTGCTTTTGGGTTTTTATCTTTTTTGGCTGTAATAATCCTAAATACTTCTAACAGCTTCTGTTTTTCTAGAAAAAGAAGTACAATAAGTATGATTAAGAAAAGAATAGCGTTTATTGTTGCTCCCTGTTGTACTCCATAAAAGATATCAAACAACACAATATTAGACATTATCGGAAGAAGGAGTAATATACCCATAATTTTGGTTCGAGGGAATAATAGCAAAAGAGCTCCGGTTACTTGTAAGATTCCAATAATAATTGGTAATCCAGTAGAATATCCAAAAAAAGCCCACATCAATTCCATACCCGTTAATTCATTTACGGGAGTGTCAGGTAGATTTCCTCCTGATCCAAATTGTAAGGGTTTTGCTGCTCCATATACAAATATGAAAAAAGCGACGAAGTATCGAATGGTACTTTCAAAGATGGCTCGAATAGTCATAATAAACGATTTATATGTATTTGACGATTTTAAACAGATATTGTTACGTCCTGAAATTTGCGATAAAAAAAACACGTTTTAAAACGTGTTTTATACGGGTCTCAATTTCTAAATAAATCAGATATGAAATGATTGTTTCAAAATAATTTCGACTTGAGATGTTGGTTATTTGTTATGCTTTAATTATTTTGTTATCAATTATTTATACTTATTTATATAAAGTTTTGATTAAGATATAGTATTATCTATTTTTTAAAGCGTTTATTGCTTCAATAAATTGTGTTTTAATGTTTTCTTTCTTAAAATGAATTCCTTTGTTTACAATCATTTCACCATAAGAAATGGTTGCTAATTGCATTGTAGGATCAGAAGAGTATACAATTGTAGAAGTAAGATTCTGTAAAGAAGAAGTTGCTAATAAGGGAGCTGAAGCATCAAAGATACTTGCATTTAAAGGTTTGCCTACTTCAAAAAAGTCTTTGCTATAATTGTTGTTCATAGCTTTTTGACCCATTAGTGTTGCCATAGTGATAGCATACATTCCACTATCCGTTTGATCTTGAGAAAAATATGTATTTCGTTTATGTGATGTAAGACGCTGTCCGTAATCAAGAATTCTTAATTCTTCAAGAGGATTTAATCCAACATGACTATCTGTTCCGATACTCCATTTGCCATTTGCAGCCTGGTATTTTCTCAAAGGAAATATACCATCGCCGAGATTACCTTCTGTACTTGGACAAATCACTACATTGGCCTGTGTTTTTGCAAGTTCTAATGTTTCTTGATCGGTAAGATGAGTTGCATGAACCAATTGAAATCTTTCATTGAGTTCTATGTTTTCAAGTAACCATTCTACAGGTCTTTTGTTTAAGTACTTTATAGAATCTTCGATTTCTTTTAACTGTTCTGAAACATGGATGTGAAACGGAATGTTTTGCGGTCCTGATTCTGCAATTTTTGCAATATCAGAAGGTTCTACACCTCGCATAGAGTGAATACCAATCCCGATATTTGCATTTTTATAATTTTTGCAAGCATTTTCGCTGGCTTCAAGTAATTTTAAATATTCATCAATAGTAGGAGAGATGAATCTTCTTTGTTTTTCTGTTGGAGCAACCCCAAAACCTCCTTTTTGATAAAATATCGGAATTAAAGTGATACCAATACCAGCTGTTTTTGCAGCGTTTACCAATCGGCCTCCCATTTCAGCCAGGTCTGTATAAGGTTTTCCGTTCTTGTCATGGTGCACATAATGAAATTCAGCTACATTGGTATATCCATGACGTGCCATTTCTGAATATAGCATCGTAGCTATAGCCTCCATCTGATCCGGATTCATACTTAACGCTAATTGATACATGGCTTTTCTCCATCCCCAAAAATCATCTGGATTTGAAGTTCCTTCATGTTGCTCAGCTAGACCTGCCATAGCATATTGAAATGCATGAGAATGAGCGTTTTGAAAACCAGGAACTGCATAACCAGAAATAATATCTTTTTGAGTATCTTCTTTGAATGGAGATATGTTGGTGATTATTCCATTATCGTCTACTGTTATTGAGATGTTTTCAGTCCAACCTGTTTTTTGTAAAACTCCCTTTAAATGATATGTTTTCATCAGTGTATATATAGGTTTAGATGCTGGTTATTGTTTCTATCAAGCCTTCCATGGTTGTCTGTAAAATTGCTTTTACTTCTTTTGCTCTTTCTTTGTTGTAAGTGAGTTCATTGTCATCCATATACAAGATTTTATTCATTTCTAACTGAAGTGTATGGACGTTGTTATCTGGATTACCAAAATGACGAGTGATGTGACCGCCTTTAAAAGGGGAGTTGTGATTGATGTTGTATTTTCCGGATTGTAAATTTGTTAGAGCGGTATTTATTAATTCAGGATGAGCAGTGTTTTGATCGTTGTTTCCTAAGATCATATCAGGAAAAACATCTTTTTGGATTGTGCTCACTCGGTGACGTATCGAATGAGCATCCCATAATAATACTTTGCCAAACTGTCTTTTTCGTTCTTCTAATAGTTGTTTTATTTTCCTGTGATAGGGTTGGTAGTATAGTTCTAACCTTCGTTCTATTTCCTTGGGAGTTGGTTTTAGTTCAGAAGATTTATAGATATTGTTTCCAAAAAAATCTGTAGTAGGTGTCATTGCAGTGATAATCCTGTTATCATCGTATAATGGAATACATTCTGGATCACGATTAAGATCAACTACCCATCTACTATAGTTTGCTTTAATTACAGTAATTCCTAATGAAGGGGCAAAATCATATAGTTTATGAACAAACCAATCAGTGTCATCCAGATATTTTCGTTTTCTTTTTTTATAATATCTTTTTATTTCTGAAGGGAATTTTGTTCCAGAATGAGGGATACTAATAATGATTGGAACTGGATCTTTTTTTGGCTCTTTAATTTTGAATAAACTCACAACTATAAATTTTTATAAGTAATTGATTGTTAACTATACTAGATTCTTTACTTAAAGTGCTTTTATAATGTTGTTGATAAAAAACACTAATTGATTAGACTTCTGTTTTAAAGCAAATTATCTAATAGGTTGTCTTCTACAATATTGGGTAACGTTACTTTGAGGTTTGGAGTTCTTTCCATTTCACGTTTAATAGCAAATAATGCTTCTTTATTTCTTGCCCAACTTCTTCGGGAAATACCATTATTCACATCATAAAATAACATCTTTTGTAATCTTTCAGAAGCCTCAGAAGATCCATCTAATAATAATCCAAAACCTCCATTGATTACTTCTCCCCAGCCGACTCCACCACCGTTATGGATAGAAACCCAGGTAGCTCCTCTAAAACTATCACCAATCACATTATGGATTGCCATATCTGCTGTAAAGCGACTACCATCATAAATGTTACTGGTTTCGCGATATGGAGAGTCAGTACCACTTACATCATGATGATCTCTTCCTAATACCACAGGTGCAGTAATTTCACCGCTCTGAATAGCTTTATTAAACGCTTCAGCAATTTTTATTCTTCCTTCGGCGTCTGCATACAATATTCTGGCTTGAGACCCTACAACAAGCTTATTTTGCTTAGCTTCTTCTATCCAGGTAATGTTATCCTGCATTTGTTGTTGTATTTCTTTTGGAGATACTTCTTTGATAGATTTCATAATAGATGCAGCGATCTGATCGGTTTTATCCAAATCTTCTGGTTTACCAGATGTACATACCCATCTAAAAGGTCCAAAACCATAATCAAAACACATAGGCCCCAAAATATCCTGAACATAAGAAGGGTACTTGAAATCAATGCCATTCTCGGCCATAACATCTGCGCCTGCTCTGGAAGCTTCTAGTAAAAAGGCATTTCCGTAATCAAAGAAATATGTTCCTCTTTCGGTATGTTTGTTTATTGCCGCAGCGTGTCGTTGTAATGATTCTTGTACTTTTAGTTTAAAGTTTTCAGGATCATTGCTTATCATCATATTAGCTTCTTCATAACTTATTCCTACTGGATAATATCCACCAGACCAGGGGTTATGTAATGAAGTTTGGTCAGATCCTAAAGTAATATGGATATTCTTCTCATAAAAATGCTCCCAAACATCTACAATATTACCTTGGTATGCTATGGATACGGTTTCTTCATTATCAATAGCCTTTTGTGTTCTTTGTGAGAGATCGTTTAAATCATCAAGAATCTCATCAACCCAACCTTGTTCGTGTCTTTTTTGAGCAGCATGAGGATTGACTTCTGCACAAATCGTAATACATCCTGCAATATTACCTGCTTTGGGTTGTGCACCACTCATTCCTCCAAGGCCAGCGGTCAGAAATATTTTTCCAGCAGGAGTTTCTCCTGATTTTATGGTTTTCCTAAAAGCATTCATTACTGTGATTGTAGTCCCATGAACAATACCTTGTGGGCCAATATACATATAGCTTCCTGCGGTCATTTGTCCATATTGCGTGACTCCCAGAGCATTAAATTTTTCCCAATCGTCTGGTTGCGAATAGTTGGGTATCATCATCCCGTTGGTCACGATTACTCGAGGAGCGTTTTTTGATGAAGGAAATAAACCCATAGGATGCCCTGAATACATATGAAGAGTTTGCTCATCTGTCATGGTAGCCAGGTACTGCATCGTTAATAAATATTGTGCCCAGTTTTGAAAAACAGCTCCGTTACCACCATAAGTTATTAACTCGTATGGGTGTTGAGCCACTGCAGGATCCAGGTTATTTTGAATCATTAACATAATTCCTGCAGCTTGATTTGTTTTGGCAGGATATTCCTCGATACTGCGAGCATACATAGTATATTCTGGCATGAATCGATACATGTAGATTCTTCCGTATTCTTCAAGCTCTTCAAAAAACTCTATTGCTAATTCCTGATGCCAATCTTTAGGAAAATAACGTAACGCATTTCTAACAGCAAGCTTCTTTTCTTCTGTAGTAAGTATTTGTTTACGTTTTGGAGCTCTACTAAAATCTGGGTCAAATGATTTCTTTTGTGGTAAGGTTGTAGGAATTCCTTGTAATATTGATTGCTTAAATGTCATATGTATCTCTTTTTAATTCTTATAGATATTAAAGAATTGATAACCTGTTTTTTAATATTCTGTATTGATCAAATTACCTCGTTTCCATACTTGTTTAGGAGTTAGCTTTCCCTGATGATAAAATATTTCATTAAAATTCTCAGTTTGGAAGAGGTTAAAATCTGCAAGCTTTCCTGGTAATAGGTTTCCTCTGTCTTTTAGGTTAAGTGCGGCAGCAGCTCTTATGGTTATACCTGCTAATAACTCGGCATTAGAAAGCTTTTGATAAGTCCCTAAGATACTTGCTTGTGTTAATAGATCACCCATAGGAGCAGAACCAGGGTTCCAATCACTCGCAATTGCTAACGCACCTCCAGCATCCAAAATCTTTCTGGCTGGAGTAAAATCGCATCCTAATCCTAATGATGCTCCAGGTAGTGCCACAGAAATAACATCACTTTTTGCTAACAACTGTACTTCAGAAGAGGTGCTAGCTTCAAGGTGATCTGCACTGATGGCATTAAATTTTACAGCTACTTCGCTGCCTCCTGTACTGAATTGATCTGCGTGAACCGTAATATCAAACCCGTTTTCTTTTGCGGTATTAAAATATGATTCTATATCAGAAGCTGAGAAAGCACTTTGTTCTATAAATGCATCGATTCTGTTACTTAAGCCTTCTTTCTTTAAAATAGGGAAGAGGTTATTGCTTATTTCTTGTAAATATTCTTCTTGGGTACCATCAAAATCTTTTGGTAGCATATGCGCAGCAAGACAGGTGGCAATTAGATCATTATTAGTTTTATCATTAGCTTTTTTAATTGCTCGAAGCATTTTTAGCTCTTCATCAATAGATAACCCATAACCACTTTTTACTTCGACTGTAGTAATGCCGTTTTTTAATAATTGATCAGCACGTTTTTGAGTGTTGTTTATTAATTCATCTAAGGATGCCTGGCGTGTTTTGGTTACTGTATCCCAGATACCACCACCAGCTTTTGCAATTTCCAGGTAAGACTTACCTGCATTTCTCATAGCATAATCGTTTGCTCTGGAGCCTGAAAAACAAATGTGGGTATGCGCATCAATAAAACCAGGAATTGCTACAAAATCTCCATTTAGAGATATAATCTCTGCATTGTTTTCTTTTGCTATTACCAATAAATTTGAGAATTTATCGATACTGTGGATATTTTCTCCTTCAATCAGGATACCTGCATCCTCAATGATTATAAGATCCGCATCTTTTATAGCTCCTTTTATAGCTATATCATTCATCGGGATCAATTGTTTTATGGGGCCTATAAGTTTATAGTTGCTCATGTCTGCTTTTTGTTTCGATTCGTTGTTATTAGAATGTAAAGGAGTCTTAATATACTTCGAATTCATTAGAAAATGAGGTCTCTAAGGATACGTTTTCTTGTTCCGCTATTTCTTGAGCCACTTTTATAATATTAGTGTTCTGGATCATTTTTATACCTTTTTCAATATCGTCGGCAAAGACACGGTCTTTATCTGCAAATGATACGTGTGTTCTGATCATTTTGTGTATTTCATCAAGTATAGCTCCTGATTTTAAAGGCTTTCTAAATTCAAATGCCTGGGCAGCGGTTAATAGCTCGATAGCTAATATTTTTTCTACATTTTTAATTACCCTTAATGCTTTTCTACCTCCTATAGATCCCATACTTACATGATCTTCTTGCCCTAAAGATGTAGGAATGCTATCTGCACTTGAAGGGAAACATAATCCTTTGTTTTCACTCGCTAATGCCGCTGTTGTATATTGTAAGATCATGTATCCTGAGTTGATTCCTGTATCTTCCATCAATAGTTTAGGTACTCCAGGAGAATTACCTTCTAAAGCGAGATAAATTCGTCTATCAGAAATATTGCCTATTTCTGAAGCTGCTAAACACGCATAATCAATAGCCATTGCTAGTGGTTGTCCGTGAAAACTACCACCACTAATGGTTAAATCCTCATTAATGATAATCGGATTATCGGTAACAGAATTTAATTCTACTTCTAACATTTCTTTAAGGTGTAGCCAGGCATTTCGAGATGCTCCGTGCACTTGAGGGATACATCGAAGTGAATATGGATCCTGAACACGATCACAATCAATATGATCTTCCATGATCTCAGAACCTTTAAGCAATGATTTTACTCTAGAAGCTACATGTATATTACCTTTGAATGGTCGAAGCTCATGTAATTCTTTATAAAAAGGTTTAATAGAGCCTTGTAATCCTTCAATCATCATAGCTCCTATAATATCGGCTTGAGAGAGACAACTATGTAGTTTTTCAACAACTTTTACTGCATGCGCGGCAATAAATTGAGTTCCGTTAATTAAAGCTAACCCTTCTTTAGGACCTAAATCAACTGGTTTTAATTCATGAATTTCGAATAAAGTAGCCGTACTAATTACCTGTCCTTTATACAATACTTTGCCTAATCCTATTAGTGGTAGAAATAGATGTGAAAGAGGAGCTAAATCTCCAGAAGCTCCTACAGATCCTTGACAAGGTACAATAGGAATAGCATCGTTTTCTATGTGCCATAAGATTCTGTCAAGGGTTTTTTCTGCAATACCTGAATATCCTTTAGATAAAGATTGTATTTTTAATATCAACATGAGTTTAGCAATCTCAGAGTCGATTGGATCTCCAACACCAACACTATGACTTTGTAGAATGTTACTTTGCAGGATGTTGGTTTCTTTTTTGGATATTTTTGTAGTACATAATGGCCCAAACCCCGTGTTAATGCCGTATACGGGATGTCCTTTTTCTACAATGTTTTCAACAATTTTGCGGCTTTCTTGAATTTTTTTTCGAGAAGTTTCAGAAATAATTCCTTTTGTTTCACCTCGAGCTATTCTTAAAGCTATTCCTGCTGTAAGGTGATCTTCTCCGTATGAAAAATGATGTGATATATCAGACATATGTATGTTTTTATAGTATTCTGGGTAATTTCAATTTGATGATACTAAATTAATAGTTACTTTTAATAATTGGAAATACCATTTAAATCAAGAATTAATAACTATGAGTTATCAGTTAGAACTACGGCATTTTACTTATTTTTTGGCTGTAGCCGAAGAATTACATTTTAGAAAAGCTTCAGAACGACTATTTATTTCTCAGCCGGGATTAAGTAGACAGATTAAACAAATGGAAGAGATTATTGGCGCAACTTTGTTTGTTAGGAATAAACGTAATGTTAGTCTTACAGTAGCTGGTCAATATCTTAAAAAGGAGCTGGAGTATATATTTAATCATATCGAGTTTACTGTAAAACAAACTCATTTAATTGATAAAGGAAGAGATGGAGAGGTACGTATTGGTTTTTTGGGTTCTGCAATGCAAGTAGTGATACCAGAATTATTGATAAAGTGTAATGAAGCATTCCCAAATATTCAATTTAGTTTAGAAGAGATGTCTAATTATCTTCAGGTAGAAGCAATAGAGAAGGATCAATTGGATATTGGGTTTGTGAGATTATCCAGAGTACCAAAAGGTCTGAAAATGAAAACAATACATACTGATACCTTTTCTCTGGTATTGCCTGAAGATCATCATTTAACAGAAAAAACTTTTAAAACCATAAAACAAGTATCTGAAGAAAATTTTATTTTATTTTCATCTGATTATAGTTCGTTGTATTATGATAAAATCATGAGTATTTGTGAAGATAAAGGGTTTACACCACGAGTTTCTCATAAATCTGTACATGCACAAACTATATATAAACTTGTAGAGAGTGGATTAGGAGTTGCGATTGTACCTACTTCTTTACAAGATGGATTTGATCTTGGGGTGAAGTTTCTTGAAATTCCTAAAATTAAACAAAAAGCAATGTTATCTGTAATATGGAAAGAAGATAACCGAAATCCAGCATTACATCAGATAATGAAGTTTTTGTAATCTTTATCATCAAAATCTACTTTGTTTAAACTCCCGATTTTGATGATAAAGAAATAGAATGTATGATTATTGTCCAGGCATTGCATAGAAGAATTGCTCTTCTACGATTTTTCCATTATTTACTTTGTAAACATTTACTTCTTCTATCTGCATACGACCTTGCTCTTTGAACGTACAGTCCATTTTCATTTTACAGGTAAAATGGTTTCCTGCTACAATTGGATCTGATATTTCACCGCCGTGAAATTCTTCTACCGATGCGTACCAATCTTCACTTTTTTTGATAACAGCATCTTTTCCAGAAACCACTTCATTAGGCATTCCGGGCATTTCTTTGCTTACGACATTTTGATCGTATAATTCGCTAACAGCTTGCATATTTTCTCCTAATCTGCATAGTTCTACTAAACGATTGGCTACTTCTTGTGTATTCATTGGTTTGAAGATTTAAAAAAATATTAATGTTCTAAATTAAAAAGTTCTTTTAAAATACAAAAAAGTTTAATTTACCAGATTAAAGAAATGTTATAATTTGTTTATTATAGAAGAGCTTCTTTGTAGGTTTTCAAACAACGTTCACGAGCAATTTTATGATCTATGATTGGTTGAGGATATGTAAAGTCATTAAGGTCTTTTACCCAGGTTTTGATATAGTCTAGTTTTTTATCAAATTTTGCGATTTGTGTGGTTGGGTTAAATATTCTAAAATAAGGTGCTGCATCTACACCTGATCCTGCTGCCCATTGCCAATTACCTATGTTAGCAGCCAGGTCATAATCCAATAACTTTTCGGCAAAATATGCTTCTCCCCAACGCCAATCTATTAATAAATGTTTACATAAAAAGCTAGCAACAATCATTCTAACGCGATTATGCATATATCCCGTTTGATTGAGTTGTCTCATACCTGCATCAACCAATGGATATCCAGTTTGTCCATTTTTCCATTTGTTAAACTCTTCTTCATTATTGCGCCATTGAATCCTATCATATTTTGGCCTGAATGATTTGTTCTTAGTATGTGGGTAATGCCAAAGGATTTGCATAAAAAATTCTCGCCAGATAAGTTCTGACCAAAAAACTTGATTTTCTTGCGAAATGGCAAGATTAACAATATTTCTAATACTTACAGTTCCAAAACGCAGATGAGGAGAAAGGAGGGAAGTGCCATTTGATAAACCAGGAAAATTTCTTGTAGCTTCATAATTTTGAATCAATCTTGCTGAAACATCATAATCTCGTACTTTTATAGAGGATTGAGTAAATCCTATGTCATTAAGTGTAAAAAAAACAAGGTTTTTATCCTTAATAAAGTTATGGGTGTTTCTTGTAATTGAAGAAGCCTCTAGTTGAGATTTGCTAAAAAGCTCTTTCCATTTATTTTTATATGGGGTATACACTACGTAGGGTGTACCATCAGATTTTACAATTTCATCTTTCTCAAAAATAACTTGGTCTTTAAATGTTGAGAATTCAATATTGCTTTTTGATAATATTGTTTTGATATGTATATCTCGTTCTGTAGCGTATGGTTCATAATCATGATTCGTATATACGCATTCGATTTCATATTTAGAAATCAAATGTTCAAAAACTTTTTTGGGTGTATCGTAGAATAAAGCTAAAGAGCTATTATACTTAGCTTGTAATTCTGTTTTTATTTTATGTAATCTTTCATAAATGAAAGAAACTCTGGGATCATCTTTGGGCAAATGATCGAGAATGTTTTTATCAAAGATAAAAATTGGTAATACGGGATTACTACCCTTTAAGGCTTCTGATAATCCAGTATTATCTTCTAATCTAAGATCACGTCGAAACCAGAAGATAGAAACTTTATCCTTCATTATTGATTGACTTGTAAAGTAGACATTCCTCCATCTACACCAATAACTTGCCCAGTAATCCAACTACTATCATCACTTAATAAAAATTTGGCAATGTTTGCAATGTCTTCAGCTTGCCCTACACGTTTCAAAGGATGACGGTTATTCATTAACTCTTTCTTTTTGTCATTACTTAATAAACGTTTTGCTAATGAGGTTTCAGTTAAAGATGGAGCGATTACATTTACTCTAAAATGTGGTGCATATTCTGCGGCTAGCGCTTTAGCGAATCCTTCTATAGCTCCTTTTGCGGCTGCAATACTTGTGTGAAAAGGCATTCCAATTTTTACTGCTACAGTGCTAAAGAAAACTAAGCTAGCTTGATCAGAGTTTTGTAACTTGGGTAATAATACGTGGATTATACGTACCAAAAACATAAAGTTTATCTGCATATCTTCTTCAAAAGTTTGTGGATCTAAACTTTTAAAAGGTTTTAAATTAATACTACCCGGACAGTATATAAAACCATCTATTTTTTCAGGAAGAAGAGAAATATCGATCTCATCTTTTGATGCATCATATGGGATGTGGGTTACTTCAAGATTACCAAGATTCTCGCAGGTTCTAGAAGCAATAAAAATATTATGCTGATCATATAGTTTAAGTGCAATTTCAAACCCAATTCCGTGACTACCACCAATAAGTAAAATGTTTTTGCGCATTGTATTTATAATGTTATATAAATGAAATTTGATTATTAGTTTTTGGTTCTAATTCACCATATATTTCGATTAATTTCTTTTTGCGATATTCAAAAATTTCTTTCAATTTTGGCTTTACAAGAAAAGGATGCATTAATTGACCAAGTATACCAAAAGGGATTTTATAATCGATAACATCTTCCATTTCAACGCCACCAGGTACTTCTTTTAAAAAATGTTTATGATGCCATAATGAATAAGGACCAAAACGTTGTTCGTCAACAAAGTACTCTTTATCCTTTACATGAGTGATTTCTGTTACCCATTTGTTTTTGATACCAGCAATAGGAGTTACTATGTATTGAATGATCTGACCTGGATACATGGTTCGATCTGCACCAGATATAATATTAAACCTCATATAACTGGGAGTAATCGTTTTTAGGTTTTTTGGATCAGAAAGAAACTCCCAGGCTTCATCGAGAGTTATTGGGAGGTTTTGCTTAGCAATTAGTGTGTATATTCTCATATAATATAAAAATGAACACTAAAATACTAATATTTTGTTTAACTTATGTGGTAAAATGATTAAACAAAATAAATATTATTTAAAAATAACCTTCAGCCCAAGATTTTGCTCCTTCTAAATTATTAAAAAATGCAAATGATTTACCGTAGAGTGGTTGCTCCATAATAGCTTTATCACGTTCTTCATCACTACTAGAAACAATAGCTAGCCCTTTCATGTTTGGTAATTGTCCTTGCTTATAAATATCTATAGAAACGTCATGTTTATATTTTCGATAACTTATCATTACAAAATCCTTTGATTTGTAATAATCTCGAAGTTTATCTCTAAGGATTGTAGCTTTTTCTAAAGTGAAGTTTACATTTTCATTTATTATAAGAATCGTATAACGATCATATAATTCCATTTGGCAAAATTCATTCGAGTAGGGCTCCATCTAAATCACATTAAATACTTTTATAAAGATATGTTAAATTAGACTAATTTTCCAAGTATAGTAGGCAAAAGAAATGGTTTGTTGAAAAAACAATAACTACACAATAAACATTTTAAATGCCGAAAGAGTTTAAAATTTAATAGTTAAAAAACTTTATAAAATTGATGTTTAAATATAGGATGTTGATAATGTGTTGTTTAACAATCATCACAACAATTATCTGGTTTTACTAATTTGCAAGTTAATACAGCGAGTATTGCTCCAAGTACAGGTGCTATAAAGTATAGCCATTGATGTTCCCAATGACCAGAAAGTAATGCTGGACCTAAAGATCTGGCTGGATTCATAGAGGCTTTGGTCATAGGACCTGCAAACATAGCTTCTAACAATACAACACCACCTATTGCAATTCCGGCCATAGTACCGATTTCTTTTGAACCTGTAGAAACATTAATAATAACAACCATAAGGAAATATGTAAGAAGCAGTTCTAAAATAAAAGCTTTAAAACTATCAAGTGCAGGTATTGTAGCTCCAAGATATTCACTTTCAGGAAATAAAAAGAGTAATACACTACTGGCAGCAATTGCTCCAATACATTGAGCTAGAATATATTTTGGTACTTCTTTCCATTCAAATTTTTTAGCATATGCAAAAGCAATAGTAACGGCTGGATTAAAATGTGCTCCGGATATTTCTCCAAATGCATAGATCATAGCCATAACAATTAATCCCCAAGTAATAGCAACTCCAACGTGGGTAATGTCTCCTCCGGTGACTTCGTTAATTGTCATTGCTCCTGTACCACAGAATATTAGACTAAATGTTCCTATGCTTTCTGATATATATGTTCTCATGATCACTATAAAATATGGGCAAATATACCATTCCTTATTTTAAGTTTTTGTTAACTCTAAATGCATGTGTATTCATTATTTTCGTTGTACATAAATTAAAATCACTAACTAAATTTAATACGATGAAAAAGATTATCTTATTTCTTTCTGTAGCTTTATTCTCTTTTGGAATTGAAGCTCAGGTAAAAACCCCACAACCTAGTCCATCATCAAAGATTGAACAGGTTATTGGATTGACAGACGTGACTGTAGAATATTCCAGACCTAGTGCACGAGGAAGAGCAATTTTTGGAAACCTTGTTCCTTATGATAAACTATGGAGAACCGGAGCGAACAAGAATACACAAATAACTTTTAGCGATGATGTAAAAATAGGAGGTACCGAACTTAAAAAAGGTAGTTATGCAATTTTTACGAAACCAGGAAAAGCTAATTGGGAAGTAATTTTTTATAGTGATACCAATAATTGGGGTACTCCTCAAAAATGGGATGACAGTAAAGTTGCTGCTAAAACTACAGTTAAAGCAAATGAACTACCATTTAATGTAGAGACTTTTACTATTATGTTCAGTGATTTTAAACTGGATGGAGCAACAATGAATATTGTTTGGGCAAATACTGAAGCTGCAGTTAAAATTGATGTACCTACAAAGAAAAAAGCTACTGCTAGTATAGAACAAGTTATGGCTGGGCCATCCGCTGGAGATCACTATCAAGCTGCTGTGTTTTTTAAAGACGTAGAAGAATATGCAAAAGCAAAACAACATATTGATAAAGCAATATCACTACGTAAAGAGCCTGCATTTTGGTACCATAGACAGCAATCTTTGATCTATGCAAAAAATGGAGATAAGCCTGGTGCAATAAAAGCAGCAAAAACTTCGTTAGAATTAGCAGAAAAGGCAGGTAATGCTGACTACGTAAAATTGAATAAAGATTCCCTTGCAGAGTGGGGAGCTAAATAATCACTCTTTTTCACACACAAATTATTAAGAAGCGTCTGCTATAGCAGACGCTTTTTTGTTTTTAATCATTCTCTTCTAAAAAGAAAATCTCTTCAACAGGTTTTTTAAACAATTTAGAAATCTTTAAAGCCAATACGGTAGATGGCACATATTTATTCTTTTCCATCGCATTAATGGTTTGTCTACTTACTCCAATTTTTATTGCCAAATCTGCTTGGGTCAGCTCATGAATTGCTCTTTCAATTTTTATCTTATTCTTCATGGCTATTTTTTTTATAAATCACATAATTAAAACGCAGTACAAATATGATTAATGGAGTAAACATATTAAAAACTAATACATTAAAATATTGGATATCATAAATGAAAATTGTTGCAAATAAGAGAATAAGATAATTTACCAATATTGCCCATACAAATGAGTCTAATCTTATTTGGGTAATAAATTCATCCTCAATCTTTTCTTTTGATAAACTTACTAAAAGACCTCCAATGATTATCATAAGAGTTATCAGTTCATCGACAATACTGTTTTCTAAGATACGAATGACTCCATCTTCGCTACCAAAAAAAGTATTCTTATGAAATAGAGAAATCACTTTTGTAGTTAATAAATCTGATTCAAAATCATCTATTAGATGTATAACTCCTAAAATGATTCCGATAATAAATAAAAACCAACCTGGTTTTTTGAATTTGTTTGATAATAGATATTTCATCTTGTTCGATTTTTGATTAACAATCCAAATGTATTAAATTTTTTACTAAAAGTAAAATAAACTTTACATTTTGTAATGTAAAATTGTCTAAATCCATTTTGGTATTTATTTTTAGTTACGTGTAATGTAACCCGATTTTGTTTCGAACGGTATCTAATAATTGAATCAACTGAAGACTTTTTTCAAAAGTCATAATGGTACTTTCAGTTTTATCATTAAGTAACATTTCCTGGGCATGAATGGCTTCAAAACTATACCCATTTGTCAGTACTTCGAAGTGAATAGTTTCTGATATACCATCTTTTTGAATTGTAATGGAGGAGGGTTCATGAAAACGACTATGAATATAAATACTTCCCTTATCAAATTGAATATTAGCGGTAGTAGTAGTTTCTTCATCGATGGCACTAAACAAAGATGCTTGAACTCCATTTTTATATTGTAGTGCCATAGTGCAGTTTTCATCAACACCGGTTTTTCCTATATGAGCTTTTGCTTCAATTTCTTCTGGGTAGCCTAAAATACTTAGCGCTGCAAAAAGAGGATATATCCCTACGTCTAGTAAACTTCCGCCTCCTAGTTTTTTGTTGAATACTCTACTTGTTGCATCAAAATCTGAAGCAAAACCAAAATCAGCTTTTAAACTTTTTACTTCACCTAGTTCTTTTGATGCGATAACATTTAGAACATATTGATAATGGGGAAGAAAATAAGTCCAAAGTGCTTCCATCAAAAATACATTCTTGTTTTTTGCTAAAACTATCATTTCTTCTACCTGTTTAATATTCATGGCAAAAGGCTTTTCACATAAAACGGCTTTGCTATGATGAAGGCACATCATGGTGTTTTCAAAATGGAATACGTGTGGAGTAGCAATGTATATAATATCTATATTTTTATCTTGAGCTAATTCTTGATAAGAACCATAAAAAACTACACTATTATATGCTTTCCCAAAATTTTTTGCTTTTTGAAGATTACGACTGGCTGTAGCATATATAATTGCATTAGGGATTGACATTAAGTCTTTTGCAAATTTATGCGCTATTTTACCGCATCCCAATATTCCCCATTTTACATTTTTATCCTGATTCATAATTTTTTATTGATCAAATCAAAAATAGTTAAAAGCTTAAATTTATAATACATTCTATTTTAGAGAAATTTGTACTGATTATTTTTTTGTCATAATGACAATAATTACCCCAATTTATTGATATACAGATAAATATTTCTAAGCAATTGATCTAGTATTTGATGTTTTGGGGATAATTCCCTATATTTATTTTACTCGCTAATTAAAACCTCACTGTAATGAAAAACATTAGTACCCCTTCAAAGACTTCGTTAAACAGAGAACCTCATTATTTAAAACTAAGTCTTATGGATAGCGAACTTTCTAGAATGTTATCCAGATTACACTCATATCGTTGTGCTCCCTGTACTTCTGATATGTATGAACAGTTTTTAGAACTAGATGATTATGGTCGTTTGCTCAAAAAAACCATTGATAAAACTTTAAATACCGTTCAAAACCCTGTGATATTCTCCAAGAGTATTGGTGATAATGAGATCGTTGATGTTATTAAGAAATATCATATATTTCAAAAGAATCTTTCTTTATATCTAAAAGAAGCAATAGTACATCATTAGTATTATAATTGTAATACATTAATTAGTACATCGCCTTTTCTATTTCTTAGCTAAAGGTCAATATCAGGCGTGTTTTTTTTTAATTCTTTATGCTGTTAATCCTTCTTGTTCTGGGCTTTGATTATTTGGAGTAACTCCTTGAAGAAGTATAGCTAAGAACATAACAATACCACATCCTAAAGCATTTAACCAAAGAAAAGGAAGCCAATCTTGCCACCATACAAAAATGATAACTACTTGAGTGATAATAGCAGCAATAAACGTAGCATTGCTTTTTACAAATTTGACAAAAAAGGCGAGTAAGAAAATACCTAGAACATTGCCATAAAATACGGAACCAATAATATTAACTAATTGTATTAAGTTGTCAAATAAGTTGGCAAAGCAGGCCACAAAAATAGCTAATAGTCCCCATAATAAAGTAAAAAGCATTGTAATTAATACATAGTGTTTTTCGCTCTTTTCTCCTTTTATATTGGGTTTATATAGATCAATTGCTGTAGTTGAGGCTAATGCATTTAGCTCTGAAGCGGTAGAAGACATTGCTGCTGATAATATTACTGCTAGTAATAAACCAACTAATCCTTTAGGTAGATTATTGAGGATAAAATGAATAAAAACATAGTCCTTATCATTAGTTTCAATTTCGGGATTAGCTTTAGTTATAAGAGCCTTAGCAGCTTCACGTGTTTCTGTTTCTTCTGTATTAAGTTTCTTGATATAATTTTTAGCATCAGATTTCCTTATGCTTTCTGCTTCTTTGGCAGAAATATGATTATTTATAAAATCTTCTTTCTCCTGTTGAATCTCAGTTAGTTTATTCTCTAATTCTGTATACTCCTGTTGATATGCTGAAGAACTTATGGCTTCTTTTGCTGCGGGGTTAAAGTTTAAAGGAGCATTGTTAAACTGATAAAAAACAAATACCATTATACCTACCAGTAGAATAAAAAATTGCATAGGTACTTTTAGTAAACCATTGAACAAAAGACCCCATTGACTTTCTTTTAAAGATTTTCCTGAAAGGTAACGTTGTACCTGGCTTTGATCTGTACCGAAATAGGAGAGGGCAAGAAAAGTTCCTCCAATGATTCCTGTCCAGAATGTATATCTGTTGTTTAGGTTAAAAGAGAAATCAAGAACCTCCATTTTACCACTAGCACCTGCAATATCTAATGCTTTAGAAAAAGTAATTCCGTCTGGTAAATAATATAAGATGATAAAAAAGGCGACGAACATTCCAAAAAATATAATCCCCATTTGATACTTCTGAGTAACACTCACAGCTTTTGTACCACCCGAAACAGTATATATGATAACTAGTAAACCAATGATTATATTGAGTATAGTAAGATTCCAGCCCAATACTGCAGATAGAATAATAGAAGGAGCAAATATTGTAATCCCTGCTGCTAAACTCCTTTGAATTAGAAAGAAAATTGCGGTAAGTGTTCTTGTTTTTCGATCAAATCTACTTTCGAGATATTCATAGGCAGTATATACGTTTAATTTATGATATAACGGTATAAATACTGTACATATAATCACCATTGCTAGTGGAACTCCAATATAGAATTGAACAAATCCCATTCCGCTATGAAATGCTTGTCCTGGTGTAGAAAGAAATGTGATCGCACTGGCTTGCGTGGCCATAACGGATAATCCAATTGTCCACCATTTTGCTTCATTACCTCCACGAATGTAGTCTTTTACGGTAGAGCTACCTCTTGTTTTCCAGGCACCGTATAAAACGATGAATAATAAAGTTCCGGCTAGTACTATCCAGTCTATAAATTGCATATGCTAATTAATCAAATGGTTAATGAATAATGAGATAATGAAAATGATATTATCATGAATATGCATTGGTGATTAAGTAGAATATCAAAATATAAATTGCATTAACAATAAGTAAAGCAGTATATATTTTTTTCCAAACAATTTTTCCACTAGGTCCGTTCATATTCTTATTGGTGTTGTTTTGTTCTTTTGTATTTGCTATTTCCCTAAGGATAGCATATTGGCAAATAGACGATAAGCTCCGGGAACTCCTGCAGGAAATTCTCTAAAGAAACTTAATCCAGTATATACATAATACCCTTTGCCATATTTTGCCACTAGTAATGGTCCTTTCTTTTCGGATTCTCCTTTATCATTAGATGCTAGAATAGGGATGTATTCTTTTGACCATTCATTAGGGAAATATAATCCACGTTCTTGAACCCATCCCTTAAAATCAGCTTCTGTAATTTTATTTGGCGAATTTAAAACCAGGTGCTCTGGAGAAAGAAAAGTTATTTCTGCATTTTCATCTGTAACTCGATCTCTCGATAGCTTTATAGGATATGGACCTAAATCTTCCTTAACTTTTAAACGGTGACTAGTATTGTATTGAACGATGAGATTACCACCATTTTCTACATATTTTAAAAGATACTGCTGTTTGAATTTTAATTCTTCAACGGTATTATAAGCTCTAATACCTACGACAATCGCGTCAAAAGATTGTAGCTTTTCTAGTGTAATAGATTCAGGATCTAATAAAGTTACCTGATATCCTATTTGTCGTAAACTTTCTGGAACAACATCTCCTGCGCCTTCAATATATCCAATGTTTTGACCTTTCTTTTTAATATCCAATCGTACAACCTTGGTTTCTGAAGGTAGTATTACTGTTTGAAAAGGAATGTGATCATAATCTATTGTTACAACGTCTGTTGAATAAGTATTTCCGTTTACGTTAAGCTTTGGAATGATATATCCTTCACTCTGATTTTTTGGAGCGGTAAGTGTAAATACAATTGTTTTTTCTTCTCCTTTTTGTGATAATTTAAAATCTATATTTTTTGGGGATACCTGCCAACCTTCAGGATGTGATAAAGAAGCGGTACCGCTTATTCCAGGTTTGCCAGCTTTTATAGTCACAGGAATTTGCTTAGATGGGCCATTTGCAAAAATGATCACTTTATCTTTTATCCTAGCTGAAACTTCAGGAATAATTTCAAATGGCTTGTATATTTCACCTTTTACTGGGTCATTAGTTTTATAAACAGCATTTTTGATGTAAGGTATAGTTACTCCTTCGATATCTATTGTAAAGGTTGCACTTAAGCTATGATCAGTTTCAGGTTTACCAATCATTTGTCGATCACTAACGTCATACATTCCTAAAGTACCTTTTTTATTAAGCCAGTAGGCATTAGTGTATTCATAATTAGCAGGAATTGATCCTTTAAATTCAAAGTTGTTTCTGATATTATTTATAAGACCTTTTTCTGAGACATCGTTTATACCAATAGCATCAATTGAGATAGACTTTAAAGTCATATTACACTCGCTTCGGTTAATAGCTTCAAGTCTTAGATTGATCTCACTTCCTTTGGTAGTATTTGGTTCAGTTACCACAGCTTCAAGATAAAGACCAGAAGCGGCAGCAATAATATTTTTAATTTCTCTGGATTTAATTTCTTTCCAATGTTTATCTTCTAATAGCTGAATTAATTGATACGCCTTTACTAATTGAGGGATAGAGCTAGAAGGTTTTCTGAAATCAAAATCCTTTTCTACCTGATATAAAATATCTCCAATAGCTTTTCCTCCTTTTACTCTGTTCCAGGAAGTGTCAATCCCTTCAAAAATATTGATTTTATCTTTTGGTAATTCTCCTTTTATTAACTCAATGTATTCAGTTTGTGCTCCTCTGGTACCTGTACTCCCAAATCCTTGAGACTTATGTTGACTACGACTTAATGATGCTATTTCTGTATTAGAAAGTCCAGAAGAAGGATAATATACTCCTGTTTCTAGCTCAAGAATGTTAGTTTTGTCTGCTTTTTCAAAGTTTTCTCTACTACCATAAAACCACCAGGAAGTATTAAAGAATAATCTTTTGGGTTGCCAGGTATCAACATATTTTAGTTGATCTTGATATACTGTTTTATCATTTGTTAGATCGAATGCTTCTATACTCAACATGGCAGAAGAGGTGTGATGTCCATGTGTAGTACCTGGAGTTCTGTGATTAAAGCGATTGATAATTACATCAGGCTGAAACTTACGTATTGCCCATACTACATCACTAAGTACTTCTTTTTTATTCCAAATACTTAAAGTTTCATCAGGATGTTTAGAATACCCAAAATCATTTGCTCTAGTAAAAAATTGTTCTCCACCATCTGTTCTTCGCGCAGCTAGTAGCTCTTGGGTACGAATAACACCTAATAATTCTCGTATTTCTGGTCCAATAAGATTTTGCCCACCATCACCACGAGTTAAAGAAAGATATGCGGTTCTCGCTTTTACTTGATTAGACATATATGAAATAAGTCTTGTGTTTTCATCATCAGGATGCGCTGCCACATATAATACAGAACCTAAAAAATTAAGTTTTTTAATAGATTCGTGGATTTCTGCTGCGTTCGGTTTCTTTGGTTTTTGCGCATTCGTTGTAAATGGCAATAGGATACAGATACTAACGATGAGAAGTAATTGTCGCATAATATTGGGTGCAATTTTTAATGGAATTTCGTCAAATATATAAAGATATAACTCTCAGAATTATGGTTTAAGGATACTTTAACAGGAATGATATGGCTACATTCTTGATATAAAAATTAGAATTAAGAGTTAACGTATAAAGCTAGTAATTACTTGGAACGCTCAACAAACTCAAGCTGGTCGACTGCAACATTTGTAGTAAAAATTCCATAGTTAACAACAGCTTTTCCTTTTTCTAAATTATCAATAGTACCAACAGATTTTCCGTCTATCATTCTAACACGATCCCCAATCTTTAATATTTTTTTTGGTTTTTGCTCTATAATTTTTTCTTCTCGCTTTTTCTCTTCTTTTTTCTTCTCTCGTATTACTTCAACTTTTTTCTCTACTTCTTTTACAATTCTTTGCTCTTTAGCTTTTGCTGCTTTACGTTTCTTAACGGGTTCTTTTTTGCGTTTAGAGTTTTCTACCTCAACAATTTTCAAGAATTCATTAATAAGATCTCGTTTCTTCTTATTGTTAAAATATTTTTCACTCAGATCATCTATTTTTTGTCCTAGATAAATCATACGTTGATTACTGTCATATAATTCCTGATAGCTCTCAAGCTTTTGCTGTATACGTTGATTCGTCTTTTCAAGACGTTCTTTTTCTTCTTCAGCTCTTTGCTCTTTGGTTTTAAGAGATGAAGTAGTTTTTTGAAGCTTAGACCTTTCTTTCTGGAGGTTGGCTATACTTTTATCAAAACGTATTTTGCCGCGTTCTACTTTTTTCTTGGCTTTGTTAATCAAACTATAAGGAATCCCGTTTTTTTGTGCTACTTCAAAAGTAAAAGAACTTCCTGCTTCTCCTAAGTAGAGTTTAAATAAGGGTTCTAGTGTTCTGGAATCAAACAACATGTTTGCATTGGTCATATTTGGAAGCTCATTTGCCAACATCTTTAAATTAGCATAATGAGTTGTGATGATTCCAAAAGATTCTCGATCGTAGAATACTTCAAGAAAAGCTTCGGCTAGGGCACCTCCAAGTTCGGGATCACTACCAGTGCCAAACTCATCTATAAGAAAGAGCGTTTTGCTATTACATTTTCGCAAAAAGTAATTCATGTTTTTAAGACGATAACTATACGTACTTAAATGATTTTCTATAGACTGGTTATCTCCGATATCTGTAAGAATAACGTCAAAAAGGCACATTCTACTGTACTCGTGTACAGGTATTAACATACCACTTTGTAACATTATCTGAAGTAAACCAATTGTTTTTAGAGTAATACTTTTACCTCCTGCATTGGGTCCAGAAATAACAATGATTCTATTATTTTGATTTAAAGAAATTGTTTGCGGATGTGTTTTTTCTCCTTTGGCTTTATTATTAAGATAAAGGAGAGGATGGTAAGCATCTTTAAGAGTAAGTTCTCGATCTTCAGAAATTTTTGGTAACGTAGCATTTAACTTCTCTGCATATTTTGTTTTTGCCGAAACGACATCAATATCACTCAGGTATTCTTGATATTGCTGTAGTAGTTCTATAAATGGGCGTAATTGATCAGTCAGCTGTTTAAGAATCTTTACAATTTCTTCACGTTCTTCATACTGTAAGTTACTTAGCTCTCTACTAAATTGTAATGTAGCTTCGGGTTCAATATAAACAATACTACCGGTTTTAGAGTTGCCCATAATTGCTCCTTTAACCTTTCTTCGATACATAGCTTTTACAGCTAGAACTCTTCGGTTATCAACAACACTTTCTTTGATTTCGTCTAGGTATCCCAGGCTATTGTATCTGGTTAAATCTTTACCAAAACTTCCATTTAATTTTCCTTGAATAAAGTTGATCTCCTTTCTTAGGTTACTAAGAGTAGGAGAGGCGTTATCTTTAATCTCACCAAACTTGTCTACGACGGCATCAATAAGATTAATTACTTCGTTAGTCAATCGTATTTGAGAAGAAGTTTGATGGAGAACAGGGTATAGCTCGGTATTTTTTCTAAAGAAGACTAATAGTTCATTAGTAGTTAAACTGATTGAAACTAATCGTTTTAAATTTGAAGCTTCTAGAAAAGTGTTTTCAATATTTAATAATTGAATTTCTCTGTCAATGTTGTCGAAACCATGGTTAGGAATTCGAGTGTCATTAAAATACGAAGATTTGTATTCGGCTACCTGTTGTAGTGCGACGTTAAGATGTTCTTTGGTGCTAAAAGGAACAATTTGTAATGCTTTTGATTTACCATAATCTGTATTACAGAATTCTGCAATATGATTTAATATAGTATCAAATTCTAAGTCATCAAGAGTTTTTTGAGAAATGCGGATCATACTTTTTTTTACCCTTTTTTTGGGTTATATTTCACTTTTTGCAACGAGGCAAAAGTACATAATTGCTATATTTTTTTACTAAGTGTATGAATGTAAATATCGAATCAGGTTGGAAACAGCAACTTACAGAAGAATTTAACAAACCTTACTTTACCCAATTGACGGATTTTGTAAAGGTAGAATATAAAACTCAAAAATGTTTCCCTAAAGGTTCTGAGATTTTTTCGGCTTTTGATTATTGTAATTTTGATGATGTTAAAGTCGTTATTATCGGACAAGATCCTTATCATGGTGTTGGACAAGCCAATGGTTTATGTTTTTCTGTTAATGATGGAATTGATATGCCTCCATCACTGATAAATATTTTCAAAGAGATCGAATCTGATATTGGTAATCCTTTTCCTTCAAACGGAAATTTGCAACGATGGGCCAAGCAAGGAGTTTTATTATTAAACGCAACACTTACTGTAAGAGCGCATCAGGCAGGATCACATCAAAAAAAAGGTTGGGAACATTTTACAGATGCTGTAATTCAAACTATCTCAAATAAAAAGGAAAATGTTGTTTTTTTGCTTTGGGGAGGTTACGCAAAGAAAAAAGGTGCAAAGATTAACAGTTCAAAACACTGTGTACTAACTAGCGGTCATCCATCACCATTAAGCGCAAATAGAGGGTATTGGTTCGGGAATAAGCATTTTAGCAAAGCCAATGCATATCTCAAAGAAACTAACCAGATATTAATAGACTGGTAGTGCAGTACGATTAAGTACTACGCAGCTTTAGGAATTCCAGTCGATTTAGTTTTCTGAGAATTAGCGTTGTTGTTAGTGATTTGATTGTTTTTAGTTTTTAGCTTCTTTTTATCAGCATCTACTGATTGCATACTGAATTTTAATAAAAGGAAGTTAAATACTATTAATCCACCTAGTATAAGCAAGAAAGTTACCATAATTGATTCGTTCGTTAATTATTAGATACATCGGTTGTTAATTGGTTGCGTATGTGTCAATAACTAATTTATTTTATTTGGGGGTAGGCACTGCAAATGTACAAAAATATTTTAGTTATTAAATACGGTAAAACCTTCAAACAACCGTTATTAGGGATTTGATCGACAAAATCCCTTTTGGTATTCGAAAATGTTAATGATTTTCTAAATTTTTTGAATACCTTATAGGTTATGTTCTATTTATATAACGGTTAAGAAGTGAAAAACCCTACTGTTTACAGTAAAAAAAGATGATTTTATAACCTCTGGGTTACAATTTGATCATATTTTGCATCCTTTTACAGTGAGAATTTGATGTTTTTTGGAGGAATTTTTTTATCAATAATATCAAGTTTGAATAATTGATCCTGAACTTCTTGTAAGATGTTATCATCAATTTGAGATTGACTCCACTCGGTTATAGTAAGCCATTTTTGAATATCCTCAAGTCTTTGATCATATCGATTAGCCAAAGTTTTATCGATATCCGGAATTTCTTTAAAATCAGAAGTAATAGTATTTATCACTTCCAGGATGGATTGTATTTGGTTTTTATTGGTTCTTAAAACATCTTCTCTAACAGCAACAACAAAACAAGGCCACGGCGTTGGACAATCTGCAACTCTTCTAAAAGTTCCTTCATCAACTAGAGGTTTTGTTGTAAAATGTTCCCACATAAAATAATCTGCTTCTTCATGAGTCAAAACTTTAATAGCACCTTCTAGGTTCTTAACAACTTCGAATTGAAGATCTGTTGTATCCCAATTTTGATATTGTGCATTAATATATGCCATTAAATGAGAACCCGATCCGTATCTGCTAATAGCAGCTTTTGTGTTTTTTAACTCCGAAAGATCAGTGTATTTTGATTTTGCTCCAACGTGAATTCCCCAAATCAAGGGAGTACCAATATATGTTTGAACAATTCTAGTGGTATTACCTTCGATAATTTCTTTTACAATACCCTCTGTTAATAATATAGCGATATCAATATCTTTATTTTCTAAAGCCTCACTCATGGCTCCAGTTCCTCCTGGATAGTCAATCCAGTCTAATTGAATACCTTTTTCTAAAAAATTGCCATTCTCAATGGCAAGATGCCAAGGTAAATTGAAATGTTCAGGAACACCTCCGATTTTAATTCTAAACATGCTTTTTAACTAAAAACGATTCTAAAATTGTATTTCGTCGATTATTTTTGTTTTTAAACGATGAAATATAATTATTTTGTTTATCTTTGAAATATTCTTCTTCCAAAAGAAGGTATATTTGGTATAAATTAAAAGCAAAGTAAAAACAATATTGCTATGAAAAAGAATCTTTTTAAGAATAAAAATGTTTATGTTAAAGTTGCAAGGTTAAAAAATAACCCTTTAGAGAATGGAATTGTTGTTTTTGTGGCTGTATTGTTACTAGCTAACTTATTGATTAGTCTTAAAATATTATTTGGATAATATTTCATCTTTTTTTAGGTGAATATTTCTATAAGATGCCCCTAAATACTATATTAAAAAAGGATAGATTAAGTTTCTATCCTTTTTTGTTATGTCGTTATCTGGTTAAACAGTGATAAATGTATTTGCCAGGAACAATTATCAATTTATTAAAAACTAACTGTAGTTCCTGCGGCATCATGACCATCGATCAACTGTTCTCCTTTTGAGAAGTTATCTCCGTTTTTAATTGCTTTATAGATATCTGTTCCAATATCTAACACTTCAAAACTTCCATTTTCCAGACAGGTTTCAGAAGAGGAGGAGCCTTTGTAAAAACATTTTTTGAATCCGCTATTATTTTCTAATATAAATACCTTCATTCCAGAACTTCTAACATAACCGGCATCTATGATTTGTTTCTTGTATAGTAATCGGCCTTTTTTATCTGCATTTTCTTTAGCTTTTCTATCTGCCCAGTATTTATTATTAGTTGCTTCAGTATCTCCATACCAACCCATTAATCTTCTATGGCGATTTAATTCGTCTTCGGTTGGAGTGTAAGCTTTTCTTTTTTTACGAATATTTGTTATATACTCACTAATGATATTTTTAAGATTTATACCTTCTAGAACTAATGTAGTTGATTTGTTTTTCTTTTTTTTACGTTTCTTTTTCTTTTTAGAATTAGTGTCGTCTGAGTTATCAGATGATGTTGTGTTTAATCTGTCAAAAATCTTATATCCTGTATTGCCTCCATTTGCTAAGTATACTTCGCCAATATCAAATGTTGAAGCATCTTCTGTTAAATTATACACACGAATAATAGCATCAGGAAGAACAATCCACCCAAAAGGATATGCTCTTTTTGTTTCTTTATGCCTTAAATAAGCAGGAAAAACATCATCATCATATTTGACAGTACCTCTTTGATCAACGTTTATGGTTCTTGAATCCATTGGCCCGTCAGATTTTGTAATCCCTCCAATGATATTGTCAAACTCTTTAGGCCCCGTTCCGCTGGTGACCCAGGTTCCAAAAGTAATTTCGTTATAATCCCCTTTTGATAAAATATCTTTGTTTTCGGTATCTGATTTTGTTTTGTTATAGTCAAAGTAGGTGAACAATGTCTTATTTGTCTCATGTTCTACAAGCATTTGATTGAAAGATTTTTGTGCTTGCAGTGTGTAACACATAAAAAGTAAAATAGATGATGCTAAAAGTTTTTTCATAATTTTTAATTTTTAAAACCCTAATTCTTTCACTTTTACTAGAAAACTTTATAAAAGATCTGGATTAAGATTTAGTTATTTGAGGTTATTTTATTATTTGATAAATCGTTTTGTTTTTGAATTCTTTCCTTACTGCTCCATCTTGGAGTAACCATTTGGGAAATAGTAAATGCATAACAGGTTTATTTGTAATACATTGGTAAAGATGTCGATTAGGAGCTGACCTGCTTTTCTTTTCTTTCTGAAAGTGTACTTTTTTCTTCTAAAAGATTCTTTTTAGAAAAACTCTTGCTAATTAAGAAGGGTTTGATCTTTTATCTATGATGATTTTATTATCACAGTGTTATGTGTTGATAATCAGGTAAAACCACTTTTTAATGATGATTTAGGATTTTGATTAAATGGTGTGGTAAATCAGACCAACATTAAATTGGGTTGAAATGAGGTAGAAATTATCAGTTAAAGGTTAGTTTTTGAAAACTATACCTTTAAGAATATTTTGTTTTTAAAATTATGATGGTTTTACAATCTTGAAATTTTGTCTAAAGTATATTGTATAAGTTGATCAACCACTATTTTTGGGTCTTTACTAAATTCTCCAGTGGATCGATTGGCAAGTATAGCATTCATAGATACCGCTCGGTGCCCTAGAAGTTTTGCCATTCCGTAAATTCCAGCAGTTTCCATTTCAAGGTTAGTTATCTTTTTATTGTTGTGAATAAAAGAGGCTATTTTTTGATTGAGCTTATCATCCTGAAGAGGTAATCTTAGTACCCGACCTTGCGGGCCATAGAAACCAACATTTGTTATAGTAACCCCTTTTTTAATTTTATCGCTTAATAAGTAATCAGTAAGATCACTATCAGATGTCACAGTATAAGGAACAGATTTGTTAGCATCCCAATCCAGGTGTTCTATAAGAGCTTTTGAAAATTCTGGTAGCTGTACATCAGTACTATCATAAAAATGTAAAAGACTGTCAAAACCTACTGCTATTTCTGAAATTATAAAACTATTGATAGGAATATCATTTTGTATAGCTCCAGAAGTACCGATTCTAATAATATCTAAACTAGTATGCTTTTCTTTCACTCTACGACTGTCCAAATCAATATTTACCAACGCATCTAATTCGTTAAAAACAATATCGATATTATCTGTACCAATACCTGTGGATATAACAGTTATTCTTTTTCCTTTATAAGTACCTGTTTGTGTATGAAACTCTCTTTTGTGAATACTAAATTCTACACGATCAAAGTATTGTGTTACCTGACTCACACGATCTGGATCTCCTACGGTTATGATAGTATCTGCCAGATGTTCTGGCTTAAGGTTTAGATGATATATACTACCATCGTTATTAAGGATTAGTTCTGATTGGGCTATAGCCATATTATAATTTTAATAAAGAGTGTGTTTGATCATTATAGAGGTAATCGTATTTTTTGACACCTCCATAATACCAATCCAGTTTTTGAGTATTGTAAAAGTTTTTTTGATGTTTTAGTGCTAATTTTCCTCTATCAGTTAAAACAAGACGATCTTTGGTTTGATCCAAAAACTGAAAAAGTCGAGCAATTACTCGTTTCATTTGCATATCACCATATCCATAGTACCCTTGATATTCTAATGCATATCCCATCAATTGTTTTACATTTTTAATTTGATATTTTTCGATCATTTCCAAAATGTTATGCTCTAGTACATTAAGTCCTGTGAGCATATTAGGAAAACGTTGAAGATGAGCTCTTAAGCAAATGGATAAGTATTCAAAAGAAGATTGTTTCTTGATTTGTCCTGCTATTTTTTTGGGGTTTGATTCACAATATAATGTCCAGACATGAGAAGCAAGTTCTAAATCATCAAGTGTGAGTTTAATTTTGTTTAGATAATGATTTTTTAGTTGATTATCAGATAATTCTGAAAGTCCTAGGCATTTTTTTTCATTTTCTATTCGACCGCTACAAACCAGATATATCGGGATTTCTTCAATTTTATGATCAAGTAAAATACTTATGGCGGCAATCATATTAATCTGACAAAAAAGATCATATTCAAACCATAATATAATTTGATCATATTCTTTTATTGTTTCTAACTTTTTAATTTGAGACACAAATTTCTCCTCATAATCATCAGGAGTAATTCTATAATATTTCTCAAAAAATGCTTTTCGTATCTGTATAGAGTTTTCTGATGCAATTTTAATTGTAGTTGGGCCTTCACATAACATTTCACGCCAAATGAGAAATTCTCCCTTTACAAGGTTTAATTCTTGCAAACGTTGCGTGATACTATCTCCATTGGTGATATGTAATGTTCTTTCCCCCAAAAAATATTTATTTAAATCTTCTTGTATTTTAAAATCTTCCCCAATAAAACTATTGGGGAATTATATAAACTTTGAATGTTATCCTCCTACACGTTTTACTTTAAACCCCATTTCTTTAAGTATATCCATGATTTTATCACGATAATCTCCTTGGATAATGATGCTTTCATTTTTAAAACTTCCTCCAACACTAAGTTTTGTTTTTAGTTCTTTTGCAAGTTTTTTAAAATCTTCATCAGCTCCTGTGTATCCTTCTAATATGGTTATAGGTTTACCTTTTCTTTTTTCATATTTGCATATGATTGGGTCATCCTGCATCCATATTTTATCTTCAGCATTATCATTAGAGATTTCTTTTTCTTCAAATTTATGATCAGGGAACAAGTTTTTAAGTTGATCTTGTATATCCATGAGAAAATAATTATTCTGTTATAAAGGTAATCTTCGAAACTACCAATTACTTTTTTATTAATCCAATTTCTACCAATCTTTGATGTAAAAATTCTCCTGCAGTAATATCATCATACTGTTTAGGGGTATCTTCGGTAATACATTCTTTTAAACAATTAAGTTTCATATCACTTCTAGGGTGCATAAAAAACGGAATTGAATACCTTGGTTTTCCCCATTGTTCTTTGGGAGGGTTTATTACTCTATGTATTGTAGATCTTAATTTATTATTAGTATGTCGCTCCAGCATGTCTCCAACATTGATCACCAATTCATCTTCTTGAGGAATTGCATCAATCCATTCTCCATCTTTACGTTGTACTTGTAATCCTCCTGTAGAAGCTCCCATTAATAAAGTAATCAGGTTAATGTCTCCGTGAGCTCCAGCTCTTACAGCGCCTTTAGGTTCTTCAGATATAGGAGGGTAGTGAATAGGTCTTAAAATACTATTACCATTACTTGCCCAATGATCAAAATAATGTTCATCAATACCTATATATATAGCTAAGGCTCTAAGAACGTATATCCCTGTTTTTTCTAACATTCGATACGTCTCCATTCCGGTAGCATTAAAATTGTCTAATTCATTGACAATAACATTAGGCGGATAATCTTCACTTAAATTAGCATCTTTATCTGGTTCTTGACCAAAATGCCAAAACTCTTTTAAATCACCTTCTTTCTTTCCTTTTGCATGTTCTTTTCCAAAAGAAGTATATCCACGTTGTCCACCTAGACCTTCGATCTCATATTTCTCTTTTGTCTCTACAGGGAGATCAAAAAATGACTTAATATCTTTATATAAATTTTCTATTAATTCATCACTTAAAAAGTGATTCTTAAGTGCTACAAAACCTATTTCTTCGTATGCTCTTCCTATTTCGTTGACAAATTTCTGCTTGCGTGAGGGGTCATCAGATAAAAAATCTGCCAAATCTACGCTCGGTATATTATTCATAATCTAGTGTCTTAAATTGAAAAACTAAAATAATTGTATTTGACCAAAAATACCTAATAGTCTTTCATAAAATTTAGTAATAGTTAAAAACTGATCAAATTAGTTATTTCTTAATATTTAAATTAAAAATCATAGTAAATTTAACTAATTCACAGAATTGTTTAAGTTAAATTAACAACTACTTAATAATATTACTATTTGAGATATATGAACTGAACTAAAAATAATTACATTTACGTAATTAATTTTATAGTATGAACCATATTTTAAAGGGAAAAATGCAAATTCAATTTGATAGAAAACATTATGATAATGATCTATTAATCTCTTTGTATAAAAATATGCTCAAGCCAAGGCTTATCGAAGAAAAAATGCTGGTATTACTTCGACAAGGTAAAATATCAAAATGGTTTAGTGGTATAGGTCAGGAGGCAATATCTGTGGGTGTTAGTAGTGTACTGAATAAAGATGAGTATATATTGCCAATGCATCGCAATTTGGGTGTGTTTACTACACGAGAAATCCCTTTATATAGATTATTTAGTCAATGGCAAGGAAAAGCTAATGGGTTTACTAATGGGCGAGATCGTTCTTTTCATTTTGGAACCCAGGAATATAACATTGTCGGAATGATATCGCATCTTGGCCCTCAGATGGGAGTTGCTTGTGGGATAGCTTTAGGAAACCTTTTAAAGAAAAACAATAAAGTTACTGCTGTATTTACAGGAGAAGGAGGTACAAGTGAAGGAGATTTTCATGAGGCTTTGAATATCGCATCTGTTTGGAATTTGCCAACATTATTTTGTATTGAAAATAATGGATATGGATTGTCCACTCCAACCAGTGAACAATACAATTGCGAAAACTTAGCGGATAGAGGAGTAGGGTACGGAATAGAATCACATATCATCGATGGGAATAATATTTTAGAAGTATATCATGTTGTAAATGAATTGGTTAATAGTATTCGCCAAAATCCAAGACCTATTCTATTAGAATTTAAGACATTTAGAATGCGTGGTCATGAAGAAGCAAGTGGAACTAAATATGTTCCTCAAGAGCTTATGGATCATTGGAAAGTTAAAGATCCTATTGAAAACTATAAAGAATATTTAATTGAAGAGGGAATACTTTCTTCGGATAAAGACCAAGAACTACAATCAATACTTAAGGAAGAGATAGAATCTCATTGGCAACAAACTGTAGAAGAAAAAAGAATATCAATTGATCTTGAAAAAGAGCTTGGTGATGTTTATAAAGATTTTGATTATAAAGAAATTAAACCTGGCCAAGAAACAAAAGAATTACGCTTAATAGATGCAATCTCGGATGGTTTAAATCAATCCATGAAACAATATGATAATCTTGTAATAATGGGGCAAGATATTGCAGAATATGGAGGAGTGTTTAAAATTACAGAAGGTTTTGTAGAAGTATATGGTAAAGATAGAGTTCGTAATACTCCGATTTGTGAGTCAGGTATTGTTTCTACTGGATATGGACTTGCTATTAATGGAAATAAGGCTGTGGTAGAAATGCAATTTGCCGATTTTGTATCATCAGGGTTTAATCCTATTGTTAATCTTCTGGCAAAATCTAATTATCGCTGGGATCAATCTGCAGATGTAGTGATTAGAATGCCTTGTGGTGCAGGAGTAGGTGCCGGTCCATTTCATAGTCAAACTAATGAAGCCTGGTTTACTAAAACGCCAGGACTCAAAGTGATTTATCCAGCTTTTCCTTTTGATGCAAAAGGATTGTTAATTACTGCAATAGAGGATCCGAATCCAGTATTGTTTTTTGAACATAAAGCGTTATATAGAAGTATTCGACAAGAAGTTCCAGAGGGATATTATAATTTGCCAATAGGTAAAGCTTCAGTTTTAAAAGAAGGAAGTGATGTTACTATTATTAGTTATGGAGCAGGAGTACATTGGGCGCTAGAAGCATTAGAGAAAAACCCTAAGGTATCAGCAGATTTAATTGATTTAAGATCTTTACAACCTTTGGATGTAGATACAATTTACCAATCGGTTAAAAAAACCGGAAAAGCAATTATCTTACAAGAAGACTCTATGTTTGGAGGAATAGCATCCGATGTTTCTTCTTTGATTATGGAAAATTGTTTTAAGTTTTTAGATGCTCCTGTTAAAAGAGTAGCAAGTCTTGAGACACCAATACCATTTGAGCCAGGTTTAGAATCTCAATATTTAGCAAAAGAAAGGTTTGAAAAAGAACTAATAGAGCTAATAGCATTTTAGATATAAAATAATTGTTTAAAAAGGATACCCCAATATTCAACTTCATTTGAATATTGGGGTATTGTTTTAGGTGTTCTTAATTAAAAAAAATCTGAGTGTTTAATGATTAAGAAACAAGGCCTTTTAGTTTTCTAAAACTGTAAAAGGACTCATGTTTACTTTTGCATTTCCGGAAGCTCCGTAATAATTGTTGTAGGATTTATTTTTTTCGATAGTATAAAAAGAATCTACATAGTCATCATCGTCAGTAAGCCAGGAATCAGGCAAAGCATTGATAATGGCAGAACCAATAGTTCCTAAGGCATTTACCCAAGATTGACCACTAAGAGTTCCGGCAATTTGAGCAACACCATCAATAATGATGCTTAATAAATCTCTGTAATTGTAATTAGAATCTTGTTCAAACAATTGAATGTTAGCAGCTTGGTACTTATATTCATCCCAGAATAATAAAATTTGATTTGGATAGTATGCTTGATCATCATGATCTAGATAATACATTGGGATTACTTTTAGCTCAGGTGAGTTGTTGGTATCTCTAATGCCAGAGGTAATTGCATAGATTTCAGCACCACCTTTGATCCAAGGCTCTTCATCATCTCTTAGTTCGATTCTATCAAGTTTTGTGGTTTCTAATGAAGCTTTTTCAAAAGAAGAATAAGTATCAAATGTATGAGCACCTTTTGATTGTAAACCAGCCTTTTTTAAAGAAGCATTCATAGCTTGAGATCTTAGCTGTAAAGCGTAGAAACCATTTTTTTCAATAACTATCACGGGTACGTCAGGAGCTTGTTTTGCATCAAGTAAAGTTTTGTTTCCCTGTAAATCAAAAGCAGTAATATGCTCTAAGTTTTCAGCATTTTCTGGAGCAATAGCAACTAGTACATTGTCAAAGTTGGTTATGCTTTTATTTGCCTGTAGCCAAAACTCATAGGATTCAAGATTGTTACTATTTCTGGTTCTTTGAATATTATCGACAAACGGAACACTTTTTTTTGAACTGATCTCAGTAGAGAATAAGGTTTCAAGAGAAACAGGTAGTGAGTTTTTTGATAATAGATCAATGACTTTGGTTTTGTTGTCGGATTCATTCATGATATCGATAAAATCCAGAACAATCTCATTGTTGAGTGATTGATTAGAATCAATTTCTGGTGTTACAGAATCATCTTGTTTTTCGCAGCTAGTAAAAAAAAGGCATAGAGCTGCGCTAATGGTTAGAAATGTTTTTTTCATTATTAATTTGGTTTTAAGATATATGCTAAAAGTAATTTTAAGATTTAAAAAATAAAAATTTATCTTCATTGTATATTTTAAAATAATTATTATAGTCCACGGCCAAAAGTGAGGTAGGTACAAACACCTGTTTTAATGTTACGAAAACGTTATTGTTGATAAAAATCGAATTTTATTTATCTGTGTGATTATCAGGTATTTGATGTGTTTTTGTTAGACGAAGTGATTACTTTTAACGTTAACGGAATAACCTTTACTTTATATAGGGGGTAAAATCCCCTTTAACATATGTTGCGAGTTCTAATCGGAAACCTTAATTTCGCGCTGTCTATGTTAAAAACATGGGCAAGGGGACTAAAAAACAAGGGGTTAATACAAAATTCATGAACACTATTCAACGAGAACATCTGCGTTCTTCGAAAATCCTGGTTACAGGTGCGGCAGGCTTTATAGGATCAAATCTTTGTGAAGCATTACTAGAAATTGGTAGTACCGTGGTTGGACTGGATAATTTTGCAACAGGACATAAAAAAAATCTTACAGCTATTCTAGATCATCCTAATTTTACCTTTATAGAAGGTGATATCAGGAATATAGAAGATTGTCATCGAGCTTGTAAAGGGGCTGATTATGTTTTACATCAGGCAGCATTAGGATCTGTACCAAGATCTATTAATGATCCTATTACATCAAATGATGTTAATGTCGGAGGTTTTTTAAATATGCTAGTAGCATCTAGAGATGCAGATGTAAAACGATTTATTTATGCTGCGAGCTCATCAACTTATGGAGACTCTAAAGCATTACCTAAAATAGAAGAAAAAATAGGTAAGCCATTATCACCATATGCAATTACCAAATATGTAAATGAACTCTATGCAGATAATTTTAAAAAAACGTATGATCTAGATACTATTGGACTGCGTTATTTTAATGTGTTTGGACGTAAACAAGATCCCAATGGTGCCTATGCCGCGGTGATTCCAAAATTTGTAATGCAGTTTATGGAATATGATGCTCCAGTAATCAATGGAGATGGTTCTTTTTCAAGAGATTTTACATATATCGATAATGTTATTCAAATGAACATTAGAGCAATGATCAGTGATAATGAAGAAGCACTGAATAACGTATATAATACTGCTTTTGGAGAGAGAACAACGCTTAACGAGTTGGTTACATTGTTAAAAGAGTATTTGTCAGACTTTGATCCGGCGATCAAAAATGTAGAAGTAAAGAATGGACCAGAACGTAGAGGAGATGTACCACATTCATTAGCCTCTATAGAAAAAGCTAAAACACTTTTAGGATACGAACCGGAGTTTGATATTAAATCAGGTTTAAAAGAAGCTGTTAAATGGTATTGGGAAAACTTAAAATAACACAATATTTTTGAGTAAATATAAATAACCAACTTATGACTAACATTAAAATTGCCGTTATCGGCTTAGGATATGTAGGGCTTCCATTAGCCAGACTATTTGCTACTAAGTATCCCGTTATTGGTTTTGATATCAATCAAAAAAGGATTGATGAACTTCGTTCAGGAACGGATACAACTCTAGAGGTCGAAGACGAGTTACTTCAATCTGTATTAAAAGATAATTCAAATATTGATTTGGGTTTATTCTGTTCTGCCAATCTTGAGGATATTAAGGACTGTAATTATTACGTAATAACAGTTCCAACACCAGTAGATAAAAATAACAGACCAGACCTTACTCCATTGTATAAATCCAGTGAAACTATAGGTAAAGTATTAAAAACAGGAGATATTGTTATATATGAATCTACAGTATATCCAGGAGTTACAGAAGAAGAATGTGTTCCTGTATTAGAAAAAATTAGTGGATTGACTTTCAATAAGGATTTTTATGCTGGATACTCTCCAGAACGTATTAATCCAGGAGATAAATTGCATACGGTAGAAAAAATCTTAAAAGTTACAGCTGGATCTACTCCTGAAATAGGAGAAAAAGTAAATGATCTATATGCTTCGGTTATTAGTGCAGGGACTCATTTAGCGCCCACGATTAAAGTAGCAGAAGCTGCAAAAGTGATTGAAAACTCGCAGCGTGATATCAATATCGCTTTTGTTAATGAATTAGCTAAGATCTTTAATCTTATGGATATCGATACCAATCATGTATTAGAAGCCGCTGGAACTAAATGGAATTTTCTTCCCTTTAAACCGGGACTAGTGGGAGGACATTGTATAGGCGTAGATCCTTACTATTTGGCGCAGCGAGCTCAGGAGTTTGGGTATCATCCTGAAATTATTCTGGCTGGGCGTAGGCTTAATGACAGCATGGGACAATATGTAGCCTCAGAAGTTATTAAACTGATGGTTAATCACGATATACGGATCAAAGGAGCTAATGTTTTAGTTTTAGGAATTACGTTTAAAGAAAACTGTCCAGATGTAAGAAATACAAGAGCTGTTGATGTAATCAATAACCTTAAAGAATATGGGACAGAAATTACAATTTATGACCCTTGGGCAGATCAAGATGAAGTAAGACACGAATATGGTTTAGAAACTGTAAATAAATTACCAGATGCTACTTTTGACGCAGTGGTACTTACGGTTGCTCATAAAGAATATCTGGATTTAGATCTTAAATCATTATTGATGCCTAATGGTGTTTTATATGATGTAAAAGGTATTATTACAGAAGAAGTTCACGGTAGATTGTAGAATTTACTTAAGCTTATAACAAATAACCTAAATAAATCAACCACTTTGAGTCAGTTAAAAAAGGGAGCTGTTCTAAATTATATTACTATAATACTAACCAATGTAATAGGGTTAGTGTTAACTCCTTTTATTATAAGTAAACTAGGCAACGCAGAATATGGTGTTTATACGGCTATTGGAGCGTTGGTAGGAACCATTTCGGTGCTGGATTTTGGGTTAAATAATACTATAGTAAGATTTGTAGCAAAATATCAGGCAGAAAAAGATAAAAAGAGTGAACAGAATTTTTTGGCCACAGTTTTATTAATTTACCTTTTTATTTCTGCACTGATTGTTATTATCGGTACCATATTTTATATGAATATTGATAATTACTTTGTAAAAATGTCTGCAGAAGAGATAGAGATCGCAAAAACTATGTTTTTGATTCTGATTTTTAATCTAGCTATTCGATTACCTGGTGGAGCGTTTACAGGAATCTGTTCTGGATATGAGCAATTTGTATTTCCTAAAACAGTTAATATTGTACGATATGTATTACGATCATTATTAGTTGTTGGATTACTATTTATGGGAGGGCGTGCTATTTCAATCGTGATTTTAGATACAATACTTAATCTTTTGATTATAATTATTACTGCATTTTTCGTGCTTAAAAAGTTAAAAGTAAAAATTAAACTTCACAGCTTTAATTATCCATTTATAAAGAAAATACTTGGATACTCTGTATGGGTATTCATATTTTCACTTGTTGGAATGTTTCAGTGGAAAGCAGGTCATGTAGTTCTTGGTGGTATTGTGATTTCTGAGGTATTGGCAATTTATGGTGTAGGTATTATGCTTGGAACTTATTACGGAGCCTTTTCTACTGCAATCTCTAGTGTGTTTTTACCGCGTGCTACCAAAATGTCAGTAGGTAATGTAACAGGAGAAGAGCTAACCGATATGATGATCAGGGTAGGTAGAATGTCATTTATTGTATTACTTTTTATATTAAGTGCTTTTATTCTGTATGGTAAACAGTTCGTATTTCTTTGGGTAGGAGAAACATATTATGATTCTTGGATAATAGCCATGTTAATTATGATTGCCTATACAGTACCATTGGTTCAAGGATTTGGAAATTCTATTCTGGAAGCAAAAAATAAACTTTCATTTAAAGCAATTTTATATTTGTCTTTTATGTTTGTAGGTGTGGGAATCGGGGCATTTTTAGCTAGAACACATGGCGCTATTGGTATGATTTCAGGTTCTGTAATCGGATGGCTTATCGTTCAGAATGTGATGAATTTCTATTATCATAGAGTCATTAAACTAAATATTTTAAGGTTCTTTAAAGAATTGTTTAGTAGAACTTTGTGGGTAGGTCTGCTCGCTGCTGGAATAGGTTATTTGATTAATTATTTACCAGGAGAAGGTTGGATTAATTTTATAGCCAAAGGAGTTTGTTATAGCATAGTATATGCAATTTTGATTTATTCTTTTGGGATGATAGCTTCAGAAAAGAAAATTTTCAGTGATATGTTTGGAGTGGTAACTAGAAAGTTTAAAAGAACTTAGAAAACATGTTTAAATTAGAAAACATACAAATAGAAGAGGGAAAAAAAATTTCCTATCAATATACTGTAGATAAACAGATTCAGGAATATTTTGATCTTAATAATTTATATTATGTTCTTTATGATCAAGACATAAGTCAAACTCCTATGAGTTTAGCTGTTATTCCTTTATTGGCTAATATTATGCCTATCTCATGGTTTGTAGGTTTTGATGTTTATATAGACGAGATAGATGAAACTTTTTATGAATCTCTTAAAGAGCTTAAAAAACAGTTTATTAAGTTTCATCCAGATAAAGAAATTAAAGGAACATTACATGTTAATACTATAGTCAAAAATGAATTTAAAGAAAATAATACTTCACTATTATTTAGTGGAGGGTTAGATTCTTATGATTCTTTGACAAGGCATTATGATAAGAATCCATACTATATTTCTATTCATGGAGCAGATGTGAAAATTGATGATACTGTGCGATGGAATGAATTCAAGAAATTTAATTCAGAAGAAGAGATTCTAGATCAGTCCAGGTTATTTTATGTTGAATCTAATTTAAGAGAGTTTTATACATACAAAATAGATTTGTTGGTTGATCATCTTGGATGGTGGGGTGCAGTTCAACACGGAATGGCATTACTAGGTGTATTATCTCCTTTAAGCTATAAATATGGAATAAGAGATATAAATATTGCCGCTTCTGCTACAAACGAAGTTACCTATAGCTGGGGATCATCACCAGCAATTGATGAAAATATGAAATGGGCAAATACAACAGTGACCCATGATGGATATCAATTTAGAAGAACTGATAAAACAGATAATGTTGTACGGTTTGTGAATAATTCAGAACATACTATAAAACTTAGAGTATGTTATGCAGATGAAAGAACGGGCTATAATTGTAATGTATGTCATAAATGTCAACGTACTACTTTAAGTTTGATCCTTTCAGGAGCTAACCCTAAAGATTATGGGTTAGATGTACCTGATAATTTTTATGATTTAATATTTAAGAATTTTGGTGAAGATTGTGTGATGACCAAAGGAATTAAATATCAATGGACCTGTATACAGGACAAAGCAGCAGAAGTAAATGATTTCTTTGTTATAAAAGATAAAGAAAAAGAACAGCAAGCTATTCAACGTTTTATTGACCTGGATCTTGACGAAATAGTCAATAAGAATGAGGCCAAAGTAAAACAGGATAAAAGAAGGAAGTTTGTGTTAAGACAAAAGTTTCCATTTTTATATAAAGTATATAGAATTATCAGATATCAAAAAATATAAACAGATGAAATCGTTAAAGATTCTATCTGACCTTTGAAAACAATAAATATAAACAGATGAAATACGGATTATTAACATATCAAGAAGGCAAGGAAAAATATAATGTTGGTGATTATGTGCAGAGTCTCGCCGCAAGACAATTTCTTCCTCAAGTAGATCAATTTATGAATCGTGAGAAATTAGGTGAGTATAAAGGAGATCCTATTCAGCTAATTATGAATGGTTGGTTTACTCATAATATTCATCATTGGGTACCTTCTGAAGAGATAGATCCTTTAATGGTATCTTTTCATATGAACTCTACGGCAGCTCCTTTTATGTTATCAGAAAAAGGAATAGCCTATCTTAAAAAACATGGACCAATTGGTTGTCGTGATAAGTATACAGTTAAGATTCTTAAAGAAAAAGGAATCGAGGCTTATTTTACTGGTTGCTTAACTTTAACATTAGATAATTATAAGGTTGATGATTCAGAAAGAGGAGATGATATTTACATCGTAGATCCATTTTATAACTATCCTACTTCTGATAAATTGTTTTTAACCCCAAAACATTTTGTAAAAGGTGTATTAAAAGGAGATGCATTTAACCTTAATAAAATTCAGAAACAGCTCAAGAAAGTAGTTGATGAAGATTTGTTGACTACAGCAAAATATGTAACTCAGATTCTACCAACAGGAAAACAAACCGATGAAGAGAAGTTTGAGTATGCAGAAGAATGTTTAAAAAAATATGCTAAAGCTAAACTAGTAATTACTTCACGAATTCACTGTGCATTACCATGTTTAGCAATGGGCACACCAGTAATATTCCTTAATGCGTTTAACACTTTTGTAGATACTTGCCGTTTTGATGGTATTGCAGAGCTATTCAATAGAGTAGATGTTGCAGATGATGGAAGTTTTACGGCAAACTTTGATCTTCCAGGCAAAATTAATAGAGATACGATGGTTACTAATTTAGGATTGCACCATGCATTGGCTGAGCCTCTAAAAGAAAAATGCAGAAATTTTATTAAAACAGCTTCTGCGGTATAGAGAAATGAAACTTCTTTATATAACAAATCAAATTTCTGGAGCTGCAGGCTTAGAACGAGTTCTTTCTATAAAGGCAAGTTATCTGGCTGATAAGTTAGGATATGAAGTACATATAATTACTTTAAATCAGGGTGATGTTCCTTTGTTTTATGATTTTAGTGATAAACTAATATATCATGATATAAAAGTATCAGGGAATCCTATCAAATACCTGAGAACTTATAGAAATGTATTGAGAAATAAAGTGAAAGAAATAAAACCGGATATCATATCAGTATGTGATGATGGTTTGAAAGCTTTTACCCTTCCATTTATTCTTAGAAAACCGTGTCCTATGATATACGAAAGACATGTTTCTAAAAATATAGAGGTACAGACTGAACAAGCATCGATTTTGAAAAAAATCAAAACCAAACTTGTATACAGTCTAATGAGTTTTGGGGGTAAACGATACGATAAATTTGTAGTCTTGACTAAGGATAATCTCCAGGAATGGAATCTACCTAATCTTAAGGTGATTTCTAATCCATTATCATTTTATCCAGAAGAAACCTCAAATGTGACTAATAAAAAAGTATTAGCGGTAGGGAGACAATGTTTTCAGAAAGGATACGATCGTTTACTAGAGAGTTGGAAAATAGTTTCTGAAAAATTCCCTGATTGGAAATTGGAAGTATACGGTAAATTTGAAGAAGGAGCACCTTATCACCAATTAGCAGAAAAGTTAGATATAGATAACAGTGTATCATTTCATAAACCGGTAAAAAATATAGGAGAGGTGTATAAAGAAGCTTCTATTTATGTAATGTCTTCAAGGTTTGAAGGATTTGGGATGGTACTAATAGAAGCTATGGCTTACGGAGTGCCTTGCGTTTCTTATAATTGTCCTTGCGGGCCTCAGGAGATTATTTCAGATAAAAAAGATGGATTTCTTGTTGATAATGGAAATATTACGGCATTTGCAGATCAAATAGAAACCTTAATAAAGGATCAGAGTCTTAGAGAAATTATGGGTAAAGAAGCTAGAGAAAAAGCATCTAGATATCTGCCAGAACAAATTGTTCCTCAATGGGATGCGTTGTTTACACAATTAACTAAAACAACATCATGAGAAATATTTTACTCATAATGCCATATGGTAGTGTAGGAGGTATGGAACGATTAGCTTTAACCTTTTATAATCATTATAAATCAAAAGGATATCAGGTTAAAGCCTTGAAATTTATTAAAATGGAATCTGATATCATCAATTTTGGTGAAGATGAATTGTTTTTTAAACCATACGATTTTGTAAAAATGTCAAAGGTAGAAAGAGCATTATTCTATTTTAAGGCACCTTTTTTAATACGTAAAATAATACGTAAACACAACATAACAGATTCGATCGCTTTTGGTGATATGGCAAATCTATTTAGCTCGTTGTCATTTACCAAAGAGTTCAAAGTAGGAAGTATCCATGCTCTTAAAAGTGTAGAATTTAGTAACCCTACTTTTTTTAACAAAATCTTCAAAAAAAGCTACCGCACTTCATATAAGTATCTTGATAAAGTTGTGTGTATTAGCAAAGCAATTAAACAAGATTTAATAGAGAATTGCCAGTATAAGTTTTCCAATTTGGAGATTATTTATAATCCTCATAATATAGATGAAATTGTTAAAAGAAGTAAAGAGGTTATAGATGATCAGAAGGAATTAGAAGTTTTTTCAAAACCTGTAATTCTTTTTTTAGGGAGAATGTCTGTTCAAAAATCACCTTGGCATTTAATAAGAGCATTTTCATTGGTTCTTAAAAAGAACCCTGATACTAATTTGGTTTTTATTGGAGATGGAGACGGAAGAGTTGTAGATCATATTGAGGGGTTAATAAAACAATTCGATTTACAAAATAATGTATTTCTTCTTGGTAGAAGAAGTAACCCATATAAATACTTAGCAGCGGCAAAAGTGTTAGTTCTTTCTTCTCATTATGAAGGTACTCCCAATGTAATTGTAGAATCAATAGGTGTAGGTACTCCGATTGTATCTTCATATTGCACTAAGGGAATTATAGAACTTATGAGTAGTTCTGATCATCCAGAAAGTGATCAAAATATTAAGACAGAATCGGGTATAGTTACTCCTAATCTTTTTAAAGGAATATTGGGAGTTCCAGAAACTGACCAATGGATTTCTGAAGAAGAAAAATTGGCTGAAGGCTTATCTTTGGTTCTTACAGATGATAATTATAAAACAGATTTGAAAAAGTTCAGATCGGATTTATTGTCTAAATTTGATTTAGAAAATGTAGCCAAAACCTATATAGAAAAAACAAAGACTGCGTAGATGATTGATTTTGTTCCATTAGAATATTACTACCCGTTATATATCAATGGAGCACTTGCTATTGTATTGTTTACAATGATTCATACCTGGATATTAGAGATGAATGATAGCAGAAATATATCCTATATCAAAGCTATTGGTCTTTTTATTCTTGTTTTCTTAATTATTTATATAGGATTACGCCCGGTAAGTGGTAAGTACTTTATAGATATGCGTACATATGCCAGGCATTTTGAGCATTACTTATATGGAGGCGATGTTATTGTAGATAAAGATGTCATTTTTCATATGTTTATGAAATTTTGTGCTACGTTTTTATCCGTAAATGGATTTTTCTTGCTCTGCGCTTTCATATATATTTATCCTATGTATAGGGTCTCTAAAGTGCTGTTTAAGGATTACTGGTTTTACTCTTTCTTTATGCTAGTGATCTCCTTTTCGTTCTGGACTTATGGCGTAAACGGTATTAGAAACGGAATGGCTACTTCTTTGTTTTTAATGGCATTATCGTATCCTAATAAAAAGGTAATGCAGATATTGTTTTGTGTATTGGCAGCACTATTTCATAAAACACTATTGCTTCCGATAGGAGCTTATATTCTTACATTCTTTTATAATGCCCCCAAAACATTTCTTATTGGATGGCTTGTTGCCATACCAATGTCTATAGCATTAGGAGGTTTTTGGGAATCTCTTTTTGCTTCAATGGGATTTGCAGATGATAGATTAGGAGGATATTTGACAGGAGGAGAAACTCAGGGGAGATCTGGTTTTAGATATGATTTTTTGATATATAGTGCTTTCGCCGTTTTTGCAGGATGGTATTTTATTTTCAAAAAACAATTTGAAGATAAGTTATATTTTCAAATATTTAATGTCTATGTAATGGCAAATGCTTTTTGGATATTGGTGATTAGAGCAAATTTCTCTAATAGATTTGCTTACCTGTCCTGGTTTCTAATGGCAGTAGTAATTGTATACCCCTTTTTAAAACAAAGATTTTTTAAAAACCAACATATATTGTTAGGTAGAGTAGTGTTCTTATACTTTGCTTTTACCTACTTTATGTATTTTATATATTATGATTAATAGAATCATAAAATGCTCATGAAAAAAATAAGTGTTATCGTACCTATGTATAACGTAGCTCAGTATTTACAAAAATGTGTAGATTCTGTATTGCAACAAAACGTAGGGCACGAAGAGATAGAGATAATAATGGTTAATGATGAATCGCCAGATAATAGTCTGGAGATTGCTAACCAATTAGCAGAGGAACATTCGTGTATTAAAGTAGTTTCTCAAAAAAATAAAGGATTAGGAGGGGCTAGAAATACAGGTGTAAGCAATGCAACAGGAGAGTATATTGTATTTCTTGATGCAGATGATTGGTTGGTTCAGAATTCATTAGATAAGTTGCTTAAGCTGGCATCAGATAACAATTTGGATATCCTTGAGTTTGGAGCAAACCTGGTAAATGAAGATGGAGAAATAACGAGTACGGTTGCCACAAATAGTGAAGGCAAATTGTATACTGGAGTTACGTATTATAATACTATAAAATACTCAGGTTCTGCCTGTAATAAATTATATTCAAGGTTGTTCTGGGAGCGTCATAATCTGGCTTTTCTAGAACAAATTTATGGAGAGGATTTTGAGTTTAATACTCGATCTTTCTTTTATGCTCAGCGAGTAATGGCCACAGAGATAATAGGAGCAGAGTTTTTACAAACTTTTAATTCTATTACCAGAAATAGTGATCGATCTAAAAAAGATAAATATGCCAGAGATTATATAACCATATTAACCAGTATACGAGACTTTTTTGAGACTCATAGAGATGATGAAAATAAAGAGATCATCAAATTCTTTACAGAAAGGTTAACCATGGTTAATGTAAATGCTTTTTATCTATTGTTTAAAAATAACTATTCTTTTAGAGAAATTACTAATTATAGAAGAACCTTGAGAAAGAATGGATTATTGTTTATAACGCATGAAATAGCTAATAAAAAGAAAAACCTTTTTAGAAAAATAATGATAAATAATAGTTACCTGTTTAGATTCTCTCAACCAATCAAAAAGTTACTCAAAATCACAGGTTAACCCAATCATACAATGGAAGAAAAGAAAATAATATTTTTTGACGGTGTTTGCAATCTCTGTAATAGTTTCATTGATTATGTGATCAAAAGAGATAAAGAAAAAAAGATTTTTTATTGTTCTCTTCAATCAGAAGAAGCACAAACAATTCTTAAGCCTTTTGAGATAGATTTAGAAAAAGGATTATCTACTATATATTATTATGATAAAGGCAAGTTGTACAAGCGATCAACTGCTATTTTAAAAATATATAAAGAACTATCAGGATTTCCAAAATTTGCATCCGGAATAGCTCTTATTATTCCAGCATTTTTAAGAAATGTAGTATATGATTTTATTGCAAAAAATCGATACCGGTTCTATGGCAAAAAAGAAACCTGTAGATTACCAAGCCTAGAAGAAAGAAACCAATTTTTATAAAACTAACAATATTAGACGATCATTTAAAAATTAAACTTGTGAAAAAAATAACAATACTTAAATACTTAGTACCAGCCGTTATGATATTCTTTTTTGTGAGAAATGTCGTTTTGGTAGAAACTGACGGAATGGACAGTTGGATGGGAGGAGGCATGAGAATGTTCGGAAAAGTAGATAAAATGCTATATAGAGTATCAGGATTTAATGTCGAACATAATGGTAATGTATATTTTGTAAACCTTCGTAATGTCCCTGAACTTGAAGATGAAGATGTAAAAGCACGTATTTTACCCAATGATAAAAGATTGAAGAGTATTTTAGGAAAAATCAAAACATATTCCTGGTGTTATGATAGTATTTCAGATTCAGTTGTTCTAAGGAAAGATGGTACCTGTATAAGCATTGATAAGGGTGCAATCAAATCTGTTGAAGTATATCGTATACAATATGATGAGTCTTCTAAAAAAATTAATTTAAATCAGATTAATGATGTTCAAAGCAAGTAACATGAAAACAAAAATAAACTCATATATAAATCTGATTGACCAAAGCCTTGGATTACAGAACCCAGAACAACTTTTGCATTTATTCTTACGCCTGATGCTGATATTGTTGTTATTGTTTATGAATGACAATGCGTACTTATCTATTTTTATGCCTGTATTCTTAGTGCCTGGTATATTGTTTAAGAGTATCGCACATAACAAATACTATTGGTTATTATTATCTGTAATAAGTGCTTTATTTTATCTAGTATTGGATTTAGTAGGATACGTTCCAAACCATAAACATATGTTTGCTTATGCAATTATTGCAGTAACAGCAGTTTTGTTTATGAATGAAAAGGCTCAAGTATTATCATCATTAGGATTACAATCCAGATTCATTATTGGATTATGTTTTTTGTTTGCTACAGCAGGAAAATTTCTGGCACCTGAGTTTCTGGATGGAAGATTCTTTGATTTTACCAACACTACAGATCCAAGATTTTTTGGAGTTACCTCTATAGTAGGAGATATAGATAAACAACAATTAATATTAAATGAATCAAATTTGAGGAATTTAATCAACTCTGGGAACCCTAATGGTTTTTTTACATTGAATATAAATGATAAAGTATCTTTTCTGGGGATGATACTTTCCTATTGGACCATATTTATAGAAGGAATGATTGCGATATCATTTTGTTTACCAGAACGATTTAAATTGTCAAAATATAGAAATTGGTTTTTAGTAGCATTTATACTAACGACCTATCCAATTGCAACTGTTGCAGGGTTTGCCATTATTCTTACCGCATTAGGTTTTATGCAATCTATAGAAGATAATAAAGTAACGAATTATTCTAGATTCTATCTTTTAGTTTTTCTAGTATTACCATTAATAGATATTCCGTTTTCTAGAATTTTTAAAATATTCCTATAAAATAAATAAAAGAGGCTGATCAAACTGATCAGCCTCTTTTATTATAATGTTATAATTTTTTTATTATCTAGCTTCACAACTATTATTAGATTCAGAAACTTCACTTGAGTTGGTAGTAGATTCAATCTTAATACACTCAGCATTACCTGTTACCTGAATCGAATTATTGGTTATAGTAATATCTTGATTAACATCTCTTAAATGAATACCATTAGAGCTTCCAGAGTCAATAGTATTTCCTGATAGACTAATATTAACCGAATCATAGATAGATGTGCTTACATTTACAATGTTCTCATTAAAGTTTAATCCAACAGTTTCTTCTATATTGGCTCTTCCCGAAGAGTCAAAATTGTTATTTCTAACCGTAAACTGGAAATTATTAGCTTCAGCAGCGGTATTAACTCTTACAAATTTATATGGATCAGCCGTAACATTGGTTTCATTGTCATAAATCTCAACATTATCTAGAGAGGTTACGTGTGCAAATATACCTTTACTACTAGCAACATTACTAGTAATCTTGTTTCCATAGATTTGAGAATCTATAAGTGACCTTAGGAAAATCCCTTGTTCACAGTTCTCAATTGTATTGTTGTATACTTTATTTTCTCTACTAAAAACTGTAATTCCGGATTCATATCCTCGGATTGTGTTTCCGTATATTTCATTACCAAAAGTAGTAGCGGTATTATCAGATCTACCACCAACGATACCAGATCTACCTACCCTGTTAGGATTAGCAGTTAAGGTATTGTTTCTAATTTTGGTTCCAGTTGTATAACTCCAAGAGATACTTGTTTCAATATCATTATCTTCTACGATTACATCTTCTCCAATATATACAGCAAACCCACCAGCAACACTAGCACGTTCAGTATTATTTCTTAACGTAATATCTCTAGCTCTCTCATAATATACAATCTCACCATTATCAGCTCTTTCTCTATGAGCTTCAATATCAATTGCAAATTTGGGAGGCGTTCCTGTAGAAGACCCAGTATCAATTCCTGCATTAAGAAAGGTGTTGTTTTCGATTAAAATATCAAAACCATCTGTAATGGATAAGTTATTTCTTCTGTTACCATCAAATGTACATCCGGTAACTACAATATTATTAGAAGGTTTATAATTACTTTGAAAAGTAAAATTAAGACTGTCTATTTTCATACCATCACCATTAGCATGAAACATCTTTAATCCGGTAATGGTAACATTTACTGCAGCGTGAAGATGCATAAGGTGACCTTTTTCATGAGTTCCTCCATTGGTAAAAATATGATTGTCTCTATCACCGTGTAGGTTACCACCTGTAATAGTAACATTAGCAGCATCTCTAATGGCTAATAAAGCATACCTGGGATTATCATTAGGAAAAACACGTAAATGTGTGTTATCCGTCATTACTAAGTTGAAATCTGACGGAACGTTAATTCCTTCTTCAGAAGGGTAAAAATTTTGATTTGTTGTAGTACTGGTTACTTTTCCAACTTCAAAATAAGCATCAAGCTCATCTATTTTAAATGTTGTTCCTTCTAAATTTTTGATTATTAAGAACAAGTTTTCTAAGAAATCATTGTTTTCCTGTGCCACACTAGAAGTGGTTTCTCCTTGAACAATATCCCAACGAGAAGCTACAAAGTTAAAAGTAGGATCTTTTAAACGAGCATCTCCAGAAACTGTTAATTTAGAGTTTAGTAGATCACCATCAATATAACCTCCAGAGAAGTTAAGTGTACCATTGATAATTCTTCCACCATCGTAATCAAAATTTACATTGGTTGGAAGATCAACAGTTCTACCTTCAAGATCTAATACACAATCAATTGTTATAGTACTATTGGCAGTAACATCAGATAAATCAAAATCACACGGAGTATCCGTTGCATTTCCATCCGGATCATCATTGTCAGGATCCGTTGTATCTGGATCAGGGTCAGTAATTTCATCAGAAATAATTTCTTCTATACTTTCATTACTACATGAAATAGAACATATAGCAAAAGTAATTAAGAGGTAATAAATTAAGGTTTTCATCGGGGGTTATTTAATTAAATAGTAATGAAACTTTTTTGGTTTTATAATTTTAAGAAACGTATTTTCGTCGAGACTATTGTGCATTATGTCGATAAAATAGTGTTAAAATTATCTTAAATATTTTATTTAACATAATAAGCTTTAAATTATTACGGAATAGCCGTAAAATCTATCCATTTCGCGTTCTTAGATTTAACAAAAGTTAAATTTATAAATTATTTTTTTCTAAAAAATTAAATCTATGTTATGCTATAAGAAAAGATAGAATAAGTCGTTAAACAGCTAGTCGATATCTCTATATTTGCAAACTAAATTAATAAAGGTATACCAAGTATTCATAGAAAAATGCACAAAATTATTAGAATTACCACAGTTCCTGTTTCATTAGGAGGGTTGTTAAAAGGGCAATTGAAGTTTATGTCTCAATATTATGATATTGTTGGTGTATCTAGTAAAGGAGGTGATGTGTTAGATTATGTTTCTGACCAAGAGGGGATTAGAGTGATTCCGGTAGAGATGACACGCAAGATTACACCATTTAAGGATATAAAAGCAGTATATCAATTATATAAAATTTTTAAGAAAGAAAAACCTGATATTGTTCATAGTCATACTCCTAAAGCAGGTACTTTATCCATGATTGCTGCAAAACTAGCCGGCGTACCTCATAGGTTACATACTATTGCTGGATTACCTTTATTGGTTGCAACAGGAGGAAAAAGAAAACTATTGGACGCTGTAGAAAAACTCACTTATTCTTGTGCTACTATGATCTATCCTAATTCATATGGTTTAAAAGATATAATCATTGAGAATAAATATACTAAAACAGATAAATTAAAGGTAATAGCAAATGGAAGCTCTAATGGTATAGATACTTCTCACTTTGATCCTTCGCATTATTCTGAAGAGGATAAGCAGGCTTTGCTTAATGAATTAAATATTAAACCCTCTGATATCGTATTTGTTTTTGTAGGTCGCTTAGTAAAGGATAAAGGGTTAAATGAGCTGATAGAAGCATTTATCAAACTTAATAAAGAATATTCTCAAGCAAAATTATTGTTAGTAGGGACTTACGAAAAAGAGTTAGACCCATTATTACCTGCTTCTGAAAATGAGATTAATACTAATAAGAGTATTATTTCGGTGGGTTGGCAGAAAGATGTGCGACCATACTTTGTGATATCTGATGTGTTGGCTTTTCCAAGTTATCGTGAAGGATTTCCTAATGTGGTTATGCAAGCTGGAGCTTTAGGATTACCATGCATTGTAACCGATATTAATGGATGTAATGAGATTATTTCTGAGGGAGAAAATGGTTTGATTATTCCTGTTAAAAATACTGATGCTCTGTATAATAGTATGAGAAAAATAATAGAAGATAAAAATTTATTACGTAATTTGTCAAAGAAATCCAGATCTAGCATTAAAGAGTTGTATGAAAGACAACATGTATGGAATGCACTCTTAGATGAATACAATGAATTGATGAATTAACCTATGCCGCAATCCCCATTTCCCCCAAATGAAACGAAAACTCTTTTTATTACAAAAAAGAATCAATGTAGTCCTTAAAGATAAAAATAAAAAAAAGTTTCTTCAGATTTTAAAAGAAGCGATTATCTTTTGGATAGTGAAAAAAGAATTTCCCAATTTTTATTTTGGTAAATTCTTGTATCGTGAAGATATAACTAACTATAAGGACTATTTGAGTAGCAAAGAAATTGATAAGGTTACGCTATCTAAAAATCTACATCATTTTCAGTACACATCTCTTTTAAGGAACAAATTAGCATTTGCCTATTATATGGAGCACAATAGTCTTCCTGTGCCTTCATTGGTTAGCCATAATTTAGAAAATCGCTTTTTTTTCAAAACTAAAGTGTTTTCGGTGTATAACAAATTAGATTTAGTAGCTTTTTTTGAAACCGTTTTTAAGGAAACGAAGAGAGAAAATCTTTTTGTAAAAGAGATTGATGAGATGTGCGGAAACGGTTGTTACCTTATTACAAAACAAACACTAAAAGAAGATATGGATCGATATGGTGATATGATTCTTAAAAGTGATTTTATTCATCAGGAGCGCGTGATACAGCATCCACATATAAATTCTATGTATGCACATAGTTTAAACACAATTAGATTTGATACTTATGTTGATGTAGAGAATGAGGTTCATATTTTGGCAGCATTTATGAGATTTGGTAGAGGAGGTAGTGTAGTAGATAATACTTCTCAAGGAGGTTTTTTTGTTCCTGTTGATGTTGAAAAAGGAAAGTTAAAAGGAAAAAGTCTTTTACAAATGAAGTACGGAGGGGAACAATTGACAGAACATCCAGATACCAATACGGTTTTTGATAATTTTGAAATTCCTTTTTATCAAGAATCATTAGAATTAGTAAAAAAGGCTGTTACATTTATCCCAGATCGAATAATAGGTTGGGATATTGCCATAAGCGAAAACGGACCTGTTGTTATAGAAGGAAATGATAATAACTCGTTTGTTACCTCTGATATGGCGTACGGAGGTTATTTGAAACACCCTATATTTAAAGAGATTATAGAAGAAGCATATTAGATTAGATAAAAGAATTATCAATTTTCAGAATTAGAAACCCCATGAAGATATCTGAGTTTTTGAGAAATAAAGTATTTTGGTCGATAGACAAAATTACTGGCAAAAGAAAGAAAAAGCATTATAATGAAATAAAATATATTGCAGAAAATCAGGATGATCCTGAGATTAAAAGTATAATAAAAAACAACTTGCAAAATATTTTACAACATGCACAAAGTTCAACTCCGTTTTATGCTTCAGTAAAAGCTAATTCTTCAATAGAAGATTTTCCTGTTATTCATAAAAACCTTATAAGAGAGAATTTTGAGGATTTTAGATCAGAGAAATTCCTTGATAAACCAAAATTTGAGGTTACAACTAGTGGTTCTACTGGTACTCCTTTCATGGTGTATCAGGATCAATTGAAAAAACTTAGAAATACTGCAGATAATATTTACTTTTCAGAACTGGCAGGTTTTAAAATAGGATACAAACTACTGTATTTTAGATTTTGGAAAGCTTTCGAAGAAAAGGGAGTTATCATGAAATGGCTACAGAATATCCAACCTATAGATGTTTTTAGTCTTAATAAGGATGATAAAAAGAAAGAAGTTTTTAATCAGGTACAGAAAAACTCATCTTCAATTAGTTGGTTAGGATATGCTTCTGCTTTTGAGGAGATGTGTAAGTTTATGGAGCGTAATAATCATGCTCCAATACGCAATAAAGTAAAATCAGCTATAGCTATATCAGAGAGTTTAAATGACTATACTATTGCAGGTTTACGTAAATATTTTGGAGTTACTGTAGTTTCGAGATATTCTAATGTAGAAAACGGAATTATTGCTCAGCAATTGATAGATAACGAAACTTCATACTTTATTATTAATCAAGCAAGTTATTATGTAGAGATTTTAGATATGAACTCGGATACACCAGTTAACGATGGAACTCCAGGTCGTATAGTTATTACAGATCTTTTTAATTACTGTATGCCAATAATTCGTTATGACACCGGTGATATAGGAACAAAAGATATTATCGATGGTAAAGCAGTGTTAACTAGAGTAGAAGGACGAAAAGTAGACCTTATTACCAATACAAAAGGAGAGATTATATATAATAACCTAATGCTTATTGTAATTAAGTATCCATTACTCAAACAATGCCAACTTGTTCAAAAAGAAATTAAAAAATATCTCTTAAAAATTAATGTAGAAAACGGGTTTTCTAGAGAAAATGAGTTAGTCAACGAGTTTAAAGAGTATTTGGGCGAAGATGCACAGATTACTGTAGAATATGTTGATGAAATTCCGTTACTTGCATCTGGTAAAAGAAGAGTGATCGTTAACGAAATGGTTAGCGTTTGACTTAGTTAATTGGGGGATAATCTGGGTACATTTGTTTCGCTTTTTAATAAAAGGTATATACCTTTGTTGACTTCAATTAAGCATAGATAATTAGAGAAGTAAAATTGCAATAAAGTGTATACTCATTTCCTTAAAAAAAGCTTAGATGTTGTTTTAGCACTCATTCTTCTTGTAATTATTTCTCCAGTTTTTTTTATTATCATTATCGTTTTAAGTATAGCCAATAACGGTAATCCTTTCTTTGTTCAAAAACGACCAGGTAAAAACGAAAAGATTTTTAGTATCTTAAAATTCAAAACCATGAATGATAAGGTCGATAAAGAAGGAAATTTGCTACCGGATAAAGATCGTTTAACATCCATAGGTAAATTTGTTAGAAAGACTTCATTAGATGAAATACCTCAATTGATAAATGTTGTTAAAGGAGATATGAGTTTTATTGGACCACGCCCTTTATTAATCCGCTATTTACCATATTATACTCCTGAAGAAAAAATACGTCATTCTTTAAGACCTGGAATCACTGGATTGGCTCAAGTTTCTGGTAGAAACCTATTGAATTGGAATGATAGATTAGCTGCAGATGTGAGTTATGTACAGAATGTTTCATTATTATTGGATATAAAGATAATTATAAGAACGATAAAAAATGTTATAACCTCAAAGGATATAGCAGTGGATCCTAACTCTGTAATACAAGATTTAGATGAGTACAGAAGAAAAAATTAATTGGGCAATACTTGTCACAGGTTGGGGGCGTAATGCTCACGATACTATTGAAGCTTTTAATAAGGGTAAACTTCATAAAAGCAATATTTCTCTTGTGATATATGAACAAGAACCTTGTGGAGCTGCAGAGTTGGCAGAAGAAATAGGAATTGAAACTATTCAGATTTTCAAGAAGGATTTTTCGAATCTATTCACCTATCAAAAAAAATTGATTTCAGAAATTGAAAAAAGGAATATTGATTATATCTTTATGCTCAATTTTAAGTACATTATAAAGGATGAAATGTTAACTGCTTTCCCTGACAGAATAATTAACATTCACCCTTCGCTTTTCCCCAGTTTTTTAGGTACTAAAACAGCTATTCAGGATGCATTAGAGTATGGAGTTAAGATCACAGGTATCACAACTCATATTATTGATGACAAACTGGATGAAGGAACGATTCTTTGTCAATCACCAATTAAGGTAAAAGACAACGATACCTTTGATACTTTGTACCCAAAGTTTGCCAAAAAAGGTAAAAAACTCATAGTAGAAACTATTAAAGAAATAGAAAAGTTACATTTTAAGAAATAAATTGGGATGAGTAAGGATTTTAGAACCATTCAGGTCACAAAATCAGATTTAGAAGAAGCATTAAAAAATAATACTTTTTGGAGTAAAAAAGCTTCCTTTATACCATTTACAAAAAGTAAAGCGCAGTGGTTACTGGATAATCCAAGAATGGATAAAAGCGATGTATGTGCAGTTATAGGGTACGAAGGAGATGAAATGGTTGCATTTGTTTATCAGGTACCTGATTGGATTAAAACTTCTCAAGGCAATAAAAAAGTTTATTGGTGTAGACGCTGGTGGGTAGCCGATCGATATAAAAACTCGGTCTTAGCAACATTTGTTATGAATGAAGCTGTAACAGCTGTAGATAACCAGGTTTTGATAAAATTTTTAGGTAAAGAGGTTGAAGAGTTTTATACAAAACAACCATATACCAATTTCTCAGAACGTATCAGATACTTTATACTTTTTAGCGTAGATGCAGATTTATTAGTAAGTAAAATAAAGCTATTTAGATTCTTTAGATATCCAATTAAAACGTTGGACGTTTGGTCAAAAAAAATAGTGCAGATCTTCAATAATCTAAAATTAAAAAAATTCACAAAAAACTTAGTGTATGAGTATATCACTAAGATTGATGAACCTACTTGGCAATTTATAGAAGAAGCCTGTAAAAATGATTGCATCATTAAAGATGCAACATATATAAGTTGGCAAATACGTAACGATCAATATACTCAAACACCAATAGAAAATAGATATCCATTTAAATGTCTAATAGCAGGAGCTTCCTATAGAATATATAGTACTAGTTTTAAGGTGTTGTTAGATAATAAGATCATTGGTTTTATTTCGGCAATTGTAAGAGGTAATGAATTTGATATAAAATATTTCATTGCGTCTGATGGGCATTATGATATATGTATTGCCGCTTTGATAGAAAACTTTAATCGTAGCGGAGCTAATACTATCCATACAGAAAATGAAACTTTAGGTAAAAAAATAGTCAAACAATATACATCAATCTATACCGATAAAAGAAAATTAAATGCATTAGCACATAATGATATAGATTTTGATTTTAAACAAGTTACCGTATATGATCAGGACGGGCATTTTGCATAAATAGTAATAGATAAAATGAATATAATAAACCAAATAGCAAAAAGTTTTGATCAACATCAAAATAGAGATGCGTTTTGTATTAATACTGTAAAATATACGTACGGGGATTTAAAAAATGCTATTTCTGGAATACGATTATTAATACAAAAGGAAATTTCTAAAGATCAAAAAAATGTTGGATTGATCGCTAATGATGATATTCAAACCTATGCTTCTATTTTTGCATTATGGTTAGAAGGTAAATCATACGTGCCGATAAACCCGGATGCTCCTTATGAGCGAAATTCTTTTGTGTTAAAAGAAACGAATAGTTTTGCAATTTTGGACTCTGCAAAATCTTCATTGTATACCACAGATTTCAAAGTTGTTGATACTTTAGAATCGCCAGAAACAGAAATTAATCTCGAACCATCTAATTTTTCTGAAGATAATTTAGCCTATATTCTTTTTACATCTGGATCTACAGGACTTCCAAAAGGTGTTCCTATTACTTTTAAAAACCTAGGTACATTAATGGGGGCCATGGAGGCAGATGAAAATCATAAGATATACCCTGATGACCGCTGTTTACATATGTTTGAATTAACCTTTGATTTTTCATTGGTAACTTTTCTAACACCTTTATTATATGGAGCTTGTGTATACACTATACCTAAGAATCAAATCAAGTATTTTTACATATACAAACTTATTGTAGAAGCAGAGCTTACATACCTTATTATGGTACCATCTGTTATACATTATTTAAGGCCTTATTTTGAAGAGATTAACGCGACATCAGTTCGTTATTGTTGTTTTGGAGCAGCTCCATTACATATTGATATAGCTAATGAGTGGAGAAACTGTGTTCCTAATGCTCAAGTCTATAATTCTTACGGACCTACAGAGTTTACGGTTACAACTACATACTATTCTTTTGCAGAAAACGACACGCCAAGAACAAGAAATGGTGTAGTGTCATTGGGAAAAGTATTACAAGGAGTAGAGGCTGTAATTATTGATCAAGAAGAAAATGTCTTAGGCGTTGATGAAGAAGGAGAACTTTGTTTGGCTGGTGAACAATTAACATCTGGATATTGGAATAATGAAAAGAAAAATAAAACTTCCTTTTTTTACCTGGAAATCAACGGAAAACAAACACGATTTTATAAAACCGGAGATTTATGCGTAAAAGATGAAAACGATTATTTAATTTTTATAGGAAGAAAAGATTTTCAAGTAAAAATAAGAGGATATAGAGTAGAACTCTCTGAAATAGAGTTTTATGCCAAAGAAAAATTGGATAAAATAAATGTTCAAGCAATTGATATCGTTAATAATCTTGGAAATACAGAAATAGGTCTGGTACTAGAATCAGAAGAGTTTGATACGAATACTATGATAACGCATATGAAAAATAAATTACCAGATTATATGATTCCTACTCACATACGATTTATTAACGAGTTTCCTTTAAACGGAAATGGTAAAATAGATAGAAAACAATTAAAAACATATTTTGATTTAAACTCGTAAAGAGTTAATTATTGACTAACATATAACCAATATGACTAAAGAAGAAATCTTAAGTAAAGTAAAAGAATCTTTTGTTTCAGTTCTGGAACACAATAATTTTCAACTCACAGATGAAACAACAGCTAATGATGTTGATGGATGGGAGTCTATCACACATATGATGATTATTTCAGATATAGAAAAATCATTTGATATTAAATTTAAATTGATGGATTTAATGAATATGAATAATGTAGGTGATCTTATTAAAACGATCGAGTCCTCGATTTAAATCAGTCAATAGGTTAATTAAAGTTTTGTTATGTACAAACTATTTATAAAAAGAATCTTGGATTTTTTTGCTGCATTAATAGGTTTATTAGTGTTATCTCCAGTTCTAATAACTGTAGTGATTATTCTGTTATTTGCTAATAATGGAAAACCGTTTTTCTTTCAAACCAGGCCAGGAAAGAATGGGAGACTGTTTAAAATTATCAAACTTAAGAGTATGAATGATAAAAAAGATGAACATGGAGAATTACTTCCTTATGAGTATAGAATTACCAAAATAGGAGCATTTGTAAGAAAATATTCTTTAGATGAGATTCCACAATTATTTAATGTTCTTAAAGGGGATATGAGTGTTATTGGACCAAGACCTTTATTGGTTCAATATTTACCATTGTATAACGATCAGCAAAAGCGTAGACACGATGTAAAACCAGGAATAACTGGATGGGCACAAGTAAATGGTCGTAATGCTATTAGTTGGAAACAAAAGTTTGAATATGATGTTTGGTATGTTGACAATATATCTCTAGGATTGGATATAAAAATCATTATAAAGACAATTAAGAAGGTTTTGATCAAAGAAGGAGTAAATAGCCAGGACAACCTTAATATGCCTGTGTTTACAGGAGGAGATGACGAATAGTCTATTTAAAATCACTTTTACCCCATAACAAGAACAAGATATACATGATTTGAACACATAATTACAGGAGTACGTACAAAAGCAATGAAGGATAACCCATTTAATTCAAAAATATTTATTGACAAATGGAATAAACATTTTAATAAATCCAAAACTATACACAGATTTGGTTTTATAAGTCAGTTGTCATTTGTAAGGCATACATTTTTTCCTGTATATATTAATGTTGGCAAAAACTTAACCAAAGGAGTATCTTACATTGTTTCCAGTACAATAGAAGAAAAACTTAAAAATAAAGTATTCCTGATATATGATGTGCCAGATTATTTTAATGTATCAGCTGTAGAGACAAGTTCATCTTTACAACAAATAGAAGTTGAACAGTATGAAGGATTTTTGGTAAATACTCAGAAATATTCTGATATTGAAAGTTATAGAAAAAGTAAATTTGGGAAGAGTAGCTTATATAAAATTAGAAAATATCAAAGAAGATTAGAGAGTTGCTTTGATATCAAATACAATATGTATTTTGGAGAGATTTCCAGAGAAAAATATGATTTAATATTCAGTACCTTTAAAAATTTGTTAGAACGTCGATTTTCTAATAAACAAGTTTATAATAATAATCTAGATCAGAAGGAGTGGGATTTTTACTATGATTTAATCTATGATATGGTGTTAGAGAAAAAAGCATCCATATTCGTGATCTGTGATAGAAATATCCCTATAGCTGGATCAATAAATTATCACTCTGATGAGATTGCTATAGGAGCTATTACAGCTTTTGATACTGATTACTCTAAGTTTTATCTTGGGTTTACTATTATCAATAAACTTTTAGAATGGTCAATAGATAATAAATTGAAGATTTTTGATTTTTCTAAAGGTAGGTTTGGTTATAAAACACAATGGAGCGATGAAGCATATAGTTTTAAGTATCATATTTTGTATAATCGAAAATCCTGGGTAGGAGCTTTCATTGCTTTCATGATAATACATTATTTTAGGTTTAAAGCATTTTTAAGATCTAAGAATATGAATGAAGTGTTCAATAGGATTTTGTTTACTTTAAAGATTAAAAACAAAAAGACATTTCAAGAATATAAGGTTGTAGAATATAAAGAAAACATAGAAAATAAAGACCTGATAGATGTAAATATCAATACGGAAACCTTTTCTTTTTTAAAAAGACTGGTTTATGATTTTTTATACTCATCATCAGAGAAAATAGAGGATATTAAGGTTTATAGAATGATAAATCAAGAAAAAACATACCTAATTAAAGGAAGAGTTAATGCACAAAAAGTGAGTGTGGCATGAAGATACAATTACCATTATAACAAGATTGTAAAAAAACACAGAAATGGATAAAATTCTGGTCATAGGAGCATCTGGTCATGCCAAAGTTGTGGTAGATACTATAGAACTTGGAAATGAATATAAAATCGAAGGTTTTATAGATTCATTTAAACCTGAAGGAGAAAAAGTGCTTGGGTATGAAATTTTAGGAAAAGAAGAAATAATACCAGACTTAATAAAAAAAGGTATTCGCAAGGGGATCATAGCTATTGGAGATAATTGGACGAGGTACTCTATGTATTCTAAAATAAATGAAATGGCACCTGATTTTGAGTTTGTTTCATTAATTCATCCATCTGCTATTGTAAGTAAATATGCAACTATAGGAAAAGGCACTGTAATCCTTACGGCAGGTAAAGTAAATGCAGATGCCGATGTTGGGGATTTTTGTATTATAAATACAAATGCCAATTTAGGTCATGATTGTATAATGAAAAACTTTTCAAGTCTGGCACCAAGCGTAACGGTAGGAGGTACAGTAACCATTGGAGAGTTTTCAGCAATATCCTTGGGAGCTAATATTATTCAAAATTTGTCAATAGGAAACCATACCGTGATAGGTTCTGGAGCAGTAGTTACTCATGATATAAGTGATCATAAGGTCGCCTATGGAATTCCAGCTAAAGTAATAAGAAAAAGAAAAGAAGGTGAAAGTTATTTAAATCACATGATTTTATCCACAAAATTCAAAGTACATAAGATTAAAGATGAAATAGGGTTAGAGAAGTATAAAGAGGCCCTTCAATCACTCAATAATTCTAATCCATTCTATAAAACAGAGTTACTGGATACTACCGATATGAATAAGTATCAATTGAATTATTTTGTTTTAGAAAAGAGTGAAAAGCCAATAATTGTAATGCCTTTTTATATAAGAGAAATTACAATTGAAGGTGAAGAAACGGTGCATTATGATATTACATCACCCTATGGGTATAGTGGTCCTTTGTTTGATACAGAAGAAGTAAATGATCATCTTATCCAATATTTTTGGCAACAGACAGATCAGTGGTATCGGAGAAAAAAAGTAGTGAGTGAATTTATTAGGTTTAGTCTCAATGATAATTTTAATGAATATTCTGGAGTACTGGTTCCTTCTTTAAAAAATGTAAAAGGTGTTATTCTTGATAAAGAAGAACAATGGAACAAGTTTAAACCAAAAGTAAGGAACAATTATAGAAAAGCAATTCAAGAAGGCTTGGAAATTGTAGTATATCAAAACCCGATTTCTGAAGAAATTATAAAAGATTTTTATGATATCTATATCCAAACCATGCAACGTAATAATGCTCATTCTCAGTATTTTCACTATATAGATTATTTCAGAAATTTTATTTTAGAAAACCCCGATTCAAGAATTATTGCAATGGTGTATAAGGATTCGGTTCCTATTTCGACAGAGTTAATATTGATTGGTGGGGATACCTTATATTCTTATTTAGGAGGGACATTATCCGATTACTTTTTTACCAGGCCCAATGATTTTCTAAAAATAGAAGTAATGAACTGGGCAAGAGATAATAATTATAAATATTATGTGCTAGGCGGTGGAAGAGAAAATGGAGATGGTTTATATAAGTATAAAAAGTCATTTTTTCCGAATGATGAAGATGCTATTTATTATACAGGTCGAAAAATTGTTGATCGTACCGCATATGATGAATTGATTGAAAAAAAATGCAACCCAGATGGTATGAAGTGCCTTGAGGATACGGATAAAAGTTTTTTTCCATTATATAGACAAAATGATTAATAAATAATGAGTTCGTTAGCAGCACATATTAATGTCCTGAAAAATAAAAAAGATTGGCATGATTTGCTAGAGAATGTTGGGTATTATGATTTTTACCATACATATGATTATCATCATTTGTCAAAATCTGCTGATGAGACACCAATATTGATTAAATATGAAAAAGAGGATAAAATTATAGGGCTTCCTTTGTTACTCAGAAAAATATTTGACACAGATTATTACGATATCACTTCGGTTTATGGATATGCAGGGCCAATCCAAAAAAATATAGATAATGCTTTTGATAACTTAGATTTTAGAAATCAACTTCAGCTTTTTTTTAAAGAGCAAAAAGTTGTTTCGGTATTTTCTAGATTAAATCCTTTGATTCAAAATCAGCAAGAAATACTTGATGGGTTGGGGGAGATAAAAAAATTAAGCCAGGTAGTTAATATTGACCTTACGTTGGATCCGCAAATTCAACGAAGTCTTTTTTCAAAAACTACTAAGCGATACATAAATAAAGCAAGAAAACTTTGTTCTATTAAATCAATAACATCAAAAGAAGATATTTCTATTTTCATGAAGTTGTACTATGAGAATATGGATAGGGTACAAGCTCGAAAATCTTACTATTTTGATAAAGATTATTTCTATAGTTTTATAAATAGTACAGATTTTGATACAGAAATATTATGTGCAGTTCATAATGAGACAGAAGAGGTCATTTCTGCTGCAATGATGGTTAAAACCAATGACATTATACAGTATCATATATCAGGAACTCTTAACGATTATCTACATCTCACTCCAATACGCTTGCTAATTGACGAAATGAGAATTAAAGGTACAGATAAAAAGTATCGATATTTTAACCTGGGTGGTGGTTTAGGTAGTTCAGAGGATTCTTTATTTAGGTTTAAATCATCATTTTCTAAAGATTATAAAGATTTTAAGATTTGGCGATACATTGTAAATAAAGAAGTGTACAAAGAGTTATCAGCTACGTATTCAAACATTGAAGAAGATAGCGATTTTTTTCCTAGATATAGAAAAGAATAGATAATTAGTCTATTTATTGGTAATACTATTTTTGCTTAAATATTCTGAAATAAGATTAGCAATAATATCTCTTCCATGATTGTTCCAATGTCTGTCATAGATGAGTGTAGTAGGCTTTTTTGATGCTTCCATTGCTTGAGAAAAATCTATATAATTAAAATCATTTTTATCAAGATAAGAAAGAAAGGTTTGACTAGTTACCTTAGAATCTAATAATAATGTAAACTTTTCTTTATCAAAGCCATATGTAGCAACTAAGCTTTTGAAATTTTTTATATATTTTTTTTCTTTTTCAGCTTTAATACGAGCCGTTTTTTCAGAATCTGTTTTAGTTTTTTTCTTTTTATTATTAACGGTGTTAATCACTTTTGAAATGAGTCTTTTAGGAGGATCTAATATTCCAATGCTCTTGCAATAAACAAGTAGTTTGCTCTTTTTTAATAATTTATTTAATGGAGATTCTAAAGCGAGTCTCTCATGAATCACTTCATATTTATTACGGGTTAAATCATTAGAAAATTTAAACCCCAGTATTACATGATCAATGAGTTCAAATTGATCTTTATATGCATTAATAAGATGTAACTGATCAGCCATATCATATCCAGCATACCCATATTCAAAGATATCTACTTCAGATAAAATGCTTTCTATTTTTTTTCCGATAGAATTATAATAATTTTGATGAAACCCTTCTATAAAAGAATCACCTACTAATGCAATCTCAATCTTATCTTTTGTCGGAGTAAATTCTCTGTAAGAGTTATACCCCGATTCATTAATACGATATTCGGCAAAGTTTTGTTTTCGATTTCCTGTAACCGAAACTCCATTTTGATTAGGCTTCCATTTTTCTACATTATACTCATCTAAATAGCGATTAGGAGTATCTTTTCCTAAATGAAAAACCCTTACTAAACCTTCTAACGAAAGAAGGATGAGTGTGCTATACAATATACTTTTGCCAATAAGTTTTTTCATTATTTACTAAAATTGAAAATATATAAAGGACCTATCTATTTGATCATCAAAAAATAGTAGCATTCCTAAAATTACTAATGTATATAGGATAAATCGTACAATCTTTGATTTAAATTTAAAAGGAGCTCGTTCATCTCTTCTAATTCTGAACTCATATAAAACAAAAAGTCCCAATAGGATAAAATAATCTATCATACGATATCCTAATGGGTGGTGATAAATTTCAAATGAAAAGTTGTTGTATAATTGTTTTAAAAAACCAAAAGCATCGGTAATAGATTCGGATCTAAAAAATACTCTTGAAAACGTTACCAAAGAGAAGGTTAGTAATATTTGTAATATTTCTTTAAAAGATGGAAACCAACTATTTTCTGCAACAACATTATTCATATAAATACGATTTCTACCCATCAAAAATACTGGAATGTATAATACAGCATGGATAGCTCCCCAGGTAATAAAAGTCCAGTTAGCACCATGCCAAAAACCACTTACCAAGAAGATTATAACGATATTTCTTACTGATTTAAGCTTGCTTACCCGGCTTCCTCCAAGTGGGATATATACATAATGTCTAAACCAGGTGGATAATGATACATGCCATCGTTGCCAATATTCTGCGACATTTCTGGAAAAGCTTGGAAACTTAAAATTTGATCTCAATTCAATTCCAAAAAGCTTGGCAGTACCGATAGCAATATCTGAGTATCCACTAAAATCACCGTAAACTTGAAAACTAAATAAAGATACCCCTAATACTAAAGTAGAAGCAGAGAAATCAGAATAGTTGCCAAAAATATCATCTACAATTGGAGCAATAGAATCTGCGATTACAATTTTTTTAAAGAGCCCCCAAAGTATAAGTTTTACCCCTTCCTTACATTGGATATAATTAAAAGATCTCTTTGAGGTAATTTGAGATAACAAGTTAGAAGCTCTTTCGATAGGTCCAGCCACTAATTGAGGAAAGAAACTAACAAATGTAGCAAATGAAATAAAGTTTTTGGTAGGTGTAAGTCTCTTGTAATAAATGTCTAATGAATAAGACATGGTTTGAAAAGTATAAAAAGATATTCCAACAGGTAAAATAATCTGTAATGTCCAGGAACTCTTTAATTCATACCCAAAAAATGAAATGAAATCTACCCAAGAATTTATAAAGAAATTATAGTATTTGAAGAATCCCAGAAGTCCAATGTTAAAAATAACACTTACCCAAAGCCAGGCTTTTCTCTTCTTCGTATTTTCATTAGCGTGTATTAACTGTCCTGCAAAAAAATCAACAATAGTGCTGGCAAGAATAAGAAATAAAAACCTCCAATCCCATAATCCATAAAACACATAGCTGGCCAGAAGAACAAAGCCGTTCTGAATCTGAACTTTTTTATTAAAAATATACCAGTAAAGAATAAAAACAACTGGTAGAAATATGAAATATTCTAATGAATTAAATAACATGTATTACTATTAAAATAAATTTCGGGGAGAGATTACTTAAACAAAAATCACTACATACATGATTTTTATTATTGAACGGGTGTAAATTTTATGTATTTAATTAAATAAATCAAACATTCTGCAAATTATTTTTTGATTTTATCAATTTTTAAAAGCATAAAAATAGGAATTAATAGAATTTAGAATAGGGGGAAAGAACCCAAAAATAATTAGGTATAAAACTTGTGTTTAACTGGATTATGATCACTATACTTGCCCTTGTAAAAATGTTAATTAAGAGGGGAATTAAGAATAGTAGAATAAAGATTACAAGGGTTGAGGATTTTTCTTATTAAAATTTGTTAAAAAGATTAAATGTTTAAGTAAAAGGGAGTTAATTGGCACTATTTGTTTATTTATACAAGTAAAATAAATGTAGGGGCTTGGATGTTTTTCCTACGAAACATAATTATTTTAGCAGGTTAATGAGAATGACTTGAGTCGTTAAACGTTTTTTTTAAGTATTCTGTCTAAAAAATTAAATTTTAAGCTGATAATTAATCCAACTGAACTATTTTAGCTATTGGAAAAAACAGTAAGAGTTTAATTCGATTTTTGGAAGTTTCTACCCCCTTCTTCCTAATATTTTTAGATTGTCATGAAAAAGAAATTGATCATGGGTTATTTTTTAATCTATTGATTGAACAGGTAAATTATTGTTCATTATTAATGGGGAGATTATGAATATAATTGATTCGAAAAGAATATGGCTTTCTTCACCGCACATGGGAGGAACCGAACAAGATTTTGTTAAAGAAGCATTTGACACAAACTGGGTCGCGCCATTGGGTCCTAATGTTGATGGGTTCGAGAGAGATCTTGAAACATATCTTGATGAAGGCGTTAACGTAGCAGCACTTAGTTCTGGAACTGGAGCACTTCATTTAGGATTGCAACTATTAGGTGTCTCCAATGGGGATGAAGTTTTGTGCCAAAGTATGACATTTGCTGCTTCTGCCAATCCAATAGTATATTTGGGAGCTAAACCTGTTTTTATAGATAGCGAACGAAGCACATGGAACATTTGTCCGGAGCAGTTAGAAATTGCTATTAAAGATAGAATTAGTAAAGGAAAGAAGGTAAAAGCAATCATAGCTGTGCATTTATATGGAATGCCGTATAATGTAGAAGCAGTACATAATATTGCTGCAAAATATAGAATTCCTGTATTAGAAGATAGTGCAGAAGCTTTAGGGAGTTCATATCACGGAGTAAAATGTGGTACTTTTGGAGATATAGCAATCTTATCATTTAACGGAAACAAGATTATCACAACTTCGGGTGGTGGAGCATTGGTTTCTAAAAACAAACAACATAAAGATAAAGCAATATTTCTAGCTACTCAAGCTAGAGATAATGCACCACATTATGAGCATTCTGAAATTGGATACAATTACAGAATGAGTAATATTATAGCGGGTATAGGAAGAGGGCAGATGCAAGTATTGGATACCCATGTAAATAGAAGAAAGAATAATTATAATTTTTACAAGAAACATATTGGAGATTCTTCTGAAGTTAAGTTTCTAGAAGAACCATTAGGATTTTATTCTAACCGATGGTTGACTTGTATAGAAACAAGTTCTTTTGAACTAAGAGAAGAAATAAGGCATTTATTAGCTCAAGAAAACATAGAATCAAGACCTTTATGGAAACCCATGCATCAGCAAGCTGTTTTTTCAGATTGTGATGCCTACCTCAATGGAATTTCTGATGACCTATTTGATCGAGGACTTTGCTTACCCAGCGGATCCAATCTCGAAGAAGAAGATTTATATAGAATTGTATCGGTAATTAAAAAAGTATTGAGATGATAAAAAATTTCTTAATCAATAATTCACATAAACATGCCTCTAAGTGGTTAGTGCTATCTATTGATATAGCAATTACGATGCTTAATTTCTTTATAGCGTATGTTATTAGATTCGGTATCACACTTGATTTTGATACTACGAATATGTTGTTTCAAATGCCAGTGATGGTAGTGCTTGCAGCAATTAGTTTTCTACTTGTTGGTTCTTATAAAGGAGTAGTTAGACATACGGGTATGAGAGATGCCTATAATCTATTTTTATCAGTTACAGTTCTAATTGCTTTAAGTGGAGGGTTAATGGTTTTTAGTAGATTATCATTAATACCAGAATTATTAAACATTCCTGTCTCAATTATATGTGTTCATTATCTATTGAACATCATTACTTTGACTACTAGTAGATTAGTGTTTAAATATTGTTATTACTATATAAAATCAAAATTAGGAGAGAATTCACGAATTATGATCTATGGAGCAGGAGACTCAGGTCTTATTACACTTGCTGCTATCACTAATGATTCTCAGAGATCTATTACTGTTGTTGGTTTTGTAGATGATAACCCACAAAAAGTAGGTAAAACAATTAATGGGATAAATGTTTATAGTTCTAATTCTGTGAGCGGGAACTTTATTTCTAAGCACAATATCAACGAGATTATTGTGTCTATACCACATATTAATAAAAAACGATTATCTGAAATCTCTGATGAATTATTAAAGTTACCAGTTAAAGTAAAAATAATTCCTGCAGTTAATGATTGGATAGATGGTAAATTAAAAGTTTCTCAAATAAAACAAATTCAGATTGAAGATTTACTTGATAGAGCTCCTATTTGTATGGAGAATGAAAATATTAAGAATGAACTTCATGATAAAATAATACTTATTACAGGAGCTGCCGGTTCTATCGGTAGCGAGATTGTAAGACAAGCTTCGTATTATAGTTATAAACATTTGGTTTTAGTTGATCAGGCAGAATCACCGTTATACGATCTACAGCAAGAACTTTTAAGTAAAGGAGTGTCTAATTTTACTCCAATTGTTGCAGATATTAGAGATCATCAAAGGGTTGAAACAATATTTGAGAAATTTAAACCAAATATGGTGTTTCACGCAGCAGCATATAAGCATGTTCCTCTTATGGAGAATAACCCTTGTGAAGCCATTAAGATTAATGTATTAGGAACACGTAAGCTTGCAGATTTATCTATAGAATATGATGTAGACAAGTTTGTTTTTGTCTCAACGGATAAGGCTGTAAACCCTACCAATGTGATGGGAGCAACCAAAAGAGTTGCAGAAATGTATATCAAATGCTTGCATAAAAGAAGCAATACAAAATTTATCACTACTCGATTTGGTAATGTGCTAGGATCAAATGGATCTGTAATACCTTTATTCAAGAAACAAATAGAAAAAGGAGGACCGTTAACAGTTACTCACGAGAGTGTTACTCGTTTCTTTATGACCATTCCAGAAGCTTCTCAGTTAGTTATTGAGGCTGGAACAATGGGTAATGGAGGAGAGATCTTTATTTTTGATATGGGAGAATCTGTTAAGATTTTTGATCTTGCTAAGAAAATGATACGTTTATCAGGGTTAAATTATCCAGATGATATTGATATTGAAATAACGGGATTACGACCTGGAGAGAAATTATATGAAGAACTTCTTGCGGATACAGAAAATACCTTACCAACATATCATAAGAAGATAATGATTAGTAAGTTTGATGATGCTGATTGCCCAAGAGTAAGAGATAAAATTGAAGATTTGTGTATTATGAATTTATTTAATCAGGATGATCTTATCGTTGGTAAATTAAAAGAAATAGTACCAGAATATATATCCAATAATTCTACTTTTGAAAGTATCGACAAGGAAAATAAAGAAAAGGAGCAAAAAAGACAAAAGACACTAGTATAATAATACTTTGTAAACTCTTGTCTAAAAAAATAATATTATATTTTTGTGACTTATTTGAAATATTTTAAAGCATTTATACCTATGCAATCCTATAAACCGTTACTTTTTCTTATAATTTCAGTTCTTGTTTTTTCTTGTAAAGCACCTGCTGATGTAGTGTACTTTCAGAATTCTAAAGATTTAGAACAAATTCCATCCAAAAATTCATTTACTCCAGTTTTTAAAGTAGATGATGTAATAAGTATTCTAGTTTCGGCATCAGATATGGATGCAGCACGTCCTTTTAATTTAATGCAAGGATCTTCGATTACAGCTGGTATTTCTGGAGAGAATGCAGCATCTTCTGGCGCAGGTACTGCAGAACCTACTTATCTGATTGATGAACAGGGAAATATAGATTTTCCCGTTTTAGGAAAATTAAAACTTGCTGGTTTAACAAGGGTTCAGGTAAAAGAAATGATAAAAGAAAAATTAAAAATTTATATTAAAGATCCTATAGTAAGTATTAGACTTAAGAATTTTAAGATTACTGTAATGGGAGAAGTAAATACTCCAGGATCTTTTACAATACCTAATGAAAGAATTACCATTATTGAAGCTTTGGGATTAGCAGGAGATATGACTATTAGAGGAAAAAGACAAAATGTAATGATAATTAGAGAAAATGATGGGGTAAATACATATCACAGAATAGATCTTACTTCTAAAACAATTTTTGATTCACCAGCTTATTATCTTGCACAAAATGACGTACTTTATGTAGAACCCAATGAATCACAGGTTAGAAGCTCTAGAACTAATAATAATGTTTTTGGGATCATTCTTAGTATAGTTGGGGTTACTTTAAGTGCTTTAGCACTGATTCTAAGATAATATTTATGATTAGCGATAATAATCAAACTAAAGATAATTTTTTACCACCTTCAACGGGATCTGGCTTCAATTTAAGAGATCAGATTATCAAATATCTAAGAAAATGGTATTGGTTTGTACTTAGTGTAGTGGTGTTTGGTGTATTAGCATATATGTATGTTAGATATACCATTCCTAAGTATAATGTTTCAGGGACTATTATGATTTCACAAGATGAAAGTATAAGTGAGTCTGAACTTTCTGCGTTTAAAGATTTGGGGCTTTTGGATAATACCCAAAATAAAATCGAGAATGAAATACAAATTCTAAAATCCAGAACCTTAATTACTAATGTGGTTAATAATCTGAATCTGAATGTTAGATATTTTTCTGAAGGCAGGTTGTTAGAAATAGAAAACTATCCTAAATCACTTGTTGAAATTAATTTTTTATCACCTGATTCTATTGTAGATACAAAAGATAAAATCTTTAGAGTACTAATAAATTCGGGAACTTCTTTTTCATTTGTAGATGAGAAAAAACAAAAAATAAGTGATCATTCTTTTGGAAAAACTATTAATACCAGCATTGGAGATATTGTTATAACTCCAAGTGTAGAAGATTTAGAATCTAATGTAGGAAAGGTCATAAAAATCAAAATCAGCCCTGTAAAATTTATAGCAGAGAGGTATCGAAGCAGAATATCAATTTCTACGGCAGGTAAGAATTCTTCTATTTTACGAATTTCTCTTAATGATGCAGTTAAAGAAAAGGCAAAAGATATCATTAATGACCTTGTAAAAGAATATAATAAAGCAGCGGTAGAAGATAAAAAGCAAACGTCTGCAAGAACAGCTGATTTTATAAATGATCGTTTGGATCTTATATCTGGGGATCTTTCAGAAGTAGATGATGAAGCCGCAGGTTATAAATCAAAATTCGGACTAACTAATGATGTGGCTGCGCAAACACAAAGAGTTGCAGATATAGATTCTAGAAATATCCAGGAGATTTCGAGATATTCTACGCAATTAAGTTTGATCGAATCTATGCGTAATTTTGTACTAAGTCAAGAAGGAAGAAATGATCCAATACCTTCTAATTTAGGTTTTGATGACCCAAATATCTCTAATACAGTAGCTCGATATAATGGGTTGATTTTTCAACGTAAACGACTTTTAAAAACATCTAGTGAGCAAAATCCAGTTGTTGTTAATATCGATGAACAATTAGATGGATTAAGACAAGTGCTGATAGGAAGTTTGAATAGTGTAAAAAGCACTATTAATATTAGATTAAATAGCTTAAGAACACAGGATAAATACTTTAGTGGTAAATTATATAATGCACCTATACGTCAAAAAGATTTAAGAGTTATAGAGCGAGAACAGACTATTAAAGAACAATTATATCTATATCTATTACAGAAAAGAGAAGAAGCCGAAATCACAAGTCATATAACACTTTCTAACGCAAGAGTGATTGATAGAGCTACTACCATAGGATCCTTTCCTGTTTCTCCTAATAAGAAGATGATCTATTTTGGAGCAGTGTTTTTAGGATTACTTCTTCCGTTTTCTATTATCTACTTAGGAGAATTGTTTAATGTTAAAGTAAATTCAAAAGAAGATTTAGAAAAAGTACTTTCTATGCCTATATTAGGATCTATACCTAAAACCAAATCTAAGAAAAGTACTATTGTTATTTCTCGTAACAGTAGATCAGGTATTGCAGAAGCGTTTAGAATTCTTAGAACTAACTTAGATTTCTTAATGGCTGGGATAAATAAAAATACAGGTAAAGTTGTATTTGTAACTTCTACAGTTTCTGGAGAAGGTAAAACATTAATATCTTCTAATTTGGCAAAAACCTTAGCAGTTTCTGGTAAAAAAGTTGCCTATGTAGGAACAGATTTTAGAGATCCTAAATTTCATAAGTTTCTGGAGCTTCCTAATGGTAAGGATACTATAGGATTCACAAATTATATTATGAATACAGATCTTGAACCAAAAGATGTGATTTATAAACAAGAAGGAGATGATCCAATATATATATTACCTTCAGGAGTTATTCCTCCTAATCCAGCAGAGTTATTGATGCAGGATAAGGTGAAGGATATGTTTAAGTATCTGGAGAAAAATTTTGATTATATTGTAGTAGATACAGCTCCTGTTAGTTTGGTTACAGATACTTTACTTATTGCTGAATTAGCAGATTTAAGTATCTATATAGTTAGAGAAAACTATTCTGATAAGAGAGTTCTACAAGTTCCTGAAAACTTTTATAGAGATCGTCGTTTGCCAAATATGGCTGTACTATTGAATGCAGCAGGTAATAGTACCGGTTATAACTATGGGTATGGTTATGGGAATAAAAGTTAGAGGAATTTTGAGTTCCTTTCCATTATAGGAATTATCTTTTTTGCATATTTTGGAAAGAATCCTTTTTCTAATAATTCTAACTGACTGTAATTATGAACATCAGTTCCACAAAAATCAATAGCACCTTTTGATAAAAGGTACATGGAGATATCTTGAACTTTCTCACCATAGAACCCAGAAAGAGACAATAAATTAAGTTGAAATAAGATTCCAGCTTCTTTAAGTTCTTCATATTTTTTTAAATCGTTATGATAAAAAGAATATCGTTCCGGATGAGCAAGAATAGGAGTATACCCAGTTAGTTTTATTTCAAATAAAATTTCTTTCAGATTAATAGGAGGGTTAAATGTAGACATCTCTACCAAAATATAATTATCATACAAAGGGATAATATCTTTGTTTTTAAGTAGTGTATAAAACAAATCATCCATCATATATTCTGCACTTACCGAAAAATCAATATCTGTCACATTAAGTGTCTTAAGAACACTTTGCATTTCCAGATGCTTTTTTCTTATAATTTCAGAACTATTTGGCCAAACCTCTTGCATCACATGAGGTGTTGTGATTATTTTTTTAAACCCAAGCTCTTTAAATCTTTCGATGATGTAGGTTGATTGATATATAGTTTTTACACCATCGTCAATACCTGGAATCAAATGTGAGTGGATATCTACATAATCATCTGGAACGATTTGAAAAAACGGAATTTCTTTTTTGGGCAAAAACAACAATACAATTACAATTTGAAATGAACGATACTATGCGTTTATAACGTATAGTATACTAAATAATTTGTAAAAATAGAGATTATTATAATTAAAAACTGCTTAAGAGCATATTACTCTTAAGCAGCTTTTAATTATTGAAGTATGGATATTGGATTATTTTTTAGTAATATCCCCTGATCCGCTTACACTTTTATCTTCTTTTTCCGGATTACCACGGTAATAAATATCACCAGAACCAGATACTCGTGCTTTTAAGGAATAAGTAGCAGTAACTTCTACATCTCCAGAACCAGCTACAGCCGCAGTTACACTTTTAGCTTTCAAATCAAATGCTTGAAGGTCACCTGATCCAGATACTTTACCCTGAAAGTTTTCTGAAGAACCACTAAGAACAAGATCTCCACTTCCTGAAACCTGACCCCAAGTATTTTGTGCATCTACCACTAAGGTTACATCACCAGAACCAGAAACCCCAGTTTTAAAATCAGAAGCTTTAATAGTATCTGTACTATAAATATCTCCAGAACCTGATAAAGTTACTGCAGAAACATCCTTAAAAGGTACAGTTATCACTAATTTTTTCCCTCTAGAAGGTTTTAAGTAATACCCTTTTTTTACGTAGATCTTTAAAGCATCACCTTCAACTTCTGTCATAATATATTCAATAAGGTTATTTTCTCCTTCGATCATAATATTACCTTCTGTTCCAGATATCAAGGATACATCAAGACTACCTTTTACTTTGATTTCATCATAGTCAGAAATATTTCTGTTTTTGGTAACCATGTTACCATCTCCTTGTATTTTTTTCCCATTTCCCCACCATTGTGCTTGTAATGAAGTAATACTGCATACGGCGAGACATAAAATAATTGCTACTGTTCTCATAATTGATTGAATGATTTTTGTTATTAGTTTTTTCTTAATTTGATTCCTCCGTAACTGGAGTATATATTGATAGTATTACCACTATTTTGTTGTCCGTTATAACCTTCATATTCTTTTCTAGAATCTTTTTTAGACTTTTTCTGTACCGTAATACTGTCATCTAAACTGATTCCTCCATATGAAGTTTTAATAATAAAATCGAAATTATAACCAGATTCATATCCCATATCTACACTGGTATAATCAGTTTTTATTGTAACATTTTTTGTAGAGGACTTTAAGCTTTTTACACGTATTGATCCATAGTCCGAAACGATACTCAATCCGCGTGATACATTACCAATTTTTGTATCTAAGTAATCTCCATTTCCTGTCATTTCGCCAACATTATCAACTTTTATTCCGCCATAATCACAATTGTAATCCAGGTTTTTAACCGAATTTATTTTGGATTGCGTATAATCTGCGTTAAGATCTAAGTCTAAAGATTCACCTAATTCAAAATCAGAATAATCAGCGTTGATTTTACCGCTTTTCATATACTTTATTGTACTATTATTGGTATAATCAATATTAATACTATTGTCAGAATTCAATAATTCTCCTATAATTATTTGTCCATAGTCACAATTAATTCTAGCAGCACCTTCTATTTTGTCTAAGGTAATACTTCCGTAGTCGTTATTCAAATCTACACGATTAGTTACAGGAACTTTTACAGTATAGTTGATTTTAAGATTTAAGTTATTGCTCCATCCGCTGGTAAACTTATCCCACCAGGATTTGTTATTTTTATTAAATGTAGTTCGAGCGCTAACCATTTGAGAAGTAGATTCAAATTCTACATCGATACTCTCAAGTTTTTTGATTACTTTTTCTTCGTCATTTCCACTAACTTTAATGCTAATTTCCATTACGACTCTATTTTCATTCCAAGAGGTAATATCAAGATTTCCGTAATCATTACTTATTTTAAGTAGTGCATCTCTATCAACAGAGAATTCTTTATTTAAGGTCTTCTCTTTGGTGTATTTGCCTTTTAGTTTCCCATTGTTGGCAACAACCATCGCTGGGAGGAGGAGAAGTATAATTAGGTTAAAGTATAGAGTTTTCATTTCCAGATAATTTTAAATTGTTAATGTCATTTATTTTTTGGAGTACATCCTCCAACAAATTAGCACGTTTTTGAAAGTTCTTGATCATAGCACTGATTACGCGTTTATCATTCCCGCTACGTACAAGATCTTTTTTCAACGTTTCGTAGTCAGATTCTAATTTCTCCAGTTGGCTCATAGCATCATTAACTAAAGCTGATGTTTGGGTAGATGAGGCTTTATCAATTTCTTCTAATTGAATTTGAATCGCAGAGGTGAAAAAACTTTGAGTTTCTTGCATCTGTGGCGAAACGCTTGCCAAATCTGCTTCATTTTTATCATCAAACATAAAGGTCATAGAAGCGATTCCAAACAATATTGTTATAGAAGCAGCAATTGCAAATACTTTATACCAATTTTGTTTTTCAGGTTTTAACTGTACAACTTTATTTTGTTGAGCAAGTTTTTCTAAAAACTTAGTTTGATGATCTGGAGAAGGTTCAAAAGTGTCTAATTGATCCTTCATACGATCGAATAAATTTTCTATTTCGTCTTTATTCATAATTCAAGCATATTGTAATTTCTTTCGTAAACTTTCTTTTGCGCGCGAAACAAGTGTACGACAATTCGAATATGATATATTCATAATTTGACAGATCTCTTCATAATCATACCCTTCAATTAAGTGTAACGATAATGCAGTGCTATAACTGTCTTTTAGTTCATTTAGTTTATTTAATACAGTATTAACTTTTACCTTAGTTAAATCCTCTTCTGCAACTCCATCAGTATCAGTAAGTGCATATTCTACAGTTTCTAGCGATACTTCTCGATGGGCATCATTTTTTCTTGAGGCTGTAAGACTCGAGTTAATAACAATCCTCTTTAACCAAGCACCAAACATTCTGTCATCTTCCAGCATTTGTAATTTGGTGAAAGCAGTCAAAAACGCTTCTTGCATAATATCTTCTGCTTCTGCAGCATCTTTTATAATTCTAAGAGCTGTATTAAACATTGCTTTGTAATAGCGATTGTAAATCTCAAGTTGCGCATTCTGATCTTGCTTGCGACACATGGCTATTAGCTGCTCTGTATTTTGTTGGGTTAGTGACAAAAAAATCGATTTACTTTTACATAAAGATATAGATACATATAGTTTGTTACAGTTTTTTAAATTTTTTTTTATGGTTTATGGCATAACAATTGAAATATACTTATCAGAAGTATTATAAATACCTTATTTTACAGGCATTAAATACTATTTGAACCAGTTTGAACAAATTTTAAAAAAATGTTATTAGGTCTTATGACAAAATGACTTTGATATACACATATGGCTAAAACCAAATTTACAACACTTGACAGTTTGTCATTCCAAGGAATTGATGAGGATGCAGAATTAATCCCTTTAATGACTCCTGAGGATGAAGAAGAGATTAATAAAGAAGATTTACCCGATATATTACCAATTTTACCATTACGGAACACTGTTTTGTTTCCTGGAGTTGTTATACCTATAACAGCTGGTCGAGATAAGTCTATTAATCTTTTGAATGAAGCTAATAACGGAAATAAAACGATTGGAGTAGTTTCTCAAATTGAAGAAGATGTAGAAAATCCTTCTGCAAAAGATATTAATAAGGTTGGGGTGGTAGCTCGTATTCTTCGTGTATTAAAAATGCCAGATGGAAATACTACTGTGATTTTACAAGGAAAGAAAAGGTTTAGTATTGATGGAATAGTTGAAGAAAACCCTTATCTGAAGGCTAAAGTAATTGAAGTTCCAGAGGCAAGGCCAGCCAAAGAGAATAAAGAATTTAGTGCTATAATAGATTCTATTAAAGATCTTGCTTTAGAAATTATTAAAGAAAGTCCTAATATTCCTTCTGAAGCATCATTTGCTATTAAAAATATAGAGAGTAATTCTTTTTTAATCAATTTTGTCTCTTCTAATCTTAACCTTCCTGTAGAAGAAAAACAAAAACTGCTAGAGATTAATGATTTAAAAGAACGTGCTTTGGCAACACTCAAGTATATGAATCTTGAGTTTCAAAAACTCGAACTTAGAAACGATATTCAGAATAAGGTTCAGAGTGATATGAGCCAACAACAAAGAGAATACTTTTTGCATCAACAGATGAAGACGATACAAGAAGAGCTTGGTGGAGTATCTCATGAAGATGAAATTGAAGAAATGCGTTTGCGTAGCAAGAAAAAGCAGTGGGATAAAAATGTTAAGAAGCATTTTGATAAAGAACTGGCTAAGATGCAACGTATGAATCCTCAGGTGGCTGAGTATTCAATACAACGCAATTACCTGGATTTATTCCTGGATTTACCTTGGAATGAATACAGTAAAGATAAATTTGATCTTAAACGCGCAAAAAAGATACTAGATAAGGATCATTATGGTCTTGATGAAGTAAAACGCCGTATTATTGAATACTTGGCAGTACTCAAGCTTCGTAATGATATGAAATCTCCTATACTTTGTCTTTACGGACCTCCAGGTGTTGGTAAAACATCATTAGGAAAATCTGTTGCAGAGGCTTTAGGTAGAGAATATGTGAGAATCTCATTAGGAGGTTTACGTGATGAAGCAGAGATACGAGGACATAGAAAAACATATATCGGAGCAATGCCAGGAAGGATTATTCAAAGCCTTAAGAAAGCTGGAACGAGTAACCCTGTATTTGTATTGGATGAGATTGATAAATTATCAGTAGGAAACCAGGGAGATCCATCATCTGCCTTATTAGAAGTTTTGGATCCTGAGCAAAACTCAGAATTCCATGATAATTTCCTTGAAATGGGATTTGATTTGTCCAAAGTGATGTTTATCGCTACTTCAAATAGTTTAGGTACAATACAACCAGCACTACGTGACCGTATGGAGATTATTAACGTAACGGGGTATACTATTGAAGAAAAGGTAGAAATTGCAAAACAACATCTATTACCTAAACAATTGGTAGAACATGGGATGAATAGTTCACATCTTAAAATTGCAAAACCACAGTTAGAAAAGATAATAGAGGGATATACCAGAGAATCAGGAGTAAGAGGTCTTGAAAAACAGATTGCTAAAATGGTTCGATTTGCTGCTAAAAATATAGCAATGGAGGAGGAGTATAATATCAAAAGTACAAATGAGGATATTATAGAAGTATTAGGAGCTCCTAAATTAGAACGTGATAAATATGAAAATAATGATGTTGCCGGAGTAGTTACAGGATTAGCCTGGACAAGTGTTGGTGGTGATATATTATTTATAGAATCAATTCTTTCTAAAGGAAAAGGTAGTTTGACAATTACAGGTAATCTTGGTAAGGTGATGAAAGAATCTGCTACTATCGCAATGGAGTTTATTAAAGCGAATGCTGATAAGTTAGGGATTGATTCAGATATTTTTGACAAGTATAATGTCCATATTCATGTTCCTGAAGGTGCTACACCTAAAGATGGTCCTAGTGCAGGAATTACCATGTTAACATCTTTGGTTTCATTGTTTACACAGCGTAAAGTAAAGAAAAGTATTGCAATGACAGGTGAGATTACTTTAAGAGGTAAGGTTTTACCAGTAGGAGGTATAAAAGAAAAAATACTAGCAGCCAAAAGAGCTAGAATAAAAGAAATATTACTTTGTGAGGATAATAAACGAGATATTGATGAGATAAATCAAGATTACCTTAAGGGCTTAACGTTTCACTATGTAAAGGATATGACCCAAGTGTTAGATTTGGCACTTACAAATAGCAAGGTAAAGAATGCTAAGAAATTATAAGAAACCATTCTATAATACTAAAAAAGCCAATCGATATCGATTGGCTTTTTTTATGTATACCCGTAGTAGACAATTATACCAATGGTTTTTTTACTAAAACCTGATTGTATTGGTTGATGTTTTTAAGAACAATCTCGCTACCTTTTACCACTGCTTCGAGAGGATATTCTCCTTTATGTACTGGTAATTCTGTAGTTCTTGATAAACGATCATCAAGACCACGTAGCATAGATCCACCTCCAGTAAGATAAATACCAGAATTATAAATATCAGCAGAGATTTCTGGTGGTACTTCTGATAAAGTCTCGATGATGCTGTTTTCTATATGAGCAATTGACTTATCTAAGCTTTTAGCAACTTCTCTATAGTTTATTCGTACTTGTTTCGGTTTACCCGTTAACATATCTCTCCCTTCAATTTGTATGGATTTTGGTGTTGTTTCCAATTTATTTACGGCAGAACCAATATTAATCTTTATTTTTTCTGCCATAGATTCTCCGATATGTAGATCGTGTTTATCACGTATGTGGCTGATTATATTTTCATTAAAAACATTGCCGGCAATTTTTACAGATTGACCACTTATGATTTTTCCAAGAGAAATTACAGCGACTTCTGTGGTACCTCCACCTATATCGACAATCAAATTTCCTTTAGGTTCTAATACATCTATACCACTGCCAATTGCAGCAGCTATTGGTTCGTGAATCAAAAAAACCTTTTTTGCTTTCAATCGTTTTGCAGATTCTTTTACAGCTCTCATTTCTACTTCGGTACTCCCGCAAGGAATAGAGATGATCATATTATATGATGTAGAAAATGAAAAAGGATGCAGGGTAGATAATTTCTTGATAAAAGTATTAAGCATTTTTTCTGCTGCATCAAAATTGGCAATAACTCCATCTTTAAAAGGATAAAGTGTTTTTATATTGTTATGTATTTTACCACGCATCATATTGGCTTCTTTACCAACAGCGATTATTTTTCCAGAGATTCTATTCATAGCAATAATTGAAGGAGTATTAATTGCTATTTTTCCGTTATGAGTGATAAGAGTGTTTGATGTACCTAGATCTATTGCAATTTTTTCAGTTAAAAAATCGAAAAAGCCCATAGTTATTGTGTTAAGTTAATTATTGATTTGTGTTATAAGTTGGTTTATTAATAATATATAATATTATCAATATTGGGGCACTAATATTGTATAACTCAAATAAGATTCAAATATTGTTTCTTGTATTTTAGTATATTGATAATCAGTGTTTTAGTTATTATCTGCATTTGATGTTAATGGCATGGTGTATATTTTGATGATATTTGTATTCTACTATACAATGTTTCAATAATTAAAAGGTAATAAATGACTTTAACAGGGTAAGTTTTTTCTTTTCTATGTATGACTGTAAAATTTTTTACCGTAACTATCGTTTTCCAGATAGTTTCTTTTATTTTTGCTGCTAATGATTCGCAATTATTTATTTCTAGTATTATTTTTTATAACAATAAGTTCCTTTGCACAGATAGGAGGTAGGTATACGTATCAGTTTCTGAATCTGGTTTCTTCACCTAGACAAGCGGCTCTTGGAGGTAAGTATGTAACAGGTTACAATACAGACCCTACATCAGCAATGCTTAATCCAGCTTCTATAAATAAAGAAATGGATCGACAACTAGCTGTAAATTATGTAAACTATATAGCTGATGTTAATTATGGATCAGTCGCTTATGTAAGATCATTTGGTGAAAAGGAAAGAGTATTTCACGCAGGAATTACATATATTAATTATGGTAGTTTTGATGGTTTTGATGAGTTTGGTAATGAGACAGAGGATTTTAGTGCAGGAGAGGTAGCTGTTTCTGTAGGATATGCTTATAATATTCCTAATTCTGATATCCATGTTGGAGCAAATGCTAAATTTATTTCTTCTAAATTAGAAGAGTTTACTTCTATAGGTGGTGCTTTGGATTTAGGACTGATTTATCATAATCCGGAAACCAAATTTGATTTTGGACTTGTAGTTCGCAACTTGGGGACTCAATTCACTACGTATGCTGATACTAGAGAAGATTTACCATTATCGGTAGATGCCGGAATAGGTCAAACACTTAGTGGTGTTCCTGTTCGTTGGAATCTTACATTAGAGAATTTACACGTATGGGATATAGCTTTTAGAAATCCAGCAAGAGATTTAACAGATCTTGAAGGAAATGTAGAGGCAGATGACCCTAGCTTTTTTAATAATGCGTTAAGACATGTTGTATTAGGTTTAGAATTATTTCCTGAAAAAGGATTCAATATTAGATTAGGATATAATTTTAGAAGATCTGAAGAGTTACGTATTGTTGATCAACGATCATTTGCTGGGTTGAGTGGTGGATTTGCGTTAAAGCTTGGAAAATTTAAATTTGCATATTCTTATGCTAGGTACAATTCTGCAGCAGCAACCAGTACTTTTGGTATTAATGTTAATCTTCAATAATTGAGCACTAAAAAAATTATTATCGCGATAGATGGGCATTCTTCAACAGGAAAAAGCACCGTTGCCAGGCAATTAGCCAAAGCTTTGGGGTATATCTATGTAGATACAGGAGCTATGTATCGAGCAGTGACTTTATATGCGATGAGAAAATCTTTTATTACTGAATCTAATTTTGATCAACAATCAATAGAAAATGTTCTTAAAGAGATTAATATCCGATTTGAAGTGAGTTCTAAAACGGGTCTTGCTGAAGTTGTTCTTAACGGTGAAAATATAGAGCGCGAAGTTAGAACACTTGCTGTTTCAAGACAAGTAAGTAAAATTGCTGCCATATCCAAAGTTAGAAGAAAACTTGTTGAACAGCAACAAGAGATGGGTAAGGACAAAGGAATTGTCATGGATGGTAGAGATATAGGAACTGTCGTTTTTCCAGAAGCAGAATTAAAATTGTTTATGACCGCTACAGCAAAAGATCGGGCAGAACGTAGGTTTATCGAACTCAAGGATAGAGGAGAAGATGTTACCTATGAAGATGTACTTAAAAATGTAGTGAATCGTGACCACATAGATAGCACAAGAAAAGACTCTCCGCTCCGTAAAGCAGAAGATGCTATAAAGATAGATAACTCAAATCTTACCCTTGATGAACAATTTGATCAGATATTAAATCTGGCAAAAAATACAATAGAAAGAACTCTAGAAAAATATAACTAAAAGAGTTATAGATCGGTTATATCAGTTTTTGGTGATTTAACACTACTTTTTGATTGTTTGAATTGATAGAAAGTGACTTTGTCTTTTGTCCATTCAATTAACTCTCTATATTCTTTGTCTTTATCGTTTTGAATTTTTAAAATACGATTTAGACTCATTATATTCCCATCAACTTTACGAAACCTTAGAATAGAAGTGTCCTTTATTTCATAAAAAGGAATTTGTCCTGTAACCTGGTACTGTTTTCCATTATTTAAAACAATAATATCCTTATATTCATAAATTATCTGAACCTTGGATAGACATTGTCCATATTGTTTGATCGAAAAAAGTATTAAAACCAATAAAGTAATTTTCCTCATAACTCCCCAATTTTATGTTTTAACTATTATTAAGTTAAGTGAAAACCGTAACATAAACAAAATTCTCGACGGTTTTAGCCCGTATTTATTATAAAATACAAGTATAGTTGATTGATTTGCAGGTTTTTACATGTATAAATACCATTGAAGACATCAATTTAATGGTATTTTTGATTTGTTAAGAGGCAACCCAAAAATATAAGATTTAGTTATTAAACCGATATATTTATTGAATTTTTTTTTAAATCAATAACTCAAAGGCATCGTTTTTTATGAGAAGATTGATTTGAGAGAACACTAAGCTTATCATGAATAAGCTTATAATTAATGATAATCGTGTTTTCATTATTAGTGATTTTCATAATTTAATATAGGTAAGAGATACTGTCTAGATAAAATCTCAAATTAGAATTGCTTTGGGATTAATGAAGATTAGAGAACTAAGAAAAAAATAAGGCAAAGTTTATATATAATAAAAGACTGCTTAATGCAGTCTTCTATGTATTATCGTGAATTAATATTTTACAAATTTGGGATCACAAGTTCCTGATCGGGGTGAATAAGATCTGGATTTTTAAGAATATTGGTATTAGCTTCAAATATTGCTTTGTACTTCATAGCATCACCATAATAATGCTTTGCAATTTTACTTAGTGATTCTCCGCTTTGTACCACATGTCTGTGATAAACAGAAGTATCAGCTACATTAATATCAGCCACAATATCTGAAGGAGATTCTCCTCCTATTTCTTTAATCTTATCCCAAAGTTGATTCTTTTCATACTGCGTACCAGCAGTACCTTTTATTTTTAGAGTTCCGTTATCTTCAGATACATCACCGTCTTGAATATTTAGTTTTTGTCCCAGATCAAGAACTTCTTGATATTTAGCTTTTACCATAACTAAGTTGATTTTAAATTATTAATTAGATTTAGAACTTGAGATAAGTTCCTTCTCAAATATAGCAAATAATAGAATGATTTTAATATAATTTTTAGATTAAAAAACGATGAAATATCGTTGAAATGCATAAATTATCTATATTCGGTTATTGATAAAACTAGCACTATATGTTTCGAAAACGATTCTATTATATTATAGAACTTCAATACCTGGGTTTCAGGTATCATGGATGGCAAAAACAACCTCAGGTAAATACATTACAAAGAATGGTAGAACGTACGATAACGTATGTTTTAGAACATAAAGATTTTAAAGTATTGGCTTCTGGGCGTACAGATGCCAAAGTATCTGCCAACCAAGCTTATGTTGAACTATTTGTAGACCATCAGCCATTAGAATTAAAAGACTTCTTTTTATTGTTTAATAAAAACCTACCACAAGATATAAAAGCGTTAAGTATAAAGGAGACTAATGAAGATTTTAATATAATCCAGTCTCCTAAGATCAAAGAGTATTTATATCTCTTTTCTTTTGGAAATAAAAACCATCCTTTTTGCGCTCCTTTTATGTATAATATTTTAGAGCCTATTAATATTTCTGCCATGCAAGAAGCAGCGGGTTTATTTGAAGGAAAACACAATTTTAGATCTTATTGTCATCGTCCGTCAGAAAAAACAGTGTTAGAAGGTGAAATTATCAATTGTGAGATAGAAAAAAATGATGTGTATACTGCCAGTTTTTTCCCGGAAGAGAGTTATCTTTTACGAGTAAAAGGAGAAGGGTTTAAAAGAAACCAAATACGATTGATAATGGGGGTTTTATTAGATTTAGGTAAGGGAAAGATAGATTTGGATTTTATAAAGAAAACATTGGATCCAGATGCTGAAGAAATAAGACTCGAGCATATTGTACCAGGCTCCGGATTAATATTAAATGCTATAGAATTTAAAAATTAAATAAATGAAAGTTATTTCTACCAATATTGGAGAACCAAAAGTTATTTCCTGGAGAGGAACTGATGTAAAAACAGGTATTTATAAATATCCTGTAGATAAAGGAATATTTTTGGGGTTAGAAGATGTCAAAGATGATCATGTGGTCGACAGAAAGGTACACGGAGGTGTTGATAAGGCATGTTATTTATATTCACTTGATCATTATCCTTATTGGAAAGAAAAATATCCAGATCTGGAATGGAATTATGGGATGTTTGGTGAAAATATAACTATTCAAGGATTAGATGAGAGTACAATTAAAATAGGAGCAATCTATACTTTAGGAAAAGCTGTAGTTCAAGTTTCACAACCCAGACAGCCTTGTTTTAAATTAGGAATTCGTTTTGGAACCCAATCAATACTTAAAGAATTTATAGGTTCTTTATTTCCAGGAGTATATCTTAGAATAATAACTCCTGGAGAAGTAAAACCAGGAGATTTGATGGTACTAAAAAAAGCACATAATGATGGAATAACGATACAAGAGATGTATAAATTATTTTATCATGAAGTAGAATCCGAAAGTTTAATAACTAAAGCGATTAATGATCCATTCATAAAAGTTAGTCACAAAACCAGAGTATTAAACAGGTTTGGAAGTTCTTTTTCAAAATAAATGGATATAAAGAATGTCAAAAATCTGATTATAGGAGCAGGCCCCGCAGGTCTGGCAGTAGCTGGTCGTTTTAGGAAAAGTAATATTTCGTTTGAAATAGTAGAACAAACAGATAAGATTGCCTGGAGTTGGCATAATCATTATGATAGATTATTGTTACATACAGTTAAAGAGCTATCATATTTACCACATTTAGAGTTTCCGAAGGAATACCCTAGATATGTTCCTAAAGACAGTCTGACGGCTTATTATGAGAGCTATGCAAAACATTTTAAAATTCAGCCACATTTTAATACAAAAGTTCAGAGTATTTATAAAGAAGGAGATCAATGGAAAGTCATTACAAATGATCAAAATTTCTTTGCCAAAAATGTTATCATAGCTACAGGAGTGAATAGAGTACCTTTTTCTCCGGTTTGGAAAAACCAAGATACTTATAAAGGAGTTGTGGTACATAGCCGGAATTATAAAAATGCGAGCCCTTTTAAAGCGCAAAAAGTTTTAGTGGTGGGAATGGGCAATACCGGTGCTGAGTTAGCGCTTGATCTTAGTGAGTCTGGTACAGATGTAACTATATCTGTAAGAAGTCCATTGTTGATTGTTCCCAGAGATATAAATGGAAACCCCGTACAAATTACTGCCAAGAAATTAGAGAAGTTACCTTTTGGATTAGGAAGATGGATAGGTCAGAAAGTTCGAAACATAGTTATCGGAGATCTCTCAAAATATGGAGTTTCTATTTCAAAAGAAGATCCAATAGATCATTTAAAACAAACTGGTAAAACTCCTGTAATAGATTTGGGAACTGTGCAAGCTATAAAGGAAGGAAAGATTAAAGTGATTGGTGATATAGTTTCTTTTTATGAAAAAGGAGTGGTATTAGATCAAGCAATACACAAAGAATTCGATAAGGTTATTTTGGCAACTGGATATAGAGCTATTATAGAAGAGTTTATAGATAATACTGAAGGATTGTTAGATTCTTATGGAGTACCAAAAGATGTAGTAGGTAAAGGGCAACATCAAGGTTTGTATTTTATCGGCTTTGATAATTATAAATTAGGAGGAATATTGGGAACCATTGTGGCAGATTCTAAAACAATATTAGATGAGATTATTAAAAGTAAATAGGAACTTTATTTTATGCTTTAAATTTGATCATTTTGATTTTGATTAAAATCCTTTCAACTTTTTAAGAATATAATTAACGTTTCTCTTCTGATTTAATGTTCTTTATAATAACAATGAGGACTAAAAATATCTTTTAACCCTCATTGTTATTAAAACTTAGTTATTCGACGTGAGTAAATAATTTATTTACAATTTTCCATTCATTATTGATTTTAGCTAATGATAGATAATCATAATAATTATATCCTAGCATAGGGAGATGTAATTTTGCTGACGCAATTTTGCCTATAACATCTATACCAATAATACTCATTTTTAAGGTTTCACCTTGCTCTTTAGGGCTCTGTCTATTTTTTACTCCTTCAAGGTATTCTTTTACACTTTTAGAATATTCATCACCTTTTATATCTCCATAAATATCTACGTTTTTATAAAAACAGTTTTCAAGCTTGAGGGTATCTCCATAGAAAATACCTTTGAAATAATTTTCTACTAATTTTTCGATTTCTATAACACTCTTTTTGTACATAATTGTCTTTTTAAGCAGTGTGTCCTACAGTATGACCACCAGCTACATTAATAGTTTCACCCGTTATAAAATCTGCTGTAGCCAGATAATATGCTGCCTCTGCAATTTCGTTTGCTTCTCCAATTCTATTTAATAAATGTAATCCAGCAAGGCTATCGGCGTTTTCAATTCCAATTTTCTCTTGCAATGGACTTCTTATTATTCCTGGAGCAATTGTATTAATTTTTATATTGTTTTTACCAAACTCGGCAGCTAATTGCCTAGTCAGTGTATGAATTGCTCCTTTGCTTACCAGCGGAGCTGTTGCCGGGAATCCATCTATTGCATGTTCTACAAGAACTGTCCCGATATTTATAATAGAACCGCTTTGCTGCTTTATCATTTGAGGAATAACTGATTGAGAAGTAAAGTAAGTTCCTTTGAGATTTACGTTCCAGTAAAGATCTAAATCTTCTTCTTTAACATCTAGAAAAGGTTTTGGAGAAAATATTCCTGCATTATTAATTAATACATCTACGACACCAAATTTTTCTATTGCCAGATGTACTAATCTTTGTCCAGTTTTTTGTTTACTGATATCTCCTGCGTGATATATAACATTTGATGGAGAACCAAATTCTTCATAAGTGTTTTTTAGTTTTTCTTCATTAGAAGAATTCATAATAACATTGCTATCTCTTTCTATAAAGTATTTTGCTATTTCTTTGCCAATACCTGTAGATGCACCTGTAATGATTACTGTTTTGTTTTTCATTTCTTAGTTCCTAAATATTGTTTTCCGTTTACTCCCCAATTTTCAATTGGTATTTCTTCGATAACCACATGAGTGGTTTCTGGATTTTTGTTGAGAATATCAACAACTAATTGTGTTGCCCCTTGTATTAATAGGCGTTTTTGATCTTTTGTTACTTGTTCATCAGTAACTTTAATATTAATGTATGGCATATTTATATTGAATTAATTACAATACAAAGTTGCTACTAAAGGGTAGAATATATAGAGGAGGAATGTCACTTCTTTGAAGTGATGTATATCACATAAATGAAGAAGTATAAAAACCGAAATTATGAATTTAACCTACTAAGTGTTTCTCTGGAAACCCCTAAATATGAGGCAATCATTTTCTTAGGGACACGTTGAAAAAGCTTTGGATATTGTTCCAGAAGTAACTCATATCGCTCTTTGGTAGAGTTTTGTAAAAGAGAGAGGATTCTATTTTGAAGCGCAATTCGACCAATCTTACTTTTTTTTGCCCAAAAACGCTCCATTTTATGCATTTTAGCAGATAGCTGTTCTCTATTGTCGTAAGTAATAAATAGTAACTCACTATCTTCAATACAATCTATAGATGTTTTTGACTTGGTTTTTTTAACGAAAGATTCATAATCAGTAATCCACCAATTTTCCATCCCAAACTGAAGAATATGTTCTTTATCATTATCATCTGTAAAATAACTTTTTAAACAACCTTTTATTACCCAATATTCTTTATCAACAATTTCTCCTTGTTGAACTATGTATTGATGTTTACGTTTTTTGATGGGTTCAAAATGACTTAAAACAAAATCGAATTCTTTATCAGTAAGGGTAACTATTTCTTCAATGTGTTGTCTAAGAGGATGGATCATTTTAATTATTTACAGAGCACTTTTTTGTGTCATCAAAGATAATTAATACCACTGAATAAAATACATCTTGATTCTTTCCTTACCAATAAAGTAAGGAAAGAGGTTCATCCGGTTTAATCGATAACTAACTATTTTAAAGGAATAAAATATTAGTTATAGAGTTTGTAATGCTTTTAATAACTTTTGGCCATTAGGAATTCCTAAACCAGTACAGGCATCCCATCCAGCTTGGGCAACATATCCATTACCTGCTTGATTTTGACCTGCCGGTGGAATGTTACAACCGTTGGTAATACTTTTAAAAGCTCCTGATGAAGAATCAAGAGAATATATTGTATCATGAATATCACCAACACGAGTTTTTAATTGACTATTAATGCGTACTATCATTGAAGCCATAGTTGGGGTGGCAGCACTAGTACCTTTATCATTATTTAAACCTTGTGCAAATGCTGCTATATCAGGAACACCTCTCCCATGTGTTGTAACTCCGTTTACAGGAAATGAAGTAGGATTTATTGATTTCTGATATGATGGTACATCATAAATTGTACTAACTCCACCTCCAGAACCCCACCAACTTCTAGAATTTTGTTTTCCTGGATAGTTCCACCATACTTGTTCTTCATTTATAGGCGTACTCCCACAAGTAGTAGGAGAAGCAGGATCTTCTGTTGGAATAAACGTACCACCAACTGCTAGTGCATTTGGGTGTCCAGCAGGAAATACAACGCTATCTACAAATTGCCCTGATCCTGCACCTGAATCACCAGAGGCAAAACATGTAGTTACATCATTCGAAGCTGCATACACTAATGCTTTATCGATGTCTTCTACAAGGTTTTTATCATGAATCCCAAAACTGGATGTAGTTACTGAACAACCATCTACTACCGCTTGATGAATAATTGTATGTACAGTTTCAGGAGTTGCCATGTAAATAATAATTGTTGCTTTAGGACAAAAATTACTCACTATTGATACATCCATATTAAGCTCTCCACCATTAGCTTTAATATGTGTTTGGCCACCTTCAAACTTTAATTGATAATTAGGAATCGGTAACCCACTATTTTTTAAGGATTTTTTGATGTCCTCAAGATCTAAATTTATACCACCTGGTGGTTGCCATGCTAAAATACCAATAGTAACGTCTTCTCCTTGATTATCAGGAAATGAGTAGTGGCTTGCAACTTCGTCAAACGTAAATGTTTTAACAGGTGTAGTAGGAGGTAAGCTATTTGTTATTGTTTTCATGGTTTTAAGAGTTTATTAATCATGACTTATGGATATGTAATGCTAATATAAAATCCCAATACAATTTTCTAAACCTATTTTGAAAACATAGCTTAGAAAGGTAATCAGGTAAAACACCTAAAATTAAAAAGTAACTTTAAAATGTTGTATAGGTATATGTACCTGATTATTCAAAAGTGAATTCCTTTCTTAAAATAATTTTATCTTTTTAATCCCTAAAATGGATAAGATACCTTGAAAATTTTTCAAGACTTGCTTCTAAATTTTTGAGCTTTTAAAATGTTCTTTGCAGAAAATATAATACCCAAAGCGATTAAAATATATAATCCATATTGCGAAATAAATTTGCCCGATTCTGTTTTTGCAATGGCTGGATTGTTTTTGTCATAATGTACACTGATCGTTTCTCCTTCAGATTTAAAACTTCCTAAAAATGGTATTCTAAATAGTTCTATATAAGTGCTAATGACCTCTTTGTTTTCTGTTTGAAACTCTACCGTTGCTATTTCTCGTGTTTTCCTTCCAGAACGCTTTACTTCAATTTCTTTTATCAGGCCTTCTGTCTTTACCCATTCTGTGGTATCTTGTGATAATAAGATGCACGGTAATAATAGTAGTATTGATACAATGATTTTACTATTTATCATCTTGTTTAATTTTATTGTTTCTTTTAGATTAATTATATTTTATTGCCTTTATTGTATCGTAATTTCTTCAAATACTTGTTCCATTTCATTAAATGCTTTTTTCTGAGAGTTAACAAGAAGCAGGTCCTTAATTTTTCCGATAACTATTTCATCAATCCTTCTATATTGTTGTTTGCTTTTCCCAAGATAAGCATAGAGTAGCATATTTGGTATGGTATGGCTAATTTCTATCTTGTTCTCACTCAAGAAAAAAACCTGAAGACCATGCATTGCACTTTTCTTGATAAGAATACATTGTTGAATCTTTCCATTAGAATCTCTTCTTACTTCCCATTTATCGTGGTTTATAGAGCAATCATATTCTGATTCTTTTTCCAGATATTTAAGTAATTTATCTAAAGAGTTATATTCGTTTTTAATCGTCGCTATTTTTTCCATGGTATAGATTTTTAAGTTTTGGATAGATTTTTTTTACTCTTTTATCAGCTTTCTTGAAGTGACTCCTTGAAGTGTTTTTATGTTTAGTATATATGTTCCTTTACTAAGTTTGGAGATGTTTACCGTGCTATTTTCTTGCAAGTTCTGTGATAACACCAATTTGCCATCCAAACTAAATACCTTAACTGTTTGCAGTTTTTCTTCTACACTAAAATTGATGCTATTTTTTGCAGGGTTAGGATAGAATGTGATGTTATTTGAATCCAATGCTACATCTTCAATATTTAAAAATGGATCATAATTTATACTGAATTGCGAAGCAGCCACGTTTCCGTTACCAGCATCATCGGTAACTCTGTTTTCTGCTATATCTACTGTAATTGCTCCTAGAACCGAAGGAATCACATCGATCGTATATATTGCTCCAGAACCGTTAAGGTTTCCAAAACTTACATTACTTGAAATATCTGTTAAAGTAAAGTCATTTACGGATTCAGAAAATGTAATAGTTATAGGAATAGGGTTTTCACCCGTTGGTCCTGGACTTAAAGGAGATGTAATCGTTACAGTAGGTCTGGTTTGATCTTCTATTGTAATGGTAAAGGTTTGATTAGCTGAGGTATCAACCCCACCATTAGCAGTACCTCCATCATCAGACAAATTTACAGTTACGGTCGCTGTTCCTGTTGTATTAATTGCAGGTGTATATGTAAGATTTCCCGTTGCAGTATCAATAGAAGGTTGCACGCTAAATAGTGAATTGTTATTATTAGATACATTAAACATTAATGCCTGAGTCATATCTGAATCACCATCATCAATTCCTGAAGCGAATCCGTTTACTATTTGTATACCAGCATTTTCGTTAACTATTTGATTGGGCACAGCAGGTAAATTAAATATCGGGGCATCATTTGTGGCTGTTATTTGTATTTGAAAAGTATCTGTTGATTGATTTACTCCTCCATTGGCTGTTCCACCGTCATCTGTTAATGTTACTGTTATGTCAATGTTTCCTATTACATCATCCGCAAGGGTAAATGTCAAATCTCCGGTTGTTGCATCAATAGCAGGAGCAACACTAAATGGATTGCCGCTAAAAGATGTATTAAATGTTAAAGCCTGAGTCACTTCAGGATCTCCATCATCGATGGATATTGCATAGCCTGGTATATTTGCACTACTAGATTCAAATACTCCAATATTTCCACGTAAAGCAAATACCGGTGTATCATTTACAGGATTTACTGTAATAATAAAAGTTTGATTTTCCGAAGTGTCTGCACCCCCATTTGCTGTACCGGCATCATCTGATAGATTAACTGTTATCGTAGCTACTCCATTTGCATTTGCTGCTGGGGTATAAGTTAGATTTCCTGTCGCTGGATCAATAGAAGGTTGTATACTAAATAAGGCATTATTGTTATTAGACACATTAAATGTTAATGCCTGAATCATATCTGTATCACCATCATCAATTCCTGAAGCAAATCCATTCACTGTTTGTACTCCTGCATCTTCGTTTACCGTTTGATTGGGTGCTGCTGGTAAGTTAAATACCGGAGCATCGTTTGTAGCTGTTATTTGTATTTGAAATGTATCTGATGATTGATTTACTCCTCCATTGGCTGTTCCACCATCATCTGTTAATGTTACCGTTATGTCAATGTTTCCTATTACACCATCTGCAAGCGTAAATGTCAAATCTCCCGTTGTTGGATCAATAGCAGGAGCAACACTAAATGGATTGCCGCTAAAAGATGTATTAAATGTCAAAGCTTGAGTTGCCTCTGGATCTCCATCATCGATAGATATAGCGTATCCAGGTATATTAGCACTACTAGATTCAAATACTCCAACATTTCCTCTTAAGGTAAATATTGGTGCATCGTTTACAGGTATAATGACAGGAGTAATCGATGCTGTATTAGAATTAGTGAATCCATTGTTAGAAACGAACTCTATAGTAGCTGCATTTCCTCCTGATAGGTTAGGAGTTGGAGTAAAAGTAGCTGCATCTAATGCAGTATTAATGGCAGCTAAGGTTCCTTGTGCTTTAAAGCTCGAAGAACCATTTGAACCTTCACTAAAAGTAATACCTACATCTCCAATAGTTAAAGCACCTCCAGTAATAGTAAAGGTTACTGTCTGATCATTATTATCTACATCTGTGATTTCGATATCATCTCCTAAAGGAACATCAGTAGTGTCTTCAAATAGGTTGGGAGGTATTGGAGCGATTGCCACAGGAGTACTGAAAAGTTTGTATATCCGTACATGACCTGAACTGGCTCCGTTACCATCATTTAATCTGGCTCCAATAGCTATTCTTTTGCCATCACCACTCATGCTAATCGCTGCTCCTGAAGCATCTGATTGTGCTTCACCATCAATATCAATTCCTAATTGTACCCATTGATTACTATTGGTTAATTCATAAATACGTACATGACCGGCAAAATCCCCATTACCATCATTAAACGGTGCACCAATAGCCACTCTAGTACCATCATTACTTATACTTACGGAAGATCCTGATTGATCATCTGCTGCTTCACCACTAATATTTCCTCCTAATTGTACCCATTGATTACTTGGGTTTAATTGAAATACACGCACATGACCAGATAAATTACCGCTATCATCATTAAAGGTAGCACCAATAGCCACTGTAGTACCATCACTATTCAAGCTTACAGAAGCTCCAGAACGATCTCCAGCTATTTCACCATCGATATCATCTCCTAATTGCACCCATTGATTTGTTGCGTTTAATTGAAATATACGTACATGGCCAGAACCATTTCCGTTACCGTCGTTGCCTGTTGCACCGATAGCTACTGTAGTGCCATTACTACTCATGCTTACAGAAGATCCAGAATTGTCGTTTGCGGCTTCACCATCGATATCACTTCCTAACTGAACCCATTGGTTACTAGCATTTAATTGATAGATGCGTACATGGCCAGAATCATTTCCATTATCGTCATTAATTGTTGAGTTAATGGCTACTATTGTACCATCACTACTCAGGCTTATAAAAGTTCCTGATTGATTTACTTCTGCTTCACCGTCGATATCTCCTCCTAATTGCACCCATTGATTACTGGCATTTAATTCATAAATTCGTACCTGACCTGATAGATTTCCGTTATCATCGTTAAAGGGGGCTCCTATAGCGACTCGATTACCATTACCGCTAATACTTACAGAAGCCCCAGCTTTATCTCCTATTGCTTCACCAGTAATATCTGCTCCCACTTGAATCCATTGATCACTTGCATTTAATTCATATATACGTACTGTACCGGATTGGTTTCCATTACCATCTGCATTGGGAGAACCTATAGCTACTCTACTACCATCCGTATTTATACTTACCGAAGCTCCTGATGTGTCTAATTCTGCTTGACCATCAATATCTCCACCTAATTGTTCAAAGCTTTGACCGTAGATTAAACTCATACTTAATAATAAGATGGTACTCATCAATTGTAATTTTGTTTTCATTATAACTGTTTTTGTTTACGTTATTTAAAAAATGGGTATTAAGATTTTTTGATTAGGGTAGTTTTATAATTCTTGTTTTAATAGAGACAAAACAACATCAAAATCAATGATTCAATGTCTCACTGCTTCTAAACAGACAAAAAGGTGACGGAATTATGTTTTTTGGTATGATCTTTAGAATAAAAAAGAATTCTCTCAATATTTTTATCGGGATGATTTTGAAATATAGATACTAATGGAGTAAAATTTGTGTAATTTTTAGATATATGATTATAGTTTTTATACTCATTTTAGTAAGTGAAATCTTTTAAATTACCATCAAAATCATATGTAAAATAAAATGACGTTCCTCCATTTTCAGGTTCTAATGTTAGGTTATATGCCATTTTGGATTTATCACCATTATCAGGCGCATCAATTCTAGCTAGACTTAATATTGCCTCTATATCTTTTTCTTCTTTTAATTTTTGTTTTGAGACTTCTAGTAATTCTCCCATTTTCGAGATACTGATTTGATCATTAAGTATAAACATGAAGTCTTTGGGTTTGCCACCAGTTATTTCTAGTGTTATTTCTGATTTTTGAGTCCAATCATTTTTGACCCAATTCCATTCTTCAAGTTTAAGAGAAGAGGGATCTTCTGTAGCAGCAGCATCTAGTAGTAAACCTAATTGTTTGGTATAAGCAATAGATATGTTCGTATAGTAGGCATCATCTCCAAACTTACTTTTTAATTCGCTTTCTATTTTTTGAAACCCTGCCTTATCATCAGATAGATTTCCTCCACAAGAGCTTAAAAACAGTGTTCCTAATGTTGCTATTAATAAACTTGTTTTTCTGATGTTTAATTTGATTGTTCTCATAATTAGTTTAGTTATTTTGATCAAAAGTAGATGCTATAACTGTCGAGTGAGACACCAAATCTATATTCGTTGAAGATGAATATATATTCGTTTGAGTTTTATATAATTATTGAATGGATATAAATTCGATATAATGAGATAGAGTAGTGTTAATACCTTATTAAAGATCTACTTATTTTCTGAATGAAAACATATAATTATGTAATAAACCACTGATTTAAGAGAGGTTAAAACTTAAGTCAGTGGTTTATGGTATCACTAAAATCTACTATGTATTTATATACGTACTATTATAAGTATATAATAAATTGGGTTATGTTCTTACCTTTTCCAGGTTCTTCCTCCAAATCCACCTGTTGCCTGAGTTCGTGATATGGTGTTAGCATCATCAACTTTAAGAACTAATTTTCCATAACCGCCATTATTCCCTTTAGGTACATCTATCCATTCTAAGTTTATTGTATTTCCTGATCTGATGCCAAAAGCTACATTAGACCAGATTGGGCGGCCATTTTTGTAATCCTGCTCTCCAAACCACATTATACGATTTCCGATCTGACGGATATAATAAAAACCTCCGTCATTTGCTTTCCATCTAGCGGTAAGGTCATTAATGTTATTATTATTTCCAAAACCTTGAATACGAGTGCCTGGTAATTCTGAAGGACGATTTGCTTTGGTTAATACATTACCTCCAAACCCAGGACCAAATGTTTTTTTTATTACATTTCCATCACTGCTGATAGAAAAGGTTAGTGCTCCGTAAGCTACATTTCTTCCTTTGGGGACATCGTAAAATGTTCCCGAAAGTGTGTTTCCATCAAGAGTACCTTTAAATGTGTTTGCCCAAATTCCTGAAGGATCTTCTCCAAACCAAAAAATATCATTCCCGATTTGTTTTATATAATAAAGACCTTTATCACTTCCGTTATAAAATCCGGTCAGATTGAATGTTTTCTTAGATAGCGATGAGGTTGTTTCCTGAAAAACATCTTCTTGATTTTCTTCTCTTTCACAATTGGTAAGTAAAAAAGCTGAGATTAAGATAAGAGATAATCTATAGAGTTTTGATAATGATTTTGTTATTGTCATTTTTGAATTTTTTTGTGTAATAATTTTTAGTGATATATAGTATGTATAACTATAAAACATGCAGATTTTAGTGATATTATCGCCTAAAAGTAGTTATAGAAGACCTATGAAGAAACAGGGAATTTATATCCGTTAGGAATGAATCGATATTCGTTATTATTTTATATCATTTGATAATTTCAAAAGCATAAAATAATACTACAAAAAAGAATGAATTTCTATAATAAGTGTAATTATAGAAAACTTATTTAGATGAAAAAATATTACTTAATCACGAGCCAGTAACCTGTTAAGAAACTCTTCTTTTTTACGAATCGATACTGGAATTTTTTGATTACCTCTTAAGATAACTACACCGCTTTTATCATATCTATCTACATAATCAAGATTAACTAAACAAGATTGATGTGTTCTCACAAACTTAGAAACCGGGAGTTTATCTACAAAGTATTTAATCGGTTTGGATGCTATTATTGATTTGCTATTGGATAGATAAAATGTGGTGTATCCTTTATCTGATTTACAAAACATCAACTCGTTGGTATTGATCACCTGATAACCATCGTGTAAGCTGACCACTAATCTATTAGTATCTAATTGTTCTTTTACAACGCGTATTTGCTCTTTATGAGTTAGAAGATTAGTATCTATAACTTTATCGATTGCAGTTTCAAGCTCTTCGATATCTACAGGTTTTAAGATATAATCTATTGCACCTAATTTTAAGGCTTGTAAAGCATATTGATCATAAGCCGTTATAAAGATTACCTTAAATTCTAATTCTTTGGTTAATTCTAAAAAGTCGAAAGCATTTCCATCCGGAAGATTAATATCTAAAAAAATTAGATCTGGTTTACAGGCCTTAACTACTGTAACAGCTTCTGCTACAGAACCACATTCTCCTATAATTGTAAGATCTTTATCTAAAGTATTGATAAGAGAGATTAAACCTTTTCTTATATAGGATTCGTCTTCAACCAGTATTGTTTTAATCATGTGTAACCCTTTTATATGGTAATATTAATGTAACCATTGTGCCTTTTTCATTACTATGTTTTCTATCTTCTATAGTAATATTTGTTTCTACTTTAAATTCTTTGGATAACATTTGTAGACGTTCTGCCGTGATTGTGGTAGCCAGTGATGTTTTATCAGTAAGTTCTTTATCTGTTTTTGCATCAATCCCAATCCCGTTATCTATAATAGAGCAAATGAGTTTATCATCAACAAATTTTAATATAATGGTTATTTGTTTATCATTATCTTCTTTACGAAAAGCGTGTTCAATAGCATTTTCTACAAATGGTTGAATCATCATAGGAGGAATGAGTATTCTATTTTTATCAATATCATCATCTATTTCTATGATATAATTATATGGAATTTCTGCACCTAAGTTTTGTACAATTAAATAATTTTCAATTGCTTTAATTTCATTCTCTAATACTACTGTTTTGTCTCTTGAATTTTCGAGAATGATGCGTAATAACTTAGAAAATTTTGACAGATAAGTTATTGCTTTTTTTGATTCTTTGTTAAGGATGATTCCTTGTAAAACTGATAATGAATTAAATATAAAATGTGGTGTCATTTGAGAACGAAGTAATTTCTGTTCGATCAAAATATTTTGATTAACTGATTTGATATTACGTATTCTTAGTAAGAATATTCTGGTTCCTAGAATGATAGTAACTATTAAAAATCCAATGACAGCTAAAAGCATATATCTTTGTGATTCTGCAAGGTTTTTATCTACAGTTTCAATTCTTTTGGTAAGTGTTATTTCTCTGCGACTGGCAGAATCCAGTTCTTTTTGATACTTGTATTCATATTCTAACTGGGTTAACTTTTGAATATTCTTTTTGTTAAAGATGCTATCATTCAGGGTTTTATATTCTCGATAGTTTTTATAAGCTTCTTTATATTTTTTTTGACCGTCATAAATCTCAGAAAGTAATCTAGAGATGCTTCTTTGTGGTTTTAAAGCTTTTATTGCTGTTGCTATTTTTTGTCCTTTTAAAGCATAGTCCAAAGCATTTGAATATTGCTCTCGTTTATAATAAATAGTCGCAATACCTATATACGGACGTAAATTACCAATTTCGTATCCTATCGCTTTATTGATGGTTAAGGCTCTATTATAATTTTGAAATGCCTTATCATATTCTTTAAGCAAGATTTGTACATCTCCTATATTGCTTAAGGATATTATTATTCTGGATTTCTCATTAATTTGCTCATTTATTTTTAGGGCTTCATTAAAAAAGGATAATGCTTTTGTATAATTAGCTTGCTCTTTATAAATACTACCAATGTTATTTGTGTATCGGGCTAAGGCATTTTTATTACCTTGTTTTTTATTGAATTCTAAACCTTTATTATAATACAATAGTGCTTTGTCCAGATCGCCATTAGCTTTGTATATAAAACCAATATTGCTTAATAGGGTAGGAGATTTAAGTTCGTTTTCAGGTTTCTCATATATATTTAGAGCCTTATGAAAATATTCTAAAGCTTTTGGAAAATTACCCTGCTCACCATAGATACTGCCTATATTATTATATCCCAAAGCAACACCATAATCATTATTTAATTGTTGTTTAACTTCTATTGTTTTAATGTAATATTCAATAGCTTGATCATAGTTTCCTTGATCAGCATATATATTGCCAATATTGTTATAACTACCTGAAATACCATTTAAATCATTACGTTCTTTATCAATATCTAAGGATTTCTTATAATACTCTAATGCTTTAGGAAAATCACTCTGATTATAATAAAGCATACCTATACCATTAAGACAGTACGATACTCCTTTTTTTTGACCCAAAGATTCATACATTTTTAAGGATTGATTAAAGTAATTTAATGAACTAGTAAGATCCCCTTTAATCAATTCTATATGCCCTTTCCTATAAATTATTTCGGCTTTTCCTTTTTTAAAATCTAGCTCATTTGCTAATATTTCAGCTTCTTCTGTCAATGTTTCAGCAAGAGCTAAATCAACATCATATATTTCATAAATTAGTGAGTTTAATAACTCAATCCTTATGGTATCTCTAGCAGTGTAACTAGCTAATTCATTTTTTAAACTATCCACTTTGGGTGTTTGTGCTAATATGAGGTGATTACTAAAAAAAACTAGGATGATCAGTTTTATTACTAAATCAAATGTTTTTGTTTTACTAAGAGTTCGGTTCATATATGAATGAAATAAAGAATTACTTATCAATATGTAAATACTAAGTGTTCTTACAAATTGAAGTGACGAATATACATTACTTTAATGGTTTGATTATTTATGTTGATTTTATTTTATTATCTATTAAATAGGAAAGAATGTTTAATTTAGGTTTATTAAGTATACATAATCTTGTATCCATTATAAACTAAAGAAAGACTGTTCTATTCTGAACAGTCTTTCTTTAGTTTAGTATTAGTTATTTTAACTAAGTCTTTCTATTGTAATTTTTTTGCTTTACCTATCACTTTAGCAGGAATGCCGGCTACAGTTGTGTTTTCTGGTACTTCTTTAGTAACCACGCTTCCTGCAGCTATATTTGCATTATCATTAATTACTATATTTCCTAGAATAGTTGCTCCGGCACCTATAAACACATTGTTTTTAATTTTTGGATGTCTGTCTCCTCCCTTATGACCAGTTCCGCCTAATGTAACATTATGAAAAATAAAGGCATTATCGCCAATTTCAGCAGTTTCTCCTATTACTAATCCTATACCGTGATCAATAACGATTCCTTGTCCTAATTTGGCATTTGGATGAATATCCATTCCGAAGACATCAAAAATTCTATTCTGAAAAAACTTGGATGTTAATTTTTGATTATTCTGATAATAATATCGTGCTATCCGATATGCTGTAACGGCTTGAAAACCTCTATTAAACAAAATAACTTCTATATATGTCTCACAAGCAAAGTCACGTTCGTAATATGTTTTAAAATCCGTAATAATTTGAGTTTGGATTTCGGTATTTTTAGTTAGTATTTGACTAATCAGGGTTTGTAATTCTGATTGAGATATATAATTATTAGCTAATAGATTACTCAATATGAATGCTATTGAGATCCAGAAGTTTTCTTTTTTATTAATAGTTTGATCAATTACTTTTTTTATGATTGATTCATCCTTTGATAAAGCTTCAGATTCATTCAATATTTTTTTCCAGATATCTTCCATTTATTTGTAAGCGTTACTTTTAGTATTTATTTCTTTTTCTTTGTTTTTGAACGTTTTTAATCAATTTCCCTAAGTTTTTATCTTTCTTTTTTCTTTCTTCTTCACTAGAATTAAAAAAAGCTCTTTCTCGCTCCATTTTTTGAAAGTTTTCATAAGCATCTATATCAATTTCTCCTGTTTCAATAGCCCTTAAGATAGCACAACCTTTCTCATTGATATGTGTACAATCATTAAATTTACAAGTTTGTGAGAGATTTACAATTTCATCAAAGGTTATTTCTAAACCTTTAGCATCATTTGTCATACCCACTTCTCTCATTCCTGGATTATCAACTAAAATTCCGTTTTCAGAAACTAATAATTCTCTATGTGTGGTAATATGTTTTCCTCGATCAATACTTTTACTAATTTCTCCTGTGGCCATTAACTCTTTTCCCATTAAATTATTGATAAGAGTTGATTTTCCTACACCAGAAGATCCCAGTAAACAATATGTTTTTCCGGTACTTAATTTAGATTTTATTTCATCTAACCCAATGTGAGAATGATTGCTTATTGCTACAATTGAAACATTCTTTATTCTTTTATGGATGTTATCAAGTATTTCTTCAAGATCTGATTGTTCAATCAAATCAATTTTACTTAGGACTATAATAGGAGTGATTTTGGCAGTATTACAAATTGTTAAATAGCGTTCTATACGATTAATATTAAAATCTCTATTTACAGATTGAACAATTAAACCATAATCAATATTTGCTGCAATTATTTGATTTTTGCTTAAGGTGCCTACTGCTTTTCTTTCCAGAATTGAACTTCTGGGGTAAACAGCATGAATTAAAGCTTTATTCTCATCATATTCAGAAAAGGCTACCCAATCTCCAACACAAGGGAGATCATATTTTGATTGGGCCGTAAACCTCAAATTTCCGATAAGTTCTGAATCATATTCATTCTTATCGTTTTTTACAACATATCTATCTTTGTGTTCTAAAATTACTCTCCCAATTTCAAAAGAATCTAAGTTAGATTCTTTTCTATGTTTTTCTATTTGAGTATTATACCCTAAATCTTTAAGTGTCATAAGATCCATTTTTAATTGGAATTAAAACGTATATCAAAAATGATATTGGAACAGTAGAAACCAGCTTTTTCGATTGCTTTTTTTGATCCTATATTATCAGTTGTGGTAGAACAAATAGGTTTTTTATTTGATTGAAGGACTCTTTGAGCTTGTAATTGCAAAATTTGAGTCGCAATCCCTTTTCCCTGATGTTTTTTGTGTACTATTACTCCCAAATCTGCAATATCAAGTTGGGTATCACTCCATCTGCACTCGCTTGTTGCGATAATCTCACCAGACTCTTCAAGCATATAGATTTCTTTTCTATTTACCAGATTTTCCGTATATCCAAAAGTATCATCCATTCCTATTTGTTCTTTAAGAAAAGATTTAATTTTTGAGATGTTATTTTCTGAAACTAATTTTAAGTCTATTGAAGTATCTGTTTTTTTAATGATGTTGGAATGCTGAAAACAATAGGTGTTAGGTTCAATTGATTTTGAATGTAATAAGCAACTGTTAAAAACTTTGGGCTCGTTAGAGCTTAGTCTTGCAGAATTAATCAATTTGGATTCTATTAATGATTTAATTGTTAGATCTACATGAACATTATATTCTTTTAGCAGAAATAATTGTAATAGGTTTTTGTCATTATCAATACAACAATATCCAATAGTTTCATCATTTTTTTCGATTATATAATTTTTTGAAGAACCTATATAAAGTAGCTCCCACATAGCATCAATAGGAGCGGTGAGTTGAAGATATAATTGAGTTCTTAAATGTTTTATATCATCTTCATTTTCTGTTATTCTAAAATTCATCACTAGTATATTTTTTTATTAATTTATCTTTAATTTGATCTAATGGATAGTTATCAAAAATTCCTAAAAAGTTTAAGGCGATTCCATCTAGCTCAGCAATAAATAGATAGCTGTCAATCAATGCATTTTCTGAATCAATTTGCTTAAAAATGGATTGAACCGAATCTAGTATAAAAGAGGATCTTTCTTTTATTAAATCGTTTAACAATTCCCTGGTTTTTGGTTGCGTCATAACATTCAGGTTTAATTGAAAAAACATTTTATCTTTTTTTAATTGCTCAAAAAAAGCTTCTAACAAATCTAATAACTGTTGAGTAGGGGGTTGAGTTGATTTTGTTGACTGATTCATTTCAACAATTAATTGCGTAGTACTGGCAAATATTTCTCTTAGTAAACCGTCTTTAGATTTAAAATGATGAAAAACAAGTCCTTTTGAAATGTCAGCAACTTCACATACTTTGGAAATTGGAGTGTTTTCATAGCCTTTTTCAGAGAATAGCCTTGTTGCGATTTCTATAATTTGAGATTTTTTATCCATATAATATTTGTTGACTGACCGTATAGTCAGTGCAAATATATTAATAATATTTGAACCGCAAAATATTAGTGATAGAGGAGTAGTTCTTTTTGTACAACGATACGTTAAGATGTAACTATGAATGAGTTAATAATATCTTGAGAAATAAAATGTATACTATTAATCGAAGTATATCTCAATTATTCAAATATTGATATGAATGTAATTAACGTATTAGTGCAAAATGATTGATATAGGTAGCAGATCCATCTAATAACTCGGCTTTGAACCAATACTCTGTAGAAGGCAGAATCTTGCCGTTATAAGTACCATCCCAACCTGATCCATTGGGGTTTAGTTGTTTTAGTAGCTTTCCGTGTCTGTCAAAAATAAATATATTCATATCTGGTAAGTCAAAATCAGCAATAACATTCCAACTATCATGAAATCCATCTCCATTTGGAGTAAAGAATTTAGGAAAACCTACCACAAATATTTCCTCTGTAATTGATCCACAACCATTAGTGTCAAATGCCGTAACTTCATGAAGCCCAAGCCCAACGTTTTGAAAAACATTACTCTCTTGTGGATCTCCATTGTCCAGAATATATTCATAATCTCCATCACCGGTAACCGTGGCAATAATATCATTATTTTCTGCAAATGCCCCCATCGACAATTGTAGATTTAAAGCAGTAGGAATAGTTGCCGTTTCAATAATAATACTAGAACTACCAGAACAATCTGAAGAAATATCTTTATAAGTAACTGTATACTCACCAGGGTTTTCTACTGTGATGCTTGAAGAGGTTTCATTAATAATAACGACTCCGTTATAGCTCCATACAAAAGAATACTCATTATCATTAAGTAATGTATTGATAACCGGAAAATCACCATTATCAATTGGGGTTCCATCACTATCAACACAAATCGATCCGCTTGATTCGAGGGTTATTTCAGGAATTAAAATGATATTGAAGCGTACGTCTACAATATCACTAACACATTCTGAAACGATATCAACGGCTTCTACACTATAAATATAATTTCCAGCTACATTATTTGTAGGAGTATAGGTCGTACTATTTGAAATTAGTAAATTACCTTCATCATCATACCAATTAGCAGTTTGACCAGTTAAAACATCGACTGACAACTGCGGAATAGTTTCTCCGCTACAAATACTCATATTACTTGGATTAGTAGGCACTGCTATTATAGGGCAATCGCAATCAGGAGATGTAACAGATAAAGAAGCTTCACAATTACTATTATTAGGATTGATTGCTGTTATTATTATATCTGTACCGCTTGCTATTTCTGTAATGGTAGTATTAGGAATATCGATAACTCCTGCATTTGGAGGATCAATGGTGATATCCCAAGACCCATTTGTACTAAATGTAACATTATAAGTAAGCTGATTATCGGCACAAACTGTAGTGTCAAGAGTTAGGGTAGGAGTAATATTTACTGTGGTCGTTACTGTTGCTGAGTCATCAGGACAGTTTGCAGATCCATCTCCTGATACTGTGTATGTATATACTCCGGCTGGATCAGCGGTGGGATCAAAAATACCAGTACCACTTTGTAGAGCTGGATTCCAGCTACCTCCAGCATCAGGGTTATCGGTTAGAATAGAAAAAAGATCAACTGCTACATCTTCTGAGCATAGTATAATTTCGCCAGAAGTTCCTGCATTAGGCGGAGTAATAACAGTAACAATAATCGTATCTTCAATTGCAATGCCTAAGTCTGTTACAATTACTTTATAGGTACCGCTTTGAGTTACGGTTAAAGTTGGAGAAGTCTCACCTGGTATGGTAACTCCATCTCTCTGCCATTCATAGGTTTCAGAACCTGAAAACGGATCATCGACATTGGTAGCTGTTAATATTTCTGAATCGCCTTCACATAATGAAAAATTAGCTTCAGAATCGTCCTCATCTAGAATTACTACATTAGACTTCACTGAGAATCCTCTTATAAAAACAGCAGAATCTAAATCTGCATCGCCGCGATCAGCAATAACAAATTTTATAGTATACGTTTCTCCAGGAACTACAATAGTTTCTGTGTTTAATATTTGAGTATATCCATCAAACTGCATGATATTGGTATTATTGGTCCCAGAATTACTAACGTATAGCTCGGGAAAAAAATTAACACCTAATACTTCACCACCACACCTGAAAGGATTTCCTTGCGCATCAGTATCCACATGAATTGATCCTGTATTTACTACAATATTATTAGAGCCTGGTATCGCAGCAATATTACTACCACCAAAAACAGTTCCGGAATCATCAGGTATTCCTGGACCTTTAATCAAAAAAGCAAAACCATCTCTTACACTGGCACTACATTCATAATCTCTTTCATATTCTTCTGATGCAAAAATAAAATCAAAAACCAGGGTGTTTCCTTCTGGGATAAAATCAAATTGAAATGTAGTTGCATTAAAAGTTTCAAAGTCATCTCCGTTTGTGTTGTCCAGTATTGTTTTAAGATCATCATCACCAATCCAGGATTGCAATCCGGCACCATTAAAAAAGCTATCATTTGGACCTTCTGATTCGACAGCTATTCCCGTGGTAAGAACTATTCCTTCGTCAAAAGGAAAATCGCTTTGTGCTTTGGTAAAATAACCCCAGCTTCTTCTTTGAGGGTCTCCGATGCTTTGTGGATCTTCTGCAACAATAATGGTGGTTGGGTCAAAAATGATTCCATCGTTAGCAATCAAAACATCACGTACAAGTTCTCCAGCAGTTAAATTAGTAATGGGGTTTCCTTCTGGATTTACATCTATAGATTCTTGTGAAAATGTAATATAATTGCATACCAAAATCAATAGTGTGAAAATTGATTCTTTTCGCATGTTGGTTAAGTGTTGAGTTTGTCTACACTAATCAACGTATATGATATGCCTATTAGTATTCATCTAATTTTTGGTAAATATTGAAGATGTAAGTCGTTGGTTTCAAGTTGTTTTTGTGAAATGTAAAAAGTGGTTATTGATAGATGAAACAGGTTGTTTTATCAGATAAAATAGATCACTTTTTATCTAATTTAAGACTAAAATAAATTGGTTTATTTTTATTCTTCTTACTCCACTTTTCTCTTTTTAAGAATGTGTTAACGATATATTTATATTTTCTTAAGAAATTTAAAATAAGGTTAATTGAAATTATTGAGAGATTTGTATTTTCAGTTTTTATTAGAAAACATAAATGCCTTAGTGATATTTTAAATTTAATGAATGAAAATACAATTAGTTAAGGAAGAAAGTAATGTTATTATTACAATCGATAAAGGTGAATTGATTAGCTATAAAGTAACTAGTATTGAATTGATGCATCAAAAAGATGATAAAGGATGGGGTAGTACCGAAATTGAAATGTTTCCTATTATTGGCCCTACAAAAGACAATGATTTTTTAGTAGAAACACCAAAGAAGGATGCATCTCTTGATCAACACGGAATACTAAGAGCCTTGTCTTATGAACTATATATTCAAGAAAATGATAAAGTAGTTTATCGTAAGAATTATAAAGTAGGTACTCTTATACCAAATCCAAAGTTTCCTAATAAGTCTACACTTGAATATATGTCTTGGCCATATGATTTTGAATTTTTTAAAACTTTTGAGTTAAAAGAAGATTCTCTTACAATTTCTTTTGAAATAAAATCTGAAAAAGAGATGCCTTATATGTTAGGGTTTCACCCAGCTTTTAAAGTATATAATGAGGATGTAAAAATTGTATCTAACAAAACAAAATTGACTTTAACCGATGTTTTGAATGTTGGAGCAGCTGCATATTTGGTTAATAATAGTAATCAAATTTCTTTAGAAAATAATGGCTCCGTTGGTGTTACCATAGAAACCATAGGATTTGATCATGTAATGTTATGGACTGAAGTGTCGAATATGATATGTATTGAACCTATTACCTTTTACCCATATAGTGTTCCTTCAAAAGAGTTACATAAGGGATTTCGAAAAAGTACGGGAAATGAGAAACTTGAAGTTAAGATTATTCCTGTGTTATAAGTAAATATGCTTAGAAATTAGTTATCTCCTTTGTTATTTAAAATTGCTAGTGCTAAACGTATCGTATCATACCTAATAGCTTCTTCAAAATATTCAAAATATGGTTTTAATCCTTCTGGGTTATTAAGAGTTTCTCTTGCTTTTTCGACCATATTAAGATCTTCTTTATCTATAAATTGACGAAGATCAATGTTCTCACCGTTTTCGTGTAATTTCATGATATGCGAAAAAATGGTAGAAGCAGCTAGTTTTCTTTTAACAGAAATTTCTTCTATAGATAATCCATCCTGGTAGAGTGCCAATGTTTCTTTAAGTGTTTCTCCTTTTTTGGCTCCTTTCTTTTTTTTCTTTTTAGTTTTTTCTGAAGAAAAATCAATAATCGCCTTGATAAACTGATACCCGTAATTTTGCATTTTTTGTCGCCCGACACCACTAATCTGCATAAACTCTTCATCTGTCATGGGGCTCGATTTTTCCATTTCTTTTAGTGTTGCATCACTAAAAATTTGGTAAGCAGGAATACCAGCTTCTTTTGACAATTCCAGTCTTAATAAACGAAGTTTTTCAAATAAATCAGGAGTAGATTTTTTACCTATTTGTTCGGCTATAACTTCTTTTTTCTTTTCAAACTCTACCAGATTGGCGAGACTTACTTTTTCACCTTCAAATAGTACTTTTTTTGACCTAGAAGTTAATTTAAGCTTATTGTTTTGATGAAAAGCTATTTCAATATACCCTTGATTAATTAATTGAATTATATATTGTTGCCAATCTTTCCAGGCAATATCTTTGGCAATACCATAGGTTTTTATGTGTTGATATTCTTTGTCAAAAACGGCTGCATTTTGCGCCCCGCGAAGAACATCTATAACAGTACCTATTGGTTCTTCTTCTTTGACTCTAACTATTGTAGATAATGCTTTTTGAGCAATAACGGTTCCATCTATAAAACTAGGAGGATTTTTGCATACATCACAGTTGCCACAATCTTCTGTAATGATTTCTCCAAAGTAACTTAATAAGATTTTACGTCTACAACTTAAAGAATCAGCATATTGTTTCATACGATCCAGTTTAGCCAACTGTACTTCTTTGTTACCTGACATATCAGCAAACTTTTGTAGTTGTACTACATCTGCATAACTATGAAAAAGTAAAGTAGAAGAGGGTAGATCATCTCTCCCTGCCCGACCTATTTCCTGATAATACCCTTCGATGTTTTTTGGTAGATTATAATGAATTACCCATCTTACATTTGATTTATCTATTCCCATTCCAAAAGCAATAGTAGCACAAACTATTTGGACAGTGTCATTAATAAAATCTTCCTGGACTTTGGACCTTTTTTGATGATCAATACCTGCATGATATGCTTCTGCCTTAAAACCTTGTTGCTGCAATTTCTCTGCAAGCATTTGAGTAGTTTTTCTACTTAAACAGTAAATAATTCCGCAATCGTTAGGATTATCTGCCAAAAAGCTAGTGATTTGCTCTATTCTTTTATTTCCAGGTCTAACTTCTAAGCTTAGGTTTTTACGATCAAAAGATGCTAAATGTTGTATCGCATTTGGGATGTTAAGTTGATTGCAAATGTCTTGTCGGGTTGCTTTATCAGCTGTCGCTGTTAATGCTATCAGGGGAGTGTTTTTAAATTTATCCTTAAGGTATCCCAATTGTGTATATGCTGGTCTGAAATCGTGTCCCCAAGCTGAGATACAATGCGCTTCATCTATAGCAATTAAACTTATTTTGATTTGAACAAGTATAGCATCAAGAAAACTAAGACTCTCTGGAGCAACATAAAGTAATTTGATCTCTTTGTCTAATAACTTTTGATAGATTTCTTGTTGCTCATTTTCAGTTTGGCTACTATTTACAAATGCAGCCTGGATTCCGTTAGCCAAAAGACCATCTACCTGATCTTTCATTAAAGCAATTAGAGGAGAAATAACCAAGGTTATTCCAGGTAATAATAGGGCAGGAAGTTGATAACAAATAGATTTACCACCACCAGTAGGCATAATGACAAGGTTGTCATTACCAGTAAATATTGAATCAATGATTTCTTGTTGTAATGGTCTAAATTGATCGTAACCAAAATACTCCTTTAATGTATGTAAGATCTCTTTTTGTTCTGGCATAAATGCAAAGAAAGGAAATACTTTAAAAATATGTGCTAATTAATAGTTTTGATTAATCCAAGGATCTTTTTTTTGTGATGTTTTTTATTCGATAACTGCTAAGAAAAAAAGGATTGAACTATACTGCTTAACAAGGGGATAATAATAGAAAATATTAGCTTTATATCATCAATAGATTCTTCACCCAATTTCCACCAGCTAGTTGGACTTTTTTTAACCTGAGAATAGGTTCCTTCTTTTTGTTTGTAATACTTTAGATATCCCAATGATGGTAGAAAAAATAGTGCTAAAATTAAGGTAAATGATATGCCATATCCATAAATAAACTCATCAGGAAAAATTTCTTTAATGTTATAGATTTGCTCTGCAATCATATCTCTTTGTAACCGTGTACTTATAATCGAAGAGCCAACTAAAAGCCCTATAAAAAGTGCAAAAACATTAAGCTTATCTTTTAAACGTTTATAATTGATTTGCCAGTTTTCTTTTTGCTTTGTTGTATTGAAATTAAAAGCATTTCTGATTGCTATATTGATAAAAAGTATACCGATGAGAGGAACGACTCCAACAGCAAAATATACTGTCAAAATACTGTTTACTATAGTTTTTGGATTATAAAAGATAATATCAAAGAGAGTCATTAGTTTTGCTCCTCCCATAATACGTTGATGATCTTTTGCAAAAAACATTAATGATAAAACGGTTAAAGTAATTAGTAATAGTATGGGAATTAGAGTTTTAAAGGATTTTTTAGAGAAAACAATGATATTAAATTGTTTTTTTATTCTATAGATCAAGAATATTAAAAATAGTATAGAAGCAGTAGCAAGGGAAAGAACGATACTGTGAAATAGTATCCAGGTTAGTGCAGCTGGATGCGTGTTTACATACAACTGGTTTTTTATATTAGTATGATCAAGGTTGGTATTACTAACTTCGATGCCTTTTATAGCTAATTCACTTACAGACAAAACGTGTTTTGTAGAATCTCGTTTTAGTACCAATTGTGTTTGTTGTCTATTTTCTTCAAAATCAGGATGAAATATGATCAAATCATTTAACAAGCTATTTGAAATAACGATATAAGTCAATAAACCGATAAAAATTGATAGTACAAGAAATGTTGGGATATGATTTTTCATGGTAATAACTTATTTACTCTTATTTATGCTTTTTTTGTTCATAATTAAGAACGTATTACTACTATTATTTTAAATGGGGTATTAACCTGGGGAAGGGTTTCGAATACTAAAATTAGGGGATTATTCGTAGAAAAAAAACAATGTTCGTATAAATTCTGGTTTTATGAGTTTTGAAAAGAGGTAGTTAGTACTAAATGACTATTGACTAATACAATGATCCTTAATAGTAAGGTGTTCAATTTTCATATTCCAACAAAAAAATGAATCCAAGAACACTACGGTAAAAGGCTTCATCTTTTGCATCGCATAATAATCAATTGATTTTTTTCATACTTACTGGTAACCCATCTTCTGGAACCTGTAAAGGAACCGGTTTCACAGGCATTTCATAATTTTCAGGAACAGACCATTCGTGTGTTAGTAATAGTTGACTAATAACATATTTTATTTGCATTTCTGCAAATGCAAAACCAATGCAGTAATGGGAGCCTGCACCAAAAGGAGTGTAGGTATAAGGACATTTAGTATGCTCGCTTCGTTCTTTTGAAAAGCGATCTGGATCAAAACTACCAGGGCAGGACCATACTTCGGGATTATGATGATTTTGATCAATATCAATAGATACTTGTGTACCTTTTTGAAGTTGATATCCTTTATATTCTAACTCTTTGGTAGCAACCCTTCCTATTGAGACCAACGGAGGAAACATGCGTAAGGTTTCTTTAAGAGCCAAATTCAGGTGCTCGAGTTTTCTCAGATCTTTTACCTTGAAATCATCTTTATGTTCTTTATAGAATAAACGGGCTTCTGTTCTAAGTTTGTTTTGCCATTCGGGATATTTGGCGAGAAAATAACAAAAACTAGTTTGAGTACTAGCTGTTGTATCGTGGGCCGCCATTAGAATAAATATTAGGTGATCTATAATTTGTTCATCATTTAGAGATTGTCCATCTTCATTTTTTGCAGTGGCCAGAATACTAAAAAGATCTTTTTTAGGGTGATTTTTTCTTTCGGGTAATAATTCCTTGAAAAATTTGACTAAATATTTCCTGGCTTTTATCCCCTTGTTATACGCTGTAAAAGGTAATTTAATGGGTAGGGCAGAGCTTGCATCGACAATATTACTAATAGCTTCATTAATTTTTGGAAATTGTTGATTTTTATCAATTCCGAAAAACACCTGTAAGGCTATTTTTAATGTAAACTCTTTTAATAATGGAAATATCTTGGGGTTAGGATTATTCCAAGAATTTATATGAGAAGGTACAATATCTTTCATCATCTCCAGATACCCTTCCATAGGTTCTTTTTTAAAAGCTTCTGCAATGATAGAACGATGGTCCTTGTGTGTATCACCATCCATAAGCATAAGTCCATTAGGGAACAAATCTTTTAGTATAAGCTCCCAAGCTTCTTTACTGTTAAAATCTTTTGCGTGTTGGACTAAAGTAAAATTTACAGATTCTTTATCATGTAAAGTAGAAATCTCTTTGTTTAGAATTTTGATTTTATATATCTCCCCGTATTTCTCAATTTTTTTCTGTTTGAATTTATGATAATCCTTAAAAAAAGACATAAGATCTCCCCAAGGAAGAATAGAAGTGGTTTTTCCGGGGATTTCTGATTGTACAGAATCTTTCATAGTTAGAGTTTGTGAGTTGTGTTATAATCTCATAAAGCTACTAAAACTAAAGGAAACCTGAAATATACTTTTGACTATTTAGACAATAAGATAAAAAGAAGTTTTTATATAATTATGGTTAAATACTTTATTTATGTTAACCATTAAATGTATACCAAGATTGATTTTATGGTATACAAAACCCTCCTGAAATTATAAATAACAGGAGGGTTTTATTTTTAGTTTTTAGGATCTAAAATTGATGAAATACGTTCGGTAATATCTCTAAGGTGATATCTAGTCATAGTATCAGAGGTTCTACCCACAGCATTTCTAACATCACGACGTAATGTATTAAGTTCTGCACGTACTAAAGCTCTAATATCACTTTGTGAAGCATTAACATTAGTTCTTACTACGAATCTTCTAAAGTTCTCAGGGATTTTAGGTTGATCTTTGGTCATTAAAAACTCCATTCGATCGATATAGGCTCTTTGCAAATTACGGCGATAAACATCAATAGTTTTTCCATTTCGTAATTCTGACCATAATCCAGATCTCAATTCACTCATCATATCAAGTAGAGAATAAGATTCTTGTGCATTTAATGCTTCTCCTTCAATTAACCTTGCCATTCTACCGTGATCTAACAGGTTATTTAATGTTCTTACCTGCATATTACGAATACGTTCTATATTTCCTGCAGATTCAATCTTGTCAAAAATAGTTTTATCGATTAACCAATTAGGAGTATCAAATAATTGTTGGTGTAAGAAATTCATCGCACGTTTTTGATTTTCTTTAGTAACGTGGGAGTAAACAGCACCTTCCTGATCATATGTTTTATAATATTCATATACTCCTCCGATATTAGAAGATACATGTCCCATATAACGATTAAACTGTCCTAATACTTGTCGGTACATGGTTCCGAGATCATCATAATTTTTCCCATCTTCTGAAGTCCAGGTAATAAGATTAGGAATGATTCTTTTTAGATTCTTTATTCCATACGTACTTGCATTTACTGCATCATCACCTAAATCTTCAGTTTGAGAACTTGGATCAATTACTCCAAATTGCTGTCTCCCAAATCTATACATTGGATCATTTTGATGTTTTAATATCCAGCTGTCCAAAGTTTTCTTTTCTCCTTCTGCAGTTTGATCAAGAATAGGACGATATCCCCAACGGATAGCATACTTATCATAGATACCAATATTTGGCATTAAAGCCACATCACCATCTCCTGGTTGAGCAACATAATTAAACCTTGCATAATCCATTATTGAAGGAGCAGTCCCGTATTTTTTAGTAAACTCAGGATCTCTTAAAGATTCTACGGGATATGCTACACTACTTCCCATATTATGAGGTAAACCTAGTGTGTGTCCTACTTCATGAGCAGAAACAAATCTAATTAGTCTACCCATAATCTCATCTTTAAAGGCTATACTTTGAGCTTCAGGATTAATAGCAGCTGTTTGTACAAAGAACCAGTTACGTAATAAGGTCATTACATTATGATACCAATTGATATCACTTTCTAATATTTCTCCAGATCTTGGGTCACTTACGTGTGGACCATTAGCATTTGGTATAGGTGATGCCAGATATCTTACTACAGAATATCTAATATCTTCTGGACTCCAATCAGGATCTTCTTCTGGAGTAGGAGGATCTTTTGCGATAATTGCATTTTTAAAACCTGCTTGCTCAAAGGCAATTTGCCAGTCTTCGATACCTTGTTTTATGTATTTTCTCCATTTCTTTGGAGTCGCTCGATCAATATAATAGATGATTTGTTTTTTAGGAATAACAAGCTCACCTCTCTTAAATTTTTCAAGATCTTCATCTTTTACTTCTAATCTCCATCTATCTAAGTATCGTACTGTTTTACTTTCTTGTGCTTCTAATCCATAATCCACCTGTCCACGGGCGAACCATCCTACACGTTGATCAAAATAACGACGTTTCATAGGAGTTTCTGGCAATAAAATCATAGAATTACTGATCTCTAATGAGATAGAACCTGTACTGGCATTTGAAGGTGGTTCTGCTGCATCATATGTTTTTACGTGACGAACCTCTATATTTAAAGGATAACTCCTGATAGTATCAATATAAGATCGGTTGTTATCTAGTTTTGAAATTTTAAATTGTTTACGTCTGGTACTAGGGAATCCTAATGCTTTTACATCTTTTTTGTACAAATCAGTAACATCAATTACCGTTGCATTGTTCACAGAGTCTTTATGAAAGGCTTTGATTGGAAAAGCATATAATATTGGTTCAAAATTAGAATTTACCACAGCTTCATGAATAGGAAGAGAATCTGATGCTATGACTTGATGAGAAACTACTCTTAACAATATTTGTTTGTTTTTTCGTTGCCATCGTAAAACTTGCGTGTTTTGTTTTCCTCCACCAAAACCAATGCCAGAAGCAGTTTTGGCAATACGAGTTACCATTAACATTTCTCTGTTTAGTAATGAATCGGGGATTTCATAATAATACTTATCGGTTATATTATGAACGGTAAATAAACCTTTATCAGATTTGGCTTCTTTGGTAATAACCTGATCAAAAGGTTTTATACCATCTTTCTTTTTACCAGGCTTTTTTGCCTCGGCTGTAGGGGTCTTTCCTTTTTGGGGTTGAAAAACGGAACAACTTGTAGTTGTTATTGCTACTGTAAATAGCAGTAGCTTCAGTGTATTCTTGAGCATGTGATGAATTTTTAAACGGCGGAAGGTAATAAAAGTTCAACAGCACATATGTGAAGGGAAGGTTAAAGCTATATACTATTAAGAAGGTTTTAACTGTTACCTTGATATATATAAATTAGAACCGTATTTCTGTAGTAGGAAGCATAATATCTTCAAAGTTTTTTTGCCATATTCCATTTACGAGGTTTTCTCCATACTCGTTAAATTCTCCATTATCAGTATTTCTAAAAATAAACCTTCTCTCCTCACTAGCCCAGATGGTCAAGGTTTTTCCTTTTACTTCACCTTTATACTGATTTGGTGTTCCTTTTCCTGTTAATGGTATGTATGTATAACTATCCTTTTCTTTGTCATATTGTATAACGGTGTGTAGACTTAATAAAGGTTTTCCGTCTTTTACAGAACGTAGTTTTAGTACCAAAAGTTCTCCAGTCAAATCATAATAAACCTTTGTCAAAACCGAATAAGATTCCCATTCTTTATTTTGATTTAAATATTTACCTTCTCCTTTCCAGTCCCCAATCATGAAAGAGAGTTTTGCCATTGCTTTTTGTTCAATACTTTGAGCATTTATTACATTTTTAGTAAATAAGAAAAAGACAATAGTTACAAATAAATAGATTCTATGGTTTTTTATTTGAGTATATTTAATGGAGTACATAGCAACTTTATTGGTTTGGAAATTGAATAGTCGGATTATTTATTGTTTTCTTTCTAAAAATGCATCGATCGCCTGATAATATCGATCTGCAATGATTTTTGCTCCTTCTTCATTATAATGTACATCGTCAGCCAGATAAGAATCCATCCAGTCAGTAGCCATATTAGTTATGATAACTCTTGAATTGGCATTAGTTTGTTGAGCCCCAATAGTAGCAATATTATTATTAAATTCATTAAACAATAAAGTACGTTCGGCAGTCATGATATCTGACCTTCCAGGAGCTATTTGCTCTAAAAATATGGTGATATTATTATTACTATTCTGTAAAATATCTATAATTTGATTTATATTATTAATTGCGGTAGAAACAGAAACCTCTCTTAATAAATCATTACCTCCAATACCTAACAAAACTACATCTGGAACTCCTGAACTAGCAATTGCATTGCTAAGGTTATTTAATATATCCTGAGTTTGAAAACCACCAACACCTGCGTGATCAGTGTCGAAATTCATATTCATAAATGTGGGATAACTAGCAATATCAATAATAGGTCCGATAAAATCAAAATCCCAATTATTGCTTACTAGGTTTTTCCATAACTCATAACGGTAACTTTCAAACAGTGGTCTGGCGCCTTGCACTCGAGAATCTCCTAATGGTAAAATTTTGATACCTGTTGTTTGAACAGGATCTATTGTTGTAGTTTCATCACTTTGCGAGCAGCCAAATAGAGTGATTAAACCAACGAATAATAAAAATTTAATATATGTGGTAGATTTCATAACTCAAGTAGTTTTAGGTATAACAGATCAAAATGTTTTTACCCTACCTTTTGATTCTTTAAAAATCTTGTAATAGTTCTGCTATTTTAAAATCTAAACGTAATAATGCATTGTTAGGATCAGATCCAAAAATAGAGTACGATACATTTCCGTTTTTATCGACTAAAACCCAATGTGGTGTACCTCCAGCGCCATAATCTAAAAATGTAGTATTATAATTAGCATCTTTGTAAAAAGGGAACCGAATATAATATTCATTTTTTGCACTAATAAACTGTTCTTTAGTGAAATCAACTCCTTCAAAATTAGTATGTATTCCTAAAACGTTAATCAGATCACTTTTTTCATAAACGATTCTATTGGCATAGGGTATGGCTCTTCCTAAACAACCCGGACATCCTAAACTAAAGAATAAAATGAGTAATGGTTTACCAATAAATTCGTTTTTCATAGGAACCTCATTGTCAAAAATCTTTTCTAACCACCAATCAGGTAGAGGTTGCCCAAGTGTTATTAAATTATATTGCAATCTGTTATTCATATTTTGAGAAATAAGATTATCTGGTGTTTAGATTGTTAGCTTTCACCAAGGTAAACCATTTAAGTTAATTTCTTTAGGATTTATTTTTTTAGAAGTAGACAAAAACATAGTATTAGCTTTCCATAATCTCTCACCACTTGACTGTTTAAAATATACTGGACAATTGACTTTGTACCAATTTAATCTTTGATAAAAAGCAATTAAATCATCTGCACAGAGCAAAACTCCTAAATCACATTTTAAATCTTTAAAAATTAGATATTCTGTAGTACTTAAAGCCTTTGAGGCATATCCTTTTCCTCGAAACTCTTTTGGGGTAATAACATTATTAATTCCTGCGGTTTTATACTTTTTATTATCAATTAAGATTTCTCTGAGTACAATATTATAGAAAGTAGCAATCTGTTCGTTTTCATAATAGATTATTGTCCAATCAGGTATGGCCCATTCTGTCTCGATTACAATTGGTATATGTCCAAATTCATTATTGATATAGAATTTCAATTCTTCAATAGTATGCTTAGATAATTCGGTATATTTTTTTACTTCAAGCACTATTCCTTTAAACTTTATAAGATTGTAATTTTTTTATAGTGTTGATTATTAGGTTTGCAAGTAAGATCAAAGGTGAATCCTGCTTATTCGTCTAATAACCTTCTATGATAATTTATCTGACCAAGATGATAGGTTAGGTGAGTGGCTAGATGTACTAACATATATTCTGTAGAAGCTTTTTCTTCTGCAATTAACCTGGGATATTCTTCTCTTAATTGTTCTATTGATAATTGATCTAATGATTTTTCAATTTCATTAATTGTTTCATCAATCATACTTTCTAATACAGACCTAGATACATTTTTATCTGTAAATTCGAGTTCCCTGTTTCTTATATACCCACTTTTTCCAATTTGAGCAGCTATAAATGTATTAAGATTTCCTATTAGATGTAGACATAAGTTACCGGCAGAATTAGTAACACCTTTTTCAACTTTCCAAAGTTGTTTTTCATCTTTATATAAGGCTATTTCTGTTTTTAGGCTCTCTAAGTTTCTCTTAAAAATTTTTCTAAATACGTCTATTATAGATTTATCCATTTATAAGGCTTTTTTTATTTATTATTAGGAAAAAGAATAAGATTTCATTTTCTAAATAAAAATAAATAATATCCTCTGTGTCTATTGATGAAAATATATATTTAACATATTATTTCCATTTTAAAGAAGGATGGCCACATCAATAAATAGATGAAAGGAAGTCTATATAAAAGGAATAAAGATTTAGGTTTTACTAACTTGCGGTTAGATAAAGTTTATTCGAATAAATCTGAACTCAAGTATCGATCACCTCGATCACAGATAATTGCCACCAAAACTCCACTTTTTAAAGTTTTAGCTAGTTTTACTGCTGCTGTTACAGCTCCACCGCTACTCATTCCAGAAAAAACACCTTCTTCTTTGGCTAATCGTTTTGCCATAGCTGTAGCTTCTTCCTGACTAACTTCAATAACTTGATCTACTTTGGAAGGGTTGAAAATTTTAGGTAAATATTCTTTTGGCCATTTTCGAATTCCAGGGATCCTTGATTCATCTGTGGGTTGTACTCCTACAATTTGTACTGCTGAAGATTGTTCTTTAAGATACGTAGAGGTTCCCATAATAGTTCCGGTAGTACCCATTGACGATACAAAGTGTGTAATCTTACCTTTTGTATCATTCCATATTTCTGGACCAGTGGTTTTATAATGGGCTCTCCAGTTGTCGTCATTTGCAAACTGATTAAGCATAATAAATCCATCATTATTTACTTTGGCTTCTGCATAATCTCTTGCTCCTTCTATACCTACTTGTTCTGAAGTCAAGGTTACTTTGGCACCATATGCTCGCATCGTTTGCACACGTTCTTTAGTAGAATTTTCTGGCATAACGAGCTCGATATCCAGATTAAAAATACCAGCAATCATAGCTAATGCGATACCCGTATTACCACTAGTAGCTTCAATAAGTTTTGTGTTTTGATCAATATCCCCTCGATCTAAAGCAGATTTAATCATATTATATGCTGCACGATCTTTAACACTACCGCCAGGATTATGTCCTTCGAGTTTTAAATATAAAGTAATATTTGGGTTATCAATTAAGGAAGTTGCCTTCACCAAAGGCGTATTTCCGATAAGGTCTAAAATGCTATGTGACATTATACCACTTTTTTAATCTTAATTTCAGATGTGTTTGAGATGATTGAATCTTCTGGAACAGAAGAAGTAATCCAGGCGTTACCTCCAATAGTACTGTTAGCTCCAATAACGGTGCTACCACCTAGAATAGTAGCGTTAGCATAAATGGTAACATTATTTTCTACGGTCGGATGGCGTTTCACATTTCGTAGTTTTCTATCTACATATAAACCACCAAGTGTAACTCCTTGATATATTTTTACATTATCTTTTATAATGGCTGTTTCACCAATCACAATACCCGTAGCATGATCAATAAAGAACGATTCTCCAATATCAGCACCAGGATTAATATCAGTACCGGTCAAACGATGTGAGTACTCCGTCATAAGCCTTGGAACTAATGGTAAACCAAATTTTAATAATTCATGACTAAGCCTATATATAGCTATAGCGTAGAATCCAGGATATGCTAGATAAATCTCTTCAATAGAGTTTGCTGCAGGATCACTTTGCATAAAAGAGGCAGCATCTTTATTAAGTTTATTGAGTATTTCTGGCAATTTTTCAAGGTAAGATTGCCATATAGTACTACAAGGTTTTTCAATTTCCCAACAGGCGAGATCAATTAGTTCTTCAAAGGTCTGTTCTAGTATATCGATGTTTTTCTCTACTTCGGTATCAGAATCAAACAAAGTGTAAAAAAGGAGGTTTGTAAAATACTCGGTTCTTTCTTTAAGTTTTAGCTTAAGATTAGGGTTTTTTTTCTGTTTTTTAATCTTAGCTATGATTTGATCTCTTTCTTTGGTCATAATGCTTTTTTCAAAAGTCTAGTAAATATATAGAATAAAGAGGACATAGGTCAAAATAAGTTTTAAATCCTTACATTTTTCTGATAAAAATAACAACTTAAGGTCAAAAGTAAGATATATGCATAAAATTAAGTTAAACTTGTATGAAGGATATAGAATTTAGTAATTTTAAAACAAAATCAATACTATGAGCATACCAAAGTCAGCATTCGATTTTCTGTTAGACTTAAAGAAAAACAACCACAGGGATTGGATGCAAGAGCACAAGAAACGTTACCAGGCTAATGAAAAGGAATTAAAGAAATTTTATGCTGAGATAGTAGAACGACTCAAAGAAAAGGACGAAATCGAAAAAACGAAAGTATTTCGTATCAATCGTGATGTTCGTTTTAGTAAAGATAAAACACCATACAATGTACACCGAAGTGTAAGTTTTAGTAGAGCAGGTGCGCATCGAAGAGGTGGGTATTATTTACGATTAGAACCGGGTAATTCTTTAATGGCGGGTGGTTTTTTTAGTCCAGAACCTAAAGATTTATTACGTATTCGTAAGGAGTTTGAAATGGATGATCAGGAAATAAGAGATATACTTGATCAAAAGGATTTTAAAAAAGCATTTGGAGGTTTTAATACAGAGTTTCAAGTAAAAACAGCTCCCAAAGGTTTTAGTAAGGATCATCCAGCTATAGATTTAATTAAAAACAAGTCGTTTTTTGTTTCTCATAACTTTACAGATAAGGAGGTTTTTACTTCAGATTTTATAGATAAGGTAGTATACCATTTTGAGTTATTAAGACCCTATTTTGATTATATGAGCGATGTATTAACTACAGATCTTAATGGTGTATCATTGATTGATGATTAATAGATAGAAAAGTAATTTTAATCCTTTTTTAACGACTTAGCCGTATATAAATTTTAACCACATTTAACCAACAAAAAAAGAAATGAAGAGAATAGCTATAAATGGATTTGGAAGAATAGGAAGAGCAGCATTAAAAGTAATAATGGAAGAACCAGGATTACAGGTTGTTGCTGTAAATGACCTAATGTCTATTGAAAATGCACGTTATTTATTAAAATATGATAGCGTTTATGGAATTTATAATAAAGATGTAAGTATTGAAGATGATCATCTCCAGGTTGATGGACAGAAAATATTATATCTTAATCAAAGAGATCCAGAACAATTACCCTGGAAAGAAAATAATATTGATATCGTAATTGAAAGTACTGGTTTTTTTACCAATAGAGAAGATGCAGAAAAGCACATTCACGCAGGTGCAACTAATGTTGTAATTTCTGGACCTACAAAAAGTAAGGATACTCCAACAGTAGTACATGGCGTAAATACGGCTGATGGTAAAGCTGCTATATTTTCTTGTGCGAGTTGTACAACTAATAACATTAGTCCAGTTGTTGAAATATTAGGGCGTACCATTGGTATAAAAAAAGCCATTCTAAATACTATCCACGCGTATACTGCATCTCAAACACTAGTAGATGGGCCTTCTAAGAAAAATCCAAGAATGGGTAGAGCAGGAGCAGTAAATTTGACACCTACTTCTACGGGCGCTGCTATTGCAACTACTAAAGCGTTACCTCAATATGAAGGAAAATTTGATGGAGTTGCAGTTCGAACTCCTGTACCAGTAGGATCCGTGAGCGATGTTACTTTTGTGGCAGAGAGAAATACCAGTGCAGAAGAAATCAATGAAATTTTAGAAAAAGAAGCAAAAACTGATCGATATCTTAAAGTATTGGATGTTACTTATGAGCCTATTGTATCCTCAGATATCCAAATGAATCCTTATGCTTCTACAGTAGATGCATCTATGACGAGAGTTGTTGATGGAGATTTAGTAAAAATTATGATCTGGTATGATAATGAATGGGGATTTACTAATCAAATGATAAGACAAATCAAAGAGTTGTAGTTAATCTATGGTATTTCCATATGATTTTATACTTGAAGAACTTTATCCACTTCAATTACGTCACAAAAAGATGTTTGGAGTGGATTCTTTTTATTATGGAGAAAAAATTGTTTTTGCATTACGTAAACAAGATAATTATCCTAATGATAATGGGATATGGATCGCTACCAAAATTAAATTTCATAAAGAGTTAAAACTTCTGATAAGAGATCTGAAAGCTATTGAGGTTTATGGGCTAAAAACCTGGCTAGTGCTTCCGGAAAGTTCTGATCATTTTGAAGAGGGAATAATTAAAATTGCAGAACTTATTAAACAGCATAGCTCTTTGATTGGTAACATCCCAAAGGTTAAAAAGAAAAAATGATCTGATTGATAAAAATTCAATAATTGAGGTTTTAATATAACAGATTATGATTTTGTTTGTAATAATTTTAACAAAAACTAAATTTTCATATTCTATTTTTAAGCCTTTAAAAATGTAAGAATTTTATGAGGTGTAACATCAATATGAAGATTTCTTTATGAGGTTTTTGATTTTTTTGATCTGCATTGGCTCAATTATGATGAGTCAGGCACAAGTAAATATCAATGAAAAGAAGTCATTTGTCGTAGGTACTACTACAGAAAGTATTGAGATTGATGGTGATTTAAAAGAAGCCATTTGGAGTAAACTAACACCTGCAAAAGATTTTATTCAGTATTTCCCTTCAGATTCTTTACCAGCAAAAGCAAAAACCGAAATATACATGTGTACAGATAAGAAAAATCTTTACATTGGTATAAAATGCTATTCGACCGGAAATGATTGGATTGTAAATTCTTTGCGAAGAGATTACCGTGCAGGCGGATCCGACAACATAACTTTATTGTTTGATACATTTGATGATGGTACTAATGCACTTTATTTTGGAGTAAATCCAGAAGGGGTACTTAGAGAAGGAATTATTAGTAATGGAGGAAGTGTAATAAGGGATTTTTCGACTTCCTGGGATAATAAATGGAGAGGAAATGCTAAAAAATATGATGGTTATTATACTGCAGAGTTAGAAATCCCATTTAGTACATTGCGTTACCCTACGCCATCAAAAAAATGGGGGTTTTCTTCTTATCGATTTGATAGTCAAACAAACGAGATTAGTACATATTCCCGAATACCGCGAAATCAGATTGTTTTTACGCTTGCGTATATGGCAGATATGATCTGGGAAGAAGAGTTGAATACAAAAAGTAGTGCTGTTTCTTTGATTCCGTTTGTTTCTTCAGGAATTAATAAAGACTATGAAGATGATACGCCTACAGATAATTTTTTTGAAGTAGGAGGTGATGCTAAAATAGCATTGACTCCTGGATTGAATCTTGATCTAACCGTAAATCCTGATTTCTCACAAGTAGAGGTGGATGAGCAAATTACTAACTTAGATAGATTTGAAATCTTTTTCCCCGAGAGAAGGCAATTCTTTTTAGAAAATGCAGATTTATTCGGACAATTTGGTTTTGCTAATATCAACCCTTTCTTTTCGAGACGTATTGGTGTGGGGAACGATGTTAGAACAGATGAATTAGTACAGAATAGAATATATGGGGGATTACGTATTAGTGGTAAACTGGATCCAGATACAAGAATTGGACTGTTAAATATGCAAACAGCTTCTAGCTCAACCCAAGGAATACCTAGTATTAATTATGGAGTTGCGGTAGCACAACGTAAGTTAGGAGCACGTTCTAATATTGGTTTTATCGCAGTAAATAAACAAACTGTTGATTTTGATGAAAACTTAGATACGCTGGATATTAATAGATATAACAGAATGGTAGGAGTAGATTTTAATTATGCTACCAGAGATAATACATGGTCAGGAAAAACTTTTGCTCATGGTACTTTTTCTCCTAATACATCACTTGCAGTTGCTCAAGGAAGCACATTAAATTATAATACCAGGAAGTACGGAGTACTGTGGAAACATGAATATGTAGATGAAGATTATAATGCCGAAGTAGGGTTTGTTCCTCGCAAAAATTATTTTAGAATCAATCCTGTAGCAGAATTACGATATTATCCGCAAAATGACTTGTTAAATCAACATAATTATCGAGCAGAAGCAGATATCTTTTGGCGTCCTGATTTTGGTAAAACAGATCATTTTCTCTCTGCAGGTTGGGGAGGAGAGTTTACTGAGCGATCTACATTTCGGCTTAATCTAAACCATAACTATGTATATCTTTTTGATTCGTTTGATCCTACAGGAACAAGTTCTTTAGAGTTAGATGCAGAACAGGATTTTTCTTATGTAAGTTTTACAGGAAACTACAGAAGTGATCGTCGCAAGGTTTTTAGCTGGAGTGTAAGTCCTTATATAGGAGAGTATTTTAATGGATGGCGATATGGTACCAGAGGTAGTTTTAATATTAGATACCAACCAAGAGGTTCTTTTTCTTTAAATTATGCGGTAAATTATTTTGATTTACCACATTTGGATGGAGGTCGAGAAACCTTCTTAATCAGCCCTAGAGTAGATTATACATTCTCTAAAAGTTTATTTACTTCACTTTTTGTACAATACAATTCACAAAGTGATAATACAAATATTAATGCCAGAATCCAGTGGCGATTTGCACCGGTTTCTGATCTAATTCTGGTATATACAGATAATTATTTGACTGGTGATGTGGATCCTTTGGATAGATTTGCTTTTAATGTAAGAACCAGATCTATTGTTTTAAAAATTACCTATTGGCTTAACTTGTAATCAATTGTTCAGTATTTTCTATAGGAATTTTGATAATGGTTTCAACTCCTACATCATTTTGTGATGATCTGAATACAAAATCATAGTTGTTGTTATACAACGTCAATAACCTTTCTTTAATGTTTTTAATCCCTAATCCTTGTGATGATTGATGGTGATCTAAAGCTTCACCATTATTTGTGATGTTAATTATCAATTCCTCTTCTTTTTTAGTGATTTGTAGTTTTACTTTTAAATCAGTTGTATCATAAGAATATCCGTGCTTAAAAGAATTTTCGATAATTGGTTGTATAATCATATTAGGAACCAATACTTCTTTTATGCCATCTTCAATTAAAATATCTATAGTTAAATGATCAGAAAAACGAATTTTCATGATATCTATGTATTTATTAAGTATAGAGATCTCTTTATGCAGCGGAATGAGATTTACGTCTTTGAGAATGAGCACTTCTCTTAATAAGTCACCTAGATATGCAATCATATCTTGTGCTTTCTTCTGATCTTCTTTAATTAGTGCAGAAATACTATTAAGAGTATTAAACAAAAAATGTGGATTTAATTGTGATTTTAAAGCTTCCATTTTAACCTGCAGAAGTTGTTCTGATAATTGAGTTCTTCGCAGTTCTGTTTTTGCGGTTTTTTCTATATAGAAATAAGAATAAATAATACTTACAAACCCTACATACCCAAGAAAGTGTAAGTTTGAGTATGTGATAAGCTCAATAAAAAAATCTTTGGTATCAAAAATATCCCAACCTCTTTTATCAACTACTGCGCGATACGTATATGAAAATATGTATAGTATAAACGTATAAATAAAGGAAAAGAAAAAATGAATACCAATAATATATTTCCATTTATAATTTTTATTAATCATCATTTTGGTTATAATAAGAATGATGATTACAATAGGAGGAATAACAATACTATTTCCTATAACTGGATCTAAAATAATTCTTTTCCAACTAGCATTATTATAGATAGCTACCTCACTTAATTTTAACAAGACATTTCTTAAAACATAAACAACATTATATGCTATAACATACCCTATCAGGATATAAAAAAGTTTTTTATCAATGTACTTTTTCATTTTTTAACCCCATTTTAATTAAGAACTCTTTTTTATAACTTTTACTAATTCTGAAAAGTTTATGATCTTTCATTTTAACATCAATTGCACCATATCCAGAACTGATTAATTCTTGAGCAAATTCTATATTAACAATCGTTGATCTATGAATACGAATAAAAAGATCTGGGTTTAATTGCAGTAGCATATTATACATAGATTCTCTGAGTAAGTATTTACCACTTTGAGTATATATCTCGGCATAATAATTAGAAGCAGTAATGTACATGATGTCATCAGGATTAATAAATATCGTTTTGTTTTTTAATGGAACAGGAATCCTTTTAATGAAATTGATATTAGAATTCTTGTCAGAATCCTGGATATAATTGAGGAGATCATCTACTTTTTTTTGAAGCTGTGAAGTATCTTTTTTATTAAAAGTTTCAATTGCTTTATTTACCGAAGTATAAAACCGTTCTTCGTTAAATGGTTTTAATAAATAATCAAATGCAAAAAAGTTAAATGCTTTTAAAGCATATGAATCAAATGCAGAGACAAAGATCACAATAGGAGTTTTTACCGAAATCTTTTCAAGAATATCAAATCCAGTCATATCCTTAAATTTAATGTCCAGGAATAACAAATCTGGACGTACTGTATCAATGGTAGTAATAGCTTCTTTCCCCGTTTTGCAATGACCAATTACTTCGATTTCAGAAACCGTAAGCAATAGATTTGAAATTAATTTTCGTGCCAATGGCTCATCATCAATGATCAATGCAGAAATTTTCATGTATAAATTGGTTATAAATGATAATAGATTTTGGAACAATTTAGAGAAAATAATATTGTTAATTTTTTAATAGTTCCGTTTACATCAAAATATGAGTTATTCACTTCAAAATAATAACGATATACTTCAAAGTGATTAAAATATAGTTGTTTATAAGATAATTTTAGAAAGGTAAATCATTGTCATAAACTGTTTTTTAACTCTTAAAACACAAAAAAATGAGGAAATTTTATCTTTTATTATTAGTAATAATTTCTATTGCAGGAAATGCGCAAGAGGTAACTACAATTTTGGATTCTCAAAATGCTGATGTAGATGATGCATTGATAATAGACTCTAAAGGAAATTTATATGGTTCTAATTTTATAGGTAGTACAGTATATAAAATTACACCTTCTGGAGAAGTAAGTGCCTTTATAACTGGATTAAAACATCCCAACGGACTCGCTTTTGATTCTGAAGAGAATCTTTTTGTATCAGAATACGGTGCGTCTATTATTCATAAATATGATAAAGACGGAAATTTAGTGCAAAGTTATCCAGTAGACGGTGTTCCCTCAGGAATGGTTAAATCAAGATATCGTAATACAATTATTTATACTGATGTTCGTAACAATAGTATCAATGAATTGCTGTCTGATGGAACCGTAAAAGAATTGTATAAAGGAGAACCTCTAAATATTCCAGTGGGTTTAACCTTTGATAGGAAAGGAACCCTCTATATCGGAAACTATTTGGATAGAAAAATTTATAGACTTACCTCTAGAAATTCAGAACCAGAATATGTAGCTACTGTTCCTGATTCGGGAACAGATTTTCCTTATTTAGCTTTTATAACTTATGCAAGAGGATATGTATACGGTACTAATTATGGAGAACACAAAATTTACAAAATCAACCCCAGAGCGGTAGATGATGTAGAGATATTTGCAGGGAGTACCAACGGAAACAATGATGGTGATATTTCTGAAGCGACATTTTCATATCCAGCTGGAATTATTGCTAATAGATCGGGTAATGCTCTCTTTGTATCAGAATTTAGTGGTGTAGGAAATATCAGGAAGATATCGAATAGGAGAGAAAGATGTGATTTTAATATTCGTCTTAAAACATACCCTAATCCAGTTTCTGATGAATTAAATATTGCTGTAAGATTGCCTGAGGTTGGTAGTTTTAATATCAAAGTATATGACTTTTACGGTAGAAATTTAATATACCAAAGCACAGAAGTTTCTGAAGAAGAAAATTTCTTAAAAACAATTTCTGTAAAAGACTGGTCTTCTGGTTTATATATTCTTCAAGTATCTAAAGGTAGTTGCAAAGGATATAGGATAGTACTTATAAAACAACCATAGTATATTTTACACACAACGATCAAATCATTAATATTAATCTAAATATAGTACACAAATGAAAAACATTTTAAATTTAAAGAACATCACATTGTTAAGTAAAGAAGATCAAGGTAAAATAACCGGAGCTGCGCGTTCTCAATGTTATCAAAAGGATTATAGATGCTGTGTAGGAACGCCACACGGAGAATTATGTGATGCTGGTATATGTAAAAGTAATGGATATTGTTTTTATTATTAAGAATTATTCATTTACTACTTTTTGATAATTTAAAAGCTGAATTCTATAGTATAAAACATTAGAATTCAGCTTTTTTAATATATAATTTGGTTTAGTCTTATATCTGACTCAATCCACCATCGACTTCCAATTCAACTCCATTAATATAAGAAGCATCATCAGAAGCTAAAAATAGAGCGGTCTTTGCAATTTCTTCAGAAGTTCCAAAACGTCCTAGTGGTACTTGCTCAGCAAAACCTTTACCCATCTCTGAAACCACATCTTCTGGCAACCCCATTTTTGCATAAATAGGTGTTTCAATAGGTCCCGGAGCAATCGAGTTTACTCGTATTCCTCTTGGTTTCACCTCTGATGCTAAAACTCTTTGATATGAACGTAAAGCTCCTTTTGAAGCAGAATATACTCCTAATCCATCAAAACCTTTTTGGTTTACAATTGAATTAGTAAAAAGGATGGTTCCTCCTTCATTAATGTGTGAAAGCGCTTCTTTTGTTGCCAAAATAGGTCCTTTAACATTAATATTAAAGGTATAATCATAATGATCTTCACTTACTTCATGAGCGGGAGTAGGGATTGCAACTCCGGCATTAAGAAATAAGATATCGATCTTACCATATTTATTGGTGGCTTCTTGTATTAAACGCTGATTATCTTCTGCTTTAGATACATCAGCTTTTACAGTAATAAAATCACCATCCAGTTCTTTAGCTACTTCATCAAGAGCTTCCTGACGTCTACCTGAAAGTACGACTTTTGCACCTTCCTGAAGATATAATTTGGCAGTTGCCAATCCAATTCCGCTATTAGCTCCGGTAATAACAGCTACTTTGTTGTTTAATTTTTTCATTTTGTGTAATTTTATTTGAAACAATCGTTTCAAAATAGGTTAAAAAAATTATAGAAGTACTTTTGTTGTTGATTTTACAATACTTCTAAGTTCGTTTTCATTTTTATTTAATATACCAACCATTCTTAATCCTTGGATTGCAGAGAAGAGATATAAGGCATATTGTGTTGCGGTTTGATCATTATTAAATACTTTTTCCATTTGTCCTTTATTTACAATATCTTCTAGCACCGCTAACATTCTATCTTGATTCTTTTCCATAAAAGCTTTGATAGATAGCTCCTGATTGGCCATTTCAGCTTTGCAATTGACTATCAAACAACCTTTTTGATTATCATCAGTTAGAATATCGTCTATATATAATTTAAATATAGTATCAAGTCCTTCTGCTGCATTATATACATTTGACAGTTCTGTACTAAATTTTTTATTATAAATAGATTGATAATGGGTAAGTACTTCTAGAAACATACTAAGTTTACTACCAAAAGAATTATAGATACTTGATCTGTTAAGTTCAGTAGCATCAACTAAATCCTGCATAGAAGTACCGTTGTATCCTTTATTATGAAATACTTCGGTTGCTTTTTGCAAAACTACTTTTCTGTCAAATGACTCTACTTTTGGCATAATCTTAATGAAATGATCATTTCAAAATTAAACAAAATATAAACTTGCAGATGTTATTAAAATCATAAAGTTTTTAGATAGCTAATTTCATCAAGATATCTGTCTGTAGATCAGTTCCTAACATAAAATCATGCTGATCAAAGGCTACGAACCCCTGTCTTTGATAAAATTTTATGGCTTCTAGATTCTTATCCCAAACACCCAACCAGATATATTCTAATTGTTTGTTTTTTGCCACTTCTAATGTTTTATTGAATAGGTGTTGACCGATCTTATTGCCTTGATACTCTTTTGCCACATAGATACGTTCTATTTCTACAGTATTACCAGGTACTTTTTCGGTCTGAGCATTTCCATAGTTTAGTTTGAGATATCCGGCAATTGTATCATTTAGTTTGGCAAAATAAAATTGAGACTCTGGGTTATTAAGTTCTTTATCGATTTGTTCTATAGTAAACTTATCATTCAAATACCTCTGAATATTATCTTCACTATTAACGGGAGGTCCAAAAGTATCATAAAATGTTTGCCAACCAAATTTTAATAGTTCTTGATTTTCCTGAGGTTGCACAGGCACTATTTTTAGTTCTTTAGAAGGCATATCCTTATTTAATATTATATAATACGTTTGATAACTCTTAGTTTATGAGTATGCATTCGTTTCTCATTATTGTAGATTCCGGTATGGTCAATACGATCTACACGAACTTTACCGTGTGCATGAATAATATAATTATCTTTCATCATAATCCCAACGTGGGTAATAGCTCCTTCTTCATTATCAAAAAAGGCAAGATCTCCTGGTTCGCTTTCTTCGATAAAGCTTAAAGGATCACCTTGTGTAGCTTGTTGAGAGGCATCGCGTAATATTTTATAGCCATTAAGTTTATACACCATTTGTGTAAAACCGCTACAATCTATTCCAAAATTTGTTTTACCTCCCCATAAATAAGGCGCATTAAGGAAGAGAAAAGCAGTTTCAACAAGTTTTTCTTTTGATTGTTGCTCTATAATTCTGGTGCCTTCATATTGATGTTTAAGAAAGTCTAAAGCTCCCAGAGAAGCACCTAATGGGATGGGCATAAGTTGATCTTGTTCGCAACTTACAAATTCTACCATATCTCCAACCAAAGAAAGAGGTTGGTTTTCAAACTGTTTATAATCACTTTCAGTGATTTCTATATATTGTTTATTATCAATCCAACCTTCATATTTATCAAATGCCAAACGGATACGGCTCCACTTTTTTCGTTGTTCAAGGACTTTAAAATGTTCGCCGTACAAAACTTGGGAAACCAGTTCACTGGTATCTTGTGGTTCGAAACGTAAAGGAATAATACTAAGATTACAAATACCGTATTGCATGAATTTTTAGTATAGAAACTAGATAGTTAGAAATTAGATATTAAACAAAAAAAGTTCAGAATTATAAGAAAAAGAAAAGAGTATCAATTTTTCTCATAATTCTAAACTTCGAAAGATTTATAATTTTAGATACGCTCAATAACCATTGCGGATGCACCACCACCACCGTTACAAATAGCAGCAGCACCTATTTTGGCATTATTTTGATCTAAAACATTTATCAAAGTAATTAAAATACGAACTCCTGAGCATCCTAATGGATGTCCTAATGATACAGCACCTCCATTAACATTAGTATTAGAATCATTTAATCCTAATATTTTCATATTGGCTAATCCAACTACAGAAAAAGCTTCGTTAAATTCGAAGAAATCTACATCATCAAGAGTAATACCAGCTTTCTCTATTGCTTTTGGTAAAGCTTTTGCCGGAGCTGTTGTAAACCACTTTGGTTCTTGAGCAGCATCAGCATAACTCTTTATTCTTACTAATGGCTCTAATCCTAATTCTGCAGCTTTTTCTGCACTCATAACCACTACTGCACCAGCACCATCATTAATAGTCGAAGCATTTGCAGCTGTAACTGTTCCTTCTTTAGTAAAAGCTGGTCGTAGTGCAGGAATCTTCTCCATTTTTACATTCTTATATTCTTCATCTTCAGTAACCATAACTGGTTCACCACGACGTTGAGGCACTGCTACAGGAACAACTTCATTATTAAATTTTCCATCAGACCAAGCTTTTGCAGAACGCTCATATGATTGGATAGCATAGGCATCTTGATCTTCTCTTGAGAAATCATGTTCAGTTGCACAAAGATCTGCACAAGTACCCATTGCATTTTGATCATAAGCATCTACTAGACCATCTCTTTGCATACCATCTTCAAGCGTTTGAGGTCCAAATTTATGCCCAGCTCTTAATCTTACATAATGAGGAATCAAACTCATATTCTCCATTCCTCCAGCGACAACGATATCTGCATCTCCCAATGCTACAGCTTGAGCAGCATGCATTACGGCTTTCATACCACTAGCACATACTTTATTAACGGTTGTACAAGGTACAGTGTCTCCAATTCCGGCAGCCAAAGCAGCTTGTCTTGCTGGCGCTTGACCATTTCCTGCCTGAACGACATTACCCATGAATACTTCTTGAACTAGTGAAGGATCAAGATTAATTTTATCTAATGCACCTTTAATAGCAGTAGCTCCTAATTGGGTTGCAGGAACAGTTGATAAACTTCCTAAAAAACTACCGATAGGTGTACGTGCTGCAGATACTATTACTACTTCTTTGCTCATTATCAATATTTTAAAAATGTGTGTATTGTTATTCTGCGAATTTAATGATTTTTAAAGGATATTAGAACTTATGTTTAGAGAGTTTTATGATCATAAAACTAATAGGTTCATAACTCTCAATCTGTAATACACAATTGTAAATTTGATTTATTACTTTTGAGTAATCTATAGCACGTTACTAGTGAAAATATCTTTAAACAATCTTTATAAAAAACAATCTTCTATTTATAGGGTTTTTCTATTTATATGTACCACGGCACTTATTGTATACTTATTTCCGAAAGGTGGGATTTTTAAATATGAATTTGCCAAAGGAAAACCTTGGCAGTACGAAAACCTATATGCTCCCTTTGATTTTGCAATTGCCAAAACAGATGAAGAAATAGAGGCTGAGAAAAAGAGGATCACCGATAATATTATTCCTTATTTTGAATATGATACCATTGTTGCTAATACAGCAAGAGATACATATGACTCGGCTTTTGCCAGTTATTTAAAAGTATTGGATCAAAGCAGTTCTAGTGAGCAGGCCAAGCTTTTTGGTAAAATTGTTTTGAATGATATATACAGATATGGCGTCTTGGCAGAAGGTTATTCTTATGGTAACAAACGACAAATATTTCTAAATAAAGGAAATAAAGCTGAAGCTATTACTTATGGGCAAATCCTTACTACCAGTGCACTTACCAAATTAATAGATTCTCGCATAGATAAAAGTGAGTATGTTAAGTTTAAAAGTGATTTTATTGCTTTGTTTTATGATTTGGTTAAACCCAATGTGCGATTAAATGATAAACTTACTGAAAGTACTTTAGAAAATGAATTGGCTAAGGTGCTAACAACTAAAGGTGGAGTTACAAGAGAAAGTAGAATTATTGCTAAGGGAGAAGTGGTCGAAGGTGATAAACTACAAATTCTAAACTCTTTAAAAGCAGAGTATGAATCTCAGGTATGGAGTGAAAAGAATTTTTACTGGATTGTTTTCGGATATATTATACTGGTTTCTCTGGCATTGATGATGCTTTTACTTTTTATAAGAAAATACAGGAAAGATATTTATCAGAATAATACACAGGTTACTTTTATAGCTTTTAATATTTTATTTATGGTATTGATAACCACTTTGGTGGTTAAGTATAAATCAGATTATATCTACATTGTACCATTGTGTATCCTTCCGTTGGTTTTAAAAGCATTCTTTGATTCTAGATTAGGATTGTTTACCCATGTTATTACCGTACTAATTCTTGGGTTTGTAGTACCCAATAGTTATGAATATACTTTTTTACAAATTATAGCAGGTATAGTTACGATATTGACTATTTCAGAATCTTTTAGGCGAGCTAATCTTTTTATTTCGGTTGCTCAGATTACATCTATTTATATTTTGGCCTATATTGCTTTTCATATAATACATGAAGGAAGTGTAGGTAATATTGATTGGATTACTGTAGGACTCTTTGTTCTTAGTGGATTAGCAACTTTAATAGTTCATCCTTTAATTTATGTGTATGAAAGGATTTTTGGACTAATCTCTGATGTTTCTTTATTAGAATTGAGCGATACTAACTCTAAACTGCTTAAGGAGTTATCTAATAAAGCACCAGGAACTTTTCATCATTCTCTGAATGTAGCTAATATTGCTGAAGCTGCTGCGCAAGAAATAGGTGCTAATGCAATGCTGGTAAGAGTAGGAGCCTTGTATCATGATATTGGTAAAATGGCAAATCCTATATATTTTACAGAAAACCAATCTGCATCGGGTAATGCACATGACGTATTGTCTTCAAAAGAAAGTGCTCGTATTATTATAAATCATGTGATTTTGGGAATAGAGATTGCTAAAAAAAATAAACTGCCAGATCGTGTTATTGATTTTATAAGAACGCATCACGGTACTAGTACAGTCTATTATTTTTATAAAAAAGAAAAAGAAAACAATGAGAATGTAAATATTGAAGATTTTCAATATCCAGGCCCTAAACCTTTTTCTAAAGAAACGGCTATTCTTATGATGAGTGATAGTGTAGAGGCAGCTTCAAAAAGCCTTAAGAATCCAACGAGTAGTCTTATAGATTCATTTGTAGAGAAAATAGTTAATAAACAAATGGAAGAAGGACAGTTTTTAAATGCTAATATTACTTTTAAAGAAATCCAACAAATTAAAAAAGTATTTAAACGAAAGTTGACAAATATCTATCACTTACGAATCGAATATCCTGAGTAATTTTATAATTAAATCATAATTTATGTTAAACTATCAACGTATAGGGTAACATATCTTATCCAATAAACATTAATAGTACGTTTTAGCTTTTATCATAGTATTAAAGCTAATATTATTATTTAAATATTCTTAAACCTAAAATTACTTATTATGTCAAAAAAGATTTTAAAATTAGAAACAGCTAGAAAACTATCTAGAGAAGAACAAAGAAGTGTTAACGGAGGAAGAGGTTTAGAGCGTTGTTCTGGTTCAGGAACCGGAGGAGTGTCTACCGTAGGATACTCTCAAGCTTGCGTGGGAAAAGCTAATGGAACTAGATGCACAATCAACGGTTACCAGGCTGGATGCACAGGTATAGGTGGTGGTTTTTGGTTTTATTAATGGCCATTGTATTATCTAGACCTTACTTGTTCTTAATTTGATAAAAAAGAACATAAGTTAGATAAGAATAGAAAAAGGTTATTGATTTGATATCAATAACCTTTTTTATATGATGAATTCTGAGGTAAAACTTTAAGAAGCTGAGGAAGACGGTTTTAGATATTTTTTATCCATCCAAAACGTTCCAAAAGGAATGATAGAGCAAAGTAGTACTATCCCCAGAGTTTTAGAATCCCATTTTTTTTCAGGCTTTATTACAATAGCAAAAACAATATACAATAGGAATAAAAGTCCGTGAGCCATCCCAATCACTTTATTGGGTTCTGGAGATGAAAAAAAATATTTTAACGGCATTGTTACAAAAAGAATAAGTAAGTAAGAAATACCTTCAAGGTAGCTAATAAGTCTAAAGCTAGTAGTCATATTATTTGTTTTTTTAACAAGAGAATATATTATTTATTTTCAATTTTATAATCAAGTTCGAATACTTCTAAATTGAAGTATGGTATTGCCGATAAAAGGTGATCAAAGATATCTGCCATAATATTTTCATAGTTCTTCCATATCTTATCATTACTAAAAGCATAAATTTCTAAAGGAGTACCTTGTGCTGTAGGTGCTAATTGACGGCTCATTATGGTCATTTCCTGATTAATGTATGGGTGGTTTTCTAGATAGGATTCTACATATTTTCTAAAAACTCCCATATTAGAAAGGTTTCGACCATTGAGTAATATACTTTTATCGATATTATGTTCTTGGTTATAAGATGTTATGGCACCGTGTGCTGTTTTTAGGTAATCCGTTATTAAATCAACCTTCATCAAGGTATCAATATCTTCTTCAGATAAAAAAGTAATACTAGAGGTTTTAATTAAAATAGACCGTTTAATCCTTCTACCACCAGAGTCCATCATTCCTCTCCAGTTTCTAAAAGATTCTGAGGTTAGGTGATACGTTGGTATCGTAGTGATAGTTTTATCAAAGTTTTGCACTTTTACCGAAGACAAATTAATTTCTACAACGTCACCATCAGCTCCATATTTACTCATCGTAATCCAATCTCCAATTCTTACAGTATCATTAACTGCGACCTGTATACTAGCCACAAATCCAAGAATAGTATCTTTAAAAATCAATAGAATCACTGCAGACATTGCTCCAAGCGCAGTAAGAAACGTCCAGATAGATTTACCGGTTATTGAAGAGAAAATAAAAATAGCTCCTATTGCCCAGGCAAAAATCATAAATACCTGAACATAACTATCAATAGGTTTGTCTTTGAAAGAAGGTAATGATTTCAAAAAATCTCTAAAAGTTCTTAAAATACTTCGAACAATCCATATGGTTAACACTATAACCATAATATCAAATAAAACTTCTATGTATTTTTCTGCTGTCGGAAAAGCAATAAAAAGCTTAGGAATTACCCATATAATTATGGATAGGGGGATAATATGTGCCAGATAATCAAAAGTCTTGTTTTTTACCAAATAATCATCAAAGGTATTTCTTGACTTCGAAGCGTATCCTTTAAAAATAGCAAGCAATACTTTTCTAACAACTAAATCAACAACATATACAATGAGCAGTAATATGCCAATACCGATTAAAACATTAAGATATTCTGCAAGAGTTTCAGAAACTCCATTTGAAACCAAAAGGTTATAAAAATATCGTGTCAATTTTTCCATAGGTACCTCAAATTTATTTTACTGCAAAATTCGGTGTAACCCTTTGTAAAAACAAATTTTATTTAGATTTAAATTAGATTAAAAATTGCAATGGCATATAAATAGAAACGAAGAAATCTAAGTAGTCCAAACAACAAATAATTAGTAAAAGGATATTTGATCATTCCTGCTGCAATACTGGTAATCGAAAAAGGAATTGGTAATAATGCACCAACTATAATTAGAAACCCTCCCCATTTTCTAGTATTCTTAATATGCTTGGCCATTTTTACTTCAAGGTAATTATGAACTGAAGGTATTTTGGTAATCCATTTTCCTAAAAAATAAGAAATAATACCACCCGCATATGATAAAGATGCTAATATGGATAGATATAATATAGGGCTAGTTGATTTATCCGTCCAGGCGATAAAGATTTCTGGCGGAATTAAACCTAACAGAGATTCTGAAGCAAAGAAAACTCCAAATACTACATAATCAGAATAATTTTCGGTTACATAAATCAATAAATCATTGATATTAATCACAAAATAATTAACTATCACTAAGGCGCCAATAAATAAAAGAATAGGAGGGAGTGCTTTTTTAAGACTAGTGCCTAAAAATTTATAAAAGCCAGTATAGCTATAATATTGATGTAATAATTGTAAACGCGTTTTCTTGACTGACGATCGAGACTTCATTTTCTGTAAATTCTTCAAAAAGGCTGTAAAAATAAGTTTTATATTGTTTTTATTCGTTTAAAAAATCATAAAGTTTGTCTATGAATACTAACAATTCTTACAAAAAAGGTTTAAATTTTATGAATAAAGGCTGATAAAAACAAAAAATAAAAACCTTAGAGAACATAAAAATTATTATCTCTAAGGCTTAATATAAATGTATATTGTTAACTACTTAAAATGACTTTTTTAAAATTCATTTAAGGCATTTCTATAGTCTTTAAGATCAGAAATATTCATTCTATTATTAAGATCTTTGATTAATGACAACATATAGGATAAACTCTCTACCGGATCTAAGGTAGTTTCAGAAACAGTTGCTACTTCTTGGTCTTCAATCGGTTCATCATCCGGGATAGGTATCATGAATGAATCATTTTCTTCGATATGTTCATAAGTAAGACGAAGTACTTTTACTACTAGAGGAACTTGTTGCTCCAAAGCATAAGTTCGCAGTTCTTTAAGATCATCGATCATTGAATCCGTATTAATTCCGGATGCATCCAGATTGGATATAATTTTATCAATTAATTTAAGTGCCTTTTTATTTTCCAAAGATTATAGAATTATTGAGATTAAAAAATGAGTGTGACAAATTTAGTGGTTTAGGTATATCTTTAAAATCTTTTAAGTTAATTTATTTTGATTTTGTTAAACAAAAGAGAGAAATAACAAAATTAACATATTAAATCATTTTATGTAATGTGTTGATAATCAACGTTTTAAATTGTAAATATTTGATTTATACTAGTATTCCTGCTAAAGTTTGAGGTAAAACCGTAACCTACATAACTACAATCCTTTTTATCTTTGAAAAGTATTCCAATTACAATTTTTCCCTTACTTTTTTTGTTTTCCCCAACACTTACCTCCTTGAATACAGGAGGTAAGTTCTTCTTATACCATTTCTAAATTAAAATAATTTTACTTTGTTGGTTGTTGTAAGTATCAGTTATATAATAAGTTAAAACGACTTAAAATACATTTTAAGCCGTTTTAAACATAATGATTTGATTAAATATTCTATTATTTTTGCTCCAAAAGAACGATCTGATATTCAGAATTTATACTTATTGTATTTCCTGATACAGTAGCTTCTTCACCAGAATAAAGGTCTTTTATTTTGGATCCTTCGGGAAAAATTTCCCCGATTCGTATCAATTTTTCTCCTTTTGGAAGATCTAATCCAATAATTACTTGATCAGAATATCCATTCTTTATATAAGATCTAGAAAAAATATAAGGCGAAGAGGATAATAATTTATGCTTTCCAGCTCCAATGGCAGGATGATCTTTTCTAAATGTACCTAGTTTTTGCCAATGTGATAATAACTTTTTAGTTTCTGGATTTTCTAATGCTTCCCAATTCATATAAGAACGTAAAGTTGCATCCCCTTCTGTATCTGCAATAATAAGAGGTCTGGCGGTTTCATCTCCATAATATATTTGAGATATCCCTGGCGTTAACAAAAGTTTGGTAGCAGATTCATATGAATTGAGTCGTTCTTTGTCAAAAGGATCTCCGTCATCATGAGATGTTATATAGTTCATTACACTTTTTCCAATTAGACTGGTGTGTAGTAATTCACTATACTTACTAAACAAATTATCATAATCACTTTGTCTGGCATCATACTTAAATTGAAAATTGATCATATTATCAAAACCATTGGCAAAATAATCAACTCTTTTATCGCTAAAGTGATAAAAACGCTTTCTGTTTACTCCATAGCCATATAATTCTCCTAGCATATAAAACTCATTATCATCTAATACTTTATTAGGGTTTTTAGATTTCCATTCAGAAAAGGCAGATTTTGCTTGTTCTGCCAAAACACTCCAAGCACTTTCTTCAACGTGTTTTACAGTATCTACTCGATATCCGTCGATACCTAATTCACGTACATAATCTGTTAACCATTTAATGATATAATTTTTTGGAGATCTTTTAAGACCTGTTTTAGTAAAGAAGATATCCAACTCTGCTATTTCTATTTCTAATCTACCTTCAGATTTCCATTTATTAACTAAAGCTGGCGGTAATTCAACATCTTCATTATTTTCTGTCCTAATATCTGGAAGGTTTTTTACCAGCGTACAAGAAACTGCGCTTTCATAATCTTTATAAGTACATTGTGGTGCAGTGCGTACCCAATTATCTGGCCAAACAGGATCCTGTTTTGTTACTGGACCGGTATGATTCATAACTACATCCATTAATATTCTAATATCATTGTTATGAGCAGTTTCTACTAATTGCTTAAGATCTTTCATGGTACCAAAATTGGGATCTATTTTTGTCCAGTCTTTTGCCCAATATCCATGATAGGCATAAGTATTTCCGGTACCTTCATCAACACTACCATGAATTTGTTCTACAACAGGCGTAAACCAGATGGCGTTAACACCAAGGTTTTTAAAATACCCTTCTTCAATTTTTTGAATAATACCTTTGATATCACCTCCTTCAAAACCTCTTAATTCGCCAGTTTTTTTGGTGCGATCTAGAACTTTATCATTGGTCGGATCACCGTTATGAAATCGATCGGTTAAAAGAAAGTATACATTTGCGCCTTCCCATACAAAAGGAAGTTCTTTTGCAGTAGTATTGTTTTCTTCAGAACTCTTAGGCTGTATATTTTCTTCCTTCTTAGTATCATTTTTACAAGCAATTACAGCACACAAGAGTAAAACAGTAATAATTCTTTTTAAATAGTTCATAGGTTATTAGTGGTTTAAAAAGGCTAATCTATAAAAAAGTCTTATAAAACGATAAATTGCGTAATTGCTAAATTCATAAAAATAGCCTACTTAATAACCTATTATTAAATAAAAAAAGTAGAATATTGCGTTTTAATAAAATCAAAAGGGTTTCCTTAACATTAATTGATTAATTAATTTTTATTTTTTTCTCAAAATGGTGTTCCTTTGAAAAACTAAATATTCTATAATGACTAAATTCAAAGCCTGGATTTCTGCTGCGCGATTGCGTACTTTACCTTTATCCGTTTCTGGAATAATCGTTGGTGCAGTTTTAGGGCATAGATATTATTTTAACCAGAAAATTGAATTATTAGATCGTGAACTTGATGGTTTGGCAAGTATGGCTCACGAAAGCTTTGTAGAAACTTTAATATTTTGGTTAGCTATAGCTACAACATTAGGGCTTCAAATACTTTCTAATTTTGCTAATGATTATGGAGATGGTGTAAAAGGTACAGATAATGAAGATAGAGTAGGACCACAAAGGGCATTACAGAGCGGCGCTATTACTAAAAAAGAAATGTTTAAAGGAATAGTAATTACTGCTATACTAACACTTATTGTTGCCATAGCATTAATTTATGAAGCCTTTGGTGCCACTTACTTCTTCTATTCTGTATTTTTCTTTGTATTAGGTTTGGCTTCTATAGCAGCAGCTATAAAATATACAATGGGTAACACAGCGTATGGATATAGAGGATTAGGTGATGTATTTGTTTTTATCTTTTTTGGGTTAGTAAGTGTTGTAGGTTGTTACTTTTTATATACCAAAAACCTGAACTTAATTATTTTCCTTCCGGCAATTGCGATAGGGTTGTTAAGTGCAGCGGTACTTAATCTTAACAATATGAGAGATCACGATAGTGATAAAAAAGCTGGAAAAAATACATTGGTAGTAAAACTGGGGATTCAAAGAGCTAGAACCTATCACTTTTCTTTAATTATATTGGCAATGATTGCTATGCTAACCTTTTTATACTTTACCTATGAAAACACAATGAATTTGTTATTTTTAATAGCTTTTATTCCATTATTGGTACATATAAGAAAAGTTGTTGTTACCAAAAAATCAGAATTATTAGATCCAGAACTTAAAAAAGTTGCATTGTCAACATTTTTACTATCTATTTTAATTAGCATAGGTCAAATTTTCTGATTAGTTCATATTAATTTAATATACCACACAATGAAAATTACATTTTACGGCCAGAATACTTTATTAATCGAAATAGAAAATACTAAAGTATTGGTAGATCCATTTATTACAGGAAATCCTCTATCCAAAGATATAGTAGATATTAATGACCTTAAAGTAGATTTTGTTCTTTTGACGCATGCACATCAAGATCATACGCTGGATGCAGAGGCAATTGCAAAAAACAGTAGTGCAACCATTGTGTCGAATTATGAAATAGCAATGTATTATCAAAATAAAGGTATCGAGGTACATCCAATGAATCATGGAGGTAGTTGGAATTTTGATTTTGGTAAAGTAAAATATGTTAATGCGATACATACCAGTAGTTTCCCTGATGGAACCTATGGTGGACAACCAGGAGGATTTGTGATAGAAGGAGAACATAAAACCATTTACATTGCAGGTGATACGGCATTAACAATGGATATGAAACTCATTCCTTTAGGTAATACATTAGATCTTGCAATACTACCTATTGGAGATAATTTTACGATGGGAGTTGATGACGCAATTATAGCAAGTGAATTTGTAGAATGTGATAAAATACTTGGAGTGCATTATGATACTTTTGGATATATAGAAATAGATCATGATGATGCTAAGAAAAAATTCTTTGAAAAAAATAAAGATTTGATGTTATTAGAAATAGGAGAGAGTATCGAGCTATAATGACTGCAACTTATCATAAACATATACTAGAGTTTAAAAGACCAAGTGGTACTTCAAGAGGAGTTCTAAAAACCAAAGAAACCTGGTTTATAGTGATTTCTTCAGAAGGTAAAAAAGGAATTGGAGAATGTGGGATATTAAGAACTTTAAGTATCGATGACAGACCCGATTATGAAGAAAAGTTAGAATGGACTTGTAATAATATTCATCTGGGAGTTGAGAAATTGTGGAAATCATTAATTGAATTCCCAAGTATTCAATTTGGAGTAGAAATGGCATTTCGTTCATTAGAAAGTGATTCACCATTTATATTATTTCCATCTGATTTTACCGATGGTATCGATCATATACCTATTAACGGATTGATATGGATGGGAGATAAGGATTACATGAAAACTCAGGTAGAAGAAAAACTAGGTCAGGGTTTTGATTGTATCAAGATGAAAATAGGAGCAATAGATTTTGATACAGAATTAAGCTTGTTATCTTCTATCAGATCTCAGTTTCCTTCTGATGTAATCGAGTTGAGGGTAGATGCAAATGGCGCTTTTAAACCAAATGAAGCATTAGAAAAATTGAAACAACTTTCTATTTATAATTTGCATAGTATAGAACAACCTATTCGCCAAGGCCAAACAGAAGAAATGTTTGAACTTTGCAAAAAAAAACCAATACCTATTGCCTTGGATGAAGAATTAATTGGGGTTTTTAATGTAACAGAAAAGAGAAAGTTGCTACAAACAATACAACCACAATATATTATTCTTAAGCCAAGTTTGATAGGAGGGTTTAAAGGAACCACAGAATGGATAGATCTGGCAAATGAATTAGAGATAGGATGGTGGATTACTAGTGCTTTAGAGAGTAATATAGGTTTAAATGCAATAGCACAGTTTACCTATATTTTAAATAATAGTATGCCACAAGGCTTAGGAACAGGAGGTTTGTATACTAATAATATCGAATCTCCATTGGCGGTAGAGCAAGGTTCTTTAAAATATAGAGCTAATAAAGAATGGAATATTAATTATATTAACTAAATAAGATACATGTACATAGCACAAGCTTTTAATATAAAACATGACTGGTGGAGATATTTTGTGGGAGCACTCATAATTTTTATTTTCTGGCAAATAATTGGACCTATACCTCTTACCATTACTGCATTTATAAAAGCAGGTAGCTTAGAGAGTTTTACCGAGGCGGCAACAACAAATTTTACTTCTTTGGGTATAGATTCTAATTTATTTTTATTCTTGGTAGTTCTTAGTTTTGCAATAGGGTTATTAGGAATATGGTTGGTAGCTAAACTATTACATAATCAAAAATTTAAAGAACTTACTACTTCTCGTAGAAAAACAGATTGGAAACGAATATGGTTTTCATTCTTCTTAGTAACTTCAGTGAGTATTGTATTTTTTCTTTTAAGCTATTTTGCTGAACCAGAAGTATATCAATTAAATTTTAAGCCTGTTCCCTTTTTAATATTGGCTGCAATCTCATTACTTTTATTGCCTTTTCAAACGAGTTTTGAAGAATATTTTTTTCGAGGTTATTTAATGCAAGGGATTGGAGTATTAGCAAATAATAAATGGATTCCATTGGTTATTACTTCTGTTACCTTTGGTTTATTACACGGATTAAATCCTGAAGTTGAAAAACTGGGTAGCATTATGATGGTGTTTTATATAGGGACTGGTTTCTTATTAGGAATTATGACGTTAATGGATGAGGGAATGGAGTTGGCACTAGGGTTTCATGCAGCTAATAACATTATTGCAGCGATGTTAGTTACTACAGATTGGAGTGCTTTTCAGACCAATGCTATATTTCTTGATACTTCAGAACCTTCAGCAGGAATAGATATCATTATGCCAGTAATTATACTTTATCCAATATACCTTTTAATAATGGCAAAGAAATATAAATGGACAGATTGGAAAGGCAAGCTATTTGGTAAAGTAAGAGATTATAATACAACCAGGGATTTAACGTAATTTTAATATATTCTTTACGTATTTATAACCTTATGGTATGATAGAAAGTAGAAATTTGAGTATGCAATCTATGAGTACATTTTCTATACCCAAAATACACGATAAATTTGCTATAAATCAGCAACTTGCAGATAATGAACTTCTGAAACGTATCGCTTACAATTTTGTTAAAGAGGGTGAGGTTTACGAACAGGAGGCAGGAAGTTTTTTGCTTGATTGGCTTAATGATAAAGATTATATACTTGTTAACACTTCAGGTTCTACCGGAACCCCCAAAAGAATTAAGGTGTATAAACAACATATGATTAATAGTGCAAAGGCTACCGGTAAGTTTTTTAAGGTAGAAGAAAGTACAACAGCTTTATTGTGTCTTTCTGCAGGTTATATAGCGGGAAAAATGATGTTGGTCAGAGCGATGGTTCTGGGATGGAAAATTGATATGGTTCCTCCACGTACAAACCCTTTGGATACGTTATATAAGCAATATGATTTTTGTGCAATGGTCCCTCTTCAGCTTGATAACTCCTTAAATAGACTACATCTTATTAAAAAGTTAATCGTAGGAGGAGGAAATGTTTCAGAAAACCTTAAAGAACTAGTGCAAGGTATTAAAACCAAAGTTTTTGAAACCTACGGAATGACAGAAACGGTTACTCATATAGCTGCCAGAAGGGTTAACCCTAAAAAAAAGGATAAAAAAGACGCTAAATATTTTAAAGCACTTCCTAACATTACTCTTTCAACGGATGATAGAGATTGTTTGGTTATAAAAGCACCTCAGCTTAATGATGAAACCATAGTGACAAATGATATTGTTACGTTAAAAACATATAAAAAGTTTATTTGGAAAGGTCGATATGATAATGTTATTAATAGTGGAGGTATAAAATTGTACCCTGAAGAGATAGAAACCAAATTACAGCAACTAATAGGACAACGGTTTTTTATTGCCGGTATTGCTGATGATGCTTTGGGGCAAAAAGTTGTATTGATTGTAGAACGTGATTATGATAAAATCGCATATCTCACATTAAAAGAAGCATTACATTCACTGAAAAGTATGTCAAAATATGAAATCCCAAAGGATATCTTCTTTATTTCACAGTTTATAGAAACTGAAACCGGTAAAATACAAAGGAATAAAACTTTGGAGTTGGTTTTAAGTGATATTTAAAAATAGTAGTGCTTTACTCATTGATAGTGTGTCTTCCCTCATTTCACGTTGTTATCTTGTGATGTGAAATTTAGTTTTAACTCATAATTATAAACTAATTGAATTATGAGACAACTAAACTACTTATTGATTTTACTGTTTATAACAGGAATATCATATGCACAGCAAATAAAAATTTCTGGTACTGTTAGCGATGAATCAAATATTTCATTACCTGGAGTAAATGTTGTAATTAAAGGGAGTACCATTGGTACGCAAACCAATTTTGATGGAAAGTACACAATTACGGCCAATGTTAATGATATCCTGCAATTTGGTTTTATTGGATATGAATTACAGGAAGTAAAAGTAACTTCAGAATCTAAGGTAATAGACGTTCAAATGGTTCCTTCTTTATCACTTCTAGAAGAAGTTGTTGTTACTACTAAAGCAGTGAAAAGAACAAGAAAATCTTTAGGGTATACGGTATCTAAAGTTGGAAATCAATCTATTTCCAGACGTAAATCAAACAGACGTAAAAAGCGTATAAAAACAAACCTCAATGGTAGAGTTTCTGGAGTAGCTATCTCCCAAAATTCAGATAGCAAAAGTGTAATGATCAGAGGGTTGAGTTCTATTTCTAATAATAAACAACCTTTATATATTGTAGATGGGGTACCTATAGAGAAGAAGGATATCGAAGCCATCAGAGTATTGAATCCTGATAAAATTTCAAAAGTCAAAGTTTATAAAAGAGCACAGGCTTCTTCTATTTTTGGGAGTAAAGCAAAACATGGCTGTGTGGTAATAACCACTCATGCAGGAAATTATAGAGTGAATAATGAATCTTATAAAGAGATTATTGAGAATGATTTTAAAAGAGTACATACAACGCCACTTTCAACCTTTTCTATTGATGTCGATAAAGCTTCTTATAGTAACATTAGAAGAATGATCAATGCAGGTGATAAAATACCTGCAGATGCAGTAAAGATTGAAGAAATGGTAAATTATTTTTCATATAACTATCCACAACCTACAGATGTTCACCCATTCGCAATACATACAGAATATTCTGCATCACCGTGGAATAAAGGAACGCAATTGGTAAAAATAGGATTAAAGGGGAAAGAGGTTCCAAAAAATGAAATTCCAGCATCAAACCTTGTTTTTCTGATTGATGTATCCGGATCAATGGGGAGTTCTAATAAATTACCACTTCTTAAAAACGCTTTTAAATTATTAGTAAATCAATTAAGAGAAAAAGATAAGGTATCGATAGTAGTGTATGCAGGAGCAGCAGGAATGGTTTTAAAACCGACTTCTGGAGCTCATAAAAATAAAATTATAGAATCTCTTCAAAACCTGGAGGCAGGAGGCTCTACAGCTGGAGGAGAAGGTATCAAACTAGCCTATAAAATTGCAAAAGAGAATTTTATTAAAAATGGTAATAATAGAGTCATTTTGGCAACAGATGGTGATTTTAATGTGGGTATGAGTAGTGATAAGGATATGAAAGATCTAATTCTGGAAAAACGTCAATCAGGAGTTTTTCTTACCTGTCTTGGCTTTGGAATGGGGAATTATAAAGACAGTAAATTAGAAACGTTAGCAGATAAAGGAAATGGAAACCACGCTTATATTGACACTATGCAAGAAGCTCAATTAGTTCTGGGGAAAGAATTTGGAGGTACATTATATACGATAGCAAAGGATGTTAAAATCCAGGTAGAATTTAACCCTGGTAAGATACAAGCATATAGACTGATTGGATATGAGAACAGACTATTAGCAGATGAAGATTTTATTGATGATACTAAGGACGCTGGAGAACTAGGTAGTGGTCATACAGTGACGGCATTGTATGAAGTTATACCAGTTGGAGTAAAAAGCGAGTATGTCAAAAATGTTGCTAATCTCAAATATACTGAAGCAAAAACAAATACAGCGTATGGAGATGAATTGCTGACCGTTAAATTTAGATATAAAAAACCTCAAAAAAATAGAAGTGTAGAGATGACACATGTCTTAAATATAAAGGAGAACCCAACAGTTTCAGAAGATTTTAAATTTGCTGCGTCTGTGGCTTGGTTTGGAATGCTATTAAGAAAATCAAAATATGTAAAAAACCAGAATATTGAAGATATTACTACTCTTGCTTCTTCTAATAAAGGTAAAGATGAACAAGGGTATCGAAGTGAGTTTGTTAGATTGATAAATAGTTATCAAGGATTGTAATACGATAGTGTAAGTAATCTGCTTTAATAAAGGAAGCGTCTGTATAGTTTTGCAGGCGCTTCTTTTTTTACCTATATTTATTTTTTAACACAAATTTATACTATGAAAAGGCTATTGATATTGTTAGTTATTTCTTTCTGTATTTCTGGAGTTATGGCTAATAACGGAATCTTAAAACAAAAAGTTAATAGTATAGTTGTCTATTGGGATGCTTCTCTTTCGCAAAAAGATAAGAACGTTCAAAAAGAATTTGAATTTCTTGATGCCTTTTTTAAAGCAAATACTATTTCAAAAGTACAGGTTGTTATTTTTAACTCCTCAGTAGTTTCTAATAAAGAAATCACCTTAAAATCCTCAGATTGGTCTTCTTTGCGTAACCAACTTAGTAATGTAATATATGATGGAGGATCAGATTTTAAATTAGTCAATACAGAATTAACCACAGATCTATTATTTTTATTTACAGACGGGAAAAGTAATTTTGGGGATTTTGAAGCAAGCCTATACAGTCCTAAAATTATTACGGTAAGTAGTCAAGCTAATATTAATAAAAAATTCTTGCACGAAACAGCATATTATAATAGAGGATATTATATTAATTTGTTAGAGTCTGATATTCCATCTTCTATTAAAGCACTTAAGGAAGAGAAAACGCTGCCAAAATTAAAATTCGTAACTAAAGTAGAAGTTGATAAGAACTATATTCAAGGTATAGTTAGTGATGAACTGGGAGTATTAAGAAACGCAAATGTTATTGTACAAGGTAAAAATATAACAACTATAACGGCAAGTGATGGTAGCTATACTATAACAGCAGAACCAAAAGATGTATTGACTTTTAGCTATCGTAACAAAAAAAACGCCACAATAGAGCTGGGAAATGAGAAAATAATTAACGTGCAATTACAGGATGTTGATAATGAGTTGGATACTGTATTTATTAAAACCGTAGAAAGTAAAGAAGAAGATAAAAAAGTTAATGTTGGGGATAGAATAGTTGATAAAAAATCATTGGGATATAGTGTACAAAGTATAGACTCTGATGATATTAGTGGCGATGAAATAGATTTAGGAGAATCTTTGGCCGGAAAAGTTTCTGGATTACAAATGGGTAATAACAATGATCCGGGACAGGCAATTATACGTGGGTTTGATTCATTTATAGGAAGTAATCATCCTCTATTTGTTATAGATGGTGTTCCTTTACCACAAAGTGGGGTAAGTCAAGCTAACAAGAAACCTACCGATGTTGTTGATCCCAATAATATTGCAAACATTACTGTGTTAAAGGGATTGGCAGCTACTAACCGTTACGGAACTACGGGCCGGAATGGAGTTATTTTAATTACTACCAAAACATCAGTAAACAAATATACAGGGGCAAAAGAAGAAACAGATGAACCTCTTAAAATAGAGTATAAAATGTTTACATCTCCACTTACGATTGCAAACCAACAAAACTCTGGTTATATCAAGATGTTAAAAAGTATTACAGATATAGATAAAGCATATACCCATTATCTTGATAAACGAGAGCAAAACATTGATAACATTACATATTATGTAGAATCATCTTTGCACTTCTTTGATGAAGGAGAGAAAGAAAAAGGAATAAGAATTTTATCTAATTTAGCCGAAAAATATCCTAATGATACTTCAGTATTAAAAATTATGGCTTTTAATTTAGAGAATCATGGATTATATGAGGAGGCTATGATGGTTTATAAACGTATTGTCAAAATTTCTCCTTCTTTATCACAAGCACATTTGGATCTGGCAAACATATATTCTAATGGAAAAGAATATCAAAAATCTATCGATTTATTCAAAAAAATAACAAATAATAAAATACAAGATATCATTTCATTTAATGGGTTACAAAATCAAATATCTAACGATTTTAAAGGTTTGCTATTCAAAAGAGATAATACTTGGAAAACAAAAAAAATTGACCCTAAATATTTTACGATTCCAAAATACGATCTTAGAGTAGTGGTCAATTGGTCTCATCCGCAAACGGAATATGAATTACAATATATCAATCAAAAAAAACAATATTTTATATTAAGCCATACGTTAGAAAAGAATAAAAATGTATTAGCACAGGAACTTAAAGAAGGGTATAACTCAGAAGAATTCGTGTTATCTGATGTTGAGAAAGGAGAGTGGTATCTCAATTTAATAATTCCTAATCAAAAGACTCCTGATATAAAATATCCTAAATTTCTTAAAATAAAAGTATATACTAACTATGGTTATAAAGAAGAAAAATTAAACACATATATCATCAATTTAGAAAGAATTAGTAATTCTAAACTTTTTGCCTCTTTTAAAATTTAACCTATACTCAATAACAAATGAAAAAACTCTTAATCATTACTTTACTTTTTATGTCAACTATGCAAGCTCAAATTCTTTCAGAAAGAGATAGAGCAGATGCTATAGATATGATTCTATCAGACAGGTTTAATACTCTTTTACCTCAATTGATGGATAAAACAGAGTTTGACATGTGGATTTTAATATCACGAGAGTATAATGAAGATCCAGTACTTAAAACGATGCTGCCAGCGTCTTGGTTAAATGCCAGGAGAAGAACTATTTTAGTTTTTTATAGAGATAAAACTAAAAATACAATAGAAAAATTGGCCGTCGCCAGGTATAACGTGGGTAAATATATCGATTCTGCCTGGGACAAAGAGAAAGAACCAGATCAATGGAAAGCTTTAGTAAATATTATCAAAGAAAGAAATCCTCAAAAGATCGGGATCAATTATTCTAAACATTTTGGTATTGTAGATGGTGTTGTAAAAACAGATTATGAAGAGTTTATGGCTGCTTTACCAGAAGATTATAAACCAAAAATCACTTCGGCAGAAAAATTAGCTATTGCCTGGATTGAAACCAGAACACCTCAGGAGATGGAGATTTATAAAGAATTGGTAAAAATAACTCATGATATTATTGCAGAAGCGTTTAGTACAGCTGTAATTAAACCAGGTACTACTACTACAGATGATGTAGAGTGGTGGCTTCGACAAAAGGTTACTGATATGGGGCTTAGAACTTGGTTTCACCCTACAGTAGATATTCAAAGAACTGGAGAGAATTTAGAAAGTCATATTGAATCTTTTTCAAATAGACCTGATGATAAAATCATTATAAAAGGAGACTTGATACATTGTGATTTTGGGATTACATATTTGAGACTGAATACTGATTGTCAACAACACGCATATATACTTAAGAATGAAGAAACCGCTCCACCAGGATTTTTAGTAAAAGCTTTTGCAGATGGTAATAGGGTACAGGATATTTTTACTGCCAACTTTGAAACTGGAAAAACCGGAAATGAGATCTTGTTAAAATCTTTAAAAGAAGGGAAAGAAGAAGGATTGAAACCAGCTATATATACGCACCCTTTAGGATTGTATGGACATTCATCTGGAACAACAATTGGGATGTGGGACTCTCAAGGCGGAGTTCCTGTAACAGGAGACTATCCATTATATGAAAATACAGTGTATGCTATTGAATTAAATACAACGGTCACCATTCCAGAGTGGAAAAAAGATATTAGAATCATGCTTGAAGAAGCTGGATTCTGGGGAGATAAAGGATTTAGGTATGTTAATGAAAGACAAACAAAATTAATTACGATACCTAAACGTTAAAACACAAGTATTAAAAAATCCGTAGTTTAAAAAAACTACGGATTTTTACTTATTTATCTAGAGGATGGCTATATCACCTTATTTGGTTTATAGCTCAATTTCTTCAGAAGTTCCATCAGGATAAGTTACCGTTGCTAAATTATCACAAGTACCATCACCAAAATTGATGGAAGCGGATACTCCATTCTCTGTCATAATTAGAGTACCAGTTGTAATATAATCACAGCTAAAAGTTCCTTGTAAAGAAGGATCTGTAGATAGAGAATAACTATCATCTCCAATAGTTACAGTCCAGTTACCAGTAATAGTATAACTAGCATCAACAGAATTTAGATCAGTAATTTCATACGTTTTTGTTCCACTTTCAGAAGCTGTTGTACCATCTTCAAAAGTAATAGACAGATCAGAAGTCACAGAATAACTAAAACTTCCTCCATCTGTGGTATTTAAAGTATATGATGTTGTTTTACTTCCGTTAAGAGTATTTCCACCAAATGTTAAGTTATCAAAGGTAATAGTAGAAGTAGTAGTGTTGTTATCAATAACAATGCTTACGTTAATGGTACCATTTATAATTTCACCATCACCAGCATCACAATTGTCAAAAGTGAGAGTATATCCATTTTCTGTAACACTAAAATCTGGACATCCTGGTTGACTAAATCTAGAATTTGTTTTAGAACTAGATCTATTCATAGAAAGATTGTCAATACTCAATCCATCGATAAAATTAGAAATTCTATCTACTTCAAGCCCTCTTTTTACCTCAGCTTGGGTAATCTCCTGTGATTGGGGGTTGTTGTTAGAGTCATCATCACTACAGCTAGTTACAAATAAGAAAGAAACCAGAATAGTTGCTAAGAAGCTAATTTTTAAAATACGTTTGTTCATTTTATTGCTTTTTTATGTATTCAATATTAACAGAATATTGAGATTTTTAGTATGCCAGCAAATGTGAAATTTTTATAATATCATGTTAAACAGTTGTTATATCCATATTAAAATACGTATGAAATTTGGTAGTTTTTCAAAAGATAGAGAAATAAAAAAAGGATAGTCCAAAAGTTTTTTGAACTATCCTTTTATTGTTTTTACGTTGTCGTGAATTTAGTAAGCGCAGATATCAAGAAAATAATCTACTCCATTAGCATTTATTGTCACTCCACAAGGCGTACAAGGACAATCACGATCAGAATTACATTGAATAATTTGTGGTTGGCAACCAAAACCAAATCCACCTCCATTTACAAATTTTTGCTCTTCTTTTCTAAGAATTTTTACTCCATTCAAGTTTAAAATGTTCTTTTTCATTGTGTATATATTTAATTATTAAAATTGGTATAAGCTAAATGTATAAATTTTGATTGTTAATAGGATTTAATGTTCCTTTTTTTAGCAACACTTTAGCAATTTTAATCCCTGCTTTTAAATAAAATTATATCAAAATGATAGAAAATTAACCTCGCTATTTTTGTTACAAGATAGTTCTGTACGGGTTTTGTAACATAATAGTTGTTTATCAAATTAAACAAAATGCGGTACTATAATCAATCAAAAAAAACTATCTGGAAATCAATATCTCTTTTGTGATTAATTTGGTATTATCAATAAATTTTACAAAGTATAAACCATTAGAAAGATCTGATAAATGTATAATGTTATCTTGCTTCTCTACTTTGTGAGATATTATTTTCTTACCTAAATAATCATACAATTCAACAGTATATTGATTATCATTTTTAAATGGGTAATCAATTACTATTCTGTCTTTTGCAGGATTTGGATATATAATTAGATCGTTATCGGTATTATAATTGACTGACGCTGACTTTTCATTTTCAATAAAAGCATACGTTATTTTGCTTTTTTGACGAGCACTTATAACTTCATTTTGAGTATTTGAGCATTCACCAATTAGAGCTGTAAAGTCTGCTCCAGAAGCTGCATCAAAATTTGGTAATAGAGTAACTTCGAATCCCGCTTTATAAGAAGCAGTTGCATTGTTAAAAATTGTGTTTTTAGCTATTATTGAGTTTGATGCTTCATGCGTATCGTTTTGTCCTGCGCTTACATTTTGCGTAATAATAATATTCTCTTCACATTCTGAAGTTTGAGCTGCCAATACTGCTTGATAAGCATCTACTAAACCGTACCCCAATTCATTATTCCAGATTCCATTGGGTCGACCTCCTGTATTAGTATAGACATATTGATCCGTTCTTATCTTTTGTGCAGATTGTTCTATGATTGTATTTACCTCTTGGACGGTTAAGCCTGGATTTTCACTTAAAACCAATGCTGCTACGCCTGCTACAAAGGGGCAAGCTGCAGAAGTCCCTCCGAAATCCAAAGTATAATCGTTATTAGAGTACCCTGCATTGCCTTGTAAATCTGTAGTTGGTACAGTAGTTCCACCACCTACTACATCAAGTGGAAGACCAAAACTACTTCCCTGGCGGCAATTTGAACACCAAGGATCGCAAGAATCAGGAACAATATCTATTCTTCCTGATCGTATTCCACATCGATCAATTGCTCCAACACATAATATCAGGGGATTTGAATTGGAAGGATACTGAGCACCATTTACATTATCATTTCCGCTAGAAAAAACCACAATACTTCCCAAGCCATTTCGTCCAAGAGCCAAGGCACTATCTACTGCGTCATCAAATATACTACTAGGTGTTCCTCCTCCCCAGGAGTTACTGATTACATCTGCACCATTTTGCCAGGCCCAATTCATGCCATCTGCTAACATCTGATAGGTAGTACCAGAAAAGCTCACACTTATTGAAATTAAATCTGAAGAGGGGGCAATTCCAGCGACTCCAAGTTGGTTATCCGTTATAGCACCAATAATTCCGGCACAGGCAGTCCCGTGATTTCCTCTTACCATGGATGGCGTAGAGTTAGTTTGTGCATCAAATCCAGCACCTAGTATATTAGCTTGGAGATCAGGATGCGTCATTTCGATTCCTTGATCTATTACTGCAACAGTAGTATTGTTACCGGTGGATAGATTCCAAGCTTGTTCAACATTAATATCAATACCCTTAACTCCACCATTTTGTCCAGTATTATTCAATGTCCATTGATTATTGAATAATGGGTCATTAGAATTTGCAAGGTCATGACATATAAATGCAGGCTCTGTAGCTTCAAAAACTCCAGATTCATAGAATATATTTGCCATATGTAGTGCATTCAGTTTTGAATCCTCCTTTATGGATATAGAGAACCAAAGTGGCATAAATTTATTGTGACCTAATATTTCTACATTTTCTACCTCTGCCATCTTATAAAGCTTGTCGATGTCCTTTTCCGTTTTTAGTTTGACGTAAAAATTACTTGACAAACCAATTTTATTCCCTTCTTTATTAATAAAAGTTGGAGAGGCATACAACACATTTGGATGAGATTTATAAGCCTTTATCTCCTCATAATAGCTGTTTTGGGATAATTGATTTCCATAAAGGGTTTCTAAATAAAAGGTTTTAATATTACTATGCTGACTCGCTAATTGATCTACAATAACTACATTACTCCTGGTGTAATCCTCAATAATTTCTGTGGTTTTTACATTTAAAGATTGATTTGAATTGAGAAAATTTACTTCTGGTTTTTTTAAGCTAACCGAAATGGTGCTATAATCAACCTCTAAATAAAATTTTTCTCCTTTGTAATAATAGAAATTCGTTTCAGAAGAAACTTGAGCTTGTATACTAGAACTCCCTAAAAAGAGAAACACAGAACACAACAAAAAAAATAGTTTTTTCATAATACATAATTTTAATTCATTATTAAATTATTCCAATCCTAGTTTCCTGTCTTTATGGAATTCATCAACGAAAGGTTAGATTTCTTTAGAGACTCAATATCTTTTTGTTGTTTGATAAGGTATAATGTAAGTTCCTCAATTTTTTCTAAGAGCTTAGCATTCATTTCTCCCACACTTATTCCGTTATCTTTAATTTCTTTTGCAGACGGTATATTAGGTAAATGACCATTTGTATTAATGTGGTTTTCTACTTCCTGTAGTGTTTTTAATTTATAATTGTGATTAAATACATAATCAGGCCAGTTTGCATATGTTCTTATTTTAAGTTCTTCTGCAAGTACCTTTCCTTTTACCGCCAATTTATAGTTACTGGTATCTGCGCCAGTTCCAATACCTACATTACCATTTTGATTAACAATAAAACGATTTCCAGCTGGTCCTACCTGTAGCTGTCCATCTGTTCTCATTACACCAGTATTATGATAAAAGTTCTTATTACCATAAGTCCTGATCCAATTACCATCAGTCATACGAAAACCACCTCCGTGAGATTGAAATAATATTCCGTTATTTCCAGATGCTCTTAACCAACCCCCGTTAGCATAGATATCTCCTTGGGCTTGAAATTTATAAACAGGATTAGAGGTTCCAATTCCTACATTACCGTTATTTTTAATTCGCATTCTTTCGGTTCCATTAGTAGAGTTTGAAGAGGCAAGAGTACCAATAACGATATCTCTTCCGCCGGCACTGCGGATATTAAAATCCCCAGAAGAAGAACTTGAATGATAATGTGCACTACTAGTTGATAAACCTATGGCTGCAACTCCAAAACTTGCTGTTGAAGTAGGAGAGAATAATATACCAGGAGCCGTTCCCGATAACAAGGTAAAAGAAGCAGGATTTATTGAGTGTACATGTAGTTTTTGTTTAGGACTTGTGGTTCCTATTCCAACATTTCCATTTGAAGGAAAAGTATTTTGTGCATGGATTTGTATCCCTGAAAATGTAATGAATAATACGATGATTATAGTGAATATATTTTTCATGTTTTGGTTATAATAAATGATCCTTACTCTGTTAAGGCTTTTCTGGAACCGCCTTTGTGTTTTCAACAACTTATACCAATTCTATTGGTATAAGTTGTTGAGTGTTTATTATGGACAAATAGGATCACAAGGTGGATCAATATGATCGTTAGGTCTTCTTACGGTTCTACCATCAGCCCATTTTCTGGCTTCTGGATTAACTACCCAAATTCGTAAACCACGACTTGCAAATTCTGTTCTTTCGAATGCACTTCCTAAACGCAATGTTATAACATCTTGCCCTTGAGCATTTACATATTGCTGGCGATTAGAACCTCTATAAGTACCAATGATACTAGAGCCTGTAGTAGTACGAATATCGACATAAGCATTGCTTTCAAAATTGTCTCCAACGATCCATATACAATAGTTGTCATCACATCCAGCACCTGCTCTAAATATTTTTGGAGTACCATCTCTAGAAACTATGGCAGCATTATATCTACCTAAGAATAAATTTACATTAGGACATCTGGGTATGGTTAAATATTCTTCAACCTTAAACCCTGGCGGAATTCCGTCAATAGAACATACAACTTGTACATCATTTGCACTTTTTTGCGAATCTAATTCAAGGTTTTCATTTTCAATAAGAGATTCATTTTCGATAAAAACATCATCTTCTTTTTGACAGCTGATAGCTCCTATCAGTAGTGTTATGATAAACACTATTTTGATTGCATTTGTTTTCATAATTTATAATTTGTGTTTTAAAAGTTTATGATTCTCGTCGACTAGAATGCTTTTGTAAAACTATATGCAAATCATTGATTTTAAAAGGGTAGGTGAGTCAGTTTTATAAATTTGACGTTATTGTTTATTGAGAAAAATTAAGGTATGAAATATGCTTTATGTATATTACTTAAAAAGGTTGTCTAATGATTTTTAGACAACCTTTTTAAGTAAATTTATAGGTAAATTAAATGTATTATTTAGTTCTATTTAAATCATTTTTTTAAAATAGATCCTTTATATAGTTTATCATCAATTTGTAAATGATAAAAATATAATCCTATGGGTAAATCAATATTTTGATACGTTATTAGTTTCCTCTTATCTAGCTGTTTTTCTGGAGAAAATTGATCAACAATCATCCCTTTTGAATCATAAATAGTAAGAATTATAGTGGATTTTTTGTTTAATACTTTAAATGAAAATGTAATTTCTTTTGTAAAAGGGTTTGGATAAGGCTGTTGTATAGTATTTGAAAGTAATTGAGGTTCTTCTTTTTCTATATTTGATAATTTAAAATTTGAATTTGCTTTAAAGTCGTTTTTGCCTCTAATAAATGGAGCATAAAACTTTTCAATGTTATTATTTTCATTTGTTTCAATAATTTGTTTATCACTATCAATTGTAATACTTAGTATATTTCCTGCCAAATAAGTGATATAATAATCTTTATCAATATAAAATATTACGCTTTGTTCATTATTTGCCATAACAGGTTCTAGTTTTTTGCTTTCTAGTAACTTAGGACGTGTAGAGTTAGAATCATTGAGGTATAAATTGGTTATAGAAATATCTAAAACAGGAAGTTCTTCGTTATTTTTTACTGTACAGATAATAGGTACTTTTGATCCTGTAGGGCGAGAAACCGTAATGTTTTTTATTTCTAAGTCTTTAAATGAAGTAATGAAGTGACTAAGTGTGTTGTTATTTTCGTTCAATTCGTCAATAATATCTTCTCCATCTAACTTGCAAATAATATTAAAACCTATTAGTTTTTCATGGGTTAATTTGTCTACCTCCAGATCCATTTCGACATAATCAGAATTACTAATTCTCCTTAAAACTTTGGTTTCAAACAATACATCTTGATTATCTAATTTTGTATCTACAGATTTATAGAAGTGAATTTTTGAAGATTGGTTAATAGGATCTCTTGCTCCATTAGCAATTATATATTTTATAATAAAACTGTCTGGAGTATCATGAGGAATCCAATAGCTTGAATCAAAATACAAATCTACCAGGTCATACACTTCAAAACGAGCGCTATTTCTATCGATTTCATTTTCTGGAGGTAAATCATCAGTACTATAACAATCTTTACGAATGTCGCATTTTTCTAGTATAAACCTCATAGTATGGTTACCTGCACTTAATCTGCTTCCATCAATATATTTTGTGAGCCAAACATTTGATGAGTCATTTTCATTATCAGCGGTATCAGCAATAAAAGTTGATGGCGGTGGAGGCGGAGGCGGAGGTGGTATTTTTACAGGAACCAAGGTGGTGCCAGGAGACCTTATCGCCAATCGAAAATCACCAAGATTAGTACTTGTTACTTTATAATCTAAAGATATTCTAACAGGAATATTATTGAGTCGCGCTATCCTTACGTTGGTATAATCAGGGGTAATAATTTTTGCTGTATTTTGATATATTTCAATTGTTACGTCTATAAACCTAGTTTCATGGTTGACAAATGGACTATTTGGTTTTAACGGTTCGAAACAAAATTCAGGCGAATTAGAAAAAGAATAGGGAGTTATTGCTAAAACAAGGAATAGCAAAAAATAAGAAATTCTTATTTGCATTAGACTTAAGTTTAGAGTTTGATATTGTTAAGCTATTGTAATGGAGTGTAGGTTAAAACACCACTTTAAAATATAATCATTTAAAAGTACAAGATTCTCAAAAACAGAAGATATATTCTATAATTAATTTCATCAATTTTATAAAATTGACACTATTTTGAATTAAAAAATACTCAAAATACTATCTAACTTTTTTGTATTTGCTTAATGTAGTATGAATGTGTCAAACCCGTATGTTTCTTGAAGGCAGAAGCAAAGGTGTTAACGCTTTTATAGCCCAATTCACCTGCTATAGCTTTAATAGTGTATGACAAAAATTTTTGATTCGTATTTAACTGTTGACAACAGTGTTTTATTCTTAATTCATTAATGTAATCATTGAATGATTGTTCTCTGTATTCATTCATGATTTTTGATAAATATGTAGTATTTGTATTTATCTTTTTTGCGGTTGTATATAAATTACAATCTTGAGCCAAGAAAAAATTAGTAGATTCTAATGTTTTAAGTTGGTCAAAAATTTCTCGAACCTTTTTATCTGTAACAAACTCTTTTTTTGCTGTAATAATCGGTTTGTTAATAGGTTCTTCTATTTTATTTTGTAGCTCTTTGAACGCTAATTTATTTTGGTACTGTTTTCTGTTATGATAAAATAATAGAACAATAATCAATAGGAGGGCAGTAATAAGCCCAATAATATATACGGAGTTTTGAGACAAAAGATCTTTATTTTTTTCTTCTAGGGTAATCAAATTGTAGTCATATAATTGATCTCTTGTTTGTATATCGTCCTTATGCCTTAGATCAATGATTCTTTTATATGCATTACCAAAATATATTTGCTGATTTACATCTCCAAGTTTTTCTGAACAACGCTGGGCTAAATCATACATGTCAGTAATTTTCTCTATTTGTTTTTCATTTTCTTTAGAATCAATTGATATGAAGTTTTTATTTAAATAATCGAGCGCTTTTTTGTATTCACCTTTTTTAAAAAATACAGTTGCCAGATGATAATTAAGTGTATAGAAATATGGATCAAATATTTTATGCTTACGATTTATTAGTTCTTCAGCTTTATTAAGATATGATAGTGCTTGATCATACATGGTTTTTTCTGTATATGCTTCTCCAATGGTCATATTAAAAACAACTTTGTAAATAGTTACTTCTAACTCATTAGATAACTTATAACCTTTAGAATAATATTCTATAGCTTTATCATAATTCTTTAATTTAAAATTGCATACTCCAGCTCCAAGAATAGAAGATAAATAGGTTCCATAATAATTATCAATAGTTTTATTTTCTTTTTTGTCTAATAGGTTTATGATTTCTTCATAAGAAGCTAATGATTCTTCGTATAAACCAATTTTTGTTTTAGAATTACTGATATTGGTGAGTAATTGAAATTTATGATCGATGAAGTTATTGTTCTCAACAATTTTATAGGCATTCAGGTATTCTTTGAGTGCATTTTCATAATATCTGATTTCGAAGTAAGAATTACCAATAAGATTATGAGCAGTTACTTTATTGAGATCGTTTTTTTGTTTTTCAGCTAGTTCAAGCATAGTCTTTCCATAACGTATTGCCAAAATATAGTTACCTTTTGTATACGCTATATCTCCCAAATAGTAGTTTGATATGAATTGTATGTGGTCATCATTTTCTCGAATACCTCGCTCTAAATAGATTTGAAAGTATTTTTGACCAAGATCTTGATCAGTTTGAATCACCTTTTCTAAGGCTTCTTGTACCTCTTTATAACTTTCTTTTGTAATAAAAGAAGAATCAATTTTAACCGAATCAGTCGCGAGTTGTTCATTTTGTGAATAGATATTTCCTAATGATAGATAAGACACCAACAAATGAGTAAAAAGAATTATAGGTATAGTAATCTTTCTCATGACGTGTGTGATTAGGTTAATAAGAATATATACAAAAGTATAAAAGCTCAAATTTCTATATAATTATATAGAGATTTGAGCTTTTAATGTGGTGCCTAAATTATAAAGAAAATATGAGTTTTAACCTCTTTTGATATTAGTAATTTATTATCATTAATTAAATCGTTTATAATAAAGTTTTATACTCATTGAAGTCCTGTTAATTCTGTATACCCAATGAGTTTTCCTTTTTTGTTATATGATTCTGATTTAATAATAACTACATTATCGTGATACCATTCTACACCTGTACCTTTTACTTTTATAATACCAAATTTACTTTCGAAATCAAAGGATACTTTCTGACATAAAAATGTGCCGGCGGGAGTAGTTATGTTTTCTTCACTAACTATTTTTCTATTAAAAACATTAAAAGTAAGAGTTACCAGAGTAAATCCCTTATTGTTAACTTTGATATTAATGTTTCCATCACCTAACTGATCACCTACTATACTGTTATAAGGAAACTCTAAGACATCTCCATCAATCTTGAGTTCTAAGCCTTTATCTTTATACTCTGCAAGTTTATCATAATTAAAGAAACGAAGCATATCCATTGTAAACAACCCATCTTGACAAGTAGCACCATATTGTGTACTAAAAGTTTCTTGGTCTTTTTCGTTTTTTACTTGAGCTTCAATAAGTATCTTGTACAGACCCTCATTTTCTGATACAGATAGTGTTTTATGAGTAGTAGAACTAAGTTTTTTTCCTTTTTTGTTATACTCTGTGTATGTTAATACAGCTCCTTCTTTTGCAAAAAGTGTTGCTTTACATTCTTGTGCTAATAAAGATGACTTTAATCCAAAAATGAATAGTATTAGAAAACCTGTTTTAAGTAAATTATTCATGTTTATCTACATTTTTGAGGTTACAAAAGTTCCATTGTTTTGCTGAGCAAGAGTTCTCATAAAATTATGATCAGCATCTTCACCAAATGCTATGGTATGAATAATAACATTATTAGTGTTTAGCACCTTGATTTCCTGTAATACTTGTTCAGGACCTCCATTGGGTAAACCATCACTCATTAATACAATTTCTTGAACATTGTTTACCAGCAATGCTTCTTTTAACCCTTCAAGAGTATCAGTTCCTCCTCCAGCTTTGAGATTATCGACAAAAATGTTAGCTGCCGTTCGATTTGTATTATTAGCTGCTGTAAATTCTTGTTTGTGTTTTTTTACATCATCTTCATAAGCAAAAACTACAAATTGCTTTCCATCAGGCAAACCTTTTATTGCCGGAATAAGTTTTCTTTTTACTGCTCCTAATTTGGTTGCTTGTTTAGTGATTTGTTTTCCGAGTAGGTTTCCTATTTTTCCACCTACTGCATCACTTACTACATTACCAGCTTTGTTACTGGCTTCTCTCATTACCTGATCTTTTACAGAGCCTTCATCAATTCCTTCCATACTTCCAGAAATATCTATTAAATATAGAGTATTGCTATTTGATGTATCAATACCATAAAAATCAGAAGATTTTTGCATTACATAACACGATTGAAATAAAGTAAATAGAATACAGATTGATGATATAAATTTTAATTTTTTCATTGTTTAATTCCCCCTTTGATAATTATTTAATTAGCTTTTCTTTCCAGTGTTTTAAGGTTAATCTCATCGACAGCCTTTTTTAATTGATTTATAGAAACTCTTTCTCCTTCTAGTGAAACCATAAAACGATTAGCTATCAAAAGCTCAATTTTAGAATTTTCGCTATCATCATATTGATTACGCTCTATTTCTTCCACAGCCTTATATCCTTGAATAGTTGTTGATTTTCTGAATCCCCAATCTGTTTGCTCTTCAAAATCTCTGGAGAATCCTAAACGTGCTAGTGTAATCATTGCGCTACCTGTTTCTCCAGCACCATCAATAATGGAGAAGGAGATGATAGCACCTTCTTCATCCTCATATTCGGCTTCTGCCATATTCATATCAGGCATAAACTGATTTCCTATAGAGAATTTTTTTCTGGATCTACCTAGAATAGTTTCTGGTAAAAGTGCTTTCAATTCATCTTTAGAAATTGGAGTTGCTTTTAATAACTTATCGTTTTCTTCTTCTATTTTTTCTGCTTCCTTAGCCACTTTTTTAAGGTCAGAAACACCTTCTATAAGATCAAATAATCCAGGTTCTTTTTCTTTCTCTTTATCCCTTCCGCAAGAGAATATAACCATTAGAACTATGGTTATGGTGATTGTTTTTTTCATTGAATTTTTTTGTGTTTGATAGTGTGAATAATTAGTTCTATGAACTAAATTAAGACATATCAAAGAGTGATTTTTTGTAAATGAGAATTCAATGGAAGGTTTTTAGAAAACAGCTTGTTTTTATGAGAATTCTAAAAAAGAGTATCTAGATAGTCAATTAAACTCTTTTTTCTGCTCTGCGCTACAGGGATGCGATGTGATTGTTTTAAGATTACTTCTTCATTACGTTTGTCAAATAAAGATATATGGATAAGATTAATCAGATAACTTTGATGAACTCTAAAAAAACCAGAGTCCTTTAGCTTTTTATCGTATGATTTTAAAGGTTGTGAGACTAATATTTCTGTTTTACCAGAGAGGTGGAAAGTGGTATAGTTATTATCTGATCTAGCAAATAAAATATCTTCTAGCGCTATTACGTGAATAGCATCCGCATTTTTAAGAACTATTTTTTTGAGAGTTTTAGAATTAGAAAAATTGTGTAGTAAAGTATCTAATTGTATCTGATAGTTCTTTTTATGAAGATCTTCAGAAACTTTTTCTAAAGCTGTTAGTAGTTCATTTTTATCATAAGGTTTTAAAAGATAATCTATTGCGCTAAATCTAAAAGCATCAATAGCATATTTTGCAAACGAGGTAGTGAATATAATTCTGAATTCTATATTGTCGAATGATTTAAGAAAATCAAAAGCAGTACCATCTGTAAGAAATACATCAAGTAGAATAAAATCAGGTTTTATTTTTTTTATTAGAGAAGCAGCTTCATGGATACTTTCTGAATGACCTAAAATATCAATTTGGCCATATTCTTGAATAATAGAAGTGGCGTATTGTAATGCTTGTGGATCATCTTCAACAATAAAACAAGATATAGGGTTGCTCATAAAGTAAATATACTACTCTTTATTTGGGAGTATCTGTGAAGCGTAAAACAATTTTTGTTCCAGAAGAAGAGGAATGAATAGAAATATCTCCTTGAAAACCTCCAGATGTTTTATTTAGATTTTTAAGTTGTTCTTCTATGATATTCATACTCATTGATTTGTGAAGTGTTTTGGATTCCTGATTTTTTATTTCAAACCCTTTTCCATTATCACTAATAGATACGCATAACGATGTATTTTCTTTATAATATTTAATTATAATCGTACCACCTGTAATTCCTTTGAGTCCGTGCAATACTGCATTTTCTACAAAAGGTTGCGTAATAAGCGTGGGAAGCATTTCAAAATCTTCATCAATATCATCTTGAACATCAATTGTATACGAAAAAGAATTATTGTGATTAAGCTGTTGAAGGTTTAGATAAGATTCTAATGCCAATTTATCTTCTGCCACATTAATAAAATGATCATCAGATTTTTCTAAAACAAGTCGTATTAACTTTGAATAACTAGCTAGATAAGAAGCGGATTTTTCTTTCTCGTTTTGATAAATAAAGTTTTGGATACTCTGGAGTGCATTAAACAAAAAATGAGGATTAAGTTGAGTCTTTCTTAATTTCTGTTGAAGTAAAACTGTATTTAATTTTTGTTTAGTTTTATAACTTTTAAATCCAAAATAGCTGATAACTATTATAAGAATAACAAAGGCTGAAATAATCAGTAAAAGATAGTTTTGTTGATTAATAGTAAGCTGTTGTAATTTGTTTTCAGTATCAAGAATGTCAATTTGTTGCTGCTTCTTTTCTGATTCAAATTTTTCAGTTAATTCTGCAACTTGCTCTTTTTGCTTTTTATCATTTATTGAATCTTTAACCTGATCCTTTAATTCTGCATAGGATAAAGCTTTTTTGTAATTGTTGAGACCTAGATACGATTCTTTTAAGTTATTATAAACATAGGATTTAAGCATTCCTTGTGAGGTAGGTAAGGCACTATCTAGGTAAGTAATAGCTTTTCTATATTCCTTTTTCTTTAAATAAGAATGCCCCAGATTATTATAGGTTACGTCAAGAGTTTGAATAAAATTCAATTCTTTTTTTAACAGAATAGCCTTTTCTCCATAAGTAATTGCACGATCATAATCAGCACCTTCTACAGCAAAATAAATAGACAAATTTGTATAGATTACAGATAAAGCATTTTTGGCCTTATATTTTATGGCTAGCTTTTCTGCTTCAAAAATGTTGTTTTTATATTGTTTAAATAATTTTTGTTCAAAGTAAATGTTACAAAGATTTACTAATATTTGAAGTCTTAGTATTTCATTAAAATCACTTAATGGCAGAGCTCTTTCTAAATAAATACGGGCATTATCAAAATTTTTAAGAGATGCGTTAATTGACCCAATATTTGCATAAGTGTTTACAAGTTGTTTAGAGTTTCTTGCTTTTTCAAGAACTTTGGCAGCTTTTAGATAAATATCCAGTGCTTTTTTAAAGTCTTGCTTATAATATTGTATGGTTGCCAAATTATGCAAGGTTTGCCCTTCGATATGTACAGGAAGCTTTTTACTTAAGTTATTTTGAAGTAAAGAGTCAGCATCAGAAAATTTTTTCTTATAAATAAGAGCGCTACTCTTTTGCAAATAGGATTTTGCGATAAGCGTATCATTTGCAAGCCGTTTGGACAATTGTAATGCACTATCAGAATAGTACAATGAACTATCTAGGTTCTTTTGAATAAGTTCTTTTGAGCGTTTTAAATCTTGCTCAACTTGTGTTGTTTCTTGTAGGTTTTCTTGTGCGTATATATAAATAGGCGTATTTATAAATACGCACACTAAGGCCAAATAGATTTTTTTCATTTATAATGAATTACACCTGGATAACACCTAGGTTAAATTTCTTTTCGATAGGAGCGTGGTTTGCTGCTTCTATACCCATAGATATCCATGTTCTGGTATCTAACGGATTAATAACTCCATCTGTCCAAATTCTTGCTGCCGCATAATAAGGAGAAATTTGTTTATCGTATCTGGCTTTTATTTTATTAAATAAGGCTTTTTCATCTTCTTCAGAAAGTTCTTGATTTTTCTTTTTCATAGAAGCTGTTTCTATTTGTAATAAAACTTTAGCCGCTTGTGCACCACCCATTACAGCCAGTTCTGCACTTGGCCAGGCACAGATTAACCTTGGATCATAAGCTTTACCACACATAGCATAGTTTCCTGCGCCATAAGAATTTCCAATTACAACTGTAAACTTAGGCACAACACTGTTACTTACGGCGTTTACCATTTTGGCTCCATCCTTAATAATACCACCGTGTTCACTTTTACTACCTACCATAAATCCAGTTACATCCTGTAAAAAGACTAATGGTATTTTCTTTTGATTACAATTGGCTATAAAACGAGTAGCTTTATCTGCAGAATCTGAATAAATTACACCTCCAAACTGCATTTCACCTTTTTTGGTTTTTACGATCTTTCGTTGATTGGCTACAATCCCTACAGCCCATCCATCAATGCGAGCATACCCTGTAATAATGGTTTGCCCATATCCTGCTTTGTATTCTTCAAAATCTGAATCATCAACCATACGTTTAATGATTTCCATCATATCGTATTGCTCGTTTCTGGCTTTAGGAAGGATACCAAATATTTCTTCTGGATCAAGTTTTGGCTTTACCGGCTTAATTCTGTTATAACCGGCTTGTTCAAAATCTCCGATCTTAGACATTATATTTTTAATTGTATCGAGAGCATCTGCATCATCTTTTGATTTATAATCAGTAACCCCAGAAATTTCGCAATGAGTAGTTGCTCCACCCAAAGTTTCATTATCGATACTTTCGCCAATTGCGGCTTTCACCAGGTAACTACCAGCAAGAAATATACTTCCTGTTTTATCTACAATTAATGCTTCATCACTCATAATTGGCAGATATGCTCCTCCTGCAACACAGCTTCCCATTACTGCAGAAATTTGAGTAATTCCCATGCTGCTCATTATAGCATTATTTCTAAATATTCTTCCAAAATGTTCTTTATCCGGAAAAATTTCGTCTTGCATAGGTAAATATACACCAGCACTATCCACAAGGTATATGATAGGTAACTTGTTTTCTATGGCTATTTCTTGCGCTCTTAGATTCTTTTTACCGGTAATAGGAAACCAAGCTCCTGCCTTTACAGTAGCATCATTAGCAACAACGATACATTGTTTACCGCTTATGTATCCAATAACTATAACAACTCCACCACTGGGACATCCTCCATGATCTTCGTACATATCTTCTCCAGCAAAAGCTCCAATCTCTATGCATTTTGCATTCTTATCTAAGACATATTCGATTCGTTCGCGAGCAGTCATTTTACCCTTTGCGTGGTGTTTTTCTATTCTTTTTTCTCCTCCGCCAAGTTTTACTTTTGCCAGTTTTTGACGCAGTTCTGATAATAAAAGTTTATTGTGATCTTCGTTCTTATTGAAGTTTATATCCATTTGTGTGTATTGTTTGCACGAAAATACAAAAAAGACTCATTTTATGAATTGCAGGACATCATTTTATCAAGCCTGACTCAAAGAGAGGTAGATGTAAAATTATTATACTTGTAATTATCTGATTAATAACATTTTACTAACATTTTATTGGTTAAAAATTAACAATAGCATGCTGACTTTAGGGTTACATTGAGTACTAAATTATAAAACAATTAACAATCAACTTTACTCAATTATGAAATACTCTAATCTAATTCACTCAGTTTTTATAAGTTTTACAGTGCTAATTATTACTTCTTGTAATACAGATGATCAAGAAATTTATTCCCCGGTTGAAGCAATTCCGTTAAAAATTGCAGGCGAACTAAAAACAGAAACTTTTTTTTACGATAACCAAGGACCACACGAACATAATCATTCAGGTAAGAGAATAGATGGTTTTACAGAAACGTATGAATCGGGTACCAAAGGTAGTTATGCAGCAGCAAGTGTTAGTCTTTCCTCAGGTACTTGGTATTTAAGTGATGCACTTTTAGGAACATTATCAAATGACAGAAAGTTTGGCTCCAAATCTGTACGTATTCGTAATACTGGATATGCGACTATGTCTTTTAATATGGATAATGGCGCAGAAACAGTCAGCATCCGCCATGCTAAGTATGGAAATAATGGAAACTCTACCTGGAGATTAATTGCTTCTTATGATGATGGAGCTTCTTGGTTTTATGTGGGTTCAACCATAACAACTAGTTCAACCACTCTAAATACGGTAACATTTAATGTAAACGAAACCAGTAGTGTAAGGTATGGGGTACAGAAGATTTCTGGAGGATCAAATAGAATAAATATTGATAATTTTGAAATTACTACTGCTACTGGAGGTGGAGGATCTGCTTCGCAAGACAGTAATTTAACTTTCGGTAATCCATCTGATGCTGGATCTAGTTCAAATAATTATTTTTTATCTAAACCAGATTTTACATTATCATATAATAATAGTAAAGGAACTGCTAATTGGGTAAGCTGGCATTTGAGTACTGCCTGGACGGGTAATACACCTCGTTGTAACTGTTTTAAAAGGGATACTGAGCTACCAAGTAGTTTTTACAGACCTACCTCTGGTGATTATACAGGTTCTGGTTTTGATAGAGGTCATCTTTGTCCTTCTGCCGATAGAAATGGTAGTGCAGACTCTAACGAGAATACCTTTTATATGTCTAATATCGCTCCACAAGCACCAGATAATAACAGGAGAACCTGGGCGAATTTTGAAAATTATTTACGATCATTGATTTTAGATGGTAACGAGGTTCATATTGTAGCAGGAGTAATTGGGAGTGGAGGTACAGGAAGCAATGGCTTTACATCTACTATAGACGGAGGAAATATAACGGTACCAGATTCTTTCTGGAAAGTAGCAATTATATTACCTAACGGAACGAATGATATAAATAGAGTCACTACTTCAACAAGAATGATTGCTGTAAATGTACCTAATGACCAGGGTATTAGTACTGATTGGAGTCAATTCAGAACATCGGTAAATACTATCGAAAATCTTACCGGGTATGATTTGTTTGAAAACTTGCCTAATTCGATTGAATCCGTTTTAGAATCTAATGTTGATAACGGACCATCCAATTAATAATAATTAATGACTTAATTAGACGGATATTTGTTGTTCAAATATCCGTTTTTTAATAAAACGTGATCTTTAAAATGCTGGTAAACAACATATAAACTATTTAAGGTTCTTAAGAACTCTATAAAAACATATATTTTGACGATAAAATACCGATATTTGTACTCGGTTTTGATTAAATTTTTGAAAAACCGAACTAAATGACACTTTATGGGAATGAATAAAAATACGGTATTGGCTTGGGCCACCTTCATTATGATTATAATGGGATTAGCATTGATAGCTTTAGGAGCATTTAGATACAGAGATGTATCTGGATATGGTTTTGCAGCTGTTGGTGTTGGCTTTTTTGCTATCGCCTGGGTTTTTAATGCTTTAAAAGGAAGGGTATAAAACTTTTCAGAAACACAAATAATAACTAATCAATAAATTATTAATGGGCTTATGGCAGATGATAAGAAAGTAATCTTTTCGATGTCGGGAGTAACAAAAACGTTTAAAACCGCAAATACTCCTGTTCTTAAAAATATATATCTAAGTTTTTTCTACGGTGCAAAAATTGGTATTCTAGGACTTAACGGATCAGGTAAATCTACATTGTTAAAGATCATTGCTGGAGTTGATAAAAACTACCAGGGAGATGTTGTTTTTTCTTCAGAGTATTCTGTTGGATATCTAGAACAAGAACCACAATTAGATCCCGATAAAACAGTTTTAGAAATTGTTAAAGAAGGTGTAGCAGAAACAGTAGCAATACTTGATGAGTATAATAAGATCAATGATATGTTTGGCTTGCCTGAAGTTTATGAGAATCCTGATAAAATGCAGGAACTCATGGATAAACAAGCAAATTTACAAGATCATATTGATGCGACTAATGCTTGGGAGCTAGACACTAAGCTTGAAATAGCTATGGATGCGCTTCGAACACCAGAACCTGATAAAAAGATAAGTGTATTATCTGGAGGTGAACGTAGGAGAGTAGCGCTTTGTCGTTTACTTTTACAAGAACCAGATGTCCTTTTATTAGATGAGCCTACCAACCACTTAGATGCAGAATCCGTTCATTGGCTAGAGCATCATTTACAACAATATAAGGGAACGGTAATAGCTGTTACACACGACCGTTACTTTCTTGATAATGTAGCTGGTTGGATATTAGAATTAGATAGAGGAGAAGGAATACCTTGGAAAGGTAACTATTCTTCTTGGTTAGATCAAAAAGCTAAGCGATTGGCTCAAGAACAAAAACAAGCTTCTAAACGTCAAAAAACATTAGAAAGAGAGCTCGAATGGGTGAAAATGGCTCCTAAAGGCCGACAAGCAAAACAAAAAGCTCGTTTGAGTAATTACGATAAATTAATGAGCCAGGATCAAAAGCAAGTTGATGAAAAACTTGAGATTTATATTCCTAATGGTCCAAGATTAGGTGTCAATGTTATAGAGACAAATGGTGTTAGTAAAGCATTTGACGATAAATTATTATATGAAGATTTAAACTTTAAATTACCACAAGCAGGAATTGTTGGAATCATTGGTCCAAATGGAGCGGGAAAAACGACCATTTTTAAAATGATTATGGGCGAGGAACAACCTGATAAAGGTTCTTTTACAGTAGGTGAGACTGCAAAAATTGCTTATGTTGATCAAAGTCATAGTAATATTGACCCAGAAAAGACAATTTGGCAAAACTTTAGTGATGAACAAGATCTTGTTATGATGGGAGGACGTCAAGTCAATTCCAGAGCATATCTAAGTCGTTTTAATTTTAGTGGTAGTGAACAAAACAAGAAAGTTTCTGCATTATCAGGAGGAGAACGAAATCGTTTACACCTGGCAATGACATTAAAAGAAGAAGGTAATGTTCTTCTTTTGGATGAGCCTACTAATGATCTTGATGTTAATACCTTAAGAGCTTTGGAAGAAGGACTCGAAAATTTTGCTGGATGTGCCGTTGTTATATCTCACGACCGTTGGTTTTTAGATCGTATTTGTACACATATTTTAGCATTTGAAGGAGATTCTCAGGTATATTTCTTTGAAGGTAGTTTTTCTGATTATGAAGAAAACAAAAAGAAACGATTAGGAGGAGATCTTATGCCAAAACGTATCAAGTATAAAAAGCTAGTTCGTTAATTACTTGGTAAATAAATTACTGTTTTTGAATGCCTATAATGCTCAGTGAGTTAATACTAATCTTATAGAGAAATACTAAAAAATCAATGCCACTTTCAAAAATTAAAGCTATTGCTTTTGATGCAGATGACACACTTTGGGTTAATGAAACTTTTTTTAGAAAAGCCGAAGAAGAGTTTTGCGAGCTTTTAGAAGATTATATGCCTAAAGAAGAAGCTAATAAATTGCTTTTTGAAGTAGAGATGCAAAACCTACCGTTGTATGGTTATGGTATCAAGCCTTTTACGCTATCGCTTATCGAAGCAGCCATCAAAGTTTCTAATGGAAATATGAAAATAGAATTGGTGCAGCAATTAATTGATAAGGGAAAAGAGATGCTTGATGAACCTATTGAGTTAATTGACGGTATTGATGAAACATTACGGGAGTTATCAAAAAAATACAGACTCGTTATGGCTACCAAAGGTGATCTCCTGGATCAAGAAAGAAAATTGATTAAATCTGGCTTAGAGAAATACTTTCATCATATAGAAATTGTATCAGATAAGACAGAAAAACAATATCAAAAATTGGTAAATCATCTTGATATAAAAGTAGAAGAGTTTTTAATGATAGGAAATTCTTTAAAATCGGATGTTTTACCAGTTTTGAATATTGGAGCACATGCATTTCACATTCCTTTTCATACAACTTGGGCTCACGAGGTTGTGAATGGGGATGTTGAACATCCTAATTTTAGAAGTTTTTCTAAAGCAAGTGAATTATTACAAATTTTGTGATGAGAAAAGAACTAGATCTTGATAATTGGAATAGAAAAGAACATTTTGAATTTTTCGGATCTTTTGACGAACCATTCTTTGGAATTACCACTACTGTAGATTTTACTATTGGATATCAAAAAATAAAGGATTTAGGATACCCTTATTTTTTATACTATTTACATAAATCCCTTGTTGCTGCAAATGCTATCGAAGCTTTTAGATATAGAGTAGAGGGTGATAAGATATATGTATATGATAAAATTCATGCTTCTCCAACTATAGGAAGAGAGGATCATACTTTTGGTTTTTCTTTTTTAGAGTTTGAAGCCGATTTTAAAGTATTTCAGGATAAAGCACAAAAAGAAATAAAAGAGGTTAAAAACAGCAAAGGCCTTCGACATACAGAAAATACTAAAAGGATAGATACTGTACATTTTTCTTCAATCCCTTGGTATAACTTTACCGGTATTACACACGCTAGACATTTTCAGTTTAAAGATAGTGTTCCTAAGATTTCTTTTGGTAGATATGCTAAAGACCATCTAGGAAAAATAAACCTTCCCATTGCTATTAATGTGCATCATGGGTTAATGGATGGGTATCATGTAGGCGAATATCTTGAAAAATTTCAGACTCTTTTAAATAGTTGATACCAGTTTTATTTATTGTAAAAACGGCAATTTTGAATTCTTTTAGGTTGTTTTAACATTTTTTTTATAACTTTATAGAAACGTAATTACCCCTCCTTATCTTTTGAAAAGTAATCTCGAGAGAGTTAAATCTTTTCGTAAAAGAATTGTCATTTACACATATAACATTAAAAACTGAATCATGATTACAAAGAAGTTTTTATTAATTGCATTTATTTTTGGGTATACCGTTATAGGTTTTGGACAAGATGAAACCGCTAAAACCGATGAAAATAAAAAGATAGAAAAACCCAAAAAAGTAACTGCGAAGGATGAAAAAAATAGTAAAGCAGTTATACTAACAAAAAATAACACTAAAAACAACATAAAAAAAGGAGTAGAGTTAACACAGTTAAAAGATCCTAAAAAAAACAGTGCGATATCTCAAAAAGATGAAGGAGTAAAGACCGAGGGAGAAAATTTAAAAAATAATAATGAAACCGAGAAAAAGGTTTCGACTGTTAAAAAAGCTAATAGAAGTAAGAAAAAATCTATCAAAAAGAAAAATTAAATTTTGGCTAATTAACTATTATATGCCTTGTGATTTTCAACTATGATCACAGGGCATTTCTTTTTGTACCTCTGTTATTAAATTTGTTATTAATATAAGATTTCATTCAGTTCTATAACTTCTCCTATTTGCATTTTGTTAAGATGAATATTTCCTACTCTTACTCTTACCAGTCGCAATGTGGGAAAACCAACGGCAGAAGTCATTTTTCGTACTTGTCTAAACTTACCTTCCTTAAGAGTAATAGAAACCCAACTAGTTGGTCCATGTCTATCATCTCGTATTTTACGCTCTCTTTCTGGAAAATTTGGTAGTGTTTCCAGAACTTTTACCGCACAGGGTTTGGTAATGTATTTTTTTCCTTCAAAACCAATTTCTATACCTTGAGCTAAGCTTTTAATAGCATCTTGTGTTATAATTCCGTCTAGTTGTGCATAATATTCCTTTTCAACATTACCACTACAAATTTCATTGCTTATTTTTCCATCGGTAGTAAGAAGTAGTAATCCTTCGGATTTTTCATCTAACCTGCCAATTGCCATAGTTCTATCAGGAAAATCATATAATTGTCCTAATAACCTTTTTGAGCCTTGTTTCTGACCATTATTGACAAATTGACTTAAGTATCTATAAGGTTTATAGATCATAAAATGTCTATGTCTTGTCATTATAAATATTTATTTACTGAGCGGGTTCAAGAATACACACTTTTATTTAGAAATACTATTATTGCTATTGGTTTTTCTTGAGCATTGAAGTGCTTATAAAGACTAGTATAAGAATGAATTATACTTGATTGTAAATGTTATTTCTTAAACCGAAATATTATGGTTAACTAAACAGCACACATTTCTAGCTCCATATCCTCGATAAATTTGTCAATCTGTTCATAAGAAACATTTGGCATACATATGATATGAGATTGTCCTTTTTCTGTTGCTAATTGCCATTTATCTATAATCTCTGGGTTTGGTGCTGGAAAAACTATAGTAATAGCATTAGGGTTTCTCCAGGCATTAATGCCCAGGTTTTTTAATCTACTTTCTGTATAAGAAGCTACTGCTAAACTATGTTCTGTACGTTTTTTAAACCCTTCAATTCCTAATTTTTTAATGGCATACCATAAGAATAGAGGAGTATGCCCATTCCTAGAGCCTGTTATAGTGGCATCAGAACTACCGATGTATGCAATTCTTCTGGCAATTCGATCTCTGTTATCTTTTTTTACAATTACTACTCCAGATGGCATCGGAGACCCTATAAATTTATGACCACTAATCGAAATACTATCTATGCCATCCTGAAAATCAAAACGAGGACGTGGTGTTATAAATGGTGCAAAACCTCCTGCCAGAGCTGCATCTGCATGAATATAGCTTTTTTCTACCGCCATATTTTCTAGTATTGATTTTATTTTCTTTGTATCGTCTTTGGCCTCTGTCATTGTGGTACCAATGTTAGCCACTATGATCGCAGGCCTGTGTCGTTGGTATCCAATAGCTTCTTTAAGATCATCATAATCCATCTCGCCATTGGCTTGTGATTTGACAATAACATAATCTATATTAAGTAATGTTACATTTTTTTGAATGCTATAATGAGTAGCTTCAGAAAAATATACCATTCCTTTAGGGTACAATTCTCGTGCTACATATAATCCATATAAATTCCCTTCAGAACCACCATTAGTAACATATCCCCATATATTATCTTGATGTGCTCTGAATAAATTTGCAAAGAAATTGACAACTTCACGTTCCATGCTTCTTGAATCTACACGATATGTGGATTCGCTAAAAGGATCTCCCAAATTGTTTAGGGGGAATTGAAGAAAAGGCATCAATTCTGAATAATCAAAATCTTTTGAAACCGGATACCCTAAAAAACTATGAGTTGTATTTTTAATAGTATTGTATAATTGCTCTAACTGTTGTTGCTCTATATTGTGTAGTTTCATTATCTTTTCTAATTTAAAGCAAAATTAAGTACTAAGGATTAATTTTCTATTTATGTTGCTAAAAACAGATTATTAATCTATAAGTGTTTGTTTTTTGTGCTTTTTATTCCTTTTATAAGCTCATTTTTTCGTTTTCACAGAAAATCATTCTGTTATTATAAATGTCATTGCTTGTCTTTATATTAAGAATTAGAAGTTGTAATATTGAATAAAATGTACAAACGTTGCTGATGTAATGACTAAATAATCAACTTTATTTTATATAATACGTAATTTCTAATGTAAAACCTTAATAATGATTAGAGCTTATAAAATCTCAGATAAAGATCAGTTAGTAGAAATTTTTAAACTTAATACTCCTAAATATTTTGATGTAAAAGAGGTTCATGATTTTATAACATACTTAGATCAAAAAAAAGAAACCTATTTAACGATAGAGGTTGATAATAAGATTGTTGGAGGAACCGGATATTATGTAAATAAAAATGATAATTCGGGAAGAATCACCTGGATCTTTTTTGATCCCGAATATTCAGGGAAAGGATTAGGTAAGCAATCTGTAAAACGTTGTTTAGAACTGCTATCTGAAGATGATAGAGTAGAAAAGTTTGTGGTAACAACATCACAATTGGTTTATAGATTTTTTGAAAAATTTGGGTTTGTTATTACAAAAACTAAGAAAGATTACTGGGGAGAAGGGCTTGATTTATATGAGATGGAAATGACTCGATAGTATATTACAAGAAAATAAAGGACTATTCAATAAAATAAACTGCTTTTAAATAATGAAAAACACTATATTTTTAATCATTTCCCTATTCTTATTCTTTAAAATTAATGCCCAAGATAATTTTTGCGTATCCCCTATAGATATGCATATTATTGACTCTAAAGAATTAGGAGAGCAAAGAGAATATTGGGTTAGCTTACCTATTGATTATAAAGATTCTTTAAACTACCCTGTAATTTATGTTTTTGATGCAGAATGGAGATTTGGTTTGATTCGAAACATTACGTTTGATATGGGAGGAAATAATAAAATAAATAAATCAATTGTAGTTGGTATTCCTCATGTAGAATGGGAAAAGAAAAGAGGAATAGACCTTACTTTTAGTCAATCGAGGATCGAATATGATGGAGATACAGTTGATGCTACCTGGTATAATGATTCTAATTCTGGAGGAGGATATAAGTTTTATTCTTATTTACTTAAAGAATTGATACCTGATGTTAATAAAAGGTATAGTACTAATGAACATGAAACTTTGGTCGGGCATTCTTACGGAGGCTATTTTGGGGGTTATTTGCTATCATTAGACCATCCTTTTGATGTTATTCATATGTATGATCCTTCAATATGGTTTAGTGATGGAGAGGTGATAACTCGATTAAAAGAAAAAAAACATAATAAGAAAAATGTAAAACTCCATATTACATACCAACCTGTCCCGGTTTTTCATAGAAATAAAATAGAAACATTGATAGAAGAACTAAAGAAAATAAAAAACTTTGAAGTATCCGTAGTAAGATATGATGATGAAACACATAACTCACTGTTTTTAGATAGTTTTATAAAAGGAATTCAAACAACTAATAAACTAGAAAACAATAAGAATTCTGAACAACATTAAATAAATACCATTATAAATATACTAAATATGAAATCCTTTAATGAATATATAGAAATATATCAAAAACAACTAGAAAAAGGGGATATAAAAGAAGCATATACAAGGTTAATGACGTATATGAGAGAATTAAAAACTCATTTTGCAACCCAATATCTTGATTATAATATCTCTAATAATGTATACCAGGGTGTTATGGATATTTCATATTTTTCTATAACATCTAATGCATTAAAGAATAAAAAATTAAAAGTCGCTATAATCTTTAATCATAATGAAATAAGGTTTGAAGCGTGGTTGGCTGGATATAACAAACAGATACAGGCAAAATATTGGAAGATATTTAAAGATACTTCTTTTGCTAAGTACCGTCTAACAGATGATATAAAACAACATATCTCTATCCTTGAACATGTTTTGATAGATAATCCTGATTTCAATAATTTAGAAACACTTACAAAAGAGATAGAAAGAGAAACACTAGAATTTATAAGTCAAATAGAAAATGAATTGTATTCATAACCTGATGTAAAAACTAAGTTCTCTATTTTCCTTTTTCAGGATACCAATGCAATTGTTCTACTTTAATATTTGGATCATTGGTGTTTACAATCTCTTTAAATTTTGCAACATCGCTATATTTTTCTTTTCCACGATAATGATATGGATATACAATTTTAGGTTTAAACTCCAGAACAGCGTCTGCAGCGTTTTCTACAGTCATTGTCCAAGGTAAATTCATACATACAAAGGCTCTATCAATATTTTTAAGATTTCTCATTTCTGGAATATCCTCCGTATCACCAGAGAAATAAAATCGTTCATCCCCTAAAGTAATTACATACCCGTTTCCACGTCCTTTTTTATGAAACTTTAAAGCTTCTTCTCGTAAATTATACATTGGGACCGCTTCAATCTTTATTCCTTTGACTTCCTGGGTTTCTCCATTATTCATAATTACCAGTTGGTTGGTGTATTCTGCAGGAAGTTTTTCTGCAACAGCAGCTGGGGTAATAATTTTGGATGTAGAAAGGTTTAGACTATCCAGAGTTTCAATATTCATATGGTCTCCATGGATATCTGTGATTAAAACCAAATCAGGTGCTTCAGAACCGTAACGCTTTACTTTTCCTGCTGGATCTATGTAGATTGTTATATCATTCCATTCCAGAACTAATGAAGCGTGTTCTATGGGGAGAATAGTTAGTGTAGATACTTTCTGAGTTACAGCACTGGTTTGAATATCTTCGGCAGAACTGTTTGAAGGAGTATTACTGTCTTTTTTTTCCGTTTTACAACTAAGAATACACAAGCTTAATGCAAGGAGTAATATAACGTGAAATTTCATTTTTAGTAGTTTTAGTTAGTGAATTCATACTTAGTAAAAACATTTCACAAAGATGAATGGAGAAAACAAGGTATAAAAAGAAGAGAATCTCCAAAAGATTTTAATGTAAGATTAACTATCTATCCATAATTTAATAGCCATCGCAACAACCATAATAACCAGGAATATTTTTACAATACCATCTCCTTTTTTTACAGACCATCTACTCGCTATCCAACCGCCAGCAGCATTACCGGAAGCTAATATGAGGCCATATAAATAATCGATTTGATTATTATAGATAAATATAGCCAAAGCTCCTATGGTATAGATAAAAACAACTAATACTTTTATTGCATTGGATTGAACTAATCCTAATCTGTTAATTGAGGTTAATGCTAATAATATGAATATTCCAACTCCAGCTTGTATAAACCCTCCGTAGATGCCGATAAAGAAAAATGCTAGTATTGATAACCAACGATATTTTCCACTCATTCGTTCAGTTACATCTTCAAGTTTTACTTTGGGTTTAAAAACCATAAATATAACTACGGTAATCATTACAACTGCCAGGATTTTATTAAAGGTATCTCCTTTGATATCAATAGCTATTTGCGCTCCAATCAATGAACCAATCAATGCAGATATACCCAGGTATATACTTAAGGAAGATGGAGAGATCCCTTTACTCTTGAAACCAGCAACTGAAGTAATACTTTGGATAAAGATTCCAATCCTATTAGTTCCATTAGCAATGGCAGGAGGGAGTCCCATAAATATTAACATAGGTAATGTAAGTAAAGATCCACCACCTGCAATGGTGTTAATAACACCAGCTATAAAGCCAATACACGCAAGAAGAATGAGAAGTAATGTTTCGTTCATTTTATAGTATGAGTTCCAAAAATAAAGAAAACAAAAGTTTATATGAATCTCATTTGGTATAAACAATCAAACTATCGTAGATTTACCATATCAACCAAAAACCAAGTACTGTTAAAACATTACATAAAATAGTTCCTATTCTGCAATCTCTTAAAGGGTATAATGCTTCTTTATTCGGATCTGATGCTATCGCAGGAATCACGGTTGGAGTAGTACTTATTCCGCAAGCAATAGCATATGCATTACTAATGGGTGTGCCACCCATTTATGGTTTGTATGCTTGTTTAATCCCTTTAATTCTGTATGCTTTTTTTGGTACATCCAGGCAACTTAGTATTGGTCCTGTTGCAGTAACTGCAATACTGGTAATGAGTGGGGTGAGCCAGCTAGCAACCCCGTTTACTGAAGAGTTTACAACACTTGTATTGTTTTCAGGTTTTTTGATTGGAGTATTACAAATTGCTTTAAGTGCAATGAGAATGGGCTTTTTGGTAAATCTTATCTCACAACCTGTGATTTCAGGTTTTATTTCTGCCGCAGCCATCATTATTATTGTATCTCAATTCAAAGAAGCTTTAGGAATTCATATTCCGGATTTTAAACATTTATATCAAACATTATGGTATACAATCACTCATATATCAGAAGTGCATTGGATTACTTTTGGGATGTGTTTGTTTGCAATTCTAACTATGGTAATTCTAAAAAGATGGAAGCGTTCATTTCCGGGAGCTCTTTTTGTGTTAGTAATTACTACGTTAGCAACATATCTGTTGAAATTAAAGGATAGAGGAGTTGCAGTTATTGAAGATGTGCCTAGTGGTTTACCATCTTTTAACATACCTCAAATGGATTATGATACTATGATTGCTTTAATACCATCAGTATTAACGGTGACATTTATAGGTTATGTAGGAAGTATAGGTATTGCTAAATCTTTGGAAATGAAAAATAGGGACCACGTAGTGCGCCCTAATCAAGAATTATTTGCTTTGGGTATTGCAAAAGTAATTGGCGCGTTTTTTCTATCAATTCCTTCTTCAGGAAGTTATAGTCGTTCTGCGATTAATGATGAAGCAGGAGGAAAGACTACCGTATCATCAATTATTACCGTAGTAATGGTTGTGATTTCTTTACTTTTTCTAACTTCATTTTTTTACTATGTCCCTAAATCTGTTCTTGCAGCTATTATTTTAATTTCTGTTTTTGGATTAATCAATATCAATGAGGCAAAATATTTACTTACGTTACGAAGAAGAGATTTTCTAGTAATGCTTATTACATTTATAGGAACTTTAATTTTTGGAGTAGAAAAAGGTATTTTTATAGGAGTTATACTTTCTTTTATTTTTCTTCAATATTATAGTTCTCGTCCTCATGTGGCAGAGTTGGTTAATATTCCTGGAACTCGCTATTATCGTAATATTAATAGATTTCCTGATGCTTTAAAGTCAGAAACATACCTTATCATACGATTTGATGATCAATTGTATTTTGGAAATACGAGTTACTTTAAAGATGCGATTTTAGAATACCTTTCAAAGAGAGATTCGTTACCTAAATTTCTAATATTAGATACAACGAATATACACGATATTGACAGTTCAGGAATTCATGTGCTTGAGGATATTCATCAATACCTTGAAGACTGTAAGGTGCAACTTATTATTTCTGGTACTATTGGACCTGTAAGAGATTTTTTAAAAAGATCTGGTTTTACAGATAAATTAGGGCCTCAGCATAATTTTCTAAATATTTCTGATGCTGTTGATTATACAGAGAATAAGACGGCATACAAAAAAGGACTTGAAGCAGCCGTTCAATATAACGAAAGAAGGTCATTTTTGGATTAAGGTAGCGTAACAACTTCTAATCATCATCATATAAGTGTAATTTTAATCCCATTCCGTAATTAGTATGATTACTTTGAATAAGTGTATTGTTCTCACTATATTCATTGTCAAACCGCTGCCATGTTCTATTCTTAAAAAAGATTCTACGAGTAAAAGTGAGGTAATTTTTGATTTTGTCAGTAAAAGGAAGTAAAGGTCTGAATGTAGTTGAAACTTTGACAATTCCTTTACGAGTTTCTATTTCGCTATATTTTTTTGTTTGTTGCAATTTCCCTTGCTTATCAGCATACCCTAGTACCTGGATTGAAACAAAAATACCTTCCTTTGGAATATATACCTTGTATTCAGAAATATCCAATTCAAAATTAGATTTGTCCTTGTTTGTGATATTAAAGATAATGTCATCATAAGATAATCGTTTTCCTGGAGTACCTTTATTGTTGCTGTAAAACTGCATTTTAAAAAGGGTCGAAAAAGATTGTTTTCTTGTTGAATTTCTGTTAGAGTTTTCCATTTTTACTGGCAAATAGACAGAAGCAATTTTTGTTGACTTATCGGGGTCTCTAGTAAAGAAAACAGCAATTTCAGATTCTACGGTTGGTAACCAACATTTAAAATAATTATCATGAATTGTAGAAGGTCGTTTTTTAGTTTTATATTTTCGTTTTCTTTCTGCAGTAATCAAAACCTCTTTGAGCTCAGATACGTCTTGAAGTAGTTGTATGTTTTTTGATAAATTATTGACGCTTACTGCCAGTTCTTTATATCCAATTGCCGAAATGTATAATGAATCTATATCTGGATACCATTTCTTAGAAAACTTAAATTGACCATCAGCATCAGCAAAGGAACCATTTCCGTTACCAAAAGAAATAGTAGCGTAAGATACAGGAGAGTTTTGAACAGAATCCTTTATGGAATAGGTCTGACCGTAGATAAACTGTGCTAAAAAAAGCAGTAGCGTAGGTAACAGCTTTTTCATGAATATGGGGATTAGGGATAACTAAATTAATAAATTATAATTTACTATTCCCATTTATTGTACCAAAGGTTTTAAAACCCGTAAGAATATAACGTAAATTCTAAAGATGATAATGTATGTTCTTATAAATATTATAAAATTAAATGTTATAATTAATGTATATTAAAATATACTTTGTGAGTATTTAATGTATTTTAAGGTATATTTTTGTATACTTTATGTGTTTTATTACTATCTTTGTTTTACAAAGTATAATTATATATACATTGTAATAATATTAAATATCTATCGTATATTAAATTATACGATATACGCTAAATGATATGAGTTTAAATAATCTTTCAGACGAACAAATTTTATCAGAACTAACGCAAAGGGTAAAACAGAAACGTCTTAATCTTAATATAACGCAAGAGGAACTCTCTAAGAGGGCAGGTGTTCATGTGCAAACGATTAAGAATTTTGAATCAGGGAAGACAACCACACTGTTGACATTTATACAAATTGTTAGAGCATTTGGAGAGTTAGATGCATTAGATTCCTTTTTTCCGGATCCGGGCATTAGTCCAATAGCATTACTAAAACTTAAAGGAAAAGAGAGAACAAGAGCTTCTGGTAGTTCCAGATCTAAAAAACAAGATCCGCTATGGTAGATGTAATAAAGATTACCTTATGGAATGAGGAGCTAGGAGCCCTAATCTGGGATAAAAATAGAAATTTTGGATCTTTTGAATTTTTCCCAGAGTTTCTAAAAAAGGGTTTAGACGTTTCACCGGTTCATATGCCTATTCAAAATGCAGCAAGAAAAATCTATAGTTTCCCAAATCTTAATGAAAATACATATCGAGGTTTACCAGGGATGTTATCTGATGTGTTGCCAGATGATTTTGGAAATCGATTAATTGATCAATGGTTGATTCTTAATGATATCCCAAAATCAGAGTTTACTCCTTTGGATCGTTTGTGCTATATTGGTTCAAGAGGAATGGGAGCTTTAGAGTTTCAGCCAGCAAAGGATGTTGGAGAGCCTGGTACCACACAACTTGAGGTAGATCAATTGGCACAATTAGCCGAAAAAGTATTGAATACACGAGAAAAGCTTGAGCTTAACCTTTCAGAAACAGAACACCTTAATGAATTGATTAAGGTAGGAACTTCTGCTGGAGGACAAAGAGCAAAGGCGATTATTGCTTATAATGCTGATACCAATGAGATTCGTTCTGGACAAACCGTTGCTCCAGAAGGATTTGAGTACTATATCTTTAAGTTTGATGGTGTTCAGGAAGCATCGCTCGGCGACCCTCAAGGATATGGTAGGATAGAATATGCCTATTACTTGATGGCTATAGATGCTGGAATTGAAATGGAAAAATCACGCCTCTTTGAAGAAAATGGAAGAGGGCATTTCATGACAAGACGCTTTGATCGCATCGGTAATCATGAGAAAGTACATATGCAAACCTTATGTTCATTAGCACATTTTGATTATAAATCTCCTGGAGCATATTCATATGAAAATGCTTTTGAGGTTATGCGTCAGCTTAGATTACCACATACAGATGCTATACAGCTGTATAAAAGAATGCTATTTAATATTATCGCTCGTAATCAAGATGATCATACCAAAAATATTTCCTTTTTAATGAATAAAGCAGGAGTTTGGAAACTTTCTCCAGCCTATGATATTACGTATTCATATAATCCTTCAGGTATATGGACTAGTTTACATCAAATGTCTGCAAATGGTAAACGAGATGAATTTACTATGAAAGATTTACTTAAAGTAGGAGAGAAAATAAGTTATAAAAATCGAAAGGAAGCTATACAAAAAATAAAAGAGGTAATCTCTAATTGGCATAGGTATGCCGAAAAAGCGGGAATCCCAAAAGAACAAGCAAGTAAATTACAGAAAGCATTTAGAATGAGTTTGTAAAACTTACAACCCCAGACATCCCAAAAGGCACATGAAAAAAGCCATTTATTATATGTTGCTCAGTGCAGTTAGTTTTACTGCAATGAATTTATTGGTAAAAGAACTATCAAATTTTGGAGGAGGACAACTGGTGTTTTTCAGAGCTATAGGTTCACTTGTTTTTACAATGAGTTATCTTCTATTGAATAATATTTCTGTTTTAGGGAATCAAAGAAAGTTATTAGTATTAAGGGGATTTGTAGGAGTAACTTCTATGGGACTATTCTTCACATCTGTTGAATACTTACCCATTGGTTCTGCAGTATCATTACGATATATTGCACCAATTTTTGCAACTATCTTTGCGGTGTTTTTGTTAAAAGAAAAAGTGAGGCCATTGCAGTGGTTGTTTTTCTTAATGGCTTTTGGAGGTGTATTATTGATTAAAGGTTTTGATACTAATATAGAGACTTTAGGTCTGGCGTTGGTGTTATCTTCAGCGGTATTTAGTGGTTTGGTGTATATTATAATTAATAAAATAGGAAAACGTGATCATCCTGTTGTAGTGGTTAATTATTTTATGTGGATTGCTGTAGTGGTAGGAGGAGTGCTTTCTATTTTTAACTGGACTACACCAAAAGGCCTGGAATGGGCATTATTACTTAGTTTAGGAGTGTTTGGGTATTTTGGGCAATTATTTATGACCAAAGCTTTTCAGTCGCAAGCAACAAACAAGATTGTATCACTCAAATATGTAGAAGTAATTTTTACTATGATATCAGGAGTGTTTTTGTTTGGAGATAGGTATCCTTTTCTGAGTCTTGTAGGAACGTTTCTTGTAATTACAGGTTTAATCCTAAATATATGGTACAGAAAAAACAGGTAGTAAAGAATGGGGTAAACGGGGGCTATTATAATGGTAAAAAATAATCCCACATTTCCTTACTACCGTTGTTGGTTATCTAGTATTAAATAGTATTTACGAAAAGTCTTCTTGTAAATAGAATAATAGCTTCTTGATATCTGTAAAACTCTTAATCATAATGATTTCATCATTAATTTTATTATAGACGACTTCTGCGAATAAAAAGTCTACATAAAAAACGCTGTAGTAAAAATCACGATTGCCATCATTAATCGTTTTGAGGTGGATACCTCTGTCCCAGATATTTTGGTATTTTCCTGTTAAGTTTTGGGCATTAAACTGCTCCTCCAAAGTAGTTTTTTGCATAGGTTATCAATTTTAGATTTAAGGGATGACTAAAGTATGGAAAAACCGTAGAATTTCAAAATAAAAACCGTATAAAACGTTGAAATACAGTTTAATGATGTGTAAACCAGTGTATTCTAGGGGGAATTATCCCATAAAATTGTTAAAAAAAGCTAAAAAAAATTCTAAAAAAACAAATCAATTAAAACTTCCAGGCGATAAATCGACTTCGTTTATTGCCTTGTTCCATTTCTATTGTTTTATGAATAGCATTTAGTTTATTGAGTTGTTTATATAATTTGGGCAGATTTTCTTTTTTTGATATTAAACTCGTAAACCATCCAACTTGTGTTTTAAAAGAAGTACTTTGTTTGATCATTCTTTTAACGAATAGAGCTTCTCCGCCATTACACCATAACTCATTTGCCTGGCCACCAAAATTAAGTCGGTCAGATTGGTTATTTAGATTTTTAATTTTTCGTAAAGTTCCTTTTGTTGCGGCTTCCTTTGAAGGATGAAATGGAGGGTTACAGATGCTAAAATCATAATATTCTCCCGGTTTGATGATCCCTTCAAAAATGTGGGAAGGATCTTTTTGGTGTCTGATCTCTAAAGTGTCTGATAGCTTTGGAGTAGCTAATATGTTCTTTTTTGCACTTTCTACAGCAATGGTGTTAATATCTGCACCCACCATTTTCCAATTATAGATTTGCGTTCCTAAAATAGGGTAGATGCAATTGGCACCTACTCCAATATCTAATCCGCGTATCTTTTCTTTTGTTTCATTCTCCTGTAGTAAATCAGCAATATGATGAATATAATCTGCTCTACCTGGAATTGGCGGACATAAATAATCCTTAGGGATATTCCAATCAGAAAGATGATAATGATGTTTTAGAATCGCCTTATTAAGATGTAATACTGCATCGGGATTAGAATAGTCAATACTTTGGTTTTTATATGAATTGACAATTATATAATTGCTCAGTTCAGGATGTGAAGCAATTAAAGCCTTAAAATCATATAATGAATTATGAATGTTTCTTGGATGCAAAATCTGGTGGAATAGCTTTTATAAGGCACAAAGATATATAAAGGTATTTTATCTCACTAAACCAACAAATCAATAAACTATAAAAAGCTCTGTGTTTTTAATAAACTAAAGAATTTAGATTAAAACCCTTTAAACGGTTCGCAATTACTAACTAATACCAGAACATCATAGCCAAAAATTACATTTTTAAAATCTTGTGAGAATTTTTTACCATATCCATGCTTTCTTAATGATACCAGATCCAGCACATAATACTTTTGGGTAATAGTAGGTAATACTTCTTTTATTTCGTCTGGAAATTTCTTAGTATTATCAAAAGGAATTACTGGATGCGGAATAAAAGGATTTCCGGTTGCAGCTTTCCCTGTGATCCCCATAACGAGGTAATGAACAGAATTTTTGTTATTGGTGGCTGCAATTTCGCTAACCATATTTGAAATGTCATAGATATTAGTTCGAGTTAGTCCTTTTGCTGCGTGATTAGCTCCAAGTTTAAAGATAACCTTGGGGATAGCTTCTGCTTTATTTGCTTCATTATAATAACGCATAAAATTACGTTTCATCAATTGCCCGCGAGTATTATTGTTTTTATAATATTCTTTAGTGTGGTTATAGGTATAAATCTCTTTGGTTTTCCAGAGTTGGTTTAGGATTTCAAGTTCCTTTGGATCAGTAGTTAATGTTAATAGCTCTCTATGTAAGGATTCGTTATACTTAAAAATGTAAGGAGCAGTAAAATCCTTTTTTTCAATGGCTTGGGTATAGGATAGATCAGCCTCTTGTTTTAAAACTATTAGTTTATTTTTTAGAAGTGTATTGCTAGTCGTATTTATTATATAATCAAAATTGAGTCGAAACTGAACCATAAAAGTTTGATCTATTCCCCAAATAGCTCCTTTTTTTGAGGTCACATTAGTAAACAATGTATAATCATCTTCATTATTATAAAATGGTATTGAAAACGGAAAGTCTTTATGAATACTCTTTGCTTGTTCAATAGGATTTCCAGAAGCAGCCATTTTTTCTATTTTTTCTGCGGCGATAGCGTCAGTCTCAATACATAATGTTTTATAGCCAAAAGGTTGTGATATATCATAAATAGCATTGGTTAATTCTCCTACTTCTTTGATGCCATGTTGTTCTCCTATCATAATAAACTGACTATTGTCTAGTTGTTTTTGATTAAAAGAGATGAATTTTTCATCAGTAAGAGCTGTCACCTCAAAACTATAATCAGATAAACTGATGGTATCCTGTGCATTGAGATGATAGAATGATAAAAAAATACTAAGGCAAAAAAGAATAGGACTTTTCATAACGCGTCGTTTTGTAATTGATGATTCAAAATTACCTTGTTTCAATATGCATTTTTAATGAAATATCCCGAATCGCTATATTATCCTTATGAACTTTTATATATAGTTATTCAATCTCGATATAATTTATCTGAAACCTATTATAAAACCCAAATATCAAAGAATAACAAGGGTTGATCAAAAGTATTTACAGGACAATTGCCTATTTTTATTCTTACAATATTGATTATATGGATATACAAACACCCAAACTACCCTTATTCTGGAGATGCACGGTTGTGATTACGGTTGGAGTAGTGATGTTCGGGATTATTGCAATTGCTTCAAGGTTTAGAGAGGCTCCTAAGTTTTATCCTGCTTTTGTTCTTTTATGGGGATTTATTATGTATCTGTGTTTTGAATCTATTAGATGGTTTCAGAGAAAGATGACTCAGACGAGTTATGGAAATGCAATGATGTTTTTCTTAAGTATTTTGGTAGGAACCATTGCCTATAGCATATTGTTTTATTTATATAAATGGTTGGATCATTTTGTTCTAGGAAGCGAGGTTCCGATGCTTCAGCATATGGTGTTTTCTGCATTGGTAGGACTGGCAATTTCTTCAATTTTTAGTTTGATATTACAGGCATTTAACTGGAAAAATCAATATTATGTTTCACACATCCAAAACGAACAGTTCAAAAAAGAAATCATAAAAGCGAATCTGGCATTACTCAAAAATCAATTGGATCCTCATTTTATGTTCAATAACTTTAATACGTTGTATTATTTAATAGATGAGGACAGTGATTTGGCACAAAAATTCCTTAAAAACATTTCATCTGTGTATAGATATATTCTTCAGAATAATGAAAAATCAATGATTCCGATATCACGGGAGTATGAAATGGCCAGGCAATATCTATTATTGATAGAGCAACGATACAAAAGTGCTCTTAAGGTAAATGATACTATAGATGAAGAATTATTTAGGTATAAAAGTGTTCCTCCATTGGTTTTACAGCAATTAATAGAAAATGCAGTAAAGCATAATAGAATTGATGAACAATTACCTTTACATATTCATTTTGAGATTAATGAAAGGTATTTTACTGTAAAAAACAATAACAACCCAAAACGCACTAAAGAAACTACTGGAACCGGATTAGAAAATATTACCAAACGCTATGATTTTCTAACAGATGATAAAGTGATTATATCAAATACTAACAAAGAGTTTAGTGTTTCTATTCCCTTAATTCCTACTGCATATGAAAATTAATGCTGTACTACTAGAGGATGAGGCAACCGCCAGGGATCATTTGATGAAACTTATTGAACAACTGGATAGTCAAATAACAGTAATAACATCTTTATCTACCGTTACAGATTCGATTCATTGGTTTCAATCGAACGAATCTCCAGATCTAATTTTTATGGATATTCATTTATCAGATGGTATTTCATTTGAAATTTTAGAAGAGGTAGAGATAAACGCTCCAATAATATATATTACTGCTTATGACGAATATGCTATTAAAGCTTTTAAAACTACTGGGATTGACTATTTGCTAAAACCTATCACAAAGGAAGATCTGAATATTTCTTTAGAAAAATTCTTTAAGACGATTGCTCAAAAACCAGTAGATTTTGAGATCGATAATATGAATCTGATTCAGTTGCTGCGCAAACATGATCGTCCATCATATAGAGATCGTTTTTTATTAAAATCAGGAAACAGCCTGGTACCGGTACAAACTTCAGATATAGCTTATTTTTATCGTGACGAATTGGTTTTTGCAAAATTAAAAGACGACAGATCATTCCCGATAGATTACTCATTACATCAGTTACAAACTTTGTTGGATCCGGCAAAATTTATTCGGTTAAACCGTCAGTTATTGGTAGGTGTTAATTCTATACAAAAGCTTATCCCGTCTAAACCAGGGCAATTATCTGTCACTCTATTACCATCATATCATACAGATATTTTACTAAGTGGCGAACGATCAAGATGGTTAAAGTTTATTATGGATGGAGGAGAGGTATAGCATATATCCTTAATTACCTAATAAACGATTAATATTTATTTTATATACTTTACCAATAGGTACCTGATATTTATCAATAAAGATCCTGTTACCTTCAATACTATGAATGTGTTTATGAGCAACTACAAAAGACTTATGAACTTGGGTGAAATCAGTTTCAGGAAGTATTTGCATCAGTGTAGATATTTTCTCTCTGGTTTTGATAGTATCATTTTGTGTATACACTTTTGTATAATTTCCATAAGCCTCCAGATACAGAATAGTATCAATAGCTAATTGTATATGTCTTTTATCACCTTTTAGAAAAATACGCTGAGAATCATTTACTATAATTGAAGGGTTTACAATCGTAGAAACATTTGATTGCTCAATGGAGTGAATAGTTTTATTTACAGCTTTTATAAAACGTTCAAAACTAAATGGTTTTAATAAATAATCAGATATGTTTAACTCATATCCTTCTAGGGCAAATTCTTTATAAGCTGTAGTGACAATTACTTTTGGGGGATGTGTGAGTGTTTTTAAGAGTTCAAACCCTTTTAACTTGGGCATATTAATATCGAGAAACATGAGATCTACAGGATGTTCATTCAGGTATTTCAAGGCTTCAAAAGCATCATAACAATGCTGTTTGAATTCAAGATTAGGCAATAGGTCACCATATTCTTTAATAATATCGTGGGCAATAGTTTCATCATCGACTATAATATATTTTATCATACTAATTGTATCTCTAATGTTGCTTTATAAATAGTATTGGTGGTTTCGATATGTAGCTTATGTCTTTCTGGATACATCAGGATTAATCGTTTTTTAAGATTTTTTATACCAATACCGGTCATTTGAGAACGTTCGGTATGATCATAATTATTTTCTATGTCAAATCTAATTGTATTGTTTTTAAGAGCTAAATGCATATGAATATAGGCATTCTTTCTTAAGTTTTCTACACCGTGTTTAAAAGCGTTTTCTACTAGAATAATAAATAATAAGGGCATTACGCGACAATTGTTATTTTCTATTTCGGTTTTAAACTGAATATCAATATGTTTATGATATCGTTTTTGATGAATGGTGATGAAATTTTTTAAGTAGGTGACTTCTTCTTGTATAGGTACGGATTCTTTTTGACCTTCATATATGGTATAACGCATCATATCAGAAAGCTCTAAAACAAGTTCACGAGCATCATCAGGGTTTTTACGAATCAATCCATAAAGGTTATTGAGTGTATTAAAAAAGAAATGGGGGTTTACCTGGCTTTTTAGATGTAGTAATTCTGCTTGTGCTTTTTCATTTTTAAGTTTTCGTATGGCTTTGTACTCCTTAAGAATCCAGGATAATACAATATATGCTATAGTTAATATGAAGATGATAGACCAGAGGTCAAAAAGGTATTCATATGTGGGATGTTCCTTATGACTTAGCATTAAAATAAAGCAGGCGAATAATAGAATACCTAGTATGATATTCTTGATATTATTTTTTATGAAAGCTAAGATTCTTAAAGGTTTGGGAATTGATATATTCCTGAAAAAGTAATACCAAACAAATCCGATTAACAATATAAATACACCCAAATAGATATAAAACATTATTGGATATAACTCATAAGTTTCATCTATAGACACAAACAAAACCAGGGCAAGTAGGAAACTTGCTAATAGTATTTCTTTCTTTCTCCAGCCTATTGACGGGTTTATCAGGTCTTTCTTTTCCATAAAAAAAACGAGTACTGGATAAAAAACCGTAATAAATAAACCCGCAAAATGATTATTAAACAAGGTATTTATAAAAACATTGACCTCTCCAATAGGACGATTAATAGTTTTTGCATATGCAATCCATTGATCAAACTCTACAAGTGTTTTATAATACCCGTTAATACATCCTACTACAAATAATAAGATCAGAAATATCCGGATTAAAAGGCGAGTACGTTTGCTTAATTGTGTAACCATAACCCAAAAGTAAACAAGTGGTACCAAGGAAACAAAACAGTTGGCAAACGACCCGCATAAGATGTCAAACGTTCATTAAATAGTGATCAAGGAGCTATATATTATTATTTTTTGATTGTAACATCATATAGACGTCGTTTATCCCAAATTATTGAAACTGAATAGAGGCAAGGGTAGATTCGTATTTAAAATAAATATGATATGAATACTCTCACGATCAAAAACCTTTCTAAAACCTATCCTAATGGTGTAAAAGCTCTTGATGCCATTTCGTTAACAATATCTGATGGTATGTTTGGGTTACTTGGGCCTAACGGAGCAGGAAAATCTTCTTTAATGCGTACCATCGCAGCTTTGCAGGAACCAGGAGAAGGAAATCTATACTTTAATGATATAGATATTTTACAGCAACCTCAAAACCTCAGGAATATCTTAGGCTATTTACCACAGGAGTTTGGTGTATATCCCAGGTTCTCTGCTTATAAATTATTGGACCATATTGCAATCCTTAAAGGAGTTCTTAATAAGGGAGAGAGAAAGGATCAGGTTGAGGCCTTATTACATCAAACCAATCTATATACTCATCGCAAAAAGTCAGTAAGTACATTTTCTGGTGGGATGCGACAACGTTTCGGAATTGCACAGGCATTATTAGGTGATCCTAAACTCATTATTGTCGATGAACCTACAGCTGGATTGGATCCTGAAGAACGCAATCGGTTTCATAATCTATTGAGTGATATAGCTTCATCAAGAATTATATTGCTTTCTACTCACATTGTAGAGGATGTTAGGGATTTGTGTACCCAAATGGCTATTCTTAAAGAAGGGCGCATTGTTGCCAAAGGAGTTCCTGCTGAATTAATCAAAACACTTAACGGAAAAATATGGTCAACAACTATTGATAAAGATAAATTGCCTGAATATCAAAACAGTTATCAGGTAATCTCATCACAATTGTTTGCAGGAGATACACATATCCATGTGTATGCTGATATGCAACCATCTTCAGAATTTGAACCGATCGTTCCGGGTCTAGAAGATGTCTATTTTTCAACATTATACAGTCACCAACCTCAAAAACTATAAGCCATGTTTATAAAGTTACTTCAATTCGAACTTGCATATCATAAAAAACAATTGGTGTATTATGTATTACTCATATTATTCTTTGTGATTGGCGCAAGTATGTATGTAGATCTTAATACGGGTGGTATTAATGATAATGCTCCTTATAAACTCAATTTTATTATTTGTGGTTTGAGTTTGGGTAGTATATTTCCGGTACTTTTTTTTACGATACAATCCTTACTTAGAGATACTACCTATAAATATGATGCTATTATTTACAGTACAGCAATTACCAAAACAAAGTACTATTTAAGTAAGTTCATAGGTGTTTATATTTCTTCATTAATGGTTGTCAGTTTTGGAGTATTGGGATTATATCTCGGTCAGTTTATGGATCATAATATACGTATGGGGGATTTTAGTATTTGGCATTATCTCTGGCCGTGGTTGCTGTTTATCGTACCTAATACATTTATTATAGCAGGTATTCTTTTTGTCACCACTTTGTTTTCCAGAAGTTCTGTTATTACCTATGTAACAGGAGTATTGTTATTAGTTGTGTTCTGGATAACCAGTTTTTATATCAACTCTCCGTTTACCGGTGGTCAGGTACTTTCTAAGCCTAATATCCTTGGTGTAATTGCAATTCTCGATTATTTTGGTCTAGCAGCTTTTGCAGAACAAACCCAATTCTGGACTCCGTATGAAAAGAATCATGAAATCATTGCATTATCAGGATCTGTACTATTAAATCGATTGATATGGAGTATAGCCGGTTTATTCATCTTGGGTATAGGATATCGTTTGTTTTCATTTAGAAAAGAGAATATCCAAACCAAGAAAACCGAGGTATCAGAAAATACAGTTACGGTACAGAAATATAAATCTGCATATACATCTTTTAACACCTTTACATCTAATTTAAGGGCTTTTTATACACAATGTAGCGCAGATACATTAGGAGTCTTTAAAAGCATTCCATTTGTTGTCCTGATGCTTGCCTGGATGACTCTTATTGCCTTGGGAATGTTTTTTATGGTAGAAGGTAGTGGAGAGTTTGGAGGTCGTTATCCCAACACTGCTTTATTAGTGAGCTTAATCTCTGAACCTTTTTATATGTTGGGAGTGTTAATTGTGATCCTTTATTGCGGTGAGTTGATTTGGAAACCCAAATCCTATAAATTCAATGAAATCCTTTATAGTACACCTACACCCAGTTATATTTTTTTATTATCAAAATATATGATCATTATACTGATAGTCTTCTTTATGCTTACTATAGGTGTATTGATTGGTGTTATTTTTCAGGTGATTCATAGTTATATCCCAACAAATTTTCAGCATTTTCTGTCTATATACTATTTTGCTGGGGTACCTGTACTTCTGGTAGCTTTCTTTGCGGTATTTATGCAAGTATTAATCCCTAATAAATATGCAGCTATGGCAGGAACAGGGATTATTATAATATTCTTTAAATTTCTGGCTCCAGAATTTATTTTGGAAGAACGATTACTTCGCTTTTTGGATTTTGGACGGATCTATGCTTATTATTCTGATATGAATGGATATGGGCAATATGCAAAACCATTCTATATATCCACAATCTATTGGCTAGCATTGACTATACTTATGATCTTTTTTAGTATCCGTTGGTTTAATAGAGGAACGACAAGTTCTTTAAAATATATTGCATCTTCATCCTCAAGATCTTTCTCAGGTATAGAAAAGGGAGTTATAACTTCTTCTATCATCATCTTTCTTATTAGCGGAATCTATATCTATTATAATGAACATATACTTGATCCGATAGCTTCTCATCAAAAAGACGAACATTGGTTTAACGAACAATATGAACGGACCTTTAAGAAATACGAATCTTTGTCTATTCCGGAAATAGTAGAAGTGAAAACCAAAGTAGATATTTTTCCCCAGGAGAAGAGATACGTTATTGAAGCAAATTATAAAATCAAAAATACGAGTGATGAAGTAATGAAAGAGGTATTTGTAACAACTCCTAAACACTTCAAAATACTTAAAATAGAAAATAGTAATTTAATATTAAAAGATTCATTGTTAAAATCTTATATGTTTCAATTTAAACAAAAACTTCACCCTGGAGATACTCTTGGTTTGCATTTTGTTTTAGAAGAAAAAATACAAGGTTTCCAAACAAGTCGATCTATAATGAACAATAGTACATACATTTCTCATAACCGATTTGATCCGTTATTAGGATATGTGGATTTACTAGAAATTAATGACCCTGAGGAACGTAAAAAGAGAGGATTGCCTGCACGAGAAAAACTTCCTTATAACGATCCTCATTTACAGGATAAAGGAAAGTTTTCTACCAATAGCGTACAATATGAAACTATCGTTTCAACCACTCAAGATCAAACAGCAATAGCCTCTGGAGAGCTAATAAAGCAATGGAAAGAAGGTGATAGAAACTATTTTAAATATCGAACGAAGACAAATGTCAAAAAAAACATGACATATTTCTCAGCTCGTTATCGAAAGAGAGATCTTTCTCATAATAACATAGATATTGAGATGTATTATCATGCGGGGCACTATCATAATATTGATTATATGGCTGGTATTGCTGGTAGGACCTTGGATTATATGACTAAAAACTATACGCCTTATCAACACAATCATCTTCGTATTGCCGAAGTATCCAAAGGAAGAAGTTTTGGTGGACAGGCCATGCCAGGAACGATTAGTATGAACGAAACGGCGATGTATACCAAGGATATTCGTAATCCCGAAAAAGGAATCAATGTCGTAGCACGTAGAACCATTCATGAGGTAGCACATCAGTGGTGGGGACATCAATTAACTCCTAAAAGGGTAGAAGGAGCCCATGTTATTTCTGAAGCGTTATGTAAATATACTGAGGCTGTCGTACTAGAAGAATTGTATGGCAAAGGGATGGTTAGAAAGCTATCTGATTATACGACTAGAAGATATTTTTCAGGACGATCCTATGCTCGTTCTGTAGAACCTCCTTTATATCTTTCATCCAGACAACCGTATTTGGGGTATAGCAAAGGGTATATTGTCTTAAATGCCTTAAGAGAGGTTCTAGGCGAAGAAACTATTAATAAGGCCTTAAATCAATTGTTAGAAGCTAATAGCGGTAGTTCTGAAGCTACTTCTATGGATTTGTTGAATGAACTTTATAAGGTAGCTCCTCAAAAGTATCATGCGCTAATTGATGATTGGATGAAACGTGTGATTCGTTACGACCTTAAAATAAAGAAGGTTAACTATGTCAAACGAACTGATGGAAAATATGAAATTATCATTGAAATAGAGGCGAATCGTTTTGAAATCCAGGAATCAGGCAAGGAAATAGCTATTGATATTAATGAACCTATTGGGATAGGCTTGTTTAACAAACATCCAGATGAGTTAAAAAAGGGTGATGATATTATATACTTTGAGAAACACTTAATTAATACTAATCAAACTACGCTAAAAGTTATCGCTGATAAGATACCTGAGTATGTGGGTATAGATCCTTTTCTAACCAGGCCGGATGAGAATAGAATCGATAATTTAAAAAGGTTTTAAAGCATTTAATGTGACGTTGAGGTATATAACAAACACTCCCGTTAGGTTGAGTCGCACGCGATAACGTGTTGTATCGAGATCTTTTTAGAGTATTATAGCTTTGATAACATCTCGATACAATTTTTCTTCATTGCATTACAAAAAATCACTCGATGTGACGATTAAGTATAAAACAAGAACGCCCGTCAGGTCGAGTGGCACGCGATAGCGGGTTGTATCGAGATCTTTTTAGAACTTGATAGCATCTCGATACAATTTTTCTTCGTTACACTTCAAAAAATCACTTGATGTGACGTTGAGGTATAAACTATTGGATTCTGTTGATTTCAATAATACGATGTGTATTGCTGGTATCGCCATATGAATCACCATTTGTGGCAATAAATACACGACCTGTAGGAGAAACTGCAATATCTCGTAAACGTCCAAAATCATCATTAAAGAATACTTCTTCATTAGTGATCGAGTTTCCATCAGCACTTAAAGTAAGTGCAATAATACGTTTCTCTTTTAACACTGTCATGATTAGTTTATTGGTCCATTGTGGTATACGATCACTGGAGTAATATACGAGATCAGAAGGAGCAATAGTTGGTGTCCAGTTAAAAATAGATTCCGTTACTGTTGTATTGGCAGCAAAAGCTTCTTCATTAGGTGTATCGATTAATCCACGTACTTCTGGCCATCCGTAATTGGCGGCAGGTACAATTTTATTAATTTCATCATCAGTACTAGGTCCATGTTCAGAACTATAGATAGTACCATTGGTATGTAAAGTCAATCCCTGTGCATTTCTATGACCAATGCTATAGATATAACTATTAGAAAATGGATTATCATTAGGGATACTACCATCGAGGTTTAATCGTAATATTTTTCCGGCAAGAGAATTCATATCCTGGGATAGGTTTGTATTTCCGGCATCTCCTGTTGTCATTAACAAATGCGAATCTGGAGTAATTAACAAACGAGATCCGTTATGGATAGAATTCGCAGGGATATTATCCAGTAGCGTTGTAGCTTGTGATAATGTATTATTACCATAGGTATAACGTACTAATCGCTCTAACAAACCACCACCACTATTGTAAGTATATACTATGTATACATATGGATTATTAGTAAAATCAGGGTGTAATACCATGCCTAGTAATCCGCTTTCTTGTACCTGAGCTACTTCTGCAATGGTTATTATTTGTTCTTGTACTCCTGTATCTGGATTAATCCTGCTTATGGTACCATTACGTTCGGTTACCCAAAGAAAATTATCAGGTCCCCATTGCAGTTCCCAGGGTACACTTAATGTACTTGCCAGGGTTGTGAAGTCATCAGTAGGTTCTCCTATATCTGGATCTTGAGTAGAATCATCACTTGAACAATAAAATAAAATAACCGACATGGCTAAAAATGGTAAGAATTTCAATACTCTTTTCATAGTATGAGGCTTTAAGTAATGAACGCGGATATATAGGATAACTCTTGGATCCTTAATTTATTATATCGTAGAAAAGACTTATGAGTGTTAAATGTATAATGAGCTGAAAATTTGTCTTTCAGTTACAAAAACCTGCTAACTTGAGTTTGATGTTAGTTAGAATGGTATAAAAGCGTCTATTCGAGTAATTTTTCTCTGTTGAATCACTCGAATAGACGTGATTCTCTTATATAAAATTCAGGTTACGGATAATTTTGAATCATAGATAGAAGCATTTCCCTTCCGAAGAAAGGAAATGTAATAATTATTATCAGAGTTAAAGTTTTTAATATCACTGCAGTTCTACACGTTGAGAGACTGCATCCAACCAGATATAACTTAGATCGGCACCAGCACTTCCGTGACAACTCATACAGCTTCGATTACTAAATTGTTTTGCTTTACCATTTTGATTGCAGTATGCAGACATGTATGATTCAATCACGCTATTGCGCAAAAACCGTGGAACCATGGTAAAACACTCATTTCCGATTCCATTGTCTTTACAGTTTAAGGAACTCACACTTCCATTTTGTTGTCTGCCGTTTAGAGGCCATTGTGTATTTACCAATATATAATTGGCAAAAGGAGAATCAATTTTTGTAAGTTCTTCCTGAAATGAAGCATTAAGTTGTTTTGCAGCATTATCTATAGGAACCAATCGGGTAAGTTGATTGGGGTGGTTTGTTAACTCTTTTACAAAACGATTAAGATCAACATTCGGGCATCCCGCTATGGCAGGGTTTTTATACAAAAAAGGAAGTTGATAACAGTCTTCAGGTTCCTTAAGTTTAGGGTTATAAAAAGTACCTGTTGGGTTTTCTTGTCCAGCATCTGGCACATTATCTTTATGTTCAAAGGTAATCCAGATCCATTGTGGTGCAAAATATGTTTTACGGGCGATATGGAGACCCACAAGAGCCATAGGAGCACGGCGACAGGAGGTAGAATCTGCATTATAAATCAAAGCATTGCGAACTAAGAACTTCTTTTTAGCCGCTTCCAGATTTTCTGCATCTCGTTGATTACAATCAGCAGTCAGGCATAACTCTTTCCAGGCAGACTTTATTTCCATAGCACCTTGTTTGTAGGCAGTGTCATCTTTGGTGTCAGGAAAATTAACCTTATTGGCTTCTCCTTTAGGACCACTAGGAGTAAGATTTGTTGTGGTTGCTCTTCCATTGCTTATCAGATACTCGAATTCGGTTCTATTAAAAAGCACTTCATATCGTACCCTGCTGCTATCCTGATCCACAAGATAGCCAAAGGTGCCCGCAAAGGCTTGCCCGGTTTCATTAACAACATCTCGCGCTTTGGATTCCATGGTAATTACAAAATCGTGATCCTGACGTTCGCAATCCGCTCCTTTAGGTGTCCTGGGAAACTGATTCCAAGGTTGATTTTTAGGGTCCCAATTTTTAATATTGGGTTGAAATACTTCAAATGTAGGTTTGTAGGTTTCCCAAACCGCAGCTTTATCTTTGTTATCCAGAAAAGAAAGTTGTTTATCTGGTTCGCCTCTTTGAGGTTTTTTGGTATTGGGGTTTATACCTTTATTGGGCCAGTTTAAGGCGATAAAAGATTTCCAGGCATAACTGTCAAACATTAATTGTGTAACCTCTGGACCCAAATATTTAAAAACCTTCGTAGGATCTACTGGTACATCTACCGGTAAATCCGGGCTAATAGTAGTGTTTTTTATATAATTCTCTACAGTTTGAGAAAATTGATCTGGATTATCTGGTTTTGTAACTGTGAGCAAAGCGGCATCTTTTGGAGGTTTGGTATTAAAAGCATCACAATAAGCTGTGGTACTTGGTTGTCCAAACGGATTGAGAATATTATCTAACGAACGCACATAATCTGTATTAAAACCAGGAGCATGACAGTTAACACAAAAAGTGTTTACATTTTGCTGTACTACCAGGGATTTATCACTAATAGCTCCATCATCCATATCTTCTTGAAAAAAGAAACCATAAAACCACTCACCACCTAAACAATCACTACCGTTATATGGATTAAGACTTGACGTCGCACAATAATTAAATGTAGGATCAGGTTTGTAGAGTACGGTAATAGCGCCCAATGTACTTCGATCAGGGCTAATACCAGGTATGGTATCAAAATTAGAACGATAATTTTGTTTAACAATAAATGAACCAATAGGAAAATCCAAAGGTTGCTGGGTAGGAGAGTCAATTACTTTTGTTAAAAATTTAAAAGCCTTATCGTTAACATATGTTCTAATCCAACGACCATGAACAGGTAATCCTAACCTTTTTAACGTATCTGATCCAGGAGAAACGTCTGTACCCGGAAACAAATGCCAATTAGGATTGTTGGCATAATGTTCCTTCTTCAGAAATTTCATTACAGAATCAATTTTAGGAGGAACATTTGCATAATCAATTGTTGTATACGTACTATCTTTTTTACAAGAAAAACAAAAAAGAAGTGCTGCGGTGATACATAATATTGATGTACCGATTTTTGGAGTTTTCATAGGATTAAAGAGTATGTTGGTTTAGTATATAACTTGTGTCAGGGTAATCCAGAATAAAAAATCCCCATTAAGTCAATATGAATTTACATCGACTAAATGGGGAAATTATCCTTTACAAGATACGTAATTTTTCTCAGAAAAGAGATAGGAGAGTATTACTTAATATATGACTTTCGGTTTTCGAAATCTTCTTTTTTCAGTGTATTTATCTTGATGTCTGTAAAATTGTATTGCCATAGCTGATCACCTTCTTCTATCGTTAATTTATAAAAGACCTTAGTGTCTTGTAGAGATTTCCAATCGTCAAAAATTACTTTGACCATATTTTCCTGGCTATCTGTAGCACTTTCGAATCCTAATGGCAGATACGATTCAAAATCATAATAAAAATAGGCATACCTACCTAAACCATCATCAAAACGTATTTTGAAAGCGGTTCTATTGGTAAACTCTGTAAATTCTATAAACACAGGATTACTAAAACGATCTTGAGGACGTAAACTTAACCAATGAAATTCATGTGCTTTGATAAAGTACTTGGTAAAATCCTCTGGGTTTTGATTTTCTTTTTGTGAATCTACAGAAAATGTCCAGGAGTTTGTTTTTCCGTGTTTACGTATAGAGTGACCGTTAACACTGCGTTGCTCCATTCTACCATCAGATACTCCAGAGAACAATAAGGTTTTAAAATCTCCTATAGGGCCTTTGCAATCTGCCATAGCATATACAGTACCTTCTTGGGGTATTATGCCTATAGCTTCCTGAGCTTTTTTTAGGATAACACTAGCATCCTTAGCAGATGCTTCGGTATTAGCTGTGCTAATGATTTTCCATTCATTATTTATTTTTTTCAGGACACTCTGCCAGGACACTACCCAAAATATAGGGTTCTTGTTTAATCTTCCTTTTACAACTATAGCACCAATATAACTAGCCAGAGTTCCATCATGGGAAACCTCGATAATGGGTGGATGTGTATCTTTGAGTTCTATGAATTCCATATTGTTGAGATAGGATTGAGTACCATCAATCTTATCGGCTTTAGATACACTTTGCACTTGTCCTTTTCTTACATCATACCAGCTATCAGAATTTGGAGCGAAAAATAGCACTGCATCTTTTTTGAAATGTGCTTCTCGTACCGATTCCATAAGATTGAGAATCTTTTTCTTTTCGGCCTCCTTATCGATAGATTGCTTACAGGAAACAGTAATTAATAATAAGGCGGTAATAATACTGATTAGATAGGGTTTCATATGTGTTTATTGATTGATTGTAACCAAATATAGTATTAGGATATAAGAGATTATGTTAAGCAATCCACAAAATAAGGATGATAGAATGGTACTGTACTTTAAAATTCGCTCGTATTTATTGAGGGAATAATCAACTTAGAGTAGCAAATAAATTAATTTCAATGCTGTTATGTGCAGATAAATTTGTAAATTATGACGTCTGTCCATCCCCTTAAAACTAAATTAAATGATTGCTTCATAATATCACTAGCGATATTGTGACTATATAAGTATGGGATATATTAGAGACTCTTCTTTTTATAAGGATGTGATACAGGAACTTGAATTTTCTTGTGGCACGTATTACCTGTTTGACACTTTTATTGTTTCTGAGGTTGATGAGGGTGTAGTATATACCTGGGAGGATCATGGGAAACCTATTGTAGAAGAACTGACTTATTTGTATGAAAATAATGGGGAAGACCTTGTATATATAGCCAATCGCGTACATTCATATTCTGTAAAAGCGAATGACTGGATTAAGTTTTTTACCAGCAACTACAAGCTTAAAGGCTATGGTATTGTTAACTATTCTTCTAAAGGTATGTTGGCAGCATTGGTAGAAAAACTCTTTATGCGCAATAGCTTTAAAAATTTTGATAAGCTCGAAGATGCCATTGCCTGGGCAAGGAGTCTATCAAAAAAAGAAGCTTCATAACCTCAAGTTATTATAATCAAAAAATTATCCTCAATACAATTTTCTTTCGAAAATCACTATTCTCGATACAATCCTCCTATGTCGGATCACTCGAATTGACGTGATTTTCTTACGTTGAATTCGGGTATTGTAAGGATTCCTCTTAAAAAAACAAAGAGGATATCGTTATTACAACATCCTCTTTACCTTTGGCTAATTCAAATAATATATTACCCTCTTTTGGGTCCTATGTCACGATTCTTTATTCTATCGGTTTCCTCTGTAGGCATTTCTAGAATTTCTGGTGTAGCATCAATATACTTCAGTTCTTCAGCTTCTATCTGGAGTAACTCTTTGGTATGATCCAAAGCTTTTTTCTCAAACTTCTGTATCCCTGATTTAAAATCCTTTAGTGTAATTCCCTCTTTGCTCGCTGCTAATTTTGAGGTATATAGTTGTTTATGTAGATCGGTAGACCCGTGTAACTGGTTATTTTTTCCAATTTCAAAACAACTGCAATACACTGGATTAAATTGTTTTTTGGTTTTGCCAGGACCTACATCTTTGCCCAAAAACAGTACATAGTTTTGACCTTCAGTAAGAAGCATAGTCTTTTCAGTCGTGTATCCTTCGGCTTCGCCGCCAACGATAGTAAGTTCTAATTCTTTGTTTTTATATTCACCAGATAGTACATCATTTACTGCAATTTTATAAGTAGTTTGTACAATCTTAGAGTCATCTTCACCTTCTATAACAGAAGTTGCAATACGATCAATAATCTGACCATTAATGATGATATCGGCTGTTTTTATCTGATCCTGGATGGATGGATTTTCGTTAAAATGTGTTGCCATTTTTATATTTTTTATTGTTTTTATATCGATTATTCAAAAGCATACCATAATACTAATTCTTCATTCTCATCAGAGTATGCAAGGGCAGGAGCTACATCACTACGTTTATCAGACAGATGTACTTTTCCAGACCAAGAGGTTGCTGTAGTACCTTTACTCACCACATTAAGCGTAGTATTAAAGTTCTGACCTCTCCAGGCCATAATAAATTTACTGAATTTACTGTCATATGCCACCGCGGGTTGTATTCTTGTTGTTTCGTTGGTCATAATAGTTCGATCAACTCTTAGTTGTCCGCTATTTATAGAGCAATTAAAGGTTCTGATCCTATTAACTTTGTGTTTTTGAGAATTACTATTAGGTGCCCAGGCAAAAGCCACTACAATGTGGTTATTGGCATCTGCCGCTACAGAAACTCCTGATAATACCTTATAAAAAGAACTCAATCGCACAGGAGTAGACCAGGAGCTACCATCATTGGTAGATATACTGGCATAGATATGCCCGGCTTTACTGCGGTCTGATCGGTCTAATTGCGACCATACCAGGATCCAGGTGTCTTGTCCGCCCACTTTGGTATGACACAATCCAGGTGTACCATAGGTATTGGCATTTGCTGGAGTACTGGCCCAGAACCAGGAGAAACCATGATTGGTGGATCGTACTAATTTTATGGTACCGTTATCATCGTTATCTACCCAGGCATATAACATATTGGCATCCTGATCAGATGCAAAAGCGGGGCCTAGGATAGAGTTTTGACCTCCGTATACAATCCAATGGTTAGTCATCATATGACCACCGGTTCCTCTTAAATAAATTGGTTTTTGGTTTAAAGAACTATACCCTAATACGTATAACCCAGAATTAGGAGTAGCCGCAACTCCAGGAGTAATATTGGTTCTGGCATCGTTGTGGTTATGGTTGGTTAGGTTGTTATTAACTGTGGACCAAGAAGTCCCGCCATTAGTAGAGCGTAGTTGTCGTAAGCGGTTTTTATTATATGGCGAATATACATTCTGTAAATCATCAACGTCTTTTTTATAAAGTCCGAATCGATGATGCCATCGATGTCCACCGGTCATTACATCATCAGTATCAGAAGAATGATCTAATCCCAGACAATGTCCAAATTCATGTACTAGTATTGTATACATATCAAATTCATTGGTATTACCATACCAGATAGAAAAATTCCAGGGTGTTAAATCACTTCCTCTTTTTCTGTGAAATACAATTTCTAACTTACCATATCTACCAAAGGTAGAAGCGAGCCGAGTCGAATTGGCATGTCGCTCATTCATTTTGATTAATAGTTCTCCATTTCTTGCGGATGTTCTTTCTGTGTAGTTCCAGAATTGAAAACGTAAATCCACACCTGCCATATTCATCCATCGGGTATAGGCATTGATTACTGCATTCTGAAAAGGAATTTTCCAATCTGAAGGAATTCCCCAATCTTCAAAAGATTTCCAATTGATGAAGACTTTTGGCCGTGTACCTTCATCGTACCATTTTTGATCTGCCATTTTGTATAATATTTATTGATTAATAATTAAAATGCTTATCAAGGTCTTGTTACTACTATTAGGGAGATCATAAACAACAAGAATGGGGATATTTTACCTTTAGTGTGCGTAGAAAAAAAAGGTTAACATATAAAGGGAAGTTTCTTGAGTATTTGTGGTATCAAGTGGAATAGAAGAGATGTACATTCTGGAAAATTTTGAAAAAGTAGAATTAGATACTAGAATGATTTTTTATAAAAGAAGAGCCTCTCTGTAGCGATATGACAAAACTAAAGGTGAAATTAAGTTTTTTAATATGCTTCGAAAGTATCCAATTAACAGAGAGGAACTAAAACCAATTAGGAAGGATTATTCGAACATATGTTTATAAAGAAGAATAGTTGTATACTTGTACAATTAACTCTTTATTTCACAAAATTAAATGTCTTTTAATCAGATCCTAACAATCCTCATAATTTTGGGAGTATTGATGAGTCTTACAGGATTAGGTTTATCAAACTTTACTGTTGAAACAGAAAATGATTTTCTAGGTGCTATTGGTTTATGGTTACTAGAAGTATCAGGCATGTTTTTATTGTTACGTAATGGTACATTTCTTAAAACCAGATACTTTAGTGTTGTTATAGGGTTGATCGTTATCATGCTTATCGGATCACTGTTTAAGATTATGCATTGGCCTTTTGGGATAGAAGTAAATATTGTTTTAAGTATTATTTGTATAAGTATCCTGATAATGTATTTTTTACACTTTATTAAAAAACCTATCAAAAAACGATTAGATTATTTAAAGCTAGCTTGGGTATTAGTATTGTACCTGGGTGCAACATTAAAACTACATCATATCATTTCCAGAGAATATAGAATTCTTACCACCGTATTAATGATCTTAGCTCTTATGGAATATATGTTACCTAGGATTAAGAATAAAACTTTATTTGAATGATAAATATATAAAATAAAAGAATTTTATGGATTTGTATTGTATAACCTAAAAACAAAAGCATATGTAAAACTTACTACACAAAAACGGTAATAACTTAACGTAAACCATACTTTTCAACCCCACATTGAAAAGAAAATCAATTATTAATCAATAAGCTATTACCAAATGAAAAAATTATATACTTTTTTTTTACTAATTCTTAGCAGTTCACTTTTTGCACAGCAATATACACTAGATTTTGATCTAATTGATCAATATACAGATAGTGATAAAGTAAATATTATTATTTCTGCGAATATTGATACTGATGGGTTTTATATTGTTGAACTTTCTTGTGAATGTTCGGATAATGAATCGTTTAAATTGAAGCCGTTGTCTTTTCCAAATTTTCAGGTAAAGTTGGAAGAGAAAATTAAAAAAATTATAAGATCTGTAAAAGATGATCAAAATGAACCCTTAACGATCAAAACAGAGCAAAATAGGACCTTAATAGAAAATAGAACAGCTCAAGTATTTGCTCGTATTGTGACGTTTTTTAATACAGAAGAAGAAAGACCTCATGTAGCTACTATTAAGTTAAAAAATGAAGAAATCCCAGTATACTTTAACTCTAACGATGACAATATACGTGAGATTCCTTTGGTTGATAAACTAAAAGACCTTTCAGTTGAAATATCTTTTTTTGGAGGGTTTATAGAAAAAATACAAGTAAACGGAACCTTTAAGGAAGAGGAATATTCCTTTAATAACAAATATTCTATAGGTATTAGTTCAACTAGAAATATACAGCAATTATCAGAATATAGTCTATACTCCAATGAAAAAATTCGAGCAATTATTAAGGAAGGCGAGGATATAAAACTTTTGGGAGAGAATGAACCACAACTAAAGAATACAGATAAAAGAAGCCTTTTTATTAAGGTAGATGATGTGATTCGATACATTAAAAAAGTAGATGTAAATGCGAATGATATCAGCCCTGTACCTCAAGTAGTGATTTTAGATAAAAATCAACGACAAAGTAAATTGTATCGAGAAGAATCTTCAAAGTTGTTTGAGGCAGTTGCGTATACAGATTTAATAGGATTATTTGATGAAGAAAACCCTAATGGACTTGTACAATTAGAAGTTAAAAAACGTTTTAATCTCAATACACGAATGTTAGAAGGAAGGTGGTTAAATGTAGTTTTTCCTCCATACTATTTTTTTGAAGGAATAGGATTTATTCAAAATATGGATGTTTTTTTTCAGTATTCAAAAATTGAAGAAAATAATAAGTTTCTAGTGCCCGTAAGTGTAGGGAATGATAATATTTTTACACCTATTTCACTCATGCAATATCGTAATTTTGCGGTAGGAGGTACTTTAAATTTAGTAACTTTTGAAAATCAAAATACTAAATTAAACATGTATCTAAATGCAGGAGTATTATATGGACGTACGGGAATTAAATCGGATTCTAATGCTGAAGTAGGGGAATTTTTTAATAACATAGAAGTTCCATTAGAAGCTTCAGTACTTATATTACCTGAGAAACGAGTGAGCTTTGGTTTTACAAATAGATTATCCTGGTTTGAAACCTTAAATGAGGATATTTCAATAAAATCTATTGAAAAAGGAGAAGCTGTTTCGAAAAACAGATGGATTAATAGCTTTAACCTTAATTTAAATGTAGATGTCTCTTCCTCTGGTAAATTATTTTTAAGATATAAATTGGTTCATGAATTGGATAATATCAATAATAACTTTTCACAGTTACAGTTTGGTTATAGTTTTTATATCCTTAAAAATAATGGCGTAAATAAAAAGAAGTAAGACTAATTGGGCGTGTTTCTACCCCCAAAAACTTTATAGAATAATTATAATAATCACACACAGGATTTTGAGCTGAATTAAGTATCTTGTTTTGATACGTTTAACTCTTAAAATAGCATAGATTATGGAGTTTATGGAAATTAAAGATGAGGATGGTAAAATGCATCTAATAAATCCCGGTCATATATCTGCCATCACAGAAATTAATGGGCAATGCAAGATTAATTTAATGGGGCAGGACTATATGCTTACCGCAGAAAGCCTCAAAGAAGTAAAGCTACACCTAATGTCCTTTAAGCATTGGTAAGATGAGACTAAATAAATTTTTCCTCTTGTTACTATCTACAAAGTTGTAACAAGAGGAAAGGTTATAGTATTTATTCTTCTTCATCAAATCCAAATGGAATTGGCTCCATATTATCATGGATAATCTCAAAAGTACTAGTGGATTCTTCTGTAGATTCACTTTCACTTTCAGTTTCAATAACTTCTTCGTCATCATCAGAAGAGCTTTCTAATAAAGTATCTACTGCTTCTTCTGATACTTCTTCAACTACTTCTGGAACAGAATCCTTTTTTGCATTAAATCGCTCTAGTTTAGATAAATCATCTTCTTCTCCAGAGAAATAAGGGAATACATCCATAATCGGAGACTCTGCAATAGCAGGTATAGTATAATCCCCCATCGTACCATTCATCACCGCATTGGTATTATCAAAAGCTTCTTTTACATCATTGGCTTGTATCAATAGATACATATTTGATTTTCGTTCTTTACCACTTTCTTCATCATAAGCGATTAAAGATACTTTGGATTTAAACCAACGGTCGGTATTTTCAAACGGGTGAATCTCAGCAAAATTAGCGACTTTTATGTTTGTGATTTTAAACTCATCACTTATATAGGCAGACATCTCTTCATTGATTCGGCTTTCAGCTTCAGTATAGGAAACTGCATCAACCAAATAAGGTTCTGTCGTTACCTTTTGTGCTCCGGATTCATCTATTTTTCTATATTTCACTTTACATTCGTACCAAGTTGCGCTCATATCTAATTTTTTAAGGAGGCCAAATATAGAATTTCCAGAAATTGGATTTACCGATTCTTAAAATAGATATTCACAATTTGTATTTAGGTTTATTATGCTCTTTATTTTAAGATAAAACAACGGATTTATTTATCACTTTGAACTTGTCGAGCAATGGAAGGTTTTAACTTCGACAAGTTCAAAATGATAAGGTTTTTATACAAATTCAATGATTTGGTTTAATCTTCTTTTCATTTTCTTTGCTTGCCCAAAGAAAACGAAACAAAAGAAAAGGCACTTTTTCAAGGTATTTTTCAGCTTCTCTGAAAACCAGAATTGTTTTGCTAAAATCTTTCCAAGGCTTCAAGATTTTTAACACAAAACAATTCTTATACTGGTGAAAAAGATTTTCAAAGCCCTGCTTTGGAACGTTATCCTAATTACTTTATGAAGTTTTGAGATAAAAGGATAATTGGATGTGATATTATGTCAAGCTCAAGATGACAAGGCTTTTGGGCCAAAATCACTTTGTTTTCGATACATTCTGAAACGAGTTCAGAACACTCAAACTGACTTGATTTTTAATAAGCTGTCATTTTTACAATTCTATCATTGAGCGGTTGCTCGTTTCTAAAATTATCCAAAGGCATCAAATCCCGTAAAATCACCACCTGTTTTAGTGAAACAGTAATGGGTTCTTTAAATACAAACCAATATACATCTTCTGTACAAGGAGGTGTGGTCAAAGAACCTGTATAGGTGTAATATCCTCTATTATTAGGGAGGTTTTGCGTTAAATCAAAAGCACTATTGATAGTTTTTGTTTCTCCTTTTTTGAGTGGTAGATAGTTTTCCAGGAACTCAAAAGGCTGGCTGTTCTCTCCTTCTTTTACCATCACTGCTAATACGAGATACTCTCCCTGTTTATTGGTATGTACCATATGGATAGCCAGAGGATAACGAATACCGTTGATCGTATGTTCTGCGCTTTCGTGAAAATGAATTTGTTTTAGGTCAAACCGATCCCCTTGATAATTGATATAATCGCCTTGCTCAAAATTATACTGGATAGAATGTCCGTTATTAATAACCTCATAGATTTTTGTTTCTTTAGAATACTGTATATCCAAAGGGTTTAGATTTGAATCTTTTTTTACATCAATCGTTACAATATTAATAGGAGATTGATGCTGACCACCACAATCTGCATCTTTTATAAGTTCGGCCCAATGTTCTGGACCTACTTCGCCACTATATTCCCAATGTGTTTTGTGGTCTTTGTTATCGGTAGATTTTTGTGCCTGAAGATTTGATGTCTCGGTACTATTCTGCTTGTGTTTACAGGATATACTGATCATTGTCAATACGATCCCTACTATGATCACTTTTGTTTTCATAAGTCTTTTAGTTTATATGATAATTTAATGTAGTTTGTAAAATGGTATTTGTTTTATGCGTAGCATCTGTAAGTGTTGTATAATCGCTCATAAAGCCTATCCCTAACTTTCCTTTTTTTAGAATAGGATAAGTGAGTCCAGCATACAACCAGTTTTGATTGAGTGATTTGGGAACAATTCCTTTATCTGTATTGAGCCATATCTCATCAAAAGCAGTAAAACCAATCTTTTTATGATCCGTTACTTTTAATAGGGGTAAACTGAAGGTAAATCGATACCTAAACCTGGTACTAAAATGAATACCATTACTATGATAAATTCCGGGAGACACTAATTGCACTTGTTCTATAAAACGTTCTTCATATCTAAAGCGATGTTTAAACTTTAGGATACTTGACTTGTGAGATAATAGTACTTGTTGCCAAAGATTGTTTTCATCAAAATCTTTAGCGGAATTATAATTCCTGGCATACGAATATCCTGTTGCCAAATCCACTTCATTGTTTAATTGATAATGAATAGAAGGACGTATGAGTATTTGTTGCCAATTACTTAAATAATTAGTTCGCCTGAAATGCGCTTCGTTCTTTATATAAAAATGATCATTGATATGGTAATCAAGGATTAAAGAATTCCAGGAACTGTATTCGTTGCCAGATTTTTGCGAATAACAAAATAACGGAAGATATAGCAATAGTATATATGCTATCTTTTTCATAATACGGTGTTTAATAAATTAAATAAATGAGAGCTTTGGAGTATGCAAAGTTCTCTGAATAGTAAATATTAGTATTTGGAGTGTGTCACAAATACCCAGTTAGTAGTACCGTATTATGCGCCTAGCTTTAACCGCAAATAAAGAATGTAGATTTTCTGCTTAGAACATCTGGGTGTCTGATATCCTAATTTACCAGAAGTGTCTTTAAAATGCTTTAGAGAGTGAGTAGAGGAGACCGAGTATATATTAACATCATCTTGATCTTCTTCTTCCTCTTTTTCGTCCTCAATATTCTCAGAATCTACAACAATATACCTGTTTTCCTGAAAGTCATCTTGATCCTCATTATTGGTTAAGGAATTGATTTCATCAAAATGTGATATGAGAGTTTGGTAAGGAGGTGTAGTAGAAGCATAGATCGAATTGTTAGTAAATACCAATACTAACAAATACGATAATCGAATGATATGATATAATCTATGTAAAGAATTCATACGTATTCTTATCTGTTACGCACCACAAAGTTAAGAACCTTTGCAGGTAACTAAAGTAATATTTAGAATATTTTATTATTTACAATGTTATAAAAGAAGATGTAATATTTAAATATTTCATAAACCCCCTTCATATCCCTTTGGTTTTTAGTAAATTTCAAGAACAATTCATCTTTAATGACTGTTCTTCACAAATTAACCAACCAACTATATAGCTTTGAGCATGCAGCTATGGCTACCCAGTTTTTTGTTAAGATACTACATCACGATAAAGAATATGCACAAAGTGTTGCAGATCAGTGTTTTGGTAGAATTGATGTTTTAGAACATACATTAAGTCGTTTTATACCTGATAGTGATATCTCCAGGATCAATAAATTAGAAGAAGGAGCTCATGTGCTGATTGATCATGAAACCCACGAATGCCTTAAAATTGCCATAGAAGTGATGGCACTTACTGAAGGGGTTTTTGATATTGGGATGGCAGAGGCGATTGATGTTTTTAGAGGATATAAAAAAGGAATTTTAAATGCTACAGAGTATACAGAAGCATTGAAACAGGTGTTTTTGAAAAAGAATGCCGGAAGTTTATATATAGATCCGGAAACTCCAAAAGTATATTGTGTTAAAGAAGGAATACAAATCGATTTGGGCGGTATTGGTAAAGGTTATGCTCTGGATCAACTTACTTCTATTCTGGATGCACACGATATAAAAACATATGCACTGAGTGCAGGAGATAGTACATTGTTATTACGTAATGACCCCACGCAAAAACCATACTGGAACTATACACTTAATAGCACAAAAGAAGAAAAGTTGCTTAATTTGAGTAATACCGTTATAAGCGCTTCTGGATTGTATTGGAGTGATAAGCATATTTTTGATCCCAAAACAGGAAGTAACGATATAACCACTTTATACCAGCGTATGTGGATCAGTGCAGATAAAGCGGTATATGCAGATGCTTTTTCGACTGCCTTTTTTTTAATGCCAATTCAACAGATTAAAGAAACTTGTAAAATTACTCCAGGTATTGATTGGGTTGCGTATAGTCAAGATGGAAACATCCAATATAGTAAACACCCTAACCACATAAGTCAATAATAGCATGAATACCAAACCATCAAAAAATCCGGAAGATCAAAAGGGGAGAAGAGACTTTATAAAAACTACCGCTTTGGCAGGTACTGGTATTATTCTGGCAAGACCTTTTGGGATCAGGGCAAGTACCTTTTCTGTTTTTGACCAGGTAAACATTGCCGTAGTAGGTTGTGGAGGACGTGGTAGTGGTATTATCTTTAATAACATTCCTAAAATTGAAGGATGTAACCTGGTGGCAGTTTGTGATGTGATAGAAAGCCGAAGAGATAATACAAAACGTCGATTTAAAGAACGACACGGTAAAGCGATTAATACCTATGAAGATTTTTATGAAATGCTGGATAAGGAAAAGCTGGATGCTATAGCACTTGCTACTCCCGATTTTTGGCATGCACGACATGCAATTGATGCGATGAAAAAAGGAATTCATGTGTATTGTGAGAAAGCAATGTCGAATCGTATTAAGGATGCAAAAGCCATGGCAACGACTATGAAAGAAACAGGAACATATTTGCAAATAGGAAGACAACGACGTAGTAATGATAGATACCGATTTACATATAAAAACCTGATCCAAAAAGAAAAAATGTTTGGTAGGTTGACTCATGCAACCGGTCAATGGAATCGCTCTAAAATATGGACACAACGTCCTAATAAAAATGATCAGATTGATCTTGCTAAGCTAAAGAAATATGGATTTGAATCTATAGATCAGGTATATAATTGGAGAAATTATAAAAAACTGGGTGGAGGCGTAGTATCTGATCTGGGGTCACATCAGATCGATATTTTTAACTGGTTTTTTAATGCTTTTCCTAAAACGGTCTATGCTACCGGTAACAATTCTTATTTTGGTTTTGAACAAGCAGATACTATGGCTACTATTTTAGAATATGATACGCCTAATGGTCCAGCAATCGCTATGTATGAGAATATATCAAACTCGAGAGCTATTGGCGTATATGAACGTTTTATAGGAGATCAGGGAGCTTTTATCATTTCTGAGGGTAAAGAGAATAAAATATATCGAGAATCTAAAGTAGCTGCAGAAAAGTGGCAACAGTATATTGATAAAGGGTATATACAAAATGAAGCTGGATTGGCTAAATATAAAGCCAAAGAAGTGGGAGACTCTGGTATTAAAGAAACTGCTCCTCAGGTAAGTTATCAGATTGATAAAATTAAAGATATGGATGTGGTGTATAATTTACCGGCACATACTGCACACCTTAAGAACTTTATAGAAACGGTGCGAGGTAATGAAACCTTAAACTATGATGCCATAGAATCTTATAGGAGCGAAGTATGTATCTATAAAATCCATGATGCGATTAATAACGGTGGTAAAAAAATAAAGATCAAACCATCAGAATATATGATTTAAAGTTCGTTGTAAAAATATTTAAACCCTCTCAGGAAAAGGAGAAGCTGATTACCCTGTATTAATAATTAATATATAAAACCTTTCTTTTTTCCTTCTTGAGAGGGATATTACTTTAAACCAGTCAATGCCTGGCATGAAGTTTTTGGCATGCTATCGAAAAAGCAAGAGTGGAAGTATGAAAAAATTAATTATTACACAAAATAATTAAGGTGCACACCGTAACCCCTCTCAATGGGGAAAAACTAAATCTATCTGTAGTTGTTGTTTATATACCTATACGTTTAGTAAATTCTACTTTATAACTATCACCTATAGGAATTCTTACATCACCAATCACAATCTTACTGCGTTGGATGGTATCTATACTGCGGATATTAATTATGTAAGATCGGTGTACACGAATAAAATATTCTGGTGGTAATTTTGATTGAATATCCTTAAAGGTCATCAGGGTGAGAATAGGTTTCTCATCGATAGTGTAAATCTTAAGATAATCTTTTAACCCTTGAACATAAGTGATATCACTTAGTTGAATTTTAACCGTGTCATATTCTGATTTTACAAATATAAACTGACTTGTAGTGTTACTAGAAATAATGTCTTCATTATTTTGTGTTTCAGTAGTTTGACTTGTATTTTTTAGGTCGTAGATTTCTTTAGCCCTATTTACAGCTTTTACAAACCTTGGAAAAGGAATGGGCTTCACCAAATAATCCACAGCATTGATCTCAAACCCTTCGAGAGCGTATTGAGAATAGGCAGTAGTAAAAATAAAAAGAGGTCTGTGATCTAGTGTTTTTATAAAATCAATTCCATTAATCTGGGGCATTTCAATATCAGAAAATACCAGGTCTACTTTTCCGGCATTTAGTAGTGGTATAGCTTCCAGAGCATTTGTAAAAGTGCCTATAATCTCTAAAGTCCCTACATCTTCGCAATAGGACTTAACAATTCCTAAAGCCAACGGTTCATCATCTATAATAATGCATTTCATAAGCATTAATTTTAATCGTTTTTGAGCATTATTTTCATATTCATACTTCAGACACTAAAGTACCTTCTAAAATTAAAGTAAGGTTTACTACATATCTTCCGTTTTCTTCTCTAATATCAAGGGTATACATGTCCTGATATAAAAGCTCTAATCTGTTCTTTATATTGCTTAACCCAACTCCAGAACTATTTTTGTTTTTGCGATACACCCCAATAATATTGCTGACCATAAAATGAAGGGTATTCTTTTCGACTTCTATCCTGATATCTATATCTGTTACTCCTTTAAAATCGGTACCATATTTAAAGGCATTTTCGATAAAGGAAATCAAAAGTAGGGGATAGATATTCTTTTTTTCATAATCCCCTTTTATACATATCGTTACATCTTCACTATTAGAAAGTCGCAATCGCTGTAGCGAGACATAGTTTTTTATATAATCAATTTCTTTGATCAAGGGTACAATTTCCTGATTTGCTTCATATAACATATATCGCATTAACTCTGATAGGGTTAAAACGGCCTCTGGTGCATCATTAGATTTATTTCGTACCAAAGAATAAACACTGTTTAAAGAATTAAACAAAAAGTGTGGATTGAGTTGTGCTTTTAAAAACTGTAACTCTGTTTCTGTGCGTTGTGCTTCGGTTTCTTTAGAAACCTTATCTCTTTTATAAAAATCTACAATGAGACAAAAAATACCACCTAATAAGAAAAATGCAAAAGAAAAAACACTTCTAAATACATATCGTGCACCTCTACCTTGCGGAAGACCATTGCGAAATGGTTTAAAGTTTTCGATTTCTTCTACAGGATTAAAAAATTCAATGTTATGAATAATAGTATTTAAGATCACTAAAAACGCAATGGAGGATACGATATACGTAACTATCTTTTTCTTAAGTAATAGCTTGGGAGCAAGAAGTGAATAGTTTGCATAAAACACAATGGGATTTACAAAGATTTGTAATATCTTACCTATATGAATAGTTTCTACCTGCGTTAAGATAATTCCAATAGGAAGAGACAACAAGCATACCCATGAGATTACATGAATCCATATTTCTTTTATTTGAAATGTCTTTTTCAAACCGATAGCATTTATCCTAATATAACTAATTTTTGAAATCAACGTTACAATTTTCTAAATCGATTTTTGTAATAGAAGGTATTATCATTCGTTCTAGTTTATTTACTACCAAAGCAGCTACTTTTTGAGCATCTTCCTCTGAAGAGAAATGTTGAATGCCTGCAACTCCTGGTATATGTTCTTGTTTAATAATCAGTCTATTTCCTTTATATATCTCATAATACCATCCGGGATCATCAGAAAGTTCCTTAACCTGTACTTCATAGATATATACTTCTCGATCAGATGCTATATCTTTTTGCATTAAATAGGTGGTGAGCATTACACCTACGGCAATGACTACAGAAACTAATAAATATTGCAAAATCGGTTTCATAAATTTTAATTCATACAGGTTAAAGGAACTAGCTGATGGTAACACAATCAATCAATCACTTAATCATCTTCATCTTCTTCTTGTAATGGGAAAAACTCCCAATTATCATCTAGATATAAAGTACCACTTCTTCCTAGAGCTACAAATGCTCTGGATCCATTACTAAAGGAAATAGCATCACGCCTGGTCACACCTTCAAAAGATGTTTTTTCATCCCATTCATCCGTAGCAGTATTATATTCCCACACTGATGTGGTAATACCTACTCCTGTATCGCCACATGCCAGATATCCTCTGCCATTAATACTAAAAGCAACTGCATTACTACGTGTTAAATCATAGTCATCCGTATCAAGATCTGTTAATGCTGACCATATCTCTGTGTTTGTATCAAATACCCAAAAATCATCCTGGTTAATACCATTAGAAATACCGGTACCCATATATACTTTATCATCGATAGTAAAGGTGGTAGCGTCTCTTCTTTTATTACCACCAAAACCGACTATTTCTGTCCAGCTATCCGTATCAGGATTATATTTCCAAAAATCTTTTTTATCATTATCGCCATCAAACCCTGTACCTACATACCCGGTTGATGATCCATTAAATCCTATAGCTCCACGTCTGGGTGTTCCTCCAAAATCAGCAATAGTACTCCAGGTATTACTTGCAGGATCATAAGTATAAAAATCACCCAATTCATTATCACCGTCAAACCCTAATCCTATATATCCCTTACCATTTACAGTAAATGATGAAGTAGAGCTACGAGCACTACCTGAATAGTCTGCTAATTGACGCCAAAAATTTCCTTCTAAATCATACACCCAAAAATCTTTGAGATAATCATCTCCGTCAAAACCAGTACCCATATATCCCAGGTTTCCTATAGTAAATGCAGTAGCACTACTTCTGGGAGTCCCATCAAAGACTGAGCTATCTACCCAATTACCTAATTTATCATCATCATCGTCATCAGAACAACTAGTAGATAGAATACCTATACATGTACCTATGATGATTTTGGAGACAGTACGATACTGCCAAATTTGCTTACTTTTTATTTTCATTGCTTTTGGTTTTTAAATTAAATCGTAATCCCATACTTATAAATAATGAACCATTGGTTTCAAATTCATATACTTCATTAAAATCGTTATCAAGTATTCTTAGCTGATTCCAAGGTGAATATCCCAAACGAATTAAGGTGGTCCAGTTAGGTTGTATTTTAAAATGGTGCTCGAGCCCTAAATTCAAGCTATTGTATTGTATTTTGGTGTCGGTCAAAGATTCTGTATTAGAGAAAGTTACCGAGGAGGAGTTGTTGGCAAATAATCCATTAAAACCTGCAAATGCAACAAATTCGTTTTTGGGATTTAATTGATATTGTACATTGGTTTTTGGTGCTCCTAATCCATAACTCCATTGATCATTAATTTTCTTGCGATAAGAAATCACCGGAATAAATCGTGGTTTTCCCAACATGGTTCCATACCCAAGTCCCATAGTTAAAGTAGCTAATGATTCATCCTTTCTCCATCGTTTGGATACGCTGGCAATAGCGTTTATAAAGAAATCTTCACTACTGATTCCTGATTCAAAATTAGATGATAGTACTGGTGATACTACCAGATTTCCACTCCAGGAATTACCCAAAGCACGTCTATAAAACAAATTACCTCTAATGGTATGAAAAGTTTCATAAGAGGAAGTATCAAAATTTGTTGTTGCATTATTAAATGTAAAATTGCTATGAGTGTAATTAACTCCAAACCCTATCATTCCTTTACCTAGTCTTTTTCCTATAGCTGCCTGCGCATTGTACTGTTGCATACTTACATCTCCAATATCAGGAACCATAGTATATTCTATACCAAAAGGTTCTCTATCGGGAGCTTGACTCCATACTATATGTGTTATTCCTACTGTAAGAAACATTGTAATTATATAAGATCGCATTCTGAATTTTTGGTAAATGTATTTGTGAATGATAGTGGTTGGAAATAAAATATACTGGACGTCTATCTCTATAGACCAAACCGTTCATTGTATCTATGAATACCGAATAACTTTTTAATCCTGCTAAATAACTGATTGGTCTATACTTTATCGATGTAAGTATAATATAGTTTCAGATGGTGGGCTTGTCCATTTCTTTTGTCTGAAACTTTGATTATATGAAATATGCTTTAGCCATTTTAAGCATTAGTATTATGCTAATCTCTTGTTCTCAAGAAGAAGAAATCCCAACATTAGAAGTGGGGCAGGATTTTACAGATTCTAATGTAAGAGTTGTATCTATTGATACGTTTAAAGTAGAGCTTTCTACCTATAAATTTGATAGTATCAATACCTCTTCTTCTAATAGAATATTATTAGGACAATATACTGATGCTATCTTCGGAAAAACAAGGGCAGAGAGTTATATGGAGTTAACGACTTCTATTTATTCGATACCCGATGATGCAGAATTAGATAGCATTGCACTGATCCTTAATTATGATCAATACTTTTATAATGATACTACACAAGTCTCTACTATAAATGTTCATCTTTTAACAGATGAATTACGACCTGATGATGATGTATTTTATAATACCAGTAGTGTTCCTTATGAAGAAAACCCGATTGCAAGTCGTAGTTACTTCCCAGAACCCATTGACGAAGATTCTTTACATATATCAATACCAATAGCGGTAGGAGAACTTGTCTTTGATAAAATCAAAGAAAATGATATTAATGATAATGACGAACTAAGAAATGAATTTAAAGGCTTTGCCCTGATTCCTGGAGATAATGATGATTCATCTGTTATTGGTTTCTCTACAGATATTACAAATACATATTTGCGTTTTTTTTATCGTGTTCCAGGAGAATTTGAAGATGATGAACGAACCTTTGATTTAAGTATTATCACCAATCAGAACATTCCACCATTTTTTAATAAGATCGAAAGTAATACCGAGGGAACTTTTTTTGATACACTTACGGATCAGGAAATCAACCTGGCCTCAGAAGATGCAAACAATAGAAGCTATATTCAATCAGGAGTTGGGATGGTTACCAGAATTCAATTTCCAACAATAAAAAAGATTTTTGAAATCCCTGGAACAGGAACTGTGCTGGATGCTACTTTATTGATAAAACCACCACCGCAGGAATTTTCTGAAATACTACCGATACGAGATTCTCTCGCTGTGTATAGAGTAGATCAAAACAACTTACTTAATAATCAATTGTTTAATGGAGAAGGAGCTGTTTTTGCCAGAGTTAATGAAGATGATAAAGAATTTAATGAGATTGTATATGAAGTTCCGGTAGGTCCATACATCGAGAATGAATTAACAGAATCTCCAGAAATTGATGATGCGCTTATACTATTGCCGATAAACTTCAATAACACAGTAGACAGAACTGTTCTGGAAGGAGAAGGAAGCACCGATTTTGAAGTAAAACTGGTAATCACTTACGCTATTTATGATGAATAAATTATTAGTATCTATAACAACCATGTTTTTGCTAGTGGTAGCAAATGCATACACACAAACAAATAATCTCACTGGATCTCCTTATTCTTTATTTGGATTAGGAGTGCAATCCAATGCTACCATCGGTAGTACTAGTGCACTTGGTAAAGGAGGGATTGCTCTGGAAAGTAAAAATTCTATCAATAACCTGAATCCTGCCTCATTTACTTCAGTTCCCAAAGAAAGCTTCCTGCTGGACATAGGTTTTCTGGGAGAACTTAATGGCGTATCCAATAATAATGACAAGGATGAATCAAGAATTGCTGCTAATTTTTCAAATCTTGCTTTTGCCTTTAGTATTAATGATAAATCTGGTATGGGAATATCTCTGGTGCCATTTACTGATGTAGGATATGCATTGATCGGAATACGAAGCAATATTGAAGGCTCACAAGATGAGTTTATTAGTAATATTACAGGATCAGGAGGATTGAATGACCTAAAACTTAATTATGGTTATACACTCAATGATAAATTAAGTGTAGGACTAAGAACCTCATTCTTGTTTGGTAATATTGACGAAAATGAACAGGTATTGATCGGAGATACCTTTTTAAACATCAATGAAAAAAGCTACTATAATGGTTTTAGATTGGGAGCAGGGTTTCAATATCAACTAAACGATAAATACACGTTTGGATTTACTACAGATTTACCTACTCGATTAAACGGTTCGCAAGATCGATATGTAACCAAAACACTGGATTTTGTACTTACCGAAGAAGAAGATGAAGAAGGTTTAAATATAGATGATTTTAAACTACCTCTGGAAATCGGATTTGGGATGAGTGTTAAACCAATAAATGGACTAACACTTAATATGGATTATAAAAGAAACCTTTGGGGATCTACCGATCAAAGAGATAATATAGGAGAGTTTACAGATCAATCTATATTCAGTTTGGGAGCTCAATATAGAGCAAGAGAACGTGGACTCAAGTATTGGCAAAACATGGAGTTTAGAGCAGGATTTAATTATGATTCAGGGTATTTAAAAGTAAATAATGAAACTATTGACAACTATAGTTTTAGCGCCGGAGTAGGAATCCCGATAAGTCTTAGAGGTACATCAATGCTCAATATATCTTTTTCAAAAGGAAATAAGGGAGCTGTACAGGGAATTTTAATAGAAGAAAATTTTAATATGATCAATGTCAATCTGAGCCTTAAAGATATTTGGTTTAGAAAAGTAAAGTTTAATTAAAATCTAAAAATTATGAATTTAAATGTAATAATAACCGTGATGATTATGGCAGTTACATCATTTGTGAGTGGCCAATCCAAAGCAGATGCGGCAGAAATGTCTAAATATCAAACAGAAAAGATGGAAGAAGTGCTAAAGTTAGATGAAAACCAGGTAACTGAAATTACTCCTATAAACCTTAAATATTCTGAGAAAGCTGTTGCTGTTATGGAATCCGATGAAGGTATGTTTAGTAAAATGGGGAGTATGAAAAAAATGCAACATTCAAAAGAAGAAGAATTGGAAAAAATATTGACTGCAGATCAAATGAAGAAATATATGACCGATCTGAAACCCGAATTCAGGAAATATTTTAAAAGTCAATTTATGAAATAGCAACTCAGAGACTATTTTTACTGCTTAGTAATCTAAAAAAAACAGTAAAGATTTAATATTCAGATACGTAATATATAGAGTTACTGTATGGATTAGCTGATCCATCCCTAATATAGGAAAGAAAATACGTGGGGTTTCCTGATATTTCGCAGATAATTTGCTTGTGAAAAAATCGGTAATCCCATGTAAAACCCCGTTGATTAATACATATGTGATTGCCAGTTTAAAAGAAAACACAAAAAGGGCAAATATTAATAACACTGCAGTATAGGTTATCACATGAATAGATAACCATTTTAATTGCTTACTTTTTTCAGTAGCCATCCTAGAGGTTTGAAAAACAAAATCTCCCACCCAATGCGCCAAAAGAATCCAACTAAATACCATAGCTAAAAGATATCAATTCAGTGACTTATAACCTAATTGTTAACATAAAGTTTTTGTAATTAGTAGCGTTTTATTAGAAAAAAAACCATAATCTTGAGTATATTGTAGTAAAAATACTATAACATCCAGATAATTAATCGGGTGGCTCCAATCATACAGAACTTTACTCTTTTTGCGAGGTGAGTTGTACGCAATACGTACAGATTAAGATATGTTTCCAATTTAAATACTATCAGATGTTTCGCACGTTTCGTCATCGATTGTTATTTTGGTTTATGGTTTTCATTAGCTTTAGCTTTGTGATTATCATACTTTCTATATTCTATCTTAAACGCAGAGAACATATCGCTCAACGTACTATAGCCATAGAACAATCCTATGTAATGTTACTTAAAAGTGTCAAAGCACAACAGGACTTTTTTAGTTATGCTACAAAAGATCAACAATTCTTTAGAACAGGAGATAATGAATATCTGGAGATATACCTTAAATTATTAGATAGTACGAGATCACATCTTATGCATGTGGATTTTGAGACAGAAGGCGCATTAGCAGGAGGAATAGAATTTATTAGATCTGATATTACAGAGATTGATGCAGTTTTTCTGGAACTGATTGAACAAATACAAGCAAGAGGATATAAAAATTATAATCTAGAAGGGTCGATGCGTAAGGATGCACATTGGCTGGAAGGAATTAGTGAAATCCCAACAGAAGACATCCTGTTTCTCAGAAGGCATGAAAAGGATTATATTATGCGTAATGAGAAAGAATATGTAACTAAATTCACTACACGTATTTCTTCAATCCGGAAAAGAATTGCCAATAGCAGAAGGATAACCAAAGCTCGAAAAAATAGAATATTGTATTACCTGGATGGGTATCATAATAAATTCGTTCAATTAGTACAACTAGATAAACGTATTGGGATCAAAGATAATTCTGGATTAAAACAAAAACTGGATCAGCATATAACTATCTGTGAAGAAGATTTTGCCAATATCGTACAACACACAAAAGAGTGGGCAAAGGCAGAGTTTAGACAACTCACTATTTATTTTATTTTGATCGCTTTTTTCTTAATGATAGTGAGTCTATGGATTAGCTCAATGATCTCTCGAAAAATTACAAGACCATTAACAGAACTTACAAGGCATATTACTCGATTTGTAGATAGTAATTTTACACTTGAAACAGAACATCCTATTGTAAGAACTGATGATGAAATTGGAAGTTTGACCCGTAATTTTTCTTTTTTAAAAGATGAAGTAATCACTCGATTACGATTTTTTAAACAAAAAGTTGATGAACGTACAGAAGAGTTAGCAACTGCAAATAAAAGATTATTGCGGTTAAGTGAAGCGAATAGTCGTTTTGTACCTCAGGAGTTTTTACAAAACCTAGGTAGGGATAGTATTGAGCAAGTGCAACTAGGAGATCATGTAGAAAGAGAAATGACTGTTATTTTTTCTGATATTAGAGGGTTTACCAAAATATCAGAATCATTGAGTCCGCAAGAAAATTTTGATTTCATCAATGGATATTTAAGTGGTATCGTTCCTATCATTAGAAAAAATGGAGGATTTATAGATAAGTTTATTGGGGATTCTGTTATGGCTTTGTTTCCTGATGATCCGGATGCAGCAATCCAAACTTTATTTGAATTTGAGAATTTCTTAGTAGAGTTTAATGATAAACTAAAGAAAAACACCCAATTATCTGTACAAATAGGAACAGGTATTCATACTGGAAACCTTATTTTAGGGACAATTGGTCACGATCATAGGTTAGAAACAACAGTGATTTCTGATGCAGTAAACACGGCTTCTAGAGTAGAAGGCCTTACAAAACATTATCAAGCAAAAATCATAGGAACAGAACATACATTATCTAAATTAAAAGATAAAAAGAAATTCAATTACCGATTTCTTGATATGGTAAAAGTAAAAGGAAAAACTAAAACCTTATCTGTATATGAGTTTTTATGTCCTGGAGAGAAAACCAAATTGGCATACCTCAAAAAATATAATGAGGGAGTGAAATGTGTGAAGAGTAAAAAAATTACTGAGGCTTCCAAAATCTTTTTAGAGTTGAATAATCAATACCCAGAAGATAGGGCAGTAAAGATATTTTTAGAAAAATGTCAAAATTTTTTAACTAAAAAAACATCCTCTTGGGATGAAATAACACATATGATCACAAAATAATTATTTAATGGAAAGAAAGTTTGATCTCATTGTGATTGGCTCAGGACCTGCTGGTGAAAAAGCAGCTGCAAAAGCAGCGTATTTCGGTTATAAAGTAGCATTGATAGAGAAAAATCGCAAATATGGTGGAGCGGGTGTGCAGACTGGTACATTGCCCTCTAAAACATTAAAAGAAACGGCTTTATACCTTTCTGGTATTTATCAAAAAGGGATTTTTGGCGTTGATAAAGAAATAGGTAGAGAAACCGGAGTTCATGATTTTCTGTACCGAAAAAATGTAGTCGCCAATCATATGCATAAAACAGTAGCACACAACCTTAAAAAACACGGTATAGAAGTGTTTGAAGGTTTTGCTAGTTTTATTGATAAGCATCACATAAAAATATCAGGAGAATTAGAACTCACCATAGAAGGTAAATATATCCTTATCGCAACGGGATCGTATCCGTATCATCCTGAGCATATTCCTTTTGATAACAAACGTGTGTTAGACTCGGATACGGTACTAAATATCAAAAGATTCCCGAAATCTATATGTGTACTTGGGGCTGGAGTTATTGGCTGTGAATATGCGACTATTTTTGGAGCCATGGGTGTTAAAACATTTATTGTTAATGATCATGATAAAATTCTGGGCTTTTTGGATTCTGAAATTTCTGAAGCTCTGGTCGAACAAATGCGTAAAAACGAAATCAAAATATTGTTTAAAAACTCGGTTACAGAATTTGAAATACCAGAAGATGAACAACCACTAAGGTTAACATTAAGATCAGGAGAAATTCTTAATGTTGATATGTTTTTATTTGCCGCAGGAAGAAGCGGACAGATAAAAGGACTTAATTGTGAAGAGATTGGTCTTAAAACCGGTAAAAGAGAAACGGTCTTAGTAAACGACAAGTTTCAAACCAATATCGATAATATTTATGCAGTGGGTGATGTTATTGGATTTCCGGCATTAGCGAGTACAAGTATGGAACAAGGTCGTATCGCAATAACACATATGTTTAATACTGCAGATTTAGAATCGTTGGCTGATATTTTTCCGTATGGTATTTATACAGTTCCAGAAGTTTCTATGGTTGGAATAACTGAAGAAGAAGCCAAAAAAGAGGAAATCGATTATGGAGTAGGGTATAGCTATTTTAGAGATACAGCCAGAGGAATGATTATGGGAGATACAGATAATGGGTATCTAAAATTAATTTTTGATAAAAATACCAAAGTAATTGTGGGAGTTCATATCATAGGACACCTGGCAACAGAATTAATTCATTACGGTATGCAATTAGTACAAGAAAAGAAAACACTGGATCACCTTATTGCAACTGTTTTTAATTATCCCACGCTTCATGGTTTATATAAATATGCTAGTTATGACGGCCTGGGAAATATTGCCGGTAAAAAAGTGAAAACAGCAGGAGAAGTTATTAAATAATTTTAATTGAAATACAAATATTTAAAAAACCCTACAAATGTGACTTGTAGGGTTTGAGTATTATTTAGATAGGGTAAACATTTAAAAGCTTAAATAAGCAGGAATTGTTTTTTTTATTCTAAATACCCATGGGTTTTAATAAAATTTAATAATTCATCTTTTTTACCCCTACTTACCGGAATAGCAGTGTCTCCCATCACAACTTGATTGCCTTCTAGATGAGTAACAAAACTTATATTAATGATATATGATCTGTGAATTCTGATGAATTGTGTTGAAGGTAAAGTTGCTAATATTTTACTTAAAGCAAGTCTTGAAACTACTCTGCTTTCTTCAGTAAAAAATTTTGCATATTCTCCAAAACTTTCGATATATCGTATATTAGAATGATCTACCTTAATGATCTTACCATCCTGTTTTAAGAAAATATAATTGTTCTTCTTCTCTTTGGTTTCTGGTAACGATATATTGTTATAAGAATTAGTTCCTTTACTGGCATTGTTATCTTTATTAATTGTAGTAATCAATCGATTGGCCGTTTTTACAAATCGCTCAAAAGCAATAGGTTTAATCAGGTAATCTACAACATTATTAAGTTCATAACTCGTAGCAGCAAACTCTGAATATGCCGTAGTAATAACAGTATAAGGCGGATTATTGAAAGCTCTTAGAAAATCTATACCATTAATATTTGGCATTTCTATATCCATAAATAATACATCGATTTCATTTTTTGAAAGATAGTTTTGAGCTTCGATTGCACTATTACAAACTCCTGCTACAGTAAGTGTAGGATGTAGTTTTTTTATATAATCTTTTATAAGGCTACTTGCCAATGGCTCATCATCTACAACTAGGCATTTTAATTTCATTGGTTGTTTTTCCTTAGGTTGATTTTTATTGTTAAATGTACGTAGATTATTATCATTACTATATAAATTTATGATGATTCATCTTATAGCTGAATTGTTAAACTTAATTGATAATCTCTATCATTATCTTCTATATTAATATCATAGCAATCGGGGTAAATATAATTAAGCTGTTTAATTACGTTTTGATTCCCTATATTATTTGAGATAATTTCTGAAGGGTTTTCAGTTTTGGTATTCATTGTTGTAAAATAAAGAGTATCATTATTTACAACCATCTCAAACCTCACCCATGCGTTTTCTTTATTAAATATGTTACTATGTTTAAATGCATTCTCAACAAACGGAATTAGTAACATTGGGGCGATTCTATGATGAGATTGAACATTTTCGTGGTAAAAATCTATATGATGGTGTTCTACAAAACGAGCACCATATAAATCAATATAATCCTGTATCAACTTGACTTCCTTACTCAAGGGCACACTTTTTTGATTACCATCATACATTAAATAACGCATGATTTCTGATAATTTATCTACCATATGAGCAGCCCTAGGGCTTTTTTTATGAGAAAGAGAATAGATACTATTTAAAGTATTAAAAAGAAAATGAGGATTGATTTGACTTTTTAAGAACTTGAGCTCTCCCTCTAATTTTAAATTATCTTTTTCTAATAATGCTTCTTTGTCCTTGGCATCTACCCATTCACTAGAAAATCGCATAGTACCACTAGATATAATTAATATGCAGGTGGTAACAACTTCAACAAATATTCTATTTCCTAAAGAAATATCGAAAAATTCTCCTTTTAAATAAAATTGGTAAGAAACGATTTCTCCTACAACGGATAAAGATATTACAAAAGCAATGCTGGTAAAATATAACCAGTACTTTCTATGCGGAAGAAATAAGGGCATTAAGTATTTATAATGTATAAAAAAGATAACCGCATCAAAGATCAATCTACCCAAAATAGTAGCCTGTAAATTGCTTCTTTTTAATTGATGGTTTAGTATATACTCGGATAAAATAAAAAGTAAAAAAAATAAAGACCAGAAAACAAGCTGTATACCTAATTTGTATTGTTTCCCAGATATTCTTTTCATAGAGTAGAGATAGAAGACTATTTGTCTTTTTTTAAAAAATAAAAATAGCAATATATCCTGAGATTTTATAAAGAGTTAGTATAGATGCAACGACTGCTCTTCTTCTTGCAGTGAATGGTATAGAATATACTATGAATGTTTTATATAATTAATAAACACACATAATCAGTGGGTTGAGAAGCTATTGATACAGTTTAACTATCGATATTGTTCATTGGTTGCATTAATTTAATTCAATGGTCAATAACCTATACGTTTGAATTGAATTTTTAAAAAGTGCTATGAAAAAGAATGTAAATTTTAAAAAGAAATCGCTAACCACGTGTTCTCTAATATTATTACAACTATCTCACAACAAATTAATAACCCTATACAGTATCTAAACAAAAGACAAATTAAAATCTCAAGTTAATATAATGATTGGATTGTTTTGATTGCCCCACCCTGATTGTAGATACTGTTCTCTAGTATCAATTAATCTTTGTTTGTTTGACAAGTAGTGGTAGTATTATTTCCCCCATAACTTCATAATTACTGCTACTTGTCTTTTTTATCGATACAATCTATTCATCAAAAAAAATGTATAAATAGTATGCTAACTATAGAAGAGTTTATAATCAAATCAGAGATAAAAACAGCGATCTCTATCCAGGTTTATCAAAAACTAAAAACACTTTTAGACAAAAGGTTTATGGATAAAATAGAGGTCGATATTGTTATAGAAGATTTTAAAGGCAATATTCTTATCATCACTGATATAGAAACCTCTATAGCACAAGCAAACTACTTCAAGAACATATATCATACTCTGAAAGAGGCTAAATATTTAATAAAAAAATCAAAAAAAGAGTGTGATCTCTATTTGAGAAAAATCAGAGAAAACTATAATTATTGGACGTATATGTTAAACCAACTTAAAATTATAAAGCAAGATGAAATATACAGAAATAGTAGGGTTTGATGATCTTAACTTATACCAGAAAAACGAGCTTGTCGTACTTATAACACACTATAATGATTATTATAGCTGGACCAGGTTAATGGTTGATAGACCAAGTGCCGTATGCTACGATAATAAAATAGTAGCATTTATTGGAGTATTAAGTAAAGCCACTGGATAAAAAGAATTCGTATAAAGTAAGAAGTTGTTAAAAAGAAACGGTGCCATACCATTTTGCGATAATATTTTCTGCGGGTTTAAACCGTGGAGAAAATCCAAGACTTTTATAAACATTTTCTTCTTCAGAATTTATATTCCATTGCCAGATATACATACCAGAAAACCAATCTTTATCCCATAATTGTTGAAACAAAGCTTCATATGCCAATTGTTGTGTTTTGTTAGATTTCTTCTTGTGTAGTATACTAAAATATGACCCCCATTCCCATGGTTTTATAGTTGCAGAAGCTTCACTTTTATATCCTACCTCGGTAAATAGAATGGGTTTTTGATGAGTTTCAGATAAATCTTTTAATTTTTTAATATGTATGTCCCAGCCTTTTTTAAGGGTTTTTAGGTCTGGATTTGCTTTTTTACTAATCGGAAAATACGCTTGTATCCCAATATAATCCATCTCATCCCAGAACGAAACATCATTAAACTCACCATCCCAGTTAGCAGCGTATGTAAGTTTTCCGGAGTATACCTTTTTTATTTCCTGTATAAGTGATTTCCATTGATCTGGTTGATGTTGCAGAGATGTTTTTAGCTCAGTTCCAACACATAATAATTCAACACCTGTTTGCTCGGCCATTAGGGCATAATGCATCATATTCTTACGATAGGATATAAACCACTGATCCCAATCTTTCTTTGAATTAAGGTTTATATTAGAACGCCATCCTGTATTCATCCATAAATGTGGTTTTAACTGAATATGAATTCCTTTACGTCTCATTTCAGTAATGTTTTTAATAAATACAGAATCTCTTCTAGACCAATGTCCAGGGTTTTTGGGAGTTGTAATATTTACTGTCTGTTCATCTTTTTGGTATAAAAAAGGAATAACTGCCACCCATTCTATATGATCTTTGACCAATAGTTCAATGGCATCCTTATTATCATTTTTCCAACCAAAAACACTCATGCCCCGATGTTTTTGATCTTTAGAATAAAGGTTTTTTACTTTACCACTAGTATTTTCTATTGCATAATCCCATTGATAATCATAGTCTTCATAACTATTTTTAAATACGATTATCTTATAAATAGAAATCAAAACGACTACTGGAAGAAGAATGTACAAAGACATTCTTTTGATCATGATACGATTTCCTTTTATGTGGTATACTCTAATAAAATATCGTATGATCAAAAAAAGAAGATAGATGATGATAAATACCACTTGGATTGCTATAACAAAAGAAGAGTAGGTAAGGGATTCTAAAAAGTCGCTTAAAGCTCTCTTTATAGTAATCTGATCGCTGAATGCTCTCGATAACATCAGTGTAAAAATCAGTAACCAACTGAAAACATATACCTTAAAAGCAGTAAAAAGCTCCTTTTTCATTGATAACAGTAGTTTATAGTATTAGAAGAACAAATACAGGATTTGTTACAATATTTAATATTGATATGATCAAACAAGTAACAAATCATTTTCAAAATTTCATCATAGCAATTTGTTAAAAACTTGTTTTCATTTTCTAGAAAATTTATGATTTCTTTGCCGTGGGAAAAAACAATACATTGGAAGAACAAGTAATCGAAGTTAAAAAGGTATATACCAGAAATAACTTTTTTAATAAAACATATTGCGTATTTAGAGGTGTTTCTTTACGAGAGATTTCACGTAGAAAACCTAATTACAGAAGTGAATCGGGGAGTAGTTATTATTATACAAAACATGGAGTATATCGCCTTTCTAATCATTGGGGACGTGCTGCAAAATGTAATTGGAGACTAGCTTCTGATTTTCCTGCTGAGATTGATAATTTACGACTGGGATATGCTGATTGGATGGATTTTAGAGAAAATCTTGACGGAGATGTAGATGCATATTATATATCAGTTGATTTTGAAAATAAAAAAGTACAATACACCCATAGAGATAACCCTAATTATGACGGAGTTGCTGTTTTGCGTTCTTCTGATGCTACTCGTAAACTTATTAAACAAATCAAAAACCTTTTAGAAACTCATAAATGGGCAAAATACTATGATTATGATAATCTGGAAGATTTCCGTGAAGAGGTAATTACAAAATTGATCAATAGTAATATTACCTTAAATGAGCTAAGAAGAGAATTGGTATAGCTTTTTTATAAAAAAAAATATCTAAAAAACCTGATGTTTTAGGCTGTATAATAATAAAACAACTATCTTTTATTTTTAGAAACTAACACTGTGTCTTTGCACTTATTATATACACTCAATTATAATTCCGGTTACCCCGATTGCCAGGCATAAAGGCGAATAGAATTTGGTGTCTAATTTCCCGAAATTAGTTTGTTTAATTCGCTTAAAAAATCCAACGTATTTAAATTCTCCAATTGAACGAAGTATAAAGATGACTGGAATAATCCAGCCACCATATTTTAAAATCCATTCTGGCAGGTTGTAATTTATTATTCCTGATTGAAAAAGATAAAAAAACCCGAATGTCATTAATCCAGTCCCAACTATGGCACTGTCAATATTTTTGGGGTTCAAGGCTCTTTCTCCACTTTCTTTAGTAGGCATGGATGCTTCAAACCCAAATGTACCTCCAATTACCCAGTTGAAGTGAATTATTCCAAGAACTATTAGAATCAGGCTCAGTAAAATAGAAAATACCATGATTTAATTTCATTATTTATTATTGCTAAGCTTTATTTTTTATTTGATCGCTTTTAACCTACTAGTAATATATGCGGTATAAGATATAAACCCAAAAGTAAAACCTCCAAAGATTCTCTGTGTTAATCCTCTATATTCTGCAGGATCTAATCCTGCTATCATAGCCCATAGATAAAAGAATATTAATATAGTTGATAAAATTGAAATGTTTTTGGTGAAACGGTTTATATTCTCTCTTTTCAATTCATATAAAAAAGCTAATGGAAGCATTATAATAGAAATTCCGATTCCGTATAGTCCGTGCCAGGGCGAGCCAATTTTATATATAACACCGAACAAAAATGTAATACCAAATATGATAATTAATATAGAGGTTATTGAGAATTGTGCTTTATGATTTAGTCGTAAACCAATACCATATAAAACAAGTGAGATACCAGTAAGAAATATTCCAATATTAAAAATATCTCCTGCTGTTTGATTTTTGTTAATTGCCAATTCGCTTGCGTGTTGTTCTATATTACTATATCCTTCAGCAAAAAAACTGGCCAAAATTATAGTTCCAAAATATAATATTGGTAAATAGATTATTTGTTTTAATAGGTTGTTCCTCATTAGTTTTTAATTAATTTTAATTATACAAAAATGTTATTGTAGTTAGCTGTTATTTGTTCAATTGTCCTAGTCTTTCGACTTTTTTCAACCATTTTTCTCTAAATTTTTCTTTAGACAATCTTATCGGGCCAATTGTTGTGATTTGTACTTTTTTTATTCCAATAAAATTTAGGGTTAGTTTTTTCATAGCATTGTGGCTTGGATTTCTATAAAACCACTTGTAATACCAGGCAGGTTGATCTAATGTGCAAATTATTCTTGCCGTTTTACCAGAAAAGTAGGTATCCCACCATAAGGAGTTTTCTCTTTTTTTAAAAGCAAACCCAGGAAGTAAGACCCGGTCCAAAAAACCTTTCATTATTGCAGGTACAGAACCCCACCAAATAGGATATATCCATACTAAATGATCAGCCCATTTTAGTTTCTCCTGAGCTTTCAATAAGTCAGGTTCGAGCTCTGTTCGTTTTCGATATCCGAATTGAAGATTCGGATTAAAGTTCAATTCTCTGATAGTAATTTCTTCTATCTTTGCCCTCGATTTTTGAATTCCTTTCTTATAAGATTCTGAAAGTCCAAAACTAAAACTTTCCTTATCGGGATGTCCATTTATAATGACTATTTTTTTCATAACTTTTAGAAAAAGACTTTTATTTTTTGTTCGAATTGAGTGCTTGTTAAATTTTCTATTTTGAAGAATTTATATAGAATAAAACAAGCAGGAACCGTTAAAAAGAATACACAGATAACAAAAGTAGCAGCACTACAAAAAATGTTTAGAGCTTGAGATCCAATTTCTCCAATATATGATGCAATATCATGATGTTGCTTTATAAAATAATTATAAACCGACTGTGTGTATCCATAAAAACGAATTAAAGTTTCATATAGTAGCCAAGTCGGATAAAACCATTTTCTAAGTGGCTCCCACCATTTACCCCAAATTGATTTAAGTTGTTTATGATTGTCTTTCATTTGTTTTTTTTACAAATGACCTATTAAAGGAAGAGTTATCATTTGATATATATCAAATTCGATTTTTAGGATTTCTTATTCTACTTAAAGTTTCAAGGGTTATCCCAAGATAAGAAGCTATATGAGTAAGAGGTATTCTATTTGTTATATCGGGATATATACTTAATAAGTGTTTATATCTCTCTTCTGCTTTATTAAACTGAATTGTATACAATCTTTCACATAGACCTAACATAGTTTCAGTAACTACTTTGCTAATAAAACGTTCAAAATCATGGTACTTATCTGTAAGGTAATCCATAGTCTCTTTTGAAAACTCAAATACTACTGAATCTTCAACGAATTCAACATAATGTGGACTGGGTTCTTCGCTAAAAAAACTAACGATTGCAGCCATGAATTGATTTTCGAAAGTAAACCAATCTGAAATATCTTTTCCGTCTTTCAAATAATAAGCTCTGGCACAACCTTCAACAATTAGATATGCTTTTTTAGAAAATTGCCCTTCACGAACGACAATTTCTCCTCTTTTGAATGTATTTATTTTCGAATTGGCAATGAAATCTTGCTGACATTCTATAGATAATGGAGTATATATTTCTCCAATTCTCTGTATTATTTTTTCACTATTCATTTTCTAATTAACAAGAAGGGACTTACTATAATTATCATAGTAATTATATCCACATTCATTAAATATATCATATTAATAAGTACGCGAAAGTACGAATTAGACCTCTTTGATTTGCAATCTGCAGGTAAAATAAAAAGGGAAAAATTACCGGGATTGTATTCTTAAAACTTATGAGCTTATACTCTCTGATGTTTCTTTATTCATTTAGAGTCTTTTGATCGGAAAAAATCACCAATATCTCGACTTCTTTCGGAGATAATCAGACCCATATTTGACATAAAAATTGATTTTTGACGTTTGTTGTATTTAAAAGTACTGTTTTTCAATAAAGATTTAGTTAAATAAATACTAACCAAAAATTTGCGAATAAAAGTTGATATATAGTATTAATAATACAGCAACTTCTATGGACTTTTTATTATCTTTTCGCAACTTTTAACCTAATCACCCTTACCCTGCATGGAAATTTTTTCTTCGTACAATGTCATTATAGGAATTTCTTTAACCATTATTTTATCATTTATATTTAATGGAATTGCCAAAAAAACCAATGTTCCTGCAGTATTAATGCTGATAATTCTGGGAGTTGTTATTCAATATGTATTGAAAGCATTTCCTGGAAATTCGATAGATTTTTTCCCTATTCTCGAAGTTCTTGGGATCGTTGGGTTAATCATGATCGTTTTGGAAGCTGCTTTAGAATTAGAATTGAAAAGTGAAAAATTAATCCCGATTTTAAAATCTTTGGCAATAGCACTAATAGGTTTGGTGGCATCTACATATATCGCAGCATTAATTCTATACGGGTTGGTAGAAGGAATGACCATGCAATCAGCATGGTTGTATGCCACACCTTTGTCTATTTTATCAAGTGCTATTATTATCCCTAGTGTAGCAGGATTGAGTGATGCAAAAAAAGAGTTTCATATTTATGAAAGTACGTTTTCTGATATTCTTGGGATTATGATGTTTTATTTCCTAACCGGTAAACTTAATCCTGCCGAAGATAATGGTGTAACAGGTTTCGCCCTTAATCTGGTTCTTACCATAGTAATCTCTCTTATTGCCAGTTATGGTATTATTTTGATCTTTCAGAAAATCAAAAGCCAGGTAAAACTATTTCTTTTAATTGCAGTTTTACTATTATTATACGGATTAGGAAAAAAGATGCATTTGTCTTCCCTAATAATTGTTTTGATTTTTGGATTGGTCATTGCCAATATGAAATTGTTTTTTCAAGGACCACTTAGGAAATTTCTTGATTTTGAAAAAGCAAAATCTATTTATCACGAACTTCATGTCATTACAGCAGAAACAGCCTTTGTTGTGAGAACTCTCTTTTTTGTGATTTTTGGTATAACCATTGCGTTATCGTCTTTATTGGATCTAAAAGTTACCTTGGTAAGTGTATTAATTATCATTTCTATATATGCAATTAGATATGGGCTGTTGCGCTTATTTATGGGTAAGGATATTGCTCCTCAGGTTTTTATTGCTCCAAGAGGACTCATCACAGTACTGCTGTTTTTTGCTATTCCTGCAGAGGCGATGATAGAAGGTTTTAATCCTGGGATTTTATTATTTGTAATAATTGGCACGAGTTTAATTATGACCGGAGGAATGATTCGGGATAAAAAAGTTGAGCGTTTAGCTGAAGAAATTCAGGAACAAGAGGACACAGAAGAAGCTGAGTTTTATATTAATAATACAACTGATCTTAGTGAAATAGAAGATTCTTCTATGGATGAAGAATATGAATAATCTATCTATGATATGAAACGATTACATAGATTAACTGCAATATTAGTAAAGCTACAATCCAAAAAAGTTGTTCAAGCAGCCGAGTTATCAAAAAAATTTGATGTAAGCCTGCGTACAATTTATAGAGATATTCAGGCTTTGACCGAAGCTGGGGTACCGATTGGAGCAGAGGCAGGAACGGGTTATTTTCTTGTAGATGGATACTCTTTGCCTCCTATTATGTTTACAGAAATTGAAGCTAATGCATTACTAACAGCTTCAAAAATCATAAACACTAATAATGATACCTCTTTGATTAATGCATATCAGGAAGCAGTAGAAAAAGTAAAAGCAGTCTTAAAAACTACACAAAAAGAAAAGTTAGAAATTCTAGAACAACGAATTTTTACTTATAATAAAGATCAAATCCAACCTAGTAATTCTTTATCAATCATTCAACAAGCTATTACTGATTGTAGAGTCTTAGATATTCAATATACTGCAGGGTCAGGAGAATATACGAGAAGATCGGTTGAACCTTTAGGAGTATACTTTACTAATAATATATGGGTAATGATTGCTTATTGCCGATTGAGAAAGGATCATAGGCAGTTTAGAACAGATAGGATTATACAACTGATAGAAACCCAAGAACTCTTTCCTCCAAAACATTTTAGCCTCGAAGATTATTTTGGGCAATACCTGGAATACTAAAAAAATTAAGTTTTTTCTCTTTTTTTTAAATTCCCTTGACATACTGTTGTCAGTGTGTGGTCTTAATTTTGAACATCATTAATAATCACAATACTATTAAATCATTATGATGAGTGTATTATTTAGCGCAAGTATCACATCTAATCAAAAAGAACCACACATGAAAAACCAAAAGTCAGTTGTAGAAGTAGTTGTATTTAATTCTAATCCAGATTATTCAAAAGCAGAAGTTAGAACTGCACTAAAATCTTTAAATGATGTCCTTAAATTATATTATGGTTTTATCGAGAGAACAACAGCGAGTAATGCTGCTGGAAAATTTATAGATATTGTACACTGGGCAGATATGAAATCTGCAAAAGATGCTGCTGCAGATATTATTAAGAATCCATTGGCAGCAAAAGCATTTACCGTGATTAAGCCAGAATCTGTACAAATGTATCATTTTGATACATTCAATTATTTTGAGGAGTAATAAGTTTCATGAACCTGGATTCTGTTATTTTAGAAACAAACTATTGAATCCGGGTTTTTATGATAGCTACTGTACATTTTTTACCAAAAACAGAAATAGAAAAGTCATAATTAGTTATCAGTATCTTTGAAAAAACAGATGACAAAAACATTCATATTTATATGATTCCAGAACATATACAAAATAGAAAAGGAGCCAGAAGTTTTAAGGATCTTAATCCAGAAGTTATAGAATATCTAAATAAAGGATTGATAGAAACAGCCAACCTTATGGAGTGGCTGGCAGTAGACCAATTAAAATTGTTAACTATCATATTAAATGATTTAGATAAACAAGAGTGGTACGATAGTTTTTATGAAGCTGTTTCTTTTCAAAAGAAAGCATCAGCAAATTCTAATGCAAAAGTTATCGGTATCACATTCTCACAATTAACAAATGATAAAAATATTATTGAATCTCTCTCTAGTCATACATCAGATGTGGTTAGATGCTGGGCAGCACAATATAGTGTGGGATTAGAGTTAACAATTTCTGAACGCCTACAACTAATAAAACCTTATGCAGCAGATCCACATTTTGGAGTTCGTGAGGTAGCGATATTTTCAGCAAAGGAGTTTATTATAGAAAATCTAGAAGAAGCTGTTAATATATTATCTGAATGGACTTCAAGTGAGGATGAGAATATCCGGAGGTATGCTATAGAAGCTACACGACCTATAGGAGTCTGGACAAAAAAGATAGATGCCTTAAAAGAAAACCCTGAAAAAGGAATCTCTATTTTAGAACCACTTAAATCAGATACTTCTAAGTATGTCAAAGACGCTGTGGGTAATTGGTTGAACGATGCCAGTAAAACAAGACCCGAATGGGTTCAAATCTTATGTAACAGATGGAAAGATGAATCTCCAACAAAAGATACAGCTTACATAATCAAAAAAGCATTGCGTACAATTAATAAATAATCAGACAAGGTTATTAACATTGCTAAACTTTTCTTTTATTTAACAATTATGAAAAATAAAATGATATTGCTAAAAAATTATTAAATAATCATTAAGACTCTTTCTTTTTGAAATTTATTTAGTAGTTACTAGTATTGTTTTTTTTAGTTTTAAAACTTCTTAGAAGATATCAACAATTTTGAGATACTTTTATGGAGTAATGTGCTAAAAACCAACAATGAAAATACTTCACACAAGTTTAGAATGTTATCCACTGGCAAAAGTTGGCGGACTTGCAGACGTGGTAGGTTCTTTACCAAAATACCTCAATAATTCTGATACTGTTGCAGAAGTTATTATACCTTACTTTGATAATGATTATTGTCAAAAATTAGAGGTAGTAACAGTTTATTCCGGAACCTTAAATCTTGGTACTAAGACATTTGATTTTTCAATTAAAAAGGCAGAGACCAAAAAGAAATTAGGTTTTCAGATATATCTGGTTCACATAGAAAGCTTATTGCATCGTTCTAATGTTTATGGTTATGAGGATGATACAGAAAGATTTGTTTCATTTCAATTAGCAGTATTAGATTGGTTACTTCAAGTAGATGAAAAACCTGATGTAATACATTGTCATGATCATCATACCGGATTAATTCCTTTTATGGTATCACAAGTAGATAAATATCAATTTTTAAGTGATATACCTACGGTTCTTACGATACATAATGCACAATATCAAGGGCAGTTTTCATATGAAAAACTAAACTATATTCCTCAATTTAATGAATCTCATATCGGGTTATTAGATTGGGATCAATGTATAAATCCTTTGGCAGCAGGAATTAAATGTGCGTGGAGAGTAACTACAGTTTCACCTAGTTATATGCTAGAGCTGCAACAACAAGCAAATGGATTAGAAAGATTACTTGCCCATGAAAATGATAAATGTATAGGGATTCTTAACGGTATTGATCACGATACCTGGGATCCTGAAACAGATCCCATGGTTATAGAGAATTATAATATAGATACATTTATTTCTGGCCGTAGAGTTAACAAAGAATGGATTTGCAACAAATTTGATTTAGATATAGAAAAACCATTATTCGCTTTTATTGGTCGGCTAGTGTATGAAAAAGGCGCTGATTTATTACCAGAAGTTGTTTCTGAAACGCTAAAACATTTAGATGTTAATATGCTAATCTTAGGATCGGGAAACAAAGAAGTAGAAAACCATTTATTAGCACTTAAAGAACGTTTTTCTGATCGATATAATACCTATATAGGATATGATGAAAAACTGTCTCATATCATATATGCAGGTGCAGATTTTCTATTAATGCCATCAAGAGTAGAACCTTGCGGACTTAACCAGATGTATTCTCTTCGTTATGGTTTAATACCTATCGTTCGTAGCATAGGAGGGTTAAAAGATACCATAGTAGATATCGGAGATGATGGTTTTGGAATCTGCCATAATAAAGTTAACATTAATGATATATTTTATTCGATTAAAAGGGGAGTCGAATTTTATAACGATCAAAAACACTATACGGAAACACAAAAAAGGATTATGAAAATTGATAATTCATGGAATCATTCAGCTAAACAGTACATCCAGTTATACAAATCCTTAAAACAACTAAAATGATCAACAAAAAAGTCCTTGCAATTATTCTTGGAGGAGGACAAGGAACACGTTTATCCCCGTTAACAGAAAGCAGGTCAAAACCTGCTGTTTCTATTGCAGGTAAATATCGATTAGTAGATATTCCAATCACAAACTGTATACATTCTGATATTAAAAGAATGTTTGTGTTAACGCAGTTTAATTCTGCATCACTTAATAGCCATATTAAGAACACTTATATATTTAGTTCTTTTAGTGACGCCTTTGTTGATGTACTTGCTGCAGAACAAACACCAGATAATAAAACATGGTTTCAGGGAACCGCTGATGCTGTAAGGCAATCTATGCATCATTTTCTTAATCATGATTTTGAATACGCTTTAATTCTTTCTGGGGATCAGTTATATCAAATGGACTTTAACGAAATGCTTGATGCACATATCGAAAAAGAAGCAGATATATCTATAGCTACAATCCCGGTTAATTCTAAAGATGCAACAGAGTTTGGTATTCTTAAGACTGATGATGATAATTTTATTACATCTTTTACAGAAAAACCCAGTGCTGATCAATTACCTGGATGGGAATCTGAGGTAAGTGATGAAATGAAAAATGAAAATAGGGACTACCTGGCTTCTATGGGGATTTATATCTTCAATAGACAATTGTTAGTTGATATATTATCAAACCCAGATACAATTGATTTTGGGAAAGAAATTATTCCGGATTCTATAGGTAAAAGTAAAGTACTTGCGTATCAATACGAAGGGTATTGGACGGATATAGGAAATATTTCTTCCTTTTTTGAAGCTAATATAGAATTGGCTAATGACATTCCTAAGTTTGATTTATTTAATAATGCCAAAAGCATACTTACCAGACCTAGAATTTTACCACCATCAAAAATATCAGGAACTTGCTTTAATAAAGCCATGATTGCAGAAGGGTGTCTTATTCAAGCTAAAGAAATAGAGCAATCTGTTATAGGTATTCGTTCCAGAATTGGCAAAGATACAGTGATTAAAAACACCTATATGATTGGTAGTGATCGATATCAGGATATTGAAGAGTTAAAGATCGATACCAAAGATAATAGACCTTATATTGGAGTAGGAGAGCGATGTTTAATAAACCATGCTATCATAGATAAGGACTGTAGGATAGGTAATAATGTAACTATTGAAGGAGGTGCTCATCTCGAGGATAAAAATGAAGAGTCCTACTCAATAAAAGACGGTATAGTAGTAATAAAAAAAGGAGCTGTAATTCCTGATGGATTTAAGATATAAGTGTTTTTATCCATAATAATATATTATAGAGATAGATACGAATATAAATTTTAAAGCCTATAAATAATGATTGAATGGGGAACGTAATTGTACATAGCTTATTTACTGAGTTTGATGTGAATCTTTTTAAAGCCGGAAAACATTATCGGTTGTATGAAAAATTTGGATCGCATATTATCACTGTTGATACAACAGAAGGAACCTACTTTGCAGTCTGGGCTCCGTCTGCTAAATCAGTATCAGTAATAGGCGATTTTAATTATTGGACAGAAGGAGAGCATATACTTAATGTGCGTTGGGATCAATCAGGTATTTGGGAAGGGTTTATTCCGGGAGTAGGAAAAGGAAGCGTGTACAAATACAAAATACACTCATCTAATAATGATATTAAGACCGAAAAGGCAGATCCATATGCTCGTAGATGTGAGCATCCACCCAAAACTGCTTCAATAGTATGGGATACCCTGTATGATTGGAAAGATGAACAATGGATGCAGAAACGTAAGAAACATAATGCCATTGATGCTCCTTATTCTGTATACGAAGTACACCTTGGTTCTTGGAAGAAAAAAATAGAAGAAAACAGGTTTTTGTCATATGTTGAATTAGCAGAAGAGCTGGTAACTTATGTCAAGAAAATGCAGTTTACTCATGTTGAGTTAATGCCAATTATGGAGTACCCTTATGATCCCTCTTGGGGATATCAGTTAACAGGATATTTTGCACCTACTTCACGATTTGGATATCCAGAAGAATTTAAATTACTCGTTGATAAATTACATCAAAATGATATTGGAGTTATCCTTGATTGGGTGCCATCGCATTTTCCAGAAGATGCACACGGATTAGGATTCTTTGATGGATCTTGTTTATATGAACATCCTGACAAAAGAAAAGGATACCATCCAGATTGGAAAAGCCTTATTTTTAATTATGGACGAAATGAAGTAAAGAGTTTTCTTATTAGTAATGCAATATTCTGGTTAGATCAATATCATGCAGATGGATTACGAGTAGATGCAGTGGCTTCTATGCTTTATTTAGATTATTCAAGAGAAGAAGGAGAATGGGAGCCTAACATATATGGAGAAAGAGAAAATCTAGAAGCTATCTCCTTTCTTAAAGAGTTAAATACTGAGGTGTATGCAAGCTTTCCTGATGTACAAACTATTGCAGAAGAATCTACTTCGTATTCTATGGTATCAAAACCTACGTATGCAGGAGGTTTAGGCTTTGGAATGAAATGGATGATGGGTTGGATGCATGATACATTACAATATATGGCAAAAGAACCTATATATCGTAAACATCATCAAAACGATCTAACCTTCAGTATGACATATGCTTTTACAGAAAACTTTATGCTACCCTTATCACACGACGAAGTAGTTTATGGTAAAAAAAGTATTATTGGGAGAATGCCTGGAGATGAATGGCAGCAATTTGCTAATTTAAGATTGCTCTATAGCTATATGTTTACACATCCTGGAACCAATTTATTATTTATGGGTTCAGAATTTGGACAACGACAAGAATGGGATTTTCAGAATGGTTTGGATTGGTATGTATTACAATATGAATATCATGCAGGAATAAAAGAACTAATTACAGATCTCAATATTTTATATAAAAACTATCCAGCATTATATGAACAACAGTTTGATCAATCAGGTTTTGAATGGATAAGTTATGACGATCATGAAAACTCTGTAATTGCATATATACGCAAAGGAAAAAAGAAAGATGACTTACTTATTGTAGTTTGTAATTTTACTCCTATACCTAGAACTGATTATCGAATTGGATTACCTCAAAAAGGAAAATTAGTTGAGATATTTAATAGTGATGTAATAAAATATGCAGGTAGTAATATTTCAAATTCTGAAGAAATTAGTGTAGAGAAAAAGGATTGGCATTATCGAAAATTTTCAGCAGAAATCACAATTCCGCCATTAGGCACAATAGTATTTAAAATAGATAAATAATCTAAATTTTGGTTATTATTTGAGGCTTGCATTATTCTGAAGTTTAAACAATTGTTAATTGAATATTATTTCAAACGTTTTCGTTGTTTTTTCTTAATAAATAGTAGCAAAAAACGTTTTGAAATTCATTTGGATGTCGTTCTTTTACTTTGAGAATAAGTCAATAAAGACCACTAATTAAACAAATCTACTATGATTATTAACACCGAGTTAGAGCATAAAGGAAACTTGTTTCCTGGTAAGATAATTTCTTTTTCACAGAACGTTGATAAAATAGATTTTGCTACAGAAAATGGGGTTATACTTCAAGTAACCGTTATACGTGGTAGTGTTATTAGATTTAGATACGCAACTGATAATAATTTTGAAAAAGATTTTTCTTACGCTATTAGCAAAAAAAGAGCCAAAGGTTATAGTCTATTAGAGGTTAAAGAAAATCAAGCAAGCTATGATATTATTACTTCCAAAATAAACATATCCATTGCTAAAGAAAATATTCAGGTGATTATTACAGATAAAGAAGGAAACATTATCTGTAAAGATGACTGGGGTTTTCATTGGGAACAAAGCTATGAATATGGTGGTAACATTGTGAAAATGAGTAAATCAGCTCCTCAAGGAGAATGTTACTATGGATTAGGAGATAAACCCATGCATCTTAATTTAAAAGGAAAACGAATAGAGAATTGGGCAACAGATCAGTATGCATTTAATAAAGATCAAGATCCAATATATAAAAGTGTGCCTTTTTATATAGGAATGTATGAAGAAAGAGCATATGGAATCTTCTTTGACAACACATTTAGAACCTTCTTTGATTTCTGTCACGAGCGTCGTAATGTAACCAGTTTTTGGGCTCAGGGAGGAGAAATGAATTATTATTTCTTTTACGGCCCTGATATGCAAGAAGTAGTAACTAGGTATACAGATCTTACCGGTAAACCAGAATTACCACCATTATGGGCATTGGGATATCATCAGTGTAAATGGAGTTATTATCCAGAAAGTAAGGTGAAAGAAGTAACTAATAAATTTAGAGAACTCCAGATTCCTTGTGATGCCATATATCTGGATATTGATTATATGGATGGATTCCGTTGTTTTACTTGGAATAAAGAATACTTTCCAGATCCCAAGCGCATGGTTGCAGAATTAGCAGAAGATGGTTTTAAAACAGTTGTTATTATTGATCCAGGTATTAAAATCGATGATGAATATTCGGTTTACAAAGAAGCTATGGAAAAGGATTATTTCTGTAAAAGAGCAGATGGTCCTTATATGAGAGGAAAAGTATGGCCAGGAGAATGTTACTTTCCTGATTTTACTAATCCAGAAGTAAGAGAATGGTGGGCTGGATTATTTAAAGAAATTATAGATGAGATCGGAGTAAAAGGAGTGTGGAATGATATGAATGAACCTGCCGTTATGGAAGTTCCGGGCAAAACCTTTCCTGATGATGTTCGACATAATTATGATGGCAATCCGTGTAGTCACAGAAAAGCACATAACATCTACGGGACCCAAATGGCTAGAGCAACCTATCAAGGCGTAAAACGATTTGCATATCCTAAACGACCTTTTATAATCACCAGATCTGCATATTCTGGAGCGCAACGATATACCTCTTCATGGACAGGTGATAATATCGCTACTTGGGAACACCTATGGATCGCAAACATACAAGCACAGCGCATGAGTATGAGTGGTATGTCTTTTACCGGTAGTGATATTGGAGGCTTTGCAGAACATCCTACAGGAGAATTATATGCCAGATGGATCCAATTAGGAGTATTTCATCCTTTCTGTCGTACACATTCCTCTGGAGATCACGGAAATCAGGAACCATGGACGTTTGGAGATGAAGTAGTAGATGTGACCCGTAAATTTGTTGAATTACGATATCAATTACTACCTTATCTATATACCATGTTTTGGGAATATGCAGAAGCAGGAATTCCTATGCTAAAACCATTAGTATTATTCGATCAGGAAGACCTACAAACCCACTATAGAACTGATGAATTTGTATTCGGAAACCAGATACTAGTTTGTCCTATTCAGGAACCTAATGCAAAAGGAAGAAGAATGTATATTCCTCGTGGAAATTGGTATAATTACTGGACTCATGAATATGTAAAAGGCGGTATGGAACAATGGGTAGATGCTGATCTGGATATTATACCATTGTTTATAAAAGAAGGAGCTGTAATACCTAAGTATCCAGTACAACAGTATGTAGGTGAAAAGAAAATTGAAGAGTTAAGTCTTGAAGTTTATTATAAACTAGGCAACAAAGAAGTGTCCAAAGTATATGAAGATGCGCAAGATGGATATGATTATGCAAAAGGAAGATTCAGTTTAAGAAGTTTTTCTTTTACAGGAAAGGAAAATGAAGTGATTATTCAACAACATAAGGATGGTACTTTTATTACTGAATATGAAAATATGAGGATTAAATTGATTGGTTTGCCTTTTGAGATTCAGGAAATAGAAATTGATAATGTAGTAGTCGATTTAAATAGTATACATTATAATCCAGAAGAGAGTGTTATAACTGTACCCAAAGACTTTACAGAACTTCATATTATAGCAAAATAAATGCAGTTTATCGATGTTTATATCCATACATGGATTTTACTCAATTAATTCAATGCCGTTTGTTTGAGAAAAGCGTGTTATTTTTGTAATTTTAACTGAAAGAATATTACAAATAATCAATTATGATAATTAGAAAATCTATTGTAGCATTTGGAGCGATTGCGCTTTTTATGTCGTGTGCTACAAATCCATTTACAGGTAAACAAACATTGGCGTTGGTGCCTAATTCACAGATTTTACCTGCTGCTTTTGCTCAATACGATAAAGTTTTACAAGAGAGCAAAGTAGTAAAGGGTACTTCTGATGCAGAAATGATCAAACGAGTTGGACAAAAAATAGCAACTGCAGCAGAGAGATGGCTAAATGCTAATGGCCATCAAGGATATTTAAAGGATTACAAATGGGAGTATAACCTTATAGATGATGATGTTGTAAATGCCTGGGCAATGCCTGGAGGAAAAATAGCATTCTATACAGGTATCCTTCCTATTGCAAAAACCGAAACAGGAGTTGCTGCAATTATGGGACACGAAGTTGTACATGCAATAGCTAATCATGGGCAACAACGCATGAGTGCAGGACAAATACAACAATTAGCGGGAGCTGCTACAACAGTAGCTGCTAGTGGTCAGGATGAAAAAACGCAGCAGATTATTGGTACTGCTTTTGGATTAGGAAGTCAGGTAGGAGTGATGTTACCTTTTAGTAGAAGTCATGAAACTGAAGCTGATAAAATTGGATTAACTCTTATGGCAATAGCAGGTTATAACCCTGAAGAAGCTGCAGAATTATGGAAACGTATGAAAGCAAATAGCGGAGGACAAGCACCGCCAGAGTTTTTGAGTACGCACCCTTCAAATGATACTCGTATAAGTAATCTTACTGCTTGGGCACCTGCTGCAAAAGAAGAAGCAAAGAAATTTGGAGTAACAACATTTAAATAATTGTAAACTTTAATTAGTTTAAAAAGATTATACCTATTTTAGAAGCTGTTTCAGAACAATCTGAAGCAGCTTTTTAATTTTATAGCATGCGAACAACTTTACCAAAAGGGGATAAAAAACTTCTAAATGCCTGGGCTTTTTATGATTGGGCGAATTCTGTTTATAATCTTACAATATCATCAGCCATATTTCCAATATTTTGGGGAGCACTAACTATTATTAGAGATGATGAAGGAGAAATTGTTAGTGATACAGTTACGTTTTTAGGATATGATTTTAACAATGACTCATTAATTAGTTATGTAACTGCATTGGCGTTTTTAATAGTTTCTTTTATAAGCCCTTTTCTTTCAGGAATTGCTGATTATGTAGGGAATAAAAAGAATTTTTTAAAATTCTTTTGTTATTTAGGAGCATTTTCTTGTATAGGTTTGTATTGGTTCTCATTAGATAATTTATTCTTCGGGTTGTTATGTTATCTATTTGGTCTAATTGGATTCTGGGGCAGTATTGTGTTCTATAATTCGTATCTGCCTGATATTGCTTTTCCTGAACAACAGGATTCTATAAGTGCTAAAGGATATTCACTAGGTTATATAGGTAGTGTGATACTATTGATTATTAATCTGATAATGATCTTAAAATATGAATGGTTTGGTTTTGAAAGTGAAGGATTACCGACTAGATTGTCATTTTTGATGGTGGGTGTTTGGTGGATAATTTTTAGTCAATATACTTACTACTACTTGCCAAAAGGAAATAAAAAGGAAACACTTTCTAAAGACGTTCTTTTTAATGGTTTCAAAGAATTAAAATCAATATGGAGCGCATTAAAACATAATTTAAGGTTGAAAAGATATTTAGTATCCTTTTTTGTGTATAGTATGGCTGTACAGACTATTATGTTGATTGCTACCTACTTTGGAATTGAAGAATTAGATTGGGGAGATCAAGATGCAACCACAGGCTTAATCATTAGTATTTTATTAATCCAATTGGTAGCAGTTGCGGGAGCTTTTCTTACTTCTAAAGCATCTGCAAAATATGGTAATATCAAAACTTTGATTGTTATTAATTTCATTTGGATTGCAATATGTATCTATGCGTATACAATTACCACGCCTCTACAGTTTTATATAGCTGCAGCTATTGTAGGTTTAATAATGGGAGGGATACAAGCTTTGTCCAGATCTACATATTCAAAGTTATTACCTGAAAATGCCGTAGATACGGCATCATATTTTAGTTTCTATGATGTGTCAGAAAAAATAGGGATTGTAATAGGGATGTTTTCCTATGGGTTGGTCGCTCAATTAACAGGAAGCGTTAGATATTCGATTCTCTTTTTTATTATATTTTTTGTTATAGGTGTTTTACTTCTATTTAGAGTACCAAAAGAAGAAAAACTTAGTCAATAATATATATTCTTTTTTTAACCTTATAAACATCATTAATCTTAGTTAATGTATCATAATTGTCGTATTTTCATTTTAAAATATTGATACATTAGTATAAGGAATTTTAGTGTTTCTTACTCTATAGGATTAATAATAAGTACGTTTATCCTAACTCTATGCTTTTTATCCGAAAATGGCCGCTAATTTCATAGAGTTTTAATTATAAAAATCTGAAATATATCAATATTTGAATCGTTAATATGATACAATAATTAAAACCTGTCTCACTATTATGAAAAAAATTTTATTCGCATTAATTGTAATAACAATAGCATCTTGTGGTTCTACGCAAAAAACTATTATTTCTGCAAAAAAAACACTTAAAGGAGAATGGTCTTTAGATAAGATTTCTTACGATCGTTCCGGAATATTTGAAGTAACTTTATATAATGATGCTTCTGCAGAGTGTTTTACTGGTAGCACCTGGAAATTTATACCTAATAATAACACAGGTAAATATGATGTAAACCAAAATACTTGTACCTCTGTAGGGGTTCGTAATTTTAGATTTACCATTCCACAACCAGATGCTAATGGAGAGTATAGCTTTCTTTTCAAACCAATAGATGAAAAGAAAAAAAGTACTAATAATAACAAAGGATACAGGATGGCATTAAAACATTTAGATGATGCTACAATGACCTGGACACAAACGGTTAGCTTAGAAGGAAAACCATTTGTAATCACTATGAATTTTAATAAAATACAATAAACTCAAATCTCACGACAATGAAAAAGAATCTCACAAAAATATGTGTTATAGGGTTAGCCCTAGTGTTATTTTCTGGCTGCGATGCTGTTAAAAATGCTAATAATACTCAAAAAGGAGCTGTAATTGGTACTACTGCAGGAGCTGTGTTAGGTGGTATCATCGGTAATAATGTTGGAAAAAGAAACTCTGCTTTAGGAGCGGTTATTGGTGGTGTAGTCGGTGGAGTTGCCGGAGGTGTTATCGGTAAACAAATGGATAAGCAAGCTCAGAAAATAGAAGAAGAAATTCCAGGTGCAGAAGTAACCAGAGTAGGAGAAGGTATTGATATTGTTTTTGATGAAAACAGTGGTGTATATTTTGATACTAACAAATTCAATATTAATACAAAGTCTAGAGCTAATCTAAATAAACTAGCTGGAATATTTAAAGAATATCCAGATACTAATATTATCGTAGAAGGACATACAGATAGTACCGGGAATGATGATTATAATATGGAGTTATCCAGAAAAAGAGCTAGTTCAGTAACTAGTTATTTAATTGCTCAAGGTATTGATAAAAGCCGTTTTACTACTTATTATCACGGAGAAACACTTCCTAAATACGATAATGCTACTGCAGAAGGAAGAGCAAAAAACAGACGTGTTGAATTTGGGATTTTGGCCAATGATAAAATGATCAAAGAAGCTAAAGAAAAAGTAGACTAATCGAATAAAATACTCTCTAAATAAATTTCAAAAATCCCTTGTGAGCAATTGCTTATGAGGGATTTTTACATATTTACCCCTGAAAACCGTGAAAGTAATTTCACTATTTTGGATGTTGTTTTGCGAAACTCTTTGTACAATCTTTGTGTATACAAATTACTCACAAAACCACCATGAAAAAACAATATTTAATCATCTTCTGTTTATTAGTTATTGTATCCTGTAAACCCTTAAGTAAAACCGTAGTAACTGCAATGGCTGGTATTAAAGGGGATTGGGTATTAAATACCATAGATTATGAGGCGGATGGAGTTTATAAAATCACTCTTTTTGATCAGGTTCCGGCAAAATGTTTAGAAAAATCACACTGGAAATTTATCTCTAATAATAATACTGGAAAGTATACAATATTAGATACATCCTGTAAAGTAAATGAATCCCAAAATTTTGTATGGACAATACCAGATGAAATGTATGGATTTGATTATAGTTTGATGATTAAACCCGTTAATAAAAGAATGGTAAGTGAGCTAAATAATAAAGGTTATAGAATGGCTTTGTCAAAACTAGATAAAACTACAATGATATGGACTTATGAGGTCATGGCAGATAATGATAAAATTGTTATAGAATTAAATTTTACAAAAGTCTTGACCAATTAACTCTAAATACCCCGATACCTAATCTTAAAGAGGCAATTTCGCCTCTTTTTTTATTGCAATTATAACAAGAAACCCTGAATTCAGTAACTGTTTTTCACTGAAAATAGTGATGTATGCCAATGGGTTAGATCGTAGTTTTGACATGTCAAATTGATAATGATCACACAAATTAGAATTAAAACCAACAAACAAATTATGATAAGTTCACACAATAACAAAAAAGTACTAAAAGTATTTGTATTACTATTAATAATAGTACAATTAATAGGATGTAAAGCTATGAAAAACGCTGAAATAGGCGGTATAATTGGAGCTGCTGGAGGAGCGGTAATAGGAGGCGTAATAGGTAATAATGTAGGAGATGGGGATACAGAATTAGGAGCAGTAATCGGTGGAATCGTGGGAGCTACAGTAGGAGGACTCATTGGAAATAAAATGGATGAACAAGCCAAAAAAATTACAGAAGAGATGCCAAGTGTTGTGGTAGAAAGAGTTGAAGAAACCATAAATATTGTTTTTGATGAAAATAGTGGGGTCTACTTTGATACCAATGCTTATGAATTAAATGATAGTTCAAAAGAAACCATTCAGCGTTTAGCAAATATCCTAAAAGAATATCCAAATTCTGATATCCTGGTCGAAGGACATACCGATAATGTTGGAAGTGAGGAGAGTAATTATATGCTTTCTAAAAACAGAGCAGGATCAGTAACAGATTATATTGTGAGTCAAGAAGTATCTCCTCTTAGGTTTACTGTAAAGTGGTATGGAGAATTACAACCAAAATATACCAATGAAACTCCAGAAGGTAGGTTAAAAAACAGGAGGGTTGAAATTACAATATCACCTAATGATACTATGAGAGAAGAAGCATTACAACAAAGTAAAGGCTAGTGTAAAATTGTAATGATTGCTAAGAAATCCCGACTGTGAAGTTGGGATTTTTTTATGCCCAAAAATTATGTATCTTCATTACAATGAATAAAGATTCGCACATCATTATCGTAGGAGGAGGTTTGGCTGGTTTGATTAGTGCAATTCATCTTGCTAAAGCAAAAATCCCTGTCACTTTAATTGAAAAAGATGTGTACCCAAAGCACAAAGTTTGTGGAGAATATATTTCTAATGAAGTACTTCCTTATTTTGATTATTTACAATTAGAGATCAATGAGTTAAAACCTGTACAGATTTCTAAATTTAAAATCAGTACACAAAAAGGAGCTCTTATCCATAGCAAATTACCTTTAGGTGGTTTTGGGGTTAGCAGGTATGCTTTGGACCATTATCTTTGGAACAAAGCCCAGGAATTAGGAGTAAAACTTATCAATGATCAGGTAACTCAAATACGTTATAACAATGAAGTTTTTGAAGTTCAAACTTTAAAAAATGATCATTTTAACAGTGATTTTGTTATTGGAGCCTATGGTAAACGTTCTAGCTTAGATAAAGAATTAGAAAGAGATTTTGTTTCCAAAAAATCACCTTGGTTGGCAGTAAAAGCACATTATAAAGCTGATCATCCAAAAGATACAGTTGCTTTACACAATTTTAGTGGTGGGTATTGTGGGATATCCGGAGTAGAAAGTAATATGGTTAATGTATGTTACTTAGTTAATTATAGCAGTTTTAAAGAGCATAAGAGTATTGATGCCTTTCAAAAAAATGTAATGTGTCAAAATCCACATCTATATAGTTTTTTTGAAAAAGCCACTCCGGTTTTTAAAAAACCTATAACGATCAGTCAGGTAAATTTTAATAAAAAGAACCCTGTGGATAATCATATTTTTATGATGGGAGATGCAGCTGGATTGATACATCCTCTTTGTGGTAACGGTATGGCAATGGCAATACAAAGTGCTCAAATATTGTGTAATCTACTTATTAAAAATTATGAAATACCTGCTTCATACTCACAAGCAAGTTTAGAAGTACAATACACAAAAGAATGGAACAAAGCTTTCTCTAAGCGTTTATATGCCGGAAGAGTTTTACAAAATATATTGTTAGACAAAAACTATCAGCAAGTAGCACAAAAACTGGCTACAATAATCCCTTCTGTAGTCCCTAAAATTATTCAGCAAACTCATGGAAAACCTATCATATGCTGATTGATACAACATATAGGAGTGAAGAGGAGGAGTTGATGGATGATTTTGAAATGCAAGGAGAAACTCTCGAGAAAACGCTTAAGGACATTGCAAAGCTTAATAAGTGGCTTGGAGGCAATAGAATTACGATAAAAGGTGTAACCTTTCTTCTTAAAAAACTATCTAAGGATAAAACATATCACATTACCGATATTGGATGTGGTAATGGAGATATGCTAAGAGCAATCGCAAAATTAGGTAGAAAATTAGGATATCAATTCAAATTATTAGGTATTGATGCTAATAAATTTACTATCGAAAATGCAAAAGAGTTATCGATACACTATCCAGAAATTTCTTATCAGGTAGATGACATATTTAATGATTCATATGCCAGACAAAATTTCGATATTGTACTATGTACCCTTACGTTACATCATTTTAATAATCAACAAATTGAAGATTTATTATATACTTTAAATAAACAAACAAGTGTTGGGGTTGTTATTAACGATTTACAAAGGAGCAAACTCGCGTATTACCTTTTTAAGTTAGTTTGTGCTATTTTTATAAATAACCCAATGGCAAAATATGATGGAGCTATTTCTATTTTAAGAGGGTTTAGGAAAAATGAATTAAAAAAGTTTGCAGAGAAATTAAAACCTTCAAAGCACTATATACAATGGAAATGGGCTTTTAGATATCAATGGATCATTAAAAAGTAAAATTTAGAAAACAAAAAGAGTTGAGTGTAAAAATTACAACAGTAGCCAAACAGCTTCCACAATATAAAAGAGAGACAAAAGAAATATTACCATTTGTTTCACAGTGGTTAAGCGGGCAGGAAGATCGTTTCAGAAGAAAAGTACTTAAAATCTTTGAAAATGCGGCAGTCGATAAACGATATGGTATTATGAGTATAGAAGAAGTGTTTTCGGCTACTTCATTCGAAGAAAAAAATGATATCTATATAAGAGAAGTTAAAAAACTTGGAACCAGTGTTTTAGAAAAGGCACTAAAAAAAGCAGATTGGGATCCAAAATCATTAGATTACATTATTACTGTAAGCTGTACAGGTATCATGATACCTTCTCTAGATGCATTTATTATCAATGACTTAAAGCTAAGACAGGATATCATTAGATTACCGGTAACAGAAATGGGATGTGCCGCTGGAGTTTCAGGGATTATCTACGCACGTAATTTTTTGCAGGCTAATCCAGGTAAAAGAGCAGCGGTAATTGCTATAGAGTCTCCAACAGCTACTTTTCAACTAGATGATTTTAGTATGGTTAATATGGTCAGTGCAGCAATTTTTGGAGATGGAGCCGCTTGTACATTGTTATCATCAGAACAAGAAGCAGAAGGCCCTTCTATTCTTGCGGATGAAATGTATCATTTTTATGATGCAACAACAATGATGGGATTTAAGTTAACCAATGGAGGATTACAAATGGTACTAGATCAAAAAGTACCAGAACAGATAGCGGAACATTTTCCTAAAATTATTCATCCATTTTTAGAAAAACACGGAAAAAGAATAGAAGAAGTAGATCATCTTATTTTTCATCCAGGCGGTAAAAAAATAGTGCAAACGGTAGAAGAACTATTTGGAGATCTTGGTAAAAATATTGAAGAAACCAAAGCAGTATTGAGAGATTATGGAAATATGAGTAGTGCTACCGTACTTTATGTATTAGAACAATTTATGGAGAAACAACCATTGCCAGGAGAACTAGGATTAATGTTAAGCTTTGGACCAGGGTTTTCTGCACAAAGAATACTATTAGAATGGTAATTTTAAAAATAAACCAAGAATAGATAATAGGATAAATTCATGAATAAAGAGTTTCTGGATAAAAATGAATGGGCACTGATATTAGGTGGTAGTAGTGGTTTAGGGCTAGCAACAGCAAAAAAACTAGCGATGCATGGTTTGCATATTATTATTGTTCATCGCAACCGAAAAAGCGAACTTGAAACTATCAAAAAAGAATTTGAAACGATTACAAATTCAAATGTCAAACTACTATCATATAACATAGATTTATTAAAAAAAGAAAAGAGAGAAGAAACGCTTGAAGATATTAAGAAAATCATTAAAAATGGGAAGATCAAAACACTAATCCATAGTGTTGCCAAAGGAAACCTTAAAGCCATGGTAGATGATGATAGACCCCTTAAAAATGATGATTTTCACTTAACCATAGACGCTATGGGGATTAGTTTATATGATTGGACCAAATCAATTTTTGACTTTAAGATGTTTGCTACAGACGCTCGTGTAATATCTTTTACCAGCGAAGGAAACACAAAAGCTTGGAAAAACTATGCCGCCGTTTCTGCTGCAAAAGTTACATTAGAAGCGATTACAAGAAGTATAGCTATAGAATTTGCCCCTTATGGCATTAAGGCAAACTGCATTCAACCTGGAGCAGTAGATACACAATCCTTACGTATGATCCCTGGTTATAAAAAAATAATAGCTCATAGCATAGAACGTAACCCGTTTAATAGATTAACCACACCTGATGATGTTGCCAATGCGGTGTATCTTTTATGTAAAGATGAAGCCATATGGATTAATGGATGTATAATTCCGGTGAATGGGGGAGAACATCTATCCTAGTGATACTTAAAAAAAGTAAATCAATGAAACTTAAAATCATCATCCTTTTTACGCTAATCTTTTGTAGTACATATTTAACTGCACAAAGAAGATATAATGATACTATTCCTTTTAGAAATGACTTGGGATTAATTATTATACCAATACAGTTTAACGGACAAGAAAAGCAGTTTGCATTTGATACGGGAGCTTCGCAGACTTTAGGGTATTCATGGGTAAAAAAAGAATTAAGAAGTACTGGGAGAACAGAAAAAGTAACCTCCTCAAGTAAATCGGTGACAAAGCTTAGGTATTATAAAAGTGATTCTGTTAATCTTGGATCTGTTAGAATAACAAAACATCGTATCTTAAGAGCAAAGGACAGTGATATCTTTACTTGTTTTAAAGTAGATGGTATTCTGGGTATGGATATAATTTCACACTTTAATTGGACTATAAATTATCCTGAAAAGTATGTTGTAATGCATAATTCGGATTATTTTCCTCCAAATCTTAAACAATTACACCCGCTAGAACTCAAGTATAAAAACAACCGGCCCTATATTTATATTCAACTAAAAGATAAAAAGATAAAATTTCTAATGGATACTGGAGCTACGGATTCAGATATTAGCAATAAGGCGTATCCATTTGTTATAAAAGAAAGTAATAATCAATATGTAGAGTATGGAGCTTTTTTTGACTTTAACGGTAAAATAAATAAAACAAAATCTTCTGTCTTTCAATTAAATAATATGAAAAGTGATGGAGTTTCAATAAATGGTATTTTTGATACAGGAGGTAATAAATCCAGTAAAATTGGAAATAGCCTTTGGAAAGGCAACACACTTTTTTTAAGTGCTAAAAACAATAAGTTGTACAGTAAAAAGGATACAATTTTAGAACAACGAAAAAGGTATGGAGCTTCATTTATTTATGAAAATAACAAAATGATAGTCATTAAGATCATTGAAAACAGTGACATCTGGAAACAGGGTTTACGACAGGGAGATGAGATCTTGTCTATTAATGGAAAAACATTCACTAGCTTTTGTGATATTTTTAAATATCAATATAAACTTGGTGCGCAAGATGAAAAAATGACCATTTCTTTAAAAAACGGAGAATCTATAGCCATAGACAAACAAACTCTTTTTTGATCATTTAATATACAAATCCATTATGATGACCAATATTTTTATTTATAGCATATCGTTTCTATTATATCTAATTCCTGGTATGAAATTAGACTTTTTAGAAAGTAATAATAGTAATGATCATATTATGAGTAATCCAATCATTCAAGAAACCAATTCTTCAGTAACAGAGGTATCTGTCTCTGGGCAGGAATATGATTACACCTTTAATGTTGGGATTAAAAGCCCTGATACAGGATGTAAACAATATGCAGATTGGTGGGAAATAGTATCAGAAGACGGTGAGTTAATTTATAGAAGAATTCTTTTACATAGCCATGTTGGTGAACAACCTTTTACAAGATCGGGAGGATCAGTGAATATAAATAAAGATCAAACCGTATTTATTCGTTCGCATATGAACAATAAGGGATATGGAGAAGTGGTGTTTAAAGGAAGTGTTTCTAAAGGGTTTAAACGATATGTATTAACTTCAGAATTTGCAAATGAATTACAAACTATATCACCTTTACCCAAAGGATGTAGGTTTTAATAAAATAGTATTTTGGATAAAGAATCAATCACACAACATTTACCATACACCAAACCTTTTCTATTTGTAGATCAGATTATTGGGGTAAGTGAAGATCATATAGAAGGTAATTATACATTTTCTGAGGATGAATATTTTTACCAAGGCCATTTTAAAGACATGCCCGTAACTCCAGGAGTAATTTTAACCGAATGTATGGCACAAATAGGCCTTGCCTGCTTAGGAATTTATCTTTTTAGAGATGATCTAGATGCGATATTAGGCGTGGTGATGACAAACAGCTCTGTAGATTACTATAAACCTGTATTTCCAGGAGAAACAGTCAGAGTGGTCTCTGATAAAGAATATTTCAGGTTTAATAAACTGAAATGTACTATCAAAATGTATAACTCTAAGGATGTTTTAGTAGCTAAAGGAACGCTTGCGGGAATGATGAAACCATGGAAAACAGATGAATAGAAGAAGAGTAGTGATAACAGGCTTGGGAGTAGTAGCTCCTAACGGAATAACAATTCCAGAATTTACAAACTCTATACGAAATGGACATAGTGGGATAGAATATATTGAAGAGTTAAAACAATTAAATTTTTCTTGCCAAATAGCTGGTAAACCATCATATAATAAAGATTACTTAAATGATTACTTTAATAAAGTAGAATTAAGAGGAATGAACGCCTCTGGGATGGAATATGGTGTAATTGCTGGATTAGATGCCTGGAAAGATGCAAAGTTACCTCTTAATGAATCTGATGAGCCTTTCTGGGATATAGGTATAATTTTTGGCACTGGGATATTGGGAGTCGATAAGTTTAGAGAAGCTATTTACAAAGTAGATGAAGGAAAAGTAAGAAGATTAGGAAGTACAAGTGTTACTCAAACTATGGCTAGTGGTATAAGCGCCACATTAGGCGGTAAATTAGGGTGTGGTAATATGGTTACAACCAATTCTTCTGCCTGTAGTACAGGTACAGAAGCTATTTTAATGGCCTATGAAAGAATATCTTCTGGTAATGCTGAGATTATTCTTTCAGGGAGCACAAGTGACAGTGGACCTTATGTATGGGGAGGATTTGATGCTATGAGAATACTACCACATAAATACAATGATGATTCTAAAAGTGCTTCAAGGCCTATGAGTGCATCTGCTAGTGGTTTTGTTCCAGGAAGTGGAGCAGGAGCTTTGGTTATTGAGAGTCTGGAAAGTGCTCAAAAAAGAGGAGCTAATATATATGCAGAGATTTTAGGAGGTCATGTTAATAGTGGAGGACAGCGCAAAGGAGGTAGTATGACGGCACCTAATAGTGAAGCTGTGCAACAATGTATTAAACAAGCTATAAAGCATTCTGGAATTAAGGCAGATACCATAGATGTTATTAATGGGCATTTAACTGCTACTTCAAAAGATCCAATTGAAATTCAGAATTGGTGTAAAGCCTTAAACAGAAAAGGAAAAGATTTCCCCTATATCAACTCTTTAAAAAGTTTGGTTGGACATTGCCTTGCCGCTTCCGGAAGTATAGAAAGTATTGCTTCGGTATTACAATTTAAAGAGAATTTTGTCTTTGGAAACATTAATTGTGAAGATCTTCATCCAGAAATTGAAGCATTAGTAGATCGTAACCAAATCCCTATCAAAACAATTGCTCATACTCCTAATATTATCGCAAAAGCAAGCTTTGGATTTGGAGATGTAAATGCATGTGTTATCTTTAAAAAGTATTTATAATTCTAATTATAGAAATGTAAATTTTTAAGACATATAACGACGACATTTAGAACGATACGAGTTCACAAATAAGTAAAATACTCTATGACAAAAGAAGAATTGTTATCCAAATTAAAAACCATCATTGAACCTTATGTACAAAATCAGGAAGGTTTACAACAATTATCAGAAGATACAGAATTTATAAAAGATCTTGAAATCAATTCAGCCAATCTGGTAGATGTAGTACTTGATGTAGAGGACGAATTCGATATAGAGATTGATAATGATGCCATGGATAAAATGCTTAATGTAAAAGCTTCTATAGAAGTAATACAGAATAAACTCGCGGCAAAATGATCGGAAACGATATTGTAGATCTTGAATTAGCTAACAAACAAAGCAATTGGAAGCGTAAAGGATGGTTGAAAAAAATATTTACCCAATCAGAACAAAAAAATATACTTAATTCTCCAAAACCGTCTTCTATTGTTTGGCAGTACTGGAGTAGAAAAGAGGCAGTATATAAAGCACACCAACGACGTTTTTCTCTAGCTCCCAGATATAATCCTAAGGATTTTGAGTGTTTAGAAGATCAAAGTGTTGTTATAGACGGTTATAAATACCATACTGATACACAATCTTCAGAAAAATATATTTATTCTATAGCAAGTAGCAAACAGCACGGTTTTTCTTCAGATGTATGTTTTGGTAATTCTGCCAGATCAAAATTAAAAGAGTTTATTGCAAACTCACTATGTGTTGAATTACCTTTAATTTCAATAGAAAAAGATATACATCAGATTCCCATAATTAAAATTAACAATAAAGCAGAAAAGATTAATTTTTCTTTAAGTAATCATGGACATTTTTCTGCTTTTATTATCGATTTATAAAAAAATCTCAATTGTTTTCATACATTTGAGAATTACCCTAACCTTAATTTAGGATTAATTAAATGATTCATTAATCAAATCTAAATACAGTACACAATGTCATTTTACAAAAACACTTTAGCCTTAATAGCTTTGGGAGTGATGTTTAATTCTTGTTCTGATACCCAAAACGCGGCAAAAGAAGTATCAGAAAGCACTCCAGAATTCAAAATTGATTATGAGAAATTTACTTTAGACAATGGTCTTGAAGTAATTTTACATGAAGATCATAGTGATCCAATAGTTGCTGTAGCGACTATGATGCACGTAGGTTCAAATAGAGAAAAACCTGGTAAAACAGGATTTGCACACTTTTTTGAGCATATGTCTTTTAATGATTCAGAAAATACCCCTGTAGGTGCCAATCGAAAATTGATTCCAGAATGGGGAGGAGAACGTAATGGAGGTACCTGGAGTGATGGAACCGTATATTATGAAGTAGTACCAAAAGACGCCTTTGAAAAAATCTTATGGATTGATTCTGATCGTTTTGGATATATGATCAATACCGTTACAGAAGCTGCCCTAGAAAGAGAAAAACAGGTGGTTAAAAACGAAAAACGTCAGCGAGTAGATAATGCTCCTTATGGATATACAGATGAGATTATCCGTAAAAATTTATATCCAGAAGGTCATCCTTATAGTTGGACCGTAATAGGTTCACTTCCTGATTTACAATCTGCAACATTAGAGGATGTTAAAGAATTTTATATAAAGTATTATGGAGCCAGTAATGGTTCATTGGTGATCGCGGGAGATATTGATATCGCAGAAACAAAGGAACAAGTCAAAAAATGGTTTGGCGAGATCCGTAAAGGACCAGAAGTAGCACCGCTAAAACCAATGCCTGTAACTCTAGAAAGTAGTAAATCACTATATTTTGAAGATAATTTTGCAAAACTACCTCAATTAAGGATAGTATATCCTACTATAGAAGAATATCATAAAGATACCTATGCGCTAAACATTTTAGGACAGTTATTAAGCGGAAGCAAAAAATCTCCACTATACAAAGTATTAGTAGAAGAAAAAAAGCTGGCACCTAATGCTGGAAGTTTTCAAAGGTCAAACGAATTGACAGGTGAGTTTTCTTTTGTAGTGCGAGCCAATGCCGGAAAAGATCTTGATAGTGTAAATGCAGCTATTCAAGAAGGGTTAACCAGGTTTGAAAATGATGGGTTTGCAGATACAGAATTAAAACGTATTAAAGCAGAACTTGAAACTCAATTGTATCAAGGATTTAGTACAGTGCTTAATAAAGCTTTTCAACTAGTTCAGGATAATGAGTTTAACGGAGATCCAGGATATATTTCTGAAACAGCCAAACTAACTAATGCGGTTACCCGAGAAGATGTTATGAGAGTATACAATCAATACATCAAAGGAAAGAACAGTATTATGGTAAGTATGGTTCCTAAGGGACAATTAGATCTTGCCGTATCTGGTGCTGAGCAAGCAACCGTATGGATAGAAGAAGTAAAGAAAGATGTAGCTAGCGAAGAAGTAGGACAAGGAGAAGAAGCGGTGTATGAAAAAACACCATCAACTCATGATCGTAGCGAACCTGATTTTGGAGAATTACCATTGTTTAAAGCTCCAACCGTATGGACAGGAGAAGTTAGTAACGGAATGAAACTGTTTGGGATTGAAAATAACGAACTTCCATTAGTAAGTTTTGATATTACTGTTCCTGGAGGACATTTATTAGACCCAATTGAAAAATCTGGAGTTTCTAATTTTATGACGAGTTTGATGATGGAAGGAACGGCTACCAAAACTTCTGCAGAGTTAGAAGAAGCTATCGGACTTTTGGGAGCTTCAATAAATATGTATAGTACCACAGAAGAAATACGTATTACAGGTTCTTGTTTGACTAAGAATTTTGAAGAAACTTTAGCGCTGATAGAAGAAATTCTTTTACAGCCTAGATGGGATGAAAAAGAATACGCTCGATTAAAACAAGCATTGGAGACTAGTTTAAAAGGTCGAGAAGCTAGTCCGCAGGCAATTGCATCAATAAACTTCAATAAATTGGTGTATGGTACTGATAATATTCTGGGATATCCTAATTCTGGAACATTAGAAACTGTTGAAAATATTACATTGGATGACTTAAAACAAGCTTATAAAAACCTTTCTCCTAAAAATGCAACTTTTCATATTACTGGTAATGTTGCAAAAAGTAGAGTAGAGGAAGCATTATCATCTTTGGCTACTAATTGGAATACAGAAAGTGTATCAATACCAGAGATTAATATTACGCAAAAAGATCAACAAGATCAGTTATATTTTATAGATGTACCTGGATCAAAGCAATCTGTAATTTTTATAGGTAGATTGGCATTATCTGCAGATAACCCAGAGTTTAATAACCTTAGTTATGCTAATGAGATATTAGGAGGAGGATCAAGTGGTCGATTATTCCAAACACTTCGTATTCAAAAAGGATATACCTATGGAGCATATTCAAGAATCAGATCACTTAAAAATGTATCCCCATTCTTTGTAGCAACTAGTGTTCGAGCTAATGCAACATTACCTTCTCTTAAAATCATGGAAGAAATGATTGCTGGATATGGAGAAGCCTTTGGCGAAAAAGATGCAGAAACTACCAAAACAAAGATTCTTAAAGGTAGTACTCGTGATTATGAAGGATTGCAAGATAAGCTAGGTATATTAAGAGAAATGAGCAAATACAATAAGCCAGCTTCTTTTATTGAAGATGATCAAAAAGAACTTGTAGACATGAAAGTAGTAGATTTTAAATCCATTATTGATAAACATATTAAGGAAGATAATATGATTTATGTGATAGTAGGAGACAAGGCAACCCAGTTTGAAGAAGTTAAAAAGCTTAATAAACAAGTAACCGAACTAGATATCCACGGAAACAAGATATAATCAAAGTAAGAAAACCATGTCGGTTTGAGATTTTAAACAAACTGAAATGTAAAATTTTTAAAAGCAGTATCTAAGGTTTAGATACTGCTTTTTTTGTAAGGGTAATTTACCCCTTTAAAAAAGGGGGATTATACGCTTACATATTTTTTTTGTAACTTATATATTTGATAATAAGGGGAAAACAATAAAAACAAGCACTAATGAGTAACAAAACTACTGCAAACGGGAATACAAAAAAGAATGAAAAAATTGAAGTAAATCGTTTAGGGGAATCAGATCTAGAATGTAATGCTTTACCAAAAACGTCAGAAAGGCTGGCAAAAGCGTATAGTATTAATTTTTAGACTACGATAGGTTATTTCAATAACGGAAAATAAAAACGCACATTCAGTTTATTCTTTTCACGTTCTTTATGAATGTTTACATCAAAATCACTGGTGTAAAGTGTTGTTGTGCCTACTAGTTTCTGATCATCGAGTGTAAAAGTAATAATAGCTTCTTTTTGAGTTCCTTTGATGGTTAAGTTTCCAACAACCTTAAATGTATTATTATCAAAATCTACCACTTGAGTGCTTTCAAAAGATATTTTGGGGTATTTACGTTTATAAAAGAATTTTTGCCACATTAAGTGACCATCTCTAATAAAATTGTCTGTATCCAGCGTTTTTACCAGAGCCGTACCTTTAAAAGATGCATTATCAGGATCATCAGGATTTAAACTTATTTTAAAATCTAACCCACTTATAGTTCCGGATGTATTTTCAGAAAGAAAATCAAAAGTTATTTGAGAGTTGTTTTTATCAATTTCAAGGGTGTTAATATCATTAATTAAAGCATAATCAGTTCCTCTGGAAACTCCAATGTTCTGAGTATTAATAGGAACTGGTTCCTGCGCAAACATTTGACAGATGAGAACAATCGATAACGATGATATCAAGAGGGGTTTCATAGTAAAGTTATTTTTTTAAAGATAAAAATATTCAAGAACCATTCCAAGTATAAGATATATAACTATACAAGTATAAATCGTTGAAATCGATTAAAAGAAAAATAAATTAATGCTAAGGCGTGAAAAAAAGTAAAAAAAATAATAACTTAGAAAGGAAATTATATCAGTTGTTGATAGCCATTCAATTATTACTTAATACATTATAGTTATGAAAAGTACTAATAAAGCAGCTAAAAAGCGACGATTTGCTGATTTCCAGAATTCGTATCGACGTTCCTCAAATTTTGGATACGGATCCAAGAGAGATCAATTTCCTATTGCCGGTGATGGCGAATTATCCATTTCGGAAGAGGAAAAAAGCAGAAACGCAAGCGAAAAAAGCCAAAAATAGGCTTATAAAATCCGTCAGAAGGTGAGACCTACTACACATCACATATTGTGATTCCTTCTTTTAAAGCTTCCAGCTTATTTTTATAAGTCGGTATAAATTCTTGTGCCACATATCCTTTATACTCTGTAGCTACAATAGCACGCATAACAGCAGGATAATTTAATTCCTGAGAGTTATTAATTTCGTTTCTACCAGGCACACCTCCAGTATGATAATGCGCTATATAATCTTTATAGGTATTAATTGTAGATATTATATCGCCTTCCATGATTTGCATATGGTAAATATCATAGAGTAATTTAAAATTATTAGATCCAATTTTATCTACCAGCGCTACGCCCCAAGGTGTATGATCACATTGATAATCCTTATGATCTACTTTACTATTTAATAATTCCATAACGATGGTAACATTATTTTTTTCGGCATGTTTCACCAAAATATCTAAACCCATCGCACAATATTCTAACCCGGCAGCATCAGAAATTGTGTTCCTGTTTCCAGAAAAAACAATAACTTGTTTAATACCAGCATGAGACGCTTGAGAAATCAGGGTATGATATTGCTTTTGTAATGATTCATGATTTTTTGGATTATTAAACCCTTTCGTTATACTGGCAAAAGTATCTGTGCCCAAAGAACATTCTAATCCTATATCTTTAACTATTTTCCACTCATCAGGTTTAAGTAAATCGATAGCATTAATCCCCATAGTTTTTACTTCTGTAGCCAATTCCTGTAGTGGAATATCGTGATAACACCATCTGCATACAGAATGATTGATATTGCCTTTTAAAGAGTTTACAGAAGGAAGGAGGCTACCAGTTTGAAGTACAGCACCTTGATTAGTATTTACGATAGTGGATCCCAATGATAAAGCTCCAACACCAAGAGACATTTGTTGTAATGCTTTTCTACGATCGATTTTAGAAGAACCCATAATGTGTGAGATTATAATGTATATTAAATATAAGAAATCCATCTGAACCGGATTAGTTAAGAAATTGTAACGCTTATAATTTGTAATAGTCTCTTTTCATGTATTTACCAACAAACCAATATTATTATGCAAAACATAGGGGCTTTGTTTTTATTTTGTATTTGTTTTTTAAACATTCATGTAAATGGACAAGAAAAAGAATCCAAATTAACGATTAACGGATTTTCTTATTCTGATCCATCAGAATCGGATCAGCACAAGTATTTTATTGTAAGTTATCAAGCAGACTCAAATCTTTTTGCCGAAATACACGGTTATTATGATACTTATGTAGTGATTGATGTATTTAAAGTACCGGTCATGGCAAAAAAATACATCTCGAATAAGTGGTATGTTTTTTCTGGTTTTGAAACCGAGTTTATAATTGATAAGAAAACATCTACTATTTCTGAGCCTATATTCAAACTAATAAATGGCGCTGGATATGAATTCAATAGCAATTTTTCGATGGAAGTAAAACAAGATTACAATTTTAACGTCTCAAAAGAATACGGAAACTTTACTAATCCGGGATTATTTTCATTAAAAGCAAAGTATAAGTTTTAAGAACTTTCAATGCTAAAAATTTATCAAAAATATGATGTTCTTATGAGATATATCAGTAATAGATAGGGTAGACCTCATAAAGTTGTCGTTAAATATTAAAAATGAGTCGTTTAATTATGATATAATCCTTATTTTAACTAGAAAATAAGTGACATGAGATACTTTTTGATACTCATATTGGGGATGTTTTTGATGATAGGATGCACGAGTTCTCGAGATCTTTCTACACAAAACAAAGAAGATACTGCTGCTAATAAGCCATTAGATATCAGTAAACTATCTATAGAATGTGATTGGGCATATCCCATGATATCTACCAGTTTGATAGCTATAGCCAATAGTGGTTTATTCCCGACAGGAAGTTCTGTAAACCAGGTTAATCTAGTCGGAAATCCAAATTATTTCAGAATACAAGGAGATAGTATTTCGGTATACTTGCCGTATTTTGGAGAACAGCAACTAGGTAGAAGTTATAATAATAGAGATACTTCGATACAATTTGATGGGATTCCTGATAGTTTTGAAATTAAGGAAAACACTAAGAAAAACCGACGTATTCTTAAATTTGGTTTTAAATACAAAACCGAATCTTACCGCGCACAGATTATATTGTATGATGATAATAACCGCAGTGATATTACTGTAACCAGCAGTCATCGTAGTCAGATTAGATACAGAGGTTTTGCCTCAGAATTAGAAGAAGAGATTTATAACTAATTTGATTTTTTAATCAGCATTCATCAATATCGGTTGGCTACAATGGAATAGGGGAGCTACTATAATTTTTTATAAGACATATTTTTCGAATATGTTTTCCAATTCTTTTTGTGGATCACCACATAATCCAGGATGTACCTTAGAACTTTGAATAATAGTACTTCTGCAAGATGCCAACCATCTAAACCTATCTGATATCTCTAGTTTTCCAATGGCTCCTCCTGAAGGCTCTCCAACGCAAATTAATTTCCACGCGTGTAAATAATCATTTAAAGTATCTATATCTAATTCATCTGAAAATACTTTCAACTTATCTTCATTTATATGGTATTTTATGCCTAGAAACTTTTTCCGTTTAGAAAAAAGTATGACCCCAACATTAAAGAACTCTTCTCGTTCTACTTTTGGAACAATTCTAATAATAGCGTACTCGAATGTAAATTTATCTTGCATCTTCTATTTCTTTAACCAGTGAATCAATCATAGCGAGTTTTGCGTTGATATATTTAATATATGCTGCTCTCTTTTCATTAGGTGTTAACGTATCTGACTCACTTAATAGCCAATCTTCAGGTATTTCGGAGATGATCTCAGTAATTTTATTTTGATTAAGTACGGTTTGTATTTCTTTTAGAGCTTCAGATAAAGAATTTGCTTGTTCTAAAAGCACATGATTCTTAATCAGAGGAAAAGTTCTGGTTAGATGGTTTTCCCAATTTTCCCAATTATGATGAAAATAAAAACTAGCCCCATTATCTATAACCCATAATTCATTATTCCAACTTAATAGATTAGTATTCTTAGCAGTACGATCAATATTACTAATTATACTGTCTAGAAGTATAACTTTTGAAGCTGTTGCTGCATCTACTTTAGAAACTAACGGGTCAAAAGTGATGGCTCCTGATAAAAAATGCAATCCAATATTAAGTCCAACGCTAAATTTCAGTAAATCCTGAATTTCTTCATCAGGTTCTGTTTTACTAAAAGAATCATTTAGATTCATAAAAACTAGTTCAGGAACTTTTAATCCAATAGCTCTGGCAAGCTCGCCACCAATAAATTCTGCTATAAGCGCATTTTTTCCCTGACCAGCTCCTCGAAATTTTAAAACATATAAAAACCCATCATCAGCTTTAACAATCGCAGGAAGGGAACCACCTTCTCTTAATGGTTTTATATATTGAACAACATCAACCGTACGGATATCAATTTTATTCATAATTACTTAAATGGTAAAAATACAATTTGTGGTAAAAAAACCTCAATTAGTTCTTATTTTAATATGACGTTCGAGTTTCTTTATGTTCAAAGGATTCAAACCAAACTATGTTTTCATTTACAAGGTATTCGTTGTGTTAATTAAAGATAATGATTGATTTTACAAACGATATTTTTTATTTTTAGAATAAATTATATCAAATAATGGCATTAATAATAGTAATAACCATAATAAGCAGTATAGGACTTGGTTTGAGTTGGTTTTTTGGCATTCAACTGGTTAGAAGAAAAGAAAAACACAATGTTGTTTTGGGATATTTGCTAATTGTATTGTCCTTGAGGATTACAAAATCTGTTTTTTACAATTTTATAGAACTACCAGTTTTTATTAAAAACCTCGGACTGGCAGCAAATCTGGCAATTGGTCCTCTTCTTTTTCTTTATGGACGCTTACTCCTATTTCCTCATAAAAAGGTATCGAGACTAAATGCAGTACATTTTTTACCGAGTTTGATGTATATATTATTTTGTACGTATATATCCAACGATGCACAGAGTAGTGGTTGGAGGTGGAGTTATAGCTTCATTTTATTTCAGTCTTACTTTTATATTGCTTTGAGTCTCTATACCTATAAAAAAGGTAAAATTGACACTGATAGAAATACAAAAGAATGGTATCTGATACTAATTTCTGGACTTGCTGCTATTTGGTTTATGTATTTTTTAATTTTTGTCAATGTACTTCCAGTATATGCGTTGGGAGCAATATCATTTTCGATTTTGATATTTGTAATAGCCTTTTTAGCTATTAAAAGAGAAGGCGTATTTAAAGCACAAAACCCCAGAAAATATGCGAACTCTAAAATTACTTTTGAACAGGGAATGTTTTATTTAGAAAAGCTAAAAAAGATCATAGAAGAAGAAAAATTATATCTGGATACACAATTGACATTAAAGAAATTATCAATAAAACTAAACATATCACCCAGAGATATTTCGTTAATTATAAATAGGCATACGCAACAAAATTTCTCCAATTTTATTAACTCATACAGAATAGAAAAGGCAAAAGAATTGCTTTGTTCTGCCGATAAAGACACTAAAATAATTGCGATCGCACTTGATTCTGGTTTTAATAGTTTGTCTTCATTTAATGTAGCGTTCAAAGCATTGACCAATTTGACTCCCACAGCATATAAAACTAAATATGCATCTCATTTATCACCAGGGTAAATAATCGATACCGGATTCGTGAATCCAATAGATTATAGCTTCGAATTTTGGTTAATTAGAATCAAAATTTGAAACAATGGATATATTAAATAGACGAGAATGGTTAAGAAAATCATTAATAGCTACAGGTGCCGTAGGTACTATGCCACTTACTGGATTTATGGAAACTACCGGAATAAGTGATGAAGAAATTGAATCTAACGAAAAGAATAATGATGTAGTACGGTTGCTTTATAATGAAAACCATCTAGGACCAAGTAAAAGTGTTAGCAAAGTAATCAATGAAGTGATCCATAGGAGCAATCGCTATGCGACTTTTTATCAATATGATGCGCAATCACTTAAAGAATTGATCGCCGATCAAGAAGGATTGAGTCCAAAAAATATACTACTGGGACACGGTTCTTTTGAACCACTAATATGGGCTGCTACTCATTTTGGAAGCAAAGGTGAGGAGATTATAGTTCCCAGTCCGACATTTGATGTTGTGGGATTATTTGCGAGGAAGATTGGCGCCGAGGTTACTCAGGTAGAAGTTGATTCTGAATTTAAAATGAATTTAACCGAAATGGAATCCAGGGTTAGTGCATCAATCAGCCTGTTAACTATTTGCAATCCAAATAACCCTACAGGAAGCTCTATAGAAACGGAGACATTAAAATCATTTTGTAGTACGGTTTCTGAGAAAACAACAGTTCTTGTCGATGAAGCGTATATACATTATTTACCGTCTTGGAGAAAACAAAGTATGGCTTCGTTAATTCGTGAAGGAAAAAATGTATTGGTGACTCGTACATTTTCTAAGATTTATGGATTAGCCGGTATGCGTATTGGTTTTATGATGGGACCTGAAGATCTGATTAAAGAAATGGAAACTAAATTTACTTTAGGATTTCCTGGTAATATGCCAAATTCACTGAGCGTTGCATCGGCCATGATAGCACTGAGGGATGTGTCATTTATAGAACAATCCAGAGATACGAATACTGTTATGCGCAATAAATTTTATAAGGCATTAGATAATCTGAATCTGAAATATATTCCTAGTGATACAAATTTCGTGTATTTTGATGTAGGTGATTTTAAATCGTATAAAAAGCTGATGAGGGAAAATAAAATTCTATTAGCTGGTGGTTGGCCAACTAAAAAGAATTGGGCAAGAGTTACGATGGGATCTGAAAAAGATATAAATTATTTACTTGAGAAAATGAAAGGTAAGAAGTGGTTCTAAATATTCTATTTTACATAATATAAATTATAGTACAAATATGATTATATGAGTAAAACGGCGAATAGAACTTTTTCTGTTCTATTTTACATAGATGCAGATATAACGCCTTTAGGTCTATATCGTCAGCATTTATGTAACAGCCGTTTTACGCACGTAAGTTTATTATTAGTAGCTATAATGTAATACTATGGTAAAATAATCCTCACGTATAAATTCAATATTCTGTACTATGGTTCAGAAATTTTCAAATACGCATTTCTCAGCGATTAGGATTTTGCTGTTATGTACGGCATAATTTTAAAGATTAAAGAATCTTTAAAATTGTGAACAAGATTAAAAAAGCAAACACTTTTAGGTAGCTTATAAATCGCGTATTTGATAAAATATACGTGAAAAAAGTTTTTACGCGATTTATCGCGAGGTTAAAATTGTTTTAGATGAGCTCAAGATTGCTACCGCAGTTCTCGTGACGTTGCGGATATAGTGTGCTGCATAATGTAGACTTTTGATTTTGTGAGTGAGCTGATACGTTGGCGATTGATAAAGTTTTGTTTTATCAATAGTACTATCATTATCCAGCCACATCATCTCGCAGCTTTATAAAATTGATTCTGTTAATCAATTTTATAAACTCGTCTAAAATATTGTTTTCACCTAAGTTTTCTGAGGTCATTTTGCCAACGATTTAACTGGGTAAAAACACAGGCTCTATTTTACATAATGTTATAAAACTAAGCTTTTAGTTTACTAATGATATTCTTTAAAGTGTACTTTTCTAATTCTTCGATTTACTTGATATTTTGATTTCCCAATTAGATAAACTGGGGATTAAATTTAAGTTGTTCTCGATAAATATGTCGCTATCTGTTTGTAGTAAGTCTTTTGACAAATCTTAGGTTCTTTATCTATTATTAAAACTATATATAATCATTAGTCTTGTTTAGATATTTTAATACTACGCTGTATAGTGTCTAAATCTATGGACTGTAGATATAATTGATTATCTCCAATTAAAAAATCAACTCCTTCCCTACCATTGGATTTATGATTTAACTCTTTACCAACATTTTTTAATTTAAGCGTAAAGAAGTCTCTAATTAACGCCATACTTTATGACTTTTAATTTAAAAGTTAAAGATTCTTATTTCGTGGTATCATCATAAAACAAGTTAACACAACTTAGCTCATCTTTATAAATTAAACATTCTTTCTTGTAATTACTACCATAAGGACATTTTTCAACTTTTAAAGTGGATACTGCAAAAAAATCAATGTTGTTAATTTCAAAATCTGTAGTGATTTCGTGATCTTCTGGAAGTTTGTCATAATTAAGGATATCTTTATTTATAATTTTATGACCTGTATAAAATAAAGAAATCACAGTTACTTGCTCCACTTTTTCGAAAAAATCTTTTTCATAATCACCCATTAATTTTCTTATAGTACGGCCATCATTTATAGCATCAGAAATAATCATTATTTTTTTATATTCTCCATTGCTATTATCAAAATTCAATTTTTTCTCAAATTCATGAGACTTGTCATATCTGAAGGAATAAGGTAATAAGGTATATGGAATATCGTACTTTATTGATGCCTTACTTGAAATAATATTTCCTTCAGTGCCTAAACCTATCATTAAATCACAATCTTCTGATAATGAATATGATTCAATCAAATTTACAATTGCATTTTTTACAAAATATAGGTCTTCTTTATCTTCTATCAGTTTTGATATATCTATCCAATTATGAGATCTTGAAAATTCGCTCCAATGGAAATGCCCAGAATGAAATAATTTTTTATCTCTAACTATATTATAAAGTTGTTTTTGAATACTTTCATTATTATAAAAAACACGTTCCTCTGAGCTTATAGCAATTTCTTTTTCTACTTTATGTCCCTCATCTACTGATTCAGAAGGTATATCAAGAGTTTCACTTACATGAAGTGTGTTGCTTTTATAAATATTAAAAGAATCCATCTCAGAACTGGCTTCATGTGCAGAAACTGTAACCCAATCACCAATGTTTGGTTCTGAAACAGCATTAATTTTTCTTAACTGAATTATATTGTTTTTAATATCTATTGATTTTTCATCAGCTTCAATTTCATAAATTTTAAAACTACCTAAAGGGTTTTTTCCAGCCAATGCACCTGAATCACTCACATATATCTCACTACTATCAAGCTTTTCCGATTTTGGAGTATGTTCATTTCCGTGGAATATGCACTTTATATTATGTTTTAAAAAAAATGGGATTAAATCTTTACGGTTTTCAACTATCCATTGTCCACTTCTCTTATCTTGATAAGTACCAGAGATATTGTGATGTAGTGCTAACAGTATATGTTTATCTTTATTATTTGATACAATTTCTGCAAGTTCGTTATCAAATTCTTTAAGGGGAAGAAAACCATCGGATGAATCTTGACCTACTCTAGAGTTCGAGTTTATACCTAGAATTAAGATATTACCTATAGTGATTTGATCAAAAACTAATTTATCATAATTAAATTCTTCTTCTTTTATTTTTTTATAAAATGGAAGGAAATTTGAATATTTATCTTTACTAAGTTCATAACCTTTCTTTCCTTTATTTTCAGAAAGTCTTAATGCATTATAAATTGATTGTCTATGTATTTCATGATCACCTGGTATTAATAAGATGTTTTTACAATCAATTTTAAGATCAGTTATTAGTTTATTAAGTAATTCATATGCTATATCAAACTCTGTTTCTTCAGCAATATTAGCAATATCACCAGTAATAATTAAATAGCAATTATTATGTTTGTATTCTTTGATTCTTTCAATCATAGAATCAACTATAGCAAAATTCGATTCTTCATTTTCACTTGTAAACAAAGTATATTTATTGACTGGACCAAAAACTCCTGAGCTGTCTGTTATATGTAGGTCAGAAATATGTATTATTATATCATTCATGATAGAGATTCTAAATCGGTCGTTATATTATAGTTTAATTCTTTATTGTTAGACTTTTTAATAGAAAACACAGATATAGTTGCATTAATTTTTTTTATATCAGAATTATTTAAAGTCTCAGTTTTTATTAAGGATATATTACCTAAACACTTTCCTCCAATAAAATTAATTATGTTTTTTACAATTTTAACCTCTGTACCTAAACAAACTAAATCAGAAACAATAATATATTTTCTCTTTTCAGAAATATTATTATCAAGTCTATTATAAAGATTATTTACAGGTCCTATACTGTCAAAAATCAATATATCAAGTTTTAAAAAGGTTGACAGGATTGAAACTAAATAAGAACTATTAAGACTTTGACAAATTAAAATTGGGTTTTCTTTTAAATCTAATTTCCATTTAGACTTTATCTTCATTGCTAAAACATATAATGAATAAATAAGAGAAGGTTTTTCATTACTTATAAATTTTTTTATATCAACAAAGGAAGTTAAATATACAAAGGAAGATGTATGAGGTTTTTCATGGTCTACTATGTAATTCTTAATTTTGGTTTTAAAGTTATTTTCAAATAGAATTTTTATATTCAGATCAATATCTGTAAGATTGTCATTTTCATCTTCAAATAAATGAAATTTAAGAAAAGTTTCATCCTTCAAATTATTTTTTGAGTTTTCAATAGTATCTAAAGATAATTCAGAACAAACGGATTTTTTTAAATTTATCAATTGTATTTTATAATGATCTTTTTTTAATTGAATTAAAACTTTATTTAAATTGGGTTGACATTTGATAATATTGTTAAAATCAAATATGACATTATTCAATTTTTCTGTTTTTAAAGAATCAATAACCCTATTTAGTGTAGAAATCTGTAATCTATCACAAAACACTCCACTAATGTCATCTTCAATAAAGTTCGACGTAACAACTTCCTCGGCATGTAAATTGAAGTAAATATATTCTTCTGTAATAATTTTAGAAACAATCATGCTTATGAATTTGGAATTTCTACTTCAATATGAACGCCTCTAAATCTAACTTTGAAAAACCTTATAGAAGAATATTTTATATCCGAATTATATTTTTCTATTGATTTGTTATAAAAATTAACAAAATAACCTTTCATCTCTTCAGAAAGCTTAATTAATGTATTTTCATATATATCAAAACTAACCTTCTCCAAAGAATAACTTGTATGTAATTTATAAATTTCATTTCTCACTAATTCAACTTGTTGCAACTGTTCCATCATCCTATTAGAAATAATTACTTGACAATTGTCAGTATGCAATCTAAAATAACCTTTGCTTTTAAGAACTACATTAATCATTAAATCAAATAATCCTTTTCTATCCTTTAAAGAAGAATAATAAAGTGTCTCAAAAATAACAGTAAGATTATTAATAATTGTTTGCTCAAGTTCTACTGAAGGAGTTTTAGTGGATATTTTTTCTGTTAAAGATTTGTATTTATAATAAAAGGTGTTTTTTTTACCTTCCATAGATTCTTTAAATCCTATTCCGTTATCTGAAATAGAAAATTTTGTTTTAAACCTATCAACAAACATCAATGCGAATGTGTTCGACTTTGAGTGTAAAACACCATTAGTAATTAACTCAGATAGAATATCAATAAATGAATTATGTAAATGGTATGTATGCTCGTTTTCAAATAGTAACTCACTAAAATGCTCTTTTACTTTATATGTGTAAAAAGAATTTAAAAAATCTCTTTTGGAATCATCAGTATCATAGCTTTTGATTTTATCAAAAAGGTTATCATCATTTAAGGAATATGTTCTTAGGCGATGATCATTTCTTGGTTGTTTTCCAATAAATCCGCCCAAATAGCCATCTTCAAAGTCTATTATATTTCTACCCAATGGATAAGAAAATTTAGTTGGATCTCCTCCTATATTAAAAAAATCAACATGATATAAAAATTCAAGAATTTGAATTGTAGCAGAGTTATTATATAAAGCCAAATTAAGTGCTTTCTTATGGTATTTACTTAATTGTTCAAACAAACTTAATAGAAGAGGTATTGTAATTGGAGAAATCCTATAATTTGAATTATAAACATCCTTATCTCCATTTTCAAACATTTTAAAAATAACATCAGTAGGTTTTTCAATATAAGTATTTGCTACATCGAGGAGAAAATCATTAAAAAAACGATAGGGAGTTAATTCTATATTACTTTTTAATACTGAAATTAATTTAGTCATTAATAAATTATCTTTGTTTTAAGATTTAATAGATTCATAAAAATAGGAAACTCTGATTTAAAAAAAGATATTTATTTTTTTAAAATGTGATTTGTAATATTGAATAGACAAAATTTCTATAAAACCTCGTGATTAATTGAAAATGAAGGGAAATATTCCCATTCCACACACATTACACTCCCCTCCTCTCGTCGGCTCGTATAATAAGTATTTCATTACCTTTTTTTAAAGGAACATTTCGTTAGAAAACTTTTAAAATAAACTGTAGAAGTAAAAACTTTGCTTTTGACCAAAGCAAAGTGACATAACACAAGTACATTATAGTACAAATGTATTTATTGCAGCAAATTGGCGGATGCTTGCATTTTACATAGTTGCAGATATAATGACACCGTCAGGTGTTTTATATCGATAGACAAATCGACTTTAGAAGATTCACGAAATCCAATATATCAAATAGAAACCAATGAGTAATTATGTAAAAGCCAATATAATCGTATCTTCATGATTTTTAACACCAATATCTTTCCTTTGTTTTCCTATACTTAAACAAATACGTAGGGCATCGATTATGGCTGATTTTCCTGCATTATTTTCTCCTATTGAAATTAAGTCTTAATTCTTTAATTCCTCTGAAATTTTTAATATTGAGTTTTTCTAAAAACATAAAACAATTGTATAACTAATAAAAGATTTAATTACTACTCTTTTTTCCTTTTTTCCTCAATTTCATTAGCTATATTAACTAAATCTTCTTTATTAGGGTCTGCCTTTTTTTCTAATTTTTCAACTATTAGTTGTAATTCATTATTATTGATTGGTATATTATTTATGATATTAAGAAACCTATTAAAATCAGCTATTTCTAAAGAATTTTTAGTGTAAAAGATGTCTTGTAACCTTTGTAAATCAGATGGGTTGAGCGTATTTAACTTTTCTCTTCCTGGAAAGAACCCGAACATAGATAGTTGATTATCAGAACTAGTAGTAGTGCTATATTCTTTAAGCTCTTTTCTATCAGTTTCAAATTGATATTGTTTTGATTTTCTGAATGGGATTGCAGCTATTAAAAAATCTTTGTACTGTTGGATAGAATATACTTGTTCGTTTATATATTGCAGTGCATCTTGTTCTGTTAAAAGCCTTTCAATTTCTTTTTTATAAAGTTTTATTATTTCATTACCTGTTTCACTAACATTTATATCATAAGTATATCCATTAACTTTGTTATCTGATTTTGAACTTTTAGTACTTATATTAGTACTTTTCTTTGCTTTAAATTTCTTCTTTACTTTTTCAATTTCTTTATGAATTCTAATCAAGTTTTTAGATACAGCGTCAATGGTATTTTTTGTGTTTGGACGATATTCATCCATAACAGGAATTAATTCAGGATTAATTACCAAGTTTTCTCCTTTTTCGTCTTCATCAACTTTGTCTTGAAGATTACTTTTCAAAAATTCAATTGCATTTTGATAATTTTTATATGTAGTTACATTAAAACTTACACCTTGAGGTATATTTAAACGAGCAGGCTTACCTGTAAGCCCAATTGTTTTTAGTGAAAAGTTTATTGATGCTTCACCTAATTCCACTTTGGCTGCTAATTCTGCTAATCCTTTTTTTGTTAAATCAACTTCAGCTTTAATATTTGATTTTTTTATTTTTAGTTCAGATCTCAAACCTACAGCGTACCTAATTGTAGGGATACGAGAACAAGCATAATCTTTGAATTGAATGTAATCAATTACAAGATATTTAGTTTCTGAATTATGTTCTATATCAGTAATGCCAAATGCTTGTAAAGCAGCAGAATTATTAGAGCTAAATGAATAATATCTATATTGAAATCCAGATTCTAAATCGTCTAATTCACTAGGAACAATAAACTCACAATCAAGTAATAAACTATCTTGTTTTACTTTATGTACGGCTTTTAAATATTTTTTTGATTTCTTTTTTTTCTTGTCATCTTGTTGTACACAGTCTACTAAATTGTCAGTTGAAAAATCTTTAAATACTTGATTAATAAAATGGTATTCTAAAACTGCTTTGGTATAATAATCTTTATCAGCTTGAATACTATTAACTGAAAAAATATCGTTTCCTGTTACTTTCTTGTAAGAATTACAAGAGCTCATTATAAATAGAATTGAAGTAAAAACATAAATTATTTTTAAGAATTTATGTTTTATTTTAAAAGGAATAAAAGTATTTTTCATCATAATTAATATTGATTATTTTTATAGAACATAAATTTTATATGAATACTAAAATGTACATAGTATAATGGATATGTTCAAAATAATATATAGGGGGAAGAAATTGATTTTACCATAGCTTATTGGTTTGTTTATATTAAGTCTTTTACTGGTTTGACCATATTTCATTTTTATAGTCCATTGCTAAAGCAATCTTATGTTTTTATTCATAACCAAAATATACCCAATTCAAGGTGTTTTTTATGAGTATTAATCAAGGGGAATGATATAAACGACGATTGGAGTTAATAAACTTAGTAAGAGATCCTTTACCGAAAAATAAGTAAAAACACCTGTTTTTAATTTGTTATAAAAGTAAATACTTTTGTGATAAGTATTTTACGGGAATCCGCACTTGAAAAGAAAACTTTAGACAATATCCCATTCCACACACATTACACTCCCCTCCTTTCGTCGGCTCCCATAATAAGTGTTCCATTACCCTTTTTAAAGAAGCTTTTTGTTAGAACAACTTTTAAAGAATATATAGTACAAGAAAACTTTGCTTTTGCCCAAAGAAAGCAAAGTGACATAACACAAGTACATTATAGTACACGTAACAATATCGCATATAAATTCAATATTCAGTACTATGGTTCAGAAATTTTCAAATACGCGATTCTTAGCGATTGGGATTTTAACGACAGAACACAGATTAAACATTTTAAGATTACTTCTATTTTTTTTTATAAAACAAACCAGTCCCTAACAATAAACCTCCAAATACTCCTAAAACGACTACAAATACATTTATATCTGAATTTTCACTTTGTGAAGATTGAATTATATGAGTTAAACATGCAGTTATTCCTATTGTTCCAAAGATTTTGATTATTTCTAAGAATGGAGTGTTTTTGTTCGATTTCCTTCTCAATTCAGATTCTCCAATTGCCTCAATAGAATGTGAGTTTACTATAGTTTTATCAGATCTTTTTTTCGCTTGATCTACTGAATAACGAATTAAAGTTTGAGCTTCTAGATTAAGATGTTTTTCTAATATTTCAAAAGCGTCAGGATGAAGTTCACAATCACCCAATATTCTTTTAAGCTCTCCATTATTTTCGAGCTTAATTAGTTTGCTGATATGTTTTTTATCTACTGACATTCTATATTAAGAATAACCATTTTCAAAGGCATATTTTACTAGACCTTTTGAGTTTTTTACTCCAGTTTTTTCAATTAAGTTTCTTCTATGCGTTTCAACTGTACTATGCGCGATGAAAAGTTTTTCAGAAATAATAGGTGTTGTGTCTCCTTTTGCAATAAGCTTTAGAACATCTATTTCTCGTTTAGTCAATTTAACAATATCAAAAACGTTCTCTTTTTTCAAACTTTCCCTTAATGTTTTTTCAATTTCTCTTCCAAAATATTCACCTCCATCATATATAGTTTTAATTGCATCAATTAACTCCTCTTTTCCTTTATTTTTAAGAATATAACCATGTGCCCCTATTTCTAAAATCTTTCTAATGAATCCTATAGAACTATACATAGTAAGTATTAATATTTTTACTTTAGGGAATTGATTTCTAATTGACCTAGTTACTTCAACCCCATCCATAATTGGCATCTCAATATCTGAAACTACAATATCTACTTCTTGACTATTTAATAAATCTATAATTTCTTGACCATTATTTGCTAATCCAACAATTTTAATATCATTAGCAAGTTCTACGAGAGATGATAATCCCTCAAGTACTATTCTATGATCATCTGCAATAATAATTTTTATCATAACTCTATTAATTCATTTAAAGGAATGTCTATTGTAACTGTTGTACCCTTGTCTAATGAAGAATCTATATTTAACTCTCCTTTAATTTCATCTACTCGTGAAAGAACATTCTTAAGTCCCATACCACCGTCTTTAGATATATTATTTACTTCAAAGCCATTACCATTATCTTCTACAATAAGATTAAGTCCATTTTGATTAAAAATTAATTGGATTACTATCTCACTAGCATTTGCATGTTTTAGAACATTACTAATTAGTTCCTGAATTATCCTATATATGTTAATTTCATTTTTCTGTTCTAGCCGATTTTTGAATCCGTGTACTATTAAATCAATATTTACAGTGTTATTATCTTCAAGAGAGTCCTTTAAATCATCTAAAGCAGCTATTAAACCAAATTTTGTAAGAGTTCCAGAAACCATATTATGAGCAATATTTCTAACTTCAGCACAAGCTTTATCTAATAGTAGATTAGCCTTTGAATATTGCCTTTGATTAGAAATATTTAAATGTTCAATATTTTTTTCTACAGATTGGTAATGAAGTTTAACCATCGAAAGCATACTTCCTAATCTATCGTGAAGATCACTTGCTATTCTTTTTCTTTCATCTTCTTGCCCTTCTATCATAGCTCTAATAGACATCAGCTCTTGTTTTTTAAGAAGCTCTTCTATTTTTAAATTACTTACCTCAAAATTTTTATTCAATATTTTATTTCTCTTATTTACTTTATACAAAAGAATAGCTTGCACTATGATTGTACATAATAAAATAAAAATAGATAAGTATATGATATATAAAGACATGCTATTTATAAATAATAGCTCAAATATATCAAATTATTCTTAAAAAAAAGAATATTATATGTAGTATTGCAAATATAAATTTAGTAAAACTACTATAAAACATCTAAATTATGGATATTTATATCCTCAAAATTAAGGATAAATAATTTGATTTTACTTTATTATTCCATTCCACACACATTACACTCCCCTTCTGTCGTCGGCTCGCATAATAAGTGTTGCATTACCTTTTTTTAAATAAACATTTAGCTCACAAGGCTTTACTGTTTTAGAGGAGTTCGTGAATCTTGTATGATATTTGGCTACCGCCCAATCTCATTCTTCGATTTCGTTATAAAACTTTTAAAATAAATTGTAGTGGTAATAAACTTTGCTTTTACCAAAGCTATGGTTCAGAAATTTTCAAATACGCGATTTTTCGCGAGCTTTATATTTTTATTTTGAGCTCAAGAATGCTAATGCATTTCTCAAGGATATTGAAGCTACTTATTTCTTTTTGTTGCTTCTTGTTTTACAACCTCTGTATGTGTTTGTGCTATATAATTTGCTATTAGTTTATCTACAAGTTCATCTTTTGTTAAATGATGAAATATTGTTTTTACATCTGTTGTAAACTTTTCAGACACTTCGCGGTTCGGTTTTGTTTTAAATATTTTTTTAGCCCATAATAAGCCATTGTTTTCTTGGATACTTTGTGCATCTGCTTTTTTAAATCTATTATAGGTAATGCCTAAGTTTTCTTCAAAATCTGCAATGTCTATTTCCTCTTCCTTTTGTATTATGGTCAAAGAAAGCCCCTTGGCTCCTGCCCTTGCTGTACGACCACTTCTGTGCACATAAGTTTCATACGTATCGGGTAAGTGATAATTTACCACATAGGAAACCTCTTTTACATCAATACCACGTGCAGCAAGATCTGTTGCCACTAAGATATCAACATAACCGTTTCTAAATTGCTCCATAATTCGGTCGCGAATTCCTTGAGTTAAACTTCCATGAATGGCTCCTGATGAAAATTTATTTATAGCTAATTTTTTGGCTAATTTGTTAACAGCTGCTTTGGTTTTACAAAAAATAATACCTCTTTGACCTTCTTTAGAGCTTAAAAAATGTAATAATACCTCTAATTTTTCTATAGGGGCTACAACTACATATTGATGATCTATACCTTGATGCCCAAGTGTTGACATATCTGCCTCAATATGCACTACATGCTTAGACATATAGTTTTGAACCATTTGTTTGATAGTCCCAGGCATGGTTGCTGTAAAAAGTAATGTTCTTCTGGATTTAGGAATTTCCTTGATAATCGTATGTAATTCTTCCTTTAATGCCGTTACCATTTCATCGGCTTCATCTAATACAAAATGAGTTATGTTTTTAACCTGTATAGCATTGCGATTAATCAAGTCTGCCAAACGCCCTGGAGTAGCCACTACTACATGTGTAGTGCTTTTTAAACGTTCTATTTGAGGTTTTATAGGGATTCCACCAGATAGGGAAGCTATAGATAACTCGGGACTATGTTTAGCAAAGGATTCTAAATTAGCATAGATTTGTTGTCCTAACTCTCTTGTAGGAGCTAATATTAAAACTTGTATATCTGTGTTTTCTACATCAACTAACTGCAATAAGGGCAACCCAAAAGCAGCTGTTTTTCCTGTTCCTGTTTTAGCTAAAACAACTATATCCTCTTTTTGATTTAAAACAATAGGAATGGTTTTTTCTTGAATATCTGTAGGTGTAGAAATTTGCAAATCGACTAAACTTTGCTGTAATTGTTGATTGACTCCTAAATCTGAGAACCGTTTTAGCATAACATTATTTTTCAGCAAAGATAGTTACACTTTTTTAGGGATAGCCTCAATTGAAGCTGTTATTCTCATATTCTTTTTTCTATTTCAATAATAGTCCTGATATAATGTTTTAAGAATAAACCCCATTTCATACACATTTTGCCTCCACTCCTCTGCCCTTTTAGCAAAAAGAGTATTCCATTACATTTTAAAGAAACTTTTAGAAAGAAAAAAAATCAAAAAATATTGCTTATAAAAGCTTTTTACCAAAGCAAAGTGAACCGCAACACTTCGACAAGCTCAGTGTGACAGCTCAGGGTAATACATAACGTAAGTACATTATAGTACACATAACAATATACAGAAAGTCCAGTGGACTTTCGATGTTGTTGGCGAGATGGCGAGATGGCAAAGCAAAACAGCGGATACCTCATGTTTGATATAATATCAGATATAACTACGAGCCAGCGTCGTATTATACATAATATTTCTAAAGATTCTAAATCTTTAGAAATATTAGCGAGCTGATTGATGTGGTTGGACTATCTATTCGTTCGATTGTTTTATAAAAATTTAAATGCCCGTTATGACATCAATAGATCTTTGATGAGTAAAGCCAGATTTCATTTCTCGAGTCTTTTTAGCCACCTTTTAGCAAGTGAAAATTCTGGATCAATTGTCAGTGCTTTTTCGATCATGATCTTAGCACTTTCAAACCGACCTTGAGCTCTGCGTAAAATACCCATTCCGAGATAAGATTCCTTCCTTTCAGGATACACTTCTAAGGAATATTGAAAGATTTCTTCTGCGACAATTAAATTCTTACTCATTATATTGGTAAAACCAAGGTGAAAAATGACCTCCATAGGTGGTAGGATTTCATACCCATATCGTTTTGATAACATATCGAAATGTTGTGTGACTTTATCCAATGAATCCAGGTTTTCGTAGGGATTAAAGTCTGGGTATAGCGCGAGAAGAAACTGTGTGAAATCCATTGCTGGTACATGACCTTGGTTTATCAATTCATCCACTTTATAGGTAAAACTTTCTGGTTTATGCTCCTCTACAACACTAGAGAATTCAGAAACGAAATTTGGTAGATTCCCCTCATCATCGCTATAAATGATGTGTAGAGATCTGTTTTCTGCAATCGTTTTTAACGGACCTGTTTTTATTTTTTGTTGAAGCACTGTTGGTATGTGCCTAATTGATGGGCTGCTTGCAAAGTAGCCATTAAACAGAAGAGGCTTGTTGAGCAGCATATAAACAGTGAAAAAACCACTGTTAGAAGCGCCATAAAGGGTTTTGAACGGAGCAGTCCGGTATTTATTATCAACGTACGGTATCAGCTCTGTCTCAATGAAATTAATATAATTATCCGGAATTGTTGTGTCTTGATTTTCCCTTGTTGGCAATAAAATACTATTACCTTCGGGCAAATCTATTCCAATGAGTATCGTCTCCGGAATTTGTGTCTCGCCCATATAATCTAATGTAGAAGCTAACATGGCGAACCGAGCTCGGTAATCTGAACCCATCATATACAGCACAGGATAGGTTTTCCTGGAACTATCGTAGTTCTCAGGTAAATGGATTGATAGTGGAATAGTTTTGTTTAACACTTTTGACTGAAGTGAAGATATTTCGCCTAAGGTAACTGCTGGTTTACTTTGCTCTGTTAAACGAGTAAAATCAGGATCGTTTACTTCCTGTCCTTTAGTAGCACAAGCGCTTAAAAAAATGGTAATTATTAAAAGTATACTATTATAATTTTTCATAATTCTTAGTATTTATAAATGTTGAATAAATGTATAGTATATTCAATGTCTAAATCCATTAATAGGATCAACACAACAATTAAATGATAAAGTCATTTCGTCATTGATATCCCGTTTTTGTATAATAATTAAGATAGTTTCTGTGTATAGATGATATATTTAACCAATTATTACATGATTTTATGATTAACAGGTCATTAAAAAATACAATCCTAATAAATATTGGAGCCTTTTTATTGATACTCATACTTGAGATATTAAGTATGTGGGCGATTAAGGATAGATTTGATACTGCTTTTTATTTTTACTTACATGGTTTTAATTATACAATGGCAATTATGGGCATCATATGGATAAATCATTTCGTTTTAATTCCATTTGTTTTTGATAAGAGACGCTATTTTTTATATTCAATACTTCTTATTGCGAGTGTGTTTTTTTCGGCCTATTTGAAAGGATATTGGAAGGATGGCTGGTATGGTGTTTACAAGATGATCTTTTTTCTAATTTATACTACGGGAGCCGGAATGGCTGCCTTTCTTTTAAGACGAAATAGGATCATTCAAAGAGAAAATGACGAGAAGGAAAAATTACAAAAAGAAATGGAACTTAATTATTTAAAAGAGCAGGTGAATCCGCATTTTTTATTTAATTCATTGAATAGTATTTATTCACTATCGAGACAACAATCTTCAGAAACGTCTGATGTTGTAATGCAGCTTTCAGAATTAATGCGATATCAATTAGAGAGTTCTAAAAAAGACACGGTTTTATTAAAAGAAGAGCTTGAATTTATAGAGAACTATTTATTACTTGAAGAAAAAAGATTGAGTAAGCGTTGTACTATTGAATTTACAATTGATGGAGATGTATTGGGATTAAAGATCTCTCCAATGTTACTCATTCCATTTGTTGAAAACGCCATTAAACATGGCGCTCAAAGCACTAATGAGCAGAGTACAATTATTGTTTCTGCCACTATAAAAAATACTACACTACATTTTTGTGTTGATAATTCAAAGCCTCACAAAGTTTCTTTATCGAAAAGAACTGGACTGGGTCTCGAAAATGTGAGAAGACGTTTAAATCTTTTATATCCTAACTCTTACCTATTGGAAATTGATGATAAAGAAGAAAAATATCATGTAAATTTATCCATTGATTTAGCAGTTTCAAAATTAAAAAAATAGTTAATGATTAAAGTTGGTATTATAGATGACGAAATACTAGCACGTAAAGTGTTAGAAGAATATTGCTCTAAAATTGACAACTTTAAATTAGTATTAAGTACTGGTAATCCACTTGAATTTGTCAATTTCGTCCAGCAAAATGAAATTGACCTTATCTTTCTTGATATAGAAATGCCAGAACTTAATGGCATGGAAATTTTGCGTTCTATGATAAAACCGCCCAAAGTTATTTTAACTACGGCGTATTCTGAGTATGCATTAGAAAGTTATACCTACGGTGTTGTAGATTATTTATTGAAACCTGTGAAAATTGAAAGATTTTTGAAAGCAATTAACAAAGTTTCAGCTTCAGAAATAACAGAATTTAAAAAGGATAAAGGAAGTGAAGAACTTCAAATAAAGCATGATGGAATGCTCCTTAATATATCATTTAAATCAATTTTATATATTCAGAGTTTTGGAAATTATTTGAAAATATTTACGGATTCAAGGATGTACCTGATTTCCGAAACACTTATTAATATTACTACATTATTATCTGAGAATTTCCAACGTACACATAAATCGTACATTATCAATTTAGATAGAGTTACAAAGGCAACCAGAACATATTTGTTAATTGAAAATAGTAAAGTACCTGTGAGTGCTATGTATAAAGTTATTGTTCTTGAAAAATTGAAAGTTTTAGAAAAATTATAAAATAGGTAATTCCCATTCCACATACATTATGTTTCCATTCTAGGTTCTCCACTTTCAAAAATATGCTGAATACTCAACAAAAAAACGGCTCCGGAGATTATCCAGAACCGGTTTCGGGTTTTATCAATCTGATGTTGAGTTTTACGTCTTTCTAAGAAACCATTTAGATTTAACTTTTGAATCGGTCGTTAACCAAATTCCATCATAACCGGTTTCTACCAATGGACACATATATTGCCCTGAATAATGAGTGTTTTTGAAACACACGGGATCATTCGTATAGATGGTATCATCACCATCAGGGTAAATCTTTGCAATGTGCCAGTTTTGATGATTTTGTCCATGCGTATCGTAAAAAAGGGCTCGGTGGTAGCTCGCTGCCGTAATCACGGTGTCACTACCCATATTGTCTTCATCTGTTACAATGTAGACTTTGTCCCCATTTTTTATAGTGCCCGTGGAAGAATTGTCATCACTGTTTTTGATTCGCATAGGCGCATAATCCATGGCCATTTCAGGGTATTTCGTGCCCAATGAGGACTTGCTCAGGCTAATACAATCCAAACCACCTTCAAGGCTCATATAAATTTCATCTTTGTAGTGAAGCGGCTTCTTTGATGGAGGGGATTTTATGCCAAAGTGTTCATCATTAATTTTATGGGCTTTGGTCGGAATTGGGTTTGGTGCATTTTCTCCCCATGACGGATACTCATAGTAACTTGTTTGTACCGGATCGGTCGGTTTTTCCCTGACGCTAAAATCTATAATGGCATAAGCATGATTAAAAAAGTCATTCTCAGATTTCAACTTATATTGCTCATTAAACGGACAATTGGGATACTTTAAGCGGTAAGGATCTTCCTTGGTTGCTTCTTCAAAAGCGCTGGCTCCTATCAAACGACCTTTTCTTAAGCCATATAGATGCTCATTATATATTACCTGATTGTGCTCATGCCCCCAAAGCCACGTAGTGATTCGTTCTCCAAAATACCTCTGGAAAGGATCGAGCAGGTATTTGTTCATATTGGGATATCCACTATAGGTTGACTCTTGCCCGTTAATTTTAGAAACGTGGCTAAACAACTGGTGGTGAGAAAGCATGATCGTTGCCCCTCCGAAATTATCAAGCTTGTCCTGATGCCATTGAACCTCAGAAGAATGCAATTTAGGACCTCCGTAAAAAGGGTTGAATTGATTGGTTGGATCCGCATCTCCATAACCGGTATCCATTCCCAGAAACTGCCAGCCTTCGTCCTCCGTTCTTAAGCAAAAATAGCTCGCTTTTTGAACCGCATCCTCATTAAAACTGTTTAAGCCCTTTACCATGTCGTACAGCTTATATCCAAAACAGTAATAGTCGTGGTTCCCCGGTATGTTAAAAACAGGAATTCGATTTCCTTCACCCAAGGTTTTATCGAATACCTTAGTAATAATGTCAGCAAAATTGCTGTAAACCTCGGTAGGGGTTGCTGAGTAATAGATATCTCCCAAATGGATAATCACATCTGGTTTTTGTTGAGTCATCAGTGTCATGAGCAGGTTTTTAGCATCAGACATTCCTGTTCCCCAATCCCCTATAATGGCGACTTTTGCGTCATTCGGAATTTTGTAGTCGATCATGCCATACTGGAGGTTATTGTTATGATCTTGCCAGTCATTGTATTTCAATACGCCATCGTACTTTACAGAGTAATATTTATAGTCTTTCTCGCACAGCAAAAAGCGGGGATCCATGTCACTGTATTTCCGGTAGTACTCCTGGTTTGCTATTTTATGGAACGTCTCTTCAATAGTTGCTTGATATTCTATTAATTGATCTACTATTTCTCCGAAATGTCCCTTTGCTTTATCCTTTATTTTTTGAAAGACTTCAATAACTGAAGGATTTGCATGTGCAGTCCTAAAAGACAATTCAGACAAATGAGTGAGTGCTGAATCTTTCTCTGGGTCGGTAACTAATTGGCGATGATTGATGAGAATAGACGATCCATATTCCTCAAAGGCTTTTTGAACAAAGACATTTGTGGCTTGAATCATAGGATGATCCTGAATGTGAGCCGAGGTCAATTTAGCGGCTTTCTCTTCGGAATACTCTGCTTTTGCGTGTTCAAGTGCGCGTTGTGCGACAACAGATTGCCAAAGCGACAAAGCTTGATTATGAACGCGAACTGGTGGTAAGGTTTTCATTTTTCTATTTTTAATGGTTAGAAACGAATTGTACACGCATCTCCCTTGATTAAGTGAGAACAATGAAGTAATCTTAAATAACTTGGTCAAACGAGTACATACTAAACTTAGTAAATGCCTCAGTTAGATTCTATACGTATTTATACCTTAAATTATGACGAAAGAATGGCTGTGAATATCTTGGATGGGGCGAGTAAAACTCCTTCCCTCTCTCAATAAAAAAGTGAAGCAGCGAGCTGGCGCGTTGGAGAAACAATGCACGGCACAATCACTATATTTTAGAAAGCATTGAACTCGTTAAGATTGCTTAGAAATAGATTGAAACCTTTCCATTATTTTGTTTGTCAATCAATGAGACAAATCATTTCTAGCCAAAGTATTCTTTTTTATTTTAATTGTCTTAATAGACATTTACCATTTTATTGTATTTATAATCTTAAAAAAATAATTTTCGGATAATATTTTATATCCTTTTTGTTGTGAATTCGGAATGTATTAAAAATTATAAATATAAAATTCATTACATACATAACTATTAAAAACACTAGGTTAGAATTAATAATAATACGCCAAGATACCTCTTGAGTTGCACCAAGAATTATTGAAATTAATGGGATGAAGAAAAGTAAAATAGTCCATGTTATTTGAAAATTGACAATATCTTTTCCAACTTTATTAATGTCTTTTAATTTATCTTTTCTTAGAATCCACAATATAAATGGCACCAGAATTCCAAGTATAGGAAAGAATACATAGGTAAGTGCAGATAAATTAAGAATTTTCAAAAACCTCCTATCCTCTTTTATTGTCCAATCAATTAGCTCATCTGGAGTAACATCTAGAGCATTGGATAATCTTTTAAGGGTATCGCCTGTTGGATCCGTTTTACTTTTTTCAATTCTTTGAATAGTTCTTAAACTCAAGCCTGATTCTTCGGCAAGCATTTCTTGAGACATTCCTTTTCGGTTTCTCAACTCTTTTATTTTTTTTGCTAAATCTTTATTCTTCATTACACTTTTTAATTACTTAATTTTATTGGCTCTAACTTGTCTCGTTCCTTGGTTTAAAGTTAGGCTGACAATTTTTCCTTTATCATTTGAATTGAATATTATTTTAACCGAAGAACCCTTTACAAAAAAATGATTCTCATCTTTAGCAAAAAGCTCATTCTTTCTTAATTCTCTTGGAGCTTGAAGAAAGAGTGAATTACCTATCTTGATTATTTTAATATTAGCATTAGGCTTCAATCTGTAAGTGCCTATATATTGCTTAAGTATTTCTGATGAAATTTCTACCGTTTTTTCTATAGTTGAAGTTTGGTTGATAATCATAGTTGCAATTTTCTTTGTGACGTCTGGTACATTTTTAATACGCTTACAATTGCAATTGGTTAATGCGATAATATAAATATTTTCTTTGACTATAAAAATGCCGCTGGCGGTATACCCAAAAGTACCACCATTGTGAGCAATTACTTTTGAACCATTTAAATTTCCTATTCTCCAACCATATCCATATGGAATCTTCTTCCCATCGTTAAGTGTTGATGGGTTTATTGCTTTTTTCAAACTAGAACGCTTAATTAATGTATTTGATGTGATAGCATTATGCCATTTTAATAAATCATCTACGTTGGACATTAATGAGCCCGCTGAGTATGGTAATGTCAAACTCATATAATCCGCGTTGATATATTTATTGTGTATATATTGATATCCAGCGGCTCTATTTTTAATGATTTCCTTATTACTGCCATAATAAGATTTTGTCATACCAAGTTTTTCGAAAATATTTTTTTCAATAAAATCTTCATATGATAAACCTGAAACAATTTCTATAATACGCCCAAGAATTATATAACCCGCATTGCTATATTTAAACTGTTCTCCCGGTTCAAAATCCATAGGTTTATTCTTAAAATAATTAATAAGTTCTGTGGATGTCATATCGGTTCTAGCTATTAAACTCTGATTGCCCGAAGGTGTACTGTTCTTAATACCAGATGTGTGATTTAACAAATGATGTATCGTAATAACCTTACCTTTTGTGGGATAATCAGGTATATATTTTATAATCTCATCTTTAACTCTAAGTTTACCCTTCTCCTCTAACATTAAAATGGCTATTGCAGTGAATTGCTTTGTGATAGACCCAATTTGTAACACACTATTCAATGTAATTGGTGTTTCCAGTTCTAAATTTGATTTACCATACGCTTTTCTATAAATGGGTTTACCATCTTTAGCTATTAACATTACAATTCCTGGTTCATTTTCTTTATAAATTGAAGAAACTATATTATCTATTTGTGATTCTAAATCTTGACTAAAACTAATATTCACTATCAAAAGAAAAAAAAGGGATGTGAGAAGTAATTTCATAGTTATATTTATTTAAAAAGATTGGATCAAAATTAAATATAACACATTACAACGCTTGTGAATTCTTTACGACATCTTTACGACATCTAAGCTAATTAGCAGTAATCAAAGGGGTATTGAAGTATCATCAGAGTCATTAAAACAAGTTCATACTTTTTATTTTCTAGAATTTTAGACAAAAAACATTATAAATAACTTGAAGTATATAATCAAAAATAATTTCCTTGGATTTAAATAAACTCTATATTTTTTTGATATACTTGAAGGTTAATTGTTTAAAATTGATATAAAAATTCCTAAATAAAAACAATTAAAAGGTTAGATGAAACGGTAGAAATCAAATCCCATTCCATACACATTCCCCTACTACTCTCTCCCGATAACTATCGGGATCGTTTCGGTAAATAAGGTTCCATTACGTTTTTTAATGTTTCACCATAAAATTCAAGGCAGCATATCAACTAGTTTTAATCTTTGTCTATTATTGCAGGTAATATATAATCAGTCATCATTTTATTAACATCGATTTGAGCACTTATATTACCATATGCCGAGGCAGTGATAACCGCAACAAAAGGAATGTCTTTAAAAATAAAGATCTTATTACCCCCATTACCCGCAGAAAAAAAAACTTCGTATTTTTTGCCATCTACTTTAAATATATTATTAAAAAAAAGGTATCCATAATATCCATCTTCCCTTGCATCTGCATAGTCCCGAGATACTTGTTTAGCTAAACTTTTTTCCACCCATTCTTCAGTGAGGATTTGTTTACCATTCCATTTACCCTTGTTTTTATAAAGTTGTCCATATTTAGCAAAATCAATGGCTCGTAGTTGTATTCCTCCACCGGTATATGCAATATTTTGAGGAGTATAAAACCATTTGTAATTGGTAATACCTAAGGGAGCAAATAGTTTATTATCAGCATAAGAAACGAGTCCTTCAGGAACTGATTTATGAATGATATCCCCTAACAAATTAGAACCAGCAGTAAAGTAATTATAGTCTTTGCCAATTACTTTATCTTTATGCATAGGTAAATCCAACGTGAATTTCACCCAATTATCAGTAGATTGCATTTTATATTCAGTCCCTGGACTGTCATCGTCATTATCATTGCCAAGAAATCCAGAACTCATGGTTAAAAGTGATTTTAATGTTACAGAATCTTTTTTAGCACTATAATTCTCGTATGATTTTAAATCGTAAAAATCTTTTAATAAAACATTTTCATCTTTTATGAATTTGTCTTTAATGGCTATACCCATTATTGTGGAAGCAAATGATTTTCCTACTGACATTGGATTGTGTAAACTATCTCTTGTTGTACCGTTAAAATATTCTTCTATTAAGAGTTCTCCTTCTTTAATAACTATAATTCCGTTAATATCTTCAAACCTACCTTCTATAATTTTTCTATTGAGTGCTTCAATTTTATTGTTGTCAAAATTATCTTTAGAAATTTCCCAACCACTATTAGTTTCTATTTTTTGAACAGGAACTAGGCTTTCATCTATAATTATTTTAGGAACTTCTACAGCGATATTTCCTTTTGCCAAAAGAGGGCCAACTTTTAATGTACCATCCTTTAAATATGGTTTTACTTCTATGCTTAACGTATGGTTTCCTTCTGTAAATGCATCTAGGCCGCCATTAATTTTCATAAATCGTTGCCACATAAACCAACCCCAAAAATTAATTTGTTCAGGTGTTACTAATGGTATTACTTGTCTAAGTTTTTCTGTTTTACGTGTTTTTGGTCCTGCTCCTGTGTTTAAGTTCTCTATATAAATTAATTTTCCATCTACTAAATATGAAAATTGAAAATTTCCTTTGCTTAATAATTCATCTTCAGATAAGGTTGGAGCTAATTCTTGAAGGCTTTGTATCAATGGTTTGTCTAAATTAAAAACCATACTAAGGTAGGCATCGTTATGCAAATTGAAGTTTTTTGAATATTCTTCTGAGGAAATTTTAGCTTTTGTAAAGTCTACTGTCGAAAAGTATAAATTCTCTATTTCATCTGAAGATGTATTATCTGATTTTGACTGACTATTATTCTTGCACGATATTAATAGACATGCAATAAGCACTAAAAAATGATTTGATTTCATGATTGTGGTTTTTTTGTAAAGAAAACTTTTTTTGTACATCAGATGTAACAGTTTTAGTTATTAGATGTCCTAAACTATAGTATCAGACTATTTTTATGTTAGACTAAAACACAACAATGTTAAAATTTTAAATGGATGAGTATATCGCTATATGAGCTTTTTCTGATATTAATTATTGGTCAGTGTATTTTTTTGATTGTTGCCATTCAGTATATCCCTAAAAAGCATACTGGAGCAAACAGGACTATACAGTACTTATTGGCTATCTATTGTTTTTTTTTATTCGAAAGGGCTATTGGCCACGAGTTTGAAAGAGACTTTTTGAGGAAATATAGCAATATCATTAATACTTTTTATCTTTTTATTGGGCCTTTAGTTTATACTTATATTAGGCGGTTACTTTTTTATAAAAATGGAAACTATCAGTTAGAGTACTACCACTATTTACCAGCACTCTTGTATCTAGCATACTGTTTTTATCATATTTATATTTACGATTCAATAAAAGATGTCAGTAGTTATTTTTACACTTTATTGTTTTGTAACGACGTCATATTTTTTGTTTTTATTTCGGCTTATTTATTCAAATCTAATAGACTACTAAATTACTATAAGAAGAATGAAGGACAAGAACTATCCTTTAATCAAACCATTATAAAGTATATAAAGATCATGCTCATTTGCTTGTTGGTTTATATGATTTTTTGGTTGTTAGGTATTATTGAACGTTTTGTTGTTAAATTACCTATCGATATTAGAATGATCTGGGATATATCATGTTTAATTTTTGGTATACAAATTTATATAGTAGGCTTTTATAATTTAAAACATCCTGAAGTGTTTAAAATTAGGTTTCCTTTAAATAAGGAAAACGAATCTAAAAAAAAGAATAAGCTTGATGAAAAAGAAATAAATGAGATTCAAAATTTGGTTGACAACTTCTTAGAAGAAAAGAAAGGCTATTGCAGATCAGAATTAAGTTTATCAATTCTAGCTAATGAAATTAATACTACAACTAATAAACTATCCTGGGTTCTAAACAATATCTATAAAAAAACTTTTTACGAACTGGTTAACGAATATCGTGTTGAGTATTTTTTACAAATGATAAATGAAAATAAGCATAAAGAATTTACATTAGTTTCTATTGCATTTGAAGTTGGATTCAATTCCAAATCTACCTTTTACAAAGCATTTAAAGAGATAACAAATTTTACTCCTACAGAATATATTAGAAAGGCTGAGAACTCGCAAAGACTTAAAGAGAATTAATAAATATTATGGATGCCGTTTAAAATTCTCGTACAAAGCTAACACTACTAATTAACCCCTGCTCCACTTTATAAATAGAAATGTATTTCTTTTCTTTTCCGTCGTTGGTAACAATTTCATGGTTGATAACATAAGGACCATTGTCCATTTGATTCACAATTTTTACCGATACTGATTTGTTTTCAAAATCTGTTTTAAAAATTGAAGCCAATCTATCAGAACCTTTACCCATCATCTTATCTGGATATGTATAAACTTCAACATTGGTGTTATAAAGCTTTATGAACTCGTCATAGTTGTGGTCATTAAAATAACTCATCCTTTTATTGACAACTTCTAGAGGTGTCAGGTCAGAATAATTTTGTGAGTTTTCTACTGCACTATTACTTTTTGAGTTGTTTTTACAAGCTATCGATAAAATGATCAATATGCCTAAAATTGCTATTCTTTTCATTTGATTATATTTAGTTTTTAGGAAAGTGTACATTGTTTTTGATTTCTTTTATCTGTGCTATATGACGATTGGTGTGCGCAGCCATGTATAAGAAAATTTGGTAAGCATCTACGGTGCCAAAATTTACATAATGATTTCGTAGGTCATCTTTTGTGTTTTGTAGATAATCAATGTGTTTTTTTAATTTGTCTAGATATATGTTGATTGTTTGATCGTTATCACCGTAAATTTTATTCGGTTCGAAATCTTCTTGCGTTTTAGTTTTATTTGTTCTGTCTTGTACAAATGCAATCAACTCCTCATCCGAAAATTTCACATCTTTACGCCTTTCAGGATTCGCTGGAAGCGCAAGAGATTCTTCAAGTATTTCAAATACTTCATCGACAAATATGGTGACATGTTCTACACATTCTGCAATAGACCATGATGCTTCATCACTTTTAAACTCAAGCTGTGTATCACTTAGACCATCAATAGTGCTTAATAAGCTATCTTTTGATCTATCTAATTGGGTAATAGCGAAGTCTCGTTCATTAATAGACAACTCGGTATTATTATAATTGCATTGAATACATAATAACGATACTAAGAGCATAACATAAATTTTTCTCATAATTGTATTATCTAATTTTTATCATTCGTTTTGTTAACCCCTTTTGTAGTAAATAGTCTTCGAGCTCTTTAGATTGTCCAACTTGTGCATGATGTAACAGCGTAAGACCATGCGGTCCTTTTGCAAAAAGTAATTCTGGATAGGTTTCGATAGTTGCTTTGACTAAATTGGTTTCACCCAACATAGAGAGGGCAAAAAGGTTTGGTCTTGCTCCCTTTGAAATAAAATAGCTTACAATTTCTTTGTTTCCCAGATGAGCAGCACCTTCAATAGCTTGTTCGTAGTCACCATTTCCCCAATCGTATGAAGTGTAGATTAGATTTGGATACTCGTTAAGCATTTCTTTAACCAATTCTAATTTTGAATGACCAGCAATTACAAAATCTTTTATAAGTTTTATATTTAGCTGATTGGGTTCTCTGTTAGTCGTATTAAATTGTTCGCTTTTTGAAGTTGAGAGGAAATAGGTGGGCAATGCAATACCTGCACCTACACCAATAATAGAACCATAAATAAACTTTTTTCTGTTCATAACTGAATACTGTTTGAATGTTACAATATTCAGTATTATTGAATTAAAATACTTTAAAATACACGTATCCTTTAACGAAAAAATACATTATGTTTTTTTGTATGCTGAAGGCGTTACACCTGTTTTTTTCTTAAATGCTAAATTAAATGAGGTTACATTTCCAAAACCTGATTCATAGGCAATGGTAGCGATTTTTTCATTTTTATATGAAGAGTCTTTTAGAAGAGTTTCTGCTTTTTTTATGCGATATTGATTGACAAAATCATAAAAGTTTTGATTTGTATTCTCATTGATAGCTTGTGAAATTTCTCGTGCTTTAACATTCAACTTTTCCGAAATCATATTCAGGTTGACTTTATCGTCTAGATAAACCTTTTCGCTTTCGAAAAGAGCTTTAATTTGTCGATACAATGTTTTTGAGTCTTTTTTATCTAATTGAGAACTACTATATTTTTGCATTTGCAAACGATGTTGGTGTAAAAAAAGATAGCTGAATGCATAAATTAATAAAGAATAAAATATAGGACCTCTAATGTAGTAATATGTAAAGTCTAATAGATTCCCAATATAATGAAACCAAATGAGCGTTGTTCCAATTAGAATTTTTTGATACCAACTAAATAGATTTTTACTAACTTTTAATTTGTTTTTATATAGATACCTCCAAGATAAGATTAGGTAAAAAAGCAAATGAAATACTACGATACCGTAGTTCCAAAAAGATTCAAAATTCCCATTTCTAGGCACAAATGGAATCAATATTAAGAATAGAATAAATGGCACGAAATGCAAATACGCTTTTGACGTAATTGTTTCATTCTTTTCAAAAAGGGCAATTCCATATAACCATAAAGCAGGCGACGCTATTAAAATTCCTGAAATACCAATATTGTTTTGCCAATTCTCTAATGGCACGTAATAATTCAATACAGATTTACCAATTCTAATTGTCAACCCAAATATAAAAAGGCCTAGGAAAAAGTGCTTTTTTCTATTTCCGTTTTTAAGACTGAATACATAAAAACTTAAGAATAGCCCTTGTGCTAAACCAAGAGTGGCAAGAATTAAGATAAGTCCAGTTGTCAACATCGTATACTTTATATCAATAACATAATGAATAGGTAAAAATCAATATTTCTTTGCTAAAATCCTTTTAAGAACACGTTTACTTTAGTAAAAATAAATTTTATTTACTTGTCTTATATAAATAAAATATTATTCTTTAACATCCTTACTAATGTTACGCTTCCCTCCTAGTATATTGTTCTGAGCTAGAACTTTTAAGGATATCATAAATTTTGCATTTGATAAAATAGCTTAGTTTTAATTAGTATTTTTGGTTTGTTTTATCAATATCAATTGCGTTATGTCTATAATATCAATAAGAAGAATGTTTGTATGTATCATTACCATTTTTGCTGTTACTCTATATTCTTGTAAACAAGAAAAAAAACCGGAAGAAACACCTGTTACAATTACAGATCATGGTAATGCTGATTTAAAAAAAGCACTCACTTTTTACGCATCTTTTGATAAAGGAGTTGACGCAGATTTTTCATTAGGTGATGCACGTATGTATACGGTACCTAATAGAAAAGCGATAGATTCTGCAAAGGTCGGATTACACAAACCTGATATTAGCAGACAAGAAGGAAAAGGAAAATACGGTTCTGGGTTAGTGTTTACAGAGGATAGCAAGGGAAACATTTATTATCCCAGTGAAAAAAATATAGCCTATAGTAAAGAAAATTGGAGTGGCGCGGTGTCATTTTGGTTAAGTTTGGATCCTGCTACAGATTTAGAACCTGGCTATTGTGATCCTATTCAAATTACAGATGTAAGTTATAATGATGCTGCTATTTGGGTTGATTTTACCAAAGAAAATCCTCGTGATTTTCGATTAGGAGTTATTGGAGATCGAAACGTGTGGAATCCAAATCCTGAAGGACCTGATAATGAGAACCCCCTTTTTAATAAGCGTCTAACCGGAGTAAAAAATCCACCTTTTGGTAGTGATCAATGGACACATATTTTGATTAACTTTTCTAATCTAAATACTAGTAATGGACAGGCTTCTCTGTACATGAATGGTAAACTCAAGGGTACTCGTAAGAATATCGATACACCTTTTACCTGGGAGTTGTCTAAATCTAATATTTATTTAGGATTAGGATATATCGGACTTATGGACGAATTATCTATTTTCAATAGAAACTTAACGGATAAAGAAATAACAACGTTATATGAATTAGAAAATGGAGTTCATTCTATTTTAGAATAAAGAAATGACACCGAGTTTATAGATCTGTCTATAATCTCCATTTTTCTAAACCAAATGATTCATATTTATAGAAAATTACATCTATTATGTATAAAAATTGTTTTATTCTACTACTTTCTATCCTTTTGATTTCTTGTAAACAAAACAATAAAAATGTTGAATCCAACACAGATGCATATGAAGTCGAAACAGATACATACCAACCTACTGAAGAAGAGATAGAAAAGTTAAGAATTGAAGATTCTATCAATATCATTAGGAATAGAGAACTATTAGAAAAAGAATCTATCCTTAAGAAAAATGGTGTCTATACAGACAGAGAAGACCTAATTACTATCTTATTAAAACTTGACTTTATATCTGGCGTAAAAGCTAATAGTGTAGAATTAAATGAAATAGTTCCGGATTCGAATAATCAGGAAGATATTTATTTAAAATCTTGTAAATATAAATCTAATACCTCTATTGAGTTTATTGATTCAAGCTCTATGTTTGAAGATTCATCTGTATATCCTATAGCTATAACATCTAATTTGGATTCTGATTTTTATTATATTGAAAAGATTTCAGTATTTAAAAATGGTGATGAAATAGAAATTAGTTTAAAGCGTATATCTACAGAGGGTAATATATCTAATGAGTATATAAAACCTTTTATGGTGTATCATTACAATTATTATGTACTAGAATTTTACGATAAGTCGTTCGCTGTAAAATCTATTGTTGATTCTTTAGAAGTTGAAGAGTGTGATGAGCCAGAAAGAGGATAAATATCCAGAAGTTATAGCTTTAAAAGCCTTTTGTATAGAAAAGAATTGCGCTACCAGGAAATTAGACGACTCTTATACATTACATTCTTTTTTTACTCCCATTTTGTTGCTTATAGATTCTGTTGAAATTGTTATACAGGTACAGGATGAATATAATGATATAGCCATTAATAATTCATTACTAAATATTGTTCTCTGCTTACAAGAATTAGAGTTAATAGAAGATTCTACGGATTACTTAAATTGGTTACAGTTTCAAAGTATTAAAAAGAGTACTGAAACACTAAGATCTTATTATCAAAAAATGGTTGATGTTATACCAGATCTGAGACCAAAGTTTGCTCATAAAACTATTACTTCTTTTATACCTGGAATAGATTATCAGCTTAATTCTAATAGTATGTATTATTTAAGGAAAAACTTGATTAGATAAGTACTGTTATACTATATAAAAATAGCCACAAAATAGAATTATCCTCAGGATGATTCTATTTTGTAACTTACTGAATAATTACAGATAAAAAAACCTGTATTGAGTTTGGTGAAGTATCGAAGCTTCAGTATACTACTAATTATAATTTATCTATCTCTAATAACATCTCTTTTGCAGCTGTGCTAATTTTTCCATCATTATCATTATCTAAAGAAATAGCCTTTTTGAGTACTTCTCTTGCCTTTTGAGTTTCTCCGGCTGCAATGTAGGATTCCCCTAAATATTTATAAGCGTTTGCAGAATTTGGAAATAACTCTAAAACCATAGAGAATACTTGAATGGAAGCCTGAATTTGTGGGACACGACCACTTTGCAATAAAATGTTTCCTAGTTTAATTAGTCCCGTTTCAAAATTACAAAATGCATAAAGTGGGTCTTGAATCATTTTAGGAAGTTCTTCTGCCAGTTTTTGTGTTTGTCCAGATAAATACAAGCTTATTACATAATCCATCGGCTTAGGTTTAAAATCCTGTACATTAAAAGTTAATGCTGCTTCTAATACGGGATCCAGATTGTTTGCATACTCATCAAAACTCATGGTAACCGGAATGCTAGGGGCTATCCAATCTGCATTTTCTAAAGCTGGCTTATCTTGCCACCATAAATACGATAAAGAGATATCAATAGTGCTGTTTGGTAGTTTTACGGGGCGGTTATCACCCCAAAAATTGACATTTTCTGCTGTGGGTTCTCCCACAAAAATAACGTTGGTATAATTGTCTATTTCATTAACTAGGTTTTGGCAAGCAGAATAGGTTCGTTTTCCAATAATCACAAATAACTTTCCTATTTTATTTATCTTTTCAGTTTTAATAAGACCTTTTATAACATCTTTATTCAAATAATTGTTTCCACCGCCATTTAAACGTAAATCAATAATTAATTTCTCAGTATCATTCGTTTCTATTTCATTAAAAACACGGGCATAAAAATCCTTAGTACTTTCTTCGGCTTCATCTCTAATTCTACTATGTCTAACATACATCGCCTTTTCTTTAGCTAAATATTCTGAAAAGTAAACCTTATCCAAGTGTTGTAGATATAGCGGTGTTGTTGATTGATTTCTTGCATCTAACCAATTTTCATTTTGATGTACATAACCACGGTGTGTAGGTACTCTTTCTCCTTTTGCTAATGCGGTAAAGGATTGGACAAATACTTTTCCATTTTTTTCTAATGTAAGTTCTACCCTATTTTGAAGGGTTTTTGTCAGTTTTTGAGCGTGTAAGATTTCAGGATATCGTATATTATTAATTCCGTAAGCTTTAAAATATTGTGTATTCTCTACTTCTACTGTTGGTTCAATTGCTTTTAGAACTTCTGAAATCGGCTTCCCTTCTACCGCTATGACTTTTGCTCCAACTGCTTCTGGATAGTTCTTATGCGTTCCCTGAATATAAATCCCATCATTAAATTCATACAAATTGAAAGGAAATTGTGAAAATTCAAAAGGCTTTTGATGAAAACTAACATAAGTATGCCCATATTTGAATAAAGACACGATACGTGAAAGACCAACAATAATTTCGTGTTCTTGTAAATTAGGAATGTCTCTATATAGTGTTTCAACTTGGGTATCAAAATCTTCTTTTGTTGTTTTTACAAAAAGAAATGAATAGTCTTTATGTATGGTTTTTTGAATAAAACGAAGGTCTTCCTGCCATTGCGCTTTGGTTAAAGCCTCTTGAGACCATAATTGAGAAAATAGAAATAGGTTGAGGATAATTAGTATTTTTTTCATGATGCTATTTTTTTACCTGAATTTATTTCAAGAGTTTTGATTATTAATTGATGAATTATAAGAGATTCTTTTATTTGCTGTTTACTCTTTCAAAGATTAAAGAAGCAAAAGATTGTACACCATATTTTATGGTTGTTTCATCTACAGCAAAGTTGGGTGTATGTGGCATAGAACTTATACCTTTTTCAATATTAGATCCTCCTAGGAAAAAGAATACTCCTGGTACTTTTTGCTGATAAAACATAAAATCTTCGCCAAAATAAGGAACTTGTCCGTACAGTGGTTTAAACATGTCTTTGTTATAAAAACTAGCAATTGTTTGTGATGCAATTTTTGTGAGTTCAGCATCATTTATAGGGGTTCCTGCATAATCCTTTGAATATCCAATGGAGATAAAAGAATCTTTAAATTTAGAATTAAGGATTTGTTTTTTGATTTGTAGAGGTAAGCTATTCACTTTTTTTATATCAGTTTCAAGAAAACTTGCATTATAAAAAGTAGTCCCCTTATCTTGATCTGTTTGAAGTCTTGCTCCTTGTAGAATAAAGTAATCTTTAAAAATTGTTTCTTTGCTTGTCAACCCTATTTTAGGATCTGAAATCTTACTTATGATATCCCAAGGTGATCCTTTCTGTTCAATATTACGAACAAAACCTTTTAATATACCATTCATAAAGTTTTCTAACTCTTTATTATCGGTATTAGGTTTAAATTCAACCTTTAGGGTTTTTGTGTGTGCAAATAACTCATTAGCTTTAACATTGATAATTCCGGATGCTTCTGGACCAATATGTAAGCCATAAATTTCATCTGGCTTAATGATGTCAAAAAGCCCATCTTTAATCATATCTTTTGCTCCTGTAAAAGTTTCTTCTGCCGGTTGGAAAATAAAGTACACCGTGCCTTCCAGATCTTCTTTCTGTTGTGATAATACCGTGGCTATTCCTAAACCAATTGTTGTATGGACATCATGACCGCAAATATGTCGTACCCCTTTATTTTTGGATTTAAAATCAACAACATCTGGTTCATTTGTTTTTATAGCATCCATATCGGCTCTCCATGCTATTTTTCTTCCTTTTTTCCCACCTTTTAAAATTCCTACTACACCATTACCTCCGATATTAGTTTTTACTTCCAAACCTATTTTTTCTAGATACTCTGCAACGATTTTGGATGTTCTTTTTTCTTGCTTAGATACCTCTGGGTGCATATGTAAATCTCTTCTGACTTTAACTAGATTTTCATAGATAGCATCGGTTTTATTTACGATTTCTTTATAGGCGTTTGTAGTTTTAGTTGACTGTGCACAAAGCGATATGGTAGTCAATAAAAGGATTGTTATTATAAGTTTTGATCTCATGATATAATTTTTTATTGTTAATTATTATATCACAAATATTGCCCTATTATGAATGTAAGAATAGCCCTTTTTGTTGAAGTGTAGTTTTTTATACTTGAAACGTCACAAGCTATTTATTTGTTCATCCAATCTTTAAAATCACTTGTCTTTTGTCTGCTCACAATAAACTCCTGATCTCTTGGATTTGAAACAGATAACTTTACACGATGATTAAAGTATGGTTCTATTTTCTGAATTGAAATTTTGGAGATAATCTGACCTCTATTAATTCTATAAAACTTGGTGTCATCTAAAGAATCAAATAATTGATCCATAGTCTCATCTATGATGTAGCGTTTGTTATGGGTGATACCAAAAGTGATGCTATCTTGTGAATACATATATAAAAGCTCGGATATCCTTATTTGTACAAAACCACTTCCCTCTTTTACCAATATTCCTGAACGTTTTTGTGGCGTTTGAATACTACTCAAAAGTTCTTTTAAAATATTGGGTCCTATAGGATTTGATAGACTTTTAGATTTTGAGAATTTGTTTAAAGCAGCGTCTAAGTCGTTTTGTTTAATGGGTTTTAGTAAATAGTCAATACTATTTACTTTAAATGCTTGAATGGCATATTGATCAAAGGCCGTGGTGAAAATAATAGGTGCAGTTACTTCTACTTTCTGAAAAATCTCAAAACTTAAGCCGTCTGCTAATTGAATATCCATGAACACTAAATCTGGTGCCATATTTTTTCTAAACCATAAAACAGTATCTTCAACAGAATCTATAACAGTTAGTACTTCAAAATCAAAAACACTTTTATTTAACAAGTTTTGTAATTGACTTGCGGCACGAGGTTCATCTTCAACGATTAGTATTTTCATCTGTTTATATTTATTGTTTTTTATTAGTCAGATGGAATCGCCATACAATCATGTAATATCAATTTAATTCTTATGGCTTATTTCATGACTTTTCTTTTGTTGATTTTAATAATGGAAGAGAAACTGTAAAATGCTCCCCGTCATTATTGATAATAGGTGTTTTACTAGATATTAGTTGATACCGTTTTTTAATATTCTTTAATCCAATTTTTGTAGATGGTGTTTGTGTTGATTTTGCTTGAATTTTGTTACTCACTACCAAGGTATCGTCTTTAATGGCAACAGTGATAAGTAAAGGTTTGGATTTAGAAACGATGTTGTGTTTTATAGCATTTTCCAGTAAAAGTTGTAAACTCATAGGTACTATCATTACTAAGAGTTTATCTTCAGGAATATTCCAATTTAGCTTTAAGTTCTCTCCAAATCTTTCTGATTGAATATGAATATAGGCTTTGGCAAATTTCAATTCTTTTTCTAAGGAAATTAAATTTGAATTACCAGACTCAATAATAAAACGGTAAACATCAGATAGGTTATCAACAAATCCTTTTGCATCTTCTTTAGAATCTTGATCAATAATATCCCGTAATGTATTTAAACTATTGAATAAAAAATGTGGTTGTGCCTGATTCCTAAGCGTATCTAATTGTGCTTGAATCATTACTTGTTTAGCTTGTTCTTCGGCTCTAATAGATGTTTTTAACCTCACATAATAATACATAGCTTCGTATATTGCCATAATCATTATAGTTACTAAGGTGACCGGTAGCAACACTTTTAACTGTGTGATATAATTTGCATTTTTACCTAAAAGACGATATATATACTCAATCAGATGCCCTCCCACATAATCCACAACGAGTATGGTAGTCACAATGGCGAAGAAAAAAATGACCATACGCTTTACATCATCACGAAAATCAGGATACTTTTTACGTAAAAAGATTAATATCCTTCGTATAGCCAGCCAATCACAAATGGTTACGATTAAGGAAGCACCCCAACTATAAAAGGCTAACCCTAATGGGTAAATCTGAAAAGAATTATTAAAGATATAATCCGTACTAAGACTTAAAATCAAAATACCAACAATCGAAAACCACACATCGTTAAATCCTAAATATTGTATACGTTTCTTTTTATTAAATAGCATAATGATTTATAAGCTTATTAATGGTATTCCTTGTTTTATTTGATTATAGTACATACCCAATCTATGATGTATATACTAGCCCGAAAACAGTTACAGTAATAATCTGATTTCAATTGGTAGTTTTCCATTTTCTAGATAGCTATAATGCGAATAACGGAATTATTTATATGCCGTGCAACCCGAAAAAATGAGCTATTGTCAGCAGTTCAAATATCTTATGATTGACAAAAAAATGAAACCATAATATTTTGAATCGTCGTAATATGTTTCTGAATTGTTATATACTATTTAGATATTATCCAATTCTATATACCTCCCAACCTTGCTTCGGGTATAGCCGTATTTTATTATATTTTTTCAGAATCTTTTAGAAAGAATATAGTTGAAGAAGATTTAAAATAAAAAAAACTTACGCTATACCTGGATAAAACGTGCTATTTCTTAAAACTATTTAAAACGGTTTTTCTTAAACGAACACTAATAGGGATTTTATAATCGGCAATAATAATTTGATTCTCTATAATTTTATCCACTTTATATTTTGAGACTATATAGGATTTATGTGTTTGAACAAAATTATCTTCTGATAGTTGATCTTTGAAATTCTTTAAAGATATGTGAGTAATTATGGCCTCTTCTAGTGTTATTACTTTAATATAATTTTGCATTGCTTCTACAAATAGAATATCATTTACGTTTATTTTTTTAAGCTGTTTTTCACTTTTTAAAAACAGAACTTTATTTTCAGTGTTATTACCATGATAGTTATCAACTTTATTAACTGCCTGTAAAAAACGTTCAAATGAAATGGGCTTTACTAAATAATCTAAAACATTATAAGCGAAACTTTCCAGAGCATATTCTTCATATGCCGTTGTCATAATAATTGAAGGAGAATTTTTTAAGCCTTTTAACCAATCAATTCCTGTTACTAGCGGCATATTGATATCCAAAAAAATTAAATCGATTTGATTACTTTCTAAATAATGGTTTGCTTGCAATACATTCTTACATAGAGCAATAACATTTAAAGACGAAATCTCATTACAATAGTCTGCAATGCCTTCTCTAGCTATAGGCTCATCATCTATAATTAAACAGTTTAGTTGTTTCATTTTTGAGATTTATAAGTTAATAGAGAGATTTACGATATGATTAGTTTCATCTTTTTTTATACTTAGTTGGTGTTGGTCTGGATATAATAGCAACAAACGTTTTTGTACATTGTTTAACCCTATTCCTCCTACTTTCTTTTTATAAGTTGATTCATCATAACTATTTACAACATTTAGATAAAGTGTACCTCCTACTTCTTCAATTTTAATTTTAATAATATTTGTACTGCCATCTATGTTATTACTACAATGTTTAAAAGCATTCTCGATAAAGGGTATCAACAATAAAGGCGTTATTTTTAATGTAGGATTCTCGGATTTAACATCATAATCTAATTGAATATCTGAGCCTCTTCGGGTTTCTTCAATTTTAATAAACTTTAATACGTAATCTAGTTCTTTCTCTAATAAAATATGAGTATTGCTTTCATATAATTGATAGCGTAATAAACCTGAAAACTGAAGCAAAGTTTGTTTGGCTAAATCGTCATTTTTACCAATTAAATGATAAATACTATTGATACCATTAAATAAAAAATGGGGGTTTAATTGAGCTTTTAGATATTTTAATTCGGTTTTATAAGTTTCTTCTAAAAGCTGTTGTTTTATTTTTTCTGACTTTCTATAATCAAATTTAAGAGCATAATAAAAGCCTGCAATAGTATAGATTATGTGAACCAAAAAATTACTAATGAAACTTCCTGACAAGGATTCATTACGTATATCATATACATCATATAGGATATAATCACCATACGTTTCGATTACAGTAATGCTAACAATCAATGTAATTGTTAGTACATAAAACAATACCTTTTTTTTACGTTTGTATATCTTTGAGAATAACCAAAAAACCTGTGTGTAAAACAAAACCGCATTAAAAATAAGTCCATAAGTATAGGCATAGGCTAAACTATTATTATAAGTCGAGAATCCATTCCAGTTAAGATCCGATCCAAAAGCAATAAACCAATAACTAAATAACCAGAACAATATGTGTCCTGCTACTAACATTATTTTGGATATATTCATTTTGAGCATTTTGAACAAAGGAAAGTATAATTTATTTATGTTAGAGTATTTTTAAACGTTCATCATTAACTATTCTACGTTCATCAAATTAATATTTTTCAATACCTTTTTTTCATTTGTTTTGGTTGAAAATCAATAAATGAGAAAATATGTTTTTGCTATTTTATGTCTATCTATTTTATCGCTCTATGCTCAGGATAAAATTCAAAAAAAGAATAGTTTTGAATTTTCAACAGGTTATAATTCTGGATTTTTAAAAAACTTAGATTTTGCTCCAGTATCCAGTTATGATTACAATGCTCTAAACTATCAATTAAGATATACTCGTATTACCAAAAGAGAAAAACTTTTTGAAGTACAGTTAGATTATTTGAATTCAGAATTAGAGACACATATAATTCCAGAACTTAATCCCCAATATTCGAAAATAACACTAAACTTTTCTTCTTTAAAACGGGTTTTTGATAATAATAAGCTTACCATACATTTGGGTTTGCAGACACAAACGAATGTATCTTCTTACCTTAAATGGCAGCTATATGATTTTCAACAAAAATTAGGAATAGCTGGTCGTTTTACTTTTCGAGTAAATGAAAAACATTCATTATCATCTAAACTAACACTTCCTTTTATTTTGTGGAGAACTTCAACTTTTGATGAAAACTTTTATTCATTAAAACGCTACCAAAGTGTTTTATGGAGTACTGAATATAAATATAAACTCTCTAATCATTTTGATGCCAAAGTATACTATAATTTTAATTATGATAGGCTTCAAATTTCTAATGCATATAGAGAACTACAACAGCAGATTAGCTTAGGTATTAACTTTAAATTTTAATTGATTATGAAATATATAAAACTCTTTGCTTCTACCTTTTTTATAATATTCATTTTATCATTCTCCTCTTGTACAGATATTCTTATGGGAGATGAAGGAAAGTTAGATGAAGAAATCCACCTTAGTTATCAAACTATTACAGAACTAGAACTACCATTTGAAAACGAGTGGTATGTAGTTTGGGGAGGAAGATCAGCCATACAGAATCAACATTTTTATAGTCGTAATGAGCGATATGCTATAGACGTTCTTCAAATAGTAAATGGAGTTTCTTTTACTGGTGATGGTACTCAAAACGAAGATTATTATTGTTTTGGCAAACGCTTAAATGCGCCTGGTACTGGAAAAATAATAGCTATGGAAAATAATATTGAGGATAATATTCCTGGAGCTCTTAATAGAGATCAACCTGGTGGAAATTACATCATAATTGATCACTTAAATGGTGAAGTTTCTGTAATGGCACACTTTAAAAAGAATTCTATAATTGTTTCAATTGGAGATACTGTTGAGAAAGGTCAGGAAGTTGGAAAAGCTGGAAATAGTGGGAATTCTACAGAACCACATTTACATTATCACCTGCAAACAACATCAGAGAGTCCAAGTGATGGTATTGGCTTTCCTATTCAATTTACAAATTATTATGAAAATGATGTGTTTATAGGAAGAGGTGAACCGGTAAGAGGCCAAAAAATTCGAAGAAATTAAAAAGTATGATAGAAGTTCTATACCATACAAATTATTCATCGTTTACTGTTGTTTATTGAAATAGTGAATTCTTTTGGTTGGCTTCCCTTACTCTACTATCGTCTAAGAATTAATAATGTTAGAGTTTATATATTCCTAACTCTGAAATACAATACCAGTGACATATATTTGACTTAACTCATTAATTACCTTATGTTTTAATCACTTTTTTAACGACTGTATTTCCATCTAGTGAAGTGATTTTTACAAAATAAAGACCAGTTGTAAGATTTGAAATATCTACTTTACTTTCAGATACTTTTTTAATAAACTGTCCTAGTTCATTATAAATAATAACACTTTCTAAAATGCTATTTTCTTCAATCTCAATATTAAAAAATGTAGAAGTTGGGTTTGGTGTTACCAAAACACTTATATTAAAAACTTCATCTCCTACTGACAAATTAGAATTGTATTCAAAAGCTCCAATATCAAAATTCCCAGAAATAGTTCTGTCTATAAAATCTTGATGTTTAACGTATTGACTAATTACATTATGATCTGGTAATAATGAAGCAGGAATAACATCTCCTTGATTTATTAATGGTGAACTTTCCTGTAAACTAAAATCCTGATTATTAAAATCTTGAAATAAAGGATCTGAACCTGTATTATTACTTCCCTGATCGTTTACGACACCATTTGGGCTACTTTGATGACTATCTTTCCACCCTGTTTTTAACCAATTATGGTTCATATTACACGTCCCGTTATTGCTAATCATTGCAAATAAGTTTCCTGAGGCTGAAGGATACATTACATTATTAAATATGTGAGCAGTTTCATCATTGGTTGATAATGCAATTAATGTAGTAGTATTGGTTCTGGTAGAGATCACCGTGTTATTATAAAAATAAAGGTCTCCTTTTCTATAATCTGCTGTGGTTCCGCTATCACCTCCATAATGTACGATTTGAGAATTTCCGGCGCCATCTGGTTCTATCAAAACATTTCCGTATACATGAGTTGTATTATAACTTGGATGGTTTACCAAAACCTGGGAATCTTCTGCGTCTACCAGGTCCAATTGCCGATTACCACCTTCAACCCAATTATATCGTACTACCAAACCAGCTGACCTGTCTTTAAGATTATTGCCATTAGCTCCAGCTCTTAACGAACCAAAACGGTTGTATTGATACGTAATACCAATAGCAGCTGTATAGGCATTATGCTGATGAATACTTCCAACAATACCATTGTCATAAAAATAATTCTTTTCAATCAAGATATTCTCAGTACTCCCATTATCAGCACCTATAAACAAACCATTTCCAGAGTCATGTAAAGTACAATTTCTAATAATTAAGTTTGCTGCCTTTTCTACATAGATAGCAGCAGCATTTGCAGAATAACTCTGTGTTTGACCACTTTCATCAGTAAATTGATAGGGTTGTCTTCCGGATCTTACTTCCAGATTTTCTATCGTTATATAATTTGGTAAACCGTCGGCAGGTGTATTGGAACCTCCAATTTTAATTACCCCTCTTTGATCATTCCAAAAATTAACACCAGCAACCGTGGTGGCACCATTACCATCTATTACAGGCTGCTGTCCTTGAGGACCATTTACACCAATAATTTGAATACGGTTATCTGCTGTACCCTGTCTGTTAATTACCCATTTTTCTTTGTAAGGAGTATCTCTCCAATGTATAAATACACGATCCCCTGCTTGTAAAGTCGCCCAGGGCACTTCAGAAATTGTAGCTAAAGATTGTCCTGGACCCACATGATAATCTGTTACTGCTTGAGTGTTTTTTTCATAGATTCTATATCTATTGGCTTCACTAGTAACATATAATACTTCGTTAGCATCTACCGTAAGTCCTTCGTGCTGGCTTGCATCAGCTAGGGCTAATTCGCCATAAATCGTTCCATCAATGGCAACATCAACAATTTTATGACTTTCGTGACTCAACACCCATAATCTGTCTGTAAGGTTATCAAAATACACTGCTGATAAATCACTCGCTATTCCGGCAAAAACTGTTTGAGCATCAAAAGGAATTTCTGGGGTTACAGTAATATTATCACTACCTGTTGGACGATTTATTTTATAAATCTTTCGAGGAGATTTTTCTTTTACAATATAAAATATTTGGCTATCAGTATCATAAGCAATTCCTTCTGGACCAAGGTTACCTGCTGGATTATCAAAAGTAATTTCTTGAAAAGCGTTGGCGTTAATAGATGTGACGTTGGAACTTATCGTTCCAATATAAAATTTAGAAGCTTCATTGACAATGGCAAATTCATTATTACCCAGATATACCAGGTCTTCTGAGTCTCCAAAACCGGACATAGAAATAGTTCTTAATAAATTAAAGTTACTATCTGTTTCCCAGATTTTTCCACCACTATTTTGGATCATATAAAAAGTATTCGTGTCTTCGACCCAAGTGATTCCAGATAAATCGTTGTTTATAAAAGTAATAGAAGTGAGAGCTGTAGTTGATTGGTATAAGGGAATTTGAGAATCTTGTCCATAAGATTGCTTGTTGAAAAACAATGTTAGGAACATAAGTATACAATACTGTATTTTTGCTATGTTACAGTTTAAAATACTTGTGAAATAAGGGATTCTTTCTGTATTCTTCTTTGACGTTTTCATGGGGTTAGGTTTTAATGTTTTGTAATAATAAATCTCGCAACTTGACGGTGATAAGATTTTTTATTATGCGCTTAGACTTTTAAAAGCACTAATCTTGGAAAAGTATATTAGTTTAAAATAATCTAACGATTTTACCTTTTTATTATTTTGTGGATGGTAACCATACACTCTTATTAACGAATCATAGATCGTTGGTATTTTGTGTTTTAGTAATTCTGGAGTTTTAAAAAAGGCTTCACTGCATACAGCAAAAAACTCCATTTCATTTGTAAAGGCATAAGGATCCAAAAACGATTCTTCCTCTTTTTCTTGTGTAAAAGCTGTTTCCCAAACTTCTTTAAATTTTCTGGACGTATTAGGTACACCATCCAACCCACCATTTATAAAATCTATCACATGTGCCATTTCATGTGCTACCAAATCGTTATCATTTTGCATATTTTCTATGATAGATAGCCACGATAAATGGATAGAAACTTGATTAGCCTCATTTAGCATAGGTAAAAAATCCTTCAAAGTGGTTATATGATTAATGAGTTTTTGAGCCCCTAAGAGAACACCATCGGTAAAAGGTTTTAATTGCACATCTTCTTGTAATAGAATAGTAGAAAGTTCAGTAGTGAATGTTGTTATTTTTTGCTCTAAATCTTTTATTTTTTGCTCTATTTTATCTTTAAAATGTATTTGCTGTTTACTAATAATTGATTCGATGTATTTTAAATCTTCTATCCAGTTTTGATATTCTTTTTTTATGAACTCTCCCTTAAAATGAGGTAATATCATAAACAGAATTCCTCGCGTAGCAATATACTTTTCAGTTAAAAGATCAATTACTCTATAGCTTAAAGCAACTTGTTGTAAAAGCATATTTGACCCTTTGCAAACTACTAACCCACTTTCGTTGTATATTTTACGTATTTTATAGGTAGGATAAATTACAATAGATGAAATTACATCAAGAGAAACTATCTCTTTATGAATAAAGAATCTTCCTAAAAGGGATGCTAAATATAACCTATGATATACACTTAAGACAGTACCATCAGAGGTTATCATTGGTACAGAGTTTTCAATAATTTCAATAACCTTATGTAAATTTTGTCTTTCTACATCGTTTAGGTTTTTATAATAATTTTGTGCACTCAAAAATTTCCAAAGCCATTTTTTTTCAGCATCTGTTGGTGCATTATATTTTTTAGGGATACTGGTTAACCAGCAATCTTGATAAAGCTCTTTTGCTGCTGTAAATTCAATTATGGAATCTAAAATCATGAAATGCCTTTTTATTTTATTCAAATTTCACACATTATCAAGAAGTACAGTACACTATAAATAATGAATTTATAACCCCTGAAAACAGGGTAAAACTAGCCGGATATAATTTCTAGTTTTGAGTGCCATTATATACAGCCTTTGTTTTTTGGTTAAAATTTGGAACATTTGATAAATTATAATAAATGCTAGTTGAATTTTAAAAAGATGAAAGAACTTAAAATAGAGTTAATTAATAGCTTTAAACCTGTATTATCTAATACTTCATTTATACTCTTTGAAACCTTGATAAATAGTGCTGAGGAGATTAATTATCTTTCTCATGGGTATGAGTTAACTTTTCCAAATCCTTCAGAGGATTATGAAGGGTTTACATTTACAATTTCAAGCCCATTAAAAAACCATAAAGACAACAAATCTCCAAAACACTTTCAAAATTTTTTGACTATCTGTGATGGTTTTGAATGGGGAACCGCGGGAGATGAAGACCAATTAATACTTCACAATGGATATGAAGGCACTCTACACGCAATTGGTCAGGATTTAGTAGGAAATAAAATCGAGTACAATGAAAATATATTCGCTCCCATTGATATTGGGCTACAAGCTTTTTACTTTATCCACCCTGAAACTAATAAGCTATGTTTATATGATGAATTAATAGAAGAAGTAAAAGATACAGATGATCCAATAGAAATATATTTAAGAGAACTTCATTATGAACTTAAAGGTTTTTCTTGTGACGAATCTTTTAATGATGTATTTAAGGATGCTACTCATCGTAGCGAATGGCTGAATAGCATTGATTAAATACATAAAAATAAAAATACTAGTAAAGTAATTATGATTAAATATAACATTGAAAAAACGCTTGCAAATATTACTAAACAAATAGAAGAATTTGCTAAGAGTCACAAAGAAGAAAACTTTTACGCTTTTGCTGTAGATGCGGGTATGTTATGTTTAAGTAGTGAAGAAGGTTTTAATAGGATTATTAATACTTACAGCCGTGACTGGCAAGCATCACATGAAAAAATTATACTAAGAAAGGACTTAACCAAAGACGAAATTGAAATTATAGAGGAAGAGTTTAAATCTATGCCTCAAAATCTATTAAAAATACAAAATACATCTAACCTGGAAGAGTACATAAATTATTACTTAAAAATCGAAAATAAAGTCAATCAAGATGCACTTGAAAAAGGAAATCCATATAAAAAAGAAGAGAAAATCACTTCTCTACGGTATAATCCAGGTGATTGGCCATATCAAGGTTTTGAAAAATTAAACTTTGAAGAATTGGATGCTACCTACGAAGAACATTATGAGCTCAACGAAAAAGAACAGAATAATTCAGAGTACAGCCAATTTATAAAAAACCTCCTTAATGAAATTGATCAAAATAGTGATAAAATTTTTGCTCCTTTAAACTGTACAAAAGATTTTAAGGTGTTAAATGCAAAGCACGTATTATAACGTTATAACAACTTGAAATAACTTGATTGTTAAAAATCATATAGAGATTTTATCAGAATATTTTGTTTTCTGCTTAAGGATTTCTTTGCCATTTTCTTGTTGGGATTAAACTAATCCCTTTTATATTATTTTTTTCTAAAGCATCAGCTATCTTTTTATGAACAAAGATTCCTGCTCCAATTTCTTTACGAAAAATTAATGCATCATTTGTCCTTTCGGGGTCTATTAATGACCCTGCAAACTCATAAAAATCTTTTCCTAAAGGCAATGTATCAGATTCTCTTAGCTTTATACAAGAAACTAATTCTAAAATGTTAAAAACAACATAATCTTCTCGTATTTTACCTGTGTTTTTATTGATTAATTGTAATGGTAGTACCTGAATATTATCAACACCACATTCCTTAAGGATGGTATACATTCTCTTACTCATAATATTTGGTCCGCCAAAAAAATCCCAAAGATGATCCTCTCCGGTTTCTCTAACTAAACCACTTAGTTCTTTTAAGCTATTCTCCCCTAAAATACTTTGAAGAGGGTGATGACCTGGCTCATCATACGTAAACTTATAGGGCAGTTTATCTTCTTTTTCAATAATTTCTTTACCTCGAATCAAACTTTTACTGGTTCGATTTACACCTTCAATATAAGTGGTCATTCCTCCAGAATTACATAAATGATAGTACAAACTCATCTTTATTTTCATAAAACATTAAACTCATCCAAAAGTAACTTTTATAATGAAAACTCGCTTCACTGTTTTCAGGGATTTATTAAGTTCCTTATAGATTATTATGTTTGTGGTTTTAATTCTAGACCCCGTTTATCTATAAATCTTTATTTTGTTTTTTCTTAAACCTATCTAAATTGGACTGAAAAGAACTTAATGATTTATGAGAGCGTTTTTTTGCAATTTTAACGGCTTGCTCATAATTTTTTAAGGCTAATTTGTACTGATTATTGTTCTCATAAGCTTCCGCTAAACTGTCATAAACATTTGGAATATCTGAAAACAAAATTGTATTTAGTTTAAATATTGTAATTGCATAATCTACTTTTCCTTCTTTCATTAATTCATAACCAACATAATTTAAATGTCCACCAAATTTTGGCGTATAATTGTTTTCTTTTAGAAAATCAGCAAGATCTTTACTTGTATTAAAACTTTGTAATGTATCCTGTTGCTGGTATATGTATTGCGCAAGCTTTTGCCTGGGCAACTTGTAATCTTTATTATATAATATTGATTCAATAGCTACAGATACTTCTCTAGCAATATTGTCATAATTTGACAGTACTATCAATACATATTTATCTTTTAAATATTTTGAAAAATATGAAGTAAACCCAGGAGCTCCACCTCCGTGCCCTACAATTTTATTACCATGTCTATTGTCAACTTGAAATGTATAACCATATCTTGAGGTTACAGCTGTAAACATTTTTTCTTTTGAAGCTTTACTTATTAATATATTAGCATCAAGCGCTTGATCAAATTTAAATAAGTCATTTACAGTTGATAAAATTCCACCAGCTGGACTCGCAGTCGGAATTTCATATATATTCTTAGTGTAATTACTTGAAATTGATCTCATGTAACCATTAGCACGATTTTCTACTATATCATCCAAATATTTGATTCCTGTGTTATACATTTTTACCGGAGTCAAAATATGTTCTTGTATATAGTCTGAGTAATTTTGTTTTGTTATTTCTTCTATAATAGCACCCAGAATCACAACTCCAGAATTTGAATAAGAAAAACGCTCTCCAGGAGTTTTAAAAACTAGTTCTTGCTCATAAATCAACTGCAACAGGTCATTAACCTGGCGTAACTTATTTTTATTTGGGTTATACTCTGGGTGTCTAAAATAGTTTCCAATACCAGAAGTATGTGATAGTAAATGATGAATAGTGATTTTATCTCCTAACGGAAAATCTTTCAAATACTTAATTACAGGATCGTTTATTTGCAGTTTTCCTTGTTCTTCCAATTGTAAAATAGATACTCCTGTAAAAACTTTCCCCATGGAACAGATATCATATTTAGTGTCTAAATTATTTTTGACGTGTAGTTCTTTATCAGCTTCTCCAAACGCTTTTTTATAAAGTACTTCTCCATTTTTAGCTAATAAGATACTTCCTGAAAATTGATCGAGTTCTATATATTTTTGCATCACTTCATTAATTTTTTCGTTTACAGTTTGAGATTTCACAACTGTTATCAGAAAGAATAAGGCAATAAAAATAATATTGGATTTTGGAAATGCTTTCATCATAATGTATTTGTTTATTAAAGAGTCTTCTTTAAATTATTAATACATCAAATTTGAATAAAAGTAATGCCTGATTCAAACGAAATAGACATTCTCCAGAGAGTTATAGACGTTCTGTGAGATTTTGCCTATTATGAACTAGCATCGATAAATTTCTGAAAAGATTCTTTATATTTCTCGGATATAGGAATGTACTTATCTCCAAAAACAATTCTGTTGCGTTCTATGGTTTTTATTTTTTTTAAGTTGACCATAAACGATTGATGCACGCGCATAAAGTTTTTGCCGGATAGCTCCTCTTCTAAGGATTTCATCGTTTTTAAAGTGAGGATTGGTTTTTCTGAATTGACTGTATAAAATTTTAAATAGTCTTTTAATCCTTCTATATAAATCAAATCTCTAAGTTCTATTTTTATTAACTTATATTCTGATTTTACAAAGATGTAGTCATCTGCATAGCTTGTTGTATCTGTATATGCTGATTTAGTTCCAGTTTGTTGTTTGGCTTTATTAGCAGCCAAAAAGAACTCAAGATAGCTAATAGGTTTAACCAAATAATCAATAGCATTTACTTTATAACCTTCTAATGCAAACTCTTCAAATGCAGTAGTGAAAATTACTTTAATGCCTTTATTTAAAATTATCTTTGAGAATTCTATTCCTGATAAATTAGGCATTTGAATGTCTGTAAAAATCAAATCAACGGCTTCTTTCTCTATAACTTCAATTGCAGCAATAGCGTTATTGCATTTTGCTACCAATTTTAAAAAAGGAATCGACTTTACATAACCTTCCATTAAATCAAGAGCCAAAGGTTCATCATCAATCAAAATACAAGATAGCATCATTCTTTATAGTTTAATATTAAGGTTGCCTTAAACAAGTTGTTTTCATCTTTTGTATACAACTCAAATTTGTTTGGATATAATAGTTCCAGTCGTTTTTTAAGGTTTTTTAATCCAATTCCAGAATTAGTTACTTTTTCTTTTTCAGGAAATGATGAGTTCATAACTGAATAATGTATTTGGTCATTATCAATCTTTAATTCAATTTTTATAAAACTAGTCTGCATTGCATCGATACCATGTTTAAAGGCATTTTCAATAAATGATATTAATGTTAATGGTGCTATTTTTATAGGCTGATTTATGATAGGGAAGCTTTTTTCTAATTTAAGATTAGAAGATATTCTTAGTTGCATTAAATCAATATAACGTTCTAAAAATTCAATTTCTTTAGCTAGAGGAACTTTATTTGTTGAAGAATCGTGCAATAAATAGCGCATCATTTTGCTTAAACTATGAATTGATTCTTTAGCAATTACAGGAGAACTATCAACCAAAGCGTATATATTGTTTAGTGTATTGAAAAGAAAATGAGGTTGAACCTGATATTTTAAGTATTTAATTTCTGTAACTAATCGAGCCTGTTTAACTTGCTGTAATACCAATTGATTTTTATTCAATTTTTTATTGATTTTTAAGCCAACACACATTCCAACACTTAAAATCATCGGCAGAATAAGTTGAATAGAAGACATTTGACCACTTCTTACTTCTCTAGTTCTTATTCCGTCTATTGAAGGGTTAAAGACATTCCATTTTAAGAAGTATCTAATCAGAAAAAAAAATATAGTAATCAATAAAATGTTGATAATATAAAACTGTAGCTTTTTTCTTTTAAAAAAATAGGTGTTTACTAAAACAAAATAATTGATGTAAAAAACAAGAAAAACACTTGTGATAGATAACCAATTTCTATTAATGATATATTGTGTGTTAGCAACGTCATCTAATGAAAATAAGGGATATAGAAATGCGAGTAGCCATAAAAAACTGTGTAATAGTATTGCTAAATAATCTTTTCGCATGTACGATTCTTATTAAAAAACTAAAATAAGATAAATAACATTAAGCTCCTGTTTATATAGACAGTCTTGTGTTTTTCATAGATAATAGCTAATATTTTGTCTACCCATTCCATAATTCTCTCTATATATCTAACATTTACGCAATACCATAAAGGTTCTTTACCAACATTTTATTTGATTAAAAACGCACGCATGATTTCACATACTATTAAACCAAATTCTTTACTATTTCATAGAACTCAGCTCTTCTTTTGCATAAGATTCAGTTACTTGCTCAAATTTGGTTTTTCCCAAAAATATTAATTCAGTTCTCAGATAATAACTTTTTCTAGCCTCTAGTTTAATTTTAATCTTCTTTCTTTTTATTTCAAACTCTGTTAATCCCGACTCAACCATAAAAACTTCATATTCTCCATTAGTAATAGTCCCAATTTTTTTACCATTTGCCTTCAACGAAAACATATTTAACGCTCCGGCAATTTTACCAGGTCTATATACATGAACATAAGCTCTGGTTTCAGTTACTTCACCAAAATTGACTTTATAAAATTTATTTTGATTTGAAATTTTTAACGATTCATTTGATTGGCTTGTATCAATTAGCTTTTGATTTACTTTATCTATAGTATTAACTGTATCTTTTGTATCAACTATTGGATCTTCTGTGGTGATTGCCGCTTTTTTTGCGAGTTTATTTTTAAAATTATTTTTTTTAGGAGCTACGATCTTGGCCTTTTGTATAGCCTTTTTCTTCTGGTTAGTTATTGTATCTATTACTATTGTTTCTTCTGTTATAGTTGGAAGCGATATTTCTTTTTCATCGGATAGAGTATAACTTGGTGTAAAAAGGAAAAAATAAATTATTCCAATAAGAATTATAATAGATGTAAAAACAAGAAGGTATATTCCACCGTTTGTATTCTTTGAAATTTTTGTACTTACTTTTTCCCATACTACATCCTCTTCAAATGCAATCCCTTGGAGGTCATCAACATTATCAACTTTTGTTTTAATTAAGTTATCAAATTCTTTTTCTTTCATAACTCATTGTCTTTAACTATTAACTCTTTTAGTATTGCTCTAGCTTTTGAAAGCTGCGATCTTGAAGTGCTTGTGGCTATATTTAATTTTTCAGAAATCTCAGTGTGTGAATACCCTTCTATAGCGTACAAATTGAAGACGGTACGATACCCGATGGGTAAAGAAAGTATCATTTTGTATATATCTTCTGCATCCACATTTGAATTAATTACATAACTATTCTCATTTATTTTGCTTTCCTCAAAATCATAAAACAACATTTTTCTTTTTCTCAAAAAAGCCAGGCATTCATTAATCATAATTTGTCTTATCCATCCTTCAAAACTTTTGGGATCTCTATATTCTATGTTATTTAAATTGTTAAAGACTTTTATAAAACCTTCAGCTAGAATATCTTCGGCATCTTCTTTATTTGAAACATATCGATAACAATGAATAAACATTTTCTGAGCATATGTTTTGTAGAGCTTTTTTTGTGCCCTTCTATTCCCGTTAATACTTTTTGTAAATATTTGTTTACTAATCAAAAGAGGTATATTTTAAAAGTTGCAGTTCTTTAAAAAAAATCTAATCGTCTACTACTTTTATTCTAAATTATTTGATGCTTTTTAATTCTCTTTTTGCAAACTCTTCTGTGACAGCTACTAAATCGAGTTTTCCCAAAAACATATTGCGTACTAAAACAGAACGAAGGTAATATGTTTTTCCTGCTTGTAGTTCAAGCTCTACTGTTTTGCCTCTTACTTTAAATATGGTTTTTCCTAGTGGTAATTTTAAAATTACTTTTTTTCCGTTCTTAATCTTTCCTATTTCTTCTCCATTGACTTTAAGATTAAATACTCTGCCAAAGCCTACAAAATTGCTAGGACGATAAATACAAACAATAGCTTTTGCCTCGGACTCTGTGGGTGGATCAATCTTTTGATTTGCCAACATAGAAATAGATGAAAACAAAAATGCGAGTAATAAAAGTGTTTTTTTCATTTTTTATTTATTTAAAATTGATACTATCTATAGAATGCGCTAAAACACAAAAACGTTGCCTACAGTCTAAAATTTAATTTATATCAAAGTTTTATTTCATGCATGTTTTGCCTCCACTCTACTATCCTATATTCATCGTTTATTGTTTTAATAAAAACGCGTTCAGGATTTTTAAAGAATGTCATAACATTTTTTAAAGAAGTTTTTGGAAGAGAAAAATTTAAAAGAAATAGTATTGGTTAGACCAAACACTTTATACAACCCCTATTGTAATAAGGTTTTTATGCCTTTTTTTAGTTCGAAAACAAATTTAATTTCTTGAAGATCTAGTGGTTTATTAAAAACAGTAAGCTCATCCATCAAACCAATATAACCTAAACCTAACATGATTTTTCCTTTTTCTGCTTCCCATGTGAAAGGATCATTAACATCTTTTATAACACCTTTAAGTTCACCATTTAGGTATAATCTGAATACAGATTTTGTTGTATTTACTTTTGAAAAAGTGATAGCAATGTGTGTCCATTCTCCTTTGTTAAATGGAGGTTTATTTACGGTAACGGTGCGTTTTTCCCACTTAGCTTTATCGTCTTTGTTTTCAGGGTTCCAAACATCTAAATCTCCCAAAGCTCCAAATCTAAATTTTCTTGGATCATGATCCGTGAAATCTACCCATAAGGCAGCATCATTATATCTAACATCTGTAATACATATTGGGTCACAATAACCTGGTGCTAAGTCTTTGTTGGGATCTAATTGTAACCAGAATGATATGGTACCACTCCATGATTTATTGCTGTATCCCACATTTTTATAGGCCTTATAAAAAACAGCAGACGTTTTTGCCTTTTTAAAATGAAGAGCATCACCTGTAAGACCTTTATTTTTGGCCAAAACAACATTAGGATCGTTCAAACCTGTTTTAGCTTTAGTTGTTTTTTTATAGTTTTCAGCTGTGTAAATCATTGCATCACCAACGGATACATCTGCGGCTAGTTTCCCGTCAAAAGAACTGTAAAAAAGTACATGATCTTTTAATTGTTTGTTTTGTGAAAAAGAAATACTAGTAATGAGAAAGAAGAATACTCCAGCTATAAATAAATGCATAGTTGTTTTCATGATTTTATAATTAAAGATTAGAATTTATAGTATCAGCTATCAAACTCCATTCAATTGCGGTATATGCATGAATTTTTCCTGTATCAAAAATTGGAATATCCACATCTGATTTTGAAATTAGAATAGGCAATTCTGTACAACCTAAAATAACGCCTTGTGCTCCTTGGTTGTGTAGTTTTTTTATAATCTCAATAATTTTTAGTTTTGAAACACGTGTGAATTGTCCTTTCACTAATTCATTATAGATAATATCATGAACTACTTGCCTTTCATTTGCATCAGGAATTAAAATTTCAAGTCCAAAATCATTTACCAACGTTTTGGTATAAAAATCCTTCTCCATAGTGAATTTTGTGCCTAATAAAGCTACTTTTTTCAACCCTGATTTTTGGATAGATTCACCAGTAGTTGCAGCAATATGCAAAAAAGGAATACTTATATTTTTAGAAATATAATGACTCACTACGTGTATAGTATTAGTGCATAGTAAAACAATATCTGCTCCTGCCCTTTCTAGTTGTTGCGCTGCATGTTTCATGAGTTCTCCTATAGCATCCCAATCGCCTTTAAAAGTTAATCGTTTTATCTCTGAAAAATCAACTGACATCATAATACATTTTGCAGAATGAGAACCTCCTAATATATTTTTTGCTTTGATATTTAGAAATTCATAATATAACTTTGATGATTCCCAACTCATCCCTCCTATTAATCCAATTGTTTTCATAATCCTATTATAATTAGCTTTAACAAAATTATGCTTAATAGCTAGGCTTGCACAGTTATGAAATTGAGATAAATAAAATTATAACTGAAATAATTTCAACTATAACCTATATGGAAGTATCCTATCTTTACAATTATGGAACTCAAATATTTCAGGCTAATAAAAACAATTGCAGAAGAAGGTAGTATTGCTAATTCTACTGAACGACTCTTTTTAACACAATCAGCTTTAAGTCATCAATTACGCGAATTAGAAGAACGTTTAGGTTTTAAAGTGTTTCATAGAACAAGAAATAAATGGGAATTAACCCAAGAGGGCTCTGAACTATATAAACTAGCGAATAAACTCTTTAGCTCTATTGATGAAGGGTTTAATAATATAAAACATATAAAGGAAGGCTCCAAAGGTTCTATAAAGTTGAGTGCTGAATGTCAATCGTTTTTTCATTCAATTCCATCATTTATTCAAAAAATGGGAATCCTTTATCCAGAAATTAATATAGACGTAACCTTAGGAGCTACACATCAAACCATATCACAGCTATTATCTGATGATATAGATATTGCCATTGTAACGTCTAAACCTGCTTCTGAAGAATTGGAAAGTATAAAAGTGTTTGAAGATGAGATTTTTGCTGTTATACATAAAGAGAATGAACTCAATAGTTTAGATTATTTAGAAGCAAATCATTTTTCGAATATACACTTATTGATTAACTCTTTTCCGCTAGAAGGTGTCGCTGTTTATGAGCATTTTCTAAGGCCTAATAAAATAAACCCTAAAAAGATCTCTGCTATTCCATTTACCGAGATTACATTATCAATGATCAATGCTAATATGGGTATTATGTGTGCTCCAAAATGGCAATTAAAACCTTTTAGACTTTCAGAAGATATTATTTTTAAGCGTATTAGTAAAAATGGTTTAAAACGGAAGCATTATTTGGTAGTAAAGACCATTAACAGAAATAAAAAATACATCCATGATTTCATCTCTAGTTTTGAAGAGTATTTTTTTGAAGGGTAACCCCTTTCTATTTCCTTTATGAGGTCATTTTGACTACAGTTTTTTAATTAGAATTTCTTTTAAATAACGCGATATGTTTGTTAGAAATTAAAATAATTTGAAAAAATATAGACACGTTTTCACTATCCTAATTCTCTTTTTTTGGGTTAATATTTATGGGTAAGATAATTTTAAGAAAATATATTCTAGTTGAATGTCTCTTAAATCAGATTAAAAAAATAGAGGTTTTGTAACCTTTTCATTTTTTGATTCATCTTAATAGAAAACAAAAACAATCAAAAGATGAATTTAATCAAATCAAAAATACTACGCACAAGAATTATTTATGCAATATCATTAACCTGTTTCTTTGGTGTAGCTCAAACGAATACTAAATACTCAAAAACTATAAATACTAATTTATTTGAGGAGATTTCAAAAATGGACTCCTTATTATTTTCTGCGTATAACAATTTAGAAGTAGATAGCTATAAGTCTTTAATAAGTGATGACATAGAGTTTTATCATGATAAAAATGGGTTAATCGATTCTAAAAAAAGAATTGTAGAAAGCTTTAAAAAAATAGTTGAGAAAAAAAAGAATGCATCATATTCAATAACAAGAAAGCTTATAAAAAATACTTTAGAAGTCTATGAGATTCCAGGGATGGGTGCGATGGAGACTGGAATACATCAATTTATTGAAACAAGTGGAGATAGCAAAATATCAATTACGCAAGCAAAATTTATGCACCTTTGGAAAAAACAGAATCAAAACTGGGTCATTGCTAAAGTATTTAGTTATGATCATCAACCTGTAAAGGAAAAGGTAAATCCAAATATGAAAACCATTTCCTTAACGCACAAGCAAATGGATGTGTATATTGGCGAATATCAATTTGCGCCTGAATTTGTACTTTCTATTATAAGAGAGGGACACAAAATGTTTGGCCTTGCTCAAGGAGATAAAATCGAAATTTTACCGTATAACCTCCATAAATTTTTGATTACCAGGGACAATTCAAAACTTGAATTTCTTGTCAATGATAAAGGCATTGTAATAGGTATTGAGATGCAAACAAAAAAAGGAATAATGAAAGCAAAAAAAATAAACAACAAATAAAATCCTAAAATTATGACTTCACTAATTATAGCGTGTATTATTTCGGTAACTGCTATTACAGCATTATTTTTTGCGTGGTATTTTTACCTGCAAGCCAGAAACAAAGAACGAATGGAGTTAATAGATCGCGGTGAAAAATTAGACGACATTTTTCGTTTACAGAAGCAAAACAGGTTCAAATTTATATTTCCTTGGTTAAAGGTTTCTGTAGTAACTCTGGGTATGAGCTTTGCCTTTCTTTTAATTGGGATTTACATTTTTTTCCAAGATGATGAACCTGATAAAGCAAAAGGGTTTTATATAACTTTTATCATTGGTATTTGTTTAGGTGTATCATTTATGATCAACCACTTTATAAATAAAAGAAATACCAAAAAATAACATAGTGGATGATTATTATATTGATAAAGTCCTCAACGGAGATAAGCAGGCCTTCAGGTATTTTGTAAGACAATACAAGAGTATTGCTTATAACTTAGCGATGTCAATTGTAAAAAATACCAGTAATGCAGAAGATGTAGTTCAAGAATCATTCATTAAGGCTTTCAAAGGTTTACGATCTTTTAAGAAAGATGCCAAATTTTCATCTTGGTTTTATAGAATTGTAGTAAACGAAGCTTTTATGTATTTAAGAAAAAATAAAATTGAATTTACTGAGATCAATGAGGAAACAGTTAGATTAACTTCAGATGAAAATAAAGAAAACCAAAAATGGATATTAGTGCAAAAGTTTATGCATTCCTTAAACCCAAAAGAAGCACTGGTTTTAAATTTATTTTATTTGGAAGAAAAGAAAATTACTGAAATTGCCAACATTACTGGATGGTCAATATCTAACATAAAAGTACTATTACATCGTGCTAGAAAGAACCTACAAAAACTGTTAAATAAAGATTCATGAAAGATAAAAATGATGAAGATTTTAATAAGCTAAAAAGCTTTCTTGAAGAAGGGAGGTTTACATTAGATAGTCCAAACTTTGAAGAAGATCTAATGTCAAAAATCGTTCTGGAGAAAAACTATAGATCTAGAGTGAGAACTTTTATAAGACGTGCTCTCGCTTGTTTTATAGGAGGTTTGATATTATGTATGTCACTTGTTTTATGGTTTCTTTTTAAAAGTGATTCCACGAGTGTTTCTTACGAAATCACAAGTATAGTATGTCTATTCTCTTTAGGTGTTATTGGAGTTCTGTTAATAGATAATTTTGTAAAACTTTTACAAAACTATAAAGCATTCAATTAAAATTATTCACTTTATAAAAGATAGTAATATTATACAATTAATTATTTCTTGAAATGATTGGTTCTTTTCTGTATCTAACCAAGTCGTTAATAATAAGCTTGATAGGTTCATATAGTTATTCTTGAGGTATTGTGTGTTTTTTCAATCTTACCTTCTAAAACTTTACTAACACACAAGTGTACTTTAACTTCAAATATGTCCATTTGACATTAATTTATCAAAAAGACTTTTTTTTAAAACCTAACTTAGCTATCAAACATCTATATCATATGATTAAGAATGTGGATCTTATATTAAATAAACAATATATGTTGGTATTGAATCAAAAAACAAGGTGTTTACTAATATTTTCTATATTGAATTTTAGTAACATTTTAATTGCTCAAGAATCTAAATTGTGGGGTGTAACATCTACAGAAGGAAAATATGGATACGGAACCATTTTTTATATTGATAAACAAGGAAATACTTTTAACAAAGTACACGATTTTGATGGGGAAACAGGATATCCTGTTTCCAGTTTAACATTGTGCAATAAAAAAATATGGGGTATGACACAAGGTGATTCTCCTAACTTAAAAGCAAAGATTCATGGTGCTATTTTTATGATAGATACAAATGGTTCAGGTTACAAAATAGTGAGTGAGTTTAATGGACTAAATGGGAGTATACCTTTAGGAGAGCTCATAGTCTTTAAGGATCATCTTTTTGGTATGACTTTAATGGGTGGAACACATAATTCCGGAATCATTTTTAGAATTCACCAGGATGGAACAAATTTTAAAAAATTATATGATTTAAAAAAAATAGATGGTACTCACCCTCGTAATAGTTTGTTTTTGTATGAAGATAAATTATGGGGTATAACATCTAGGGGCGGAACTGAAAATAAAGGAACCATTTTTAATATAAATACTGATGGTTCTAATTTTAAAAAAATATATGACTTTAAGAATTCCAGTATTATCGAACCCGAAAGTGGTTTAATATATAAAAACAATACATTCTGGAGTATGTGTACCCGTGGTGGCAAACACAATGAAGGAGGTATTTTTAAAATAAATCTTGATGGTTCTAGTTTTAAAATAGTTCATCATTTTATGTATCCTGCTTTAGGAGACTTGATTGAGAGTAATGGAAAACTATGGGGAATGACTGCTTCTAGAGGAAAGTATAATGCGGGAGAAATTTTCTATATAAATCCGAATGATAATAGTTATACCAAAGTGCATGATTTTGATAAAACTAATGGAAGATTCCCCGAAGGAAATTTATATGAAAGTAATCATACTTTATATGGGATGACTCGATTTGGAGGTAAGCATAATTTAGGGGTTATTTTCTCAATTAGTAATAACGGCAAGTCATTTAAAAAACTGTTTGATTTAAATAAGGATACGGGAGGAGCGCCATATGGTACATTAATAGAAATAACTAAAAAATAAGAATACTTATTTATAATTTTAATACTAGCTTTTTTTGCATATCGTATGCACTACGAAAACAAGTAAGAAACTTACTTATAAATTAAAAAATGTATTAGATGGATGACTAATAGATGTTATATTTAACGCATATATTATAATTATGTTTACCAAACCGGAATATGCATATATAGCATTTGATGTATTTCCTTCACAAAAAGGTGCTGCAACACATATTAACCATTGTTTAAGAGCCTTACAAGGTACATTTAAAACTGGAATACTTATCTGTTTAGGAAATGATGATATGCCAACTTTTCAATTTGATAAAGAAAGAAATCTCTATGTGTATCGCTGGAAAGAAAAAGTAATTAATTTTTTAGAACGTACTCAAAGATTTGAAAAAAGCGTATTAGATATTTTACAAATTCCACTTTGTGAAACAATTAAACTTATTCATTTTAGAGATATTTGGGGCGGAATTCCTGCTTTAAAAACAGATTTAAATTGTAAAACTGTATTTGAAGTTAATGCATTTTCGCATATAGAGTTGCCAAGCAGATACCCAAATATTAGTGAATCGGTTATACAAAAGATTAAAAATTTGGAACATTATTGTATTACTAAATGTGATACGATAATTACGCCCTCAAACGTAACTAAGAAGTTTATTAAAGAACATTTTAAAATTGAATCATTAAAAATTAATGTGATTCCAAATGGTGTAAAATATTATGATTTAAATACTTTAGAAATCAAAAACAACCCCTCTAACCCCTATATTTTGTATTTCGGAGCTTTGCAAAAATGGCAAGGGATTAAGATACTTTTTAAAGCTTTAAAAGAAATCGATGATTTAGATATTAGATTACTTATTTGTGCTTCGGTTCCAGAAAAAAGAACACTAATTTATCATGATTTAGCTGAAAATTTTGGTGTAAATCATAAAATTGATTGGTTGTATGAATTAGACAAACGTACACTTGCCACAAAGATTAAAAATGCTTTATTTACGGTTGCTCCACTTTCATCTTGTAATAGAAATATTATACAAGGTTGTAGCCCACTTAAGATTTTAGAATCTATGGCATATGCTACACCAGTTGTAGCTTCTGATATCCCAGTAGTTTCTGAACTAATAAATGATAATGAGACGGGGTATTTAGTACCTCCGGACAGACCAGAATTATTAGGTAGGAAAATCAGAATCTTATTAGAATCACCAAAGCAATTAAAAAAAGTAGGGCTAAATGGAAAAAAAGAAATTGAAAAAAAATACCTTTGGGATTATCAGGAAGATAAAATGAAAAATACATATAAAGCACTACTTCTAAATGATTAGAAAAGCACTAAAGCTTGACGGGAAACAGTTTCGTACGACAAAACAGTTTAAAGCAAAAAGACCAAGTGAATACTGGTTGTTGTTTTTCAAAAGACATGTATTATTAAAACAAAGATGGAAATTTAAATTTTTTTATCTCTTAGCCTTAGCTCCTATATTAATAACAATACTTTTTTATATAAATATGGCAGATCGTGAAGCTTTGACTGCGGTAGCATTTATTAGTGTATTTATTACGATAATTGTCATAACTTTTTTAGAAAAGAATTCACCAAAAGCATTTGTTCCTATTAATGCTTTTGGTGAATTGGCCAAATTTATCATTTATGTTAAAGGAGATGTATACAAAAACCTAATAAGTTTACGCTTAAATGCAGGGCAAATTGAAGCTGTTAAAAATCTACTGAAACCAGAAGATATTGGATTTAAAAATGGTTCAGGAACCACATATAAACCATATCAATTAGAGCGCTTTTTTTCTCAATTTGTATTTAAAGAAGGTAGTTCTTGTATAGTATCTCTTTATCAAATCTCAATGAGAGTAACTTCTACAAAACGTAGAAGAAGTGGTAAAACTAAAACTAAAACAAAGCATAAACATAAGTTTTTCTATCAGTTGATTTTAAAATTAAAAGAATCCGATTATTCTATCTCTAGGACCTTCTCTACTGATAGATATGATATAAGTGTAAAAAATGAAAATGGTTATAACTTAATTAAAGTAAAGCTGAAGGAAAAAGTGGGTATAATCGCTTCAGAAGTAAATTATGTAAATAAACACGATGACTCAATTTTTATTAAAATGTTAAAACACTTAATAAATAAGCAGGTGTTAGTTCCAAAAAATAACCAAAAATTAATAAACTAAACACACGATTATGAATTGTCAACAAAAATCTGGTGTGTTTTTAAATTTAGACTGTCAGAATATTAAAGAGCATACTTGTACTAAATGCAAAAAAGATGTTTGTAGAACACACGCACACGTTTTAACATCTAAATATTTTTGTGAGGACTGTTATTGGGAAACCTATTTATTTAGTATTAAAAAACAGGATAATTACGTAGAAGATAGCAATATAGATGATACTCATGTAAGTTCTAATAACCCATCACAATTTTCACCTTCACCATCAGGTTTTGATGGTGGATTTGGCGGTGGAAGTTTTGGAGGTGGAGGTGCTTCTGGCACCTGGACAGAAGGAGATATGCAAAGTTTGAGTGATACTTCTACCAATGAGAACCTAGATATGTTAAGTTCTGATGATACATTTTTATATAGTTAATTTAAATTGATGGTTATAAGTTGGTTTACAGAAAATTACCCACCAAATAAAGGAGGTATGTCTAGAAGTTGTGATCGCATTATCGCTAATTTACGTAAAGAACACACTATTAATGTGTATCATTTCACAAATAAAAACAAAGCATTTAGTGTTGAAAGTCAGATAAACGGTGTGTATACATCTATTCCTGTTTTTGAAGATAGTTCACACACACTCAATATGCTATGGGCATTTATAAAGAATAAAACCACAGTTTTGGAAAGCGATATTTTGGTAAGCTTTGGTAGTAATTTATGTTTAAAAGGAATGCCACTAATAGCAAACTGGTTACAAAAACCATTACTAACTTGTTTTAGAGGGAACGATTTTGACTCTGCAATTTTTTCTAATAAAAAGCAAGATTTATTATATGCTTTACAAAATTCATCTGGTATAGCTTGTGTTACCAAAGAAAAAGTAGAACGTATAAAACATATGCAGCTTAATACAAGTGTATGGTATACACCTAACTCTATTCATTTAGAACAGTGGAAAATATTACAATCAGATTATAAGTTAGCAGTAAAGTATAAGGAAGCACTTAATTTAGATAAAAAAACAACCGTTATTGGATTAATTGGATTTTTAAAACAAAAAAAAGGAATTGATTTTTTTATTTCTAGTTTACAAAAATCTCAATTTATAAATACAGTTCATTTGCGTATTGTAGGCGAGATAGAACCACACCTGGAAACGCTTTTAATAACCAAAAATATTGAATATTCGATAGTTGTTCCAGAATCTCAGACCGAACTTATAGCTAATTACCTAGTCTGTGATTTAATTGCAATTCCTTCAATTTACGATGGAATGCCTAACGTCATTTTTGAAGCTGCAGCATTAGAAATACCTATTTTAGCATCAAACGCTGGTGGTATTCCGGATATATTAGATCAAGATAATGCTTTCATTTTTGATGTATTATCTGAAAAATCACTACTTATAGCTTTATCAAATTTTGAAAACATCTCTAAAACTAATTTAGAATTGAAAACTAAGCTTTTAAAAAGTAAACTAGAAAAGGAATTTACTCCAGACCAAGAACTCAAAAATTATTTAGAAATATTTAAAAAAATAAAAAGATAAAAATGAAACTCTATACGAAAATCGTAGGTCTGTTGTTTTTAGTAATGATGATTACAGCTTGTAAACAATCAGAAAAAAACACGGCAAATCCGAGTACTTCAAATTCTGAGAATCGTGATGTAATTTATACATCTAAAATGACTAAGGCAGACAAAAAAAAATATTATAATGCCAATAATAATGTTGTTTTTGAAGTAAAATATAAATCTGATGGTTTTAAATTGAGAACAGCGTCATCTAAACTTTTATGGAAAATAAAGTTGTATGATAATAAGATTAAAATTAGTGATAATGAAGAAAATTTGAATCCTTATGAGATTAAGTTAATAAATAGTAGTGAAGCTAAATTAGTAAAAGAAGACACTAAATTGGCAAGATTAACATACGATGTAGCATCAAAAACACAAACCATAACGACTACACATGAAACAAAATCAAAAGAAATAAAAGGAAAATACTCTCCTAGCCTTTTGGTTAATAATATTTCTGAAATTCCTGATGACCAAAAAAAAATTATTATGGATGAATTAGTTCTAAAAGGTTTTTAATGCATGTTTTCTATGCTCAGGGAGGTGGCCTCGGCCATTTAACACGTATTAATAAACTTATAAAAACTCTAGAAATTCCAAATAGTGATGTACTTATTATTACTCCATCTGCTTTTACTAAGTATTTTGAGGTTTATACTTTCGTTAAAATTTCATGGAACGAAACTGTAGGTAATTGGTCAAAAACAATAAAAAACACTATTAAATACCACAATATAACAACCTTTTATGTCGATACTTTTCCGTTTGGTATAAAAGGTGAACTCAATACTGTTTATAAAACATTTCCTAAACTTGAATATGTTTATATTTCTAGATTATTGAAATGGCAAAACTATCTGGATTCCATTCTAGTTAAGGCCTCAATTAAATTTTCAAAAACAATAGTTTTAGAAGTAATGTATCCCGAGCATATGATTTGGATAGAAAATAATTCCAAAAAAACTGAAAATATCTTATTGCAAAATAATAACATTTCTTCTATTCCTTTTCTTGATAAACCTTATGTTTTAATTGTTCATTCCGGAGGAAAGAAGGATGTATTAAAAATTTGTAATCAAGCTATTAAAGAATATCAAAACAAACCAGAGATAGTTATTGTAGTTTTTACTCAAGTAGATATTAATATAAAAGACTCCAGAATACTAATATATAAAGATGTTTTCCCTGTTTCTATGTATTTTAAACATGCTGAAAAAATATATACTGCTGCGGGTTTTAACAGTATCCAGGAATTGAAACATTATAAAGAAAAGCATGTTGCAATACCGCTTTACAAATTATTTGATGATCAATTTTTTAGGTGCTCAAATAGTTTTAAAGATTAAGAATAACGGATGTATAAAACTTTGTTTATTTCTAAACTACTATCATTGTTCAGCAATATTATTATCACGCAAATATACTAATTGCTTCATTGGGACAATTAGTATACCTTGCGTTTAGCTAATAAAGATTTATTACATCATTATGCTTTTAGCTCTTCCACCAAGATGAAGAACTAGTTATTAAATCTTCTAATAAAATTGATGTTCCAATTTGTGGTGTTATTATATCTATATTTAGTTCTTTTGCTTTTTCTGTAACACGTTTTACTGGGTCAGTCCAGGTGTGCATTGCTAATTTAAATGCTCCCCAATGTATAGGCATTACAGTTTTTGCTTTTACATCTAATCCTGCTTGTGCAGTTTCTTCTGGAAACATGTGTATGTCTGGCCACATTTCATTGTATTGACCACATTCTATCATTGCAAAATCAAAAGGGCCATATTTTTCTCCAATCTCTTTAAAATGAGATGCGTAACCACTATCTCCACTAAAGAAAATATTTTCGGTTTGAGATTGAATAATCCATGAACTCCATAGTGTTTTTGTTCTATCAGTAAGTCCTCTCCCAGAAAAATGTTGAGCCGGTGTACATCGAAAAATTAAATCTTCAAATGTTGTCTCTTGCCACCAGTCTAATTCTACTATACGTTCTTTAGCAATTCCCCATTCTTGTAAATGTGCACCAACACCTAAAGGAGTATAGAACATTTTTACTTTACTTTTTAATTTTTTTATAGTACCATAATCTAAATGGTCATAATGATCATGTGAGATGAGTACGGCATCTATTTCTGGTAATTTTTCAACTTCAATCGGTAACTCTTTACTAAATCGTTTACTGCCTAGCAATGGATGAGGCGCTGGTACTTCTCCAAACATCGGATCAATAAGAATATTTTTAGCATTCATTTGTAATAAAAAAGTAGAATGTCCAAACCAAATTAAGCGTGTTTTACCATTATGTTCTACTATATTAAGAGAATCTATTTTTTTAACAGATAGATTTTCTTTGGGAACAGTTTTAGGTTGTGGCTTAAAGTACCCTATAATACTTTTACCCATATCTCTAAAACTCATATCTAATTGCACTTCATTTTTGTTAACGAACTTTTCATCCTTATAATTATCAGATGTTGCATAGATTGCTTTTTGTTCTTTTGTTGCTTTTCCTCCAAATTCTGGACTTAATTTAATAAACAAAGTTGTTGCTATTACTATAATTCCTATGAGGATTCCAATACCTATTAACATACGTTTTATATATTTTAAAAGTTTAGTTTTCATTTTTAATATTTGACTAATACACTATTTTTTATTCATTTGACCTAAGAGCACTTTATCTAACATTTTATCTGTCAATAATTTATGCATGAAAGTAAATATTTTGGCTCCTCCACCAGCAACATATCTTGTTTTTGGTTTTTTAGCATCAATAGCTTTTGTGATAACATTAGCAATAACAGTCGGTTCTGAACCAAATTTATCATCAGCTTCTTTTAAGAATCGCGAATGTTTATGAACTAATTCACTATAAGCAGTATTACCAGACACTTTAACCAAGTTTTCACGAGCAATTTTATTCCATTCTGTTTTTATAGCGCCGGGCTGTATTACTACGACATCAATACCAAATTGCTTAAGTTCCATTCTAATAGAATCACTCAATCCTTCTACTGCAAATTTTGTGGCATGGTACCATGACCCATGAGGTTCTCCAAAACGACCTCCAATAGAAGATATATTTATAATTTTCCCAGCCTTTTGTTTACGCATATGGGGTAATGCCAATTGTGTAAGACGAGCCAAACCAAAGACATTTACTTCAAATTGATATTTTGCTTCTTCCATTGGTACATCTTCTAAAGCTCCATAGGAACCATAGCCAGCATTATTTATCAAAATGTCAATACGTCCTTCTTGATTTATTAGGGTTTGCATACCTTGAAGCATAGAATCTTCTTTGGTAACATCCATTGCTAACAATTTTACTCCCAATTGCTCTATGTCTTTCATCTTTTCTGTTCTTCGTGCAGAACCATATACAGTAAACCCTTTTTCTAATAAAAGTTTAGCTGTTTTTTTCCCTATACCAGAAGATGCTCCTGTAATTAATACTATTTTTTTCATGTTGCTAAATATTTATAATCGAATATTTATTCTTTTTTAAATTAAAAAAAATTAACTTTTTATGGCGTCCCAAACAAATGAGAACATCAAATCCGTATCCTTTTGATTGAGTTCGAGTTTCTTATTAAGAATTAAGTTTACAGTTTCAAATAAAACGGCTCCAATAATGGATTCCAGTATCTCGTTATTAATGTTTTTAATTAACCCCTCACTTTTACCGAGTTCCAAAAGTTCTTTGCCTAACCTATTTTTGGTTTCTTTTACACCTTCTGGAACCTTATCATAATACGGTGATTGTTTGACTTGCATAATAAAACTCATCTCTTTATTATGATTAACACTGAAATCAATCCAGTACAACCACATCGTTTTAAGTTTTAATTTAAAAGGTAAATCGTTGGTAATACTTTTGCTACTCCTCTTTGAACCTTGTTCTATAAGTTCTGTGGCAATGGAGACTATTAAATCTTCTTTGTTTTTATAATAGACATAGAGTGTTGATACTGAAATACCAATTCGTTTGGCCAAATCAGCCATTTTAATTCCGGCAAAACCTTTTTCAAAAACGATAGCTAATGTATGGTCAATAATGGCTAATCGTTTAGTTTCATCTTTAACTCTCACAGTGCAAATATATAAATAAAAACGAATATTTATTCGTTAATTAAAACATAATTATTTTAATTTAATGACATTACCCTCCTCACCTATTCAATTCACACCATATATTTTTAGCCAATCCACAATTCATCCATAAAATTATACAGTTCAGTAAAATCATTTATATAAACAACCATGCTTTCACGACATTTGAATCATTAATGAACAACTAACTATGATTCAAGTACAAAACCTTTCCAAATCTTTTCAAAACATACAAGCTGTAAACGATATTAGTTTTACCATTAAAAAGGGAGAAATCTTTGGGTTCTTAGGTCCCAATGGCGCCGGAAAATCTACTACACTTAATATGATGAGTACTATTTTAAAAAGTGATGCTGGAAGTATTCACATTAATGGTAAAAATAGTAATGAAAGTGCTAAAGAATGTAAACATTTGATTGGTGTCGTACCTCAAGAAATATCGCTATATGAAGATCTTTCTGCGTATAAAAACTTGTTGTTTTGGGGAAATTTATACGGAATTCCTTCTATCATATTAAAAGAAAGAATCCATACCACTCTTGAATTGATTGGATTGTTAGATCGGAAGAACGATTTAATCAAAACCTATTCTGGAGGAATGAAACGTAGAATCAATATTGCTGCGGCATTGTTACATAATCCAAAAGTATTGTTTATGGACGAACCAACCGTAGGAATCGATCCACAAAGTAGAAATCACATTTTTGAAGTTATCGAAACCTTGAATAAACAAGGGATGACCATTGTCTATACCACGCATTATATGGAAGAAGTAGAGCGTTTATGTGATCGTATTGCAATTATTGACTCAGGAAAAATCATCGCACAAGGAACACAATCCCAATTAAAAGAATTAGTGCAGACTAAAGAAAGTATTCTATTCGAATTTAGTTTCCTTTCTGAAAACAATGTAAATCAACTAAGAACCTTGCTCCCATATACCATGACTCAAAACAAAAACGAGTTGCTAGTAGAAATTACAGTGCAAGAGCTTTCTGCAGTGATTACTGCGTGTAATGAATTACAATTAAGTATCAAAGACATACAACTGAACAAAATAAACCTGGAGGCGATTTTTTTAAACCTGACCGGAAAACAACTTAGAGATTAACCTTCAATACATCTATCAATTACAAAATCAATCATCATGATACTTACTGTTTTAAAAAAAGACCTTAAATTGTTTTTCTCAGACAAAAAAGGAGTCTTAGTTACCTTTCTATTGCCTATTATTATGATTACACTATTTGCATTTGCATTTGGTGGTGTAGCAAAAAAGAAAAGCGCTCCAAAACCTTTAGGAGTATTAGTAGTGGATAAAGATTCTACAACAACTTCTCAAGAATTGATTACAAAACTGAATGCCATGCAAACCATTCGTTTGATTGCTTCTGAAGAAGGGAAAGCTTTAGATCTTGTAAGAAAAGGAAAAAATGTAGCTGCTTTAATTTTTGAAAAAGGATTTTCTGATGCTGTGGCTACTGATACAGATTTGCCTATCGAATTAAAATATGACGCGGCAAGAGATTTACAGATGCGAATTGTACATACAGTTCTAAAAGAAGGATTCAAACATCATTTAGGAAAAGCAGATGTGATTAACAATGTAAAGCTTAAAACCACTTCGTTAATCAAAGAAAGTTCTACCAAAGCACATCCTGGGCTGGTACAGGCCGTTGGAGGAACAGCAATTATGATGTTATTGTTTAGTATAGCTGCTATTGGTGGAGGACTGTTAGATGAAAAAGAGGCAGGAACTTTAAAACGTTTGTTAATTGCTCCTGTAAAACCATTAGACATTTTATTAGCAAAAATGGGAACAGCAATGGTGGTTTCTATTCTACAATTAACGACTATGTTTGTTTTTGCCTGGCTAGCCTTTGGTTTACCTATTTTTATGGATATTTTCTCATTGATATTATTGATTGTATGTATCTCGTTTGCGGTTTCTAGTTTTGGAGTTCTATTAGTATCCACGGTAAAAACGCGCCAACAATTACAAGGAATGAGCACGATTATTATCATTCTAATGTCGGGAATTGGAGGAAGTATGATCCCTATTAGTATGATGCCGGCATTCATGCAAAATCTTGCTGTAGTTAGTGTGAATTATTGGGGAATTGAAGGTTTCTTTGATATTTTTTGGAGGCAATTACCGTTATTAACTATTCTTCCTAAAATGGGAATTCTATTAGCCATTGGTTTAGGAATGACGTTGGTTTCTACCATATTATTTAAGAGAAATATTATTGCGATTGATTAATTTATTCCTATCTGAAGTCCTATTTTTTTACTCCCTTTAGTTACTCTAACAATTCCTTGGGTAGAGGAATTGTTAGAGCTTGTGCCATAGTCATATCAGCTTTTATGAGGCCATTAACTTACTAACCAAATTACGACTACATCCACCATTATAATTAAGGTCAAAATAAGTAACCAGGTTTTTGATTGTAGCCTTAAAGGCTTTGCAATTTCATGCTCTACCCAGGACCATAGCGTTATATATCCTATCCAAACAAAAATGTTTTCAATTTTATTTATCAGCAAGTATACCATACCTCCCAAAAAAAATAGCATTACAACAGTAAATAATATCCAGATCTTTTGTTTCTTATTCATTGTATCGTTTAATCTTCAACCTTAATTTTAGTTTTTTCATATCCATCCATAACTAGTTCAAAAGATCCTTCTGTGGCTGTAGCTTTTTCATAGATCAAAAACCACCCTAATTCATCCTGAGCTAACCAGACCTCGCCGTGTAAATGACCATAATCGATATATATCACATGGCACTCAAATGTATGTTCTCCCAGGGTAAATGTATCCTTACGAAGGAATTTTTCTGTTAGTTTCATGGTTCTGGCAAAAGAAACGTCCAGCATTCTTCTCTTGTATTCCTTCCCTGATTCCATTTCTCTATCCGTAGGGTCTATATAAATTGTGGCGGTATGGTAATCTTTACCTTTGATAAACTTTTGCTTATAAGTTTTTGATTCTGTTGATGATTTAGATTCAAAGTGTAATGTTTTACCTTTTAGCATAAATCGATTATCAAAAGTTTCTCCGTTCTTTACATTCGTAAATTTGCCTTGATACTCCTCTACGCCTTTTTGACCTAACCAAAATGTTTCTTCAGATTTGGTATCTAATGGTTCATAGAAACTTAGTAAACTTTGAGCTACGTCTTTTATTAACAGAGAGCTTTTTGTTATATCAACTTTACGAATAGCTTCCATTTGTCCTGTTTTTACACCATCAGCAGACATTGCATATGTTCTTTTTATTTGAAGGTTTTTAGGTGGATTAAAATTTAGATCTTCTTGTACCTCTATTTTTTCTTGTGCACAGGCAGTAAATAAGGTAAGTAAACAAATCATCATACATCCCTTTAAAAAATTGTTTTTACTATTATTCATTTCTTATCGTTTTTTAATAGATTATCATTAATACTATTCCAAAATTACAATGGAGGAAGCTCAAAAAATTATCCGTTTTGGACAATCTGATAAATTGACCTGGATATTATTTAACATTTTTAAAATCAACTATTTTTTTAAAAGTAAAAGTGATTTTTTTTACGGGGTCACTAGTTCCATGAATTACATGAGACATTGATTTTACCATTCCTTTTTCTTCATCAACATCCCAAATCCATCTTTCAACTTCAGCCGTATTTCTTAATATGGTTTTTAAAACAATTATAACTTTTGTCCTACTGGTATTTGGAACACCTTCAAATTCGACAGCGATTCCTCTATTGTCTAACATAAACCCAGTAATGCGTTGTTTTTCTTCATTCCAAGTCATTACATTATATCCAGTAAAATCATCATCTCCTTCAAAAAAATAATCCGTTACAACGGCATTACCACCAAGAACTGGGGTTGAAGTTTCATTTACATTAAAATTATAGGACTCAACTTTTGCTTTTGCTTTGTATTTTCCTCCCATCATATTGGCGAGCCATTTTGAGCCTTCTGCAAGCGGAATTAAAGAATTAATATCCTTAATACTTTCAAGATCTTGAGGCATATTGGGCTGATTTGTTCGTGTATAAGTTCCTTTTGAGTATATAAAAGCCGGACTTCCGTTGATTGAACGTTTAATAATAACGGTATAATTATTATCACTTGGTTTAGTAATAACTTGATCAATTATTACACGTCCATTTTCATCTATTCTTGAATATTGCTCTAGAAAACTTTTGTCATCAAGAAAATACATTGTTTCAAACTTGCTTCCGTTGCTTGCATTGTTCACAAACATTTTCTTGTATTGATGATCTCCCCAATCCCAGCTTATAAAAGCGAATGTTGATAATTGAACTTTGTTATCAATACTCTTATGTTCTATAGTTTGTAAATAATGATTCCCAAATACTTTTTTGTTATGCACTTTAGAAGTCCATTGTGTGGCTTCAGTATTAGGGTTCTCAAATACCTCTCCAGCTCCTTCCCAATATCCAGCAAGAATATCTAATTCTTTTAGTTCTACTGCAGGTTGTGCACTATCATCAAAATGTGAATTACTAATCTTTTGATATTGTACGTAATAGTAGTATGATATTATTATTATTATTATGAGCGTTAATAAAAAAACTATAGCTACAATTATTATACTTTTTTTCATCTTGTTATTGTTTAATCGATTTATCAATTAGTTACAGTAACAAAACTATAATTGAAGAGTTTGAAGAAATTATCCGTTTTGGACAATTTACTCGATAGGAATATAAATTTCGATTATTTGTTGATCTTCCGGAACCGGATTATTAAAATTAGGATATATTTCAATAGAAGGCGCATCTTTAAACTCAAGCTGCACCTCAGTTAGCCAAAATGCATAGATTTTATTGTAGGTTTCCTGGCTATTCTCATAACTCCCAAAGTGCCTAAATTTAGCATACTTTTGACGTTTATGTTTCTTAATTTTAAAAAGCTTCTCTGGTCGATCGCTTAAAGGTTCATCCAGTCTTACTGCACAATTATAACGAAAATGTATACTATCGCTAATTTCATTGTCATCTAAAAGCTCTGCTAAAAAAACAGTCTTTGATGTTATCAAATGTTCTTTTTCATAGTGACTTATAAGATTTCCCCATGTACTTTCTACTGCTCTTGTGTCACTAAAAACACCTCGATACTCTAAATACAACATTTCAAAATCCGGAAGAAATTCAATACTAAAATCTAAAAGCGATTCCTTACGATCATAAACAGTTTTAATAATCTTACGATTTGCTTCAATACTATTTCGAAAACCTCTTGGAGAACAATTAAATTTACTTTTAAAAGCTTTATTAAAAGCAGGAGCATTTTCAAAGCCTACCTCAAAAGCAATATTTGCTACTTTCGAATCAGAATATTTTAAATATTGAGCTGCTTTTTCAAGGCGTATTCGTTTTATGTATTTACCAATTGTTTCGTTATGCAGGGCTAAAAAAATACGATTGATATTTCTATAAGAGTAATGACATACATCTTCTATTTTCTTAATATCGATATCCTCTTTAAAGTTTTTATCAATATAAGTTGTCAGTTTTTTATAGCGTTCAAGTTGGGTTTCATTCTTCATCAATTACAAAATAATAAAATTTATTATTAAATAGATAACCATGCCTCTCTTCTCCATAGAATCATATAAATAGCACTATCCAAAAACCGTTGAATACTGGGGTTTAAAAAAGGAGTTAAACCCCAGCGTTTTGTAGTTGATTAACTCTTACAACGACACCGCCACCTTACTACTTTTGCTTCGAACAATATTATTAACTAATCATTTAATATTATGAAACACTCTTTAAAACCATTATTAGTATTGTTACTATTAGTAGTATTTGTAGTAACAATACAAGGCTGTGAAAATGATAATTTGGATAAATCCATCGACGTTACTAAAACAGATGAATCATCAGAAAAAGCAAGTTCAGCTTCTTCAGTATTAACATTTGATGAATCTTCAAGCCTTTCACTAGATGGCCTTTTTGCAGGATTTCCATCAGGAAACCTTATTCAGGAACACCTTAAACTTTCTATGGCATTTGGTAAGGATGCAGAAGAAAACTATCAGCGATCACTATACTTACTTAGAAAAGAAAAGAATATCGCAGAATCACTTGCTGGAGTATATCAAAAAATTCCTACTCAGTACTATTTATATCGTACGATGATCATTGAAGCCTTAAAAGAATTACGATCAGACGAATCCTTGAAGTATTTGTATGAAATCGCTTCTTTAAGTATACCAAGGGATACAGAACCTGAAAATCCTGAGATAGATACTCGAACGGATGAAATCATTATTCGCCTTACTGCTGTTGAAGGTATTGGAATATTAGCAATACAAAAAAACGAAGAGGCTGAAAAAATGCTGATGCGTTTAATCGATCATGAAGATTTATCTGTACGTCAGATAGCAACACGTAGCTATTTACAAACTCCTTTTGGAAATGTTGAAGAGAAAATGAAAGAATTGTACGAAAGACTTCCACAACAAGAGCATTGGTATATCACCACAAGAAGTACCGATATCAGGAAAGTAGAACATCCTGAAATGCCTAAGGAATTTGACATTAAAATTAATGAAACGGAAGACTCACCAAAAATTAGATAATCATGAAAAATATTCAATTATATAAAAACACAACTGTAATTTTCATACTATTATTAGTAATGACCACACTCACAACTCAGGCACAACAAACCTGCACAGTTCCTCCGCATGATAATGTAGCAGATGGCACTTCTGTCTACGCTTCTGGACTATGTAATCAGGCACGTGTAGATCATTGGTGGGGAGTTTTTGATATGAGAAGACAAGACTGGGATAGCGGATTTGGATATTATGATCCTTGTAACTTAGATTTGCCTTTGGCAAGGACTTTTGCAGCATTATACCTACTCACCTATTCTGCTGAGGATTATGCTACCAATACCGGGGATTATAGTGGAAATGCACTACGTTGGGCCTATCCATACACTGCTAACAATACTGGAAGATTACAAGCACTATGTTATAAACCAGGATCTACTCCAGGGCAATGGGCAGGTTGGGCTTATGGCAGTCGGGTAGAACTATATATCCCTTATTTCTATTCTTTTGATGTGGTTACCCGAGCAGGAACTTTATTACACGAAGCAAGGCACAATGGAGGAAAAAGCCATAATGGAGGTAGTGGATGTCCTAGAGCTGCTTCCTGTGATACAAATTGGGATTATCAAGGATCCAATATGTATGAAGTATTGTATTTATGGTGGTTTGCGGTTGATGGAACAAGAACTACCAGTGCTATACGTAATATGGCAAGAAACCGTGCAAGAAGTGTTCAAAATAATGCTTTTAATACAAATCCAGGATTTAATATTTAATATCTTTAATTTTCTACAAATTTAGTAATGCTTTTTAATAGAAGATTTATCTTCTATTAAAAAGCATTCTCCAACTGAAAATATACTTATTTGATTTTAATTGCTGTTCTTGTTCTTGTAGGGTCAGTGTCTAACTGACTAGTGAAACCAATCACGTTACCTTTTTCATCCCTATTAAAAATAAAATCAAAATACCTTCCTAAAATCGAAAACTCAGAAGAGTTAATTACTTGAATGTTTGCTCCCTTAACTTCTCCTGGACGAACTAAAGTTAATTGTCCATCTCTAATAGCAATCTCCCGAATGTAAGTACCATCTTTATAAGTACCACAATATTCGATTAGTTTTTCTTCGGGCAAACTAATAGTTAATCGCTTATAAACAAATCTCATCCCTTGATTAATAGCTTCTGCTTCTCCACCTAAATGTCCCATGTTTTGAACCAAACGAAAATCTATTGTCATATCATTATAGTTGTGTTCTTTTATTTGTTCATACATTGCAGAGGCCTTAGGCAAATCATTAAACTCGCCTTCCAAAAATATTACTTTGGAATGTAGTCTCTTATTATTCTGAAAAAAAGTTTCTTCAAGTTTATACAGGTAATCTCTGTCCCACCATAAGGTAGGATTATGAATGATATAGTTAGCAAATAAAGAAGGTTGTGTAAATAATGTATAATGAGTAAACATTCCGGCAAATGACGTTCCAAACAGTGTTCTATTTGTTTTATCTGTACTATAAAGACGATCTGTTAATGGGATTATTTCATCACTTAAAACCTTTAAAAACGTTGGGGCGCCCCCAGAAGTAACTATTCGATCTATTGTGGTAGGTGTCAAATCCCTTGTTCTATGTAATGTTGGGTTTTCTTTTGAGCCGCTATTTGTAATTCCAACAATAATTATTTCTGGAGTAAAACCATCATCCCAAACTCCATTGTAAATATGCGTTGTAGTACCAAATATACGATAGCCGTCCAAGACATAAAAAACCGGATACGTTTGTGTTCGATCCTTGCCATAACTCTCTGGAAGATTAATATATAGTGTATACTCACTATGGTTAATTTCAGATTTAAAATGAATGGATTCACTTCCAACAACAAACAAATCTTCTGGTTCTTTTGAAATAACTTGCGAACTCCCTAATAAAGGAAACAGAACTAGTATATAAGTGAATGTGTAAAATAAATGAATATGATTTTTGATATGCTTCATTTTTTATTTGGTAGTTATAGGGTTCGTTATTGAGGTTTAAGTGCCTGTATAACCTCCATTGATACCCAGTAGATATCTACAATTGGTTCATTTTTTTCAGATTTTTTCCGTCTATCAAAGAAGAGGTATTTCCCGTCAGGTGATACACTTGGATAATTTTCAGCATCACTGGTATTTATAGTGTCTCCCATATTAATAGCGGGTCCCCATGAACCATCATCAGCCCGAAAGCTGATATAAAGATCAGAAGATCCATATCCAGCTTCTCTCCTACTATCCCAAATAATATAGGATTCATCTGGTGCTATGAAAGGATGGGCATTATATTTACCAATAGCAAATTGTTTACCTAGCAATTTTGGTTGTTCATATGTACCATTTATCAAACGTGAATATCGCAGCGGAGTATCTAATTCTGGAGTAAATGTATCAAAGTAATACGTACCATTAGAAGATACCGAAAGCCGCATGATATCAATATTTTCAAAAGGCTCTCCTATGCTTTTAAGTTCTGACCAACCTGTGTTGGTACGTTCCATATATTCTTTAGCAAAATAGATAGTGTTTCCATCAGGAGAAATAGAAGGTTCACTCACTCCTCGTTTGACCACAGATTCTTGCCATTGATTATTTTTATATTCAACCGCAGTCAATACATTGGACCTGGATTCTGTTCCAAGTGGTCTTTTGATGAAATAAAACGCTTTCATATCTGCGGCAAACATTCCTTCAACTTCACGATTCTCTGCTGTATTGACAATACTTGGAGCAAAAATTTCAGCAGTGGTTCCTGGTGTTTTCTGTCCAAAATAAAGGCTATTGATTTGTGATAACCACTGCATGCTAAGTACTCCGGTCATAGGAAAAGCTGTTTGATGACTTCCCTCAATCACTATCTGCTCCAAAAATAAACTCTTGTCGTTTTTGCTTTTTAGCAAGGTGATAAACTCCTCGGCATACTTGCTCAATTCCTTCTCTAATGAGCCATATGAAATAAAAACATTAGCGTTTATGCTTTTATGAGACTTAAGTTCAGAAAGAGTGGGAATATCACCATCAAGCGCAGGACTTCCAAGAATATAGTTTTTAAAAGTATCTGGTTGTGTTAGCAATGTATATGCGCCAAACACACCTCCAAGTGAATAGCCAAAATAAGTACGGTTATCCGGCTTAGCTCGGTAATTATTCTCTATATACTTAATTACATCGTTACGAATAAAGTCTAAATGATTATTGGCTTGTCCAAATTGGTATTTTGCTTGATGCTCTGCGTTACTAGATTTCCTAACGGAGTAATCTCTAAATCTACTTACATAAACTTTACCTTCTTTCTTAAATTCTTCTTTTATATCCTTCTGCCAAGAAATACCAACTAAAATGGCTTCTTCCATGATGTATTCTGCGGATCCTGACAATATCTCCACATGCCACATAGCATCAGTATAGTAAATCACTGGATATTGAGTGTCATTATTTTCTGAATATCCTTCAGGTAGTTCTACATAAAGTTCATACTGTCTATTGGTCTTAGTATCCTTTATAGGGATCACCTCAGTTTTAGGTAATTCCAAATAAGATTTTTTAATATTTTCTTGAGCAAAGACAGTATGAAACGATATAACATATATTATTAATAATAACTTTGTTGTTTTCATCTTTTTTCTTTTGTTTCCGATTTATAATTTCAATCCACCACTAGACTAGTTACTAAAAAGATTAAATAGATCTTTTCAATATCTTCCATATACTATTTGGGTCTGAGGTTCTCAATAACCTGAGCGTCTACCCAATAAAAATTTGATAATCCACCTTCTTCGTTATATCTACCAAAAAATAAATATTTACCATCTGGAGTGATGCTGGGGCATGTTTCAGGAAAAGAAGTATTTATGGCATTTCCAAGGTTAATGGGTTCTGACCATCCACTATCTTTCTTTTTAAAATAAACATAAATATCACTTTTTCTTTGAGCATCTTCTTTGTTTCGTGCATTTACCACTATATAATCTTGAGACGGTGAAATAAACCCATGAACACCAAATTCAATTCCGACTTCGTGAACTTCGGGAAATTGGTTATTTTTTTTAGGTGCATAGTACATTTTTCGATTTGACAAATTTGTATAAAAAAGATCTCCGTTTTTTGCTTCATTCGAATAAAAAACAAAATCATCATTTATAGGAGAATTCAATTCTTTGGCATCACTCCAAGAATTACCGGTACGCTCTACATACCAGGTTTTTACTGTCTCTTTATGATGAGGAGATGTAAAAGAATCGTGAGCTGCAAAATGAATCATTCTACCATTAGGACTCACAAATGGATGCATTTCTCCAACTTTTTTGCCCTTAGTAAAATTTGTTCTTTTAGGATCTGTCCATGTTAATCCTTTGAGTTTTGAGAAATATATACTTGGATCTTCGTCTTTGTTATTAGCTGAAAAATATACTTCATCTAAATTAGGAGAAAACGAAATACCATGTTCATATCTTCCATTAAGTGAAATAATTCCAGGAGCAAAAATTTCTGGAATTAAACCTGGTGGTTTTTGTCCAAAATAGAGGTTTTCTATTTTTGATGAATCATTATCTTCTGAGTCCTGTTTTTTACTATTGCAGGCATTTAAAAATAGTGCTCCTGCAAGCAGCAAAATAGAATACGTTTTTCTCATTGTTTAAATTCTTAAAATATTTGGTGACGATTTAAATAAAATATGAATGTAGTCCTGTCAATAGGATGAATAATTTTTAATATTTGATATATCTTCAATCGTTATATTTATAGCCTTAAAGCACTATTAAATTTGATAAAAATTCGTTTCATTCATTTTTTTGTAATTCCTTAATTTTATGCCTGGTACGGTTATTTTGAGGATTTAATTCAAGTGATTTTGAGTAGTTTAAAATTGCAAGGTCAATTTCTCCAATTTTTACACAGGCTTCTGCATAACTTTCGTATACCATAAAACTATTTGGGTAGAGCATCATATTCACTTTGAAAACATCTTGTGATAATTTCATTCTATCCTCACGGAAAAAACTATATCCTAGATCATTTAGATATTCCTCAGTAACCGTAGGATAAATAGAATCTTTTTCTTTTAAGGTTCTATATGTATTAAGTGCTTTGTCAAAGTCACCTTCAAGAAGGAATTCTACTGGTTCCTTTTTATCAGTATCCATCTTAGCAAAAGTTGAAGCTATTGTTCCATCATTACTATTAATATAAAGTAAATTGATTGTTTCATTTTCAGAATTTGGTTTGAATTGCATCAATCGACTAGAATTTCTTCTAACAAAACTACTATCTGAAACTTTGATCAGTTCTTCCGCTTTTACGTCAAGTATATTTTTATAGAACAGTTGATTGTCCTTTTGAAAAACTTCTACAATCCTGCCATTGGCAATATATCTACCAGTAATTTCATCAACTAAAGATTGTTCAACTTCCATTTTTTTATGTACTGGGAAATAATTATCCCACTCATAAGCAAGAGCGACAGAACGAAATACTTCAAAAACAAAAGCTGGAAGAGGAGTATTGGTTAATACAACCACGCCATATCCATTGTCTCTATGAGCCGTCATTCTACTATAAAATCCTGTACTCCATCCGTGGTGTTCAAAATAAACTTCATCTTTCTTATTATAAATTGAAAAGCCTAGTCCATATTGTCCATAACGATTTTTCGAAGAAGGTGTAAGCATTAATGATGTCAAATTTTTTGATAATCCTTTATTACGATTATCTTTTAGGGTTTGCTGAATGTTAATTACAAATTTCGCAAGGTCCTCTGCATTTGTCCATAATCCGTTTGAAGCCAGTTCTGGATAGGTATGTCTTTTACCTTTAACCATAGAACCATCTCGTAAATAACCCGTTGCTGCTATCTTTAATTCTTCTGTGTTAAGAGATTGCTTAAACCTACTGTTCTTCATTTCTAATGGTTGGAACACTAATTCATTCATTAGCTCTTGGAATTTTTTGCCTTCAATATCCATCATCATTTGTTGAATAATGGTATAGCCACCAGCTGAAATCCAAAGATTTTCATTTAGTACTTTATCTACCATGACTGGATTTGAATTGGCTGGAGAAGTTCCGTTTAAAACTTCTATAAGTGTTGGTACGGGTTCATCTGTACTATACCCTTGAAAATCGTGCACGTTTATCCCGGCAGAATGACTCAAAAGGTTTTTTATCGTGACTTTCTCTTCTTTGGTAAACTCACTATCAGGTAATTTCCAAGATTTTAAATAACTGTTAATGTCTTCATTTAAAGTAACTTTATTTTGATCTACAAGACGTAATGCACCATATGCAGTTAAAGACATACCAATTGTTGATACTTGGAAAAGTGTTTTATCAGTCACAGGAACTTCACTTTCTTTATCCATTATACCATACCCTTTTGCCCAGGCAACTTTACCATTATTTATTACAGCAATGCTCACACCTGGAATTCCATAGTGTTTCATTCGTTCTTCTATAGACCAGGTAGAATCGCCTTCTATGTGTACCCGAGTTGTGAGACCTGTTTCTACCTTTTTAATTAAATCAATGGTCATATCAGTATTTGATTCTTCTGTACATGATTGAAAAAGAATTGTAATTAATAGCACTGAGATAATATTTCTCATATTTATATTTTTTTCATTGAACGCTCCTCCCAGGAGCCATCTGGTTGTCGAAAACTTATAGATCTCTCACTATTTTTTAATAAAAGCTGGCAAGACTCTTGTTGCTGTTACTGATACGGGATCCTTAACTTCTCGATGTGTAGTAGTCACAACGACCAAATCGAGTTCTTCAATCACAATAATCGTTTGACCGCTACCACCTCTAGCCGCTTTGCTTAGGTAGCTCTTACCTTCAACAGACAGATCAGCTTGCCACCAGAAATAGCCGTATGCTGTACCAGCAACACCACTAGAAACGTCATCATATTCTTCACTTTGATCTACAATTTTACTGGTTGCAATTTCAATATAGGCCTCAGGTATCAGTTGTTCGCCTTTCCATTTACCTTTGTTGATAGCTAATATTCCCCATTTCATCATATCACGTGATATCATACTTGAACGACTTCCGGATTTTGGCAGACCACTTATATCTGTCATCCAGTTATAATTTATGATATCCATTTTGTCAAGGAGTTCGTTTTTAATAAAATCCTCAGCGGATCCTGGCACAACAGCTTCAATTACTTGCATAACCAATCTTGGATCATCTTTATAATTAAATATTTGAGAAACAGTAGTTATAGGTGCAGTATTTTCAAGAAATACTTGAATATGCTTTTGACCTTTTAAAAGGTTGGTATTTTCCTCAAGTTCTTTTCTTTTATCTTCACTTATGTCGATACCAGAACGCATCGTCAATGCTTGATGTAGCGTGATTTTTTCTACACCTTCAACAAATTTGGTTGGGTCTAGGTCTTTGAGAAAACTGACTATCGGCTTGTCTAAGTCAGCCATGGTCAGATATCCCAATTGAATAGCACGACCCAATGCCATACTCGTGTAGGTTTTGGTAGCTGAAGCTTGTGGATGAGGCAGGTTTATACGACCACGCCTATAATATGATTCAAAAATCAGTTTGCCTTTTTGAGCAATAAGAAAACTGTCAAAGTTACCGTATTTACCATTAGCAATATCCTTAGCGAAGGTAAGAATCATAGCTTTATTACCGCTATCTACACCTAGTTTACCAACAGAAATACCATCTTTTCTATCAGTTGGTGCTGCATTAATAAAGGGTTCTTTGAGAACAGGAATATCTCTAAATGAGAGCTTGGCTTCAGTAGTTGTAGCCTCTGGTGCATGGCTATCACTTTGTTGGGCAAAGCCATAACTTATGGTCGTAAGTAGCATTAAAAATAGAAAAATCAATTTGTTTTTCATCATTTATGTTTTTTATAAATACCTGTTAATAAAACTTATACAACAATTTGAAGTTCGTTTTATTCATTTTTTTGTAATTCCTTTTTTAACTGATTAAAATCTACCCAATAGATGTCCGATTCCCAATAAGTAATTCCATCTTCTCCTTTCTTTTCTTCTCCTCTATTAAAAAATAAATATTTACCATCTGGTGAAACCGTTGCTGTTGTTTCACTCATTTCTGTATTTATTTCTGGTCCCAGGCTACGAGCTTTACTCCAAGTCCCATTATTGTTAAAACTGATATATAAATCCCCATTTTCAGGTATATCGGTTGTTTCGGCATCGAAAATGATATAGCTTTCGTCCGGAGCAATATATGGGTGGGCTCTCCACTTTGCGGAGAAGTTAACTGTCTCATTCATACGTATGATAGCGTCATAGCTCCCATTCGTATTTATAGAGTAATAGTTAGCCTCATCTTCCAATTTATCTTCTTTTTCTTTAGAGGTAAAATACAGATTACTATTTCTAGCAGGCGTAACGCACATAATCCATTCATTCTCAAAAAGTTTTGGTAATAGAAGCTTAGGTGATCCCCATATACCATTATGTTTCTCAACATGCCATTGACGAAACGCTGTCGATTCAGTGGAATCATTTAAGGGTCTCCTGCTTCCAAAATATAATCGATCACCATTTTGATTCAGTCGTGGATGTAATTCTAAATGTTCTACACTAGCAGAAAATGAAGCTAATTTTGGTTCTGACCATTTGCCTTCCACTAACTTCATCGTATAAATGTTATGACTCTCTTGTGGCTTTCTTCGATTAAAAAACAATTCATTCATTTCTTGGTTGAAAATAATCGAACCTTCATTATAACTTTCAGTTGAAATAATGTTAGGAGCAAAAATCGTTGGAACCACCGTCGGGATTTGATTATCAAGCAAAGTAATATTTGATGTTTCCCTGTCTCGACAACTTACAAGAATACTGAGTACTAAAAGAAATAACTTGTTCATTTTATTCACTTTTTTGCAGTTCTTTAAGCCGTTGTCTAGCACGGTTGTTTTCAGGATTTAATTCAAGGGATTTAGTGTAATTTAAAATTGCCAGATCTGTTTCTCCCGCTTTCTTACAAGCTTCTGCATAACTATCATACACCCTGAAACTATTTGGATAGAGTATCGTATTTAGTTTGAAAGTGTTTAATGCTAATTTCATTCGATGATCATGATAAAAACCATATCCGACATCATTTAAGTAGTCTTCGGTAACTGCAGGGTGAGAAGGATTCTGTTCTTTTAATGCTTTATAAGTACTTAGCGCTTTTTCAAAATCACCTTCAAGAAGGAATTCTACAGGATCTTTTATATCGCTATCCACTCTGGCAAATGTTGAAGTTATGGCTCCATCATTTCTATTCGTATAAAGCATATTGGTCAATCCATTTTGTGCATCTGGTTTGAATTGAATGAATCGACTGGAATTTCTTCTCACAAAAAGGTTATCCGAAACTTTGATCAATTCATCAGCATCTACATCAAGTATATCTTTTGTAAATAGTTGATTACCTTTTTCAAAAACCTCTAGAATTGTATTATTGGATTTATATCTACCCGTAATTTTATCGGTTATAGACTGTTCAATGTTCATTTTTTTATGTATCGGAAGGTAATTATCCCAATGATACGCTTGGGCTACTGAGCGCATCACCTCTGCATTAAATTCTGGAAACGTAGAATTGGTCATCACAACCACACCATACCCTTTGTCTCTATGAGCCATGATCTCAGCGTAGAAACCTGTATTCCATCCGTGATGTCTTAAATAGATATCATTGTTTTTATTAATAAGCTGAAACCCTAAGCCCAATGTAAATGACCAACCAGGATTACTCACCCCATAAGGCGTACCCATTAATTTTGTTAGATCTTTTGATAATCCTTGAGTAGGCTTACCATTTAAGGTTTGCTGTACATTGGTTATAAATTTTGCATAGTCCTCAGCGGTTGTCCATAATCCACCTGAAGCCATTGATGGATAAATATTTTTTCTACCTTTTACCATAGAGCCATCTTTTAAATAACCTGTAGCTACCTTTGTTAATTGCTCTGGAGTTAGTGATTGATTAAACGTACTATTATTCATTTCTAAAGGTTCCAGCACTAATTCATTCATAATCTCCGGAAATGTTCTACCATCAACATCTAGCATCATTTGTTGAATGGGTACATAGCTAGCGTAGGCAAAACGAACACTTTCACCAGGTTCTTTATTTGTAGTAATTGGTTCGTTAATAGCTGGATAAGTTCCATTTAGAATCTCTACGAGTGTTGGGATTTTGTCATCTATGCTATATGATCCTGTTCCACGAGGATATATTCCTGCAGAATGATTTAAAAGATTTTTTATAGTGACTTTATTTTCCTTTGTAAATTCGTTTTCTGGTACTTTCCAGGATTTTAAGTAACTATTAATATTTTCATCTAAGTTTAGTTTATGTTGTTCTACAAGACGTAATGCACCGTAAGCTGTTACCGGCATAGTAGTTGCTGCTGCCTGGAATAGAGTTTGTTTTGTCACAGGGGTTTTACTTTCTTTATCTACGACACCATAACCTTTTGCCCACGCAATTTCACCATTATTTATTACAGCAATGCTAACACCCGGAATTCCATAGTGTTTCATACGTTCTTCTATAGACCATGTAGAATCACCCTCTATGTGAACCCTAGTTGTGAGCCCCGTTTCTACCTTTTTTACTAAATCAATGTTAATATCTGTATTTGATGATTGCGATGTACATGATTGAAAAAAGATTATGATTAATAGTATTGGGATAATATCTTTCATATTTATAAATTTCATAATTAAACGATTGAATTATCAGCTCTTATTAACTGTTTATTTAGCTATTTTTAACCTTCTAGAACAAGGATCATTTTAGCTTTCACTCTTACAAAGGATGTTTTTTTATCTTATTTATTTAATCTATATTTTGTCAACTGCTCTATATCTTAATGAACTACTCTAAGAAGGCATCTTATAATGATTATCTTGCATCGGTAAAACCGTTTAAAATGAATTTGAGATCACTCTCCTATTTTCTTTTGATAGGTACTATGCTATTGGTATCTGCTTGTTCTCAAAATCCTGTATTTATAGAATATCAGACGCTATCTCGAATAGGTGATCAACCAGAATGGGCTGCTAAAGACTGGAACGATGAAGATTGGGATGAAAAAAAGGCAATATTAGAGTCTGGAGAGGTATATTGGACCCGAACTCCAATTGACATTTTAAAAGCACCAAAACCGTTGCATCCATACGCAATTCGACCTTATATTTATGGGGAGTATGAAGTCTTTTGGGATGGAATTTTGATTGGAAAAAATGGGAATCCCGGACAGGAAGCAACGCTCAGCCCGGAAGGTGAAATGTTGGCTACATTTATCATTCCTGCTCACCTGACTGAAGTAGGTGAACATATGTTAGCCTTAAGATCGAGTCTTTATTATTTTCCTGATCATGTCGGTATGAGAGTAGATATCGCTAATTACGATGATTTACTAACAGAGAGGCTCATCGAGACTTCTTATATGCACATTTTTGCCGGTGCTTTTCTAATCGCTTCGATTTACTTTCTTTTTTTATTTCTAGGGAATAAAAAAGAGTATCCCATGCTTATTTTTAGTATTAGTTGTTTTCTCTTTTTTGTCTTAAACCTGGCGGAGTTCATCACAACCTATGTTCCTATCCATTATGCATATCATCATATACGTTTAGAAACCAAAGCTGCTTTGATGTTTGGAATCTCTTTTTTGATTCCACTTTATTTCTCTAAACAATTCCCTTTTCCTAAACGAAAAATTCTCCTGATTGTTTACGCCGGAATTTTATTGTTCACTTTCTTCATCAAACATAATTTTCTTGATTTCACCACTCGTAACATGGCTTTAAGTATGTGGGTGTTTTCTTTTGGAATCGCTGTTTTTGGTATATATAAAAAAATGAAAGGCGCTCTCCTGGTGATGCTTACCTTACTTCTATCGCTACTAATAAATTTTATCATTTCTTTTCAAGTTGGTATTTTTATAGGTTTTAGCATCATCCTACTTGGAATGTTTTATTTGCTTTCCCTCAGAATCAAAGAACAACGACTCGCTTATGAAACTTCTCTCGTTCAATCTACACGTCTGCGCCTGGAGTTACTCAAAAAGAATATTCAACCGCATTTTTTGATGAATACGTTGACTTCATTGATAGATTGGATAGAAGAGACGCCAAAGAAAGGAGTTTTATTTATTGAGGCGTTAGCCAAAGAATTTGATCTTTTTAACCAGATAGAGAATAAAACATTGATACCTATTACTCAGGAAATAGCACTTTGTCGTACACATCTGGAGATTATGGAATACCGAAAAGAAATTGACTATTCCTGGCAAGATGAAGGTATTAGTTTTGAAGAAACAGTACCACCTGGGATTCTACATACCTTATTAGAAAACGGAATTACCCACAGCCTACCACGGGAAAATAATAGCATCGATTTTAAGTTAATTTTTGAATCAAATAATGATTACAAATCCTATACATTTTTAACCTATGCGAAGGTAATTACAGAAAGAAAAAAAAAGAAAGAAGATGGTACAGGTCTAAAGTATGTCAAAGCCCGATTAACCGAAAGTTATCAAGAACAATGGGAGTTTTCCTCAGAACCAACGGATCATGGTTGGAAAAACACCATAAAAATTTATTCGTAAAGAGATGCATATTTTAATAGTTGAGGACGAATCAAGAATCGCCAAAAGAATCGAACGAATGACTCGTGATATTTTTGGTAATGACTTACAATCCATAAAACGTATTAATACACTGCAAGAGGCATTGAAATATATTGAAAACAATACCTTAGATCTTGTACTCCTGGATTTAAATCTTAACGGAGAAAGTGGTTTTGATCTCCTTACAACAGCGGTTTCAAAATCATTTCATACGATCATTATTTCTGCCTATAAGGATCAGGCAATTACTGCTTTTGAATATGGAGTATTAGATTTTGTACCTAAACCTTTTAATAGAGATCGGTTAGCACAAGCTCTGCAACGAGCCATCACCAAGGAAAAAATTAAAACAAATACCGTTAAATTTTTAGCCGTTAAAAAAAGACACAAAGTGCATCTTATACCTATTGAAGATGTAGTTTATATCAAAGGAGCCGGTACGTATACCGAACTTTTTCTCACAGATGGTAAAAAAGAATTACACGATAAATCTTTGGAAAAGCTGGAACAACTATTATCTTCTTCTTTTGAACGTATCCACAAATCATATTTAATGAAAATGTCTGAGATTAGCGAAATTATTGTAGAATCTGGCAGCAAATATATGGCAGAACTTAAAAATGGTGAATTAATTCCTATCGGTCGAACTAAGTACAAAGAGATAAAAGCCAAGTGGTTTTAAAACAACTGTCCTAGTTTTTAGGGCGAAGTGTTTCAATAATACGAGCATCCACCCAAAATATATCTACATTTTCGTAATCATCAGACCCTATATTCCTATTGAAGAATAGATACTTACCATCTGGTGTAACAGTTGCTGCTGCTTCCCAGGCATCGGTGTTTATCTTATCTCCTAAGTTGATAGCCTCACCCCAAGAACCATCTTGCTGTTTAAAACTGATGTAAATGTCAGAATTACCATATCCACTTTCTCTTTCACCGTCCCAAAGAATATAGGACTCATCGGGTGCAATAAAAGGGTGAGCATTCATTTTTCCAGTGTTAATTTCTTTGCCAAAATCTCTTGGTTCTTCTCGTTTACCATCTATTAATCGTGAATAGCGAATAATACCATCACCATCTGGCATACCAACTTCGTCAAAAACATAGGTTCCTTTTGATGAAGCCGTAAGGCGCATGATCCGTATCTTTTGAAAAGAGGAGTCTAGTTTTTTTATCTCTGACCATTCACCAGTCTCTTTACGTTCTTTATATCGTCTACCCAGATGCATGGTTTCGCCATCGGGAGAAATAAATGGTTGTCCCACTCTAGGTGATATGACAGACTCTCGCCATTTATTTTTTATATATTTAAAAACAACAAACTCTTGTTTTTTACTTTCCTCAACTTCTCTAATAAAATAAAACTCTTTCTGGTCAGGTGTAAAGACACCACCGTATTCCCAATGCCCAGTCGTAACTATACCTGGAGCAAAAGGTTCAGGAGTTAAGCCAGGTGGTTTTTGATCAAGATAGGTAGTTATTACAGTTGGTGAATTAGTATCTTTTGAATTATGTTTTTTGATATTGCAAGCATATAAAAATAGTGTCGATATAAGTATTGAAATAAAATACGCTTTTTTCATTGTTTACATTTTTTTAATGATTAATAATGTTGATTTTCAAAAACTACTGTACTACTATCACAACTATAAGTCTGCAGGTTTTACTTTATTAATAACATCTGCTCTAACCCAATAAATGTTAGGATTCCCACTTTCTTCATCATATCTATTGAAAAATAAATATTTACCATCTGGAGAGATGGTTGGACTCCCTTCTCTGTAATGAGTATTTACCGGGTTTCCGAGATTAATTGGTTGGGTCCATGTTCCATCCTTTTGCTTGAAACAGACATGAATATCTTTATCTTTTGATGGATCATTTTCTTTATTAGCCACTACCATTAAAAAATCCTGAGATGGAGAAATAAATCCATGTGTACCATAGTCAATCCCAACTTTGCGTCCTACCGGAAATTTGCCATTATCGATAGGTGCATAATACATTATCTGCTTCCTATTTGTCGATTTCATATAATAAAGATCTCCGTTTTTCGCATCATTTAGGTTAATAACCTGCTCATTATTGATTTGCGAGTCAAGTAGTTTTGCCTCGCTCCAGGAATCCTCATCACGATTCACATACCACATTTTAAGAGGATATATAGAATCGTATGTAGTAAAATAAATCCTTTCTCCATTAAGACTCACAGTTGCACTGAACTCATCGCGTACTCTTCCTTTTGTAAAATTTGCTTTTTTAGGTATTGTCCATTTTCCATTTTTCAATTTTGAGAAATGCACAATTGAATGACCTTCTACAGTAGGTGAAAAATACATTTCATCCATCTTAGGAGAAAAAGAAACTCCGAATTCATACCTTCCTTCTACAGAAACAATTCCAGGTGCAAAAACTTCAGGAGTTAGACCTGGTGGCTTTTGTCCAAAATAAGGACTTTCTATAGGCATTGAATCATTATCTTTTGAGTTATATTTTTTTGTATTGCAAGCATTTAAAAACAGAGTCAATACTAGTGTCAAAATAAAATACGTTTTTTTCATAATTGTTCCTTATTTAATAAATGCTGGTAAGATGTTCTTTGAGACTTGAGTAAAAATAGTATCTTCCTCATCGTGACCGGTAATTGCAACAATTAGATCAAGCTCTTCAACTGTTATAAGGTGCTGTCCACCACCACCCCAAGCGATATTAGTTTCATAATTCTTATCTCCAATTGTGATATCCGTTTGATAAAAGAAATAGCCATAATTAAAGTTGTCTGGATGCCAATTTTCTGTGGCTTTAGTTATTTTGCTAGTGGCATCATCTAAAAACTTTCTGGAAATAAGTTGTTTGCCATCCCATTTACCTTTATTGATGACCAATGCGCCCAACTTGAGCATATCCCGCGATGTCAAGTACGATGGGCCGCCAGCAGCTGGTAAACCATCAACGTTAGTTTGCCAACGGTATTTGGCGATTCCGATTTTGTTAAAAAGTTCATTTTTTATAAAGTCTTTGGCCGTTCCCGGTACGACGGCTTCAATAACTTGCATTACCAGATCTGGATTAAAATTACCATATACAAAACTTTGAGATTCTGAAGTAATAGGTTCGCTATGCTCAAAAAGAGTCTGAACTAGGCCTTGACCTTTTAAGGCTGCTGGGGTTTTCCTTAGCTCTTTCCATTTATCACTATTGATGCTAAGTCCTCCACGCATGGTCAACGCTTGGTGTAGGGTGATCTTTTCTATACCCTTAACAAATTTTGATGGATCTAAGTCCTTGAGAAAACTGACTAAAGGCTTGTCTAAATCGGCCATGGTGAGATATCCCAGCTGAATAGCACGACCAAGCACCAAACCAGTGTAAGTTTTAGTTGCTGACGCTTGTTGGTGAAGCAGGTTGACGCGACCACGTAAATAATAGGATTCAAAGAGGAGCTTGCCCTTGTGGGCAATTAGCAAGCCATCGTAGAGACCATGCTTTTTATCGGCTATCTCTTGCGCCAGTTTTAGAACCATCGTTTTATTGCCACCATCAACGCCCAATTCACCAACGAGAGTACCATCTTTTCTATCAGTTGGAGTTGCGTCGATAAAGGCTTCTTTGAGATAGGGTAAATCCCAAAATGAGAGTTCGACCTCGGCGCCTGTAGCCTCTGGCGTAAGGTTTTTACTTTGTTGAGCAAAGCTACTATTTGTTATTAATAGAAGAATAAAACAAATTAGTGATGTTATGTATTTCATATTTATTAGTTTATTATTTGTGGTTCATTAGAAGAGGTAAATAACTCACTAATCCCTCTAATCCTGTACCAGTTTTAAACAAACATATCGAAAGTGATAATTGAAATATTGTAAAATAGATGAACCGTATCTTCTAGCAGAAATAAACCTGTTAGTAACAGAAAATGTGTTAACTCCGTAGCAAACCCAGTTTGGGCATTAGATTCTTAAGATCTGTCTTTTTTAAAAGGATTCTGAATTCATATTTTATATATTTATGGACTATGGTAAAAAGGAAGAACTGGATCGATTGGATCCTTCAAAACAGAGTTGTTTCACACCTTATTTTTTGGGTATTGGTATTCATAAGTTTACCAATATTGGCCGCATTAAATGAAGGAAGTGTAAAAAAAACTGTGATGAGTTCTTTTGCTTATTTACCTGCTCAATTATCGGCAAGTTATTTTTTGGTTTATTATCAGGTACCGAAACTTTTATTTAAAAAAAAATATCTCAGGTTTGGATTCTCTTTGTTGATATCTACTTATATGCTTTTAGTACTTTCAAAGCTTTTAAGTATGAACCTTACCAAACTTTTTGCTCCCAAATACTTTGAAGAGAAAAGTTTGATAGAAATAATATCAGATCCATTTCACCTGGCTGTAGTGTATTTCCCTTCTGTCTATGTATTTGTTTTTTTAATGTTTATGATTAAAGCATTTAAAGATCGTTTTGAAGAACGTCATCAACTCGAAGTTTTACAGAAAGAAAAAGTGAATACAGAGCTGAAGTTTTTAAAAGCTCAAATAAATCCACATTTTTTGTTCAACACACTTAATAACCTGTATTCATTAACCCTAGAAGAATCTGCTGAAAAATCATCTGAAGTTGTTTTAAAGTTATCCGATATGTTAGATTATATGCTTTATCAGTGTAAAGATCCTGAGGTTCCACTAAAAAATGAGATTACTTTTATACAGGATTATATAGATTTAGAATCGTTACGTTATGGCGATAAATTAACTTTACAATTTACACATCAGCTTCATGATCCTCATGTGATGATTGCACCTTTAATATTGATATCCTTTGTAGAAAATGCTTTTAAACATGGAGCAAGCAATACGTTGGAGGATTCAACAATAACTATTGAATTAACCACCAACCAGGAACAATTGTGTTTTAAGGTTTTTAATACCTTACCTCCTGGTGAAGAAGACGATACTGAAAATGAATCAAATTCTGGAATTGGTTTTTCTAATTCTAAACGACAATTAGAGCTCAATTATATCAACAACTATGATTTGAAAAGTACCCAAACAGACAACGATTTTCAGATAGTATTAACGATTAATTTACATTGATATGGCAATAAAATGTATAGTCATAGATGATGAACCCTTAGCAATTAAGGTACTTGAAAAGCACATCAAGAAAGTTCCTGAATTAGAGCTTGTATCTTCATTTGACAACCCCATACATGCTGCAGATTTTCTTCAAAACAATACTATTGATCTTTTGTTTTTGGATATTCAAATGCCTGTAGTTACCGGGATTGATTTTATAAAAAATACAACAATACAACCCAAAGTGATCTTAACCACTGCTTATAGAGAATATGCGTTAGAAGGGTACGAACTGGATATCATAGATTATTTATTAAAGCCTATCTCTTTTATCCGGTTTTATAAAGCAATTAACAAATACAAGACCCTAACCGCAGCAATGCAACATAGTTCTGGGGAATCATCAGAAGCAAAGAAAACCTTGGATCACATCTTTGTGAATGCCAATAAAAGAATGATTCGGATAGAGTTTAATGATATTCTGTTTATTGATAGTATTAAGGACTACGTAAGAATACATACTATAAACGACACAGTCATTACCAAAGATAAGATTAGTGTCTTTCTACAAAAATTACCTGCTAATTTTTTAAGAGTGCATCGTTCGTATATTATTAATAATGAAAAAATAACTTCTTTTACTTCAAAAGATATTGTTTTATTAGGCGGTATGGAAATACCAATCGGTGCTTCTTATAAGGAGGTGATCAAGTTGATTAAGAACAGATAGTGCGATTGTTAACCAATATATTTTTATCTAATATACACATTATGCTTTTTCTTCCTATGTATTTCATGAAAATTGTTCCATTACATTTTAATATTCTATGATCTCAAATTTAAAACCATTCGATGCATTCCTCTTAATTCTTCCTTAAAATAAGGAACTTCTAATCGTGTTTTACTGTGAAATATAAAGCCTAATTTTTTATAAAATGCAATAGCACTTGTATTAGTATCAATTACACTTAAGAAAAGTGATTTTTTATTACGACTTACAATTTCACATACGATAGCCTTTATAGCTAGTTTTCCTAACCCCAAACCTTTGTACTTTGGTAAGATGTATATTTTTTCTAATTCGCAATTATCTAAATCAGATAATCTTAATGAAGTTCTAAAATTCATTTTTAAGAATCCTACATTTTGATTTTTAAAAACAATAAAGTAATATCCAATAGTTGGATCTCTTAAATCAGACTCTAATCTTTTATCTCCAAATTCATTCTCAAGATATAAATCAAGTCCATTTTTTTCCCAATGGCTTCCAAAATTTTGTAAATAGGATTCTCTACTTAGTTCCTGTAGGTTTTTAAAATCTTCTAAGGTAGCGTTTAAAAGTTTCATATTATTTTGAATAAATTTTTCGTAAGTGAATTATATGAATACTACTAAATAAAATAGCTCCAACAATTAGAGGGAATTGAGCTATACCAATACCATATATGAGATACAATATGCTAGAACTTAAATGAAACCATCTAAGTTTTTTCATATCTACCTTAGTCATGGCATATAAACTAAATGCTAATGCTATAAAGCCTAGTATTTGTATGTAGATTTCTATGTTAGTCATTTTGTGTTTTCTCTAATTTTTCTTCAATACGTTGTTCAATACTTTTTTCCTTCAATTTATTTTCAAATATGGCAAGTTCTTTTAATAATGAATCACTAATAATTTGATGTTGTATTTCTCTAATAAACTCCCATTTTTCTTCTAATTCTGGTAGATCTTTTATAGCTTTTTTTGAGAGTTTTAATAACTGCCTTCTGCTATCTCTTGGATCATTGATAGTAGTTAAATATTTTTTTTGTTTCATTTTAGTCACAATTTTAATAATTGCTGGATGTGTAAACTCAAGGATTTTGGCTATTTCAGTTACTGTTAGTTTTTCCTCCTTTTTGAGTAGTAATAGAACCAAATGCCAATTAGGTTCAATGTCAATTTCTAGTAATTGATATGCTTTTTTAGCTGAAAACATTATTTTGTCATTTAACCTTCTAATTCTGGCTGTAACTCCTATCCTGCCCTGTTTTTGTATAAAGTCTTTTTTCATAAAATACGTTACTGGTAACGTAAAAATACAAAAAAAATATGTTACCAGTAACATATTGTTGATATTCTAGTTAAATACAAAGTAATTTAGACGTTATAAGATAAGCATGTGTAGTTGACCCCTATTATCAATTACCTTTACAAGAATCTATTAAAATATCATTTTAAAAAATTATTGAAACTACTGCTTTCTACTCTTCAAAATTATAGTTTTTAACAAAGTAATAAGTAACAGTTTTATTTGCTAGTTTTCTGTTTATCCGAACGAAACAAAGGTTTATTAAACCAAAATTACAAATAGTATATTTTTCATTATTATGACTATTATTTTTTCTTCATGATCATTTGTTCTCCACTTTCGAATATGGTAAAACTTTCTATTCATAAACCCTAATTTTTGTTGAATACAAGAACCACAAAGGTGTTTTTTTGAGTATGGAATGATAAGATACTACCTAACGCAACTATCCTACTTTTCTCAATATCGCCAACGGCGGACTTTGCAGTACACTTTTAATATTACTCAATCCAATGGCTAATACCACGATTACAATACCAGGTAAAAACAATAGGAATGGGATGCCAGAAGGCACAAAAGGCTCCTCAAATAGTAATGTAGCTAGCAATTGGCTGCTTATAAGCGATAATAGAATTCCAGCCAAACTACCTAGTATTCCTAAATACAGATATTCTAGTGCAGTGATGCGAAGTATCTGTTTGCTTTTGGCACCAAGTGTACGTAATAACACACTCTCTTTAATACGTTGATATTTACTGGTACGCACCGAACCAATTAGCACAATCAGCCCAGTGAGAATACTAAAGAAAGCCATGAAATTAATTACCCAGGAGATCTTTTGTAAGATATCTTCAATCACAGTATAAATTTGCCTAAGGTCAAAGACCGTCACATTTGGAAATTTGCGTACCAATTCCTGTTGCAACACCGCAGATTTATTATTATCAGGCACATAGGTTGTGAGTACATGAAATTGTGGTGCTTTTTCTAAAACTCCTTTAGGAAAAACAACCATAAAATTTAACTGCAATCGTGTCCAGTCTACTTTTCGAATGCTTCCCACGATAGTTTTCATCAACACGCCTTGTATATTAAAAACAATGCGATCCCCTACTCCAATCTTTGCATCTTCGGCCAAACCTTCGGAAATCGAGATAGTCACATCCTCACCTGGTTTGATTTCTTCTACCCAGTTTCCTTCGATCACGGTTTCCGAAGCAATTAGTGAATCCCGAAAGGTAGTTCTAAACTCATGATTTAATACCCATTCACGAATGGTTGAAGTTGTATCTTTTCGAATCTCATTCGCCAATTTTCCTTTGATACTTTGCATTCTCATGGTAACGATCGACAAATTATCTATAACTTCTAAGTTAGTGCTAGTTATACTAGCTACCGCAGCGTCTCGTTGTTCGGGTTGCACATCTACTAAAATAATATTAGCCTGATCCGAGCTGTTGTCCAAGGCCGTTTTTGCCAACAGAATATCTTTGGTAAAGTATAATGTACTAATCAAAAAAGTTCCTAAACCAACAGCGAGGATAAGTACCATCGTCTGGTTATTGGGCCTAAAGAGATTCAATAGACTAGTTCTGGCCGTAAATCCCCAGGAAGCGGGAAAATAACGTTTGATGGTCCGTATAAATAAAATAGAAATACCAGCCAGAATGGCGAAAGTAACAAAAATACCCACCACAAAAACTGATGCAAATACCAAGTCACCAAAAATCCAAATAGAAAACAACAGCACAAAAAGAATAATGGTACCAAAAGTGAATATTCGTGCTTTTCTGGATTTTACGGGTTGTTCTTCTGATACTCTTAATACTTCTAATGGTGAAACATACCAAGTACTCAACAAGGGTAACAAGGCAAATAATACAGACATAAAAACACCTAATAATAATCCCATAATAATGGGTTGTGGTGCAGTTGAAATCTGAACTTCGAATGGTAAAAACTCCTGTAGCAGTGTCGGAAGTGCATACTGTAACCCTATTCCTAAAACGGTTCCTACAACACCTCCAATAAGTCCCATGGCTGCAATTTGTATGAGGTAGATCAAAAAAGTTTGCTTCCTGCTCGCTCCTAAACATTTTAACACGGCTACATCGGTTAGTTTTTCTTTGATATAAATATGAACCGAACTCGCAATACCGATGCAGCCCAGTAACAACGCTATAAAGGCTGCCAAATTCAGGAACCTACCTAAGTTATCATAACTACGACCTATTTGTCTACTGGTACTTTTGTGTGTGTCGAGATCTGCATTTTCGGCATCCAGAACAGGATCTAATGTTTTTTCTAATTGATCGAGATCTGTATCAGGTGCTTCAAAAAAATATTGATATTCCTTTCTACTACCTAATTGTAATAGTTCTGTCTTTTCTACAAATCGATATGGAATCAATACGGTTGGCGCCACACTAGAGGATATCCCTGAGCTGCCAGGCATGGAATTAATAGCTCCTATAATAGGAAATGTAATTACTCCTAACTTGATCGAATCCCCTGGTTTTATGTCATATTGTAACATAAGAGTCGCATCGACTAAAGCTCCTCCTTTTTCTTGATATTTTGAAGCTGCAATCCCAGGTTCGGTTATTAAATCTCCATAGAACGGGAAACCTCCTTCCATACCACGAACCTGTACCAATTTAGCAGCTCCGTTTTTTGGAAATGCTGCCATAGATGGAAAGTTAACTTCTTTGGCATCTGGCCCTAAAGAATCAATAATTGCCTGTACCTTTTCATTAGGTAGTTGCCTGCTATCAATAAGGTAATCAGCGCCTAGTAATGATTTGGATTGTTGTTGGATATTCTGTTTTAGATTTTCACTAAACAATTGTATCGAAACCACCGCGGCAATCCCGAGAATGATTGAGGCCATAAACAGTAATAGCCTAGAAATACTGGATCTTCCATCACGCCAGGCCATTTTAAACAACCAAGTAATACCAGCTTTAGTATATACACCTTTCCTAATCATTATGATAGTGTTTTCTCATTGGTTATAATCTTTCCTCCTTTTAATCGAAGGATCTGTTGCGTTCTGTTTGCCAGATCCAAATCGTGAGAAATGATCACCAAAGTAGTTCCCGCTTCTTTATTCAATTCAAATAAAAGTTGTACCACCTTTTCGCCAGTTTCTTCATCTAAATTTCCGGTAGGTTCGTCAGCAAATAGAATAGAAGGTGAATTCGAAAATGCTCTTGCCAAAGCTACGCGTTGTTGCTCTCCGCCAGATAATTGCGAAGGATAGTGATGAAATCGGTTTTCTAGTCCTACTTTTCTCAGTAATTCCATACCTTGTTTTGAAGCATTTTTTACACCTTGTAATTCTAAGGGTACAATCACGTTTTCGAGTGCAGTTAAGGTTGGTAGTAACTGAAAATCCTGAAATATAAATCCTACTTCTTTATTTCGTAATTGTGCACGTTCATCTTCATCCAACTCACTTAAGTTTTGTCCACATAATTCAACTATCCCAGAATCAGGTTGATCTAATCCTGCACAAAGCCCTAATAAGGTGGTTTTACCACTCCCGGAAGGGCCTACAATAGAAAAGGTAGCTCCTTTCTCAACGTCAAATGATATATGATGTAAGACCGTTAGTTTTTTAGAACCGCTACTATAGGTCTTCTCTAGCTCGTGGATCTTTAATATCTTTGACATAGAAATCTTTTAATTAATTCAATTAGGATAATGATAAACAGGAAAAATAAGCAAATGATTTTAGATTTATTCACCGACTATAAGTCGATTTCCTTAAAGTTTTGTTATTTTTTATTGTTGAGTTTACTGCTCTCCTGTGGAAAAAATACTTCGAAAACTACTCCTGCCGAATCAGAGAAAAATACTGAAAATAAAACTACCGACACTCCTACGATTACAACCAAAACCATTTTATGTTTTGGTGATAGTTTAACCGCTGGTTATGGCCTGGATGATATCAATGAGGCATATCCTGCTGTATTACAGACTAAAATAGATTCTTTAGGTTTGGCATACACCGTGGTTAATTCTGGAGTAAGTGGTGAAACTACCGCCGGTGGAAGAAGTCGTATTGAATGGGTTCTCAATCAACAAGTGGAGGTGTTTATATTAGAATTGGGAGCTAATGATGGATTGAGAGGGGTACCACTAACTGAAACCCGATCAAATCTTCAATTCATTATTGATGCGGTACGAAAGAAAAATCCTGATACTAAAATCATATTGGCAGGTATGCAATTGCCTCCAAATATGGGACCTGAATACACCACAGAATTCAGAACCATTTTTCCTGAACTGACTGAGAAAAACAAGTTAGCACTGATTCCTTTTCTCTTAAAAGATGTAGGTGGTATTGAAACTTTAAACCAAGCAGACGGTATTCACCCTACCGCAGAAGGGCATAAGATTCTGGCCAATAATGTTTGGGAGATTTTAGAAACGGTGATACGATAAATATGTTTTTATAATTTATAGAGATACTAGTTACTATTTCCAGAACTCGCCTATCTGTTGAATAAAATTACTTACCTCTATCTGACGTCATAAAATCGTGTAATAAACCAAAATATTGCCAATAAGGAACATCATTACCGCTTTTTAATCCTAATCGTACCAAGTTTGGCATTCGATGCTTATGTGCAACAACCATATTTAATTTAGGGATTACGGTAATATACTGTCCTGCATACCCACTGGCATGATAAGCACCTTCAAAATCAGGATGATGTTTGATATTATCTATGATCCACCACATATATCCGTATGAGAGCTGATAAGGGCTTGATTTCGTAAGTCCTTTTCGTTCATTAATTTCTTCAGTTTTAGTAACTGTGGATGTTATTTTTTCTATCCAACTTTCTGAGATTAGTTGCTTACCATTCCATTTTCCTTTATTTAGCATTAACTGCCCGATTTTAGCCATATCTCTCACGGATATATACATATGATATGCCGGATATCTGGATTTGTTTTTGTTATATTGTTTTTTTTGATTTTTAATATTCCAATCTTGAAATCCAAGAGGTATTGCAAGCTTTTCTTCTAATTCTTGATAAATATCTTTCCCCGTTTTTTTTTCAAAAATGTAACCTGCTACATTATAATCCCAATTATTATAAACAAAATATTCTCCTGGATTTTTAGAACCTCTTTCTAAGATATTATTATTATCACTGCCAGGGTTTACGGGTGTATAAAATACTCCCGAACGGGAATTTATAATATCATATACTGTTGCTGATTTTTCTACTTCTGTTAGTTTGCTATCCTCTTCAACTCCTATATCACCAATGGTTTCATCTAAATCGATAATGCCATTTTCTACATACTTTCCGTACAACATACTCAATATACTCTTTCTTACAGAAGCCAAATAGCTTAAATCCTGAACATCTCCATATTCAAAAAGTAATTTTCCATTCTTCAAGATAATCATTCCTGTAGTTGTTAAGTTTTCATCGATATAATTTCTTAATGAATCTAGTTTTTGTTGAGTAAATCCTGTTTCTGCCAGACTTGTATGTTTTTCGAGCGGAGTTCCTTCAAATTGTGGTTTATGTGTTCCACAAGATTCAAATACAATTAATGCTATAATGCATAATAGAATTCTTGTTGTTAACAGTGATTTACGGTTTTTGATTGATGATGTCAATTTCATGTTGTTTTACTTTTAATGCTTAGAAAGCAAAACAATTAAAATATGGAGAAATCAATGTCTCATTGCTTCCAATGAGACAAGAATATGGTAATTATGTAGAAAAAATGATAACTGATAGCAATGGGGTATATTCATAAATGTAAAAAAACGACCCGAAGGTCGTAAAATAACATTATTGTATGGCGGCATCGCCACCACAACCAGAAGATTCCATGCACTTTGAAAAATCTTTGACCCGAAATATTAATTTTTTAAAGTCTTCATTAACTCAAAACATAGATTGTCTATATTCTTCATACTAGGGTTAAACGCAGAAACATTAGAAAGTATGATAACCGCATTTTTATTATTTGTGTCAATTGCCATAGAAGATGAGTAACCTCCGGTACCCCCATTATGCCAAATCCATTGATTTTCGCTTTTAGTTTTAATTATATGCCAACCTAATCCAATACTCATATTGCCATTAATTTCGAATGTTTTTTGTTGAGTCAGTGTTAATTCTCTATTGGATCCGTCAAGTTGAGCTAGCGCAAATTTTGATAAATCTTCTACATTAGACATTATTCCTCCTGCACCTGTTAAAACAGAAAACTCCCAATTAGAAACTTCCTTTCCATTCGAATCTAGCCCTTTGACAAATATACCTCGTACATTATTTTGCTTTGTTGTAGAGCTTGACATATTATATTTATTAAATATTTTTTCTTGTAATAGGTTTTCAAAACTAGTACCTTCAATTTTACTTAAAATATATCCTAGTAGTCCTGCTCCTAAATTTGAATATTGATACTTACCTATAGATTCTTGAGGTATGTCTAAAGATTTTGTCAGATAATCTACCAAATCATCTTCATTATATTCTTTGTAGGGATTAGTAAGATCAACAGTTGTTAAATCCAAATTAGAGGGTAAACGAGTAAGTCCTGAGGTATGATTAGATAATTCTTTCAATGATATTTTGTTTTCATTCTTTAATGATAAGTTTAGGTAATTATTAATGTTATCATTTAATTGAACCTTTTTATCTATCACAAAACCAGAAAGTAAAGTGGAAGTAAATACCTTTGTTATCGATCCTATTTCAAAAATACTGCTGTGGTTATCAATGGTAGAAAGGGTATCTGCATTTCGTTTTAAACCATAATAAGTTACCTGTCCATTTTTAATAATTGCAATAGCGATTTGGGTCTGATTTGGGAAAATTTTAGCGTTTTTAAATATCAATTCGGTTTGCTTTTGTGTTATTACTTTATCTTTTACTGATAGGCCATTTATTATATTTTCTGATAAAGCTTCATCGACAAATGGTTTGACGAATAATCCATTGATTTTTGAATTTTCATCTATAGAAATATTAAGAGTAAAAACTGCACGTTCAAAAGTCGTTTTGTAAGAAGCATATGTTCCATTTTCATACTTAATAAATTCTTGATTGGTAATATTTCCTGCTTGTGTCTTTAAACCTGTTAAAAATTCTGATGTTTTATCAGACGGTAATGCTTCCTTCATTGTATCTGAAAACATTGAAAATATTGTTTTATAATCTTCAGAATTATAGTTTTTTACAAAGTTTTCAGTAACAGTTTTATTGGCTGGTTTTTCTGTTTGTCCAAACGAGACTTGAACAATTAAAGTCAAAATTATTAGTAGTATATTTTTCATTTTTATGGTTATTTATTGGTTTTTATTCTTTCCTTTTATTTTTGTGATAAACTTTTTCAATACTCTTGTGAAAATGTTTATACCCGGTTTGATAAAGTTATTTTCAAATTGACTGGTAAGACGTTTAAACAGTATTATATCTCTTTTAATAGAGTCTTTTTCAAACTGACTTGTGTTACGTTCAATAAACTTTATGTCTCTCTTTATGGAATCTTTTTCAAATTGACTGGTCTTGTTCTCTAATTCTATTATGAGTTGAGACATTACAATTTTTATTTCTTTGTTTTGAGATGATTCATTCCATATGTTTTTTAAATCATCCCATGCTCCTTGCTCCTCTTTATTCAACATATTATTTTATTTTTGATGTTATACATTTCAACAATATTTTTCTTATCCGTCTCATTTTTACTGCTATATGATTTTCTGACAAACCTGTTATAGTTGCAATCTCCTTATATGGTAGATCTTCAAGAGAAAGAATAACAATTGATTTATCAACTACCTTTAAGGATGATATACAACTTTGTAGAGCTTCATACTTTCTATCTTCAAAAACACTGGTTGTGTTTTCTTTTGATGTAAATTGAATGGCATCCAATCGTATTGTTTTATCATTTTTTTTGTTAAGTTTTCCTTTTGAACGAATACATACATTAAGCGCAATTTTATATATCCAAGTGCCTATACTTGATTTTCCCTTAAATGATGCGTAAGATTTCCATATTTGATAGATGACTTCTTGAAATAAATCTTCTGGCTCAATAGGGTTTACAGCATAAATTCTACAAATCCGATATATCTTGCCCTTATTGGCTTCAATAATTTGTTCAAAAGTTTGATTTATTTGATTTTGCATGTACTAGGTTTTTGTCTCTATTAATGTTAGTGACAGAACGTTTATAAATATGACAGAAAATTTAAGGTAATTATTCTTAAGGATAAATTTTGGAGGGTTTTATAAGATAGTATTTATATCTTACTTACCTAAATTTTAGAAATAATAAACCTTGTATAGTACGGTATAGACTGTTTCTATACTGTCGTTTGGGTAGGATTTCTTTATTTTTCCATAAACTTCAGAAAAAATAAAATAGGATTTTATGTTTGTTAAATACTGTATATCACTTAGCGCTTATCAGATATTTAATAAATCTCTCTTAAGAATACTTCTTTGTATGTTTTACCTATTGGTAAAGCCTTAGTACCTATATATACTTGATTTCCGTATACTTTTGAGATTTTATTTGTATTGATTATATAGGATCTGTGAATTTGAATAAAGGAGAATTCTTGTAGTTTTTCACTCCAATTACGTAAACTATCTAAAATAAGAATCTGCTTATCTGTAGTTACTACTTTAACATAATCTACTTCTGCTTTTAGATACAGAATATCATCAATAATTATTTTATAAATTGTCTTATCGGCATATAAAAAGAGATGCTTCTTTTGCTCCTTTTGCTGTTCTAAAGATAAATTTCTTACTCGGGTTACTGCTTTAAAAAAGCGTTCATAAGAAAAAGGTTTTACCATGTAATCAATTACAGCTTCTTCAAATGCTTCTATAGCATAATCAGTATAAGCTGTGGTAACAACTACTTTTGGCGGATTGATTAAGGTTTTTAGAAATGATAATCCAGACAGTTCTGGTAACTGAATATCTAAAAATAAAACATCAACTTGTTGTAATTTTTCTGGTGGAATATCTAATCCACTTTCATAAACTCCTAAACATTTAATAAATGGAGTTTTATCTATATAGTTTTGCAATACCTCTTGTGCTGATTGCTCATCTTCTAAAATTAAACACTGTATCATATTTGAATTTTCAATGTTACTATAAATTTTCCTCCTTCTCTTATAATCTTCAACTGATGTTTTTCGGGATAAAGTAATTGTAACCGGTTTTGAGTACTTTTAATTCCCACACCACTTTTTTTCCAATTATAGTCTAGTTCATGTGCCTCATTTTTATCGAATGGATTTTTACATTGAAAAATTAATTGATTATTGTCTAATTTAATGTTAATAGTAATCTGATGATTTTTCCCTTTTAAGACGCTTGTATATTTAAATGCATTTTCGACAAACCCTATTAGCAATAATGGAGCTATACGCTGTTCTTTATTATCGATTTTTGAAGAGAAATCAACCTCTATCTTATTAGATAAACGTTCTTGTTGCAAATTAATATAATCCTGTACATGTTGTATTTCTTGCTTAATCGTTACACTTTCATTTTGACCTTCATGAAGCAGATACCTGAAACTATCGGATAATTTTAAAATTAAATCAGGAGTCTTATCATCTTTCCTTAAAGCATTTGCATAAATGGTATTTAATGTATTGAATAAAAAATGCGGATTTACCTGTGCTTTTAATGCTTTAAGCTCTGCTTGTTGCTTCTCTTTTATGAGGGAATCAATTTCGATTTGCTTTTTGTAAAGTTTTTTTAGCGAAAAAACAGTAAAAAATACAATTCCAAAACTTATATATGTAAGCAGGTTAGCCATAAAATGCATCCATAAATGATTGATATCTTCATGAAAAAAACCATCAAACCACCCATATATGGTAGTGTTAATTAAGAAAGTTATTATTACTAAAGGGATGTATTTTAATCTACTTTTTCTTGGGAAATACCATAGATATAGAAAATATGAAATGGTCATTTTAAAGAATAAAGAATTCAATTCGTGTGTAAATGACATCATATACCCTCCTTCTCTTCCTGCGTATTTAATATAAGGGTAAAATAAAACGATACTCCATATAAAAATATGACATAACGGTTCTATCTTTAAAAACTTTTGATATATGTTTTTGGATTCTTTCAATTATGACAAGTTACAACTTTATTGATGAGAAATTACCAAATCTTTTATGACTGCTTTGGCCAAAATTACTTGTTTTCCATTGGTTCCACTTATCCTAAAGATCACGTGCCCTCCTGACAAAGGTTTATAATCTTCTTGTTCAAAAATGATTTTATTATTTAGCTTAAACCATAGATTTGCACCTTGTTTTCCTATCTCTACATCATACCATTGTAGTGGACTCATTACATTATCTGGTCTAGTTTGATAAAATCCACGCTTATAAGGAGTTATGTTTTTATAAAAAAATGGTTTATAACCGTGAGATACATTGTTGAATGTGAGATTATAATGTTCTAAATGCGTTCTCCACATCCAAAAATCAGGTCCTTTTGATTCTTTAGATGGAAGAGTTATACTCTTAGATTCTCCATTATCTGAAGCAGACAACAAAACAATTAGCACCGATGATTCTGATAATGCTTTTATTTTATAATTTAAAATAACATCTCCAGAATAGCTTTTAGGGCTTATTAAGAAATACCCATCAGCACCATCAGTTTCTTCAACTATCAATTCATCACCTTGAACGGTCGTTTTACCTTTATCCAATGTTCTCCATGAACTTAACTCCTGAGGCGTAATTGTATCTTTCTTAAAAGATGTTTGTGCAAGATTTACTTGAGGTATTAATATGCTTAATACTATAATTTTTATAAAATTTGTTTTCATGCATTTATTTTTATAATTAATCTGTTGCTCCTCCGTAATCATAATCCCGTTGTTTTCTATTTCTGATATTACCTTTATTCTGAAATAGTTTATAATTAAGGGTGAACAACCATCCAAAAGTTTGTGATTGAAATTTCCAAGTTTCATCTTGTGTTATATTGGGTAAAACCATTGTTCGTTTCCTTAGGTTGTTATTCAATAGGTCTACTATCCGAAGGTTGGCCGTGAGTTTATTATCTAAAAATTTGACTTTGATTGCCCAATCTATACGATTCCTTGCTTGAGTAATACTATAAATATTTTGATTTTTTGGTGTATGACGATATGTAATATCCGTACCTATACTTTTAGTAATTTTAAAAGTGTTTTTTAAGATTATACTTGAATTGTATAAATCATCCCAGGTTATGTTTGGTTGATTTGCCTTAGTGTAGTAATAATTTGCTGAAAATCCGGAGTTCCAGAAATCGGTTATTTTATATTGAATATTACTTTCTACTCCATAAGAATCCCTACTTCCTATATTTTCGAAACTTATAACACGAACACCATCACTATCAATGGTTTCTATCCATTGAATTACGTTTGTTTTATTTCTGTAAAATATGGATATAGAAGTATTTAAGCGTTTTCTATTGTACTGATGATTTAATTCGAAATTATCAGCGAATTCAGGTTCTAAATTAGGATTTGCATTCCATTGAAAATACTGATTCCCTATTTGAAATGGATTAATATGATGAAAATTAGGACGTGAAATACGTTTACTATACCCTAAACTAAACGTATTAATATCATTTGATTTATATGAGAAATGTAATGATGGAAATATATTTGAGAATTTTAAATCAGTTATTTGACTATTAATTGTATTATCTGAGTCAGATGTAAAATATTCATAACGTAGTCCCGTCTGCCAATTAAGTTTTCCTATACTAAACTTAGCTAACCCATAAATGCCGATTAAGTTTTCTTGGTAATTAAAAACATCGTGAGTATCTATTCCTTCACTAGGTTCAAAATCTTTAAAACTTTTTAATGTTCTTTGATTCCATGAAACTCCTGTTTCAATCGTGGTGTTTTTTATTGGTACCACGTAATCTAACGCTAATGCATACAAATCATTATTGTTACGTTGTGATTCATTAAACAGAAATATCCCTTCTTCAAAATCTGTTGCTGGTAAAATGTTTTTGTTTTTATTTATGTTATACTCTACTTCGAGAAAATGATCATTTTTATTAAACTTTCTTCTATAATTGACATTATAAACTATCGTTTTATGCTCGTGTGATGAATTTCTAGTATATATATAATCATCTCTTCCTGTAACATTACTGTAGTAAGTATCATTAAAAAAACTATGATAATCATTCGTATGATCGATTTCTAAGGACAGTTCATTTTTTGCATTGATAAAAAAGTCTATACCTGAGGAAATCCTTTTAACTTTTCCATTAAAATCATGGGGAGAAAAGAAGTCTCTAGTATTGCCATTAGTATACCGTTGGTTAATCCATTGTTTACTGTCCAAGTTTCTAGTATTATTAACAGCGTTTAACCTTACATTAAAAGAGGAAAAGTTATAATTAGCATTAAACCCATAACCATAACGCTTGGTTCCTACAGATGAATTGAGTGTTAAGTTCAATCCATTACTAATGTCTTTTTTTAAAACAATATTAATGATTCCGGATATGCCATTGGCTTGATTTTTGGCAGATGGAGATGTAATAATTTCTATTTTATCTATTGATGATGCAGGTATTTGGTCTAATAATTCGGTTGTAGGCATGGCACTTGGTTTTCCATTAACTAATAATTGAATATTACCACTTCCTCGAAGTGATATAGTGCCTGTACCTAAATCTGTTTGTATTTCAGAAACCTGGTCAAAGGCTTCTAATGCGGTAGTTCCTGATTGCTGTAAATCGGCTCCAATATTTATTACTTTCCTATCTATTTTTAATTGGGTGGTAGTTCTTTCTGCATTAATAATGATTTCATCCAATTCGGTATCCGAAGTTTCTAAAAGAACATTTATCTGGTTTGAGTTTTCAATATCTGTTATAGTAATTATATCCTTTTTATACCCTATAAAACTAACTTCTAAATGTGTTATCTTTTCTGTGATTCTTAACAGAAATATTCCATCGTTATCGGTAGAAACACCATCAATCAGATCAGTGTTATTATACATTACGATTGTTGCAAATGGAATGTTTTCCTGAGTAATTGCGTCTTTAACGGTGCCTTTATAAAGAACACTTTGTTGTGAAGAAACAGTTATTGAAACTATCAAAAAAAATATTATGAATAGAATGAATCGCATTTATAAGAGTTTACCCCAAATGTGATATTCTTCTCTCAGGTTAGAAATTTTATTCTGTGAACTTATATTATTGATCTGTGAATGATTACTTGAGTTCCTAATCCTTATAAAACAGGGTTTATTTCACTCCAATGATCGTTTTGAACAGAATTGATTACTTACATTTCTATTTATTCTTATTAATAATCTCCACTAATTTTTGCAGTTGTGTGTCTTTTCCTGTAAATGTTTGTTCTAAATCTATCGGAATATAAATATCTGGTTCTGTGCCATTTCCATCTAATGTTTTTCCATTCCTTTGGAAAGATAGCATTGTAGATACTTTAACTCTGATATTTGAATTATCTAAATATATTTTTCTTGAATTTCCACTTGAACCATCTGTTGTTACACCTACTATTTTGACATTTGGCAAACCTTTAAATGCGCAGGTAAAAACGGTTGCAGCACTAAAACTTTTTTCATTTACCAAAATATAAACAGGTTTGGTATATAGAGTTTTTCCAGCATGTAAAACCATATAAAATGGACTGCTGAATTTTGAGTTTTTAAATTCTCTTTGGGGTTTAAAATTTTTATTGAACAAATCGATTGCTTCTCTATCAGTGTGCGATAATTTATTTGAATTGTAAGTATATAAATAACGACCATTCATTGATTCTTCATCTGAGGTTATATTTTTATTGGTACGTAGATAAGCGACATTTGCTATCCAAGGTGTTTGTTCTGGTTGTACAATATAACTTGCAAATGTTTGTAAAATCTCTCTTCCACCACCTGGATTATTACGGATATCTATTATCAGCGCCTTTGTATTAGAAAATCCTTCGATAGTACTTTTAATAAAACTCTCCAAACCTTGAATATCTTCATAATGATACATCATTGGGATTTTTATATAACCTATAGTGTCATTTAATAATTTACTTAAATGATTTAATTGTTTAGTTTTTCTAACCTTAATCATTGATTTAAAAGTGTCTTTACTTAGTTTTGATGTATATCCATTTCTGTCAGTTATTAGTTCAACCTGTTCTACTTTATCTATTATATCATTTGTAAAAACTACTTCTACCTTTCTTGATAATTGTTTGTTATTTTTAAATAAAAGCTCTCCATACTTTTGAATTGCCTCAGCTCCGCTTGAAAATTTTACATTTTTTGGAGCTTTCTTGTCTCTGTAATTATAAATATCTATTAAAGTATCTATGCTTACACCGTCTATACTCTTGATATATGGAAATTTGTTATTATAATAAGTATAGTTTTTATCATTTAAGTTTTGTTTTACAGCCATTATTTTTTCATCTACAACAGTAACTCCAAATGGAAGTCTTAAACCGTATGTTTCATAGTTGCTTTTATCAAATGATTTATTCTTAATGGATGAATGTCTATCTCCAATTTCAGACATGATTTTGCCAATTTTATTGACGAATTCATCTATATTTAGATCATCTTTTTTTCTTGAGATAGCAATTTCTAGTTTTTTAATTGCAGACACATAATCAAAGGATGTGAGTTGTGCATAAGATGATCTTACATCTAATATAGATTCAAATTGTTTTAAATCTTTTATTGCTTGTTCTTTACTGATTTTTTGAGGAAACTTTATAGTAGACTTCGATTCTTTATGATTTCTATTATAAACCAAACAATGCTGCCTGTTTTCAAAAGTAAATGTTCCTTTATATGTTTTGGACACACTATCTTTAAACAATTCTAAATCAACTTGTTTATTAGGAATGTAATTTAGCCCTTTTAATACTTCAATTAAGTCTTCAGAAAAACGTTTTTTCCATTTATATCCAAATTTCTTTTTACAAAAATCTAATATTCGTTTTTTACTTAAACTGTCTAATTTTTCAAAATGATACCATTCATTATTAAATAGAACTACAGGCTGATCTTTTTCCCATTTTACCGCTGTAAAAGGAGATGCTTTTTCTAATTCAAGTTTTTGTCCAAATATTGTAAATATGTTTAAAACAAGTATGAATGTTATGATTCTAGTTTTCATTCTTAATTAATTTTTAAAGTAAAACTCTATCAAACCTATTTTTATTTAACCTGTAATAAAAATGAAATCGATCAACATAGTTTGCTAATAGATATCTTAAATGTTTTAATCGATTTGTCCGAATATCATTTTAATATATTTACAAGAGCTTTTTAAAATCAACTATGTTTCAAATATCAGATAAAACAATACAGATTATAAAAACCACTTTTAACGTGATCTTTATATCTATAATAACTATTCAGTTTATAGAAAAAGCTTTTAATACATTACCAAATAAGTGGCTTTTCTTTATCACGAGTGATGCAGTAGAGTATTTTATATTTGCTATAATTTCTTATGTATTATATTATTATGTATCGAAACGCAAACTATTTTGGCATAAAACCAGTTATGTAGTTTTCTTCATTATTATTATAGCATTATTAGCTTCGCTGAAATCTTACAGAATCCATGACAAGGTATTATCTGAAAGAACATTTGATTTTTTTACGGAGTTTCTAGGAAAAACTTTTTTATTCTGTGTACTTATCTACTTTGTAAATCGATTGGAGTTTTTATATCGTTATAAAAAAATAGAGATCGAGTTAAATCAAGTTAAAAAACAGTTGTTAAGGAATCAATTGCATCCCCATTTTTTATTCAATGCTTTTAATTCTTTGTATAGTATGTCATTAAAAAATAATCCAAAAACTCCCGATACTATATTAAAGCTTTCTAATATGATGCGTTATTTAACAGACGATTCTATTTGCAAGCAAGTAAAACTAATTCACGAATTAAAGTTTATTGAAGAGTATATAACTATAGAAAAAATTCGATTTGGAGAACAGGCGAATATTCATTTATATATTGATGGTAATCCTGAAGGAAAAAATATAGAACCATTGCTATTAATGGTTCTTGTTGAAAATGCTTTTAAGCATGGATTTTATACTAATGATATTAATTCTTTTGTAGAGATTAAGGTTAAGATAATTGACCATAATTTATTTTTCACTGTTAAAAATAGCGTACAAAAAAAACAGCATTTTAATAAAAGTAATAGAGAAGGAATTGGATTAAAAAACTTTAAAAAAAGATTGCAATTATCTTATCCTAAAACATCCAAATATAGTTTACAACTTAAAAACAATATATATTTAGCACATCTAGAAATTAACTTACAATAATGGCAAAATATTCAACTATAATCATTGATGATGAACCTTTAGCTATAGATGTTCTTACTCATTATATTAATAGATTTCCTGAATTTTATATTGTGAAAACTTTTACAAATTCAATTGAAGCTTTTAAATATCTAAGTGACAATTTAATCGATTTAGTTTTTACTGATATTGCAATGCCTCAAATTTCGGGCACAGAATTAGTTAAACTCGTACAAAATAAAACACAATTTGTAATGGCTACTTCTTATTCAGAGTATGCCATAGAGAGTTATGAGTTAAATATTATTGATTATCTTCTAAAACCTATATCTTTTGAACGTTTTGCTAAAACTATGGAGCGTTTTAAAGCTAGTAAACAAATTATTAGTTCTAATAGCAATGTAATTGTAAAACCATCATTTTATATCAAAGAAGGCGATGAGTTTGTAAGAGTATTTGTTGAAGACATTGATTATATCGAGGGTATGAAAGATTATGCTAAAATTGTTTGTGGCAAAAATTATTATTTGGCATTAAAAACTTTAAAATCTATTAAAGAAAAATTAAGTAGCTTTGATTTTATTAGGATTCATAAATCGTTCATAGTTCCTTTAAAAAAAATATCTCAATATAATAGCGGATGTGTTTTGATAAATTCTAACGAAATTCCAGTCGGAAGTAGTTATCGGAATTATTTAAAAAAATACCTTGAAGAAAATAAACTATAAATAAATTTCAACCTACAAATACTTTATACTACTCTCCTATCATAGCTTCTGGGTAAAGAATATTCTATTACCTTTTATTACAAACAGTGCTCAATAAAATCAAGATCGTTCTATGAGGTTATTTCCAATTATAGCCTGATATACTTGGTTTCTGAGTGCTCTGCTTATTTTTATTCTATTACCAGCAACATAAATTAAGTTACCTTCTAGTTTATTGATATGATTAAATGCAACCAAATAGTATCTATGTACTCTTATAAATTTTTCTTTTGGTAATTCCTGCTCTATATGTTTAAGTGATACCAGAGTAAGATACTGATCATTGACTGTATGAATTTTTACATAATCCTGAGCAGTTTCGATAAATGTAATGTCTTCTATTAAAATCTTGATGATCATTCCATCACTCTTAATAAAAATATGATCTTTTACATCATTATTTATCTTTCTTTCTTTATCTAAATCTATCGTTTTATTAACAGCTTTAAGGAATCTACTGTATGAAAATGGTTTTAATAAAAAGTCAACCGCATTCAATTCAAACCCGTCTAGTGCAAATTCACGATGAGCAGTTGTAAATATTACATTAGGAAGAGTTGAAAGTGCTTTCATAAGCTCAATCCCTGTCATATCTGGCATTTGAATATCTAAGAAAATAATATCTACAGAGCTTTGTTTTAAGAACTCGATAGCATCCATAGCTGAAGAAAATGATTTGGTAAGCTCTAAAAAAGAGGTTCGGCTAATAAAATCCTCTAACCCTTCTCTTGCCAGTGGTTCATCATCAACTATTAAGCATTTCATTTTCATTTAGTTGGATTTTTAGATTTACTATAAATTTAGCGTTTTTACTTTCTATATGTAACAGATGTTTATTGGGATAAATTAGGGCTAATCTTTTTTTTACGTTTGTTAAACCTATACCCTTACCCTTTTCTGATGAATTTTGAATGTGTTTATTAGAAACTGTATTTTCAACCTTAAAATTTAAAACATGATTAAATTCTATAGAAGCAATTATTTTAATTTTATATCCAGTACTACTTTGTCCGTGTTTAAAAGCATTTTCTACAAGTGGTAATAAAATCATTGGAGTTATTGTTAACTCTTCTTTGTATTTAGGAAAAGAACATTCAACTATAACCAGATCTCCGTGTCTAATTTTTTCAATAGCAATGTAATTTTTAAGATTATCAAACTCCCTATATAATTCGATATTTTTTTTACTGGTTTCATATAACTGATGACTTAGAATTTCTGAAAATTGTAGTAACATATTTTTTCCACTTTCGAGGTTTTTTCCAAGCATGATATAAATGCTATTTAATGAATTAAAAAGAAAATGAGGGTTTATTTGATTCTTTAATAAGTTCAATTCGGTTTCTAACTGTTTTTGTTCTATTTCTTTCAAGGAGCGTTCTTTTTTGTACCAAGCATCCGTTAAAAAAAGGGTCATTGATAAACAAAGTGATAGAATAATCTCAGTAATTATGGCAATTTTTCCGGCAATACTAACAAAGAAAATAGATGTGGGTAGATGAACATCTATGCTTTTAAAATAAAAAGAAAGATAATAAGAAGTAAATATTGTGGTGATGATAATACTTGTTATCAATAGCAGTGTAAAAGGAACAATTCTTTTCTTAAATAAGAATTTAGGCATTAAGAAATACAAATTGAAATATACTAATACTGCATAAGGGATGAATGTGAATATATTGGTTTTCAGGTTCTCCAATATGTTTTTATGGTAATTGAGATCATGTACGCTCCACAAAAGAAGAAATAGAATCCAAAAAAAAACATGTTTGATTAATTTGTTAGATCTCATATTTTTCCTTTTTGTTTAAAGTTACATCAGTGTCTACGAATTAACTTTATTAGCTATCTATTTTTATTCACTAAAAATCTATACTTATTTTAAAACTACTCCTTGCTTTACCCTAATAGCTATATGATTATTGATATTACTAATATCTTTAATAGGGTTCTTATCCAATACCAAAAAACTAGCTTCATAACTTTCTTTCAGCGCACCTATTTTTCTATTTGGAAAAATCGTTTTCGGTGCATTTTCAGTCCACATTTTTAATAACTCCAAATTACTAAAAACGTTTAATTGTTGTAAAATTTCAAATTCTCCAGTTGAATTGTCATTATACATATCAGATCCCAGAGCAATTGTTACACCATGATCTTTAAGTAATTTCAGATTTAATGAAATATTATTTACTAAATCATTATAATTAGAAGCTTTTCGTCTTTTAGTAACAAGAGATACTGTAGTTACTACTACAATTCCTTTTTCCTTGGCTAATAATACATCTACTTTATCAATAGGTTTTCCATTTTTTATTTCTGGAAGATGAGCAATCTCATCAACTCCAGCATTTACAGCAATATAAAAATCATAAGCAGTTTCAACATGTGCACTTACTCTTAACCCCTCTGCATGTGCTTTGTTAACAATAAGTGGTACCAACTTAGGATTTAAACCTTTTTTACCAAAATATGAGGTGTCATTTTTTCTTTTATTATATTCTTCTGAATACAAAAGGTTTATCTTGATAAAGTCAGGTGAAAATGATAGTATCGTATCCCACTTGTTTTCAAGATCTTTCTTATTATCTATTCGAACATATCCGTGAAATTCTATTTCTTCGATAGAATTAAATAAGCCATCAAAATAACCATAGCTCAAATGTCTTTTGCGTAGAGCAATAGGATGCCCACCACTTGCTGTTAAAGGGGCATGAGCTAAGCTTACATCTATACCATCTGGTTTATTATAATTAAACATTAATGGAGCTATTCGTTTTTTGATTGATGAAAGATGTTTTACATAAAATACTCCATTGTCTAAATATGAGTGAATCCTTTTATCTAATTCATAACTACTTTCCAAATTATGATTATGTGCATCCGCAAATGGAGGTATTATATACTTTCCTGAAAGATTTATAATAGTATCAATTGGATGGTTAATATTTTTAAAATAAATCAATCCATCTTTTATCCAAACTGTTTTATTCTCAAATATTTCTCCATTAAACCAATTTCCATGAATCAGTTTCATGACCTTACTATTTAAATTCTTTTTTGCGTAAAGTGTTTGTTTATCATTTTTTTGGGATACACAAGAGATGCTTAAAAAAGCTAAAAAGACAAGAGTCAGATATTTATTCATTACATATTACAATTCTATTTCACACTAAAATAACTGTATTAGAACGTAATACTTAAAATTAATCGCTGGCATGAATATGCTAGTAGATAGAAAGTAATTTATGATAGATAAGCCTATGTTATCTAACTTTTAGAATCAAAAGAAATAATAAATTTGGTTCCGACACCTAATTGGCTTTCGCAATGAATTTGACCATTCATGACTTCTACATATTTTTTTACGATGGATAATCCCAATCCTATAGATGACTCACCTGCTGTGGGTTGTGCACTTAGTCTCTGAAATCTTCCAAATAGTTTTTTCTGATCTTCTTCACTAATACCAGGGCCATTATCTTCAACCACAATATGAGTTTTATTATCATGAGATTTTACATGTAGTATTATTTTACTTCCTTTTTCAGAAAATTTAATAGCATTAGAAAGCAAGTTTTCTAAAACTTGTATCAAATAATTTTTATCGACTTCAACAAAATGATTCCCTTCTTCTGCCTCTATTGATATTTTGATATTTTTTTCTTCAGAAATAAGGAAAAAACGCTGCGCCATATATTCAATCAATTCAACCATATTAATGATTTCATTCATTAATTTGATTTGATTTGCTTCCAAAGCGTGTGTATTTAAAATACGGCCAATCATATCTGTTAACCGATCAACCGAGTTATCAATTTCGGTTAAATAAGTATTTTGATCCTCAGTTAATTTCATAGCAGGTATATCAAGAAGCCATATCAATCCCTTCATTTGATGTAAAGGAGTTCTAAGATCATGAGCGACCATATCTACCAGCATATCTTTTTCTTCATTCAAATTAACTAGTGCTTTATTTTGACTAGCAACTTCAGCCGTTCGTTCCTGAACTTTCTCTTCTAATATAAAATTTTGCTCTTGAATAAGTCTTTCATTTTCTTTGGCTGCTATTAAAGCTTCTAATTGCGCATCTTCTTTTTGCTTTTTGTACATATTTATGCGATCACCAAGTGCAAAAGAAAGTAATAATACTTCTAAAGCAGATCCAATTTGCATTGCATTTAAGTACGTCATTACAAAAGTTATATTTAACGACTCAAGTATAGCAAAACAAATACCTACAACAAGAGTTCCCCAGGCAAGTAAGTAATATTTGGCAGGGCGATATCCTTTTAATTTAAATCGAATACCCAATACGAGAAAGTATGCAGCCATAATAAGAAGACCACCTTGAGCTAATTTTAAACCTTCTATTTTAAAGCCCAGTACTACAAGTATACATACCAAAAAACCTAAAATAAGAAACACCATCGATCCTTTGTGCATCTTAGGATCTGATGCTTTTGTGTTCAAAAACTTTTGGGTAAACAATGTAGCTGTAATCATGGTTAAACCTGAACTGACGACTACTAACCCATTAAGAAATGGGAAATTAGGCCAGAAATATTCAAAGAAATAACCAAATACTGAAGCCATAAACCAAGTGATACTGACAACATAAGCTATGTAATAGAGATATATCTTCTCTCTAGTAGAAAAATATAAAAAAAGATTATATAGGAATATCAATAGCATAAAACCAAAATAGATTCCTTGAAGGAAGTCTAAATCGTGCTCATACGCAGCAAAGTCCCGAAGTGTTCCTACTCTGAGTAGGAAAAACAAAGGTTGATCACTCTTTACTCTTAGATAAAAGGTTCGAGTACTATTTGGTTCAAAATCTAGTGCAAACAGATAATTTCCTACTTCAATTTCTCTGCTATCAAAAGGTAAATCATCACCAGTATGGCGTGTAGAAACAAGTCGATTTTGTTCATCAAACTCATACAGCGATATCGAATCAATATAAGCAGAACCTACGTTGAGATAAAAGTCACCAGGTTTGTCCTTAGTAATGTTGAATTTTAACCAGTAAGCAGAAGCAGTGCTGGAAAAATTTATGGTTTCTTTAGAATTAGGTTTAAACTTAGCATCAATACCATCATTAATGATTTCTTGAATAGATAATCTAAGTGAAGAATCCTCCAGATAATAGGTTTGTTTTCCGATATCTTGCAATTCTTTTGAATCATCCAGAAGAATTGCTGTTTGACTAAATGAATTAAGAGAAGATAATAATATAATCGATAAAAGCCCCAGATAGTATTTAAAATTGACTGCCATTCTTGCTACTAAATATTTTCAAAAATCATTTTCGCATAATAAGTAAATTTAAGAAATATACTGGTAAAATTTCCTAAAAATATTTATTGCAAATAACAGTTTAACTTGTAAATTTAGCAGGTATATATTAAAAAATTATACAACTGTTATGAACCAACTTAAAACACTTCAGAGTAAAGCTGAAGAAATTGTACTTAGTGTTTCTAATAATCCACAAGGTCGATATCAATTACGTTACGAATTCTATCAAAAATATGGAGAGCCTATAATTAAAGGAAGCGAAGGGTTAGGGAATTCTGAATTAGCATTTATAGACTGGGAAATAAAAAGAGGGACACTTAACCCTATGGATGCAAAACATCCAGGTAGTCCCTGGTGGAGAGAAGTTAATAGTCATTTTCTCTATGTAGCCACACTTGCCCAATTGATCAAAGAATCTGGTGAGACATTTCAGGATTTACCTGTTCCGGTTAATTTTTGGCTTAACTATATTAATACACCAAATGAATGTTCATGGTATCGTGCTCATAATTCTAGTATTATTTCTGGATATCAGGTGGCTGATTCACTAGCTTTTAAAGAGAATATCTATGAACAATATTTTATCAATATTGTACTCTACCGTTTACTTTATGCTCAGTCGATGGTTGAAGGTGTAAGTTTTGGAATTTTGGGTAAAATATTTGCAAACCCTCGAGGATCTGCTGTTTCAATAATCACAGATATAGAAGCTTTTTATCCAAGCCACTATCCATTATCAAAAGAGGACATCAAGTACGTTACTCATCATGCTCATAATTTGATCGGTTTGATTGAAGATGTTTTTGATAAGCTATTCATTCTACCTCATTTGGACAAATTATATACTGAAGCTGCTAAGTGGAACAAGTCTCCGATACTAATGAAATTTATTAAGAATAATAAACCAGTTTATCCGATTAATCAAAGTGAATTGAGCTCGACACATTTCAGTGAAGAATTAACAACTAAAATAATCCATACTCCATAAAAATTAACAAATCAATGCAAAACAAAGAAGAAAATAAAAAGAAAATAGCTGTCTTGGGTAGTGGTATGTCATCGCTTGCCTCTGTTTATGAACTTACCTCATATGAAAACTGGCAGGATCATTATGATATTACCATTTATCAAATGGGTTGGAGATTAGGAGGAAAAACTGCTACTGGTAGAGGTCCAAAAGAAAGGATTCAAGAGCATGGTATTCATATCGCACAAGGATGGTATGAAAATGCTTTTCGTTTGATCCAGGATTCCTATAAAGAATGTGAAAAACATAATCTGATGCCAGATAGCCCTTTTAAGTCTTGGGAAGATGGTTTTGATCGTGAGGATACTACACTACTCACTCATTTTGATCCTAAAACAAATCAATGGATTAAAAAGAATATTATTTTTCCATCTAACGAATATATCCCTGGTCAAGGAGGACCCTTACCATTTTCTGCTATTATTCAAAAAGCTTTAGGGTTAGTTGCTGAAATTCTGTTTGGTACAGACCCAAATAAGGACAATCTGGTTAATATGGCTTCAGAATCAGCCAAAGAAATTAAGGCACCGGAGCACCATCCACTTTGGGAAAGTTTTAAATCAGAATTAGAAGGGTTTGTAAAAGACAAAATTTTTAAACACGAAGGTGAAAAATTGTTGAATTACCTATCTGGATTAGTCAAAGATTTGGATAATAGTAAAGATAAAGATGATACACATCGAAAGAATCATCATTCTATTATCAAAGAGTTACTGGATGTACTTTCTAAATGGGTGGCTAAGCTTATTGATTCTATAGCTGATCACAATGAGTATTTCTATTGGTTAGCCGTTTTTGTAGAATTCGGGCTAGTCAATATGAAAGGAACATTTGAAGATGTTTATGATCCAGAAACTCATGAATTAGATTATGAACGTATCAATGATTTGGATTATCGAGCATGGCTCAAAAAACATGGAGCTAGTGAACGATTATTGAGTTCTGCCATGGTTAGATTTCTATACACCGGAACATTTCATAATTTAACAGGAGCTGATCAACAAGGTAGTTTAGCAGCTGGAGTTGGGCTTCATTTTCTAACAAATTCTGCAGGTTATAAAGGATCTTTTGTATGGAAATTCAAAGCAGGAACTGCAGATACAATGATTACTCCTATTTACCTAGTACTTAAGAACAGAGGGGTGAAATTTAAATTTTTCCATAAAGTTGAGCAAGTACATTATTCAGGTTCAGGAGAAATAGAAAAGGTATCTATGGCTGAACAGGTTACATTAAAAAATGGCACCTACGACCCTACTTATAAACTTAAAGGTCTTGATGTATGGCCAGGGGAACCGCTTTATGATCAAATAGAAGATCAACAAGCCAAAGCACTTAAGGAGGGTAACTATGACATTGAAGAATCATGGTGTGGATGGAAAAATGTGGGCCAGGTTTCCCTAGAAAAAAGTAAAGATTTTGACTATGTGATATTAGGAATACCTATAGATGTTTTAGGTGGCGATGAAGGTATTTGCAAGGAGATTATCGATAACAATGAGGCATGGAGCAATATGTATAATCATGTGAAGAGTATTCCCACTATGTCTATGCAATTGTGGATTAAACCTACATTAAAGGAGTTAGGAATGAATTTACCAGATTGGGGCTTTCCAGAAGGGTCTTTACCTAACTTGGTAACATATGCTGATCCTCAGTATTCATTTATAGATATGTCACAAGTCTTGCCATATGAAGATTGGAATAATGAGGAACCAGGTGTGTTGATCTATTATACTGGATCCTTTTTAGATCCTGAAGTTATTCCACCTTTCTCGGATCATAATTATCCGCATGAACAATTAGAGCGTATCATGCGTGTTTCTGAACAATGGCTGAGAGATAAAATGGGCTGGTTTTTTAAGAATGCTACTACATTAGAGTATCCTGAAGGAATGAGATTGGATGTGATCCATGATTTTTCAGAAACTGCTAAAACCGATTATGGTCGACTAAAAACTCAATTCTTTAGAGCTAATGTAAATCCAACCGATAGATATACATTATCACTTCCTGGTTCAAACAAATATCGCTTAAAAGCAAATGAATCTGGTTTTGATAACCTTATCATTACCGGAGATTGGATTAATTTTGGAGTTAATGTTGGTTATTATGAAGGTGCTATTGTTGCAGGTCTTCAAGCAGGTCAGGTAGTACGTGATAAACTTGGATTAACAAGTGAAACTGAAATTTTTAGCGGAGTTAAAATGAAATAAAAAGAGTAATATTTTAGAATAAAAAGGGCCTACTAAAACTATTAGTAGACCCTTTTTATATTTAATTCAATTATTGAAGAGCCGCTTCTTTTGCAATTATTATTAATTCAAAAACTTGGTTCCCAACATTTGAGAAGCATCTATTACAATCATTTTTGCAGTAGTGTCTTCAGAATAAATTATTTGTTTTAATAAATTAAGTCTATTTACCGGTACGGTAACAAAAATTACGTGTTTTTCTTCAGTAAGGCTTAAATTATTACCTCTTACTAATGTTCCGTTTACACCAATTTTCTCATTGATTAATAAACCAATTTTTTCTAAATTATTAGATGAGGAAATATGAACAATGCGTTCATTAGGACGTCCTGTTAAAACGATATCAACTAATTTTGTTGTAGTAAAAATACTTATCATACTCCACAATGCAAGCTCAACATCCCTAAAAACAATTCCTGTAGCTACTATAACAATAGCGTCCAAAATAAGAATTACTGTTCCCGTTTTTAAAGAAGTTTTAGAAGTTATGATTCGTGCTATAATTGTTCCTCCTCCAGCAGAACCGCCTCCTTTAAATATAAAACCAATCCCCACTCCAACAGCTACTCCTCCATATAATGTTGCTAATAAAGGTTCATTACTTAAAGGTTGCAAATCCACAAATTGAGAAAGTACATCGATAAACAAACTGGTTATTAATATGGCGATAGTACTTTTTATTGCAAAATATTTTCCTAAATATTTAATACTTACCAATAACAACGGAATGTTTATTGTAGCGAATAATATACCTATAGAGATTTTAAAAATACTATTAAAAATAATGGCTAAACCACCTGTACCTCCCATAGCAATACTATTAGGACTTAAAAAGCCTACAACGCCAAATGCCATTGAAGCACAACCAATAAGTATAAAAAAATAATTAAGAAATTCTTTCTTCATTTTATATAAATCAAAAACGCAAAGTTAAAACAATCTATTAGTAGTAGCTGTAGAAAATCTTTGGTTTTACTAATACATTATATACATAAAGTAATCAGATATTTAAATTTTTCTTCATACAGTTAATTAAGTATATGATCAAAAAGTAAAACACAAAGAATAATCCGCCTTAAAATGCTTTATTTTAGAGATTTATAAGTAAAAATCTGTCTTTTTTCTTCTATCTTTAATACAGAGTCAATTTTTGTCTATTAATATTTAACACAGCTAGGATCTAATGACTGGAAAATCAAAATCATCTCAGTCTGCCCATAAGTTTGGAACTTTTTTGGGTGTCTACCTGCCAAGTATTCTTACGATATTGGGGCTGATTATGTACCTGCGGTTTGGTTGGGTTTTGGGTAACTTAGGTTTAATTAAAACCATTATTGTTGTTTTAATAGCTAGTTCTATTACTTTTATTACAGGATTGAGTGCATCTGCTATTGCTACTAATATTAAAGTAGGCGTAGGTGGTGAATATTTTATGATATCACGAAGCCTCGGATTAGAACCTGGAGGAGCTATTGGAATCCCTCTTTATTTATGTAGAACATTAAGTGTTACTTTTTATTGCTATGGCCTTTCAGAAGCAATTTTAGCATTGTGGCCTATTACTGGAATAGCGCTTCCTTCGTATGTATTGCAATTAATGACGATCGGTTTTATTGTACTGATTACGGTTCTTTCTGGGAAGAGTGCGAAGCTTGTATTACGTTCTCAAATCCCTATTATGATTATAGTAGGAATTTCAATTATAGCGTTGATTATTGGGGTGTTGAGCAAAGATCTGCAATCTCCCATTACTGAAGCTACATACCGAACAGCTCCTGAAGGGTTTTGGTACATCTTTGCTGTTTTTTTTCCGGCAGTTACTGGGTTTACTGCGGGAATTGGCATGAGTGGAGACCTAAAGAATCCTCAGAAATCAATTCCGCGAGGAACCTTGGGTGCTGTTATTTCTGGTGCGATTATCTACCTTATTATTCCTCTTTTACTGGCTATAACAGGAGCACTAACTATTGAACAAATGACTGATTCTGAAGCTGGTGTTACCATATGGACACGTTTGGCAATTTTTGGCCCTTGGATTGTATACCCGGCAGTTTGGGGAGCGGTTTTATCCTCTGCGTTTGGTAGTATACTAGGAGGACCACGAATTCTACAAGCTTTATCTATGGATGGTTTGGCTCCAAAATTCCTGAGCAAACTTTCCAGATCTGGACAACCAACTATTGCAACTTGGATTAGTGGGGCTATCGCCGTGAGCGCTGTTTTTTTAGGAGGACTTAATACGATCGCTCAATATGTTTCAGTTTTGTTTCTTACTTTATACGTTGCTGTAAATATGAGTGCTGCCATCGAACAGTTGATCAAAGAACCTTCTTACCGACCTACCATAAATGTCCCTTGGTATATCTCTATACTTGGTGCTATTGCAGCTATGATAGTAATGTGGTTAATCAATCCATTGGCATTTGCATTTGCCCTAGGATTGGAACTACTCATTTTTATGTATCTAATGAGTAAAAAACTCGAACAACAATGGGGTGATGCTTCAACTGGAATTTGGATGCATTTAGGACGATATGCCTTACTTAGATTGAATGCAAAAAAAATGCATCCGCGAAATTGGAGACCGATAATTATATTATTCATTCATGATTTAAAAGAACATATCGAATTAGTTAGATTTACTGAAATGCTTGGACAAAACAGTGGACTTCTAACAATTTCTAAACTGATTACTCCCGAAGATAAAGATGAACTTCCTTTACGAAATGAAATTGCACGTGAAATGCAAAAGGATTTGAATTCTTTTGGTCTCCAAGCACTTACCGAAGTTCACGTAGTAACAGATCTTAAATATGGTATGAATCAGGTAGCAGCAGGACACGGAATTGCCGGGATCAAAACAAATACTGTGGTTTTTGGTTGGTCTTCTACTAAAAGTGGTAAAATAAAAGAATTAGAAATCATTACTAAGTTGACCAGGTCAGGTAAGAATATTTTAATCGCACAAATTAAAAAACCTTTTCCTAAGAAAATTAAAAAAAGAATCGATATATGGTGGCGTGGGCAAGAAAATAACGGTGATCTTATGGTTCTACTCGCCTATTTAATTCAATTAAATAATAAATGGAAAAAGTCTTCAATTCGTATTTTTTCTGTTACTCATTCTGAAGATGAGAAGCAAATTTTAGAGGATCATATTAGGTTATCAATTCGAGAAGCTCGAATTGATGTCAAAGTCATTGTAATTTTAGCTCAACCACAAGAGAATGCTTTAGATATATTATTAGCAAAGAGTAAATATGTGGATCTCGTGTTTTTGGGCTTAGCAAGAAGAACTAATGAAATCGAGGAACACGTGTTATTTATAGATGAGATATTGTCAAAATTGAACCGAGTTGTACTGGTACAAAATAATGGAATGAAAAATGAGATTCCAACCATTTTCGGGTCAACAAAATCAAATGATTAAGACTTTTTATCTTCTACCAATGTTTTTCTTAAACTACCTGAAATTGAGAAATCTAAAACTATTTCCTAAACACAGCCATAATAGAAGTTATCAATGCTCCAAGTGCAAAAAATATTCTTTGCCAATGATATCTTAACCATATGGTGAGTTCTCCGCTTACTTCGTTTATAGCTATTGTTTGTTCTTTAAAAGAAGTATTTGTTGGTAAAAAATAAATTAGGTAGTATAAAATATTTGCAAAAATTAGAATTATAGTAAATACCCATAACACCCTATTTTCCTTGCTTAGAAAAAATGCTAAGATTGCTAAAACCATGACTCCTGGCCCTAAAGGAAACATTAAACTATCTATGCTTCCTGAATAGGTAGTAAACCAATCTAAAAAAACTTGCGATTCTGAAGTTCTCCAAAAAGGAACTAATACTAAAGCTATTAAGATCATAGCTCCTATAAAAGCACCATTCAAAGCTATTGTTAATTGTTGAATTATCTTATTTATAATATTCATGATCTATTTTTTATGATATTCTTTTTAGCGTATTTTCTTTTGTAAACAGATAGTGTTTTATTACTCCTAAAACATGTAATATCAACAATATCATCATAATCATTGCTAACCATCCGTGTGCTACAAGAGGTTGTATGTTTTCTTTTGGAAGAATAGAACTTGCCGTTCCGGATTTTATAGCATCGATATATCCTCCAATAAATAAGGTGGCTAATCCAGTAATAGAAATAGCGATCAACAAAAAGTAAAAAGCGTTATGAATCCAGATAGCAAGTTGGTCATTAAATTTTGAGCCTGTTTTTAAATCTTTAGGACGTTGCGATTTAAAAAACAAATAACTTCGTATTAACGTCAACAAAAAAACAATGATTCCTAAAAGAGCATGAATCTTTATCAGTCCCATTTTTTCAGATACTGAAAGCCCTTCCATATATTTTCCTAAAGGAAATAAGGATAAAATCAATATTGCAGTTAACCAGTGTATTACAATAGTTCCTTTACTATATTTTTGAGTTAAGTCATTCTGGACATTTTTCATATTTGAATATTTAATTAATATTTGTCGATATGTCACAACAATATTTGTTATGACAAATATATGTAAAAAAAATTAATCAATCATATTATTCATAATTATGTTAGCTGTATTATTAAATGCCTCTACATCCTTTTTGCTAAGTCCTTTAGTCGCTTTTTTTAATACTTCTTTTGCCAATGGCTCTATATTATCCCGCACAGTCCGACCATTTTTAGTAATGAAAATTCTCCAGGTTCTGCGGTCATCGGGAGCACTTTGTCTTTCTACCAATCCTTTTGCTACAAGCTTATCCACAATTCTAGTAATATTGGCATTATCTTTAAAAGTAAGCTTAGCTACTTCCTTTTGCGTAAGTCCTGATTTTTCATTTAATCTATTTAAAATTGCCCATTGCTCTGTAGTTACATCGATATTATTGTTTTTTATAACTGTATTTAATTCCCTTTTTAATAAAAGTGCTGTCATATTAATTAAATATCCCGCAGATTGATCCAAGAAAGATTCCATGTTATTTGTTATGTTATTAATTAACATAACAAATATAAAAATTGATAATTTAATTATATAGAAAATAGTTTGACAACTTGTCAATACATTTATGTATTTCAATTATAATCTTATCTCATAAAAAAAGCGATCTGAAGAAGGATCGCTTTTTAAATATCTAATTTGTTTTCAATACTTTATGCATAATCAGTATAACCTACAGCGTCTGCTGTATAAAAAGTATCATAATCAGGTTCTAATAATGTCTCGTTGTTTTTTAATTTTTCTATTAGATTAGGATTAGATATAAATGGTCTTCCAATATATACAAGATCATATCCTTCTTCTAAATGATTTTCTACTTGAGATAAGGTATGTACGTTTCCGCCCACAATAACATTTCCTTTAAATGTATTTTTAATAGTACGCTTAATATCCGTTGCAAATTGTGGAGCGTTCATAGCTACTGTTTGATCAACAATATGAATATATGCTAATCCCAGTGCTCCTAACTCTTGCGCCAAATATGTATAGATATCTACAAGATCATCATATTCTCCTTGCATATCATTAAAAACACCATACGGTGAAAAACGAATCCCTATTTTATCCCCTCCAATAGTATTTACCAGCTCTTGAGCAAGTTCTATAATAAATCGGGCTCTATTTTTATAATCCCCTCCATACTCATCTGTTCTTTGATTTGTTTTGGGGTTTATAAATTGTTCTAATAAGTAACCATTAGCAGCATGGAGTTCAACTCCATTTATACCCGCTTCTATTAATTTCTTTGCAGATGTTACAAATTCTTGTTTTGTTCTAACAATATCATCTCCAGTCATTACTTCTGGGATATCATGAGGCTGAAATCCTTTTGAATCTGTATACATCTGACCAGAATCAAGATGTACGCCCGAAGGTGAAATAATTCTTGCCCCTTCAGGTAGATTTAATGAAGATGCTACTCTACCGGCGTGCATTAATTGTATGTAAAACTTCCCTCCTTTTTCATGAATACCTTCAGCAATCGATCTCCAACCATTTATTTGTTCATCTGTATACGCTCCAGGCATTCTAGCATATCCCAAACCATCCGGAGATGGTGAAGTTCCTTCTGATATTATTAAACCTGCTGTTGCACGTTGACCATAATACGTTTTCATAAGATCATTAGGTATATTATTAAGCGCTCTACAACGTGTTAAAGGCGCCATTACTATTTTATTATTTAATTCAATATTTCCTAAAAAAGAAGATTCGAATGCTTTCATATTCATTTTTTTTATCATTAGTATACAAAAGTAACTATCATTTGTTACTTTTGTATACTAATGGTTATAATAGTAGTAACCTTAACGTAACTAATTATGGGAAGAGGTTATATAGAAAATCCAAATAGTTGTCCTATGACTCATACAATGAACATCTTAGGAAACAAATGGACTTTTATTATTCTATATATGTTAAATGACAGAACATTTCGATTTGGTGAAATAGATGTCAGAATAGAAAAAATAAGTAGAAAAGTACTTGCTGAGCAGCTTAAAGAAATGGTATCCATAGGGATTGTTTCCAGGAAATCATATTCTGAGTTACCGCCCAGAGTAGAATATTCATTAACTCCTAAAGGAGAAAAACTAATCCCTATTCTCGATCAATTATGTGAATGGAGCAAAGATGTCCCCTGTTCTTTAGATAATTCATAAATTATTGTTATTGAAAGGATTAAACGTAATTATATAAAGTTTAAATACATTTTTTTATTGCTTCATCTAATATAGCAATACCTATATCTATTTCTTCTTTGCTAATAGTCAATGGAGGAGCAATTCTAAAAACGCTTCCATAGCCTTTCATTCTAACAATATTCATATTCAGTCCTAACTCAAGGCATTTATCACATATTTCTTGACCTAGCATATCATTTGGTATTTTTGATGTTCTATCTTTTACAATTTCTACACCAAGTAAAAGACCATTACCTCTAACATCACCGATACACTCATATGTTTCTTGTAAGTTTGTCAATTGCTCTTTTAAATAAGCACCATTTTTTATGGCATTATCAGCTAATTTTTGTTCATAAAGTATTTCAAAAGCAGCGATACCAAAGGCAGCACAAAAAGGATCGGATACATGAGAAGTTACATAGATAAACCCTCTTTTATGACATTCTTCTTCTATTTCTTTTGTAGTAACCATGGCCGCGAGAGGTAACCCTCCTCCTAGTGTTTTTGAAAGTGTTAAGAAATCTGGAGTAACTTCATATTGCTCAAATGCAAATGTTTTTCCCAAACGACCTAAAGCTGTTTGAGCTTCATCAAATATCAATAACAGACCTCTTTCGTCACAAAGCTCTTTCAACCTTTTAACATAATCAGGTTTTAACCCAATCATACCCGCTGCGCTTAACATGGGTTCTGCAATTAATGCAGCATATTCTCCTACTGATTGTTGATCTGCCATTTGCATTCCTACTTCTAGACAAGTATTATCACAACTACCTTTGCAATGCGCTATTGGACAACGATATTCATATGGTGCGGGAATCATTAAACTTCCAGACATAGCCGGACCATATCCTTTTCTTGTTTTAGAATAAGTATATGACTGTGCTCCAGCAGTCATCCCATGCCATGATCCAGAAAATCCTATTATTTCAAAACCTCCTGTAACCAGTTTTGCCATTCTTATAGCTACCTCGTTAGACTCTGATCCTGTATTTAGAAATATACATTTGGACAAACTATCAGGTAGTTCTCCTGTTAACTTTTTTGATAGATTAATCACTGGCGGAGATAAAATAGAACTTAGTAAATGAATAGCTTCATTGCCTGATTTTTTCAATATATCGACAAATTTAGGATGATTATGCCCAAATACAGAACACATCTGTCCAGAAGTAAAATCTAGGATCGCCTTACCTTTTTTATCATAAATATAGCTTCCAAAAGCCTTTTCTGCTATAAATGGACTAAACTCTCCACAATAACGTATTAATGATTCCTGAGCTTCTTTTATTTCTTCAGAATTAAAATCTTGCATAACATAACTTTTGAATGCAAGTTCTGGTAATTTTAAACCTCAAAATTGTATAATTCAATCATTTTTAACCAAATCTGCATATCGCTTTGGAATCATCCCCACATTAATTTTAAAATATTTATTGAAATGACTTTGATCAAAAAAACCGGTATCATAGGCTATATCTGTAAAACAATTTCTGGTTTTAATATATTCCTTGGCTTTTTCAATTCTAAGGTTTTGGAGATAACGACTCGCTGAAATCCCAATATTAGCCTTAAAAAGGCGTTGAAAATGACTTTCACTTAAATGTATCAAATCTGATAATTCTTCTACAGGTATTGGTCTATAATAATTACTTTCTAAATGTATAAGTGCTTTTTTTAAAAGAATCTTCGGTTTGGTCAAATCAGCATCATGACTCATCAAAAAATGTTCAAATACTTCTGGTATAATAATCTCTTCATTGTTATTAGCTTTGATCTTATCAAACCATTTATTGAATTGATTCTTATAAGCATGATTGTTTTTAATTATTGTTAAACCTAATTGAGTAGCATTTAGATTCACAAAAGCATGAAGTTTAGGTACTCTAATCACCTTATAATGAAAAAAATGTTCAACCAGTGTTTGATGTGCAACATATGGAGGGATAATAACTAAACTACCAGGTTTTAGAATAAATATAGAATTATTACATATTAGATTAGCGCTTCCATTTATGATATATGAAAATGTATAACGATCCGGATGCAAATGCATCGGGAAATAGTGTTTTTTATCATAATATATAGTGGCACACTCCATTAGTAATACTATTCATTTAACCAAAGTTAAAAAATATAATCATAAACCCTGTTAATGAAGGTTTATAGAAAAAACAAAATCAGTTCTACTACAATTATAGTAGAACTGATTTTAACTCGACTTATATAATATTTATACTAAATTAATTTTGATCCCATTGAATCATTTCTTTTAAATCCTTTTTATCAAACCAATGTCCTCTCAGCATTACTCCCTCTGGATTACGCAATACTTTTAAATCTTCTAGAGGATTAGTAGATAATAGTACTATATGTGCTGTATAGTCTTCTTGAACTTTGCCTATAAAATAATTATTATCTATAAAATGATTGATATACTCTCCTGCATTGGCGGTTGCAGCTTTTATTGCTTCATAAGAACTTAATCCAGCTTGGGTCAAATTTTTAATTTCATCTATTGCTGATTCACCGGGTGCAGCTCCTGGAAATGCAGTATCCGTACCAACAAGAATCTTTACTCCAGCTTTATGAAAATGTTTTACTATAGGGAAATAAAAATCATATACCTTTTCTATATAGTTTCTACTATTAAAATCTCTAGAGCCATACCAATCTTCTTTATATATTTTTTTAATTTTAGGGTGTAAGTGGTTAGTTTCTGGTATTTGTAAAATAGAATCCATTACCTGTGGTTTTCCCCAGGTTAATTCAATTTTTTCATATGCTATCATATTGGCAATTAACCAGATATTCTTTGCTGCTGCTTTTGAAGCAAAATCTATTACTTCTTGTTCATCAAATTCTGTAAATTGCGTATAAATAAACTCTTCTGTATGTGCCATGGATTTTTGCCCTATACGTAGAGCATCATCAGCGGTCAAGTTTCTAGGAATATGCCCCATTGCGTGTACACCTTCTCTTTTGGCAATTTTCATCATATGTTCGAACTGTGGTATTGTCATTTGACCATAAATTTTTATAAAATCGTATCCTTTTTCTTTATCTTCTATGATTCGTTCTTCAATTTTTGTTAAGGATACCTCTTTAAAGTTTTTTCGGTTTAGTTCGCGCACCACGCCTCCCTGACCTGCAGTGTAGATATCAGGGCCTAGTATTTTCTTATTTTTAATATTTTCTCTAAGTTTTAAAACTTTCTTAGAACCTCCCAGATTGAGTACAGTCGTTACTCCACTATTAACGTAAGCGCGGATCCATTCTTCTGATCCCTTATGTCCTAAATGAACGTGAGTATCTGTTAAACCAGGAATTAGGTATTTTATATTCTGACCATCAATTATCTTTGCACCATCAGGTATTTGAATATCTTTACTAGCCCCTATTTTAATGATTTTATCATTTTTTATAATAACAGTTTGAGACATTTTAGGAATGGAGTCCTGCATTGTTAATACATGTACGTTTATAAAAGCTTTAATAGGCTTTTGTTCTTTTATTGTATAGGTTTGAGCATTGTTTGTAAATCCCCATAAAAGATTTAGCACTACTAACATATGTTTTATTTTATTCATTATTTCTGTTTTTTTTGAAGAAATGAAATACATTATTTTATATATTGATCTATATTTATTTTTCTACTTCTATTATTTGCTTCTTTTACCGACAGAAGCATTTTATCTAAAGTTTCTCTATCCAAAAGTTTTCCATTAGTGATTACGGCCTGGATCGTTTTGGTATTATTAATATTTTCTAGTGGATTCTTTTTTAATAACACCAAATCAGCTTCGAATCCTGGTTCTATTTTTCCAATTTTATATTGCATCCATTTTCCGGCATTTAATGTAGCTGACTGAAGTACTTGAGCTGGACTTAGACCTGCATTATTAAGTGAGATCAATTCTTCGTGTAATGAAAATCCTGCTATAGCGCAGGCTACATTTGCATCTGTACCTGCCGTGATGATAACATTGTGTTTTATTAAAGCTTTGGTCATGATTTGGTGAGCTTTGACGTATGTATCCCAAAACATTTTTGACCTTTTATGCATTTCAGGATCGTTTTTTGCTTCTAAATTCTCATAAGAATTATTTCCGGGAGTCCATCCTTTTGCCATTTTGGATCCTTCGACCAAGCCGGGATTTGCGTATTCCAGAGGTATCATTTTAATAAAGCTTTCTAATTCAAGCTTTTGTTTTGGAAAGCTTTCTACAAGCCAAATAGTAGAAGAAACTACTATATTATTTTCTTTAATTTTAATTGCAATTGCATCGCACCTTTCTCTTAAATACGTAAGATACTCCTCAGATTTATTATAATAAACTGGTCCAAAGTCATTCATAGTACTTTTTACGATTTCTTCTACGTGTGCTAATTGAGACTGACCTGAAGTATATAGACCTTCTAAACCAACTTCTGAACTTAAATGCCCTATAGCCGGAAGGTTTTGTTTCTTGCATTCATCAATAATAGCTTGATAAATATTTGGTTTTAAAAATGTACTTAGTTTAATAGCGTCGTATCCTTGTTTTTTAAATCTACGTATAGCTTTACGTGCTTTTTCCTCTGTTGTAAAGTTCTTTTCTCTACCAAACCAGCTTCGTATCTTTAGCATTAAACCTTTTCTGCTTCCAATTTTTCTAGTAGCCACATAAATATTAGGACTTAGAGCTCCGGTTTCTGCTTCTGTCCGCCATTGCAGATGCGATTTATCTCCAAACATTTCGCCAACTGTAGTCACACCATTAGCCAAATAAAGCAACAAGTCATTCTTACTTTTTTTCAGATGTACATGTGTATCTACTAGCCCTGGAATGAGATATTGCCCTGTACCATCTATTTCTTTATATTCATTAGAGAAAATACGGTTTTTACCAATAGACTCAATTTTGCCATTTTTTATCAATACTGTTAAACTATCTCTCATTTTTGCACAATCTGTTGATAGTACATTTACATTGGTAATAGCTATTGGAGATGGGGAGCTTTTAAAAATTGAAGTATCAACTATTTCTGTTTTTGCTCCAAGATGTTGATTAATTTGTGATTTAACTCCTATACAAGAACCTATACTGATAAGTAGCAATATTAATAAAGTTCCTAATATCCATTTTTTGATTGATATACGTTTCATAAAATAATTAATGATTAAAATTGATTGATAACGGATACAAAGCAACCATAAAGTACTGATTATAATGTCTCATTGCTTCTAAAGAGACAACTAAGGGATTAAGCAATGCTTTTTAGGGATATTTGAATTACATTCGTCAATCATAACAGCTCAATTTTCTAAATAAATAAATTGATATATTAGCCGTTTGATTTTTAACCTATTAATTATGTCCCAAAATTTATTTTCATTATCTAGAAATCTATTTGTGATTTCATTATTCCTGTTATCTCATTCTATACAGGCTCAGAAGATTGCATATAATCTCCCAAAGTCAATTAATAAAAAGAATGTACGTGTCATATTTCAAAAAGTACGGGCATCATCCAATAGCTATTATATAAACTATAAGGCAGAAAATATTGGTAATGGTACCTTAATTATTGATAGAAGCTTAACAGCTTTAGAACAAAATGATGGAGAAATATTTCCTACTTCTGGCAAGTATGTTTTAAAATCAGGAGATTATAAAGCTGTGTATAATCAATTCAGAATAAAATCTCCGGCTAAAGCAAATGCTGATCTTTTGCAACTTAAATTTAGAGGTTTTAGTTATGCAAAACCTTTTTCAATACCATTAAAGTCTCCAAAACTTGTTTTAGCTGAAAAAGCTACACAAGTGGTAAAACCATTTACCATAAAAGTGGTGGAATATAATGTTTACCCCGATCGAGTATATGCTCAAATTAAATGTACGTTTAATGGCGGAGTAAATAGCATAGGTAATATTGACCTAACTAAACTTAAAGTAAATGGAGGAAAAGCCGAAGTTGTGAAAAAAGGCGATATACTTTTTCCTGGGAAATCATATACGTTTTCTATCAATATAACGCCTAATGGAGAAGAACTAAATGTCGTTTGGAAAGATGTCTTAAGTGTAAGCAAGATTCAACAACTATCTTTGGAAAAAGTTATTATCAAGAGTACTACCTATGTAGAACCAGTTGAAGAAAACAAACCGAAAGAAGAAGAAGAAGAAGAAGAAAGCGATGAAGTTACTGAGGAAACAGATAGTGTAAAAGAACTTAGTTTTACTGATTTTATGACATTGAAAAAGGATTTAGAGTTAGAAATGAATAATGGTGGTAAACCTGTTGGAATGGCTTATGAATTCCTTTTAGAAAAGAAACATATAAGTACTGCACAGGTAATTGAATTTATAAATATTTTTAATCTGGATGGCTTACGACTTAAATTTGCTAAGATGGCTTATCAGTTTACATCTGACAAACCTAAATATCATATGGTTGTAGGTAAACTTCAATACACCAAAAACAAGCAAGCCTTAGAAGAGTTTCTTGAAAATATTTAGTTTTAGAGTTTAGGAGTAATATCTTCTTAAATATTCTATGATATTAAGAACCAGAAGTTAACTTTATCAAGTCAACTTCTGGTTTTTTTATTTATATAGCTCTAATGAAGATTGACTTTAAACTCCGACGGAGATTGACCGGTTTCTTTTTTAAATAATCTGTAAAAACTGGCTTTAGATTTGAATCCACATTCATATGCAATTCCTTCGATGGTATATTCTTTAAATATAGGTGAAGCAACTTGCTTTTTAAACTCATCGATTCGATAAGTATTAACAAAATTATAGAATGAAGTTTTTATATGTTGATTCAATAATGCAGATAGTTTTTTATCAGTTATACCTATACCTGCCGCTAGTTTATTTAGGGTTAATTCTTCATCCAGATATGGTTTTTTGTTTTCCATATATGTAATTAAAGTTTGTTCTAGTTCTAAAAAGACAACTTGTTGTTTTTCATCACTCATAGTTTTATTAGAGGCAACTTTTGTTTCATTATCTAACAAAAAATAAGGAATTAACACTTTGGATTGGTTGATTCCGTAATAAGCTGCATACATAATTGATATCACCAAACCAACCATAACTATGTTTTGAGTTCTCCAGTTTAGTGGTTCAAAAAGCAATTGGTAAGAGGCAAATAAAAAATCTAGAGAAATCACTAAGATTGGTGCAATCAATACATACCTAACCCAAACAAAATTGTTATGCTCGATATGCGAGTAACTACATTTTAAAACTCTTTTGAACTTATAAAAAACTTTAAAACTCTTGAATAGAAAAAGTAAAAAGATTATATCTAATACTACACGTGTAAATATATGATTAGCACGTAAAAACATACCATATTCAACGAGATACTCCTTTGATATACCTGTTATTAAATAGGGAACAGAAATAAATAAGAAGAAAAGAATAAAAGGTATAAAATATAACTTGTTCTTTTTTAAAACCTCTTTGTCATCAAAAAATAAGGATTGTATGTATATCAATAATAATGGACCCAGTATCAGTTTTGAACTATGCGCTGGTAAAAAACTGATATGATGTAAAAATCTGATGTTATTTATTGTCGAGTATGATTCTAACAAGGCAAACACTAATAGTCCAAAAAATATTATTAAAATAGATTTTGATAGTCCTCGTTCTTTAGATTTATAAAAAATATAAATATAAATACAGGAAATAAGCATTCCTGCTATGAAAAGAAAATCATATAATAGCGTCACTATTTTTTTAGTCAAATATAAGTAGGAAATATTTTTTGAACTATTATAAATCTTTACGTTTTTCTTTTTTATCTCAAATTGTATCTATTTATCAATATTCAATACACTAATTTATTCTGACGGAATTATAAATTCATCATAGTTGGTCATAAACATATCTTAGTTTTGGTCGTAATAGTGATTAATTATATAGTTGTCTTTAAGAAATAGTTTATGAGTTTAAGCCTTATCAATCCCAAGTATTATTTTAACGAGTTCAAAAAGTTTATTAAATATAGTATCTATCCAAAGCCTATTGAAACCACCACCGAAAGCGCTCTGAAAAAAATAAAAGGTACCTGGGTTATCTTTATTATTAAAACAGTATTAACTATTATAGTTGGTATAATTGTTACTTCAATTTATGATCCGGCAAACAAAACATCCCTTAGATGGCAGCAGGAGTATTCTAATTATTATATCTTTTTTTTAAGCATAATTCTTCTCCCATTATTAGAAGAAATAGCTTTTAGGCTTTCATTAAAATTTAAGCCCCTGTATTTATCCTTAACCATAGGAGTCCTTAGTTATTATTTTTTAACTAAAGTGGTTTACAAAACTAGTTTTAGTAATACAGAGGTATATATCATTCATAGAGCTTTAATTAGTATTATAATTATGCTCTGTAGTTATTTTATAGTTGTCCAAAATAAGATTAAGGATAAACTTCAAGGATTCTGGAAAGCAAACTTTAGATGGATATTTTATTTTTTATGTATCACTTTTGCCTGGATGCATATATTAAATTATGGTATAACCTTAAAACACGTATTATTACTTCCGTTAATTACTTTACCCAAATTAATATCAGCCTTATCCTATGGATATATACGAATGCATTTTGGGTTTGCGTATTCCCTGGGGTTACATATGTGCTGGAATAGTTTAGGTTTTATTATGAGCTTATTTCCTGCAATTAATAATGATATAATTTTTTGAGACAGATTCATTAAAAAAATTATTTTTGCTTTCAGATGAAATTAAGACTAGCAAAAATTAAAGAATATTTAAAAGAGCCTTATCCCTATTACTATGATAATCAACAACGGCTTATTTTATTACTATTGTTTCTCTCTGTTTTAAGCTTTTGTTTTTCTTATTTTTTTGAACCTTTTGTTGTCAACGTTGCAGAATATAAAATCAACTTTATATGGATTTTGTTAATTCATGCATTTATTCCTTTTCCTATCGCGTACATTTATCTTAGTTTGATGAATTTAAAGGTGAAAGATGATATCATCTGGACCCTGGGAAAAGAAATCTTTAATCTATCAATCATTCTTTTAATTATTGGTATTGTAGGGTTTTTAATTCGTGATTTGATTTATACAAATCCGGATAATTGGTCTTTTCGGTATTTGTGGGAAGAGATTCGGAACACATTTTTAATAGGTGTTCTTTTATTAATTATTGTACTACCAATAAACCTTGAACGGCTAATAAATAAACATACAACAAGTTTAAAAAAACTACCTTCTAATATAGCCCGGGAATCTTATAGTATTATGGATTCTGCAAAAAAAACAATATCAATTGAAAACTTTGAACTGAAAACTAATGATTTTCTCTTTGCAAAAGTAGAAAGTAATTATACCGAAGTTTTTACTTATTCGACAGAAGGAGTTAATAAAAAATTGATTCGTATCACTCTAAAAGAACTAGAAGAACAATTAAACCCAATTTCTTCTATCTTTAAAACGCATCGTTCTTATTTAGTTAATCTAAATGCTATTGAATCGATTTCAGGAAATGCTCAAGGATACCAATTGACCTTAAAAAATTATTCAAATAAAATACCTGTTTCACGCTCCAACATTAATGGTTTTAATGCAGTGTATTCTAAAATATAGACAACACACCTTGTATTTCGTCACTTCCATTTGTCATCCATCACAAAACTATAATCACCATTGCCTTTGTTTTTAAGTTTGTCAAATAAACTAAAAAGCAAAAGTTTTGATAGAAGATAAAAGAAGATATGATATAGATTGGTTACGGGTTATTGCGATACTAGCGGTATATTTACATCACGTAGGAATGCCATTTAACGGTGATGACTTTCATATAATGAATTCTGATTCCAGTAAAATCCTAGATGATATTATGGTGTTTTTTGAACAGTTTAGATTACCTCTTTTATTTTTGATTTCTGGTACAGGAACTATGTTTGCTTTTTCAAAAAGAACCTGGTTTCAGTTTTTAAAAGAAAGAAGCACTCGTTTACTAATTCCGCTCTTGTTCGGTGTTCTTTTTATAGTTCCTCCACAAACATATTTTGAAAATATAATCAAGTATGATTTTTATATAAACGTTTATAAAAAAGGAGATTTCTTCGAAGTAAATCACTTATGGTTTATCGAGAATTTATTTATAATGTCTGTTGTATTAATTCCTTTGATTTTATTCTTAAAATCAACAAGATCTAATAATTTAATTAACCTACTTAAAACTATCACATCAAAAAGATACGGTATATTTTTATGGGTACTCCCATTAATATTAATAACTGTTTTCTTAAAAAAAATATATCCTAGTGATTCAAAAGATATAATCAACCTCTCCTCTACTTTTTACTATGGTTACTTTTTTGTTTGCGGAATGTTATTTACAGCTACAGAGAACATTTGGATTCATCTAAAATCATATCGTAAATTTAATTTTATGGCTTTTTTAATAAGTTTCCTATTATTTTATGGATATTATCTTATGCCAAGTGATGTTATTACACCGTATCTCTCTTTAAGTAACAGATGGGATATTTGGTATCTGGTTTGTGCATTAGTTGGTTGGAACTTTGTAACAACTTTACTTGGGTACGGTCAGATCTGGTTTAATAAAAAAAGTGTTCTGTTAAAAAAATGTAACGAAGCTATTTATCCATTTTATATACTACATCAAACGATTCTTATCATATTAGGTTATTATATTATACAACTAAATATGAGTATTGTATCAAAAATGTTTCTTTTAGTTTTGACATCTTTTCCTATTATTATAATAATCTATCGATTATTGATTTATCCTTTTAAGATACCGAGAATTTTATTCGGGATGAAAAAGAAAAACAAATCATATTAAATTATTTAATCACAACATAAAAATAATTGAATTCACTCCTATTCTACACAGGTATAGGAGTGATAAAACGATACTATCAAGTATTTTTTTCCTGCTTAAAAGAATATAGACAGCAATTTTAGAATTCCTTTACATTTGTTGAGAAAATTAATTCTATCTTCTAAAGTTTTATTCTCTTATAATTAAATTTTGTTTCCGTTTTTTTATTGTTTTTCTCAAACACTACATACACATTAATTTCCTGATCTGATACTTTTTCAAAGGTAAACCCATTAAAAAACACTTTGTTTTCTGTTACTTTTACAAGCTTAAAATCATACGTTTTATCTTTTTCCTCCCATCCGGTTAAATCATCATTAAAATGTTTTAATCGTAAGATTAATGTTTCATCTTCTTCAGTAATAGTAAGTAATTCATAAAATTGTATTTCATTATTTACTATAAGTTTAAAGGCACACATCATGGAGTTACCAATAGGTGGTGTCCAGACTTCTTCTGTTATACCACCAAATGCTTCTCCTTTCCAATATCCACTTAACCATTCAATTACTTTTAGATCTGCTTTAGGAGAACCTGTTGAGTCATTATACTTGAGTGTATTTTCAAACTGGTTTTGCCCGTAAACAAAAAAAGGAAGAATTATTAATATCAATAATTTCAGGTTTTTAATCTTTTCAGTTAAATAGGTATACATCTTAATAGTTTTATGGTTTTTATTTAAGACGTATTACTTCTTCTTATTTGGACATTGAATTATTTAGTAATCATTTGGTTGTTTCCTAAAACTTATAACTGCTACATTCCTATTTCAATAACATAATAGAGAATCTTATCATTTATTGGGATGTAAAAGATACCATCTGTGATAAGGCTATTTTGTATGTAGTTGCAATCTATTCATCCCTAAGCATTACATATTCATCACAAAAATTTATATGCTCATCATCATCAAAATACTTTAGCGGTAACAAATTAAAAATTACCTCAATAATTAAAATATACTATGATGAAGAACAAAATTTACACAGCACTTACAAAAAAATATATCGTTATTTTAACGATGTTACTCACTCCTCTATTTGGGTTTATAGATAGAAATTTTGTTTTCTTTTCTGCATTAACAGTGGCATTTTTTATCTTATGGTCGAGTAATTTCCAATGGTCATATTTTGGATTTGAAAAGAAAATTACTGTAAAAACGGTTATACGAAGTTTTATAATTGCTATCCTTCTTTTCTTTGTTTTTTACACCATTGAAGCATTTTTAGAAATATATTTTGGTAAAATTGATATCTCCTCTCTGGATGATCTCAGAGGTAATATTGTAGGATACATTGTTACTATGATTATAGTATGGGTTTTTGCAGCTTTTGGAGAGGAATTCCTCTTTCGTGGTTTTTATATGAAACGATTAGCAGTATTATTTGGAGATAGTAATAAAGCATGGTTATTTTCTGCTGTTATTATCTCTATCTATTTTGGGATATCACATATGTATCAAGGCCCAGCAGGAGTAATAGGAGTAACTTTATGGCATTTTTGTGTTTCAATGATATTTTATAAAGACAGAAAAAATTTAATATCAGCGGTGTTAATACATGGGTTTTATGATGCTATTGGTTTAACCCTTCTTTATTTTAGTAAAGAGCGAATAATCTATGATTTTATTACACAGATAATATAAGATTAGAATTCGGTTCATTTATTATTAAAATTCTATTGATAAAGAATTTGAATCTCTTGGTACCTATTTAATATTTAATAGGTACCAAGCTCATTAATTTTAAAAAGTTATTTCCTCCTCTTCAAGGATATTCATAATATCTGATGGATCAATTTTCTTTTCATTTAGAACCTCAAAAACATCTTTAAACTTTAATTCTCTTTTTAGTTCTTCTGAAGCCAATTGATTAATTTCAAGTTCTATTTGTTTTTCTACATTAGAACAATGACTTGATATATTATTGCCCTCTATTTTCTCGATTCCTGCAGCAGTAAATATACCTATGCTACCCGCAAGTATTGTCCCCAAGATTATATTCGAAATTTTCATATTTATTGTATTTGTTTTCTAGAACAAACATAATCTGATTTAGGAGGTTGACTTAAAATAAAATAAGTGAAGTGACTATTTTAAAGGGTGAAATATCCCTAGATTAAAATAAGCCACTTTTGATCAAAACTTATTACAATTCAAAATATTTGTTATATCTTAATGTACTCTAATTCACAAAATAACCAGCTATGAAATTATATTATAAACCTCTTTTGGGTATTACAATATTACTGTTAAATCTTTTAATTGGATGTAGTCCAAAGATTCATGAATCTGGTTTTTTAGATGATTATAGCAAATTAACCAAAGGTGATGCTAATAGTACCATGCTATCATATGTAAACCCAGATTTAAAAAGAGGAAAGTATAAAAAACTGATGATTGATGATATCGTTATTAGTTTTCATCCTAAAGCGAAGTCTACAAAAATTAATCTAGAAAAATTACAAGAATTAAAAGAATATTTTAAAACCGAAATCATTAAAAATCTCGAACCAGAATATGAATTAGTTGATCAACCAGGTTCTGATGTTGCTTTAATACAAATAGCCATTACCGATATACGTCCAGGAAAAATATGGACCAATGTTTTTCCTTTCATGATTGCCGTAAATACTGCTACAGGACGAGGCAAAGGAGGTGCTTCTCTTGAGTTACAAGTTGTGGATTCTGTTACTAAAGAGATTCTTGGGCAAGCAATTGATAATAGAAAAAATCGTGGATATATAGAGACGTTTAGTAAGTACGGAAACGCCAGAGCAGTAATGTCATATTGGGCAAAACTTTTAAGAAAACGAATAGATCATTTCAGAAATAATCAACCAACCGAATAACTAGCTTAAGAATTAAATATTTTAAATTACTGTTTAGGAAATTTGAGTGATCCTATTTTGCCATCCCTCAAAACGGTGATAGAAATTGAATCTCCTTTTTGAAAGGATGTTATCTTTTCTCTTATTAAGAAAATTGATTTCTCGTTTTCGAATTTGATTCCGGCTATTTCTAAAATTACATCACCTCCTATAAGAATTTCTTCTCCATCAATAACAGCAGGAATCTCTCCACCTCTTAACCCTAATTTACCGGCAGCTCCCTTTGTAGACGCATTTAAAATTAACAATCCTGATTTTTGCGGAATATTAAGAGCTTTTGCCAAAACACCAGTAACTAATTTGCCTTCCATTCCTGTCCAAATATTAGGTTCTTCCATCAAAAGCTTGTTTGCTATGTTTGAAGTAACAGCAAATCCAATACCATCAAAACCTCCAGACATGGTGTAAATACGACTAGCTATACCGATCACTTCTCCTTTCATATTAAAAACCGGACCACCAGAATTACCAGGATTTATAGCTGCATCGGTTTGTAAAAACTCTACTTTGATAAAATCGTTACTAAGATTTTCAGGAATGTGTCTACCACTTAAAATTCCGCGGGATAAGGATTGTTTAAAACCATGAGGCGCTCCCAATACAAACACATCTTCTCCTATCATTACCTTATCAGAATCGGCTATGGTTACTATCTTTTTATTTTTTAAAACAAATTCTTCCTTGATCTTCAATAGTGCAACATCTGCATTAGGATTAGATGCCAGAACATCAGCTTCATATCTATCACCATCCAGAAATTCTACAGTAATAACTTCTGCTGACTGAATAACATGTGCAGCAGTCCAAATATGCCCTTCATTTGAAACTAAAAAACCTGAACCTTGTGACTCTTGTGTAACTAAACGTCTACTTACTCCTTCTCCTTCTGATCCAACACTAACTACATCAATCACTACGACGGATGAATTAACTTGCTTGTAAAGATTTGCTAAATTTTGACTATAAATACATTTGATAGAAATAAATAAAAAGAATAATAAGAGTTTCTTCATGGTAGAATAGATAAGTTGGTTAACTAATGATGATTCTTTAGAAAGCATCACTCAATAGTTTTAAATATACACAAAGTTGAACATTTTTATGAACCATTAAAAACAAAAAGTGAAGAATTGCAACCTCTTTTTTGATCAATATAATTTATAAGTAAGATAAATATAAAACAGGATTATCATTTTAGGAGCAGGGTATAAAAACTAATTCATACATCATAATACATCATATTTATAGAGAGTTACAATGATTATGACTATAAAAATAGTTTTATTACTATAAATATAGTCATAAGTAAAAAATTATACTATATTTGCCCTATGAATGAATTAACAAAAGCAGAAGAACAAATCATGCAATACATCTGGAAACTAGAAAAAGCATTCCTTAAAGATGTTGTAGAACAATTTCCAGAACCAAAACCTGCCTATACAACCATATCCACAGTTGTACGAGTATTGGTCAAAAAAGGTTTTTTAAACTTTGAATCCTTTGGTAAAATACGCCAATACTATGCTACAGTGTCTAAAGAGCAATATTTTAAGAAGCATTTTAAGAATGTTATCGGTAATTTCTTTAGTGGCTCTAGCAGTAAGTTTGCCTTATTTTTTACTGAGAATGAAGATCTAAAACTTTCTGAGTTAGAAGAAATCAAGAACCTAATTGAGGAAAAAATTGAAACATTAAAAGAACAAAATGACTAATTTCTTCCTATACTTATTACAAAGTAGTATCGTATTCTCTTGTCTATATATATTTTATAAAACTATATTTAGTCGAATAACATTTCATCAAACTAATAGAGTTGTATTACTTGTTATGCCCATAATAGCTTTATTAGCACCTCTCTCCTATTTAGTTATTTCTGAAATACCAGAAACTGTTATTCAGGTTCCAACAATTTATGATTTTGTTAGTGATGAAAGAGATACCATAACAACCGTATTTGAAAATAGTCAGGAAGCATCATATAGCTTAAATGATCTATTGATATACATTTATTTTTTGGGATGTTTCTTAATGCTATTTAAATTAACTCATTCTATCTGGTTAGTACTTAAATTAAAAAAGCAATCTAAATCAATATGTAAGGATAACCACCAAATTGTATATACCAATCAATCAAATATATTTTCTTTTTTTAAATGGATATTCTTACCTGAACAGCATAATGATGAGAATAGTCATCTAATAATAGAACATGAAAAAGCGCATATAGAATTAAAACATTCAATAGATGTTTTCTTTTCAGAAATATATATTATGTTGTTCTGGTTCAATCCATTAGTATACTTACATAGAAAATCACTAAAATCTATTCATGAGTATCAGGCAGATGCCTGGGTATTAAAAAGAAATGTAAAAACATCCGATTATTTACAAGCACTATTATTAAATATTCAAATTCAATCATCAAATAATTTATATAATTATTTCAATCAATCAGTAATCAAAAAACGAATAGACATGATCACAAAAAAACCTACACGCAAGGTATTTAAACTTACCTACTCATTATTAATTATTGGTACTGTTATGCTATGCATGGCTTTTACAAAATCCAAAACGGTTACAAAAATGTTGGACGTAACAGTACCAGAATTATCAAATGTTACCACTTCTGTTACCATTAATGAGCCTCCTTCGTTATTTCCGATCAAAGATGGTAATAAAAAAGATATTACCAGTTTATATGGCAAACCTAGAAAGCATCCTAAAATCCCTAAGAAAATGGTCCATCGAGGTATTGACATCAAAGCCAAAATAGGTACTCCTATTATAGCTACCGCAGATGGAGTTATTAATAAAGCATCTTATGAAGGTAACTGGGGGAATTTAATTATCATTAATCATAGTAATGGTTATCAAACCTGGTATGCACACCTTAATGGTTTTAACATTAAAGAAAAAGAAACTGTAAAAAAAGGAGATGTTATTGGGTATGTGGGTAATACTGGTCTATCGACTGGTCCACATTTACATTACGAAGTACATTTAAACAACAAGCATTTAAATCCAATAAACTTCATTACAGAATAATAAAAAGACTGTAGAGCCTACAAACTGATATTTTTTTAATACGATTTAAGTATGATGTTACTAAGTAAAAAAGTAACATCATACTTTTTATTTTTAGATCAGTTTTTCTTAATCAATTTTAAAGTATAATCCATAATCATATCTACATTATCAAGATAATCATCAATAGATTGTGAGACTTCGTAATCAGGCATGATCCCTCTGTCAATGGGCAAATCAGTAGCTGTAGTTTCATAAGTATTTCTGGCAACAACATAAATGATTCCTGTATTAGGTAATCGAAGCATCTTTTGACCTCCTGTGCAAAATTGATTTGATCCTAACTCCTCTCCTACTAAGGTAGCTAGTTTTAAGTGTTTTATTAAAGACATAAAATGTCCGGTTGTAGAACCTCCATTGCCATCCATGGTGAAATATAAGTTTCCTTTAAAAGAATTTGTAAAAGGTTGGTTTACATCCAATTTTTCATTGTACTGAGAATTAGAGAAGTATCTAAATGGTTTATCAGACAAGTATTTAAGTAAATATATTCCGGCATCTGATGGGCCACCTCCATTTCCCCTTACATCAATAACTAAATTGGTAATTTTCTTTTGAGAAAATGCTTTAAAACTGCTATCGATAAATGACTTAAACTCCGGGAATTTATTACCATAATAAGCAAAAGTACGGATAGTCATTATAGCAGTTTTATTATCCTCTAGATACTTTATGCAAAGAGGTTCTTGACATAAATAATCAGGTAATTTATCAAGATTATCATCATACTCTACTAGTTGTGATAAAGAAATCGGTTCTTTTTTATTTTTTATATGTACGTTGTATGAATTTGGAAATCCTAATGCATAAGGAATAATAGACGTAGAATGTGCATTAAGAAAATTCTTTTTGGATGTTTCAATACTACCTTGTGATGAAATATGTTTGTATATTTCATCTTTTACTTTAGCAATAGGTCTATCATTAATCGCAGTGATTTCTTGCTTTACACTTACCTTATCTTTATTATTTAATGCATTAGAAACATACATCTTATTATTTATTAATCTTACCTCCAAAGGAAACCGTAACTCTACAGGAAGCATTTTTCTTTCCTGCTTGAAGTATCCCATAGAAGTATGGCTGCAACTAATACTAGCAATAATCTCACTACACATCCAAATAAATTCACTGAAGGTAGTTTTTTCAGATAATGATTCTTTCTTACTATTGACCATATCCCAAAATGAATGTTCAGTAATAAATTTAAAGGCATTTGGGTTTACTTCAGTTAATCGACGACCTAACTCATCTAAATCTTGCTTGTACTTTTCTACAGCATACACTTTATAAAACCTTGTAGAGTCGTATTCTTTATATTTTAATTTGTTTATATGATCCTCTGCATTAATATTTTTAGGGTTTAACTTCAGAGATTTTTCATAATTTTTAATGGCTAGAGGCTCATTTCCATCAATAAGATAAGCTTCAGCCAAGCTATCATAGGGATTATAGGCATTAGGAAATTCTGAAACCAATAGTTGAAATATTTTTATGGCTTCCTTTACTTTCCCGTTGTTTAAGAATTGATATCCTAGTTTATTAAGCTCATTTTCATCTTCAAAATTATAAGAGTCTAATTGCTCTCTTTTTAACTTATAATAATAATCTATAGTTTCATCTATTGTAGCATTAGGCAACACCGCAATAGCTTCTGCTATAGATTTTTTTGTTGTAATCTTATTTTTAGAATCACAACTTATTATAAAAAACAACAGACATAGTAAGGAGACTAGAATTACAATAGGTTTTTTCATTTTAGTAGAATTAAAATTATAAAACAAAAAAACAGCAGATTTACCAAAAATCGTATACCATTGGCATCCGTTTTTGTTTGAATTTATAATTATGAACTTAAAAATTGCTCTCTATATTTTGAAGGAGTCATGCCTACAACTTGTTTAAAGGAATTATAAAATGTTGATTTAGAATTAAAGCCAGATTCGTTCCCGATTGCGTCTAATGTATACTTTGTATTAGACTTAATAATTTGTTTGGCCTCTTCAATTCTATATTCATTTATAAAAGTTGAAAAGCTTTTCTTCAAATTATCATTTAATAATTGTGAAAACTGATGGGTGGAAATACCAAGTTCTTTGGCTACATCTGTTAATTTTAAATTAGGGTTTTTATAAGGTTTATGTTCTAACATTAATATGCTAAGCTTTTCTGTTAATTGAGTAAGTTTAACAGCTTCTATTTTTTTAGTTCCGTACTTTGTCCCAATATCAAATACTTGAGCACGTTCTTTCTTATTAAACATAAAGTATATAAAGAAAGAATAAAATATAATAGAAAAAGTGATTGACCCAATAACAAAGTAATCAAAGCTTATAAAGAAATAAATCAACCAAAGAATTAATACAGCAATTAATAAAGAAAGCAACCATCGATCCCTAGCTTCAAGTTTTTTATTTTTAACGTGAGTATTTTTTAGATGATTGAAAACATAATATCCAGAAATTAAAACATATGCTAACCATTGAATATTAATTCCTTTCAGAATATATTTTTTATAAAATATAGGATCGGTTCTAAAAGGATATATAAAATGCATGAATATTGCAGTTACTATCCAAAATAAAATATGATATTTCCAAAAAACTAATGCTTTACTATTTGGTTTTATAACTGATATAATATACAATAGCAAAAATGGTCCTATAAAAAGAAAAGTAATGGGGCCAAATTTAGAATAAGAATTAGGAGTAATATCGCTAAAAAAATAAATTAATGAGCGTAAAGCACGTTCACTAAAAAATAAAAGAAACCAACCTAACAATGTACTTGATATCTGTCTTGGTTTTTTATAGAAAATAAAATACAGACTCACCAAAAAGCTATTAAATACACCAATAGCTCCAAAAAAAAACAAAAACATTGAGGAATAATCCATATTCAAAACAAAGTATCAAATATAAAGATATGTATACAATAATCATTGGTTTATCACCGATGTATTACTGTTTTCCTTTTCTATAAGCTGATGGTGTTTTCCCTTCAAATTTTTTAAAGGCACTATTAAAAGAAGAAAGACTACTAAAGCCTGTATCAAAAGCTATTGACGAAATAGTAAATTTATCTCCTTCTTCATTTGAAAGTAATTTCTTTGCATCCTGAATCCGATAATAGTTAATAAAATCATTAAAGTTTCTATTACTATATTGATTAATAATTGATGATGTAATTTGTGTGCTTTTTCCTATCATCTTACCCAGTTTTACAAGCGAAATATCCGGCTCAAGATATAGTTTAGCATCCATCATCAACCTGGATATTTCGTTAAATAAAAGGTTGTTATCATTCGTTTTAAATACCTCTCCATTGAGCTCAGTAACTTTTAATTCAAATGCTTTATAACTTAAAAAATAGATGATTATAGAATAAACAATTGGTCCAACAATATATGGTACTGTATCATCTAATATATTTAATACATAACTCCCCCAGATAACTATTAAACCAATAATTAAAAGATGTAACCAACTAAATATTGCATTTCCAGACTTTGTTTGTAAAACTTGTTGATATTGTTTTTTAGCTCGTATTATCATTCGCCAAGTTAATCCTATATAAAAAGCTAAATGAAGGTAAATAAAAATCAGGCAGCTCGAAAAAATTATAATAACCAGTTTACTGTTTTCATACCATTCTTTGGTTATAAAAAGACTAGCAATAAATATTATAAAAAATGGAACGAGCTCTAAAAGATAATATTTGGATAATTTAAAATCTGGACGTGTCATTCCTAACGTATACCATCTAAAAAATGGTCCGATCAGTAATAGAAACGCTAATCCTATAAAAATAAAAATTGGTTCTAAATCATTACCAAAATTGAGCATTACTGATTTACCAATTCTAAAAGCCATAAATATCAGAATCATTCCTAATAAAAGGTTCGTCAACATTTTTTTCTTTTTGAAAACAATCAAATAGAAAGCAAATAGAACTCCGTGTAAAAGACCTGCACTACTAATTATAATAAGTAAGATATCTAAAAAACTCAATACGCTATTTTTTTCAAATGTATGCATATTTCAGAATCCTAGAAAGTATAAATCTAATTACAAATTTATACTTTCTATAATCTCTAAATCTTAAGTTATTTTATATAGTTTTATATGTTTTTAGATTTGCTTTTTGCATATGAAGTCAAACTAAGAAGACCAAAAAATCGCTCAATATCCCCTCTCATAGCTGCAACAACACTATGTGACGCCAATAATTGTCTGGCAAAAGGTTTTTTATCTGTTGCACACATTTGATTTATTAATTCCTTAGCCTTTTGAGATCCTTCTGTTTCATATACCATTAAAACTTTCATAGCATTTTCTTCTGCTGTAATTTCTCTGTGTTTTGGTGTATATCCTAATTCTGCAATCATGGTTTCTGCTAATATCCAGGTTGACCAAGGGTTTTGTCCGGTAACCAAGTTTTTGTCATGACTAATATTTTCTAAATACATAGCTCCTTCATTAAACTGTGCTCCTTGAGAAATCAATTTATCCTGTAAAAGAAAAGGAAATATCGTTTCGGCATCAGGGATCAATAATAACTCTTCTTCATTAGTAAAACCGCTCACCTCTTTGTTTTTCAGTAACGGCTCACCAGAGTCAAGTATTACATTTATTAATGCTGCTGGTCCATGACATACTGCACCAATAACTTTATTGGATTGATATAGTTCACGTATAATATTTTGAATCGCTTTATTTTCTGGAAAATCAAACATTGCTCCTTTTCCTCCCGCAAAAAATACCGCTTCATAATCCAAAGGATTAATATCTTTTACTGCAATACTTTGTTTTACCTTTTGTTGGGCAATCTTATCGTTTAAAAAAGCAAAATCAAACTTCCCCACATCATCATCATCAATTACTACAGGTGGTTCTCCTCCTAATGGGCTAGCAATATCAACTTCAAAACCATTGGCTTCGAAAACATAATATGCCCGTGACAATTCTGTTAATTCATAACCTGTACTTTTATCAGTCTCTCCCATTGTATCTGTACTAGTAACTATTGCTAAGATTTTTCCACGAGAAGGTGTAACATCTTGAGATAAGTATGGTAACTCAGATGCTTGTATTGAGGATAGATCAACACTCATTTCTTCTGTTGGCAATAAGCTAATAAACCACCAACCAAAACCAAATAACAGAACAATTATCCCTGTAAAGGCAATTAATATCCATTTAAGGATAGGATACTTTTTAAGCATAACACTAATTTTTATAATTATGAGGCGAAGTACACCTATAATATTTATAAAACCTGTCGGAATGATAATTCCGTCATATTGAATTATGTTTTAAATATTTATTCAGGTGCTATTAATTCAAGATATGTATTTCATTTTTATTGTCTGATATCCTTTTTATAACTGCTGTACCTCTAATTCTATCTCTTTTTTTAAATCTATAACTAACTGAATAATAAATTAGTCAATATTATCAATCATTAAAAACATTAATGCATATGAAATCTCTATTTACATTATTGATTCTTTTACTTGTTACAAATAGTTCTTGTTCACAAGTAGAAACTTTATTACCAGATAAGAAAAAGAAGGTAGATCGATTATTTGAGAGGTGGAACAAATCCAATTCACCTGGAATGGCAATAGGAATTATTTCTAAAGGAAAAATGATATATGCAAAAGGCTATGGTTTGGCAAGTTTAGAACATTCGATTACAAATAGTTCAAAAACGGTGTTTAACATTGCTTCTAACAGTAAACAATTTACCGCAGCTTGTATTGCTATTTTACAGTCAAAAGGTAAACTAAATGTAAATCAAACCTTAAAGAATTTCTTTCCTGATTTTTCTGATTATGCAAAGGATATTACTATAAAACATCTTTTACATCATACCAGCGGAATACGGGATTTTTCACAAATTACCTATTTGAGTGGTCTTCGCCCTGATGATTATTATAATGATAACGATATTCTGTCATGGATTAATAATCAAAAATCCTTAAACTTTCCTCCAGGAGAGCAGTTTTTATACAGTAATTCAAATTACTGGTTGCTTGGTAAGATTGTTGAAAAAGTAACCAAAATGAGTCTGGCAGACTTCGCTCATAAAGAAATTTTTGAACCTTTACAGATGGTAAATACAAGGTTTATCGATAACAATTCTATCATTATAAATAATAGAGCTTCCGGCTATAGTTCAATACGCTCGGGTGGGTTTAGAAATATCATTTCGACCTTGGAACATACAGGAAATGGAGGTGTATATACCTCTGTACAGGATCTAGATAAATGGGTAAATGCATATTTTAATAAAACTATTCTGAATGATGCTTTTTGGAAATTAATGACAACTAAAGGCACTCTGAAAAATGAGAAAACAATTGATTATGCGTGGGGACTTGAAATTCAAAAATATAAAGGATTAAATATCATAGAACATGGAGGCAGAGTTCCAGGGTATTTATCAGAGATTATTCGTTTTCCTGATCAAAATTTTTCTGTAATTGTACTTACAAACGTTTCTAACACTAATGCAACTCAATTAGGATATCAAATAGCAGATATTTTTTTAAAGGATCAATTTAAAGAAGTAGATTTTATTATACCAAAAGATCCAAATTTTATTAAATTACCAAATCAAGTATTAAAACAGTATCAAGGTACTTATTGGAATGCAAAAGATGGATATTCAAGAGAATTAATGGTAAAAAATGATACACTACATTATATGCGCTCTTCAAGAAATACAAATAAATTAGTTCCGGTAAGTAAAAATAAATTCAAAATGATCAATACTCCTCCAGAAATGAATGTTTATGTTGAGTTTTCAAAAAACGATATGATGAGTTTTATAGAAAATGGTAAGACAGTAGCTTCTTTTAATAAATATACCCTAGCTATATATGATGATAAAGAATTACAAAACTATACAGGAATCTATTATAGCGAAGAAATTGATACTAAATATGAGATTAAACAAAATAAAAATAATCTTCAGTTATTCATAAACGGTAGACGATCCGTATTCTTGCAACCAATTATGACTAATGTCTTTAATAGTCCAATGGCACTGTTTCTTTTTAAAGGTAATAACAAGAACATAAATGATTTTACCGTTTCTACGCCAAGAGTAAAAAATATAGTTTTTAAAAGGATACAATAATTTTCATGACATTAAAATCCATAAATAATATTTTTTTTAATAAACAATCTGTTTTGCATTTTGTATACTGGATTGTAATCCTACTCTATTATATAAGTTCAAAATGGCCTTTTGAAAAAGACAAAATATTTCTTTTAGAAAAAATGGTTTTACTTGTTTTAGTACAAATCATTCTAACTTATATAATCATTCATTTTGTAGTTCCTTCATTGCTTCACAAAAAAAAGAAACTTCTCTTCATTCTCCTTTGTGTTTTATTGATTTATATTACCTATGCTGCTTTTACTGCTATTCGTTGTTATTATCTATTACCCAAATATCCAGAAGTATATAAATATAGACCTCCATTAGTTTTTGAGGAACGTATCACCAATGGTTTTGCGTTTCTAAATAATATTACTACACTTATATTTCCTACTATTATTTTGATAGTAATTAATTATTATCGCCAACAAAAAGAGATCATTAGTTTAAAAGAAAAAAAGAAATCCTCTGAATTAGAAGCATTAAAAAATCAACTAAATCCTCACTTTTTGTTTAATACGCTTAACAACTTATACGTATTGTCATTAAAAAAATCTGATAAATCCCCAGAAGTAATTGAACGACTTTCGGGTATATTGGATTATATATTATTTAATTGTAAAGATAAATATGTAGATATAGTTGGTGAAGTACAGTTATTAGAAAACTATATTGCTTTAGAAAAATTAAGGTACGGAAAGAGATTGCAAATCACTTTTAATCACTCTATTGAAGAAGATGTAAAAATCGGCCCTTTACTGCTTCTTACTTTTACCGAAAATGCTTTTAAACATGGTGTTGAAGAAGAGATTGATATCGCTTCAATTAAAATTGAATTAATAACTTCTGAAAAAGAAATCTTTTTTAGTATTGAAAACACAATACCAACAAATATCACTCATAAAACTAAGAGTGAGCGCGAATCTATTGGATTAAAAAATATTGAAAAACAATTAAAATTGCTATATGCAACTAATAATTATATTTTAAACATCAATGAAAATGATGATGTTTTTAAAGTAGTTTTAAAACTTAAACTTCATGGTGTATAAATGTTTAATTGTAGATGATGAAGAATTAGCTAGAGAGTTAATCGAAACCCACTTATCTAAACTAGATAATTTTAAAATAGTGGCATCTTGTGATTCTGCATTAAAAGCTCATAAAATTTTAAAAAAAAATGTGATTGATTTAATTTTCCTGGATATTAAAATGCCTGTATTAAAAGGAACCGATTTTTTTAACAACCTATCAATTAAACCCAAGGTAATTTTTACTACTGCTTATAGAGATTATGCTTTAGAAGGGTTTGAATTGAACGCTATAGATTACTTGCTTAAACCTATTACTTTCTCACGTTTTTTTAAAGCCATTGAAAAGTTTATAGAAACCACTTCTAATAACGGGGTAAAAGAAGTGAATCACTTATATGTTCAGAGCAATAAAAAGAATATTAAATTACAATTTGATGATATTTTATATATAGAAAGCGTAAAAGACTATATACGTATACATCTTAAAAGTGATAAAATTATGATTAAACATGGTTTAGGAACATTTAATGATAAACTAGACCGCCGTTTTTTAAGAATACACAGATCATTTATTATTAATACCAATATGGTAACTGCTTATACTAAAAATGATGTAGAAATAGATGATATAGAAATACCAATTGGTGAATTTTATAAGCAAAATGTTTTGGACAATTTGAAATAGGTAAATAAAAATAACATATCCATGCCCAGAAATTGATTGGTACTTTCTTTATTCCCTTTAAACCTTCTAGTAACGATATATCTCCAACTTATAACCTACACCATGTACATTAGTTATTTTTACTGAAGTATCATCTTTTAATTTTTTTCGTAATTTAGAAATATAGGTATCCAGGCTCCTTCCTACAAATACACCATTATCTTCCCAAACTTTTTTGGTTAGCTCATCACGTTTAATAATTTGATTAGGATTAGCTACAAAAATGGCTAATAACTCACATTCTTTTTTTGAAAGATTAATTTCAATAGCTTCTTTCACTAATTTATTTTGCTCTGGATAAAAAAGAAAACTACCTATAGATGTATGAATAGCATTGTCTTTTTCTGATCTTATCTCGGTTGATTTTCTACTAAATATTAAGTAATCTAATAAGAATATTACCCCTATAATACATATAAGATATAACGGAATCTGTTTATTATAAATCGGAGTAGTTTTTTTAATAAATCGTACCTGTACCGTATAACATTTATTTAATAATTCTCTTCCCAAACAAGGAATGATCGTATTTTCTAATCCAAAATTCATTTCATAGCTATAGGCGACCTCTTCGTCTATACACTGAATTGCTTCTACACGATAATGATTAGGGAGATTCGCCTTTTCAAAGCTTTTTTGTACTATAGAAACCAAGTTGTCTGGCATCATTGAAAGTGGTTCTTGAAATGAAAGTTCATATTTTGAGTTATTCAGCATTACCACAGGTAATACCAAAGAAGTAGTGTCGTTATTTACAAGTAATAATTGATGACCAACATCACGTAAAGAAATTTTCACTTTTTCAGAAAACTCCTCTTGTTGGTCACTTGAAGAATTCAGAAAGATCCAAATAAAAAAGAGGAGTATTATTAAAACACTATAGAAGTAAATCCTTTTCTTGCTCATAATTGTGTAAATAACATACAATTTCATGAATTTTTACAATGGTTGACACTTCTTTTACACTTTTTTGACATTTCCCTTCTTAGGTCAATTTAGTTTTATCATCAAAATAAACTATTGTAAATCATTATGAAAAAAACAATTCTTACTATTCTCCTTATAGCGGGAGTATCAATTACTAATTATGCACAAGATATTGCAAAATTAGACACTCAAAAAAGTGTTTTGTATTGGATGGGGTCAAACTTTCTTGGTTTTGGTAACCACCACGGAACAGTTAAATTTAAAGAAGGAAATCTTATTTTAACTAATAGTAAAATTACGGGTGGTAGTTTTATTATTGACATGAATACTATAGCTAATGTAGATGGTGGTTATAATAAAGGATTAGTTGATCATCTTAAGAATGGAGACTTTTTTGATGTCTTCTTTTATCCAACAGCAAAACTTGATATTACGAATGTTGTTTATAAAGATAAGACACACATAAAAGTAAAAGCAAATCTTACCATAAAAACCACAACCAAACCTATTGAGTTTGATGCAGAGCTGGATTATGATAAAAAAGAAATGGCTACAAGTTTTAGTATTAATCGAACCCTTTGGAATATTGTATATGCATCCAAGTTTGTAACCGATATGAAAGATAAGATGATCTCAGAAAATATTGGGTTTAAGGTTCAATTAAGTTTTGAATAACCTATGCCTTATGTACTATCTCTTTATAATATTAAATAGTAAAGAGATAGTATTATAAATTGATTCATCATACTCCTTTACTGATGATATATTTATTAGTTATTTATGTTTGGCGATAAACTGCTTTCTGGCTCTGCTCAATTGTGTAGGTGTTATGCCTAAATAATTAGCTATATAATAATGCGGAATTCTATTTATTAAATTTGGATATTCTTTTAAAAAGAGTTCATACTTTTCTAAAGAACTTAAATTGAGTAATGATACCAACCGGGATTGCAATTGGTTATTTAACTTCTGAAATTCATGAGTAATAATCTCAGTAATTTTTTGGTCTTTGTTTACCCAGGACATTACATCAGAATAATTGGCTGTAGATATTTCACACTCACTTAATGCTTCTATGGTAAATGCAATGTTTACATTAGGCAAATAACTCCCAACAATCATATCATCTTCTTGATAAAAGTGAGTGGTAATTTCGTTTCCATCATTATCATATACAAAACCGCGCATCACACCTTTTATTATCTTTCCGATTTTAGTACAAGGTTTACCTATTTTTAAAAAACAATCTCCAGTATTATACACTAAAGTTTCGTGTAAAGATTCATCTAAGGTTGATTTTTGTGACATGTTTTTAGAATAAAGAAACAATTAGAACGAATAAGATAGAAATATTTGATTATACTTTTTGAATTAGAACTATTTAAGTCCATTTCAAGCTTCATTTTGTCCATCTAACCTTTTTATTTATAGACCATATCTACTATTAGAATACATTAGACAAAACTTAAATTTAAATAGTATTCATGAGATATAAAATTATAGTAATTGTCTTTTTAATTTCCTCAGTTTTAAATTCACAAACGATACATAGATCAATATGTCAAGGAGATATCAATAAATTAGAATCATTTTTACAAACCGGCAATGTTAATACAGTAAATGCCAAAGGGTCGTCGCTTCTTTTAATAGCAATATATTGCAGACAAAATGATGCTTTTGATTTACTCATAAAAAAAGAAATTGACGTAAATATTAGTAATCAGTATGGAGAAACTCCTATACAATATGCTGCAAGATATGGAGATGTAAAGAAAGTCAAAGCACTTTTGAATAAAGGTGCTAACGTAAATGTTATAGATACTGATAAAAGAACACCGATCTTAGAGGCTGTTCAATCTAATAACAAAGAAATATTTGATTTACTGATCTCTTCTGGTGCAGATATAAACGTTGGGATTTCTCCTCTTCATAAAGCGGTTTTAAATGACAACTTAGATTTTGTAAAAAAATTAATTGATGACAAAACAGATCCAGATGTTTTAAATAAAAAGGGAAACACACCATTAGAAATAGCAATTCGACAACGCTCGGTTGAAATTGCAGAAGCTCTTATTTCTAAAGGAGCTAATTTAAAAAAGGTAAAAAAATATGAGTTTAAAGGAAAGTACGTTGGTCAAAAAGTACCTGGTTTGATTTCTGAAATTTTTGCTAATAACTTTATCTCTACAGAAATTTTTGTTCATAGCCCAGCCTATTCTCCTGACGGGAAAGAAATATATTATACTGCTGAATCAAAAAAATATCATGGAGGAACCATAATGGTTTCAAAAATCAAAAACGGAAAATGGACGACTCCAAAACCTTCAACTATCCCAGGAAACTATAGAGAAATAGATCCATTTATTACTTCTGATGGTTCTACTATCTATTATTGTTCTAACAGGCCGGTTAAAAGTCGGGATTCTATACAAGATAATGCTGATTTATGGATGGTTAAAAGAGAAGGAAATACTTGGGGGAACCCAATACATTTGGGTGAAAATGTTAATACCGAATATGATGATTGGTTCCCATCCATTTCTAAAAAGGGCACTCTTTTCTTTTCTACTGGACCAGGTCGTTCTAGTAACATTGTTTATTCTGAGTACAAAAATGGTAGTTATCAAAAAGCGATAGCCTTTGGAGAAGCTATTAATACAGAATACAGAGATTACGATCCTTTCATTGCTCCGGATGAGAGTTTTATAATATTTTCATCAAACAGACCAGATGGTTTTGGATCCGTTGATTTATATATCAGTTTTAAAAAAGAAGATGGATCGTGGGCAAAAGCCAAAAACATGGGAGAGAGTGTTAATTCTTCTACTGGAGAATTTGCTCCTAAGCTATCTCACGACGGAAAGTATTTTTATTTTAATCGAGGTGGTGATATCTTTTGGGTAGATGCTAAAATCATATCAAATTTAAAGTAAAGAAAATATAATTCTAAAACCATGATATATTTTTCTATAACTTTATTTAATAAACTAACATGGGTAGATGCTTAAGAATATAGGATATGTATGGGTTATTATAATAATTAGTTTATTAATTACATTATTAGCTAATTTGAGGATGATCACACAAATTTATGACCTCTTAAATCAGCAGGAAATAATAAATAATACGCCAGAAAGCGAGTTGACAAAAGAAACAGAACGCCTCATATTTCTATTTAGGGTAGGTTTGAAAAATTTGATTTCTGAGTTTATTATGTTAATTTTCATAATCTTTTTCAACTATTCCTGGAAGGATTATATCATTCCTGAAAAATTACCTGTAACTAAACGAACTACCCTATTAATTATAAGTAATATCTTATTACTATTTGTTCTTGTATATGCTGATTTCAATTTAGAGAAATATCTAAGTCCAGCCAGTAAAATTAGTTTATCAAATAAAAGTTATTATATAAAAAAATATTTCATTAACCATTTACCGGTACTAATACTAGCTTTTATCACACCATATATTCTTTTAAAAATCAAAAAAATACAACTCACAGAACAACATCTTATTAAAATTAAGGAAGAAAAATCTAAGGCAGAACTCTCTGCCTTAAAAGAACAAATTAGCCCTCATTTTTTCTTTAATACTTTAAGTACTTTAAGCACAGTTATAAGAAATGAAACTAAAAAAGAAAGCTTAGATTTCATTCAGGATATGTCTAATACGTATCATTATACACTTACATCTTCAAAAGCTAACCTGGTAGTATTAAAAGAAGAACTAAGTTTTATTGATTCTTATATTTCACTGTTAGAAAAGCGTTTTGAAAAGAAACTCTTTTTTAACATCTCTATTTCTAAAGAAGTAGTCAATAGCAAAATCCCTCCAATGTCCATACAGTTGCTTGTAGAAAATGCTGTTCAACATAATATAATGACTGTTAAAAAACCTTTAGAAGTTAAGATCTATAATACAATGAATTATATATGTATTGAAAACAATTTACAGGAAAAAGAAATAACAGAAAGCTTTGGTATTGGATTGAAAAACCTGAACAATCGATATAAGCTTATCACTAATAATGAGATTACTATAGAGAAAGAGAATAATTGGTTCAGAGTAAAACTACCAATACTATGAAAGTATTAATTGTTGAAGATGAAACGACTGTTGCGCAAAACTTATGCGATCTATTGCATGAGATTAATCCTGCTATTAACATATTAATAGTTCTTGATAATATTAAAGAAAGTATACACTGGATTAACAATAACGAATCGCCTAATTTAGCCTTTTTTGATATAAAAATTGCAGATGGAAATTCATTTGAAATCTTTGAAAAAACAAAGGTAAATTTTCCTATTATCTTTACAACTGCATATAATGAATACGCTTTAAAAGCTTTTAAATACAACGGTATTGATTATTTGTTAAAACCTATAAATAAAAATGCATTACAAAAAGCTATCAATAAATATAAATCTTTATATGTGAGCGATGAAGTTATAATTAATAACAATACCAAACTGTTAGAGGTTATCAAAGAGCTAAAGCAAAAAAACAAAGCTATCTACAAAAAAACGTTTTTAGTTAACTACAAAAAACAACTAATCCCTATTGCTACTCAAGACATTGCATATTTTAATTTACAGAATGAAAATGTCTATTGTATTACCGATTCTGGTTTAACCTATCGTATCGATCAAACATTAGAAAAAATTGAAAAACAACTGGATCCTATAGCTTTTTTTAGAGCAAACAGACAAAATATTGTTTCAAAAAAATCTATTAAATCAATAATTAAGGATGAAAACCGTAAACTTAAATTAATAGTTAATCCAGAATCTCAATCAGTCATAATAGTGAGTAAGCTAAAAGCAACTAAACTAAAAAAATGGCTTGATAAAAGTTAAAATAATTATTTAATCACCTTTAGTAATTATCTAATACTGATTTACTAAAACCTTTTTTTGTGGTAGTATAGCCTTCTTCTTATTTTTCTTCTTTTTATAGGTTCTTCCGTACCATAGCAGAATACCACTTACAGGTAGTGAAGCGCATACAAAACTTGCAAGAAATGCTATGATTTTTCCAATAATTCCGCCGATGGCTCCTACATGAATATCATAATTCATTCTAATCACCTTATCCGCAAAATCAGCATTTTTATATTTACCGTAGATACTCGACGTCTCTATTTCTTTAAGAGAATATTGATCAAAAAATAGATAATCCATGTTATAGTATACTCCTTGAGAATTACTCACTTCAACTAGTACAGAAGTCGAATCGTTTTCTGGGTAATGTAATTCAAAGTTTTCGGCTTCTTTATATGTTTCATACAACAAAGGAATGAGTTGATCATAAGCCGGATTTGGATCATCTTCTATGGTTGCAGTGACTATACTTTGGGGTACTATAAATTGAGGAGCTTTATCACCTCCTGCCACTTTAAATGCAATAAAGTAAAACCAATTAAATGCCATGACACAACCGGTAAAAGTTAATATAAGGGCAAAAGCTGATATATAAAATCCGACAACGGTATGTAGATCAAAGTTTTTTCGTTTCCATCGGGTTTTACTATTCCAATCAAACTTTAGGCGTTGTTTCCAGTTTTTATTGTTTCTGGGCCACCACAAAATCAATCCGCTAATCAACAAAATCAAAAAAAGTAAGATTGAATACGATACTATTCTGGACCCAATTGCATCAGGTAACCAAAGACGTAAGTGTCCTTTTAACACAAACCCAAAAAACCCAGCATTGTTATCAATTCGAGTAATAAAGCCCCCAGTATAAGGGTTTAAAAATACACTCTGATAAAATATTTCTGGTTCTGCTTCATAAAACACAACCTCAATTGCTTCATTAGGTTTACCATAGATAACCCCATGAATACTCCTATTTGGGATTACTTGTTCTGCAAACGTTTTTATTTTAGAGGGAGGTAGAAAACTCTGTTCTTGAGGAACCACATATTTATGATCATCATAAAAACTTTCTATTTCATCTTTAAACACCCAAAGACATCCAGTAATTGAAACCACAAAAACCACTAGTCCAGTGGTTAACCCTAATATCTTGTGAAGTTCTAAAATAGTTTTACGGGTATTCTTCTTTTTCTTTTTGATCATCAATCTCTTCTTATTTTAAAAAATAAGAACACTTCCAGGATTTAGCCTCTTCTGGAAGTGTTCTTTTCAAGACATATAATTAATTAGAAATTTTGAAAATTCCTTTCAATCCTAATCCCAACACTTTTGCTCCTTTTGTAGCAGTAGCAGTTTCTGGATCTACGACATAAATATGTGTTTCTGCATCAGTAGAACAACTAATGTAAGCTTTACCATCTTCTACAAACATTGGTGAGGTATATCTATGTCCGTGAACAGGAACACCATTGATATCTGTTACTGTTTTGCTTTCAAGATCAATAACAACAAGTTTGAAAACATCTTTTTTGAAGAATGCTCCCCATTCTCCTGCTCCGTTAGTATCATCAATAATAATTCTGGCAATCGCTTTTCCATTTCCTATATAATCCATCCAAAATAGTTTTCCTCCATTAGTAGCTTCTTCAATATTAAAGAAATAGTCAGGGTCAAACTCTGTAGCGCCATTCTTAATTCTTAGAATTCCAGAAGGTTTAACTGCCGCTGTAAAACCTGCACTTAATGCAGAAGGAGAGAATGAATAAATATCTCCATTTTCAGTTTGCTCAATACCAGTACTATGACCATTGACTCCAATTGGGCTGGTACGATCATCTTCGATTATTTTTTCTAATTCAAATTCAGGGTATTTCAATATTGCGATATTTGCTTTATCTGCTCCTATATTAGTAAAAGTACCGTCAGGTAATAACTTGTGGTAGGATATGAAAAGTTTTCCATCTCTAAGTATCATACCTGTCACCCAAGGAATGTATGGAGGGTTAAATGCTGTACCGTCTCCAATACTACTATCAATAGGATGTGTCTCTACTTTCTCTAACAATCCTGTTTCTGCATTTACAATATAAAAACTACGATCTGGAATCGAAGTAGCATCAGGATCAGTTACAGCAGCGCTTAATTCTACGGCAACAAGAGTTTTATCATCTATTGCAGAATAATTATCCAAAGTAGATTGAAATGCAAAATTTGCTTGTTCTTTTAATTCTCCATTCTCATCTAATTGATACGCTATACATTTATCATCATCAGAATATCCTGCAGTAAACACAGTGTTTTTAACACTATGAAAAAACCTCCATCCTCTTAAAGGTGTTCCTTGTCCTTGCACAGAAATTTCACCAGAAGTTAGTGACTCAAGAGATGGCAATTCTAAGATATAATCCACAGAAGCAGCTTGTCCTACCGGAAATGCTTCGAATCCTACTACGTACTTAGAAGTCGAAGTTGGAGTCGGATCAACTACATTTCCACCATCATCATCATTACCACAAGAGAATATGATCAAGGAGACGACTATTAGTAACATCAGGTTTTTTATTGATTGTATTGTTTTCATTTTTGATATGATTTTAAATTATTAATTTTTATTAGTTTGATATATAGTATCTAAGTTTTAGGTAAAAAGCTCTTCCTGGTTGTTGAATTTCAAAATTGTCATATATCTTGGCATCTGTAATGTTTCTTGCCAGTAGAGATAGGTTGTATCTTCCATCACCAAAAGAATATCCTAGTTGTAGATTATGAGAAATTTGCTCAGGTATAATATCCCTATCTTCTGGATTTCCTTCTACAAAAGATGTTAAGGGATAGTCATGAACATAATATGTGTTCCAAGAGATGGTAAGTTGATCTCCTTTGGAAAGTGTGTTTTTAAATTTTGAACCGATTCTGGCATTTCCAAATAAGTAAGGAATATTTGCAATACGCTGGTTTTTTAAAAAATCAACACCACTATTTTCACCAGCATTGCGATCAATGATATTTTGATAGGTAGCATTAATATCAAGGAATAGGATATCGTTATATTTTGTTCTAATTTCACCTTCTAGACCCGTACTTCTTGCATCTGCAGTATTATAATATCTTGAAAAAATACCTTCGGATCTAATGGCAATAAAATTTTCTGACTCTCTTAAGAAGACATTAGTATCTAACTGAATATTGAAATTCTGAAATTTTGTACTGAAAAGCGCACCTATATTAGCATTGTAACTTTCTTCTGGAAGTAATTCTGGGTTGGATTTCAATAAAAAACCATTCCCAAAAAGTTCATAACCCTCAGGAATTCTAAAAGTTCTTTCAAAAGAGCCTTTAATTTGAAAATTATCTAAGATTTTGTAAGTAGATGCAAAGCCATATCCTAGTTCTTCAAATGTGTTTTCAAAACGTGTAAACCGATCTTCTTCTACATTGGTAAAAACATCTTCTATAATCCCTTCAGAATTTAATAAATACCCTTTAGAAAAAATCGAGGTTTGTAATTTGGAATCTAATAAACCAAAATCATAAGAGATTCCTATCAAGTTTTTATTAACGATATGAGGATCCTGAAAAGCGATCCTACCAGTTCTGGCTGGATCTTCTCCCCTTCTCTTAATATAGTTTTTGGTATAGTTTACCAAAACACTATGATTATCATTAATTGTGTAGGTCGCTAAAGCATTAATTACATGCAAATTATCTTTAAACTCGAATAGTGTTTTGCTGGATTCAAACTCTCCTAATGTCTGATCATCACGAACAATGAAATTACCAAACCAATCATACTTGCGTGCAGAAGTATCTATTACTTTTTCCTTATTCTGAGCAATAGAAGCATAAACCTTTAGCTTTAATTTATCCCTTAACAAATTCTTTTTCTCAAAATCAATAGATCCCGAAATAATATCATTCTCACTAACAACTTCTCCAAAAGGATTTTGAGGATCTATAGGATGCTGGATCTCATCTTCATTGGCAGAGATTCTAAAACCAAGCATCAAACGATCAGCAAATGTTTTATCTACTAGCCCTGTTTTAATACTAAACATTTGAGAATTATAAGCATCATGAAATCGCTCTACATCATCTCGACGAATCCCCGTATCATTTCCCAGTTCATCTCTTACTTCAATATCATCTATAGTATAGTTGTTATCAGAATAGTTATAATAAGAAGATAATTGTACTGCAAAACCATTTTTATTATAATGTTGCCCATTTATAGTAGCACGATGCGTATTAAAAGAACCAACATCATAAGAGACATCCAAAAAGTCGTTTTTGCGTTGATTGGTTATAATGTTAACAGCTCCTCCTAAGGCATCAGAACCCAAATAAATAGGAACTACCCCTTTATAAATTTCAGCTCGCTCTACTAAGGTTGCAGGAAAATTATTAAGAGATAAAGAGCTTCCGTAATTTTCTAAAGGAATTCCGTCGATAAAAAACTTTACTTGTTTTCCAGAAAGACCATTTAAAGAGAAATCAAAGGCAGATCCCAATCCTCCTCGTTGTCGTACATTAACTCCTGGAATAGTTGTTAAAACCGAATTGATATCAACGCTTAGGTTTTTAAGATCCTTAGTCTGAACTACTTCTACTTCAAACGCTTTTTCTCGGGTTTTCTGAGCATCAGATTTACCTTTGATGATGATATCTTTTAACTTTTCAATATCCTCTTCTAACACAATGGTTATCTGGGGATTTTTTGAACTTTTTACTGCGACCGAAGTTTGAACAGTTTTATAGCCTACAAAACTAGTAACTAAAGTATATTTACCTTCTTGTAATTGTATACTAAACTCTCCATTAAAATCACTTATAGTTCCTTTGTTTTCTGCACCTATTACTTGTATAGAAGCATCTGGAATGAGGCTTGAATTTTGATCTATAACAACTCCTTTTATAAGCTGTTGCCCATTACATAAAATGGTAGCAAAAAGCAGAAAAAAGAGACTACATTTTTTTCTTAAAATAATCACTGACGAAATAATTTTTTTTGAAATATTTAGTTAGACATTTATAATATTATTTATATTTGGTCTAAATAAATTTAATGCAAAATTAGTGTCTAGGGAAAGAGAAAAAATGACGCATTATGGATAAAAAAAGACGCAAAAAAACGTCTCTTGTAATACAAACAGAAAATACAGAAGAACAATGTACCTTATATACAATTTCAGAACTAGTTACAAAACAAGAACAATGTGGGATTCTTTCTAAAAAATTTAGATTTTTTGAAGAGTTTGGTATTGGTTCTTTCCAATTTCATCGCTTCGAAGGTTTATATATAAGTATTTTTGACGTTATTCTTGAACAAGATCTTCATGTAGCTGGTCACCTATCCAAAAACTTTCTTGAGCTTTCTTTTTTAATAGAAGGAGAGCAAATAATTAAAATTGAAGGAATATCAGAAGATTTGGTATGTGAAAGTCAAGAATGCTATCTTGTATATTTATCCGATATTCAAGGGTCCATATCCTATCATAAACGCAAACGTCTTAAAGAAATTAAAATCCGTATGAGTAAGGATTTTATAAAAAGACATCAACTTAATAACGAATATGATATCTTTAATCGTTATTCTATATTTAATTTACAGAAAGACTTTTTACATCCATTATGTGTAAAAACTCAGGATATACTTACTGAGATATTATCGGATAAACGCAAAGGTTTATTAAAACGTTTATTTCTTGAGTCTAAGACATTAGAATTGATAACACTACAATTAGATGATCAATCCACTCATAAACCAATAATGGGTGGTTCTGCAGATAACTTTATAAAAAAATTATACCAGGCTCAACATCTAATTTCTTCGGATCTCTCTGTACAATATTCTATCCAACAATTATCAAGACAACTTGGCTTAAATGATTTTATGCTAAAAAAAGAGTTTAAAAGAGTATTCGGAAAAACAATTTTTGAATATGCAACCGATTTACGGATGAATAAAGCCAAGCAATTGCTGCACCATAGTAATAAGCCTATTTATGAAATATCAGAACTAGTTGGCTATAAGAATTCAACACATTTTACGGCTGCTTTTAAGAAAATTGAAGGTATAACACCCAAAAAATATAGAAACAATAATGAAAAAAACATCACTTAATTTAATTAGAAATGAAGTCATAATCAATATCCTCTGAATTTACATAGTTGATATTTTTTAGGTTAGAAATACCAAAAAGAAGGTTTTTAATCTCATCCAATTCTTTTTGATTAAGTACCAAAGAAAGATTTTTTTGTAAAGTAGGAATGGGGATTTTACGTTTAATAAGTTTACTTTGATAACGATACTCCCAATATGGTACATTAATGTTTTTAAGAAATAACATGAAGTTTTTAAGTTCTGATCTACTAAATTCAAGGTGAAAATGACCAAAAATCAAATGATATAATTTACAAGAATCACAATGAAGAATGCTTCCGTTTTTAGTTTGATTTAAAAGTTTTATTTGATGACACATATAAAATTTAAGATTCTTTTATTATTAAAATGGAGTTTAATACTTGTCAAGATAAATACTATAACTGATTACTATTCTAAATAAGTCAATAGCACTTAGTTATTTTACTTGAACACTAAAGTAATAATTTATTTAGATTAAATAAAAATAATAATTTACTTTTGTTTAATATTATTTTATCCAAAGTAATTGATACATATATTTATAGATTATGATAAAAACCGATATCCTAATTATTGGAGCTGGTCCTACGGGATTATTTACTGTTTTTGAAGCAGGCTTATTAAAATTACGCACACATCTCATAGATTTTCTTCCACAGCCGGGTGGTCAATGTTCTGAGATTTATCCAAAAAAACCTATCTATGATATTCCTGGTTTTCCTGAGATTCTTGCTGGCGATTTAGTAAAAAACCTTATGGAACAAATTAAACCTTTTAATCCCGGTTTCACCTTAGGAGAACGAGCAGAAACTATTGAAAAGTTAGAAGATAACACTTTTTTGGTAACAACAGATAAAGGAACTCAACATAATGCTCCTGTTATCGCCATAGCTGGTGGTTTGGGGTGTTTTGAACCTCGTAAGCCACCCATTCCAAACATTGCTAATTTTGAAGAAAAAGGAGTCGCATATATAATTCGTGATCCAGAAATATATAGAGATAAAAACGTTGTCGTTGCTGGAGGTGGTGATTCTGCTCTGGATTGGACTATTTTTCTGGCGGATGTAGCTAGTCAAGTAACTCTGGTACATCGTAGAAACGAATTTAGAGGTGCTTTGGATTCTGTAGAAAAAGTTGCTGAACTTACAAAAGAAGGTAAAGTAAACCTTATTACAGAAGCAGAAGTTAAAGAATTAGATGGTAGCGACACTCTTAAAAGTATTACTGTTCAACACAAAACCAAAGGAAATATAAAAATTAAAACTGATTACTTTATCCCGTTATTTGGTTTATCACCTAAATTAGGGCCTATTGCCAATTGGGGGTTAGAAATTGAAAAAAATGCTATTAAAGTTGATAATTCTTATGATTACCAGACAAATATAGAAGGTATTTATGCAATCGGAGATGTTAACACATACAAAGGAAAGCTAAAACTTATCCTTTCTGGGTTTCACGAAGCTGCAATTATGTGTCAAAGTGCTTATCAACGTATATTTCCGGATAAGAAATATGTAATGAAATATACTACCGTTGGCGGTGTTGAAGGATTTGATGGTACTAAAAAAGAAGCCAAAAAAGAAGTCGTAAAAAGTATATTGTAAATCATAACTTTTATTAAAGATATTTACTCCTAATACAAATTAACCACTACCCTACCCTTAGTACATTTGATTCAACCCGTTTTTATTTACTCTAAAACGGGTTGTTTGGACCAATGTCATTAACGGATAATAAATTAGAATAATCATTATGAAATAAAACGCCCAATACAAACTCTTCAAGAGCCTTTAATTTATCTGGAGTAAAATTAAGTTTTAGTTCAACATCCGGGGTTTTACACTTAATTGTTTTTGATGACTTCTCACAATCACAATTTTCACAATTACAGCCTTTTTGAACGGATTGAATAACGGTTAGTAATGTTTTTATTTCTTGATTATCCATAAGAATTGCAATATCTCCTATACACAATTGAACTTTTGGATTTATTTGGCCATCTACATCTTCAAGGGTAAAAGCTGTTCCTATACTATTACTATATAGTGGATTTAATATATACATAAAGAGGATTTCATTGGTCAAATTTACTACATTATTCTTATTTAGAATAATTAAAAATAATGTATTTTTACATAAAAATACTTTTACATATTGTTATGAAAAAAATTGCACTTTTTTACGGATCAGATACGGGATGTACTGACGATATTACCAAAGATGTTGTTTCTATTTGGGGTTCAGAAGAATTAGATGTTTGTGAAATATCAGATGTTACAATAGAAAAATTTGATGATTATGAAATATTTCTGTTTGGTTTATCAACCTGGTATGATGGAGATTTGCAAAGTGATTGGGAGGCATTCTTTGATGACTTTAAAGAAATTGATTTTACTAATAAAGTAGTGGCCATATATGGATTAGGAGATCAAATCGGATACGGAGAATACTTTGTAGATGGTATCGGTATTTTGGCAAAAGTTATTCTCGAAAATGGAGGAACCATCATTGGTCATTGGCCATATAAAGGATATAGATTCACAGATTCTGTAGCAATGATTGCCGATAAGGAAGGATATTTTTATGGACTCGCAATCGACCACGATAATGAATCTCAACTAACTGACGAGCGATTAGAAAAGTGGATCATCCAGGTAAAATCAGAGCTAAAACCCTATTATACTATGGTTAAAGAAGCAAAACTCACTTAGCCCCAAATACTACAATTCAAGAACTTATAAGATGATTTTAAAGTAAAAAATATGGAAAAAAGTATAGCTATTTTTGAAGGAGAACGCGCCAGTAATTATGATAATTTTATACAACGTTGGATTCCTAACTATGATTACGTTATCAGAATATTGCCTAATTTACTGAATGTTACAAACCCAAAAAGTATTTTGGTTGTAGGTTGTGGTACTGGCAATGAAATGCTTGCTTTAGCCAATTCAAAAAATGATTGGTCAATTACTGGAATTGATCCTTCTCCAGAAATGATTTCTATTGCTAAAAAGAAATTACTTTCGTTAAGTAATATTCAATTGATTGAAGCTCGAATTGAACAATTACCAAAAACTGAAGCTTATAATGCAGCTACTTTATTATTAGTATTACATTTTATACCGGATGATGGTAGTAAGCTACAACTTCTTAAGGATATTGCTCTACGTATAGAAATAAACGCCTCACTAGTTATAATTGATATTTTTGGGAGTAAAGAAGATATAATAAAGAATTCACATTTATTAACTTCTGTACTTCCAGATTCTATTCCTAAAGATGAAATGGAACAACGGTTAGATAGGATTGCCAATCAATTATATCATATCACAGAAGAACGACTATCACAATTATTAATACAAGCGGGGTTTGAAGCTACTAATCGTTTTTATCAAATGTCTATCTATGGTGGATGGATTACAAAAAGAATAAAGTAGTACTATTTTCAGTACTACTTTATTCTTTAGTATATAACTTCATTCAATAATTAATTTTATTTTAACAAAAGGAAATAAGGCTAAAGCTATCAGAAAATCTTAAAATTGACATTCCTTATAAAAAAATAACACAAATAATTACTACGGTGTAACTTTAACCTTCCTGTATTGCGCCTTAGCCAGGATTTCCATTTTACGAAGATCAAAGGATTTGATTTTCATACAAGCATCAACCCATAGATCAGTAATCTCTAATAGTTCGTTCTTTAACAAAGGGTTAATCATTTTTTTGCATTGTATGTGATGATACTCAAAATTAAATTGTTCTATAGTTTTATAAACAAATTGGTGTAACATCAACATAGCTCTATCTTTTTCACTCACCTTTTCTACCAAACCTAATGATTCTAAATACCTCGCTTTTTGCGTTTTACCACTTCTGATTAACATATCTGCATCAGCTTGGTTTGTTTTTCTAGATAATAAGCTATGCGCTCCCATTCCAGGAAACAGATTGAATTTATTTTCTGGTAAACCAAATTGTGCACTTTCTTCTGCAATGATAAAATCATGTGCTAACGCACATTCAAAACCACCTCCATAAGCATTACCTTCAACCAAGGCTATGGTAATAACAGGTAGTCCAAAAGAGCCATAGATACTATAAATTGCATCAATGCATAAATGAGCATATGTTCTTAATCTATTAATATCCTTTGATTTGATACAATCTAAGAAAAATGGCAAATCTCCACCCATATTATAGATTCCTTTATGTTCAGATCCTGAAACAATGAACTTTAAAGGCCTGTCTGGATGTGAAAAATATTCTTTTATCCAATCACAAAAATCTCTAAATTCCTGAAGCCCTCTTAAACAAAAATTAGGCATTCCTGTATCTTTTATTTTCCAGAGTAAAAGCTCTTCTTTTCTGAAATATTCTACTGAAGCACAATCAAATTGTCTCATGAGTATTATGTTTTTTGTACGGCTATTTGTTTTTTAGGGACATCAGTAATACCTTTTTTAGATTTTTGCGAAAAGAGCAGTTTGTCTAACAAGAATTTTTGAACTCCTAATGTGAGTAGAATGTAAAAAGGAATTAGTAGCAGCACTCCTGTTATTCCAAATTGTTGATATCCCAAAGCGCCCATACCCCAACAAATCAATACCCATTGGATTACATATATAGTAGTTACTCTTTTACTGCAGTAATACAAGAATGTAAAAACTCGGTTTTCTTTTACTCTGGTTACCAATATATTTGCAAACCATAAAATTACCAGATTGAATCCTGCCAGGTATAGAGTACCACCAGGTCCAAGATGAAAATAATCTCCGAAATGATATTCAAAATTATAATAACACAGTCCGCCTCCTATTAGCATTAAAAGGATTCCGGCGATACCCATTCTGCTAAACAGGTAGTTATTACTTTTATTTCTCTCTTTATACCACATCCCAAAGAACATTCCGATAAGGATAAAAGAGAACCAGGGAAATACAGCGAAATAAACATTCCACTCGGCTCCCCATAAAAGATCCAACACATAATCAATGCCAGGAACTCCAATTTGAAGACCGTGTACCTCCCTGGTTACTACAGCTATACTTAAAGCAAGTACTAGGGGTACATATTTATTTTTTGAAAATCGGTTAATAATCCCCATAAACAAAAGAGACATACCCGCTAATTGAAGAATATCACCTGTACTGAGCAAGTAGATCATATTGTCTATAGTAGCAGGAGATGTCCAACCATAAGCTTGAATAAAATTATCTGGAACAGTACCGATCAATATGGGAAAAACGAATTTTAAAAAATTCATCAAATACCCCATTGCGAGTATATAAAATGCTCTTTTAATAGAAAGAAAAACGCTTTGATTTCTAGATAATATAAAGGATACTCCCATGGCTATTAAAAACATTGGGGTTCCTTTTCCTATAAAGTGAATTACCTCTCCTAACCAGGTATCGGATTGTGTAGATATATCTCCATAGATCCAAAGCGTATGTACTATGACCACCATCAGTACACTCACTCCTCTTGCTAAATCTATTGCTAAAATTCGTTTAGTATCTTTCATTTTTACTTTTAATCTTTTTTATTTTGTTATCCTTTTATCTATTAACCAGGCCTCTGCCCTGTAATCATCGGCTTTTTTACCTCCATCGATATGATTCCAACCAGGAGGCATGATTAAATATTTAAGTTTATCAGACCATTTTGGCGCGGATTTCATATCACTCCAGAGTTCTTTCCAAAGCACAATTTGTGTTTGATATAAATTTTCTCCATTAATACTATCTCCCATCAATCCAAATTCAGGTTTTTCATTTTCCAGTTCTACCTGCATGGTGCCAAAAATCCGATCCCAGAAAGAAAATGTTTCTCCATAATTGGTGTCCAGGTATTTAAAATTCTTAGCGTGATGTACGCGATGTAGAGAAGGTGTTATAAAAATCTTTTCGAGCCACACCTGCCTTCCAATAAGTTTTTCACTTGTATGCTCATACAATCCATATAAATTGGCGATGAGTTCTATAATCAAAATCATAAACGGATCAAATCCCAAAAACGGAAGCCAGAGTATAGTATGTGGCATATGTATAAAAATCAGAAATGACCCTCTAACTGCCACTGTTGTTTTCATTTCTTTTGCAGTATGGTGTACTCCATGGATACACCAAAAGAAACGAACTTTATGACCAATAAAATGCATTAAATAAAACATGAAATCATATAGTACATATGCTAAAATCCAGATATACCATTCATACCCCAATGTGAATACCCTGTATTCGTATACCCACATCATTGTTCCTAAAATCACAATTTTACCAAAAAGCACATAGGGTATGGCTTCTATAGCGTAAGAAATAAGATTAACGAACCCTTCTTTGTTACTTTCTATCTTCTTTGTGAAAAGAAGAATCACCCATTCTATAACTATAAGTGATATTACTAGTATTCCTGAAATACTCTGAAACTTATCTAACAATTCTAAAATTGCCTCATTCATTTTTATTTTGGTTTTAAGATATTGTTGGTTTTACTTTTTTATATTCCAGAATAATTTTTTCTCTAAGGGTTTTCGTTTTCTATTTTGATCTTTATCCTTGATATCAGGAATCCCCATATAAAAAATCCCTAAACTTTTTTCGTTGTCTTTTAATGTTAAGTTCTCTGTACAATATTGTATCGTTGCCTCTCCTGTATCCCAATAGCATCCAATCTCCATAGCTGTACAACTGAGCCACATATTTTGTACAGCGCAGGAGATTGCTGCAATTTCTTCCCATTCGGGTATTTGAGCACGTTTATTACGTTGAAATACGATAGCCACCAATGTTGCATTTTTAGGATACTCTAATGTTTCAGAATACCTTGACTCAGGAAACCGTTCTTTACTTAATTTCTGTTTATAAAAATTCAACATATAAGTTCCTAAATCTTGCCTGTGATTACCTTCCAAGATCTCAAATCTCCATGGTTGTGTCATTTTATGAGTCGGTGCCCATAATGCATTGGTTATAATTTCTTCAATGGTTGTTTTTGGAATTTTTTTCTTTATGAAAGAATAAGCATAAGTGCTTTTTCTATTTCTAATACATTGACTAATTGGATGTAAATCCAATTCATTCTCATTGATTAAGTTTTCTGTATTTAATTCTTGAAGACTCATATTATCTATAGATTATGTACCTCTTCACGTTTTATATACTCTGTTTCTTTTTTAAATCCAGCAATTGGGTTTTTTAAGGTTCCTTCTATAATTAAGCTTTCAATTGGATCCCCCAGATTTAGCATTTGCGTAGTATTTCTTAATTGCAAACGATTTAAGCAACATCGATCAAATTCTGGTACAAAGAGATTATATCTGTCAAATTTTGATTGTAGTTCTGGATATTGTGCTTGATAGAAATAGATGCATTCTGCTACAAGTTGCCAAAATTGATTTTCAGAGAATTTTAACTCCTTTTCCAAAATGGGAGCCATAAACCTGAAAAAGCAATCAAATACATCTGTAAACAAGGACAAAATTTTCATAGTATCAGAAGTCTCTGTATAAAGCCTCTGTACCTTTTCTGGTAAATCTAATTCTGAACTAAAAACTATGACTTCTTCTGTTATATCTTTCATAAGAACCTTTACCGGTGCATGATTATCCATAACCATGATAATGTTCTCGCCATGTGGCATAAAAACAAGTTCATATTTATAAAAGCAATGTAATAGCGGACTTAGGTAAGCATTCAAATATCTACGCATCCAAATAACAGTACTATAAGGCGATTGTTTAATTAGTTCTGCTAAAAGAGAGTTTCCTTCTTTATCCACGTGTAAAAATGCTGCCATTGTCATCAACTGCTGATGTTCTTTAATTTTACTATGTGGGTTTTCTCTCCACAAAGCTGACAACATTTTGTTATGTGGATTGGTTTTACCTAATACTTCATAATATGTATTTTGAAAACCTACTGTAGCTACTTCTCCTAGCATTGTAAACTCTATTTCTTTTAGATATTCATCCTTGTCCAATAATTGAGTAATCCAGGATGTAATATGAGGTGTACTTTTCATATAGTTAGGAGAAAGTCCTCTCATAAAGCCCATATTTAAAATAGAAAGTGCTGTTTTTGTATACATTTTTTCAGGATGAGAAGCATTATACAAAGTCCGAATAGATTGTTGTGCAGAATAGAAATCTTCACTTTCTCCTAGAAAAACAAGGTTTTGATTGGCGATATCAGCTGCAAATACTTGAAGAATTTTATTTTTCCATTGCCAGGGATGTACAGGAATAAAAATGTATGATCCTATATCCAATCCCAGGGATTCTAACTTAGTATTAAAATTTGCTATAGCTTGAACTCCAAGTTCCTTACGCATTAAGGATTTATATTGGTGTTTTTTAACTGCTGTATAAGTGGTTTTACTCTTATGTCCTGCTAGCCAAAACAATTTAAAAGGTTGATTAGTTTCTGGTGCATATTTTATATAATCCTCGCTATCAAAACCGATTCTACCATTATTAGCTACAAAACAAGGATGTCCTTCAGACATAGCATGTTCAATAATCTGAAATGAACAATTAACCAACTCTTTAGAAGAGAATTCCTGGTGAAGGTTTTTATAAGCAGCTCCAGCTAATGTACTCGATATTTCTTCTAAATATACAGAGAGTAGATGCTCCGGTATTCCTAGCGTAAGTCTAAATTCTACTATGAATTTTAGAGCATCTATCTGATTAACACCACCATTTTGTTTTTTGATTATAGTTTTCTCATCGATATCCCAATGATCTAATGATCTTTTCTGAGCCATAAATTCATATCTGATTTCAGGGATATCAGAAACCAAGGCATACAGAGTTCCTTCTTCATTTTCATTAATTTTTTGCGGTTGTAAAACCAATTCATGTGAAAACTCGCTTATTGCTTTTCGCACTAAAGCTATATTTACTTTTTTCCAAGTTTCTGGATGAAGATGAGTTATGGTAGACTTGGATTGGTAATTTATTTTTGTATTGGTCATAAGTGATGTTGTTGTCTGTAACAATCTTTTAGCTTTGACATAATCTTTATGCTCGCAGAAAGCCAGTGCTGCTTTTTTCTCTGGTAAATCAATTTCTTTTAGATATTGAAATCCTGCTTTTTTATTAAGGATATGTATCTTCTCGTTCCTGATATCAGGTTCAACCACTACCCTATTAATATTAGGTTGGCAGAAAAAATATTCAAGAATTGTACTAAATACATTCCAGGTAAAGCTTTTAATTTTTAGTTTAGGAGGTGCCACCAGAATATGCATTCCGTAGTCTTTATCTTTTACCTGATAATATTCAGAAATACGATCTTCTGAAGCTTTATACTTTTCCATTAGAAACATAGGCTCGTTCTCATACACTCCGATAAATACCTCATAATAGGGTAAAGATGTAAGCTCTTCATATTCTGAATGCACCTCTTCTATAGTTTTATCATTCATCCCCCAGTAAGAAGCATAAGGCTTGGAGACCCAATTATGAAGCAATGGGGTATCTGTATTCAGATCAAGAGGTCGTAAATGAATTGTTCCAAAATCTTCGATAGTTCTTGAGAAAACAATAGATGATATTTCGATAGTTTTATTCATCGTTGTATTTGTGTTTCAGGAAACCGTTTGAATACTTTTTTTTCTATAAGCGGCGATTGGATTTTCTAATTTTCCAGCAAACTGCAGTAATGCTACAGGATCATCCAGGTCAATCATTTGTTTATGATTATTAAGTTGAAGCCTGTTTAAGCAAGACAAATGAAAATCAGAAGCGAAAAGATCATATTGTTTGAATTTTGCCTCTTTTTCGGGATATCGATCTTGATATTCTTGTATGGTAGAAGCTACTACTTCCCAAAATCTGGATTCCGGAAAATCGGCATGAGCATACAGAATATGAGACATATATCTAAAGAATCCATCAAAAATATCTGTAAACACTGATAACAGCTTAACATCCTCTGGAACTGGAGCATACATTCTTTTTAAATGATCTGGAAGCTCTACATCTGGGCTTAAAATACAAGCTTCTTCAGTAATATCTTTTAAAAATGCTTTTACAGGAATATGATCTTCCAGAACCATAATTATATTTTCGCCATGTGGCATAAATACCAGATCATAATGATAAAAGCAATGTAATAGTGGACACAGATAAGCTTTCAGATAGAGATGCAACCAATCTTCTATTATTAATCCAGATTTATCAATAATTTTAGGTAACAATGCTTCACCATGGTGATCTATATGAAGAAATGCTGCCATCGTCATAGCTTGTTCCTTTTCCTTCATATTAGGTATCGGGCTTTCTCTCCATAGTGAAGCTAACATTTTATTATAGTCATTGTGAGGTCCGAACTCCTCAAAATATGGATTAACATAACTTACTGAGGCTATTTCGCTCAACATTCTAAATCCAGTTTCTTGTATGTATGAATCATTGTATAATAGTTCTTCCAACCATACTGCCATCTTTGGAGCAGTTCCTAAATAATAAAGAGGTAATCCTCTCATAAACCCCATATTAAGTATGGATAAAGCTGTTTTGGTATAAAATTTATCTGGATTAGTTATATTAAAAAGTGTACGTATCGATTGTTGTGCTAAATATTGATCTGGTCCATATCCCAAACATATAAGATTTCCTGTAGCAATTTCTGGTGAGAATATATTAGCCAACTTATTAAACCATTGCCATGGGTGCATTGGTATAAAAAAGTAACCTTCGGGATCATACCCTCTATTTTTTATAGTTGTATTAAAAGAATTTATGGTTTCTCTATCCAGTTCTTGTTCTATTAAGATATCATACGGTAATTTGGTAGTAGCTGCGTATACAGCTTTACTCTTATGTCCAGCCAGCCATAATAGAGAAAAAGAGTTTCCCGCTTCTGGCGCATAAGATCTGTAATCACTGCTATCAAAACCAATACGGCCGTTATTAGCAACAAAACCAGGATGTCCTTCGGTCATAGATTGCTCTATTGTTTGAAAATCTGCATCTACCAATTCTTGCGCTGTTGGATTTCCTTTTAAAAATTTAAAAGCACTACCATATAGCGTACTAACAATTTCTTCAAGATATACAGGCATCTGACTATCTTTTATCCCTAGCTGCTTTTTAAATTCTTTTATAAATAATACAGCATCCAGAACCACAGATTCGCTGTTTATGTACTTTTTAATTGAGTCTGAATCAATCCATAAATGATTTAATGCTAATGGTTTTGCATTAAACTGATATTGTATATTAGGATTATCAGTTTTTAAAGTATACATATTCCAGCCATCTTTTAAGTTCTCTAAAACGTATGGTTTTATCAATAGCTCGTGACTAAACTCGCATATAGCTTTTGTTACTAATAAGGTATTTACTTTTACCCATACTTCAGGTTGTAAATGAGCTATTGATTGTTGGGGCGAAACGGCATTATCTAATGTATTCATAGCACTTCTTTTATTGAATTGTGGGATTGATTTAAATTGGTCATATCGCTCTCGGGTTAAAAAGGCTAACTGAGCGGTTTTATGAGGAAACTCTATCACTTTATCTAACTGAAAACCAATTCGATTACATAGAGCAAACATTTTTTTGTTGCGAATATCAGGTTCTACTAAAATTCTATTAGTATCAGTATCCTGAAATACAAATTCCATGATCGTTGTAAAAAGATACCACGTAAAGTTGGGAATCCTGATACCAGGTGGTGCTACAATTATATGAACACCAACATCTCCTTTTTGAGAATTATATAAAGCTTCAATCGGATCTTGTTTTGGGTCATATCGTTCTAATACAAAGACTGGTTTATTCTGATATGTACCAACAAAAATATCATAATGATCAGGTGTTATCAGTTTTGCATATTCTTGCTGTACTTGTGGTAATGTGTATCCTTGCATTCCCCAAAACACAGCATAATCCATATTTACCCATTGATGTAGTATATCACTATCTTCAGATAATCTAAATTGACGTATACTGATGGTTCCAAAATCTTTAAAAAGTTTTTCAAAGAGGTATTTGTTTTGTATGTTTTGTGTTTTGTGTTCCATTCAGAAAATCTTACGTTTTTGCTAATTTTTTAGAAGTGGTTTTTATATCCATTTTAAAAACGAAATAATAGATTGTTAAGGTAATTGCGAAACCAGAAAAAGCAATTATAAACGGAATTTGTAGGCCATGATTTTCTACCAGTAATCCTACAGAAAAAGAAGATATTAATACTCCCAAATTCTGAAAGAAATGAACCTTGCTATAATCTATAGCGTATGATTCTGGAGTACTTAACTCGAATAGCAATACATCAAATTTTACAACTCCTTGAAAAATAGCCCAACCATAAATGATCCTTCCAGCAATAACAATTGGCTCTATGGGAACACCTTGTAATAATAACCCTATAGCTCCAAAAAGCAATACCGATACAATGCCTTGAAATGTATTTTCATTTCTTTTTCTTTTAGTGTTCAACCATAAAGCTATTAAAGCTACAAACCCTGGAATAGCATATATTGTTCCTGAAATAAGTTTAGAATCATATACTGAAATACTTTCCCAATACCTTGCAAAAAAGGGCCTTATTAAGAAATCACTGAAGTATAAGATCATAGTTATTAATCCTATTTTGACAATAAACCTATTGGGAATTATCTTTTTACTTGCTCCTTTTGTTTCTTCAGTATTTATAGTTCTAGAGGTATCATATTTTTTGTTCTTAAGTAAAAACATACTCATTCCCATTTGGATAAAATCTCCTAAAGCCATAATTAAAAAAATATAACTGGCATCTATTAAATCTACCGTCAACCCTCCTATCACAGCCCCTAAAACACCTCCTAAATGAACTACAACAGAGAGTACTCCTATTGTACTGGGATGTTCTTTTTTTGTAATGATTTTTAAGATATATGGATAAACCAAAAGATAACTTCCTTTAAATAGAACCATCATTAATGATATGATCCAAAAATTGATGTAGGAAGTTGTCCAATAGCAGTATAATGCTAAGATTCCTGCTATGAATTGTGTATATACTAATATGTTAAGTTCTGCTACTTTTTTAGAAACATAGGCCCAAAAGGGAAATGCAATCATTACCATAAAACAAATGGCAGCAAAATAATATCCCACCCATTCTGGATCTGTGACTCCAAATCTGGCTTCAAAAAATTGAGGATAGAATGGATGTAAGAGATAATCACTTACTACAGCTACCAATGTCATGATGATCAGAAAATTTTTCATAATCGTTTTTTAGCTTCTAGAACCTTAAAGATGTATTGAGGATTTTATTAAATTAAAACGTCGTTTTCTATAGTGATTTCTTCTTCTTCGGTTACCTCGAATTGTTGAAAAGCAATGCGTTTTTCTATTGGATAATGATCTTTTCCTGTAAGTTCTTTGATTATATAGGAGTTACGATAACAAGCCATTCCAAGATCTGGAGTAACAAAACCATGTGTATGCAGTTCTGCATTTTGTACAAAGATATCTTTGGCTCTATGATCAATAGCATAGTTACGATGTACATCATACCTTCCTTGTTCGTCCCATTGAATCCTATCCTTGATTCCTTCTATAAAGGTTGGTTGGTGATAATTATATCCACTTGCTAATACTAATCCTTCTGTCTGGTGTTTGTAATATTTATCTTGTTCATGTTGATGTATCTCAAGATAAAATGCATCTAATGCTTCATCAAATTCTGCTTTTTTAAGTTCAGAATTCGTTCTCAAATTTATATTTACCTTACTGGTTAATTGTTTTGTATATATAAGATCAAAAATGTCTCCTATTAAATCTTGATTAATCCCTTTATACAAATGCTTTTGGTTTTTGATTAACTCCTCACGTTTATGTGATGGAAGATTATAGAAATAATCTATATATTCTGGAGAAGTCATCTCTAGTGTTAGTTTGGCATATTCTAAAGGAAAAAACCTGGGAGAACGCGTGATCCAATTTAATTGATAATCTTTGTTATCAATATCTTGCAAAAGATCATAGAAAATCTCTGCCGCACTCTGTCCACTACCTAACACAGTAATCGATTTCCTGGATTGCAGTTCTTCTTTATGAGACAGATATTGAGAAGAATGAATTGATTTTCCTTTTAAGTTTTTACAACATCTTGGTATATAAGGTCGGGTACCTGTGCCAAGAACTAATTTCTTAGCTTTATATACTTTGCGATCATTTGTCTTAACACATTTTGAGAATACAACGTAACACTCTTCTACATCACTATACCCTATTTCAGTTACTTCTATTTGGAAGTGGATATTAGATAACTTTTTTATAGCCCATTGACAATATTGGTTATACTCTTTTCTAAGTAATAAGAAATTTTCTCTGATGTAAAAAGAATATATCCTTCCTTGTTCTTTTATATAATTTAAGAAACTAAATGGATTGGTAGGATCTGCAAGCGTAACTAGATCTGCCATAAAAGGAATTTGAAGTGTGGTATCCTGAAGCATCATACCAGGATGCCAATCAAAACCATCACTTTTGTCTAAAAAGATACCTTCTAAACCTTCAATAGGTTCTGTTAGACATGCCAGACCTAAATTCATAGGCCCCACTCCTATAGCCACAAAGTCAGCTATATTTTCTTGTTTTGTAATCATAATGTGATTAATTATTGGTTTTGTAACTTTTCCCGGTATCTTTGATCATTTGAACGATATTCAACAAATCATCAATTGTACTTTTAGGATTCAGTAATGTGAATTTCAGATAGGTAACTCCATCGATTTTGGTACTGGCAACAGAGGCCTGTCCTGACTTAAAAAGCGTATTCTTTATGTAAAGATTAATGGTATCGAGTATCTTATTTGAACTTATTCCTGGAGCTATATATCTAAATACCAGTGTGCTTAATTCTGGTTTATGAGCGATTTCGAAATAAGAGTCTTCTTTAAGGCTATGGTATACATCCAATGCCAGATAATGAACTTTTTCTAAAAATATTCCGATGTTTTTAGAGCCTGTCATTTTTAAGGTAAACCAAAGTTTTAAAGCGTCAAATCTACGAGTCGTTTGTATGGATTTTTCTATGAGATTAGGACATTCTTCATCTCTATGTTCTAAAGGATTTAGATAATCAGCATAATAAGAAATGTACTTAAAATTCTCAGTGTCTTTGGCAAGAAAAGCACTAGAGCATACTGGTTGAAATAATGTTTTATGAAAATCAACAGTAACGGAGTCCGCTTTTTCAATTCCGTTTAATACATCTTTATGAGTATCTGTTAAAACATAACAACCTCCATAAGCGCCATCTACATGAAACCAAATATCATACTCATTTGCAATTTTGGCAATAGTATCTAATGGATCAAAACTACCAAAATCTGTTGTTCCTGCAGTTGCTACGATAGCTATAGGAATATTTCCTGATTGTTTTTCTTTTTCTATTGCCTGTACGAGAGCATCCGGTTTCATTTTCATTCGATCATCTGTTCCAACAGAAATTACAGAGTCATATCCCATCCCTAAGAGTGCTGCATTCTTTTTAATACTAAAATGTGCTTTCTCTGAACAGAAAAAACGAAATTTTGAAACTACATCAGACCATCCATTTTCTTTAAGGTTAATACCATAATTTTTATACGCATAATGATCTCTGGCCATTAATAATGCCATAAAATTAGATTGAGTACCGCCACTAGTAAAAACTCCATCAGATATAGAAGGTAATCCTATTTCTGAACAGATCCATCTAATCATTTCTTGTTCTATAAATGTGGCTGAAGTACTTTGATCCCATGTTTCTACAGCTGTATTAACCGAAGAGGCTATTAAATCCCCTACCAAAGCTGGTAATAACACCGGGCAATTGAGGTGGGCTACATAATTAGGATGATGAAACGCTATGGTATGGTCGAGATATAATTCTTTAATCTCTTGTAATGCCTCATCTATGGATAAAGTATTGTAAGGATCAACAGAAATAAGATGTTTTTTTGAGTTAAAATCATTTGCGGTTTCACCATTATAAAAATGATCTCTATCTAAAAAGGAAGTCACATATTCCAATGCTTTTTGAATATATTCTTGATATGAATATTTTGATTGAGCATCAAAGAATTGATCAATTTTACGATCTACTATTAAGTTAGGTTGTGTGTCGAGGAGCATATTATTTTTATTTAATCTAAATAAGCTTTGCAAATTTAGAATCAAATAGAAATATATTCATGACGTATCAAGGATAAAAAAAGACGCGAAAAGAAACCTATTTTATATTTCTTTTGGTATCCTATTCCAACCACCTTTGTATTAAACCTATAACCTCAAAAAGCTGTTCTTATTATCATAAGATATTATTATTCATTCTGTATAGAAGCTAATTAAAAATGCTTTTTATAGCACTCATAAATAATCTTCTGTTTCAAGAAATTAAATATTATGTGGTTGGTTCCTATTGGAGCTATATTAGGTTTTATGCTAACTGCTATTAATCTTATATGGTGATAATAAAATAGTCCTTAATATAACATAAACGAAACCATAATTATCCCTAAAAAAGCAATAGGAACTATAAATGTTAAATAAACAAAGGACACAAGATTTGCCTTTAAAAATGATGACAACCAACTGCTTTTATAAAAATTCCTAAAAGCCAATATAAGATAAATAATAAATGACAAAAAGATCAAGGCTTCTATCCAATAAGGGATTTCTACAATAGCATTCGCCAAGATTAGAACACAAAATGATGTAAAAAGGAAAGTAAAAAAGTAAAAACTAAAAACCATATGGTGCGCAAAAGCTCCTTTTCTCCAGTAGAATATCTTCAATAAAAATGCAAATAGCGGTAACATGATAAACATAGTTATCGGAATTGTATCATATAATGTTTTGAGAATTCCCCCTCCTTGTTTTTCATAAAACTTGAGCATTTGGGTATAAAACTTTTGAGTAAAAGCATTAGCATCTTTTTTTAATCCCATAGCTTTTAACTTATCAGCTTCTGGAGCATCAATAGCGATTAAAGAATCTAAAACTTCACGTTTAAAACTAAATGATAAATTAGGAGCTGTTTGCTCTACAGATATAATCGAATCAAGAGCTGTAAGGTTTTCCTCAGATAACTCAGCCATAACTTTATTATCTGTAAGTGCTTTTTTTACTAGTTCCTTACTAATAGAATCCTTTTTAAATTGTAATGAATCTAATCGTATATCTTTATTAAATCCTTTTTTAAATGTTTCTGTCATAGCACTATCAGCCTTTCTAACACTAAAAGAAAACACAAAAAAGAATACTACCGATATAAATAGATAAAACTGTGCTGGATGCAAATACGACAGTCGTTTACCGTCAACAAAACGTCTGGCTAATACGCCTGGTTTTGTCATTAACGGTATAAAACTCCTAAAGAAACGAGCATCTATAGAAAAATAATTGCTTATCGTATTACTGAAAAGGATACTAAATGTAAGATTGTCCGCAGTTTCTTGTCCACAATAAGGGCAATAGGAAAAAGATTCATCAAAAGATTTTTCACAATTTTTACATGAATTAGCTGAAGACATTCGTATTGGATTTGCCTAAAAATACAAAAAGAAATGACAATTACTACTTATAAACTGTATCCTGAGCGAATAATATAGTTAACCATATTAATTCTCATTTTTACAATAAATAATAAAGATGAGAACTAAATAGTGCATAGTTCTCATCTTTAGTTGATACTGTTCTTAAATGTTTTACATCAACAGTAAAATGGTTGTCTTAACGACGATAAATTATTTCTCCATTAAATATTGTCAAATCTACTTTAGTATTCTTAATTTGATTAGGAGAAATAGTAAAAATGTCTTGGTTTAAAACAATTAGGTCTGCTTGTTTACCAACTTCAATTGAGCCCACTTTATCTTCTTGCCTCATGGTATACGCTCCATTAATTGTATATCCGGCAATTGCCTGTTCTAAAGTAATATTCTCCGGAGCACGTGTTACTGCATTTTGTATACCTACAAATGGATTTAAAGTGCTCACATCCCAATCACTACTCAATGTGAGGCGTGCGTTTGCATCTGTAAGGCTTTTTAATGGCACGACATGCTGTGAATGTTCTGAACCTATAATTTCATTAAGTTCAGACCAATTGGATGGATTTGTAAAATCTCCTGCTACCTGACAATCAGCTGTTACATTAAGTTGTGAAAAACGTGAATAATCAGATGGTGACATAACTTCTAAGTGGGTAATACGATGTCTTCCAGCTATTGTACCGGATTGTTCAATGGCGTTTAAGGTTTCTGTAATCCCTCTATTACCTATGGCATGGATATGAAAATCAAAACCGATAGGTTCTAGTTCACGAATCAGGCTAGCGATTCTATCTTGAGTAATATAGTTGAGTCCGTTATTAGTATTAGCTCCAATAATATCAAATAAATAATCGGTTTCCAAAGCTGCAGTAGTATTTGGTATAATGCCATCACTATACAGCTTTATCTGGCTGATTTTAAGAAGTTTGTCTAACTTGTTTGAATATAAAGCTTTAATTGAAGCTATTTGATCAATATCATTATCTTTTGGATAAATCCATAACCCCAGATTTACTCTTGCTGTAAGCCTACCTTCTCTTTCTATTCTTTGCCATACTTCATGATATTTTCGTTTCCAATAAGTTCTGGCTTCAGCAATAGAGGTTATACCATGTTTTGCTAATTCAGGTAATCCATATTGTATCAAACCTTGATAATCATTTTCTAATTTGGTTATTGTAGGAGCCAATGCTTGCTCTAATACGATCTCTCCTGCATTGTCTAATAAAATACCGGTTAAATTTCCAGCTTCATTTTTTAGATAAGCACCTCCCTGAGGATTGGGAGTACTATTATTTATACCCAATACTTCAAGAGCTTTTGAGTTACACCAAATAGAATGTGATGTTTGCTCCATAATTGCAATCGGTCTCGTAGTTGACACATCATCCAAAATCTCAATTGGTAATCTAGCCGATTCAAGTAATGAAAAAAGAGAATGCCCATATCCTAATAACCAATCATTACCCGGATTTTGATTTGAAGCTGCTTTTATTGACGTTATATAGTTTTCTGGATTGGTTTCTGTATCATCTAATGTAAATTTAAAATTTGTACTTGACGCTTCTAAAGGATGCATATGCACATCATGAATACCAGGAAGCATCAGCGCTCCTTCCAAATCTATTTGTTTCGCTCCAGCATCAGCAAAATTAAATGCTTCTATAGTACTACCTACAAAAGTGATTTTGCTATCATTAACAACAACGGCCTCTGCCCAAGCTTCTTCTGGATTTACTGTATAAATCTTCCCGTTATAATATACTGTTTGAGAAGATTGAATAGTCTCTTTATCATCATCATTATCACAGGAAGAAGTGATGCATAAAAAACTAAAAAAGATTAACAACGATGTCATATATTTCATAGAATTAGGTTTATAGTTATTCTTGATTGTTGATCCAAAACTATAAATGCTTTACTTTTAGATCACTATCAAATCTATAAACCGATTGATTTTAGGTCTATATGGTATAATATTCGGATTATTCCTTATATCTATCATCTCATACCTAAAAATTGATATTTCGCGAGATAGTTTCTCAAATTAAGAATAAATAAAATATTTTTGATTCTCAATAAAATATGAATGGCCAAAGTAAAACCTATATATCATATACTCTTCTGGGTATTCTTTTTTTTCTTCATTTTAGATTATTTTATTGATATATATCCATCTGAAGAAGCTATATATTATTCTTTTCTTGAATGTTTAGTATATATTACAATTTGTTATACTAACTTATATTTATTGATTAAGTTATTGTTGGCCAGGAAAAAAAAGATCCTATATTTTATAAGTCTTTTAATCTTTCTCATCATCTTATTTCAGATCTACAATGCTTTAGGTTTAATTGATAAACCACAAGATGAAGGAATATATCGTGAATTTTACTCTTTTGTTTTAAATTTTTCCCTATTTACATTCATCTCATTTCTCTATTGGTATTTCACTCTATATCAGCAAGAAAGACAACACAATCTTGCATTACAAAATGAGAAATTACAAGCTGAACTGTTATTGTTAAAATCACAGGTAAGTCCTCATTTTTTGTTTAATTCTCTAAATAATATTTATTCTTTAAGTATTCTAAAGCATGATAATACTTCTGTAATGATTGAAAAATTATCAGATATTTTACGTTATATCATTTATGAAGGAAATACTGAAACAGTTTTATTAGAGCGTGAAGTAGAATTATTAAATAATTATATTGATTTACACTTGCTTAAAAAACTAAAAGCAGAAGAAAATATAACAATCCATATCTCTGGAGTTACGAAACAGCATAAAATCACTCCTCTATTACTTATCAATATATTGGAGAACTGTTTTAAACATGGTGATATGGCTTATAATGAAAATGGTTTTTTGATAGTAAACCTCATTATTAATGACAATATCTTATCTTTTTCTACTGAAAACTCGTACAAGTCGTCGAATAAAAAGCCTGGATTGGGGTTAGAAAATAGCAAACAACAACTATTACATTATTATCCAGAATGTCATAATTTTACTATAGAAGACAAAAATGATATATTTAAAGTAGCTCTAACTCTTAATTTATAGTCTTTTGAAAATATATAATTGCCTTATAGTTGATGATGAAACCTTAGCACAAGAGCTTATCGAAAATCATTTAAAGAAAATTCCGAATGTAGATATTATTGCTAAATGTCATACCGCAATGGAAGCATTAAGTGTTTTAAATGAACAAGCGGTAGATATTATGTTTTTGGATATCCAAATGCCGGATTTAACAGGGTTAGAATTATTAAAATCTCTTGACAAACCACCTTATACTATTCTAACAACTGCTTATTCTGAATATGCATTAGAAAGTTATGAACTTAATGTCGTGGATTATTTGCTAAAACCTATAAGATTTGATAGGTTCTTCAAAGCAATAGGCAAAGCTTTAACCCTATTAAATGATAAAACTCCAGCAAATGTTCAAAATGAAGAAACTGAGGATTACATTTTTGTGAAATCAGACTATAAAGCTGTAAAAATCAGATTCAATGATATTGAGTATATCGAGAGTATGCAGAAATACGTAAAATTTTACACAAAAGATAAAATGGTTATGTCATTAATGAGTTTAACTTCACTAAACGATATACTCCCTTCTTCAAAATTCTTTAGATCACAAAAATCATATATTGTAAATCTATCTAAAATAGAAAGTATTGATGGTAACTTGCTAATTATGTCTTCTGGAGCCAAAATACCTGTTAGCAAAAGGTTAAAAGGAGATCTGATTCATCTAATCGATCCTAATCAACTTTTATAATCCCAAATAACATCTTATTATAAAGTGGAATAAATGTTAGAGTTACTTTTTTCTCCATTCTTCTTTGGCTTTTAAAAGATCCTCTTTAAAATCAGGGTTTTTAAGCATTAGAACCAACATCTCATGGGCTAATTTTCTTGCCGCTTCCTCATCACTAGGATAATGAATTCCCATAATTTCTCTTGACTCTCCTACTTCATACGCTATATTCAAAAACTCCTTTCTTTTATTTGGTAATAATTCACTCCAAACAAATGCCTGTATGTATGCCCAAAGTGTATGACCGCTTGCAAATGATGGCGAAGATATTCTTGCCATAGGATTTAATTTTGGTTCCAGATGATATGGTCTAGCTCTGAGTAAATGATATTTAATGGTAAACTCAATAATTCGCATATCACGTGTAACTCCTGCAAGTAGTTTTAAAGTAGCTGGATAATCATAAGCATCATAATCTTTTGTCATAACCTCTCCATACTCCCAAAAAAGATGTTCTGTATTACGACCAGGAATAGTATGATCTTTTTCATAAGGTGGCCAATACCCTATCCTTGCAATTTCTAGGGAACGTTCTTGCATAGTCCCTGTTCTTTTATCTTCTAATTCTAAAAGATAATCAAGTTCTGCTCTGGTTTGATCTGAGCTGTTTGCTGGAAACTGTATATTTTGTTTTAAATAGTTGACATCTTTTTGTTTTAAATAAGTAGGTTCGATTCCTATATATCCACGACCAGAAGTTCTTCCATCAAGAGGAAATTGAATTTTGTCTAAATCTGATCTTTGACTATTAATCTCTGTACTATACTTTTCTAAACTCTTATAATGGTTTTTTACAGGTTCTAGTGAATGTATATCCTGAGAATTAGATGAGCAACTGGTTAATAACAACAAGTTCATGAAAAGAATGTTGATCGAATATTTTAAACTTAAATTCATATAGTAATATTTAAATTAAACATTGTATATCGTTAATATACGATATTAATATTAGCTCAATTACACTTTTAGAAAACTTTGGGATAACATCTATATTCTAGAGAACTTTTGAGGTAAAAAACGAATGAAATTCATTTAATAATTTTCTATTTAAATAATAGTAGGTGAATTTGTTCTCACTTTCGGTTATAAATAATCCACACTCTTTTAAAATCTTAACGTGTTGTGACATTGTAGATTGAGAATAATCAAACATTTGAACTAAATCTTTATTACAAGTAACATTATCTACTCCTTTTCCTCTATTTTTTTCACTCAAATACCTTACTAATGCCACTCTTAACGGATGTGCCAATGCATTGCTTATTTCAGCTATCTTATGATCTTCTTCTGTGATATATTTACTGGATATTTCGGTACGTATACGCATTCTCAAATCGTTTATTGTAAATATACAATTTATATATTTAAATAACCTTATTAGATATACATAACCAAAAAACCAGCATTAACTATAGCTAATACTGGTTCGTTTTATAAATATTTTTAAATCCCTATTCCTTGATCCCTTCAAGATCCATCATAAAGGCATAACTCAATGCTGTTCTTTTGTAGCGTGCGAAACGCCCAGAAGCTCCTCCGTGACCTGTTTCCATATCACAATCCATAATTAATAGATTATCATCTGTTTTAAGTTCTCGAAGTTTGGCTATCCATTTTGCCGGTTCCCAATATTGCACTTGACTATCCCAATAACCTGTTGTTATCAAAATATTAGGATATGTCTTTGCTTCGACATTATCATACGGTGAATAAGATTTCATATAATCATAGTATTCTTTATTCTTAGGATTTCCCCATTCATCAAATTCAAAAGTAGTTAAGGGTATAGTTTCATCCATCATAGTAGATATCACATCCACAAATGGCACTGCTGCCACTACTCCATTCCATAATTCTGGCTTCATGTTTAAAATGGCTCCCATTAACAATCCTCCTGCACTACCTCCCATTGCATACATATGATCTGCACTGGTAAATCCTTCTTTAACAAGGTAATCTCCACAATCTATGAAATCAGTAAATGTGTTTTTCTTTTTTAACAGTTTACCATCTTCATACCAATGTCTCCCCATCTCTTGTCCTCCTCTAATATGTGCTACTGCATAGATAAACCCACGATCTAACAAACTTAGACGATTAGAACTAAAATATGGTTCTGAACTGCTTCCGTAAGAGCCATAAGAATATAGAAGTAATGGGGTATTAGCACTTTTCTCTACTCCTTTTTTATACACTAAAGATATCGGAACTTTTACTCCATCTCTCGCGGTAGCATATAAACGCTCAGATACATAATTATCTTTAGAAAAATTAGGATCTACGACTTCCTGCTCTTTTAATACCTTTTGTTCTTTGGTTTCCATATTATAATCTATGGTACTTGATGGTGTGGTTAAGGAGGTATAAGAATAGCGTAAGATATTAGTATCAAATTCAAGATTTGTAGAAGTATACGCCAGATAAGCCGGATCATTAAATTCTATATAATGATCTTGCTCTCCGTTCCATTTCATAACTCTAATAGTGCTTAAACCATTTTTTCTTTCGCCTAAGGCTAGATAATTTTTAAAAGCAGTAAAATCCTCTAATAAAATATCCTCACGATGTGGTATTACATCTTCCCAGTTTTCTTTGGTTGTAGCTGTGATAGGTGTTTTTACTAATTTGAAGTTTGTAGCATTAAGGTTTGTTCTAATATAAAAATGATCTCCAAAGTGCGCTACGCTATACTCCAAATCTCTTTCTCTAGGTTGAATTACTTTCCATTCTCCATTAGGTGTATCTGCATCCAGGTAACGATATTCTGTTGATAGTGTTTGATAGCTACCTATAACAATGAATTTATCAGAACGTGATTTATAAACAAAACAGCTGAAGGTTTCATCTTTTTCTTCAAAAACTAATTCATCCTGAGACTGATCTGTACCTAATACGTGCTTATAGATCTTATTTGCTCTTAGGGTTACTGAATCTTTTGATGTATAAAACACTGTTTTATTATCATTTGCCCAAACAGCACCTCCTGTAGTATTATTAAGTTTATCTGATAATACTTCTCCTGTTTCCAGATTCTTAAAAGATACTGTATAACGACGTCTTGAAACTGTATCAATTCCAAAAGCTAACAATTTATTATCTGGGCTTACTGATCTACCACCAAATCCATAATAGGAAAAGCCTTTAGCCATTTCTGGCCCGTTAAGTATAATTTCTTCTTTTGCTCCTTCTTCCAGTTTTTTACGGCAGTATAATGCATAATCCATCCCTTTTTCAAAACGTGTATAATAAGAATAGCCATTATCGTTATAAGGAACAGAAGAATCGTCTTTTTTGATTCGTCCTACGATCTCATCATATAATTTTTCCTGAAGACCTTCTGTATGCTTCATGGCGGCTTTCTTATAATCATTCTCCGCATTTAAGTAATCTAATACATCCTGAGTTTGAGTATCTGCAGTTTCTGCATTTTTCTGTTTGTCGCTCAAACGCATCCAGAAATAATTGTCAATACGCGTATCTCCATGTGCTGTTAGTTCTTCGGCTACTTTTTTTGCTACAGGAGCTTCAATAGACTGATGTGGTTTTAATTCGGGTTTTTCTTTATCTTCTTTGCATGCAGTAAACAATACAACAAACATAAATAGTGAATAGATGATTTTTGTTTTCATATAGATTAGATTTAATAAGCTTGTTTTAAAAATCGCAGCAATTCTTTTAACAAGTAAAAATAACAGTATTATTATAATTCCATATGTTAATTCATTATTTTAAGAATTTTTATAGCATTTCTGCAATTCCTTAAGGATAATTTTATTTATCAACCCAGGTTTTAAAACCGGTAGCTTTGGCTTTACTAACCACAATCTTTTCTTTTGAAACCGGACTTATATTAACAATTAATTTACCATTGAAATAATACTTTATATTAGATATTGAATTTTTATGTATTATAAATTGTCGATTCACTCTATAAAAAAATTCAGGATCCAATTCTGTTTCAATATCTTCTAACTTTTTATCTATTATATAGGTTTTATTTTCAAAACTAATCGCTTTTACCATTCCGGTATCAATAAAGAAATAAGCAATATTCTCAGTCTTTAGAGGGATTAGTTCATCTCTATGATGCACTAAATATGTTTTTTTAAAAGATCTATTTTGGGTTTGTATCAACTGCAACATCCCTTGAAGCTGATCATTAAGATTATTTTTGTTTTCTGTCTTGTTTTTAAATTTTTGAATAGCCTCTGATAATTCTTCTTCATCAATTGGTTTGAGTAAATAGTCTATACTGTTTACTTTAAATGCTTTAATTGCATATTGATCATAGGCCGTTGTAAAAATCACTGGTATTTCCATTTTGACTTTATCAAAAATCTCAAAAGAGATACCATCCGCCAAATGTATATCCATAAATATTAATGAAGCCTCTGATTCACCTGAGAAATATTGAACGCACGATTTTACAGAATCCAAAACTTCTAAAACCTCGATATCAGAATCTATGTCATTTAGTAAAAATTTTAAATGATCACTTGCTGCTATTTCATCTTCAACTATTATTACCTTCATCTTTTTAGTTTAGAGGTAGTTTTACTTTAAAAATATTATTGTTTTTCTGGATACTGATATGATTCTTTTTAAGTAAAAAATATCGTTTATCGAGATTCATTAATCCATTACCGGTACTATCGACAAAAGCAGTTCGTGGTTGTATTTTATTTTCGACATAAATCCCTTCATCCTCTGAATATATCTTTACCAATAACGGATTACCTTCTGATATCTCATTATGTTTTACTGCATTCTCTACCAATAACTGTATAGCTAATGGTGGTATTTCATAGGTAAGAAAAGAATCTTCAATTGTTATCTTAACATCAAAACGATCTCTATACCTGGTTTTAATCAAATGAATATAGCTTTGTAGAAATTTAAGCTCTTCTTTAAGCGAAACCAAATCTATATCCCCGCTTTGTAAAATATACCGATACATATAGGATAGTTTATTTACAAACGTAGTTGCTTCTTTATTTTCTCTTACGATAGAGTTTAACGAGTTTAGAGAATTAAAAAGGAAATGCGGATTAATTTGATTTTTTAAGGCAGTTAATTCCTTTTGGAGATTTTGCTGTTTCAATCGTTCATTTTCTAAAAGTTGTTGTTGCTGCAAAATCTGGTATGTCAATATCCTTGCAATAAATAAAGCAAATATGACTACTACAAAATAAACAAAATAAATCAGACCTATCTCTTTCTCTGATATTTTTGCTTTTACAAATACTGGGTACAAAGTCGCAAAAAGCTTTACCATCACCAAAAAAATAGTTACATTCAATACAATGGTAATACTACTTCTAATCCATTTTCCATACTTTGCATAACTATTCTTCCAGTTTGAGTTTAACTGAAGTATTAAATAAGAAAGAGCAAATAGAGAAATTGTACGTATGATCATATCTTTTGCTGTAACTTCAGTAAAAGATTCCATAAACCTCTCTGTTATATTAAGTAAAGAAAGATTTCTTGGAAGATTGATAAGCACTGAAATCAAAAGTGCTATTTTTAAGATTGCTGATTGCTTTACCTTTTGTGAGTTCAATAGAAAATCTGTGTATAATTTATTAAAGCTAAATTTAAGGAAAATTAAACGGAATATTTGGTATAATTTTACTTTATTATTATTTAAAAAGTAGCTTCTTTTATAAGAATTAGAGGTCTTCTGTTATGAAATAAAGCTCAAAAAATACAATTGAGAGATTGTATCTTAAGATTAATACCTCTCACATTGGATATTTATCTGAATTTCTTCACCTTCCTTTAAATCTAGGATATCGGATGGTTCAATAAAATCTTCTTGTATACCATTAAATACATCTTCAAAATTTATTGATCTTACTAGTTCTTTTGCTGCCAGATCATCCATTTGTTTTTCTAGTTCAAGGCTATTCATAAAACTAGTTTTGGGGATGTTATTCAATGTATCAGAAAACATCTCTTTATTTATTCTAGCGGTTACAATAAGTACACTACCGGTAAATACGGTCATCAAAATCAGGTTTATAGTTTTCATATGTTTCATTTTTAACTTTAGTATTAACTTCTATTACAAATATATTGGAGAGACAAAGGGTGTATTGTTCAAAATCAAGTGAAGCGTATAAATCTTAAAGTGAAACAACTTATTAATAGAGTTAAGTGAAATAGAGTGCTTTGGGAAAATCTACTCTATCAATCTATATAACAATCAAATGAGTTAATTCATATACACTAAAAAAACCACCGAGATATCATTTTTAATACCTACGGTGGTTCAATCAACTAACCAATTATGAAAAAACTACTTACTTATACTTTTTGTTATTTTTTTAGAAAAATCTTTTGATGTGGTTCCCATCGTTTCTGGATTATCTATTTCTGTAGTAATCACTGATAGTAATTGTTTGTTTTCTGGTTGTGTAAGATCATAAACTACTGTTTCTAATATATACTTTCTACCTTTTGAAGTTACCGTGGTAACGGGATCTGATTGTACATATACACTACCATAGTATCTATAGAAACCTCTATAATATCCTCTATAATGATAGGACGGAAAAGTACTTACGCGATATGTGCTACCTGTTGTTGTAGTCTCTGTATACTCCTGACAATCTTTTAAAGAGGTCATAACAATTACTTCTACATCATTTTCTTTAATTTCTTTTTTAACCTTTTGGATTTCATCATCACTAATTACATCGGTTGGATCAGATTCTGGAAATAAAACAAAACTCTCTACTGATCGATATCCTTTAGAATTTAGATTATTTACAAGATCTTTTTCAGTTTGTATTCTAACCATCTCATTATCTGTTCTACTTACTACCATTATATTTTTATCCTTTATACTAGATGTTTTTATGTCTTTCCAGGAATCTGTAACTTTTACTGACGAACAACTGAATAAAAATGTTGTCACAAATAATACACTTAGTAATCTGTTTATTGTTTTCATGATTTCTTTCTTTTATTTTCTTAAATATTAGATGAATAAGAATTCATTATCATCGTTTTCATAATCTTTAGAAATACTTATATAATCTTCCTTCCATTTTACTTGAACTATATCTACCAAGTTCTTTTTTGATATATTTTTAAATATTGATTTTATAGTTTTCATAGTTTTATTTTTTGAATTATTACTCATTTAGTTTCTAATAGCTGTTCCTGCAGCAGATCCCCATTCTTCTAATTCACTAAACAGTTTTTTACTCCATTTTTGAATCTTATTTATTGGTTTTACCATTGTATACTCTTGAGGAACATCAGTTACATCGTATCTTCTCTTATTGTTATATATGATTCTTAAATTTTCAGCTTGCATAACTTCTTGTTTTTAATTTGTTATTATATCTTATTTTCTTATACAAATGTAGCTCTGAAATAAGGGTAAATAACTGATTTTTAGAGTGAAGCGACTTTATTTATAAGTGAAACACCTTTTAAGTAAAGTGAAGTGTTATTTAAAGATTGTCATCTTTATAAGAGAGCAATTTATTCACTGTAACAGGCACCTAACAAGTGATTAAAACACTTATATAGAATAGTATTTTGTTTCCTAAAACCCTTCAATTAAAAAACCCTTTGAGGATATCTCAAAGGGTTTTGAAGAAATTCTAAAAAATTATAACTACCACCTTCTTTTTTTCACAGTATTGTATTCTTGACGTTCTGTTCTATCGTCTCTACGTTCTCTTCTATCTTCTTTTCGCTCTCTATTATCTTCTGCCAGTTCTCGCTTGGTAATTTCAATATCCTGTTGTAATGTATCTATAAATTCTTTTAATAGTTTTTTGTTTACTACTGATTTTTCAAGTTGATTCGAGTTAAACGAAAAATTAAATGTTTTAAGTGTTTCCAGTATATGTGCCTGTCGTTCCAGAACAGTTATCTGTAGTTTTAAATCACCTATATCATCTCTCCTATCTCGTTTATCATCATTTTTATTAATTTGATCTCGCGCCATATCTCTTTGATCATCTTGTCGATCGTATCTTCCTCTATCAGAGTCATCACGATTTCTTCTAATTTCTGCTCTATCAGACCTTATCTCTGCAGAACTTTGTGCTATTTCTCTTCTAGCCTGTTTTGCTTTTTCTTCACTTTGTTTTACTTCTCTGATTATATCACTAATAATATCTCGTTTTATATCATTAGTTTTTGTTTCGTCTTTTATATCAAAAGCTTTATTAAAACTTACCATTTTTATCTGGATGGCTTTCAACTCTTTTATATCCCTTTCCAGATTTTTTTTACCCTGTACTATTTGAGCTGTATTTTGAATTGCCTCTTTAGTATTTTGTCCGGTTATTGTAATACTCATTAGTAATAGTGGGAGCAGTAATATTTTAGCATTTTTCATTATTAGTATATTTTAGATGTTTTATTTATTCTTTTTCCTTATTTACAAATACTACCTCATAAGCTGTATTTCCATCAAATGTTGACACCTTTTTATAGAGTATATTGTTATAATCATAGAAGATCTTACCATCGATTACTGCTTCTTCTGCATCTTTGTGTATCTCTTTTACTTGTGTACCGACAGGAGGTACCGTGATTTCATACTTTTCTTCTTCTGTAGATGATTTACTGACTTCTGTATAATATACTCCCGAGTGATAAAAATATATAGATGGTCCAACAACAATTCTTGTATAACCAACTGGTAATGTCTGAATTCTAAAACCTACTGGTGGTAGAACTACAATATATCCATCATTGTATACCGTATAATATATCCCTGCGTGATAATAGTATGGAAGTCCACGATATACCACATGAACATGATGTCTTGGTAGGGTAGTAACTACTACGTGATGTCTGGGATATCTGTAGTAGGGGTTTCTATAGATCGGTTGTGTTCTATATCGTCCATCATGATAATGCTTTGTTCCAATAGATTTTTTATTACTATAAGTACGTTGTGTTTTAGACCCCTTACTTCTTTGTGCTTGAAGAGAATCAGCTCCAAAAAAGGACATGAAGATTAAAATAATTCCTATAAATCTAAATACTCTTTTCATATCTATTCACTTTTATTATTATGTAATTTATCCTGTTAATTTGTATACAAATGTATTGCGATCATATACTGAAATATCCAGGTAATAAAGTGAAGTGACTAAAACAACGGATGAAATGTTCTAAATCGATTATGAACTATTTTACCCGTTGTTGTCTAAATAGAAAAATGTTATTTCTTAGTATCCAATTATCTTTTATAAGTACCATCTGGCAAAACAGTAGGCATTGTATATATTGGATTTGAAAAAATTGCAAATGCTGCGGTATCTGTGTTTTCTACAAGTGTTCTCGTATTTAAATCCCACTCGTTATCTATTTCGTTAAGTCTATTTTCTTGTGCTCCAAGCATAGAACTCATTACCCAATATAAATATTCGCCAACCTGACAATTATAATCACAAGTTGTATCATCATAAGTATACCAGGCACCAGAAGGATAGTTACTTGGTGGATTTTCAAAATGACCTCCTCTGGCAATATCCATTGCGTTACTAATCTCAGAACTGGATTGAGAACTAAACACTGTAGGGTAAGCTCTTTCATGACCTCCATTAGTTATAATATGCCATACTTCTTCTATTGCGGCATCAAATCGTCCAGTTTGTCCATTGGTATGCCATTCTGGAATCGTTTCATCAGCTCCAAGGTCCTGACCAACTTCAAATCCTTGAGGAGGATTAAAGTTATCTCTATCAGCTTCTGTTTTCCACATAAATAAGAATGCTTTATTATTGAGCATCGAATTGTAAATGGTTGAATTATCAATGGTGCCATCTTCATTATTATCCAGATATTGCGCCATTAGATTTGCGGCGTGAAGTAATTTGTTATCCTCTACTCCTGTCACAGCATATATTGGTATATCAAAAACCATTACTTTTCTATTAAAATGAGTAAAGCCTGCATCTTCATTTTTTACTATTGTAAAATTGGGATCATTTCCAGGATCAATAGTCACAGGGCCCGGATTGGTCACATTATTATCATCATTTGAACAACTTGCACAACTAAGAAAAATAGCAGCTACAAGTACTTGTAGGGTTAAAAACATTTTTTTCATCATTTTATCTTTTTAATTAAACATCTGTCTGTTGCCATATGCAGACAACAAAAAAACGCCCATTGTAAAAGATTATGCCATTCGACTTGTCCGACTGCTTCTATTCGGACTTTTTTAATTGAATTTCATACTGTTTCGGAGTAATACCTTCCAGTGTTTTAAAAGCTGTATAAAAAGTTGATTTTGAATTAAATCCAGATTCTTCTGCTAAGCCCAATATTGATAATTGCTTTGCTTTTGGAGATTGTAACAATGCCTTAAATTCATCTACCCTAAATTGATTAATAAACTGATAAAAGTTTGATGCAGAGCATTGATTAATAAGTCTAGAAACTTCCTTTTCATTTAAATTAACAAATTGAGAAAGTGTTCTTAAATTCAATTTTGGGTCAGTAAATAGTTTTTGATCGATGATTTGGTTTTTCAAAATCTCAAAAGCTTCCTGATCTTCGGTATCATTATTTATATCACTTACTTGTTTTTCTTCTTTGACATTTTCTCTTACCGAAATGAAAAGCTTTTGTTTAAAGGTTTCGTGTTGTAAAAAGCCATTATGTCCAATCCAAAATACCATAAAGAAAGTAAGGACTGTAGAAAGTGCTGCAAAATATTCAATCCAATCTTCATTTTGATATCCAATAATATCTTCTATAATCCACAAAAAATGAAAACCTAAATAAACAAATACAATAATCTTAATCCATTGCAAAGTTTTATATTCCAGATCAGAATAGAAATTATTAACTCGTTTACTATGGGTCTTAATAATAGAAAGTATATAAAGTAAAACTCCAATATTAAAAACATACTCAAAGTAACTTATTATATAATCATCAAATTCGATAAACAAAATAAGATTCAAAATAATACCGGGTAAGAATAAAATATAATACCAGGGTTTTATATGATTGTTTATCGTTTGATTAATATATAGCAGTAAAAAGGGTATTGTAAATAATGAAGTATGAATCATAAATTCTACATCATCTGAAAATGATTGTGATAATGATCCAAATACTTCAAATACTAAACTCCATAATGATAGCCCGAGAAACAGATTTGCTTTTCTGTTTTCAGACTTTGATGTTATAAACAACAAACCTAGCATAAATGCTGTGGAGCACGTTAATATATCAATTGCGGATAAAAAATTAAGTTCTAAGTGCATAAAAACAATGATAGCGATTCATCATAACTTTTCATAATTAAAATATTTCTTTATAAATCAAAAACGCAAGTTATACAGGGTTATTAAAACTTCTCTGCAATAACATCTTTGTTATCAAAGAAATAAATGATGTTTTCTATTTGATCAATAATAAAATCTGAACGATCGCTTTTAAGTTGTTTGATCATCTTTTCTTGTCCAGAATCAATATAAAGGCGTATAATCTTTATGGTATCATCGTCATTAGGAACAACAACAAGGATTTCATCATTTTCTTGCTGACTTTTTTTAACTCTCGAAAAAATTGTTTTTAATCTGGAGTCAAACTCAAGACTATTAATACTTGTTACTTTATTAATTACATTCTGATATGATTGATATGATCCATATACTCCAGATGCCACTTGATTTAAAAACCCAACATCTTTTGATACTATAACATTTTTAAAAGTTTGATTTAATTGATTGGCTGTAAAACCAATAGCCGAAGTATAAGTTCTTACTCCACGCTTTACCCAATATACAGATGCATTAAATATAGAAGTATTTTGAATCGATGAGTATTCTTTGCTATATACTAATTTACCGAAAGTATCGAAGTAATAGAATTTATTAGAATGGTTTAAAAAATAACCATCATCTCTTATAGTTAAATCAGGAAGAGATGCACGTTCAAAATCAAATTTATATAATGATATTGGGGCTTTTGTTGATCGATCAGAGAAAATATAAAAATCTCCCTGGCTATACACAGGAAATTGCTGATGCTTTTGATCATACCATATTCTATAGGGATGTTCTCTTAACTTAAGGTTTCTGGTAACAAAATCATTACTATTCAATATGACATCTTCCCATGATTTTTGACCATTATTAATAGTGATTTTATTCGCTCTTGATGGAGTAATATATATTGCGGACTGGGTATCTTCAAGGATATGGATAGGATTTTCATTGTTAGACAATGAAATTTTCACAGGATTTTCCCAGGTTTTTTGCCCTTGAGAGCTTATATGGTTTAGGAACTTTTCTTGCGCAACTAAATAACCATCTTCAACAGGAATAATCTTCTTAATCAATGGTAAAAATGATGATTTGTCCCATTGCTTTTCTCCATTAAACATATTTATAGTATTGAACCCTTTAGAAGTTATAACTATTAACATTTTTTGATCAACAATAGATTGTTTTACATTTCCCCAAACAATTGATTCTTTATCCCAAATAGGTTCAAGAGTTTTTGTAGAAAGCGCTTGAATAACTGTTTGATTATTTAATTTTTTTAATTTTAAGTGATTCGAAAATATAAAGATCGTCGACCCATCTTTACTCATTTCAAACGAAGTTACTCCTTCTTTCCTAAATACTATAGCCCCTGTTTCTTTGTTGATTTTTAATAAATACTTCTTTTTTAACCAAAAAATATCCTTCTCTGTATCTAAAACCACTTTCTCTTGATCAAATAAAGATGATTTAATAGTTTTTAAAAAATTAGCATCGTTCAAGTTAGTTTCCCATATAGTTTTACCATTCTTATAATTATAAAACCCAATAACTAAACTCTTATTTTTAATACCATCAACAAAAATTGCTTCTTGTTCAGGGATTAATAAAGTATTATTAACCGCTTTATAACCTTTGGTTTTAGAATCAAACAAAATATTTCCGTTAGCAACATTGAGTATAGTTCTTGATTTTCCTTTGGTTCCTATAGTATTGGACAATAACTCAGAACTTATGAGAGGTTTACTATCAAAAAAGACCAATGGCGTAAATGGAATCTCTTTATATGAAGAGAAGTCAAATTTTTCTAATGTTTCTTGTTTCCATAATATTTCTAATTGTGTAGGATCAATACCATACAATATGTTTTTTGATGTTTTGACCAGCAGGATTCCGGTTTGGTCATTTAAGGTTTTATCTTTTATTCTTTTACTAAAACCAATTTTATGTTGTGCTAATAGAACATTAGTTATCAATAATGCTATAATCAGTAAACCTTTCTTTCTCATGGCTTCAGTATATAATAGTTTCCAGTATTAAAAATAATCAGAACTTTTCATTTATAATAGATTAATTTGCCCTGTTGCGTTCATCATCATTACCAAATCCTCTATTTTTTAAATTTATTTTTTTGTTTCCAAAACTATACGTTAGAGAAAATCGTATATGTCTACTACTGTAGTTCTGACCATAAATTGTTTTTACTCCATTAATTTCGGATTCTAAACTACTTAAACTAGCAGTATCAAAAATATCGTTGAATAATAATGACATTTGTAAGTTTTTATTTAAAAAGCTTTGTTGTAATCCTATATTGAAACTATAGGTTTCATTTACTTTAAATAGTAATGCTTTATGTTTAGAGTTATACCAAAAATTAGCTTGTAATTTTGTGTTTTCTCCTAAAACAAAAGTGTTATTTGTTGAAAAATAAAATTGATTTCCGTTTTGCGCACTAGAGTTTAAATCATCATCTAGTTTTGTATGTTGCCTTGCAAATGAAAAATAATTCTGACTTTTCCACCAATGCGTAGGGCTGAAATTATAGATTTCGCTAATTCTCAAAAAAGATCCTGTATAATAATTTCGTCTAATAATTGCCTGAATGTCATTGTCAGGATCAGCAGAGAATAGTGTACCAAAACCATCAATAGTTCTGCTTAAATATATATTTGTGATTAATTTACCTTTATAATTATGTGCTAGTGTAAATCGGTCGGTAAATGATGGCTGTATAAATGGGTTTCCTTCTGAGTATGCATTACTGTTTATAAAACTTCTAAAAGGATTTAAATCTCTAAAGCCTGGACGGTTAATCCCTCTTCCGTAATTAAAAGAAAAATTATGGTTATCATTTTTTTGATATGAAATATAAAACCTTGGAAACAGTTTTAAATAATCGTTTTCGTTTCTCTGATCTAAGGTTTTAGAATATCCAGTTGTTTGTGTATTCTCAACTCTTAATCCTGCTTGTAAATTTAATTTATCATTTATTCTTTTAGTTCCGTTTAAATAAAAAGCCTGTACATTTTCTTTGTATTCAAATTCATTAGATAAATTAGTATCTAATACAGGTGTTCCAGAAATCGTATTAAAATTCTGTAAATTATTAAGAGTAGTAATAAAGCTAATCTTTCCTCCGTACGTAAGGTTAAAGGATTTAAAAGGGTGTTCAACATCTAATTTTAAACTATAATTATCTATATCTTGTTTTGAGAAATTTTGAGCTGCCTGATTAATTCTAATAAATTCATTGTTAGGTGAAAATGTATTTACCACATAATCATTTTCAAGAGAATTACTATAATCAAAGTAATCAAAATCTAAGGATACCTTTCTTCCAATAGTATCAAGCTTTGTGATAAGATGAGCATTGAATACCTGGCTGTTAATCTCATCTCTCCTATTGCTATCATTGATTAGTAATGAGTCTAATGAGTTAGTATTATTAATAAATCGGGTTATACCATTTCCTCTGGAATCAGGACGATCAAAATTTCCAAGATACTGCCCTCCTATTTTTGTTTTTTCAGAAATATCATATTCAACGGATAATCGTCCTGAAAAATTATCCTTTTCATCTTTTGATTCTGTTTCTACTTTCCAAAGATTATCTGGAAACAAAACATCACTATTTTCCTGATTTCTAATATTACCTTTACTTCGATTTCCAGAAACAACTAACCTCATTCTATTTTTATTATAGAAAAAGCTATTACGTAAGGTGTAAAAATTATAAGTGTTTTGATTATGAACAATACTTGAAGTATTTTTCCAGGAGTTTCTTCTACCTTTCTTATAGATGATATTTATTATTCCTCCATTTCCCTCTGCATCATATTTTGCTGGAGGGTTTGTTATAATCTCAATCTTTTTTATATCATCAGAAACAATAGAGTTTAAAAAATTAATCAAATCTTCTCCTGTTAATTGTATTAATCGCCCATCTATCATTATACGTGATGATTCTCCTCCTATCATACTTATATTATCGTTCTGAATCCTGATACCAGGAGTTACATTCAATACATCTACCGCATTGCCTCCTTTTGCTGCAATACTACTTTCTACATTAAATATTAACCGATCTGTTTTTTGCTCAATAAGTTTTTCTTCTGCTATTATTACAACTTCATCCAAGCTTTCTGCCGTTGCTTTTAAAGAAATTACTCCTAAATCTATATTACTTGTAAGAGCGATTTCTTTCTCCCAATTGGTAAAACCGATATAACTTATTATAAGTTTATACTCTCCTGCTTTTGTATTTATATTAAAAAGGCCATCCTCATTAGTAATGCCTCCTGTGTTACCTATCAATTCTCCTTTGTTATCTGTAAGTATTACATTAGCATAAACCACAGGTTCGTCACCGTTTTTGACTACTCCTTTTAATTGTAATTGTGCAATTCCAAAAAATGATGATAATAATAGAATTAATAGAAGATAATTTTTCATTTCGCTTTAAGTTTTAAAATTTAATTCGAAACAAAAATGATCTGAAACAAGATAGAAAGCGTCCAACTTAAAAAAGTAGTACGCTTTTTTTGATCACAAAATAGTACTACTTTCTACAGCGACGTACTACTTTATTATAAAAAGCTGATTATCAATGTTTTTTACGATACTCTGTAGGGGTAAGACCTGTATGTTTTTTAAAAGCTGTATTAAACGGAGATTTAGAATTAAACCCAACATCATATAATATTTCAAGGATAGTGAGTTTTTTGTTTGCTGGATTATCTAATAAATGAATGGCTTTTTTAATGCGATATTCATTAATGAAATCGAAAAAATGTTGTCCTAAATGATGGTTAATTAAAATTGATAAATCTCTAAATGGGATATTCATTTGATTTGCCAATTTATGTATTGTTAATGAAGAATCTAAATAGGATTCATTAGTTTCCATATATTTCTTAAGAACTTCTATCTGTTCAGAAAACTTATCCTCTTTTTTATTTTGGATTTCTAAATTATCTTGATTTAATAGCTTTTCTGCCAATAAGTGCTTGGTATCAATACTCCTAAATAATTCTGGATGGTATAAACTTTTCATTATAATCCAGGTTAAAAAAAACAATAAACCCAGTGTTAAAACAATACGCATAATATTTAGCACTTCTATATCAGTACCAAAAAATTTATAAACTTGTTTAGAAGTAGAAAAAACAAAAATCGCTGCAAGTATTACAGTTAATTGATATAACCACTTATAATTAAAGTTGGTTTTATTAGAATAGTTTTCTAACAATAATCGTTTATATCTTCCTAATTCTATAAAGGTTAAAATGATATAAAAAATTGTAACCAGACTTCCGTATATCGAGGATAATCTAACTTCTATATTTGAGTGAAAATTCTCTACAAAAACCTGACGTTCGCTATCACTTACCAAATAAAAACCTGGTACAAAGATTAAGATCTCGACTACAAAAGGTAAAAGATGTACCAGGTGTTTTTTTTGAATTTTAAAATCAGAATATATAGCAGATATTACATATAGATAAAGTAACGGACTTGATAAAAACATGATTTGATCACGTAGCATTTCAATCACAGAAGGTAAGCTAATGTATTTTGCATAAAAGAATACACTTATATGTACTGCAAATACTACAAAATACACTCCCATTAAAAGATTACCAATTTTATTCTTCGTCTTAACTGTAAATAAAAACACAGCAAGAAGTAATGCAATAAAGACTATAATAAGAGTTATAATTCCTAGCACTGAAAATTTATCCATAAGTCAAAACTATATCCCAAATATACTTTATACATCCTAAACAATTATAAGTTTATTTAAGGAGTTCAAAATTTATAGTATAGTAAACTTAATGAGATTTGTTTTTCTTAATCCATTGTAATTATTCTCTTTCTAAAAATACTTTTATATTATCTTCATCTTTTCTATCAATTAACTTATAAAGAGGATCTATACCTCCTTTTATAGGTTTTTGATTTACAAAAAACTCTATCTCTGTACGTTTATCTGTTATTTTATGTTTTTTTAAATATATTAGCTCTTCATCTGTTTCCTTTCCTTTTCCATAGATACCTATATCTATCCAATCATTTACATTTATTGACATTTCTTTTCCAAACGGATCAACGTTATACTTTATCGTTTCGACAGTAAGATTTACTTTATATTTATCTTCTGAAACTTTATCATAAGAGGCTTCAACAGTTTTATTTTCATAAAGTGTAACTTTATTAAACATATCATCGATAACATATTTCAAACTATCTGGAGTGACCACATTAAAATAATTTAATACATCAGTAGTAACCGCATATCTCTTTGTTTTTGTTTTTTTCAAGCCTCTAAAACTATCCCAATCTCTAACAAAACGTTTTAAAGCGACATTAACACTATCTTCTGATATATAGTCCTGTAATGCATATAAATTAATAAGACCTTTGCCATAATGAACATACTTCTGTCCAGATTCTACCAATGATAATGGCATCTCTTGTGTTTCTTCCTGTGTTCTTCCTGTCAGGTAACGATTCTTTTCTCTTTTTAAAAGCTTTTGAACCTTTTCTTCAGAATATTCTTCTTTGAGTACCATCGTAGCAGAATACTGCGCCAATGCTTCAGAAACCATCGACATCCCTTGTACATTAGCTGGGTTTACCTGATGTCCCCACCACTGATGTGCTACTTCATGGGCAGTTATATAAAATACCATATCTACATCTTCTTCATCATTAATATTCATTAAAAACCCTATTCCTTCAGAGAACGGAATTGTATTTGGAAAAGACTGAGCAAAACTTTTGTATCTGGGAAATTCTAATATTCTTAATTGTTGATACTGATATGGCCCAAAGTTCTTGCTAAAATAGGTCAACGATTTTTTCATACCGTTCATCATTCTATCCAAGTTGTATTCATGTCCTTTATGATAATAAATCTCAAGATCTACAGGACTACCTAAACTATCGTTTTCTGGTATCCATTTATCTCTAAACACTTCATATTTAGCAGAAACTATAGAATAGAAATTTGACATGGGTTTATCCATCTTATAATGAAAATAGTTACGACCATTATCAATCCATTTCTTTTGTAAATATCCTGGTGCAATGGCAGTCTGATCCTCACTGGTACCAATGATAATTTCAAAGTTGATCTCTTCTCCATCGCCATCTGATCTTCCTTCTTTAATCGCAATAGCATCATTTATTTTGGCTTTTCTATCACGAGATTGTAAACTATATTCGCTTCGATCTTTTTGATCTCGCAATTCATAACCTTTGTTGTACCCAATTGTAGGAAGATGAAAATTATCGAAGAACGTTCCGTTATATATAATTTTAGCATCCGATTTTTCTACAAAACCTTTAGTAGTAAACCTTTGTTTGAATTTCATTTTAATTGTATCACCAGGTTTCAACGGCTCTGTTAATTCAAGTATTGTATACCCATAAAACTCATATTCTTTATTCACTCTAGCGCCTTTATCTCCTTCTAACTCCAGGTTTTCTATATCTATTTTATCATTCGCCAGTTTTTGTATATGAATTCGATTAATTGCTATACTATCCTCATTTTTAAGCATATAATATCCTTCAGCGATATAATCTCTTTTTTCGGGATATAGTTCTACTTTTAAATTAACATCGATTATTTTAGGTTGTACAATATCTTCAAAATGCTTGAGTGTTTTTTCATAATTAGCATGATACTCTTTCTCTGTATTTGGAAACGAAAACTCATTAAGAACATTAGTATTATAAAAAATATAACAACCTGATACTGTAAAAACTAAAAGACTGAAAACAACTAGTTTTATTAGAGGTTTTGTAATTCGCTCCTTACTTAACTTTAACCGTTTGATGATATGAGTTTCTCTACCTCTTATAGATAATATACTGGTTATGACAAATAAGGCAATTGAAAATGCTAACCAATATGTTTTAAACCAGATATATGGCTCAAGAAAATGTCCATAACCATTCATCTCTGAATAAGTTCCTAAATCATCCCCACCAAATGAATATAATCCATGATCAATCCCAAGTACCTTTAATAATATAAAAGCAACTAAGAAAAAGATGGCTACAACGATATGTCCAAGAAATTTATGGTTGGTCAATACCTGAAAGAAAAAGGAAACAAATGAAAAAAGAACCAAAAAAGGGAGTATCTCTATAAAGAAGCCGGTAAAATACATATCTAACTGATAAAGATGATATCCTTGTAATGTTTGAAAAATGATGCCTGATACTATCAAGGCTATAAAAAGTACTATATAAATGAGAATAAGACCTATAAATTTACCAGCTAATCGTGTAAAATCAGATATAGGTAATGCATCATGAATTAGGTCAAGTTTTATATCTCTCTCTTTCCAAACCAATTCTCCAGAATAGAATATAAGAATCAGTAGAAAAAAGTAAGTAGACATTTCCTGAAGTTCTTCTACAATAATATAAGTGGCAGGAAAACTATTAACTCCAAAAGTAGTACCCAAATTAATAGAGTTAATAAAGATAATCCCCATTCCACAAAGTACTATTGCCCAGAATGAGGTTTCTTTGAGGATGGATTTAAAACTAAATAAGGTATGTTGTTTAAGATGTATAAAACTTGTCCAAAAAGTAGTACCTCTTGTAAAATCTAGCTTTACTTTATTGTTTTGATTTTCAGTAAATTCATTAATATCATTTGATTCTAACTTTGATTGCTTTTTTAAGGATCTAGTTTTTACAACAGTAAAGCTAAATTTATAATATCCAATAACTAAAACAATAACACCTATTAATACCCAAAATATACGGTTATAAAGAAGTGCTCCTTCAACAGGCAATAGTAAGGTATTACGCTCTATTTTTGTCCAGAATTGTGCTACAACATTAATTGTTTGAAAGGAAAAAGGGTCTAAAACAGCTGCAAAAAACTGATTATCGGAACCTCTTAATAATGCTAATGAACCTATATATGCTATCAATAAAAAAACACCTTGGGTATACACTACCATGAGTTTTCTGCTCAAAGCACCACCTATATAAAAAATAGCACTGCAGAAAAACAAATTAGGTAATACCAAATAGAAAAACGGTTGTAGATAATTCCATAAATCAAATGGCGCTAAGGTATCTACAGCTCTCCAAGGCATAAAGTTGCCCAATATCATTCCAAACAACAAACCGCTAAAAACAAATAATAATACTATAAAGGATCCTAAAAATCGCCCCATCAAATAATCTCTTTTTTTAATGGGATTTATAAATATCAAAGATTCCATTTGGTGATCAAAGTCTCTTAATGCTGCGACTCCCATAATCATTGATGTTATTATTGTAAAGAAAGCTGAAGTTATAGTCATGATTTTACCTATACTATAAGCAGAATTTATATCTGTAGGTGCAGAATTTGGGTCAACCAAAACATCTGATGCAACTAATGAGAATAAAAATACTACTGCAAAGTATATATAAGTATCAGCACGTTTGGTTCTATATTTAATTTCGAATTTGAGTATTTCGTACCACATAGGTTATTGATTTAGAATGAAACAAAAAGCTTATGAACTAGTGTTGTATTAATTATTAATGTCTGATCCTCCAAAAATTTGAGAGAAATACACATCATCTAAATCGGCTTGTATGGGTACAAAATCATTTCCAGGGTCACTATCGCTAAATATGTTTATGATGGGCTTACCTAATAAAAACTTTTCTGCAATTACTTGGTAGTGTTTTTTATAGCTTTCCAGCTCTTTTTTCTCAACAGTTTTTCTGTATATCTTACCATCCAGATGCTCTATGGTTTTTAAAGGGTTTCCTTTAAGAAGCACCTTTCCTTTATTAATAATAGCCATATCAGTACATAACTCTTTAACATCATCAACTATATGCGTAGATAGGATCACAACGGTATTTTCACCTAGTTCGCTAAGCAAATTATAGAAACGGTTTCTTTCTGCAGGATCTAATCCTGCAGTAGGTTCATCCACAATAATAAGTTTGGGATTAGAAAGTAGTGCCTGAGCAATACCAAAACGTTGTTTCATTCCTCCAGAATAACCCCCTAAATTCTTTTTTCTATGGCTATATAAGTTTGTTTTATGTAATAAAGCTTTAACAATTTCTTTTCGTTCATTTTTATTAATAATTCCTTTAAGAACTGCTAGATGATTTAATAACACTTCTGCAGAAACTTTGGGATATACTCCAAATTCCTGAGGTAAGTATCCTAAGATTTTTCGTATTTCATTTTTTTGAGTAAAGACGTTTAAATCACCAAGAGTAATCGAACCTTCATCAGCTTCTTGCAATGTGGCAATGGTTCTCATTAATGTAGATTTTCCTGCTCCATTTGGCCCTAGTAACCCAAACATTCCTGTGCTTATTTCTAAACTAAGGTTATCAATAGCTTTAGTACCGTCTTTATATGTTTTTGTAAGATTATTAATAGTTAAATTCATAACTGTTCATTTTTTGAATTAAATAATTGATTAGTGATTGATTATTTGTTTGTTTGAAACAGAGGTGATTTTTTTCCAGACAGCGTTCCTCTAATAAATTCACCAGACCGCCATAAAAGAAGTTCTCCCGATTCCCCACTTTTCATATTTGCATCAATAACAATCACTTTTCCCTTATAGCGAGTTTCAATTTCTCTATGTGTGGTATGACCAACTATAATATTTGTAATCTCAAAATGTTTTAGTAGTTGATCTATTTGTTGGGTTGTTGCACGCTCACCTTGAAAGTATCCTCTGTAATAAATAGGACCATGAGCTCTATGAAGATAGTTACCCAACTCACTTCGTGATTCTGGTAATTCACTCTCTATCAATTGTTTTTTGAATTCACGATTAATCTGATCAATAGATAATCCTTTGGTTACGACATCAGGGTGAAATCCACCGTGAGTAAACAACATATTATTTATTTTGACCAACACTGGTCGTGTACGCAACCAATCCCCTAAAACGGTACCTTTTGTAAAAAGAGAATTTATTGGTCTGTCTAATACATTTGAGATCTCTGTATATTTAGGATGTACTGAACGTAGATTGCCATTAAGTACCATTACATCATGATTCCCTAGTAACACGTGTAGCTTCCCTCCTTTTTGTTCTGCTTGTTTTTCTAAATCGTATAAAAACCATAATACTTCTGAGACTTGAGGTCCACGATCAAAAATATCACCCGTCACCACAAAATGCCCATTACCAAAATTCCATTTATGATTATGATTTATAATGCCATGATTTTGTAATAACTCAATAAACACATCAAATTGTCCATGAATATCACTAACTGCAGCAATCTTAAAATCACCATTATAAACGAGCTTTTCTACTTCTTTAGGATTACTTTCCCATAGGGTTGCTTTCATTCCATTATATTCAATAGATTGAGGGGTTTTTGAATCGAATTTTTGCGTATGCTTTATTCCTTTATATACCCATTCAGCAGTTCTATAGGTATCGTATTCTGTTACATATGGCCCGTCAGAAGGTTCTTCGTATGGTATTCCTAAAATTTCTAAGACATCACGAATATTTTCTTTTTTTGCCAAATCAATAGCTGTATAATTATCTTTAAGTTTTTGATGGGGATCGGCACCATTATCTAATAATAATTGTAATGCATCTTTATCTCTACTTTTTATCGCGAATACTAATGCGGTTTGGTTTTGATCATTTGCATAGTTGGCATTTGCTTTATGATCAATAAGTTCTTTAAGTATAGTATGGTTACGATATCCTACGGCATACATTAAAGGAGTTATCCCATCCGTTATTAAATTTGGATCTGCTCCCTGGTTCAGTAAGTATTTTGCTATTTTATACGTTCTATCATGTTTGATTGCATAAAAAAGTAATGTATACCCTTTATCATATCTTTTATTAATATCATTGTCTTTGTCCAAAAAGGCTTTAACAGATTTTACATCTCCCAATTCAATAGCTTTATGAATATCATTTATGATTTCATGATTTCCTTTAAGAAGTTCTTTTTCCTTATTGGATTGTCTATACATATTAAGCACAAGCTTTTTGCGTTCCTGAGCATTCCAAACACCCGTTATCCCTTCTGAATTTATCTTACCAGAGTAACTTCCTTCTGAATGGATTTTAAATTTTAAAGTAGTATCAGTTACTACTATATCTTGCATAGGTAGATTAGCAATTCCTTTTGAAGCGGGTCCCATAAAACCAACTAGTTTTCCTTGATTAGATTTTTCAAATCGCCAAAGGATACCAATTGACTTTTTTTCATTGACTATAATATTCCCTTCCCAGTTACCCAGAATATTAGTAACATTATTGTCATTTACATTTTGTTCTTGTACAGGTGCAGAAGTACTGAGTAGAAATATGGTTATAAAACAATAGATTAAATTAAATACTTGCGTTATCATAGTTTAGAAAAGGTTTTAATTAATGATTGTAAACTGCTCGTTTTTTGATTAAATGATTGATGAAGCAAACATATAGTAGCGTTTAGTCTGATCTAAATAATTGTGATCAACTTGGGTTCTGTGTATTTACAAAGTCCTTTCGTGGATATTAATTGAGTTTATCACACTTTTGTGGTATTTAAAACCCTAATAGCACCTATTCATCAACTTCTTTGGTTCGAAGATTTTATTTAACTACTATTGCCCTATGATGATACAAAACGAAAGATTTAACCGAGTTTTTATAACACTGTGTCTTTGCTTATTCTTTTTGATAAGTGGCGTGTTTTTATTGAATTTGAAACTAACACTTATAGGGTATATGTTCGCAATTACATCTATAACAATAATCAGTTATTTACCTATATTCTGGTTATTACGAAAGACAAATTATATCTCTGCATTAGAATCTTGGATTAAAAAAGAAATTTGGATAATCTCTATTTTACTAAGTGTATTTTATCTAATAGGTATTTTTGAATCTGACCCAGATCATGGAGTTCTTAGTATCTTGTTTGCCTTCTCGTTAATTTTACAACTTACTTTTATCTATATCTATTATCGTAATCAAAAAAAGGGAAATGACATTATTTTAAGTAAATGGAGTCTTTTTAAATTTACTTTGTGGTGGTTAGGGATTCACCTCTTTTTTATATTTATATTTATAATTACTTACACATTTGAAACCAGAGCGACACAAGATGGTAGAGTGGTATTATTAGTGGATGATGATTTATTTGTTGAATTCCTTGCTCCTATACTATTTGTGTCATTTTTTGTTTTTGTAATCAATTGGATTGTTCGGCAAATAAAATCTATCATTAATCTTAAAAATGAAAAATCAAAAACAGAACTATTACATTTAAAAAGCCAGGTAAATCCTCATTTCTTTTTTAATACGCTAAATAACCTATACGGTTTGGTTGAAGAAGACACTCAAAAAGCTCAGGCACTCATACTCAAGCTCTCGGATATGATGCGCTATAGTATTTATGAAGGACAAAATGATTTTGTAACTATAAAGGAAGAAATCGCCTATTTAAAAAATTATATCGAATTGCATAAAATGCGATATCACAAAAAAACGGATGTTCGATTTAATCTCCACGTTCAGGATGAATCCTATAAAGTGATGCCTTTATTATTTATTATCCTTCTTGAGAATGCTTTTAAGCATGGTGTAGAAAATTTAAGAGAAGATGCCTATGTTTATATCAATCTGAACTGTGCAGGAAATCGAATTAATTTTACAGTAGAAAATAACTTTGATAAGACTGAAATTCCGGATAAACCTGGCATAGGGTTAAAAAACCTTAAACGTAGGCTAGAATTGATATATCCAAAGAAACATTCCTTATTTTTTACCACGCAAGAAGAGGTTTATAAGGTGCAATTAACTTTAAAACAATTATGATAAGATATTTAATTATAGATGATGAACATATAGCTCACGGTATTATTAAGCGTTACTGCGATTTATTGCCAAACCTGGAGTTAATGAAAAATTGTTATGATGCTTTAGAGGCTTTTGAATACTTAAGTAAAAATGAGGTAGATTTAATTTTTCTGGATCTTAATATGCCCAAATTAAAAGGGTTTGATTTTTTAAAAACACTTCCCTCTCCTCCCAAGGTCATTGTAACTACCGCTTACAAAGAATATGCAATCGAAGGTTATGAATTGAATATTACTGATTATTTATTAAAACCTTTTAGCTTTGAGCGTTTTTTAAAAGCAGTTAATAAAGCAGTAACCTCTCCTTCAAAAGCTCCTGCCGGAATTAATGTTACTCCAGAAACTACAGAAAAAAGTATCTTTCTGCGTAGCAATAAAAAATATACACAAGTACTTCTAAACGATATACAATATATCGAAGCTGCAGGCAATTATGCAAAAGTAATTACCACTAATGAAACGATAACCATAAGAGAAAAAATACCTGACTTATTATTATCATTTTCTAGTGATGATTTTCTACAAGTTCATAAATCATTTGCGGTTGCCAAAAGACATATTAAAAGCATCGAAGGAAATAGAATACAAATAGGTACTAATATTATACCTATAGGAACTACTTATAAAACAAACGTTATCAAGATGTTAAGTGATTAATATTCAAAAATCATTTTAACCTCATTATTAGGATTATTAAAAAAAATTATTAATTTTGAGCCAGAAGAGTTTAAGCAACAACATCCTTAGTTGCACATTTATTTTCTATCATTAAGGAAGAAAATTGAGAAGATAAATGAATTTCTTACGGAAAAAATCTCCGTATACCTTAATAAACAAGTATTTGTTTAGAGGTGTACGGAGATTTTTTTTACACCTCGCTGAAAAATTTTTTAACCTAAAAATGTAAACATGAAAAAGATTAAATTTTTGAGCCTGGTTCTATGGATGATATCCACATTAGCAATTACCACAAGCTGTAACAACGATGATGATAACAACATTGATCCTAATCAACGACAATTCGGTATTTTTAAAGTATTAGAAGATGATGAAACCATAGAAATGAATGGAGTTATCGGAAGCTCTACCCTAACTGATTTTAATAATTTATCTAGCATTTATCCTAATATCAAAACGATAAACATAAAAGAATGTGAAGGATCTATGGATGATGAAATTAATCTTCAAGTATCTCTAAAAGTACATCAAAAAGGAATTGTGACACATTTAATGGATAATGGTTTAATCGCCTCTGGAGGTGTTGATTTTTTTCTAGCAGGTGTTACCAGAACAGCTGGATCTAATACAATGATAGGAGTTCATTCATGGAGTGATGGAACCAACCAAGCTACCGATTTTCCAGTGGGTCATCAGGTTCATCAACAATATATTGATTATTATAAATCCATAGGTTTTACTCAAGCAGACGCTGAGAGTTTTTATTATTTTACTATTAATGCTGCACCGGCAAGTAGTATCCATTATATGACAGAAGCAGAAATTGAGCAGTATAATATTTTAAAACCTTAGTTCTTAAGAATAAGTATAACAAATTCAAGTATTAATTTTTAAATAATACAACGATGAAGAAAAAAATAATATTTATAATAATAACCATTCTTATCATAGGAATTGGTTATTTCACTCTTCCTTCTTTAATGTATTCGACTGCTTTTGGGCAAAAAATATGGATGAAACTAGAAGGTGATCAGGTTGCAGATTTTTATTTTAAAGAGAATCAAACAACCAAGGATACTGTATACATGAAAGGTGTCATTTATTCTAATACATATGAAGATATAAAAGAAGTGCTAGAAAAACATCCAGAAATCACAACTTTAGTGATGGAGAATGTTCCAGGATCTATTGATGATGAAACAAACCTAATTGCTTCAAAAGAAATTAGAAAGCATCAAATCAACACCTATATTCCAGAAAACGGTGAAGTTGCTTCTGGAGGAACCGATATGTTTCTTGCAGGAAAAAAAAGAGCAGCACACCCAACAGCTAAATTTGGAGTGCATTCCTGGGCAGGTGAAGATAGTGTAGCTTTAGATTTTCCAAAAGATCATATCGAACACAAAAAATACCTGGATTACTATGAAGAAATGAATATTCCTTTAGATTTCTACTGGTATACTCTAGAAGCGGCACCTGCTCACGATATACATTGGATGACGGTTGAAGAAATTAAAAAATATGAAGTAATATCCTCTTCTACAGCTAAAAATGAATTGTTAGAAATACAAAAAACATTAGCTTCAGATGAATATGAAGGAAGAGGAACTGGTAACAATCAAAAAACTCAACAATTGATTCGTAATTATTTTAGCAATTTAGAGCTAAAAAAATTTAATGATAGTTATGATGATGTGTTTACTTTTAAAGAAAGGAAAACCAAAAAGGAACGAGAAGCAACTAACATAATTGGATATATCACCGGTAAAAAATATCCGGATAAATATATAGTTATTGGTGCACATTATGACCATTTAGGGGTTATAAATGATACTATCTATAATGGCGCTGATGATAATGCTTCAGGAACCTCTGCTCTATTAGTGTTAGCTAAACATTTTACTAAAAACGTACCAGAGCACTCTATAATTTTTGCAGCATTTGATGCTGAGGAATTAGGACTTCACGGTTCATTTCATTTTGTCAATAATCCTCCTATACCATTAGATGATATTAAAATGAATTTTAATTTTGATATGATAAGTCGTAATCCGAAAAACGAAATTTATGTGGTCGGTACTTTTCCATACCCTCAATTTAAACCGTTAATAGAATCTGTTGCAAAAAACAGCTCTCTAAATGTTATGTATGGTCACGATGACCCTGATGACAAAACAAAGGATTACTGGATGTATTCTTCTGATAATGGTCCATTTTTTACTAAAGAAATAGCAAATATCACTTTTAGTGAAGAAGATCATCCTGGTTATCACCAAGCAACTGATGATTTTGAATATACCAACTCTACTTTTTACATTGAAGTAGTTGATCTCATTAAAAAATCTATAGAAAACATTGACCATAATTTTCCAAAAGAGAAATAATGATATCTCATAAATCCATAGAACAGGCATATCATCAAATTAAAAATGATGTTTATAAAACGCCTCTTGTTTATTCTCCATTATTGAGTTCTTTGTCTAATGCCAAGATATATCTCAAAATGGAGCATTTACAACATACAGGGTCTTTTAAAATTCGTGGTGTATTACATAAAATAGGTAATCTTCCAAAACAGAGTTTTAATAAAACTTTTGTTGCTGCTTCTACGGGAAATCATGCTGCTGCATTTTGTTATGCTTCAGAAAAATTTGGGTTTAAAGGTGTTTTATTTCTTCCAGAAAAAACCAGTGAAGCTAAAATAAAACCTTTAGAAAATTACACCAATGTCAAAAAGGTCTTTTTTGGTAAAAATAGTGTAGAAACCGAAGCCAAAGCAGCTAGTTATTCAAAAGAAATCGATGGGATACTCATTCACCCATATAATGATCTTGAAATTATAAAAGGTCAGGGTACTATAGGATTAGAAATCAAAGAACAATTACCAGAAGTAGATACCATTATAGTACCAATCGGTGGTGGTGGTTTAATCTCAGGTATTGCATCATATTTCGAGGCTGACAACAGTGTAAACATATATGGTTGTCAACCGGTTAAGGCTTCAGAAATGTATGATTCTATTCAAAAAGATACTATTGTTCCACCAAGTATAGAAACTACTATTGCTGATGCAGCAGCTGGCGGTATTGAAAAGGATGCTATTACATTTGAAATATGTAAAAAACTGCTTTCAGGTATAGAATTAACGACAGAAGAAAATATAAAAAAAGCGCTTTCTTTTGTTATCAAATACCATCATACGCTTATTGAACCTTCTAGTGCTTTACCTGTTTCTGCAGTATTACATACTAATAATTATGTTGGTAAAAATGTAGTTCTCGTATTAACAGGCAAAAAAATAGAAACAACACTATTAACAAAAATATTAAACGAATATGGCAACTATTATTAACAAAGATGATATTATATCCATTGTTAAAAATCTGGATGTAGTATCTGCTATGGAAGAAGGTTTTATTAAATATAGTAACGGGCGTACAGTAGTTCCTCCTGTAGCAGAGCTGCTATTTGATAATCCTCCAGGCGATGTACATATTAAATATGGATATATCAAAGAAGATGATTTTTATTGTATCAAAATAGCTTCAGGGTTTTACGATAATCCAAAAATTGGAATTCCTTCTAGTCAAGGAATGATGCTTTTATTTAATCAAAAAACCGGACAACCCGTCGCTGTTCTATTAGATGAAGGATATCTAACGGATATTAGAACAGCAGCAGCTGGCGCATTAGCAGCAAAATACTTTGCTCCAAAAAATATATCAGGTATCGGGATTATCGGTACAGGAATACAGGCAAAACTACAATTGCAATACCTCCAGCATCATACGCCTTGTAAAAATGTTTGGGTATGGGGAAGAACACAAAAAAACGTTGAAGCATTTAAAAAAGAATTAAAATCAGATTTCGAAATTAATATTGCCAAAACCCCTGCGGAAGTAGCACAACATTGTAACTTAATTGTTACCACCACTCCTGCAGAAAATCCTTTACTTTTTTCAAAAGATATACAGGCAGGCACACATATCACCGCCATGGGTTCTGATACTTCAGAAAAACAAGAACTTGACAGTGCTCTACTAAAAAAAGCAGATATCGTTATCTCGGATAGTATCCCACAAAGTAAAAGTCGTGGTGAAGTCTATCGGGCTACAAAAGATAATTCTATAACATCTGGAAGTATTATAGAATTAGGAAAAGCCATTCAAGATTCTTCATTACAACGAACTAATGAAAATCAGATTTCTATTGTGGATCTTACGGGAGTGGCGGTACAAGATATTATGATTACCAAAGCCGTATATATTCATTATTTAAAAAACGGAAAATAAAATGCTAAAATATATTAGTAATAAAGGTGGAGGTTCTCCGGTAGATTTTGAAACTGCTATTCTTGATGGATTTGCTTCAGATGGTGGTTTGTATGTTCCAGAAACATTGCCAAAATTAACAGTAAAACAGTTAGAAGCTTGGAAAAACTTAAGTTATCTGGATCTTGCTTTTGAAATATTATCATTATTTATCGATAGATCTATAATCTCAGAAAAAGAATTAAAAAATCTACTTAAAGAAGCGTATTCTTCGTTTGAGAAAGAGGAGATTATTCCTATGCACCAATTACAGTCCAAAAAGAATATTTATATCATGGAACTATTCTACGGACCTACCATTTCGTTTAAAGATGTTGGACTAGCATTCCTGGTAAACCTGGTGAATTTCTTTCTCAAAAGAAAAAACGAGCATTTGTCCATCGTTGTAGCTACTACTGGTGATACAGGACCAGCAACAGCGTATTTTACTGCAGGAAAATCTAATATGGATGCCTGGGTTCTTTATCCAAAAGGAATGATCACTGAAGAACAGGAACGTCAAATGACTACGCTTCCTCACGCAAATATTCATCCTGTAGGAGTTTCTAACTGCCCTGATGGTGGAGATGACTTAGATATAGTGATCGGTAAGTTATATGCGAATAAACCTTTTAAGGAAAAACTAAAATTATCAAGTGTTAATTCTATTAACTGGGGGCGGGTAATGATGCAAACCGTTCATTATTTTTACGGGTACTTTCAGGTTATTGATAAAATTGGAGAAACTGTTCATATGTCTGTACCTTCTGGAGGTTTCGGAAATTTATGTGCAGGTGCAATAGCAAGAGAAATGGGGTTACCTATTACGACTTTGATCGCTGCCAATAATAAAAATGCTTGTTTACATCGTATATTTTCTAAAGGAGTCTTCTCTAAAAAAGAAATTATAGAAACCGCTTCCTCTGCAATTGATATTCTGATTCCATATAATTTTTGGAGATATTTATATTTTAGTACCGGAAAAAACGTAGAGCAAATTAAAAGTTGGATAGATGAATTTAAAGAAACCGGATCCATACAGTTTGATGATGAAACATTTGAAAGCTACAAAAAAGGGTTTTTATCCTATAGTGCTTCAGATGAACAAACGCTTTCTTTATTAAAAGAAATCTTTGAAACCGAAAACTATCTTCTGGATCCGCATGCAGCAGTTTCTTTAACCGCTGTAAATCAATTAGAATCCACATTGGAAGAAGGAAAAATAATATGTTTAGCTACCGCACATCCTGCAAAATTCCCAAATACCATTAAACATGTATTAGGAACTAAAGTTTTACCTGATGCCGCGATACACAATTCGATAGAAATAGCTAAAAATCATTGTGAAAAAGTACATTTATGTGATCATTCCCATTTAGAAGAAGCACTAATTCACGCAATGGAAAATAACTGGGATCTTACTAAAGGAAAGAAAGTATAAATGGCGCAATACACGGTTTTAAATATTGAAGAAATAAAAGAAATAATAGCTAATTATAGTGTTGGTAATGTAGATTCTTTTAAGATTTTGAGTGGTGGATCAGAAAACACTAACTATCTGGTAGTTTGTGGTCAAAATAAATATGTACTTACAATCTGTGAACAGAAAACATTACAAAAAACCGTTGAACTTGCAAAACTCTTAGAACATCTATCAAAACATAATTTCCCTACATCACAAATAATTCAAAGTCGCAAAAATGAAGCTGCGATTTTATGGAATCAAAAACCAATACTTTTAAAAAAGTATCTGCCAGGAACTATTTGCAAAAATTTATCTCCTCGATTACTACAATCTATCGGGAGATCATTAGGAAAACTACATCAAATAGAAGCTCCTGAATATTTACCAAACGTTGTAAGCTATGGAAAAGATTTTTTTGAGGAAATACATACTTACAATCAAGACTCTTCATTTTATCCTTGGTTAATGCAGATTAAAGAACAGGTTCAAAATCATATTTCTACAAATCTTTTGAAAACATTAATACATAGTGATCTATTTTATAATAATATTATTGTTAACGATAATAATAATCGAGCTACAATAATGGATTTTGAAGAAGCAAGTTATTATTATAGAGTTTTTGATCTGGGAATGACATTTGTAGGTCTTTGTAGTGATAACGAAATCATAGATTTACAAAATGTTGGATATATATTAAATGGTTATCTTAAAGAGATACAACTCACAATTGAAGAAATAAATGCTATAAAAGTTTTTACGATTTATGCAGCTGCCGGTACTGCTTTCTGGAGATATAAACACTTTAATTATATTCAACCTGATCCTAAAATGTTTAAACATTATATAGCCATGAAAAACTTAGCAGATCATATTAAATCGTTACCTGATGATTGCTTTGCTGGTTTAATCAAGGTATAATATCTATAATAATACATTAGTAATTTATTCATAGTTTTTGAGAGCATCTACTCTTAAGCTACCCTCACTTCTACCCCATTTTCTCAATACATATTATTGATTTCCTCATAATTCTGATCCAGTTACGATAACATTATTTGTATTAACAGTAGTGTTAATTTACCTCACAAATAAAAGTTAAATATTCAATATTAATAGTATTACTATTATTTTTGAGATTAATTATTCATTATTCCATTAACTACTATTAATTTTAAGTATTAAAGTATAGATGAACCATTCAAAATTAACTCCCTGGAAACGTTTTATTCGCCTACTACAACTAGAACGAAAAGACATTCTTCAAATATTTTACTATGCTATCTTTTCTGGTATAGTGGCACTATCCCTTCCTCTAGGTATACAAGCGATAATTAATCTAATCCAAGGAGCTCAACTCTCAACGTCTTGGGTTGTTCTAGTTATATTGGTAACTATAGGTGTATTATTTTCGGGAGCTTTGCAACTTATGCAACTCCGTATTATTGAAACTTTGCAGCAGCGGATTTTCATTAGAGCTTCGTTTGAATTAAGTTACCGATTTCCAAAAATTAAAATGAATGAACTACGTAACTATTATCCTCCAGAGTTAGCCAATCGTTTTTTTGATACTCTTACTATCCAAAAAGGGATTTCTAAAATACTTATTGATATCCCTTCTGCATTGCTTCAAATCGTATTTGCTTTGATATTACTATCTTTCTATCATCCATTTTTTATCCTTTTTGGAGTTCTCTTACTACTCTTGATTTATATAGTTTTTAAGTTTACCGCACAAAAAGGGTTACAAACCAGTCTGGAAGAGTCAAAAAATAAGTACAAAGTAGCTCATTGGATTCAGGAAATAGCTCGTACAGTAGTTAGTTTTAAGCTATCAGGAAAAACAAATTTTGCACTAGATAAGAATGATAGTTTGGCTGCTGAGTATTTAGAAGCACGAGAAAGTCATTTTAGAATCCTCATCCTTCAGTTCATGCAAATGATTGGTTTTAAAGTAATGGTGACTGCGGGTTTATTACTTATTGGTGGAGCTCTAGTCCTAAACCAAGAAATGAATATAGGGCAATTTGTTGCTTCAGAGATCATTATTCTTTTAGTAATAGCTTCAGTCGAAAAACTTATTTTAGGATTAGAATCGTTTTATGATGTTCTTACTTCTATCGAAAAACTTGGACAAGTCGTTGATAAAGATTTAGAAAGACAGGATGGAGAAACTCCAGATTTCACAAAAGGGTTAACCATAGAACTGGATAATGTTTTCTATAATGTTGATAATAGAGAAAAACCAATACTTCAAAATATTAACTTCTCTATACATCCTAATAGTCGCATTTTAATTAAAGGAGAGAGTGGATCTGGGAAATCTAGTTTATTGAGTTTAATTGCTGGAGTTATTCAACCTACCTCAGGAAATGTATATATCAATAATATTTCATTAAAAAGTTTATTTATAAATAACTATAGATCACAATTAGGTTTATCTCTTTCAGAAGAAACTCCGTTTGAAGGTACTATTAGAGAGAACATTACTTTTGGAGACACCACAATTAATGACAAATCTATTTTTTGGGCATTAGAAAAAGTTGGATTGATATCGTTTATAAAAGAACAACCTAATGGATTACAAACTATTTTATACCCAGAAGGAAAACAAGTATCTCAAACAGTTGCCAAAAAAATCATGCTTGCCAGAGCAATTGTTAAACAACCAAAAGTACTTATTCTAGAAGATCCATTAGATCAGTTTAATCAACAAGAAACTAACTCAATAATCGATTTTTTATCCCATCCAGATAATCCTTGGGCTTTACTTGTAGTAAGTAGTAATAGTAAATGGCAAGATAGTTCCAATGAAATAATAACTCTTGACAAGGGTATTATTAAACATACCTCTAAACTTTAATTATGCTCAATATCACAAATAATCATTTACATAAAAAAATACCCTTATCTTCTTTTAGGTCAGGTAAACATATATTTAATAAAGCATATTATAAACAATTTAATAAGTTTTTACTCGCTTTTGCTATTATTGGCTTAATCATATTGTTTTTGCCCTGGACACAAAATATAACGGGTCAGGGTCAGGTAACTACTTTAAAACCTAATCAAAGGCCTCAGACTATACAATCTCAAATTCCTGGAAGAATCGAGGAATGGTTTGTAAAAGAAGGAGATCTTGTTAAACAAGGAGATACTATCTTACGTATCTCTGAGGTAAAAAGTGAATATTTTGATGACAAACTTATAGAACGTACAAATGATCAAATCAATGCAAAGACATCTTCTGTAGTTGCTTATACAGAAAAAGTTGCTGCTTTAAATCGACAGATAGCTGCGCTTCAAAATGATCAACGATTAAAACTACAACAGGCACAAAACAAAATACTACAAGCTAACCTCAAAATAAAAAGTGATAGTATTGATCTAAAAGCCTCAAGAATTAATTATGATATTGCAAAACGACAATTCGATAGAATAGAACTTTTATACAAAGAAGGGCTTAAAGCACAAAAAGACGTAGAAGAAAAAAGGTTGAAATTACAAGAGAGTCAAGCCAAACTTATCTCACAAGAAAATAAGTTTTTATCAAGTAAGAATCAAAGAATTAATGCGCAAGTAGAATTATCACGAATAAGAGCATCATATCTTGATAAAATTTCAAAAACGGAAAGTGATATGTATACTGCGCAATCCAACCAATTTGATACAGAGGTTCAGGTTACAAAACTTCAAAATTCAAACACAAATTATGTAAAACGTAAAAGTTTACTTCATATCACAGCTCCACAAAGTGGATACATCAATAAAACCTTAAAAGCCGGAATTGGTGAGACTTTTAAAGAAGGGGAACGTTTAATTAATATTATGCCTTTACAATATGATCTAGCTGTAGAAACTTATGTAAAACCTATTGATCTTCCATTGCTTCATCTGGGTGAGAAAGTACGTGTTCAATTTGATGGTTGGCCGGCAATCGTATTTAGTGGATGGCCAAATGCCTCATACGGAACTTATGGAGCTAAAGTAGTTGCCATTGAAAATTTTATTAGTGATAATGGTAAGTATCGAATTTTACTCGCTCCTGACCAGGACGATCAAAAATGGCCAGAAGCTATTCGAGTAGGATCTGGTGCAAAAACGATTGCCTTATTAAATGATGTTCCTATTTGGTTTGAGTTATGGAGGCAACTCAATAGTTTTCCTCCTAATTTTTATGAGTCAAAAAACAATAATCAAAAAACTAAAAAATCATTATAATATGAAGCAGGTGTATCTATGTTTCTTTCTTTTTATTATAAGTAATATCACAGCTCAAAAATCAACCGAAGCACTAACATTATCAGAATATTTAGGTTATATAAAAGCGTATCATCCTTTAGTAAAACAAGCCAATCTACTTATTACAGAAAGCGAAGCAAAATTACTGAAATCCAGAGGAGCTTTTGATCCCAAAATTCAATTAGAGTATGATAGAAAGAAATTTAAAAACCTTGAGTATTTTGATAAACTCAATACTTCTTTTAAAATTCCAACCTGGTATGGTATAGAACTAAAAGCTGGTTTTGAACAAAATGAAGGCATATTCTTAAATCCCGAAGCTAATATACCTGAAGATGGTTTGTATAGTGCTGGTATATCAATCTCAGTTGCACAAGGTTTATTAATCAATAAACGAATGGCAATGCTTAAAAAGGCAAAGTTATTTACAAAGCAAGTAAAAGTAGATAGGCAATTATTAGTAAATAAAATCGTATATGAAGCTGCCTTAACCTATTTCAATTGGCTAAAAACATATAATGAAAAAAAAATGTACGAATCATTTTTGAATAATGCCGAAACACGTTTTGAAGGTATAAAAAAAAGTTATGATGCTGGTGAAAAACCTGCGATAGACACCTTAGAAGCTAGAATTGTTTTAAACAGTAGAAAATTAAGTTTTGAAAAAGCCAAAATAACGTATACTAAATCTTCATTAGAGTTATCAAATTATCTGTGGTATCAAAATAACACTCCATTACAGATAAAACAACATATGATTCCTGATACAAATACGTTTACCTCGATTGATACTGTGATGAACACTTCTACATTAGCTGTTCAAAACAATGAAATCAATAACCACCCTAAACTACAATCATTAGAGTATAAATATAAAAGCCTGGAAATTGAACAACGATTAAAAAGGAATTTGCTTTTGCCTAAAATAGACGTACAGTATAATTTTTTATCTGAAACTCCAGATAATATTCAATCATTTACATCTTCGGCTTATAAAAGTGGCTTAAATATTAGTTTTCCATTATTTCTTCGGAAACAGCGTGGAGATTTAAAATTGGCCAAATTGAAACTTCAAAATACCGAATTTGAAATAAAAACTACAAAAGTAATATTAGAAAATAAAATAGATGCTATCACTCAAGAATTACAATCCTATAATGTTCAAAATGAATTTACCAATACTATTATTTCAGATTATGATTTATTACTTCAAGCAGAAGAACGTAAATTTTTGCTTGGAGAAAGCTCTTTGTTTTTAATTAATTCACGTGAATCTAAACTTATAGAAGCCCAGTTAAAAGGAATAACTCTGGAGAATGATTATTTAAATACCAAAGCGAGTTTGTTTAATGTTCTTGCACAACTAATTATATGATCTTTGCAATAATCAAAAAAATGCTCTGATGACTTTTAATATCAGAGCATTTTTTTACTTACCATTAGTAAGCAAATATTGAAATAATTGAATCCCCATTTCTTCTCCAAAACTTGAATTGGTAAATAAAACGGCTCCCCATTTAGAAGTTGGGTGAAAGAAAAATAGAGATGTAAATTCACCATTATTATTACCTCCATGTCCATATACATTTCCAAAAGGAAAAACTCCAGTATAAAACCCTAATGTAAGATATGTAATTCCAGAGCTACGATTTACATTATCTTCTGGTAACTCTGTTTGGTTTTCAAAAAGTTGTAAATAACTATCTTTTTTCAACCCCTTTTTATTCATTAGAGCAATCATCCAGGTTGCCCAATCATTTGCTTCAGAATGCACACCATATGCAGCTCCAAATTCTGTATCTCCAAAATCTCTATGAGCTATCCAATTACCATCTTTAAATGCTCTAGCCTTATTTTTTAGATTGTTTTTATCTTGAAGATATTTAATAGTTTTAAGTCCTAGTGGTTTTGCAACTTCTTCATGAAAATATCGCTCCAATCCTTTTGCATCGGTTTTTAAGATATTTTGTAAAACAAGAGCTAAATATTGGTACCCTTCACCAGAATATTGAAATTTGGTTCCAGGTTCAAAATCCAGAAATAAAGTATCTGAGTTAGTATCTGTACGCCAATTAGGAAATCCGGTTTTATGAGCCAAAACCATGCGCGCAGTAATTTTCTTATAGCGAGAATCATGTGCGATGTCTTTATAAGGTAAATATTTATAAAGAGGAGTGTCCAGATCAAGAAGTCCTTTTTCTACAAATTTCATAACAAAAAAACCAAAAAGTGGTTTAGACAAAGAAGCTCCTTCAAAAATAGTTTTCTTGGTTACTTCTTTTCCAGGAGCACTATATCCCTTAACTGTATGAAAAACGATTTTTCCATCATTAATAATTGCTAAAGAAGCACCTGGTGTTCTATTTGATGCCATCTGCTTTTCTAGTAATGCTTCAATTTCTGAAGTTTCAATGGATGTGCCGATTGGTGTTTTAATCGTTTGTGCCTGTATAGAAACACTAAGGATTAAAATAATAATAAACTGAACAAGCGTACTCATAAGTGTCGTTTTTTGATTAATATGTTTCAAAAATCTCTAAGAATACCTATTCATAAAAGTAGAAAAAGATCAATCAGGGTAAAATCCTGTTAAATATGGCTACCGATCCAACCAAACTCTAAAATCTGCAGTAGTTCCCGAACTGGTCATGACAGTTTTTTGATAACCTTGCACGGTTATAAGCAATCGGTTTTTAAAATGATTTTCAATTTTTGTAATGTATTTTAATTGCACTAGCGTACTTCTATTAATTCTAAAAAACGTAGATGGATTCAAAGAAGCATAAATGGCTCCAATATTTTGTGAATAAAGATGTGTTTTCCCTTCTGAATCCATAAGCTTACAAAAATCTCCTTCTGCGGTAACTAGTACAATGTTTTTAGTCTCTAAAAGATGTATTCCTCCTTTACTCTTAATTACAAAACGTTCTTTATATTTTTCTTTTTTTAAATAAACTGCTGACTTGAGATCATTTAAGGCCTTAGTTTCCAAAACACCCGTTTTTGGAGTATCAAATAAGATTTTGTACTTCTCAATAGCATTTTTAATTTCTTCCACTCCATATGGTTTTAATATATATGCAATACCATTACTTTGAAATGCTCGAAATAAATATTCATCATAAGCAGAACAGAAAATTATTGGAATAGAAATTTTTACTTCTGTAAACGCCTCAAAAGATACTCCGTCCAATAATTCTATATCAGAAAAAATAAGAGTATAATCATTATTTTGAGAAAGAAAGTGTATGGTTTCAGTAACAGAACGTGCCCAATCATAAGAAAACTTCTCACTAAAGTATGTATTAAGATGTGTGCGCAACTTTTCAAAAGCTGGAATTTCATCTTCTATAATCAATATACGAATCATACTTCTCCTATGTTTTTAATGTTACTAAAGGCAAGGATACAGTAAAATAATTCTCAGTATCTTCTATAATAATTGTTTTTCCTAATAACAATTCATATCGTTCTTTTAAATTATTAAGGCCAATACCAAAAGATTCTAAATTTGTTCTATCAGAACTTTTATTATTTGTAAACACTAATACTTCAGATTTTATAAGAAGTTCAATATCAATAGATCTTTTTTGTACAATTTTATTGTGCTTTACAACATTTTCAAATAAAGTTTGTAGTGCTCCGGTAGGTAAATAAAAATTATTATTAAGAATCGATTGCGAATGAGGAAGTATTCTAAATTTATATGCATTTCCAAAACGAGTTTGTATCAAATAAAAATAATCTTTAACCATGTTAATTTCTTCCTCTAGCGAAATTATATCATTGTCTTTGTTACTGATAAGATATCTATATAATGAAGATAGTTTAGAGATATATTCCCTTGCCTTTAAAGGATCTGAACAGATTAAAGCATCTACAGTATTTAAATTATTAAATAAAAAATGAGGATTTAATTGTGTACGTAATAACTTAAGCTCACTTTCTTTTTGTTGCTCTCTTACTTTTGCCAGAGAGGTTTGATTTTCAAAATATTTTTTAGTAATCACAATAATAAAAGGCGCTGATAAATCTGCTGCAGAATAATAAAAGCTATGAATAAGAATATAACCTATAGATGGTAAATCTTTCCAGGTATGACCTGTTCCAAAATAATCTCTCAGCAAATCCACAAAACCGGTAACTATCAAGGCACTAGTAGCGAGTACAAAAAACAAAAAATATTGTTTCCTCTCTATAATGTAATATTGTATAAGCCAGCGTACTATAAAAAAACCAGCAAGAGTTTTTGCTATGATAATAGGGATATCAAATAATATCTGACCTATGGGATGTTTTTCTGTCCAAAATTTTAAAATCAACCATATAACACCAAAAATGGTGAATACCCATACAAGTTTGTAATCAGATTTATTAAGTTTTAAACTCAGCATATAATCAAAAATATAAAAACGTTCAGATTATCAACCAGTAGAGTTTCTTTAAAAACGATAAAACGGGTTAAAAAAAGGTTGAATAAGGAACTAAGAACTAAATAAACATCTCCTTATCTTAGATTCAAATAAGAGCTAAATAGGTTCTAGGGCTGTATTTTTGCATGTGCTTAACAAAAAACACCTAATTTTCTTGTATTTTTACCCCTACTACACATTTAACAACATCTTATTTCATGAAAAAATTACTTTCATTTATTGCAATAATATTATTTATTGCAGCTTGTGGCACTACTAAAAAAACAACTACACAAGCAACAAAATCTCCAGAAAAAACTGGTAAACCCGAAACTTATGCTAATACAATTACTGCCTCAGATTTAAAAGAAGCATTGTATGTATACGCATCAGATGATTTTGAAGGAAGGGAAACTGGACAACCTGGACAAAAAAAAGCAATTAATTTTTTAAAAGATCATTATAAATCCTTTGGTGTTTCTGCAGCAAAAAGTGATGGTGATTATTTTCAAACCGTACCTCTTGATGTAATTAAAGCTCCAGATGTATCTCTTACTATTAACGGTGAATCTTTTAATTATTTAGATGATTTGGTATCGATCACTTCTGGTGAAACTGGCGAACTTTCTGCAGATGAGATTGTATACGCTGGATTTGGGATTGAAGATGAAAAATTTTCGAGCTATACTGATATCGATGTAAAAGATAAAATTGTTCTTTTCAAATCAGGTGAACCTAAGAAAGAGGATGGCACCTACATAATTTCTGGTACGTCAGAGCCTTCTAACTGGTCAAAAATGCAACAACAATTTGTGGCAAAAAGAGATGCAGCTATCTCAAAAGGAGCAAAAGCAGTATTATTCTATTTCCCAGAGGTATATCAAATGGCTGTTCGTCGTTTTGGAGCTTCTTCGGGAGCTATGACTTTGGCAGGTGGTGAAAAAGAGGCACACTTCTTTTTAGTAAATGAGAAAGTCGTAAAAAGCTTGGTTTCTGATATTGCTACCAATAATACAAGTAGTAACATTAAAACAAAATTTAAGCTAGGTTATAAGAGTAATATTGAAAAAGTAACATCAGAAAATGTTGCTGCTTTTATTAAAGGATCTGAAAAACCTAATGAAATTATAGTTATCTCTGCTCATCTAGATCATGAAGGTGTAAAAGATGGTCAAGTATATAATGGTGCTGATGACGATGGTTCTGGAACAGTTGCCGTTGTAGAAATTGCAGAAGCTTTTGCAAAAGCTGTCAAAGATGGTAATGGTCCTAAACGATCTATATTATTCTTAAATGTTACAGGAGAAGAAAAAGGATTACTTGGGTCTCGTTACTATACTGATATGGATCCTATATTTCCTTTAGAACAAACGGTTGCTAATCTTAATATAGATATGATAGGACGTATTGACCCTGAACGTAAAAAAGGAAATCGTAATTATGTATATCTAATCGGTAGTGATAAATTAAGTACAGAACTACATAATATCTCTGAAGAGGTAAATACTAAATACATGAATATAGATCTGGATTATACTTTTAATGATGAAAATGATCCTAATCGTTTTTACTACAGATCGGATCATTATAATTTTGCTAAAAACAATATTCCTGTTATTTTTTATTTTAACGGAACACATAAAGATTATCATCAACCTAGTGATACTCCTGATAAAATTGAATACGATTTATTAGAAAATCGTGCTCGATTAGTATTTTATACCGCTTGGGAACTAGCGAATCGAGAAAATCGTATTGTTGTAGATAAAGCTACTTCAAACTAATAAATAAAAAGAATCCCTTCTTAAATCATAAGAAGGGATTCTTTTTTTACTCTTTATTGGTTTAAACCAAGATTTACTATTTCTTGTTTAAGTCGTGGTAATACTTCTTTTCCAAACCATTCATTTTTCGCTTGCCAGATATTATTGCGGGGTGATGGATGTGGTAAAACAAAATAGTTAGGTAAATAATCTTCAAAATTTCTAACAGTTTCTGTAAGTGTTCGTTTACTTTGATTTCCTAAATAATAATCTTGCGCATATTTCCCTACTAGGATAGTAAGTTTTACATTTTTCATCTTTTGTAATAATTGAGTATGCCATAAAGGAGCGCATTCTTTTCTTGGTGGTAAATCTCCTGTTTTACCTTTTCCTGGATAACAAAACCCCATAGGTACTAGTCCAATTTTTGTTGCATCATAAAAAATTGTATTATCAATTCCCATCCAATTCCTTAAATTCTCACCGCTCTTATCATCCCAAGGAACTCCAGTTCTGTGCACTACTGTACCAGGAGCTTGTCCTATAATAATAACTTTACTATCAATATGCCCAGAAACAATAGGTCTCGGTCCTAGCTCTAAATACTCAGAACACACTGTGCATTTGGATATTTCCTGCAATAGTTTTTCCATATCTATAAATATAAAAACTAAAGCACATCAATAAAAATTTATATTGATATGCTCTAGCACCATTAAAATCTAACAATTTAAATCAATCGTTAAGAGTTTGAAGTATTAATTATGAGTTTTACTCAGCTTCTCCCAATTTTTGTTAGCAACTGAGACTAATTTATTATGATTTTTTTCTGCTAACCATAATTGTTGTGCATCTAATTCTAAGTCATAAAGATATAAGAAGTACTTACCATCTTTTACAATAAACTTATTAGGGTCTGGTCTAAATTTGGCTCCTGCATAAGTTCCAAAGGCACAGAATCCGCCATATTGTGGTTTATATTTTGCAGGGTTTTTATCAAAAGTCTTTTTCTGATCTGCAGAAGTGAAATAATATGTCACTTTTTCATGTTCAGACTTATATTGTTTCAATCCTTTTTGAGCGATTCCTAAATCCAGGTAAGATACTGGACTATACCCTTGCAAAGCAATATTACTATTATCTATATTATTAGCTTTATTATCTTGCCCCAAAGTTATCGTGCTTACTAATAAAGCAATTATAACCGTTGTTGTTTTTATTAAATTTTTCATAGCAATTTTTTATTATTTCGTTTGAATATTATTCTGCATTAAAATATTCCTCTTGAATAACTTTTCCTTCATCATTCCAGATTCTTCTAATGATTTCGTGCCAGTAAACTTTACCACCTCCTTGCATATCAAAATCAAAAGTGAATTCTGAAGCTGATACATTACCATCTACAATTGTATGATGTAGTGTAATACCATTTACTTTTACAATTCCTGCTACAAAACCTTCCATTTTGGCAACCATTGCAGCTTTATCTCCTGTAGTTCCACCTTCGCCATGATCTGAAGTAGTTGCATTATCTGCGAAAAATTCTTTAACTGCATCTACTACTGCTCCAGTAGAAACTACTGCATCCATTTTTTTGGCTTGTTCTTTAATGTTCATTTTTTAAATTTTTAAAAGTTGATAAATTGTTTTTTAATTACAATGCAAATATGGAGATGAATAGCCAGGAAGGAGGTACAAAAAAAACGCTAAAAATTGTACTTTTTGGAATTCTGTTCTTTTCTAACCTTCTAGATATATTGAGGAATAAATAAGCTGAAGATCTTATTAAGAATTTTTATATGAAGAAGGAGATGTACCTGTATAACTAGTAAAAAACCTAGAGAAGTGACTTGGTTCAGTAAACCCTAAAGCATAGGATACATTTATAACATTTTCGCCTTCTAAAAGTAATTCTTTTGCAGATTTAATAATATGAAAACGAATTAATTGTCCCAAAGTAATTCCTGTCTTTTGTTTCACTTTTTGGGATAAATTTTTTGAACACAAATTCATTTTTTCTGCATAAAAACAAATATTATGTTCTGTTTTATGGAATTGTTTAATTAATGCCAGAATATCTTGAAAAAACAAATCTCGATCTTTATAATCAAAATTGTATCTAAATTTTCTTGGGGTTACCCCTATTTTATTTTTAAAAATTCTATTAAAATATGCTGGATCTTTATATCCCTTTTCATATGCGATTTCTTGAATATTTTTATTAGTAAAAGCTAATTCTCTTTGACATTCTAATAACCCTTTTTTTAAGATCATTTTACTTATCGAAGTTTTTACTTTCTTTTTTATCAAATTTGAAACATTTGACTGCTCGTACTTAAGGTGTGCTATTAAAGATTTTGTATTGTTGGTTTTATAAGAAAACTCATTATCAATAGCATCTTTTACATCAAATATTGCTTTGTATTCATCTTTGGTAGCTCTAAAAGGATTTTGATCATACCATCGTTTTACCGATGTCTTTATTATTTCATCCATTCTATATTGTAAAAACAGATGATTAGTTTCTAAAGAGTTTAAATTAATATAACCAAATGAGATTAGATGTTTAAATAAAACTCTTGAATCCTCAGATTTTGATATTGTATCTGGAGCAAAATCAAAAAACTGTACCACAAAATCATCGGACATAAACTTAATATATTGCCCTTTAGATAAATAGATAGCTCTATCTTTCCAGTCATAATAATTTTTAAAATCAATTTGAATATTACCAGTTCCTTGAAGTATGTGAACTAATGTATGCTGATCAATAAAATACACTTTATTGATTTCAGCTTTGATTTTATTAACCATTTTAGTTGAGGTTGTGATTAGGTTTTAAGTAATAAATTTAACATAAAACTTTAACACTTTCTCTTTTATTTTTAAATAGAAGATGTTTTAGTAAAGAACAGTTATTTTTTTAAATAAGAAGATGGTGGAGTTCCTACATTATTAGTAAAAAAAGAGGAGAAATGATTGGCTTCTTCAAAGCCCAAAGAAAAAGCAACATCTTTAACGCTTGCTCCCTGATCTAACATAGTTTTGGCAGATAAAACAATTTGTGAACGTATAAGTTTACCCAATGATACATTCATTTTTTGTTTAACTTTTTTTGACAGTCCTTTTACACTTATATTCATCTGATTGGCATAAAAATCAAGAGAATGTTGTTCTTTATGAAACTGTTGAACAAGTGCTACCAAATCTTGCGAAAATGTATCCCGATTTTCATAATCAAAATTATCCCTAAATTGTTTTGGAGTCTGCCCTATTTTATTCTTAAAAACTCTATTAAAATAAGCAGGATCTTTAAATCCTAAATCATATGCTATTTCCTGAATGTTTTTATCAGTAAAAGCAACTTCTTTCTGACTTTCGATAAGCTGCTTGTTATGAATCATTTTATGTATAGAAATCCCAAGTTTATCTTTTACCAAATGTTGGACATTATATGAAGAGCTAACTATATGCTCTGCAAATGACTTGGTATCCATATTCTTAGTAAATTCATTATCAATGACATCTTTTACGTCAAATATAACTTGATATTCTTCTTTATTAGCTTGAAATGGATTTTGCCAATACCATTGTTCTGTAGAGATATCAATAATATTACTAATGCGATCACTAAAAACATTACTATTTAAAAATGTTTGGCAATCCTCACATTCATTAAAATTAATATAACCTAAAGAAATAAGGTGTTTGAATAATACTCGTACATCTTTAGATTTAAATAATATTTCATCAGGGAAGTCAATAAATCTAACCACAAAATTATCAGACATAAATTTTATGTACTGTCCTTTCTCCAGATAAATTGCTTTATCCTCCCAATCATCGTAGTTTTTAAAATCAACCTGTATATTTCCAGTTCCTTCCAGAATATGGACCAACGTGTACTTATTAATAAAATACACCTTATTGATTTCGGCTTTGATCTTTTTTACCATAGAAGAAAGAAATTGAATGTTAAACTTAGCCTGATAAATTCCTCCTTCACAAATTTACTAATTTGGAATATTGTTTTACCGATAAATTATCGTTAAAATCTATTTCATAGTGTCATTCTTATAATAATGATTCATTATTGCCTGATCAATTTATAAGAAAACCCTTTATCATTTTCGCCTAAAACATATACTCGTAATATATCATCACTTAGTTTTTGATATTGTATTTTTTTAGGAAAATCATGATGTAGGTTTTCAAATGATATTTTGTCTTTTATCAATATATTTAAAACAAAAGGTATTGTTCTTCCTTTATTTTGAGAAGCAACTGTTGCCTCATAAATAACATTCTGTTCTTCTATTTTTATTAAAAGTGTTTCGGTAGTTACTTTGTTTTCATTTTTAAATTTATAAGAATAACCTTCTAATTGATTATTTTCTTTTTTCCATTCTTCAAAAGAATCTTTGCCTTCCATTTTCCAGGTTCCTATTAAAAATTCTACAGTTTCTAATTTTGATTGACCTATACAAGAGGTTAAAGAAAAAGTAAAAAACAAGGTTATAAGTATATATCTTGACATCATAATTATAGTTTTAAATTTATAAAGTAAAACTACTTTTACTATTAGGTCAAGTATAGTAAAAAACCGACAGCTCTATTCTTTTAAAAAGAAGTTGGCCATATTTTCTTCTTCAAATCCATATTTTGATGGTTCTTCTCCTGTAAATTCCTTAAAATTCTTTATAAAATGTGATTGATCATAAAAACCTGCCAAGTAAGCAATGCTTGCCCAGTTAAATCCTTCTTGCTGAATTAACTTAAATATGTTCGAAAATCGAATAACTCTACTATAAAATTTTGGGGTTAATCCTATATATGTTTTAAAAAAACGTTCTAAGTTTCTTTCATTCATACCAGATTTACTCTGTACTTCTTTTAAAGAAAATTCTCCTTTACTATCAATAATAATTTGTACCGCTTTAACCCCATTAATTTAATTAAAATCAATAGTTTTTAAAAATGTAATAAACCAATTTTCTATTCTCTTCACTTTTTCTTGAAAAGAAAAACTTTGATTAATAGCAATTTCCTTAAGCGGATGTATTCTTTCTAATATTTGAGAATCTATTTCAATAACTTTATCATTTATAGAAAACACATTAATATCAAATAGTATTTTTAAAGACCAAGGCTGAAATTTAATAGCAAACATGCCAGATTCACCGGTATTTTCTAAAAAGAAATAATTACTGATTTGACCAGCAATAAGATCATTTTTCTGAGTATGCCATTCTCCATTAATATTTATTCTATAAGGATCTTTATAGTGAAATATCATCTTGGGATATCCATCTGGAATAATTTTTTGTTTATTGATGTTAGTATCCCCTTCACTATCGATCATCCAAAAGGATTTGATAATATTAGATAATCTGGTTTGTGATTCTTGTTGTTGATATATCAAATTCTATTTTTAATCTAAAAATACAATAGTTATTAATTTTCATCAATTAAAGAGTTGATAAAATTAAATATGTAGAAGGATCACCATAACGCAATAGTTTATCTATAAACTCTTGTAAATGAAGTTGATCCTTTAAAATTACTTTCATAGAAATATTATGAGATCCTGTTATTCGATGTGCTTCAGTTATTTCTGGAAATTTACCTAACTCATCACAAAAGATCTTTAAATTACCACTAAAAAGTTTGAGCATAATTAATACTTCTATACCAAAACCTAGTTTTTTATGATCTAATTGTACAGCATATCCTGTAATTACACCATAGTCCTCAAGTTTTTGGATACGTTCTCTTACTGATGAAGGCGATAAACCAACTTGTTTACCAATCTCAACATAAGATTCTCTTGAATTCTTTTTTAGAATATCGATTATTTTACGATCTAAATCATCTACCATAAATAAAATTGAAATATTGATAAAATTACAATTTTAAATTGGTAAAATAACCTGAATACCATTGAATCAATTTCAAGAGTATATTAAAACCACTTAATTTTGCCATATGGATACATTATTAATCATACTTGCATTTGGTATTTTTCTGGGGTTTTATGTTCAAACAGTAATAGGATTTGCAGGAGCACTAATTTCATTACCTATCTTACTCACAGGTATGTCTTTGCCCGATTCTATTGCTTATATTTCTATATTTTATTTTATCGCAAGTCCTTTTCTTATTTATAAAGAATGGAAACACGTAGATAAAAAAATAATATTAAAATTAACATTATCTTCTTTAATAGGTGTTGTAATAGGTATTATCATTTTAGTTTTTGGTAAACCAGTGATTTTAAAAAAAGCATTAGGTATATTTATTCTATGTTATGTATTATACAGCTTATGGAATACTAAGAAATTTAATTTATTATCAAAAATGGAACACCTTTTTGGTTTTCTAGGAGGTTTTTTCTCGGGAGTTTTTTCTACCGGTGGTCCATTGTATGTTATTATTGTAAAAGATGTAACACCTGATATAAGAACATTTAGAGCTACCATGTTTGGTGTTTTAGGATTGGTTACCTTTATTAGAATGCCAGTCTTAGCTATTGGTGGTGTCTTAAACCTTGATCAATTGTATAATTCATTATATGTACTCCCCTTTTTTATTCTTGCATTGTTTTTAGGAAAAAAAACGTATCATTTATTAAATGAAACTATACTAAAAAAAGCTGTTCTAGGCCTTCTCTTTATTTCAGGGCTAGTACTACTAGTTAAAGCATAACTTCAATAATTCAATTATCTTTCCATCCCCAAGGAGCTTCTGGGTTTTCAACTGATTTGGTAGTATCAAATACAACTTTAAAAACACGTTCAGTTCCTAACCTTCTTAGATTATAACTCAATGATTTATCATCGATAGTAATCCACCAAACATTGGTCGACGCAGCTGGGATTAAAGTCTTTGTCTCTTGATCAGCTGGAAACACCTGGATAGTTGCCTGACCCGAATTTGAAGATATACCTCCGTACTGAGTTATTTTATCTTCTGTTCCATCTTTATGTCTATGATCATGTTTTAATGAGATTCTATCATTATTATATGTTAATACCCAGGTTCTGGACTTATCATCTCCGACAAAAAACGGAATTTTGATAGTTTTATCATCACAATAACGAACATGCATGACAAGCTTCTTTCCTCCAAATTGTTCATCATTAACAGGTAATTCTAAAGAACCTTCATAGGAATTACCACATAAGTTTTGTAAAGAATTCCAAAACTTTCTCGCTTCACTTTTTTCTTGTGCATACGCAGAAATACAAAAACTTAAAACAACTAAAAAAGAGAATATTTTATTCATAACTATCCGATTATTTCAGTTCTGGAAGTTATGAATTATTATACGAATTAAGAAAATTACAATTCTTTATAATATTCCATCAATTTGTATAAACATATCTATAAATAGGTAGTTTTTAAACCAGCATTTTAATCTAATAAAGAAGCGATAAGATCTTCATCGATATCATCATTATCAAAAATATTGGCTAAGCCTATTGTTTCTAAAAAATTATTAGAAAATAGTGCTGCAGATTCTTCAGAAAGTAAGCTGTTTCTATATTCTTTCCATTCTGACATCTTATCTCCGTACATATGTTCTACTAGTCCCGGAAAGGCCCAATCAATATTTTTACCCCAATGTATTGTAAACGGAATATTATTTTGCTGTAATACCTGGATCATTCTTCTTGAAAACTCTTTTAAACTCATAAGTTTTCTACTCTTATTCCATAATACTCCATCAATTTCGATCATACAAGTTATCGGAAACTTAGTAAAGGCCAAAGTAGCTTGTGATTGCTTTACAAATCGCATGGCATAGATTCCAGGAATCGGGCCTTCATCTTTTGTTAAATCAACCAATACTTTAAGTGCTTTTTCTGAGTCTTTTATATCCACTCCAAAGGAACAAGCAAATGCAGGACCCTGATAAGGTGCATCCCAAAATGTTTCATATAAGGTTCCTAAAGATTCTTCATTTACATCTGGTAGTATCTGTTTTTCTAATCTTTTGATAAACCAAGGAATACTTTTTGGAAACTTCTCGCTAATCTTTATTAATAAATGTATTAAGTCTTTATAAACAGATTTTTCAATAGTATCAAAAGGATCTGGATAATTTGTTGCGTAAGGTTTCTTATACATCACTTCTACCACATACTTGTCTTCATTGGTATAAGGATTAATAAAAACTTTATAATGATAGGGTTCTACACCTTTTCCGTTTGCATCTGTTTCTCCATCTATTACAAAATCAGAATTCTTAAAATCCATGGTTTTAGCAAGTTTCAGCGCAGTGTTTTTATTAATCTTTCTTACGTATCGTTTTAATAAAAATCTATCTTCGGCTTCAATCACAACGCCATGTATAAACCCAAAAGATCCAAGACCAACCAATACTGCATCAAACAAACCATCGTTGCGTATTACTTTGGAATTGATCTTTTGGGCGAAGGCATTATTTAATGCCGGTTTTGTATGTCGTTCTATATATATTATATCTTCTGGTTTAGGGCCAGTAATCAGATTTAAACCTACTACATAATCCTGTACGGATCCTACACCTAATGCAGATCCATGTACTCCAGTAGAGATACAACCTGCAATAGTTTGACCATTACTGGCGCCACTAGTTTTTAGTGATTTTCCGTTGGCGTCCAGAGCTTGAGAAATCTCTTTTATTGTATTTCCACATTGAAAGAAAAAAAGATCTGAACTTTTATAAGGAGAAGCCGAATGAATATCATTTGAAGAAATCGTTATATCCAGATTCATAAAAACATTATAATGCATTCTGTCCTTTTGATGCGCTATTCTGGACATAGACCATCTGGCACCATAAGCTCGAAAACCTTCATTATTATCTAAAGCTTCTTTTAAAAGGCGTCTAATCTCATCTGCTGCATCGTTATATCTATCGACTTCGGAAGGCATATTAGCTTTGCCTTCTAATGTAGTTTTTTGTAATATTTTAAGCTCAAAAGGACCATTTTTATGCAAAGTATCCCAATTTGAAGTTTGGTGAGTTGTTGTAGTTGCCATAATCTCTTAATTTTCTGGTTTCATACAGACATATTTAATTTTTACCTTACGTTTACTCCCAAACGTAACCAGGTACAATAATGCGCCTCCAAAAGTGTTCTTATATTCTACAGAGAAAAGTTTTCCGCTCTCACAATTTTCTCTTTGAACTCTTAGTCCAATATCATCAATAGTGGCTCCTGCTTTAACTACTGTATCTAAAACAATAACCATTTTATCCCTATAATAATTACTCTTATCTTCTGGACAATCTATTCCAGCTTGACAAGGCATAGGAGCTCCTTTTGTACTTGTTAATCGTACCGAATAACAGGAACTAAATAATAGTAAAACACCTATTGTTAAAAGGCTAGCAAAAAACCTACGTTTATTAAACACTTTCATAGTTATTTAGTTGAATTTAGAATACAAAATCTTGTATCTAACAGATAACTGTCAGATAAAGAATCAATAATAATTGGGGAAATCACTGTGACGATTGAGGAGTATAAACTTACTAATAAGTTTTATGAATTAAAAAGGGTAAATACCCCTTTTTACACCCCTACCTCATTTAATAACTCGTAAATAAGAAAAGTAATGTAGTAGTTTGAAAAACAAAAATGCCAATATCTTAACCAATCAATGATTATAGATATTGACATTTAGAATTCATGTGATAGTACCAATGTACTATCGATATATAGGACTTAAGGCAAAAAAAGGTTTAATTCTGAGCTAATAGTACGTAGGAATTATTAGATACTGGAGTTACGTCATACCACTTAACATTTTTAAAGGTTTTCAGACGTTTTTCGGCTTCAACAAAAGCCGTTTCCATAGCGCTCATATTAGAATCATCTTGTACAACGATAGTTTTAGAGATCACATTTCCATTACTAAACTTAATCGTCATCTTCCATTTTTTTATAGAATGAAAATTCTTGGTTTTTCTAACCTCCTTTTTAACCCTTTTTTTAGGATCTGTCGTTGAGTTCTCTTTCTCATTGACCGGAGTAACAACTACTGTATTTGCACTCACATAAGACACGCAAAGCATTGCAATTAAAAGTAAGAGTTTCATTTTTCTGTGATTTTGGATTTGTATGAATACGAATATACATATATTATTTGAATAATCAAATAATTCTTTATTAAAAATTTATTTGTATATTTGATTCCTTTTTACTGATTTTACTATGATTAACAGAAAACTAAAAAAACTCTTGAAAAAGAGTAAAGGTGAAAAAACTGTTTATGGGATTTCTAAAATTTTAGGAATAAGTCCTCAAGCAGGAGATTATGTTGTGAAGCGAAAAAACCTAGCTAAAGATTTTGAGCGAATTAAAAAAATTGCTGATTATATGGGTGTAGATATAAGAGAAATTATAGACTATAAAGAGAAGTAAGATTCTTGTTTCTTATAGAAAATTTATAGCATCCTTATAGATTTTATAAAACATTATTACAACACACTTCTTATTTAATAATTATAAAGAAAACCCTACCAGAATTACCTGATAGGGTCATAAATAATAGTCATCTAATATCAATCAATCAACTATTTAATTTTAAGTTCTTATTTTCTGAAGGAATAAAAATAAAAGGGAAAGCAAAGCATTGCAATAGTGCTATAAAAACACCTATTTTATCGGTTAGCCCATGAGGTTCTCCTATCCAAAATAGAACTCCTTGAATACTTATAGGTAACAAAACTGCTAAAGCCATTATTCGGTTATAACGTTTCCAGGCGATCTTTACTTCTGCTAGTTTCTTATCTTTTATAATTACAAAAATTATTAGTATCAAAGCTAAAATCGATATAGGTATCACAATTTTAGATATCGAAATATGAATATTAAGAGTATCTCCGTGAAACATTGTATCACCATTGCGGACAATATAGTATAGAAGATTTCCAAAACTATGAAACCACCACCAAGCAAGAAGTAGATAAAAGAATATTCTTTTTTTTACCCAATAGAAAGAAGCAAATAATGCCAAGTACAAGAAAAAGAAAACTATTAATACGATATAGTCTGTTGAAAAGCCTCTACTTGCAAAACTTAACCCATAATATCCTGTTCCCCATCGATAAGATGTACCATCAAAAACACAGCGTAGTAATGGTAACCATGTGGTAACAAATGTCATACTTATACATAAGGATAAAATAAGGAATAAGAAATTTTTAGATCGAACGGCTTGTAATTTTTTCATCAATATAGCTTTAGTTTAAAAATATAGAGATGATCAAATGTATTATTCTATGCTATAACACATCATTTGTTTTATGTATTTGTGGCGAAATTTATCTATTAGTGGTAAGTGGTAAAAGGTTTTCGAATACCGATAAATATTTGCGGGAAACTGGTACAACAAAATCGAGTTTTTGTATATGTAATTTCAATCTATTATTACTACTGGATATTTTTTGAATATTTCGGGTATTCACAATAAAAGAACGGTGACACCGTATAATAGAAAAATCAATTAGTTTTTCTTCTAATTTCTTCATCGTTGTTCTTAATAGTGTTTTTTTAATCTTCTCGTTTTCTAGATGAAATACTGCAACATAATTATCCTGAGCTTCAATAAGAAGTAAAGAATCAATCGTTAAAGAAATCATCTGTTTACCATTATCTGATGCTAAACAAATCATTTCTTTTTTTGATAATTCTGATTTAGGAAACTCCAATAAAACCTTATATGCATTTCTAGTTTTTATATAATTGAAGTATAAAAAAATAATGGTCAAAGGAATTATACCTGAAACTGCTACATCTCTGATAAAGCCAATAAAACTATCAATATTCCAATCATGGAAACGTCCCAATACATTGTACAGCAAAAACGTAATTATTGATAACCAAAAAAACTCTATGCATATTCTAATAATAAAAAGTAACCTATCTGGTGCAGGAAACAAAAAAGGTGCAAAAACAAATTCATAAACCCAGGTACCTAATCCATTTATAATACCAAATCCAACAGCTACTAATAAAAACTCCAAACCTATTCGATGTGTAGGGTCATAATTGTTAACTCCAAAAGGTTGAAAAATAAGAAGGAATAATGGTATATATATAGTTAAAAAAGTAATTAAACTTAATTTTTCTCTCTTTGTACGTAAAAAGACAGCAGGTTGCCTCCAAAAAGACTTTCTTTGGTTAGTAACAGAATTCATAATCCGTTATTTATCAAGCTTTAATTTTATACATTACTATTACCCCTATATCTAAACAGGAAAACCAATAGGATAGTAAAGACAAAAAGCTAAAGCTTTTATTTGGTTGTTATTTATACTTAAAGATGAACAACAAGACTATTTGTTACAGTTTTAACAAGCTAAAACTAAATACTCTTTTTACTAACATATCTTTATAGAGTATTGGCTTTTTTTTAACTCTACTCCCTACTCTTTTTACCTAATTTTAAAACATTGATCATTTCTAAATCACTCATCATGAAAACTTTTTTAATTTATATTCTTCTATCATCCTTTCTTTTGTCGACAGGCACCATGGTCGCTAATTCTTCTTTAAAAACAAATTTTAAAACAGGAGATCCTGCAATTACCTCTATAAATAGCATGACATTTGGCCCTGAAGGAATTTTATTTCTTGGAGATAGTAAATCAGCTCAGATTGTAGCGATTGATCTTAGTCAACATCCCAAAGTAGATAACTCAAAAGTAAAAGTTGATCGACTTGATATCGTAATCGCCGATATGTTAGGAACCAAAACAGATCAAATTCAGATTACGGATATGATCGTTAATCCAGAAAACCAAAACATTTACCTCTCTGTAATGCATAGCTCAGGAAAAGCAATATTATTTAGAGTTGAAAACAACACTTTAAAACAAGTGCCATTAAATAATGTTTCTTTTAGTAAAACAACATTAATGGATCCTGTATCTGAAGAAGCTAAAGACAGACGAGGAAGAAAGCTTCGTAAATGGGCAGTAGCAGATATCAAATATGCTGATGGTAAAGTCTTGTTATCTGGTTTGAGTAATAAAGAATTTGCTTCTACTTTCAGATCTATTGACTTTCCATTTTCTAAAAAGCAAAAATATGGTTCTTTAGAAATTTATCACGCTGCACACGGTAAGTATGAAACTCATGCTCCCATTAAAACCTTTATAACTACTAAGATCAATGGCAATTCACATCTTATAGCTGGATACACCTGTACTCCTTTAGTTGTTTTTCCTATGGACCAAATTAAACCCGGTGAACATAATAAAGGTAGAACTGTTGCCGAACTTGGTAGTGGTAATTCTCCTGTAGATATCATAGAAATTGGTAGCGGAGACACACATTTTCTTCTGATTGCTAATAATAACAGACCACTGATGAAATTGGATTTTAAGGACTTGGAAGCATATAACGGATCTCTAACTGAGCCTGTAACTAAAAAAGGCGCTGCTGAAGGTGTATACTATGTTAATCTACCCTTTGTTAATGTGCAACAACTTGATAAACTTGATGAAAGTAACTTTTTAATCGTACAGAGAGAATCTAATGGAAATCTTGCTTTAAAAACCGGGAGTAACTGGTGGATCAAATAATATAATGAGTATCATCCTTATAACATTTTTCCATTTGTAATTTTCTGTTTTGAAAAACCTTATAAATATCATTATTCTACTAATATGTAGTATTCCGGAGATCCTGGCCCAGGTATCTCCGGATTTTACTTATGATCAAAATCAAGTTATACTCCATGTAAATACTAATGACATTAACAATTTTAAAGTGTATACAGGTTTCATTACAGAAGATACGTTGCAAGAAGCAATACCAATATTAGGTGAGTTAACAAAACAAAAAAAACAGCTTCATTTTGAACCACTTGTACCTTTTACTCATAAACAACAATATACACTCGTATATAAAAACATCTTTGAACATTTTATAATAGATACCACTTCAAAAAATTATAATTCATTGTCTGTTGTAGCTGTTTACCCTTCTTCTAAAACTATTCCTGCTAATATTTTAAAATGGTATATCAAATTCTCACATCCAGTTAATGAAGCATTAATATATAATCATATTGGTTTTAAAAACAATTCAGGAAATTCTGTAAACAGGGCTATATTACCATTAGAAAATGCATTAATATCTGATGATGGTAAATTACTTACTGTTTGGATTGAACCTGGTAGACAAAAACGTGGTTTAAATCCTAATAAAAAACTAGGCGGGGTATTTGAAATTGGTGGCTCTTATAACTTAATTATATCAAAAAAATTAAAAGATCAGATAGGTATATCTATGTCAAAAGATTATGTACATTCTTTTCAAGTTACAGAACCGGATCGAACAAAACCAGATATAAACTCATGGCAGGTAATTTGTCCCAAAGCAATAACCTCGTCAAACCTTATTATTAATTGTAAAGAAACTCTGGATTATGGCAGTTCATTATCTAACCTTACAATTATAAGAAATGGCAATGAAATTGAAGGCTCCTGGCAACTTACCAATAAAGAAACATCTTTAGTTTTTACTCCTGATCAACCATGGAAAAAAGGAGATTATCAAATCCTATTTTATCCACAACTCGAAGATCTTGCAGGAAATAATCTCGAAAGATTATTTGATCAAGAAATCCATAAAACTGCTCATAATAAAACCAATCCAGTGTCCTATTATAATACAGATTTTTCTATTCAATAAAGAATAAAAAATCTTGATCATATTCCTTTAAAATTTATCAAAAATAGAGTATATTTAAAGGTACGTCCTTTATTGTCAATAAGTTATCTTTTTTTGACAAAACACTAGAATTTCTATTCTTATAACCTTTAATTCTTTATTACTATGAGTATTGCTCAACCCACCCCAAAAGGCAAGGAAAAAAGACCTAGCTTCAAAGACCAATATGATAATTATATTGGTGGAAAATGGACCGTTCCTGTAAAAGGTCAATATTTTGACAACGTTTCTCCAGTTGACGGAACCAGTTTTACTAAAGTCGCCCGTTCTACGAGCGAAGATATTGAACTTGCTATTGATGCTGCCTGGAAAGCTGCTCCTCAATGGAACAATTCTTCTGCTACGTATCGAAGTAATTGCTTACTCAAGATTGCCAATATTATAGAAGAAAACCTGGAAGTATTGGCTCGATCCGAAACCTGGGATAACGGAAAAGCGATCCGTGAAACCTTGGCTGCAGATCTTCCTTTAGCTATTGATCATTTCAGGTATTTTGCTGGTGTTATCAGAGCCGAAGAAGGTTCTGCAAGCGAACTAGATTCAAATACTATATGCATTAATATCCCAGAACCACTTGGTGTAGTAGGACAAATTATACCTTGGAATTTTCCTTTATTAATGGCTACCTGGAAAATTGCACCTGCCCTCGCTGCAGGAAATTGTGTTGTTCTAAAACCCGCAGAACAAACACCTGTAGGTATTATGATTCTGATGGAATTAATCGAAGGCGTTCTTCCTCCAGGAGTTTTAAACATTGTTAATGGTTTTGGTATTGAAGCAGGAAAACCTTTGGCTTCACATCCCAGAATTAATAAAGTAGCATTTACCGGTGAAACAACTACCGGACAACTGATTATGCAATATGCTTCAAAAAATATTATCCCGGTAACTCTGGAACTTGGCGGAAAATCACCTAATATCTTTTTTGAAAGTATTATGGAGGCAGATGATGATTACTTTGATAAATGTATAGAAGGAGCGGTTATGTTTGCTCTTAATCAAGGCGAAGTATGTACTTGTCCATCACGAATTTTGATTCAAGAAAGTATTTATGACAAATTTATAAAGCGTGTTATAGAACGCACTGAAGCAATCAAATTAGGGCATCCTTTAGATCCTGAAACTATGATGGGAGCTCAAGCATCTAATGATCAATATGAAAAAATCCTTAACTATATTAATATTGGAAAAGATGAAGGATGTCAAGTGCTTACTGGAGGAAAACCAGCTTATGTAGAAGGTCTTGAAGGTGGATATTACGTTACTCCTACCTTATTAAAAGGAAATAATAAAATGCGGGTTTTTCAGGAAGAAATCTTTGGGCCCGTTGCTTGTGTTACAACTTTTAAAGATGAAGCAGAAGCTATAGAAATTGCTAACGATACTTTATATGGTTTGGGTGCAGGTGTATGGACCCGTGATACGCATCAGGCATATCAAATTTCAAGAGCAGTACAAGCTGGTCGTGTTTGGGTGAACTGTTATCATGCATATCCTGCTCATGCTCCTTTTGGAGGCTACAAAAAATCAGGTATTGGTCGTGAAAATCACAAGATGATGCTTAGTCATTATCGTCAAACAAAAAATATGCTTATATCGTATGATAAAAAAGCACTTGGATTCTTTTAAAATTTAGTGTTATGATACTGCGAGTCACGATTACAGAAGCTGCAAAAGCAGTAATTGATACATTACGTTCTACTCATGGAGAATTGATGTTTCATCAAAGTGGAGGATGCTGTGATGGTTCTTCTCCTATGTGTTTTCCTAAAGGAGAATTAATGATCAATGAAACCGATGTCTGGTTAGGAAATGTTCACGGATGTGATTTTTATATGTCCGCAGATCAGTTCGAATACTGGAAACATACACAACTTACAGTTGATGTGGTTGAAGGCAGAGGATCTAGCTTTTCTTTAGAAATACCTATGGGAATAAGGTTTGTTATTAAATCTCGCTTATATACCGAGAAAGAAGTAAATCAATTAACACCTATTCATATAGGATAAGTAACCTCTCCGTTTCATATAAAAAAAGCCAAACCAAAAAAATCGGTTTGGCTTTCTTCTTACATGGCCATTCGCTTTCTGATTATTTTTTCTCTTTAAATGCTTTTAGATTGTTTTTAAAAATTTCAAGTTGTCTATCCTTATGTTTAGTAGCAACATCTACCGCTTTTTTATAATTTAATAAAGCCAATTCATCTTGTTTGTTTTTTGCAAGACCTTCTGCATAACTATCAAATACATTTGCCGAATCCGGAAACAATAGCGTATTTGATTTAAAAATAGCTAATGCAACACCAACTTCATTACGTTGAAGATATGAATATCCTAAAATATTAATCTCTCCTTCATTGAGTATTTTTGATTGTACTAAAAGGTTTAATTGCTTATGGATATTCTTTTCTTCTTTAACCGAAGTTAATGCATTCTTTAGTGGATCAAATAATGATTTTTTATAATCTTGAGAGGTTTTTTTTGCTAATATTTTTGCTTCTTCCAGCGCATCATCGGCTTTTCTTTTTATATCCGGTTGCACACCTGTTCCTTCCCAATTAGTTTTAGTAACAGTATTTACTGTACGAGCAAATGGTATCCCGATTCCAAATCCTTTTTCTAACGGGTAAAACCTGGTAGGATGTGCTCCTCCTCCAGTGATTTCACCAATCACTACAGCTCTTTTTCTGCTTTGCATGGTATAAGAAAAATCTTCTGCACCAGAAAAAGTATATGAACTGGTAAGAATATATACTGGTACTTCAGGTCTTTTTACTCCATCTACATCTACCACCCACATCTCTTCAGAATGATTATCTGCTCGTGAATAAATTGTATTCAGTAATATCTTTTCATTAAAAAAATAACTGGATAAATAATTAACTGTATGCGGGCTACCTCCTCCATTTCTTCTCATATCAATAATAATGGCATCTGCTTTTTCCATTTCTTTCATGACCATATCTATTTTTGATCTGTGAATATCAGCTCCTCCAAAAAAAGCAAGATCTATATAACCTATATTAGATTCCATTAACTGAAATCCTCTTAACATTGGTGCTCTATATCTGGATAAATCTTCTGTAAAAGATTTATCTGATTTCTTTTCCTTTTTCTTTGGACTAGATGATGAAACCCTAAGATGTTTGTCTTTGGTAATTTTTCTAAGTTCTTTTGTAAGTGTTTCTGCAAAATCAGAAGCAGACATATTATCAAAATAATCTTGCTTCATTAATTTGTCTAAATGTTTATTAGTCTCTTCTGCTTTATCTAAAAAAATATAGTTTTCGACCAGTAGGTTTTGTACTTTTTTGACAATATCATTATTGGATTGAGCAAAACTTGAAACTGAGAATAAAAAGCAAGTTAATACTAAAACGGTTTTTACTAAGGCTGTTTTTTTCATAATACTGTTTTGTTTTTTGATTGATGATTAAAGATTGATGAATTATTTATTGAGTACAATTAGAAATGATTTTACCAAGTGTTTTTTCTAATTGTTCTATTTCTTCGTTAGTTATTCCTTTTAAAGCAATTTTTCTATTAGAAGAAATTACTGGTGGTAGTTCCTCTAATATTTGCTTTCCGTTATCTGTTATTTCTATAGTATGCCTTCTTCTATCTTTATCATTCATAGATCTTTCTAAATACCCTTTTTTAACCATTAGATCGATCATTCTAGTCATTGAGGCATTATCTCTAAACATCATTTTTGCTATTTCTTTTTGCGATAATTCTGGATAATTATTCAAGAATGATAATACAAGACCTTGATCAACAGTTATGTCATTAATTTTTGCCGAAATACTTTTTTGAGCAAATTTCCTATATTCTTTTATGGCTCGTTCAATACTGTAAAAAATAACTTTTGAAGATGGTTTTATATTCATGTAATTTTGTTTGATACAAATATAATTGATATATCAATTAACATGTTTTAATAAAACATTATTTTTTGTTAAAATATAGGTTTTTTACATTTTATAGTACTCCTTTTTTTAAGATCTAAAAATAAACGAGCCGTAAAAAAATTACGACTCGTTATATAGTTTCTTTTATAAAAAACACATTACTTACCTATTATAAATCTCATAGTAATTTGTTCTTGATCACTTTTTATTTGCAAAAAATACATCCCATTGGATAAAGAAGAAACATCAATACTATTTTTTGAAGCATCACCTTTAAACATTGTTTGTCCTAAATAATTTATAATTGTAAATGATGAATTTTCACCATTAATTCCTTTAATAAATAAAGTACCTTTTTCTACTGGATTAGGATAAATCCAAAGGTTTTCAAAAACATTACTATCCGTAACACTATGATTCTTTATTAATGAACCAGTTCCAATATTTACCGTGTAATCTTCTACTTCTCCATAGGTAAAAGTTTCACAAGGAGTTGAAGTTGCATTATATTTCATGGATACCCTCATTCTGGTATTACCAGATAACGCGGTTGTTGGTACCGTAAAGTTATAAGATTGATTAACATCACTATTAGTAGATTCTGCCACTACTTTCTCTGCAACTTCAAAGGTTCCATTTTGGTTATAATCTATCCAAACACTCCAAAACTCGGTATAACTTGTACTCACAAATCCTACGCTGAGTGTTATTGTATTAGAACCGTAAGGTACGTTTCCTATCAAATTAGTGAAATCTCCATATCCAGCATTAGCTCCAGTTGTATTAGCAATTCCGCCAAGCTCTACATAATCTATATATTCATAATTCACATCATTTCCTTTAGAATCACAATAAGTAATAGAAGTTTCTAAAGTCGTAGCATTTACTACATTACTAGATGCAGAACTGTTTCCTGCAGCATCTTTTGCTATAACAGTAAAAGAATAAGCAGTATTAGGTGTTAAGCCAGCTACAGTTGCATTGGTACTAGTTACTGTATTAACCAAACTAGTTCCTTGATAAATCTCATAACCCGTGACTCCTACATTATCTGTTGATGCTGTCCAGGATAAATCAACAGTTGTGGCAGTAATATTAGGAGCAGATAAATTAGTAGGCACTGTTGGAGGATCATTATCTGGAGTAGAAGTGATAATTTTAATGTTATCAAAAGCCATATCACTTCTCCAACTTGATCCTGTTGTGCCTTTAAATTGTAGTTTGATTACAGATCCTGCATATCCCGTGAGATCAACACTTCCTTGATTCCAGGTATCTCCCAAATTTCCATTTCTTGACCAAATAGAGGAATATGTAACACCGTTATTGGTACTTACCATTACTTCCAGGGTTCCCATATTAGTTCCTAGCATATGGTATACAAACTCAAGTGATGCTCCTGACAATGAACTAAGATCAATGCAAGGGCTGTTAAGAAGTGCTATTTTATTAGGATTTCCGTTAGAACTTGAAGATGCTTCGGTATACATATAAAAAGTTCCGTCTTGCCCTGATGAAGGACCGGTTCCTGTTGATGGTGTTCCACCAGAATCCCGAGTCCAGTCAATATCGTCACCTGTTGCATTTGTCCAAACTCCTAAACCAGATTCAAAACTTTCTGTATAAGGAAAACTGTTAATTCCTGCACAGGCAGGAGTAGTGGTTGTAGTAAAACTAATCGAATTACTATATGGAGAACTAGATCCTCCAGAACAATTACTTCGTACTTGAGCTTCGTATGTTGTTTCTACTGTTAATCCTGCAATATTTAAACTATTAGATGTAGATGGTACTGTTGTCCAATTCGTAGTTCCAATTATTCGATATCTTACATCATATGTTGCTCCTGCGTTTGCACTCCAACTTAATGTTGCAGTTGTTGCCTGAACGTTAGATGCAGTTAATCCTGTTGGGGCTACTCCTCCTATCGGAGTAAGCTGTACATCACGTACTACCGCAGTATAATCAGCAATAGAAACTCCTGTTAAGGTTACTGATTCGTAACACTCTGCTTCAAACAAAATGTCATAAGTACCTGCTTTGATAGGTCTGTAATAGTCTCCTTCTGGTAATTCTGTTGGCACCCAGGATTCATAGCTCTCTTTTCCTATAATAGTCACTTTAGCTTCAATTGGTTGATTGGTAACTGCGTTGGTCACCACTCCTCTAAATCCATAATTTACTTGTTTTAAAAAATCAATCAGGGCATCCCGATTATAATTCCAGAAGTTAACTAATTGATTAGAAGCTGGAGTTTTTGCATTAGATAATTCTACGGTTACCTCTCTTCCTTTATGATTATAGATTTGATAATCCTGTCTTCCACCTTGTACTTCGTACCAGGCATATCCATTTGTAATTCCATTGTTAAGATCATCAAAATACCCACTAGGGCTATCTGCCTGGCAATGATCTCTATATTCTTCTGATAAATGAATAAAATAATCTTGATCAGGATGAGCACCTGCATAAGTATCCCAAGGATAGTTTATCAGTTCAATACCTCCATGAAAATTAGCTGATAACACAAAATGTTTAGAATCGGCAAAAGACATAAAAGCTAAAGTTTCGGTTTGATATGCATTTCCATCTGGATTGGGTCCATCATCTGGATCTGGATAATTTCTATTTAAATCAACATTATTGGCATTACCTCTTGTTGCATTGGCTACTGAAGTATTGTTTGGACTATTTCTAAAAGTCCCATCAGGATTAGCAAGAGGATTGATCCAAACTTCATTATTATCTAATAGTTCTTTGATTTCTGCATGTCTTGGATCACTTGTATTATTATATGCATTTAATAAAAAATCGATTAGGTCCAACATCATCGGATACCCTGCAATTTCATCTCCGTGCATAGATGAAGTATACATTACTCTAGGTTCTTGCTCATTACTATTTACATTGTCTGATAATTTTACAAATAACAAAGATTTATCTCCTTCTGTTGTAGCTCCGATATTTTCTACTTTACATATTGAAGGGTTATTTGTAGCAAAGTCATTCATAATACTTACATAATCCGCATAGGTAGGATATGCAGTAAGTGGAAAAGTTGCCGCCTTAACGGTCAAATCACTAGTCATTAATCTCTCTCCAACGATATTATCCTCTGGTAAGGCTTTGAAATCAATATTCTTTTGTAAAAATGAAGAAAACTGGTTTTTATTTGCCATCACTTTTACCATTTTAGTAATTTCATCATAGTGAACAATAGCCAATTCTTTAGTAATTGTATTAAGTTGTGATCTATCATCAACTTTAAAACTAAAGATCACCTCTCCTTTAAGATTTAGATAATCATTAGCTCGTTCTTTATCATTTTTTTGTGCTAGAAGTTGAGTGCTAAAAGTGAGTATCACTAGTAGCACCAGGATTTTAGTTTTTTTCATGGTTTTAAGAGTAAGTTGTTAATTAAATTAAGGATTATAATCCCCGTTAAATTGAGTTAGTAATCATTGTGTTACAGTTTGTTATCTTTAAAGGTAGGAATAAAATCAATGAAAAATTCATAGTGATTTCAATCACCTAATAATTATACGGGAATAGCATAAAGTTGCATATATAATGTCCTAAAATAAATCGAAAGATTCTTCATTAAACATTCGACCTGGTATACGTGAATTCTAATGAATTAAACTTTTATCCTTATCTTCAATTCCTTAACGCAAACTACTTGTAAACTTTTACATATGAGAATCAGCCTGTTACTATTTATTTCTTTTCTTTCTGTATCTTCTGTATCTTCTGTATCTCCTGAAACATATATAGGGAAATGGCGTATTAAAGGAGGATCCATAATAGAAATCTATGAAAATGCTGGTGTATTTTATGGAAAAATCAATAAACGAGCTGAAGATCCAATATCTAATCTTAACGGTTTGGATAATAAAAACCCGGATAAAGAATTAAGAAGTCGCCAATTATTAGGAATTGATATTCTTAATAATTTAAGTTATGATGAAAGTGGATGTTTATCTGGCGGAACTATATATAATGCTGATAGTGGAAAAAGCTATACGGTTAAAGTATGGATCGATACTGATAATCTGGATCTCTGTTACATTAGAGCTTACAAAGGAATATTTTTTAAAACTTTTGAGGCATCCAGAGTTAGAGAATAACCGTCCAAATGCCTCAAAATTTTGTTCTTCTATTTAAACCTTCTTTGATTTTACCAATCGCGGAATGACATGTTTTTTACGTAATGACGCTTTATAAAATAGAATAAGAAGAATAACAAGTGAACCTAAGGTCAATAAAGAATCTTCTATTCCCATCGCACTTCCTGTCAATAATGTAGAGCCTTGAAACTCGGCATTAAAGAAAACTCCAAACTGATCTAAACCGGTTAGATTACTTCCAAAAATAGGTTGCGCCAGATTCCACCCAAGATGAAAAGAAAAAGGCAGCCATAATCGCCTGGTATATGTATACATAATCCCCATAAGCATCCCAAATAACATTCCTGCTATTGCTCCAATAATAGATTCATTAGGATTCATAAAATGAGGAATTTGAAATATAACCCCAGAAATAAGTACGGCAATAACAGTACCTTTCCAATTTTCTAAAATTCTGTATAAAACACCTCTAAATATAATTTCTTCTAACATAGCCGCTCCTATAAGAAAAGCGAGTGAAGCAGAAAAAAGGGTGAAATTTTTATCATATCCTGTTATTTCATAATTGCCTAAAAAATAGAGTATCAAAAACTCTGCTCCTATGACTAAAATTCCAAAACCAAAACCCCCAAATAGTTCTTTGAAAGCATGTTTGAATGATAATTCAGTTATTTGTCTTTTTTCATAATATTTGAACAAATAGTAATATGTTGCAGTCATTACAATAGTTCCTATTAGTGCCACAATTGTTTTAACAATCGTTTCAGAAGGTATTAACAGGCTAAGCAAAGGTGTTGTGATAAAAGCTTTTACCAAATACGTAGTTAAAATGCATGTAATTATTCCTATCACTATTTTGGTAATAGGAAAATGCATTATTTTTTCTACTAGATTTCTTTCTTCTTGATTTTTCATTTGCTTGTTATTAGTTATACGTTAAAAAAGAATTCATTTATAATTATGCTTATTTACAATTATTCAATAATTATTGATCCTTGGATAATTATTAATGTTTAGTACAAATGAAGAAAGACAGATGTTTCTACACTATTTTTTTTAACGAACTAGAAGAAGTATGCTTTAAGATGTTTTAGTTATTATATAAACTTATTTCGTTTATCATAATAATCAGTTTATTGATAAAAAGACAATGTTCATTAAAATGAATATAGTTATTAAATCGCTTTTATTAATTTGGCATCTATAAAAAGAAAAGAATTGAGTTTAAACATAAAAAAAGTTGGTCTGCATGTAGTGATAATTTTTACAATTGTTTTAATAGTATCAATTGCTAAATATTTAATCCATATAGATAATAATAGTTTATCGTTTGCCTATTACTTTTTACAAGCTCTTACGGGAGTTATAATTATTATGATTCCTCCAGTGTATATCAATATATATTGGCTTATACCAAAGTTTTTGGCCAAAAAAAAATATGTTCCTTATTTTTTAATTATCATATGTATTATCATTATATGGGGATATTTGGTTAGTCATTTTGAACCTTGGACAGATGAGCATTGGTTTGATCAACCCTCTAAGAAAATGATGCCGAAGGATGGTATTTTGGCTTTAATATTTATTATTTCGATATCAACTTTGATTCACTTATCGTATCGATGGTTTATACAACTGACCAGAATTAAACAAATTGAAAATGATCGTTTACAATATGAATTATCATTATTAAAAAATCAGATAAAACCTCATTTCTTTTTTAATACCTTAAATAATCTATATGCACTTTCTTTAGAGCAGTCTCAAGAAACTCCAAAAGTAATTCTTAAACTATCCGAAATGCTTCGATATACCATTTATGACTGTAAAGAAGCTAAAGTTTCAATTGGTAAAGAGGTTACCTACATAGAAAACTATATTGCTCTACAAGAAATAAGACATTATAAACGTGGTGAAATATCTTTTAACAAAGAAATTTTGAACCCTACAGTATACATTGCGCCAATGATTTTAATAGTATTTATAGAAAATGCCTTTAAACACGGAGTAGAAAAAATGGAACAGGATATTTTTCTTGATATAGATCTTAAAGTGTCTGAAAAAGAATTGTTTCTTAGAGTAAGAAATAATTATGATCCATCCGAAATAAATAGCACACCAGGTTTAGGCCTTGAGAATGTAAAAAGAAGATTATCTTTACTCTACCCCAACCTTAATGAGCTGGTAATCAAAGATACTGGCAATATACATACTGTGACTTTAAAATTAGTATTATGATGACCTGCTTAATTATAGATGACGAACCTTTAGCACATAAGGTTATTAAAAATTATAGTGAAACTCTTTCTTTTTTATCTATTACAAAAACGTTTCACTCTGCTCTAGACGCCATAGGGTATCTGAATGATCATAAAGTTGATCTTATTTTTCTAGATATTAATATGCCAAAACTTAAAGGGTTAGATTTTTTAAGAACGCTTAAAGATCCTCCAATGGTTATTATTACTTCTGCATATCAAGAGTTTGCTTTAGAAGGATATGAGTTGGACATTATTGATTACTTATTAAAACCTTTTAGTATCGAAAGGTTCATAAAAGCTGTTAATAAAGCACAACGTCAGAAAAAAATGATGGAAGCTTCTGAAAAGCCTTCAAAAAAAGTAACGATCGATCCATCTTCTAATCAAAAAGAAAAAGAAACCATTTTTGTAAAAGGAGATAAAAAAACACATCAAATACGATTAGATGCAATCCTATTTATAGAAAGTTATGGTAGTTATCTAAAAATTCATCTCGATAATGAAATAATAACCACATTAGAACGTCTAAAGAATTTTGAAAGTACATTGCCTATAAATCAATTTATAAGAGTACATAAATCATATATCGTTGCTGTTACTAAAATTCAGGTTATAGAGGGTAATCGATTACAGGTTTCTGGGCATTCTATTCCTATTGGGAATATATATAAACACAATTTAACAAATTTGATAACATCTTAAAAATGGCAAAAAAAGGTAATATTTTAAAGCGTATTCTAATAGTACTCTTTCTTATTATAATCCTTTTAGCAGGTTTTTTATACAACAGATATCAAATAGCACCTGATATTTCTTTTAGCGAAGTGGTTGTTCAGGATTTAAATCAAAATTCTATTTCGTTAGATAACTACATAGGTAAACCTTTAGTAATTAACTATTGGGGGACTTGGTGTCCTCCTTGTGTAAAGGAACTTCCTTGTTTTGAAAAAGTAAAACAAATACATGATACCGATGTACAATTCGTAATGATCTCTGATGAAAGTATAGAAAAAATCACTTCTTTTTCAAATAAAAACTCATATAGTTTTGAATTTATAAGAAGCCTTAAGAAGCTATCGGATTATGGTGTCTATTCGATACCTACCACTTATTTTTATAATGCAGAAGGAAATCTTGTTTCTTCTCATACAGGAGAACTTAATATAGAAACTCTCACAAGTTTTATAAAAAAAATACAGTAGTTTATCTAATATGGCTTCCTGCATTAACATCTATAGTAGCTCCTGTGGCGTGATCCATACCTCCACTACACATTAAGGCTATCAAAGGCGCTAAATCTTCTGGTTTTGTTAGGTCATTCAAAGCAAGTTCATTTTGTATTCTTTCTTCTCCATACTTTTCTATAAAACTTTCTGCCATTTGAGTTCTAGTAAATCCTGGTGATACTATGAAAGATTTAATGTTATCCTTTCCAAAAGAACGTGCGACACTTCTTGCCAAAGAAACAATTCCTCCTTTTGAAGCAGCATAGGCTAGATATTCCTGGGTTTCTCCTCTAAAGACAGCTCTACTTCCTATATATATAAATCTTCCTTCTCCGGTGCTCAAAAAATGATCTATCCCTAGTTTTGTAAGTAATCCTACTGCGTGTAGATTAATATCTATTGTTTTTTTCCAAACAGAATACCAATCTTTTCTGTTTTCCTGAACAGAGTGTGGAAGAAAAATTCCTGCATTCAAAATAATTACATCAATCTTTCCAAATTCTTTTTTTACATTTTCAAAAAGAGAAATTACTTCTTCTTCTTTTGATAAATCTGCTTTAAAAGTTTTTGAACCTGTTATTGGGTAGGATTCAACCAAAGAATCTGCCGAGCTTTGATTTGTATTATAATGTACAGCCACTCTTGCTCCCATCTTCATCAAAAATTCAGCAACACTCTTTCCTATGCCGTTAGAAGCTCCTGTGAGTAATACTGTTTTATTGCATAAGTTGATATTGATCATTTTTTGAAAAAATTAAAGATCTCTTATTATTAAATCAAGACTTTACATAATTGTTATTCTCTTATCTAAACTATGTTTTTTACAAACTTGCTACTAACACCCAAATTCTTTTTTCAGGTTCATTCTTCCATCTACCAAAATCCTTTATTTCATCAGTTATCATATAACCTGCTTCTTGTAATTCTGCTTTTACATATTTAAGAGCTAATGTATGAGCATCTACTTGTGCTTCTCTGGATTTGTTTGCCATATGCTCTTTAAACTTTTCTATAATTATGATTTTGCCATTGGGTTTAAGTGATCGTTTAACGTGAGCTAGAATAATCATATAATCACTCATTTCATGATAGGTATCCATAATTATCACCGCATCCAGTAATTTTTCTGGTAATTTAGGATTATCATAATCCCCTAATATCGTTTTAACATTTAAGAGTTTATGATCTTTTAAATATTCATCTAGCTTATTGATTCTATCTTCTCTTACGTCAACGGCATACACTTTGCCCGAATTTCCAACTTCTTTTGCCAAATGAACAGTTAGATATCCTTCGTGACATCCAATATCCGCAACATTTATACCTGGTTTAATATCTGCAAGTTTAAATATTTCGGGTACATTCATCCATTCATCTCTTTCTTTCCAATCACTTTTCTTGTATTGAGAATATCCAATCTCGATCATCATAAAAAAGATTGAAAAAAATAAAAGCTTAAATCGTTTACTCATAATTCACGTTTTATCCATTGCCTTTCAAAATAACTTTAAATAATTATCTGGTAGTTCATTTTAGCAAAAGTTTGTGTTTTTAATAGGATTCTAGCTATTATAATTAACAAGCATAAGCATTTAATTATCAAAGATTTTCATCATTATTATAGGTTATCTGACAAATAATCTTATTTTTAAAGCAGATTACTTAAACAATATTTTAATGAATTTTATTAAGCCCCCAAAATCTGTGCTTTTTAGCACCCTGTTATTCCTACATTCTTTTCTAATTGTTTCACAAGAAATTCCTCAAGACTGGCATTTATTAGATAAGCAAAAACAAAATGTAGTTGGAGTAAGTTTAAAACAAGCAAATGAACTACTCAAATCTAAAGATAAAACGGCTCAACCTGTTATTGTAGCGGTATTGGACTCCGGAGTTGATATTGAACATGAAGATTTAAAAGCTATCATATGGACCAATAGTAAAGAGAAAGCAAATAACGGTAAAGATGATGATGGTAATGGTTATATCGATGATCTTAATGGTTGGAATTTTATTGGTAACACCAAAGGAGAAAGCCTTATTGCTGAAACCCTGGAATTAACCAGGTTATATAGATCATATAAGAACAAATTTCAAAATAAGGATAAATTTAGTATTTCTCCAGAAGAAAAAAAGGACTATCAATATTACCTGAGTCTAAAAAAAGAATATGAGGATGCGTATGAAAAACTATATAAAAGATTAAGTTCTATTGAAGAAGAATATGCTTTTTTTAACCAACTGGTACCTCCTCTTCAAAAAGCTATGAAGAAGGAAGTTTTTTCTGCCGATGAGCTTATGAGTTTTAATCCTACGGATCAAGGTCATCAAAAACTTAAAATTACTTTCTTAAATATTTTGAATAGAAATGAAGGATTAACACCAGAAAAATTAATCAAACATTATCAAGATACAAAAGGAAATAAGGAAGAGACTGAAATGAGATTAAATCATAATTATAGTCTAGATTTTAATGGAAGAAAGCTAATCGGAGATAAATACACTGACCTTACTGAAAAATACTACGGCAATCCAGATGTAACTAAACGTTCAGAACATGGTACTCATGTTTCTGGAATTATTGCTGCAATTCGTGATAATACTACTGGAATAGAAGGCATTGCAAATAAAGTGATTATCATGCCAATTCGTAATACACCTATGGGAGATGAAACCGATAAAGATGTTGCTAATGGTATACGATATGCAGTAGATAACGGAGCAAAGATCATTAATATGAGTTTTGGAAAAAGTTACTCTCCAAATAAGCAAATAGTAGATGAAGCCGTACGTTATGCTCAGAAAAAAGGAGTTTTATTAATTCACGGAGCGGGAAATGATAATATGAATACCGATTTATATTACAATTATCCATCTGCATTAATGGAAGATGGAACTGTTGTCTCTAATTGGATAGAAGTAGGTGCAAGCTCTGCCTATGCAGATGAACGATTAGCTGCTGATTTTTCTAATTATGGTAAAAAATCAGTAGATATTTTTGCTCCTGGAGTAGATATCTTTTCAACTTTACCTGGAAATGAATATGGTACCCGTAGCGGAACCAGTATGGCTGCTCCGGTTGTAACTGGTATAGCTGCGCTATTATTATCTAATTTTCCAGAATTAACCCCAGAAGAAATAAAAGAGATTATTCTTGAATCAGGTGTTTCCTATACTATAGATGTTACTATTCCTGGAGGTGACGAAAAAATACCGTTTTCAAAACTTTCTAAAACCGGAAAAGTGGTAAATGCATATGAGGCAGTAAAACTCGCTCTTGAAAAACAGAAAGAGAAATAAGAATTTAGATCTTACTTTTCTCAGGTTTTTCTGCATCAAACTTTGCCCCTACAGGAGCTCTATAACCATTAAATGGTAATTTTAAAAGTTTACCTACTTTGGCATTAGAGTCTACATCGGGATATGTATCTACGCCGTAGATCAAATCGTCATTACGCATTTTTGCAAAAGTACCAAATATCCTATCCCATATTGAGAAGATGTTTCCATAATTTGTATCTGTATATGGCAATACATAATGATGATGTACTTTATGCATATCAGGAGAAACAATAACTAAGCTTATAATGTCATCTAATTTTTTTGGTAAAGAAATATTTGCATGGTTAAACTGAGATAACACTACAGATAATGACTGATAAAGCATTATGATACCTACAGGAGCACCAACCACAAAAACTCCTATCGTAGTAAATATAAAACGAATTATACTTTCTCCAGGATGATGTCTGTTTGCAGTGGTTGTATCTACATGATTATCTGTATGGTGTATTAAATGAAACATCCATAGTGGTTTTACAACATGTTGTACATAATGCGCTAACCAAGCACCTATTAAATCTAATAAAGCTACACCTAATAGTATTGTAGCCCATAATGGAAGATCCAACCATTGTAACACCCCAAAATTATTAGCAACAGTCCAATCACTAGTTTTAAGTAAAATAAAGGCCAGAAAAAAATTGATTACAATAGTAGTTAAAGTAAAAAATATATTAGGCCACGCATGTTTGAATTTTTTATAATTAAACTTGAATAGTGGCGCTGCATACTCTAATAGCCAAAAAAAAGTGATTCCTCCAACCAAAATGAGGCTTCTGTGAGAAGAAGGGATCGTTTCAAAATAATTAATAATACTCTCCATTGTCAAAATTTCTTTCTAGAAAAGTACTAATTTTTAAAGATATATTATGCACGAATAAGAAATTCTTAGCATAATTTAAAAATCATTGGTCACTGTATCATATATCTGGACTTTATTCCATAATGAAGAAGCCTCCTCTATAAATAGTAAATGTGCCTCCTCTGTTTGATATAAATCCTGCTCTTCTTTTGAAGAAAATGTTACAATAATAGCATAGGTATAAGAATTATCCACTACACTACGTTGCGTATTCGCTGGTATACCCAAAAAATTTGTTTTGGTATATTTTGAGGTTTTAAAAAGCTTATCTAATGATTTTTCAAACATTGCTCTATCCTTTGGATTATTTGGTTCTTTAAGCCACACATATACTGAATGCACAAAATTCTCATCAAATTCTTTACCTTCACTATTAGGTTGACAAGATATTAATAATGTGACACTTAAAAAGTAAAACAGAGGTCTACAGTTTATTTTTTCAATAAAAATCATACTTCTAATTTTAATGCATAATTTATAACAATAATCTGACAATCCTCTACCCTAACCTTAATTTAAAAAAGAATAAAAACCAACAATACACAACTAAATAGTTGCGTTAATAAAAAAATACATATATTTGCAACCATATAGTTGCGTATTAATTTATAAAATCAAAAATCATGCAAGATGTAATAACTAAAGAACACTTATTTAATCATTCAATTGACAAAGTATGGAATGCTATTTCTAAAGCAGAAGAGATATCTTCCTGGTTTATTAAAGCAGATTTTAAGGCAGAAGAAGGTTATAAATATACCTTTACTGCCAGTGAAGAAGAAAACTGCACAGAAATCACTGGTATAGTTAAAAAAGCAAACCCCTACACCTTAATTTATACCTGGGTCGTTGCAAATACAGATACTGAAACTACTGTTAAATGGGAATTACAACAAACTAATGAAGGTACCAAGCTTTATTTAGAACATTCGGGAATCTCAAACTACCCAGGAGAAACGGCAGTAAATATGTTTAATAGTTTTAATGGTGGATGGCAGAATTGTATCTCTCAATTATCAGAATATTTAATCAAAGAAGTTCATGCAGGATAAAATCACTAAAATTTTAAAAGCAATTGCGGATCCTACAAGGCGTGAGATTTTTCACGCCTTAGTGATTGCTTCTACCGCTCTACCAATTACTTTAATTTCTAATCAATTTGATATTAGTCGTCAAGGAGTTACTAAACATCTCAAGACATTAGAAGAAGCTGGCTTAATACAAATAGAAACCAAAGGAAGAGAACGTTTTTGCTACGCTGACGCAAAACCTTTAAAAGAAATTAATCAGTGGTTACAATTTTATGAGCAATTCTGGGATAATAAATTAGGTAATTTAGGCGATTATTTAGATACTAAAGTTTAATAGTAAAAATCTATTATTTATATCTGTTCTTTTACCCAGTCAACAGCATTTTCTAGGTTATCAAAAGAAACGATATCACCTTGAAAAAACATATTTTCTATCCTGACACTTGTTTTTTGAAAGTCATTATAAGTAACTATAGCAAAAGCTTTAATGTTGGGGAACACTTCTTTTATTTTGATATAATCGGTCGGTTCTACAGAATATGAATTTATTCTATTCGATATATATCCAAAAGGCCGATCTTTAAAATGAAGATTTGTAAGTTTAGAAAGTTCCTTTGCTTTTTCATGATTAAAACAAACGCCTTCTGCCACTTCAATAATCAGGTAATCCTTATAAAAAAACACTTTACCTGTATTCAGCTCATATTCATGCACAACATCTTCTTCCTTAAGTGATTTTGCCATATTCTATTCCGTTCGCTTTAAATGAAGATTAGGGGGCGCAAATATACACTTAATTGACTTCTTATTCCCCACTTTGCAGGTTATAAGACGTTAAAAAAAATATAATAATTTTATAAATTTTAATTTAGTTATTATAGTAATACTCATTAAAAGTATTCAATCATAAGAATACGATTTTTTAAAAAGAACCGTATTTTTGAATCATTAATACTTAAGCATGTTTAGAAAACCATTTTTTTGGTTGGTTATTTCTCTAATAGTGACTTTTGCATTTGTGAGTCCGAATCTTAGTAATGATTTCCTAAATTGGGATGATCCAGCGTATGTTACACAAAATGAATTAATCAAAGATTTTTCTATAGATGGGATTGTTTCAATTTTTTCAACAAAAGAAGTAGTAAGTACCTATTCGCCGTTAGTTTTACTTTCTTGGTCGTTTGATTATGCTATATCTGAACTTGATCCCTTAATATTTCATTTATTTAATATCATTTATCACCTATGTTCAGTAGCGTTAGTTTTCTATTTGGTTTTATTATTAACAAAGCGCTTTGAAATTGCATTTATAGCTTCCGTATTATTTGGGATACATCCAATGCATATAGAAGCTGTAAGTTGGATATCAGCAAGAAAAGACCTTTTGTATACTATTTTCTTTTTGCTCTCTCTAATAGTGTATCATTTTTATACAGAAAAAGAATCGAAATATCCTAAATGGTATTATTATATAGGTTGTTTGCTTTTATATGTATTGTCCTTGTTATCTAAAGGTACTGCGGTCATTTTACCATTAGTTTTATTTTTATTTGATTATTTAAAAAGAAGAGAGCATATAAAAGTTATACTTCTTGAGAAGCTTCCTTTTTTTCTATTAAGTATTTGGTTTGTATATATATCCATTGACAATCAAGTAACTGGAGGTGCAATGGAAGATCGTAAGTTTATTTCAGCTATAGATTCTCTTTCAGTAGGCTTTTATGGATACTTAACCTATCTTATCAAAGCAATTTTACCTTTTCATTTAAGTCCATATCACCCATATCCAAATGAATTAGGAGCACCTATGCCTTGGTATTTTTATGCTTCAGCTATACCCATATTAGCTCTTTTTATATATACCATTATAAAAGTAAGAGTTTATCGTTTTTTATTCTTTGGGATTTCTTTTTTCTTTATCACTCTAATTCCGGTAATTCAGGTATTACCTTTTGGGTCTGCAGTTACAGCCGATCGTTATACATATTTACCATATTTTGGACTATTTTTCTTGTTAGGAAAAGGAATTGTTCATTTGATTGAAAAAAAGACCAACCTGAAAAAAAGTATCTATCTATTACTATCAGTCTATCTTATTTTTCTAGGAGTTATCACATTTCAGTATTCTAAAACATTTAAGAACACAGAAAATCTTTGGTCTAGAGTGATAGAATTATATCCAAATGATTTTTTGGCTTACATGAATATTACCAATCACAAAATTTCTCAAAAAGATTATAAAGAGGCATTAGTCTATGCTGATAAAGCCATTAACTTGAAATCAAATAGCTACATTTTATATTATAATAGAGGGTTTGTATATGAAACTATGGGAAAGAATAGTCTAGCTATTCAAGATTATTCAACATCAATACAAATGTTTTCAAAATTCTATTCTGCACATGCTAATAGAGGTATTTTGTATTACCGAAATAAACAATATGATTTAGCAATCAAAGATTTTAAAAAATCTATTGAAATCGCTCCAAAAAAACCAGGAGGATATTATAATCTTACTATGGTTTATCAACAAATAGGTCTCTTCGATAAAGCTTTACAAAATGTGAATCAATTAATCTTCTTACATTTTGATTTACCAAAATCTTTATTAACTCGAGGAAAAATTCTCACAAATTTAAATGATCCAGATAAAGCAATAATGGATTTTACTCGAGCAATAGAATTGCAACCTGCACTACTAGAAGCGTATTTAAAACGAGGTAATGTATATATAGGAAAAGGAAAGTTTGAAATGGCACTTAATGATTTTGAAAAGGTCATAAAAATAGATGCCAACCAAGTCGATGCTCATATTAATAGTGGCCTTATTTTAATGAATCTTGCTCGTTTTAAAGAAGCACTTCAAAGTTTTGAGATCGCTCTAAAGCTAGATCAAAACAATCATTTAATATACTATAACAGAGGTGTTTTACATCATATTTCTGGGAACCACAAAGCAGCTTTAAGTGATTTTAATTACTGTATTAAAATTGCTCCAGAATTTTCTCCCGCCATTAGGGATAAGCAAAAACTAATGAATTTATTTAAAAACCAATAGCTGTTTATTTATCTCTCCATTGGTTCCAGATTGTTTCCCCTACTAATCGATATCCTTTGGCCCTCATATGTTGATCGTAATTCCAATACAGATGTTCTCCTTTTATTTCTTCGGTTTTTACTGTAGTGGTTAGATCAATAAACGGTACTTGTAAATAATCACATTGATTTTTTAGAAATTGTTGATGTTGTTGATAATCTGGTGTTGTAAGGCTCCTAATATCAGCGCATTCATTAAGACAATATTGTTTTTCAAATTGTAAGTAATAATCTGTTACCTGATTTCTACTTGGAATATAAACGACTACCGGTTTAACATTATATTGATTACAGATATATTTGAAAAACCCTACCGTTTCGCCCAAAGCGGGAGAAGATTTTAAAAATTTTTCTTCTTTAAAAAGAGCATTACCAAGAAAAGAATTAAAAGTAGAGGCTTTCATATGATCTGCAAGTTCTGGAGTAACATCATATTTCAGACTATCCTCAAGTCGTGACCAGGGATTTGTTTCATTTGGTACAGCAGGCAAATAAGGTTGTTTATTTTTAATCCATCGAAAACGTAGTGGACCATACTTTTTTGATTGGTTAATAATTTCGACCAATCTAGGAACGTAAGGATTAAAATACTCTGGTTCTAGAAAAAATTCAGGTATTTTAGGTGGTTTTTTACCTAAATCATTAGCATAAATACATAAAAAAGCTACATCTGGTTGGTATACGGGGATCATATCTGCAGCTAGCTGCAAGTAAGAATCCAGTCCGCATCCTAATAACCCACCATTTAGCGATTGATAAGTATTGTTACTGGCTTTTTCAAAAGCTCTTGGAATAGTTTCATCTTGTTGCGCCATTACTCCTTCTACAAAACTATCTCCTATAAAAAGAACTCGTTTTTTATTTTTTGGCTTTTCTATGTACCATTCATTATCTCTAAAACCATATAGATTCATTTTATGTTCAAAAGAGGCTGAAGTATCCGGAAAAGATCTCCACTCCCATGTTTGATCTCTAGAATGTGAAGAACCAGCACCATCAAAATATAACTTCATGAAATTGATCCGGTCAAAGTTCTGAATCTCTCTAGTTGGAAAGAAATATCGAAATACCATTTCCTGAAAAATGAATACTACAACAATATATAATATAACTTTTACTGGTTTCATTTATTAAAAAACTGTTTGGCAAACTCTATAGTATTTTGTGCAACCTTCTTCCCCATTCTTCTACCTTCAATATCATCTGCAGGAGGATGAATACCGCCCCATACACGAGACAAGCAAGTTTCTATAGCTGCGTCATAAAAAGTAGCCCATTGTAATGTGATTTCTTCTGAAGGGCCATCTTCAAAAAGAAGAAACTCATTTTTTTTAGCAGTAAATACTTCTAATCCATTTGGGAAATAAGGAGATCCAGTCATGTAATCCAAAAGAATTGCTCCTGTAGTTGAAAAAGTCGAATGTCCAGATGTATATCCTGCAAACGGTGGCGTCGCAAAAGTATATCGTTGGTAAGGCCACCAGTTTTCTGCCAAAACCCATCCCGTACCTGCGGTATCGTTATAAGGATCATTAACAGCATCAGGGCCTTTCCAAGAGTATATTTTTATTTTATTGAGGTGTTCATCATCTTTTCCAACAAGAGGGTCGTCTTTTTTTACCAAAGCAACACTTCCTTTTTGTAGTTTTAATCCTTGTGGATGATAGTTTGGTAACTCTGGATTTGAGGATTGTCCTAATCCACCAAGATATCGAATTGCAGAAATAGGACGAATATAATCATAATGTGATTTTACACTCCAACAAGCAATACCTGCATCATGCAACGCTCCTGTCATTAAAAAATAACTTTTGATATCCCATTCTAATTGTGATAATATTTCACCTTTTCCATTCCATTTTCTATTAAAATCAGGGTTATAAGAAACCTTATTTAGAAATTGCAACCAATGCCCTGGAGGAGATGCTGTATTTGGTCCATCCACCCAGAATTCTGCAATTACTCTACAATAATCCCCTTGCTTAACCAGGTTTTTGGGATATTTCTTTTTTGTAAATGGATTTTTTTCAACTTTACCTCGTTTGTTGTTTTTAATAGAAGAATAATAGTTCTGATATTCTTCAAAGGTAGTAGGTAAATGTTCCTCTATACTTGTTATACCTTTTGGAGAAGTATCCCAAATTTCAGGATTTTTTGGATCTAAATAACCAGACATGTTCTGTACTAATTGGAATCCCCATCGATATTCTTCGGTACTTATAGAATCATTTAAATCAAATAATGGTGGCGCTCCCGGATCAAAATGCAGGTTGTTTTCTGAAGGAGGTAATGCAAAAGGTAAAACCTCTCCCCAATAAGAAGTTAAAAACTGGGTATTTCCATCAATAAGTAAGTAATTCCATTCCTTTAAAGTTTTATCATACCCTTTAGAATCAATATAGTATTTAATATCTATAGGCTGCCAGCGATTGGGATCGTTTAATCCTTTTGCACCAGGCAGCTCTGGTCTCAGGTTTTTATTAACACCAAAATAATCTTCAGATTCATGACGATCATCTTCTCTGGAGTTATCATTTGCACCTAATTCAATAATATAATTAGCTATATAATTTCCAAGTGCTTCAGGAGAGCCACTTTGATAATCGTCTTTTCCTTTATGTATTCTATAACCTAAACTATCCAATTGATCGTGCAGATAATCAATAGTTCTTCCTTTACTTCCATATTGATTATAACGTCCAAATAACACTCCATAAGCAGCGTGGTAAATTGCAATTTCTCTAAGACTATCAATGTTTTTTGACACCTTTTTAAAATCAGGGTCAAAAGCAAGCTCAAATCCATGATAATTCTTACCCAAAAAATAAGTTTCCTGATTAGGATCATATGCAGCCCAAGCGTCATACATAGCTACTGAAGTGTGAAAAAAATTACGAGCCTGAACAGTTGGTCCTTGACCATCTTCAACAACCATCCCTAACATTATATCCACCATTTTTCTTGCAACGCTTCTAGAATCTTGTGCAATACCATAATGAACAGAAAATAATAGGAACAAGTAGAATAGTTTATGGTGCATGAATTTATTTTTTTGCAAATTTATATTTTAATTCTGATACAGAATCTTCATTTTTTAGACGATCATAAATCTCCTTCATAAATAGATCTTGAGTCCAATAATTAATGTATTCCTGTGCATATTGTAAAGCAATTTGATATTCTTCAGCTTCCAGTGCACAATGAACACCAAACCGTAACGCATTTTGCTTAGAAGGGTATTCAAGATCAATTAATCGTTCTGTTTGTACTAATGCTTTTTTATATTTTTTTTGAAAGAAATAGGTTTCCATCCTATATAAAAAAACATCTTTTGCATATGGGTTATAATAAGAAGCTCGCTGAAAATCTCGCAAAGCTTTATTGAAAAATTTGTTTTTTCTGGAAGCTTCAAGACCTCTGTTAATAAGAGAATCTGCGGTCATTTTGTTCTTATTAGAAATAGGTAGCTCCATCTCCATCCAAATAGGGTTAACTTTTTCGAGAAATTCATGAGTTAATTTTAAATATGGAGCATAAGATTCTGCAATAAGTAATAACTCTCTTGACTTTTTATAATTTTTATTTGCAAAAGCATTAATTCCTTCATCTAATAAAAGAGCTGCATAATTTTGGTCTATTCTCCCTCGTGTGTACGGTTTTAGTTTTTTAAGTAAGTTATTCTTTCTGGCAATATATCGGTCTTTTCCTTCCAACATCTGTAAGGCATATAACATAAACGAATCCGAATGTTGATAATATGTTTTATATACCCGTACTCCAACACTTTCAATACGATATGAATGCATTGTTTTATTCATTAATACTACAAAAATCGGAATCGATAATATCTGCAATAATAAAGAGAAGGATGTTATTTTCTTTGTCATCACAGTCTCTTTTTGTTGATTAAATATGAGTATCAACAACATCAATATCAAAGGGAATGATTGGGTGTATAAATCCCAATCCATTGGAAGAGACATCAATGGATTGATCATAAACAAAAAACCTGTTATCAAAATAAATGTAAATACTATTACATTAATCAACGGAGTATTCCATTTTAATTTCTTTTGGTACACTAAAACGATACTTATTAAGAACAATATACCTGGAGACCAGAAGAAAAAAACCATAAAGAAATCAGAAATATGATTCCAACTAAACAAATTATAGGTATCTAATGGAGGGTCTGGAGATAGTATAGGTAAAAACAAACGATCAATGTCCTGATCATTTGCATTTAATGATCTTGAATCATTATAGTCTTCTAAAACAAAAAAGTACATAAAAAACCCTATTAGGACTAATGGTATTAAAATGTAGAAGAATAGTTTTTTTGCAGTAAATAATGAACGAATCTTAGAGTTGTCATAAAAATAATGATGGATAAAACCCAAGATTAAGGCTGGAGCTAACAAAAAAGATGGAGTGTTATATCTTATGCATATAATAAGTAATGGTATAAGTACGTACAGAAGAATTACTTTTCTTTCCTGAAATGCTTTTACATATAAATATATCCAAGTTAATTGCAAAAAAAGCACAAGCCCATATGTCTCAATATGACCGCAAAAAATCACAAGCAAAGGAGCTGTACAAATTAAAAGAATTAATGTAATCGCCAATCTGGAGTTTTTAATATATGTTTTAATTGCAGTAATTGATATTAAAATAAAACCTGCCCCAAAAAGAGCATCCATTAACTTAAAAGTTTGAAACATATTAATTTTCAATATATATGCAATGGCACTATATAAATTGAAAACACCCCATCGAGCATGACCTGTTTTAAATTGAATAGAAAATAAATCTTTCCAAAAGCCTTCTTTAAATGAAGTTAACTTCTGATCCAAATAAGGAGCAAAATTCTTTGCATCACCATAATAATCATTAACAATATCCAAATTATAGAATATGATAAAACTTATAAGTGAAATGATTACTGTATAAGTATTAGTAAGTTTAAAACTCCTTATAGAATTTTTATCCTTTTTGAAGTAGATATAAAAAATTATAATAGCTACAACTAAAGGAATACCATATTTTAATCCTGAAGGAAGAAAAAATAAAAAATGTATACTCCAAAAAGTATCAGGCCATATCAATCCCAAAACATAGATCAACAAAAACCCTAGAGCTATAATTAGAGGTATATATATTGAAATTTTATGATTATGGAACTGCATATTTCGTTTTATGATTCAAAACTATTGAATACCAAAAGTAAGTTAAAATAGGTACTCATAACAAATTGAAAACGATCATATAAAAATATCTTTTCAAAACCAATAGGTGATTTTTATCAATTACTATTATTTTCGTTAGTATTACGATAAATATGAGTTAATGAGTAAGCCGTATAATTTCTTAGTATTAGTATTAGCAATCACCTTTTTGGTGTTGTTACCTACACTAAGAAATGACTGGACTAATCTGGATGATCCTGCCTATATCCTTGATAATCCCATCATTCAAGATTTATCCTGGAATGGTATACAAAAAATGTTTACTACACTACAAGTAAATGGTTCGTATAACCCAATTGTACTAATTTCTTGGGCAATAGATTATAGTTTTGTAGGGTTAGCTCCTTCCCTATACCATACAACCAATTTATTACTTCACTTAATAGTAGTTGCATTAGTTTTCTTTTTGGCTTTAAGGCTTTCTAAAAATAATTGGGTCGCTTTTGGTACAGCATTATTATTTGGTATCCATCCTATGCATGTAGAATCTGTTGCTTGGGTTACTTCTAGAAAGGAATTGCTTTATACGTTGTTTTATATTGGAGGATTAATTGCTTATCATTTTTACCTTGAAAAAAATACCAGGTACTCTAAGTTATATTATCTAGTACTATCTTTCATTTTATTTCTTTTGTCGTTATTCTCAAAAGGATCTGCCATAACGTTTCCTTTGATACTATGGGCTTTTGATTACTTATCCAAAAGAAAAGATATTACTAGATTACTAATTGAAAAAATCCCTTTTATACTATTAAGTGTAGTATTTACATATCTCTCAATTAAGGCTCAAGATGAAGGAAACGCCTTACTTTATAGAGAGTTTTATTCGGTTTTTGATTCTTTAAGTGTTGGTTTTTTTGGATACTTAACATACTTGATTAAGGTATTAATTCCTTATAACTTAAGTGGCTTACATCCGTATCCAACTCCTTCAGGAACTCCTGTGCCTTGGTATTTTTCGGTCGCTGCAATACCAGTATTGGCAATCGCAATCTATTGTTTTTATAAAATAAAAACTACCAGAAATCTGGTTTTTGGGTTTGGATTTTTCTTTATTACTCTTATTCCTGTAATACAGGTATTATCTTTTGCTGTTTCAGTAACTGCGGATCGATTTACATACTTACCATATTTTGGATTGTTTTATTTATTGTCTTTAGGGGTTTTTGGACTTATAAATCATAAACCAAAACTTAAAACTACAGTTAAGATAGTTTCTTTTGTTTTTATTATCACCTTTGGCGTTACAACCTTCTCTTATGCACAAACCTGGAAAAATTCAGAAACTGTATGGAGTCGGGTCATCAAATATTATCCTGAATATTTTATCTCTTACATAAACAGATCTGAATACAGAATTAACAATGGACAATTAGATAAAGCTCTACAGGATTGTAATAAGGCAATACGATTAAAAAAAGACTATTTTCTGGCTTACTATAACAGAGGATATATCTATCAAAAAAAAGGTGACATAACAAAAGCCATACAAGATTACACACTATCAATTGCATATAATGATCAATCTTTTCAAGCATATCAGAATCGTGGTATCTTATATGCTCAACTTAATCAATTGGATAAAGCTCTGAACGATTTTGATGTTTCAATAGCTATAAAACCAAAAGATCCCTACGCATACCTAAATAGAGCTTTTCTTTTTGAAAAAAAAGGAAAATATACAGAAGCCATATCAGATGCCACACAGGTAATTTCAATAAATAACAAAATAAACAGAGCTTATTTGTTACGAGGTTCATCGTATCAAGTTCTTGGGCAAACTAATAATGCTTTACAGGATTATACATCGGCTATTAAACTCAACCCAAAAATGGTAAAAGCCTATACCCAAAGAGGTTCTATTTATTTTAATCAGAAGAAAATTCCTGAAGCTACAGACGATTTTCAAAAGGCTATTCAAGTAGATAGGCATAACGTTGATGGTCATATTAATTTGGGGGTTATTTTGATGAATCAATCATTATATGATAAGGCTTTGTTTCATTTTAATCAGGCACATAGATATGACTCTACCAATTATCTAGTGTATTTTAACCGAGGAATAGTATATAAATTGATGGAAAATTATACAGATGCTTTAAAAGATATTGACAAATGCCTCGAGTTGCAACCAGGCAATAAAATTGCAAATGATCAAAGGGTACAAATATTAAAATTGATACAAGCTCTTGAAACAAACAATTAGAACATACTCCTCCTTGTTAAGGCTTGATAATTATATCAAAAACTTATTCGTTTTTGCTCCATTATTCTTTGATTTTCAATTTCGTAACGAACTGATAATAAATTCATTTATTTCCTTTATCCTTTTTTGCTTTCTGGCCAGTAGTATGTATATTTTTAATGATATTTTTGATTTCAAAGCAGATAAGCAACATCCTGTTAAAAAATTCAGGTCGATCCCTTCAGGAAAAATCTCTATTAACAAAGCAATAATAATCGGGACTGCACTTTTATTTATTGTTTTAGGTATTTCTTTTATAATTAGCCTTCAGTTATTTTATGTTTTTTTATCATATGTATTCATTAATATCTCATACAATATTGTTCTAAAGAAAATTCCGATAATAGATGTATTAGTGATATCATTTGGATTTGTTCTTAGGATTCTTGCCGGGAGTTATGCTACTCATATTCCAGCTTCAGGTTGGATATTGATCATGACATTCTTACTATCATTATTCTTAGGGTTTACAAAACGAAGAGCAGATATTGTTTTAGCTTCTAACAACGGAATAAAAGTATCTAACATTCAAATATTTTCTATTTCTTCTATCAATAAAATTGTTTATTTTTTATCAATTACAATAACAGTAGTTTATATAATGTATACCTTGAGTAAAGAAGTTGTAGAAAGGATTGGAAAACCCTACGTCTTTATAACTGCTATTTGGGTACTGTTGGGGATTATGCGATATTTGAAGATCATTATGTCTAGCAAAAACTATAAAGATCCTACTGCCATTGTTATCAAGGATTGGATATTGCAAAGTATTATTCTTTTATGGGTATTGACCTTTGTAATGCTTAAATATTTATGAGTACTATTCCAAAACATATGGTCCAATTAAGATCCTGGGGAAATTATCCTAAGGTGTTATCTCAATTACATTATATAAATTCTGAAAAAATCCCATCTTCGTTAAGTAATAAAGAGTATGTTCCTTATGGAAATGGAAGAAGTTATGGGGATTGTGCTTTGCAAATAGATTCAATACAAACGATAAAATCCAATAAAATCATTTCTTTTGACTTAGAAAAAGGAATTTTTAGATGTCAATCAGGGATTTTATTATCTGATATTTTAAAAAGAATAATACCTGAAAAATGGTTTCTACCAGTTACTCCGGGAACCAAATATATTACCATAGGAGGCGCTATAGCTTCAGATGTACACGGTAAAAATCATCATAAAAAAGGATGTTTTAGTGATCACATCATAAGCCTTCAATTATTGTTACCAGATGGCACTATTATTACTTGTTCTAAAACCAAAAATATTGAAATTTTCAAAGCTACTTGTGGCGGAATGGGACTTACAGGGATAATTCTGCAAGCTACTATACAGCTTATTCCGATCAAAAGTGCTTTTATAGATCAACAAGTTCTACAAGTCAAAAATTTAGAAAATATTTTTGAAACTTTTGATAAATATAAGAATGCCACTTATAGTGTTGCGTGGATAGATGCAACTACTAAAACTTCAGAATTAGGAAAAGGGTTGTTTTTCATAGGAGAACATGCTAACGACCAAAATTTTTCATTTTCGTTTAAACAAAAGATAAGTATCCCAAAGTGGTTTCCTTCATTTTTGTTAAACCCTTTTAGTATAAAGTTATATAATAAATATTATTATAGAAAATTTCTTCAGGTTTCTGAAAAAATATCCATAGATACATTTTTCTACCCTTTAGATGCTATTAAAAACTGGAATCGTATCTACGGTACAAAAGGGTTTTTACAATATCAGGTTATAATTCCTAAAGAGAATAGTTTTAAAGGAATGGGAGAGCTTTTATTGGCCGTGGCTAGTAGTCAACATACATCATATTTAACAGTACTGAAATCTTTAGGTAAGGAAAACGAAAATCTTTTATCTTTTCCTCTAGAAGGATATACCATTGCAATGGATTTTAAAATAAAGAAAGGATTATTAGAATTTTTGGAGCAACTAGATAAAATTGTTTTGCAATATGGCGGACGAGGATATATGGCAAAAGATGTTAGAATGAGTAAAGATTTTTTTGAAGCTGGATATTCGAAAATAAAAAAATTTAAAAACCTTAGAAAACAATACAACCTGGAGCAATTACAATCCTTACAATCAAAAAGGTTAGGCTTGTAATATCTGGAAGATTGGATTAATCAATATGAAACACATTCTTATTCTTGGAGCTAAAAGTGATATTGGCAAAGCTCTAGCAGAAATTTATGCCCAAAATGGGTATCATTTGATATTGGCTGGTCGTGAAATTGAAGTATTATCTCAATTCAAAACTTCTATTGAAGAAAAGCAAGGAGTCTCTGTTCAATTAGTTCATTTTGATGCTCTTAAATATGACACACATCAATCATTTTTTAGTAATTTAAAAACCAAACCCTTTGGGATCATATGCTGTGTAGGATATCTGGGGAATCAACAATTGGCTCAACAAGACCCCAAAGAAGCCAAACGAATTATAGATACCAATTACACGGGTTGTGTACATATCCTGGATATATGCGCAACATATTTAGAACAGGTTGGTGATGGGTTTATAATGGGAATCAGTTCTGTTGCCGGAGAACGAGGGAGAAAAAGTAATTATTTTTATGGTAGCGCCAAAGCAGGTTTTACTACATACTTAAGTGGTCTAAGAGCTAGATTTGTGAATAAAGGTGTACATGTAATTACGGTCAAACCTGGATTTGTGAATACCAAAATGATAGCACATTTAGAAACACCAAAATTGCTTTCTATTGAGCCTGAACGACTAGCAAGTATTGTTTTTAAAGCTCAACAACATAAAAGAAATGTGGTTTATGTTGGATGGAAATGGAAATATATTATGTGGTTGATTCGATCAATTCCTGAGTTTATTTTTAAAAAGACAAATTTATGATTATTGCTTTTTTTGATTTTGATGGTACCATTACAAAAAAAGACAGTTTTCTTGATTTTGTAAAGTTTACTCATGGCAAACGTAAATTACAACTAGGTCTACTATTATATTCGATTCATATACTATTCTATAAACTTAATTGGTTTCCTGGTCAACGTATGAAAGAATTATTTCTTAAACACTACTACAAAGGATTGTCAAAAAATAAATTTAAGCAATTAGGTGTGGATTATTGTAACAGACAATTACCTAACATTATACACGCTAAAGCTTTAAAAAGAATCCAATGGCATAAAGAACAGAAACATAAAGTAGTGGTTATAACCGCTTCTCTTTCTCAATGGATACAGCCTTGGTGTGATGATTTAGATATTGACCTTATCTCAACTGAAGCTGAAATCATAGATGGAAAAGTAACCGGTAAACTGAATGGTAAAAATTGTAATGGTCCTGAAAAAGTATCTAGAATCAAGGAAACGTTTGATTTCAAATCCATTACATACAGTTATGCTTATGGTAATAGTAGTGGAGATAAAGAGCTTTTGGCAATTGCCAATGAGAAGTTTTACCAATACTTCTAATTTTTATTTCCTAAAAGAATTTGCAAACAAAAACTTCAATTCTTTTATGCGATCATTACTTTTTAAACGTTGATATACTTCTTGAGAAGTTTCGTCATTTGGCCAATTTTTTAAAATTATGGTACTTGTTTCGAATGCTTCTTGATATAAATCTGCTTCAAGCGCACAATGCAAATTCATTTTCAATGCCTTTTTAGCATCAGGAAATTGCACTTTCACTAGTTCTTTAGAAATTTTGAAAGCTTCTTCATACTGATTAAGCATAAAATAAGCTTCTAATGATAATAATTTAGCATTGTTAGCCTTCGAATATTCCTGAGCTGATTTAAACAACTTAAGAGCTTCTCGAGGTTTCTTTTGAACTCTTAAAAGATATCGCCCCTGATCAATAAGAAGAGCACTGTATTCATAATCGATTCCTTTTTGAGCTTTGGAAGTTAGCTTGTTGATAAAAGCCTCTCCACGTTCTAATCGATTAATATTATGTTCATTATCAAGAGAAAAAGCATTGTCAACTGTTTGGGCTGTCCATTCATAATAAGTATTATACATTCGTACAGCTACACTTTCTAATCGATGAGATAAAGAACGTTCTGATTGATGTACCAAAAAAGAAGGAATACTTAACAATGCTATTATTCCAGAGGCATACAGTACTTTTTGAGGTCGCAAAGAACTTTCTAATTGAGAAGTTAAAACAACCGTAAACACAAGTAAATAAGGTGCTGGTAACGAAAAAAGATCCCAATCAATGGGCATTCCTAATAAAGGATTCACTACAAAAAAGAAAGCTATAAACAAAAATAAACAAAGCCCAGATATTAATATTTCAGGAGCCTCCCAGTCAATTTCATTTCGTTTTAACACTAAAAACAAGGTAATAATAAACAAAGCAATGGGAGACCATAACAGGATTACCTGGAAGTAATCAAAAAAATGATTAAAACTGAGTAAGTTATACTGATCCAAAGGTGCTTCAGGTGTAAACAAAGGAAGAAACATGTGCTCAAAAGCCATAGCCGTTCTTTGAAGACTTCGATCATCAATATGATCTTCAAAATAAAAGAAATATAGTATGGCTCCAATCACAAAAATCGGAACAATTATAAAATACCCTATCTGCTTCCAACTAGGATATGATTTTTTAAAATGCTTCCAAACAATAACTAATAGAGCAGGAATGCATAAAACTGCAATGGAGTGAAGTTTCAAGCTTATTAGTAGTATCAGAACCAATAGCCAGATCAACTGTTTTTTATCAGTTTTTATATATAGTAATGCAACATAAATCCAGAGTAAATTAATAAAAAATACTGGCGCATAAATTTCTATATGACCAAAGAAAACCAATACAAAAGGTGCAGAAAGACCTGCCAGGACTAAAACGATTTTCCATCCTTGATTAGTAACAAATCTACTAACAAAATGTAACCAGGTAAAGACAAAAAGACCTCCAAAAATAGCATCAAAAATTAAGAAAGCTGTTTTGTAGGTAACCTGAAAATAATATGATATATAAGTAATAATAGCTAAAACGGTTCCCTCACCTGCCCAGGGAGCTAAGCTGAAATTAAAAAACTTATCATGAGTGCCTTTAGGAATAACTGAAGGTATTTGAGGTAAAAAACTGTTGAACTTATACGCATCTCCATAAAAATCCTGAACCATGGCAAAAATAAGACAAGCCAAGGTAAAAGAAATACTTAGAAAAATAATCGATTTAGATTGAAGATGTAAAGTATATTTCTTAGAATGTTTTATTTCGTTGAATCTAATCAATTTAAATAAACACCAAATAACAGTAAATACAATTACTATTAGAAAAATTGGCGAAATAAATGCCGAAAAATTTGTGCTCCACCAATAATCGGGAAAAAAATAACCAAAAACATATACACTAACAAAAACAAATAAGAGAATAAGAGATGGTTTGGTTGGTATTTGCATCAGTTAAATTATTGGGTTGCCAATATAAGTTATAATTTGTAGAGACAAAAAACAACTTTAAGAAAAACAGGTATTTTTACCTATAAAATTGTTAATGCTTTATTAAAAAAATATATGTATTTTTACTTAAATTATAAATGCTGATAACCTAATTCCCCCTTACCATGAAAAAACAACTACTATGGAGTTTAGTTGCCTTGTTTCTTGTTGGCAACACTTTTGATTTACATTCTCAAACAGCAAATGAATCCCTAGGAACTGCCGCTGGAGGTAATATTACTTCTGGAGACTATAATGTAATGTTAGGAGATTCTGCTGCATATTCTACCTCTTCCGGTTCTAATAATACGATGATAGGAGGAGCTGCAGGATATAACAATACTTCTGGACAAGAAAATACTTTTATTGGTAGACAAGCCGGTTTTACAAATAGTACCGGGCAAGATAATACGGCTATTGGTGATGGTGCTGGATATTTTAATACAGATACCGATGGTACTTTTATTGGTACCCATGCTGGATATAATAATACTATAGGATCAAATGTAACCTTTATTGGTGAGGAAGCTGGTTTAAACAATACTACGGGAGATGATCTTACTTTTATTGGTGAAGATGCAGGATATAATAATACCACAGGTAGTGATAACACTTTTGTAGGTCGTACAGCAGGTAGGACGAATACCACTGGATATCGTAATGCTTTTTTTGGCACCGAAGCTGGATACGATAATCGTGATGGCCATCATAATACTGCTGTTGGAGATTCTGCAGGGATTGATAACTCTACCGGTCGATGGAATACCTTTATAGGAGCAGGTTCAGGAGCTGGATCTGAATATTCAACAGGCGTTACCTTTATTGGAGCTTACGCAGGATATGATAATAATAGAACGAATAATACATCTACAAATACAAGAGCTTGGTTTAATACCTATGTTGGAGTTGGAGCTGGATCTTCTAATCGAGAGGGGTCTTACAACACTGCTTTGGGATATGGAGCAGATCAATTAGCAAGTACAGGTTACTATCCAGGAGATGGAAATGGTCCTGTAGCTGGAGGAGGTTCTAATCGTAATTATGATCGAGGTACCTATATAGGAACATTTGCTAATAGTGGAGGTGATGATATTGTAGCACTTGGATACGACGCAGAAACATTTGGAGCAAGAGCTATCTCTATAGGAGCCTATGCTGATGCCGACAATACTGATGGTATAGCTGTAGGGTATTTGGCGGATGTAACAGGAAGTAATTCTATTGGAATAGGTAGAGAGGTTAATACAACTCATAACAATGCGGTTGCGATTGGCCGGGAATCCAGTACAACATATACCAATGCGGTTGCAATTGGTAGAACCGCTGTGGCAGATACCAGTTCAATTGCCTTGGGTTATGAAGCCAATGTTTTAGGGCAATATGGTTTGGCCATTGGAGAATCAGTAACCATTGGAGAAAATATTAAATACTCTGCAGCAATAGGATATGGTGCTAGTGCCACCACTAGCAATAGCATGGTCTTAGGAGGAGTAACCAGTACAGATCGTGTAAGTGTGGGGATTGGTACCACAGCACCTAATCAAAATGCTTCATTAGAACTAGCAGACACAGATAAAGGATTACAAATCAATAGACTTACCAATGCGCAACGTACTTCATTAGAAGGAAATCTTGGGACTACAGATGAGGGACTTATCGTTTATGATAACGAAGACAATTCTCTCTATACCTGGGATGGAGCAGCTTGGATAAGTAGTAACTCTGATAATCTGGGGAATCATACGGCTACCACTACTTTAGATATGAATACAAATAATATTGATAATGTAACTAGGTTAAGTCTTGAGCAGGGAGGAGATTTGGACGGAATTCGTTTTACTAGTAATAGTGTTTATAGAATTTCATTGAGCGATGGAGTTAATTTTAAATATGGATCAGTTACAGATTTAAGTATTAAGAACACTATGAGTGGCATTGCTGGAAGAGGATGGACTTGGGGTGTAAACAATGAACTTCCTATTGCCGCTTTAGACAATACAGGTAAATTACAAATTGCTAATAGCTTAAATATTGCAGGAGCGTACGAGTTCCCGATTACTGATGGTACTTCAACACAAGTATTAACCACAGATGGTTCTGGAGCATTGACCTGGGCCACACAAACAGATAATCAGGATTTGAGCCTATCAACCAACACCCTTAGTTTAACTAATGATGCTACTTCTGTAGACTTATCAGGATATTTAGATAATACAGATGCACAATCTATATCACTCGCTACTAACACTTTGAGCATATCAGGAAATGCGTCTACAGTTGATTTATCAGGATATCTAGATAACACAGATAGTCAAGAATTATCAATAGCGACGAATACATTAAGCCTTTCAGGAGGAACTAATACGATAGATCTTTCTGGGTATCTTGATAATACGGATGCTCAGGATTTAAGTTTATCCAGTAACACTCTAAGTCTAACTAATGATGCTACCTCTGTGGACTTATCAGGATATCTAGACAATACAGATAGTCAAGAATTATCTATTGCAACCAATACATTAAGTATCTCTGGAGGAACTAATACAGTAGACCTTTCTGGGTATCTTGATAATACCGATGCTCAGGATTTGAGTTTGTCTAGTAACACTCTAAGTCTAACTAATGACGCTACTTCTGTTGACTTATCAGGGTATCTCGACAATACAGATAGCCAAGAATTATCTATTGCGACAAATACATTAAGTATTTCTGGAGGAACTAATACAGTAGATCTTTCTGGGTATCTCGATAATACAGATGCTCAGGATTTACAGTTATCGGGCAATACTTTAAGCTTGACTAATGACGCTACAACCATAGATCTTTCGGCCTATGTAAATACCGATGGACAAAACCTTACTGCTGCTACCCTAGCTGGAACTGATCTTACAATAGAAATCCAGAATGGAACTTCTGTTTCAGTAGATTTAGCTCCGTTAATTTCAACACTACAATCAGATCTGAGTACAGCACAAGGCGAAGTATCAACTTTACAAACTCAGATGACCGATGTATTGACTCGATTACAGACATTAGAAGATTGTGCTTGTGATCCTTTAGGTGTAGAGGAAAACCCAGATCAAAAAGCCAATGTTCCTATATTATATCAAAACATTCCGAATCCATTTAACCGAACCAGTTCTATAAAATATTATTTACCGCTAGGAATAAGCAAAGCAGCGATTGTATTTAGTGATGGTAGTGGTAAAGTAATATCTAATATTCCTCTGGAGGATCGAGGAGAATCGGAGTTAAATATAAATAGCGATGGCCTCGCTACTGGTGTATATTATTATACATTATACGTCGAAGGTCAAAAAGCAACAACCAAACGGATGGTTATAGAATAAGTTAGAACAAGGAAAATGTACTAAAAGTGCCGTTTTTCGGTGCTTTTTCCTTTTTGTGCCACTTTTTGACACTCCTTCCATTGTGAAAATCGTTTGCAAATGATGTACTTTTGCCAAAGTAATACCAATTCTGATTTAAAAATACTCAAAATTAAAACGTGGAGATTGTTTTTGTTTAGACAAAAAAGAAGGCTTGTACTCAGCTTGACTGGGTACGTAGGTATTGTCTAAACTACAATAAAATTTTGTTTTGAAGCATTAGTGAAAAAGAACAAAACTTAGCGAATAATTTTAAGTCAGAATTGGTATTACTGATATGACTATTTTGAATTTGATATGTTGATTTTAGGCCTTTAAGATGGATTGTCCGGTTTTTGTCCGGTATTTTTTATCAGTTCTTTATAGCAAATCAATTTCTTTGTCAAAACTTTTAAAAGCCCCCTTATGAATAAACGACTACTATGGAGTATCGCTACCTTATTCTTTTTTGGTAGCATTTACACGCAAGCGCAAATAGCTAATACCAGATTAGGTACTGCAGCCGGAGCAGCAATGACAACAGGAGATTATAATACAATGCTAGGTGATTCTGCAGCATACTCTTTATCCACAGGTTCTTTAAATGTAATTATTGGGAATGCAGCGGGGTTTAATACAACTTCATCATCAGATAATGTATTTATCGGTAGACAAGCAGGATTTACGAACACTACAGGTACTGATAACGTATTTATTGGTAAATGGGCTGGTTATTATAATACTAATACCGATAATATTTTTATTGGTACAGAAGCAGGGCGTTATAATACTACCGGTAGGGATAACGTCTTTATTGGTGAAGAAGCAGGAAGGTATAATATAGATGGAGAAGACAATGTCTTTATTGGTGAAGATGCGGGGTATAACAATACAACCGCAGATGATAATACCTTTGTGGGGAACAATGCAGGTAGAACAAATACTACAGGCTTTAAAAATGCTTTTTTTGGAAACTTCGCAGGATATGATAACAGAAATGGATATAGAAATACAGCTATAGGAGACTCTGCAGGAGTGGATATTGGTGAAGGATATTACAATGTTATGGTTGGACAGGCATCTGGAGCAGCCACAGAATATGCAGATTTTAATACGTTCATAGGTACGAGAGCTGGTTATGATAATAACCGAACAAACAACCGGGATGATGCCAATCGTAATACCTATGTGGGAGTACTTGCGGGTTCCAGTAATCGTGAAGGAGAAGATAATGTTGGTATGGGAGCTTTTGCAAGTTTTGGAGCATCTGGACAACCTACCCCTACGGTATCAATCTCGGTAGGTTCTAGAACCAATACCAGTAGAGCTACTTTTATAGGTGCCAATGCAGATGCAGGTAATCATGATGTAACCTTGATAGGATATAGTACCCGAGTAGATGGTCAATATGGTATTGCTGTGGGTACAGAAGCAGATGTTGGTAATGCAACTGCGGCCATAGGAATCGGATATCAAGCAACTATAAATGCCGCAGGAGATAACTCTATATTGATAGGTAGGCAAGGAAATATGACCGATGATCTTTCTATAGGAATTGGATATCAAACCAATGTGAGTGGAAATCAAGCCATTGCCGTTGGAGGGAATACCATAGCCCAAAACCAAGGAGCCATAGTGATTGGAGAAGGAGCGCAATCCAACGATCTTATAGACAATACTAATGGAGATCCGGATGCAATTAATAATATAGCTATTGGTACAAATGCCATTGTAAGTGCAAACAATGCCATTGCCATTGGATATGGAGCTCAGGCTACAGAAGATGACACCATGATATTAGGAGGTGCTACTAACTCTGTAAGAGTAGGTATAGGGACCAATAGCCCAAACGCATATGCTTCATTAGACCTTACAGGAAATGATAAAGGTTTGTTTATAAACAGATTGACAACAGCCCAACGTACCGGGTTAGAACCTAGATTTCCTGATTTCCCATCATCTAGAGGTATTCGTGAAACCGAAGAAGGACTAACGGTATATGATACTGATGAAAAAGCGTTATATTTTTGGAATGGTACCGAGTGGAATAGCGCAATTAAAGATAACTTAGGAGATCATACAGCTACTACTACCCTAAATATGGGGGATAATATTGTACGCTTCAATTTTGGAGAATCTAATGGAATAGAATTTAATTCTAGTGAACGATATAAAATTTCATATGGTGGAGGAACCAATTTTGACTACGGACCTGTTACTGGGGTGAGTATTAAAAATACCATGAGTACTTCTACAAATAATGGTTGGACCTGGGGACCTTATAATGCTGCTCCGGTAGCTGCGATTAGCATAGAAGGAAAAATGCAAATTGCCAATAGCCTTAACATTGCCGGAGCCTATGAATTTCCGATTACTGATGGTACAACAACACAAGTATTAACTACAGATGGCTCTGGAGCATTAACCTGGACAACACAAATAGACAATCAGGAACTTTCTTTAGCAACAAATAGCTTAGGTATTTCTGGAGGGACAACAACAGTTGATCTTTCAGGATATCTTGACAATACTGATGCTCAAGATTTGAGTTTATCCAGTAACACATTAAGCTTAACAAATGATGCTACTTCTGTAGATTTATCAGGATATTTAGATAATACAGATAGTCAAGCATTATCGTTAAGTTCAAATACCCTAAGTATTACAGGAGACACTGGAACCATTGATCTTTCAGGGTATCTTGACAATACAGATAGCCAAGAACTATCTATAGCAACTAATACTTTAAGTCTTTCTGGAGGAACAAACACTGTTGATCTTTCAGAGTATCTTGATAATACAGATACACAAGATTTGAGTTTGTCAAGCAACACCCTAAGCTTAACAAATGATGCTACTTCTGTGGATTTATCAGGATATTTAGATAATACAGATAGCCAGGAACTATCTATAACAACTAATACTCTAAGTATTTCTGGAGGAACAAATACTGTTGATCTTTCAGGATATCTTGATAATACAGATGTGCAAGATTTGAGTTTATCAAGCAACACCCTGAGCCTAACAAATGATGCTACTTCTGTAGATTTATCTGGATATTTAGATAATACAGATAGTCAAGAATTATCTGTAGCTGCAAATACCCTTAGTATTTCAGGAGGAACTAATACTGTTGATCTTTCAGGGTATTTAGACAATACGGATGCACAAGATTTGAGTTTGTCAAGTAACACATTAAGCCTGACAAATGATGCTACTTCTGTGGATTTATCAGGATATTTAGATAATACTGATAGTCAAGAATTATCTGTAGCTGCAAATACACTTAGTATTTCAGGAGGAACTAATACCGTTGATCTTTCAGGATATCTTGATAATACTGATACTCAAGATTTAAGTTTATCAAGTAATACCCTAAGCTTAACAAATGATGCCACTTCTGTGGATTTATCAGGGTATTTAGATAATACAGATAGTCAAGAACTATCCATAGCGACTAATACGTTAAGTATTTCGGGAGGAACAGCAACAGTTGATCTTTCAGGATACCTGGATAATACTGACTCTCAAGATTTGAATCTTTCAGGAAATACTTTAAGTTTAACAAATGATGCTACCTCTGTGGATTTATCTGGCTATACCAATACTGATAATCAAGAACTTTCTTTAAGTGGTAATACATTAAGTATTTCTGGAGGAACTAATACTGTTGATCTTTCTTCTTATCTTAGTTCGGACAGTCAAGATATTACTGGAGCTTCCTTATCTGGAAATGATTTAACTATTCAAATTGAAAATGGAGCGTCTGCAACCGTAGATCTCTCCCCTATTCTATCAGCTTTAGAAGCAGAAAATACAAATCAACAAGCTCAAATAGATGACTTATTAACCAGACTTGCAGCATTAGAAGATTGCGCCTGTGATCCTCTAGGTGTAGAAGAAAATCCTGATCAAAAAGCCAACGTTCCAATACTATATCAAAATATTCCTAATCCATTTAATGGCACCAGTTCTATAAAATACTACTTGCCACTTAATATAAGTAAGGCGGCTATCGTATTTAGTGACGGAAGTGGTAAAATAATTTCTAATATAACACTTGATAATCGTGGTGATAGTGAGTTAAACATCAATAGTGATGGTCTTGCTGCTGCGGTGTATTACTACACTTTATATGTAGAAGGGAGAAAAGTAGATACAAAACGAATGGTTATTGAATAAATTTCTAACTATAAAAAAATATAAAAAGCTTCCGAAGATTTACGGGAGCTTTTTATATTTTTAATCTTATGAAAGTTAACAAAATAGATTACCTCAATACTTTTTTAATTCTTCTATCTTTTGGATTAGCTTACTTCCTACCCTTTCAACTTTTTCTTTTTGCCTATGCAATTCTAGGTCCACTACACTACTTTACAGAAATTAATTGGATTCGTGACAAAAAATATTTTGTAAACAATACAAACTGGATTTATATAACTTTATCATTTGCCTTTTTACTATCCATTCCTTTTTTATTAAAATTACCATTTTTTGACACTTTACAAGATGTCCCGATTATACAAAAACTAAGGTTCACAGTCCCAAGATATCTAAATGCATTGTTTCTAATTGGTATTATTTCAGCTTTTTCATTTGTTATATTTCAAAATAAAAGACATCAATATATTATCATTTCTTTAGCTGTTATTTTGGCTATTTTGTTACACGAGATTTCAATATATCATATCATTATAGGTGTTTTTCTTCCTACTGTTATTCACGTGTATATTTTTACTGTATTTTTTATGTGGTATGGCAATCTTAAATCTAAGAGCTGGATAGGTATTTTTAATATCATATTAATGATACTCATACCTGTGATAATTATTTTTTTAACTATTGACCAAAGTATTTACAAGTTCTCAGATACCATAAAAGCTACTTATATCGGAAATAGTTTTCATCTTTTGAATGTTAATCTATCTAAAATTTTAGGGATATCTGATGGCACTACCTTCTTTTTTTATGAAAAAGCAGATCTCAAAATCCAGATGTTTATTGCATTTGCATACATGTATCATTATCTTAATTGGTTTTCAAAAACTACAGTTATAGGCTGGCACAAAAAACTAACAAAAAAAAGATCAGTTTTTATCTTAATCCTTTGGGTAGGTTCTGTTGGGTTATATTTTTATGATTACGGAGTAGGTCTATCCATATTGTTATTTTCTAGTTTCTTGCATGTATTTATGGAATTTCCTCTAAACATTATCTCTATTAAAGAAATTAGTCGCCATATCTTCTCTACCAAAAAACTCTAAAATGCCTCTCATTTTCAATTAATATTTCTCTTTTTTTTAAAACTTAAACAAACCATTATATCAAAAAAATGAAGATCTAAAATCTACATTATTAAACATATATATAGTTTATCTCAAACAGGTTTATTTGTTTTTTATTAGGTTTCTGGCTACATTGTTATACACAAAACAACTTTTTATATATAAAACAAACCAAATATTATGGAAACAACTAACAAAACACCTGTATGGTATTGGATTATTAGTATTATCGGTTTAATATGGAATATTATGGGCGTTATGGCCTATTTAGGACAAGCTTACATAACAGAGGAAGCTCTTGCCGCACTTCCTGAAGCTGATCAGAATTTTTATAATAATGCACCAGCTTGGGTTACTGCTGTTTTTGCAATAGCTGTATTTTCAGGAGTTTTAGGATGCTTGGGATTACTTTTAAGAAAAAAATGGGCAATTCCTCTTTTCTTAATTTCTCTTATCACAGTAATTGCCCAACAAGTATATAATTTCTTTATACAAGATTTTGTAGAATTAACCGGAGAAAGGTTATATATGCCAATTATAATATTTGTTTTTGCAATTTTCTTGCTATGGTTTTCCAGAAATGCAAAATCTAAAGGATGGATCTCATAGTTACACTAACTATTATACTTTTTTAAACCAGAATCATCATGATGATTCTGGTTTAATTTTATTAAAACTATTCCTCTCCGTGGATTTCTTTGATAAGGTTTTCAGCCTCTACAATATTTCTATTATAGCATTTATGTACCCATTTACTAAAAAATACCAGGAAAGCTACTCCTAAAGGAATAAATATTACTAATGGCCATATATTCTTGACTCCCGTAAACATATCCTTATCTCCTAATATTTTTGATGTTACGGGAAGAATCAAAAACATTAATATAAAACTAAGATAATATGCCACTTTTTGTACTGATTGAAACTGTTTTTTACTTTTAGCATATACCAACAATGTGTCTTTATAGCTTTTTTCTGCAAAATTAATTCTACTCATTTTAGTAATGGATTTTAGAGATAATATTGGTAATATCAAAAGGATAATTGCTGAAGCAATCCCAAATGTTATATTATACCAAGTCTCAAGTGTTTTCATATTTATTAAAATAAGTAAAGCCACACCAAAACAAATTATACCACCCATTATTTCAGGATATGCTATTCTTTTCCACTTACTTCTGTATTGTTCTTCTGTCATCATAATTATCATTTTATCTGTTAACTTTTTTTGTTTCTCTAATTGATCACTTAGATCTGACCAAACAGCCTGCATTTCTTCTAATTCCATACTCCTTATTTTTTTACAATTTGTGTCTTCAGTTTTTGTTTGATTCTAGAAATTCTCGTTCCTACATTACTAGGTGATAATCCGGTAATTGAGGCAATTTCTTCATACTTCTTACCCTCTAACAGTAGCAACATTAATCCTTTCTCTAATTCATTAAGACCTTGGATATGTGTATACAACACTCTTAATTTTTCTTCAAACGCTGTATCATATTGCTCAGTCTGTTTCATTATTACTTTATCAATTCCCACCTTATTCCCCTTTCGTTTTTCTTTTTTTAACCGGGTAATTGCGGTATTTAAAGCAACTCTATACATCCAGGTACTAATTTTAGCATCTCCTCTAAAATTATCATAGGCTTTCCATAACTGAAATACTATTTCCTGATATAGATCCTTTTGATCCTCCTGGTTATCTGTATAAATGGTAGTTATCTTAAAAATAACACCCTCATTATCTCTTATGAGCTTTGTAAATAGAGATTCTTTACTCATTCTACCTTCTTTTTCTTATTAGTATTCTCGCACTAAAAAAAATCACATATAATTTTGAATAAATTTTAAAATAACATTTTTTTCAATCAGAATTACCTTATTGTAAGGTATAGTTAAACTAAGGTTAAATACAATTTTATACTTAAAGATAACTAAGCAATCCAGGATATTTGTTTTTTAAATCCACCAAAGTTTTTTTAATGAAAAATGATCCATATGCAGCGTTACGATATAGAGAGTTCAATATTTTTTTAATCGTACGTTTTGCCATGGTATTGGCGTGGACCATGCAATTTATTGTTATTGAATGGGAAGTCTACAGTCTTACAAAAAATCCTTTATCTCTTGGTATAATTGGGCTTATGGAAGTAATTCCGGCTGTTTCGCTTGCTTTGCTCGCTGGTCATGTTGTAGATCAAAAGGAAAAGAAAAGCCTCTTGGTTAAATGTATTATTGGTTTTTCTGTTATTAGTACGGGGTTATTTATTCTTACCTTACCAAGCATTACCTCTTCTTTACCCAAAGGGATTACATTATATGGTATTTATTTTCTGGTATTTCTTGGAGGTATCGTAAGAGCGTTTTTAGGGCCAACTATTTTTTCTTTATTAGCTCTGATTGTTCCAAAAAAATTATATCCAAATGCCGCTACCTGGAGTAGTTCTACTTGGCAAATTGGTGCGGTATTAGGACCGGCTTTAGCAGGTTTTGCTATAAACCTAATAGATGTTCATTTGTCTATGTTGTTGGTTCTTGGTTGTGCAATAATTGCACTTTTTGGGACATCTCTAATTCCTAAAAAACCTATAATGAATCCTAAAATTGGTGAGCCAATCCTCATAAGTTTAAAAGAAGGGTTAAAATTTGTATTAAATACAAAAGCAATTTTAGGAGCTCTTACTCTAGATATGATTGCAGTACTATTTGGTGGAGCTGTTGCATTATTACCGGTTTTTGCACAAGATATTCTAAAAGTAGGGCCTCAAGGTTTTGGAATCCTAAGAGCAGCACCAGCAGTAGGTGCATTTATCATTATGTTCACAACGGCATATTTTCCGATAAGTAAAAAGGCAGGAATGAAATTACTGGCAGCTATATTTGGTTTTGGGATATGTATTATTGTTTTTGGAGTTTCTACAATATTTTGGGTATCCGTAATTGCATTATTCTTAAGTGGTGTAACTGATGGTATTTCTATGGTGATTAGACAGACAATTTTACAGCTTAAAACTCCTGATCATATGCGTGGCCGCGTTGCTTCTGTTAATTCTATGTTTGTTGGTTCTTCAAATGAATTAGGTGCTTTTGAGAGTGGAATAACAGCGCGATATATGGGAACCGTTACCGCAGTAGTATTTGGTGGTAGTATGACGTTACTAACAGTAGTGTTAACTGGTATTTTTTCTCCTGATTTTAGAAAATTAGATCTTACCAAGGACGTTGAAAATCAGAATGAAGAGTCAGAAAGTGATATCCCTTAGAAGGTTTATTCTTTAATAACAATCAGTGTAGCTTTTACACCGGTAGTTAAATTCCATTCATTTGCAGTAATTATATTGCCTTGATCATCATATAGATGAAACTCTGCAGTATTAGGTCCAGAAGTTCCTTGATTAAGAGCTTCTATATCAATTTTATTAAACCCTTTTACTAGGTTTATCTTGATACCTTCAAAGCTTGCTCCAAGAAAAACATTTGACCTGATTACATCATCATTTACATAAATACGAACCAAATCTCCATCTACATATTCATGATCTCTATATACTAGCTGAACAAATAAACCTCCACTTTTAAAATCTCCTAAGTATTGATCACTCTTATATTCTTCTCTTATCTCTTTATCTTTTTTAAACCATTTTGGCGTTGCCTGTGCCTGAGGAGATAAAAGACCATTATCGTTAATCATACTAAATGGTTTCTTTTCAGGATAAAGCTTTAATGAATCTCTAATCGATTTATAAAAATTAAATTGTCTATCAGGATTAGGAGTAATAAGGCTTTTGGATAAACCTAGCTCATTAGTCTTGAGATTACTATCCGCATCAATTCGAAATGAATTAGAGGTCTCTACCTGAGCCTGAATGAAGCCTCTGGTAGAAAATAATAAAACTAATATTATAATAAGTTTCTTATTCATTTCATTTTTTATGATATTGTAAAGATAAACAATCTGTAATTTCCTTACACTAGTTACTTCCAAAATCATTGTATTCTATTCGATTATAAAACAAAGACTATACCAGCAATTAGATATTACAAATCATAAGTCGATATTTTCTTTAAAAACCTACATCAGTACTTAATACCTCTAAATATACTTCATTATCAATGACATAATGTAAAATCAATATTAATACTATTTAATGTTAATAATACCCTGCTACAAAGTAATTATTTCTCCACCAAAAACATTTTTAAACGATGTTATACCTAAGAGCTATAATTTTAGGCCTGAAAATTAACAATCTGATAAAAAAAGCCCGAATATGCTTGTAAGATAATCCTTATATTTCTTACTTTGTTCCCATAAAAAATTGCTATGACCTATTATATAATTGGAGGAGTACTGTCGGGGATATTTCTTTTTTTATGGATACGTGCAACCATTGCTCTTAACCATAAAAATAAAGAATTAGAATCATTACGGACAAAAGCAGAAAAACGTGCTCAATCACAAAGAGAATTCGTTTCATCTTTAAGTCAGGAATTGAGGACTCCTTTATATGGTATAATGGGATTAACCAATCTTTTGGTTGCAGAAAATCCAGATCTTAAAGAAAATAAAAAACTGAAATCTTTAAAATTTTCTGGGAATCATTTATTATCACTGGTCAACAACATTCTACAAGTTAATGATATTGATTCAGAAAAAATCACACCACAAAATAGTGCATTTGATTTAAAAGAATTAACACAAAACTTAATTCATTCTTTTAGTTACGCTACTGAGAATAGTGATAATACGCTTCATTTTGAGTTTGACCCAGATATCAATACTTTAATTAAGGGAGACTCCCCTATTTTATCTCAAATTCTTATTAATCTAATCGGTAATGCATTAAGGTTTACAAGAAACGGAAATGTATACTTTTCAGTAAATCTTATAAAGAAAAAAGGGAATCATTATAATATCTCTTTTAAAATTAAACACGATGGAAATGAAGTTTCTGAAGAAGATGAAAGGTTCATTTATCAGGAATTCGTTAATATCGAAAAAATAAAAAAATCTTACCTAGGGAACGGTATTAACTCTTCAATTGTAAAAAAATTATCTAAAGCTATTAACGGAGAAATTGTCATTGAAGCTAATTCAAATGCTGGATCAGCCTATGCCTTTGTAGCAGATTTTGAGATACAACAAAGTAATAATAATGAAACTACTTTTTCTGATGCTAAACCAAAAGCATTAATCGTTGATGATAATAAACTTAATTTGTTGGTAGCAGACAGAATGTTATCCAGAGAAAATTTTGATTGTACCACAATTGATAATGGTTTTGATGCAATCGAATTAGCAAAAGAGAATAATTACGATATTATTCTTATGGATATCAATATGCCAAAACTAAACGGAATTGGAACTACTAAAAGAATCCGCGAGTTTGATCTTCATACTCCTATAATCGCTTTGACAGCTGTTGATGTAACCCAACTAAATCGCCAGATCATCCAAGCCGGTTTAAATGATTATATTCTAAAACCGTATGACAAGGATCACTTATTAGAGATGATTCATAAATATCTAAAAGAAGATCCTGTAACTAATTAATCAATATTCGTTGTCCTATTTTGAGAACAGAATTGTAGCGAATAGAATTGAGTTTACAAATTTCGGAAACAGCAAGACCGTGTTTATTTGCTATACGATGAAGAGTATCTCCTTTTCTTACTGTATATATCTTCTTACGCTGTTCTTTAAATTTTTCTGCATCCTCAAGAGTAGTATGTACCACAACTTTACTCTTGCGAGTAGATCTATGATATCTTGGGTTCATCCATTTTTTTGTAACATACAATTTATCCGACCTTACTTTTGTGTTTTCAATAAAATCGAATAGATATTCTGGGTGAATACTTTTACCATGATATCTCACTTCAAGATGCAAATGACTACCTCTAGCATTACCAGAAACACCTCCTATACCAATAGCCTGTCCTTTTTTTACTTCATCATTTTCTTTTACCAGATATTTTGATAAATGTGCATAAACAGTTTCTAAACCATTATTATGTCTAACAACAATAGTTCTTCCGTGACCACCATGATAGCCAACATATCTAATTTTGCCATCCAAAATGGTTTTTACCTTATCCCCAGTCACAAGATCAATATCTATTCCTTGATGTGGTCTTCCTCTTCTCCATCCATAACGAGAAGTTACAACCATTTTTCTATCCACAGGAGATGAAAAACTAGTATCCTTAAACTCTAATTGAAAAGGATACTGCAGGCTCTCATTTTTAAACGGGTTAAATTTATTATTGTCCCAGTTTACTGTAAATACTGTATTTTTTTCTTCACTTATTTTACCGTTCAAAGTTTGATACGTTTGATAAATGGGCAAATAAATCAATTCTCCGTTGACCATTAATTCTTTATATTCAATAGGTGCATCATTTTGCTCTGTAGATAATTCTTGAGCATTGATAGCTATAAATGAGAAGAAAGTAAATATACCGGATATTACCAGCCTTTTTTTTACAAAAAACATTAATTATTATTCATTTTAAAATTTCAAAGTAGGTATAGATCCGGGTGTCTTTTTATCTACAATATGACGGTAAAAATAATATGTTGTTACAATAAATTACTATTACTTAACCAAAAAATATAAAATAACTGTATAACAAAGTGCAATATATAATTGAAAATCAATTAATTAAACTCTGTAAAAAAATACAGTATTCCAGTAAGTCACTTACGGATAACTTTTTTGAACCAAAAATTATTAACATATTTTAAGAATTTGATGTGAAAAAATTAGTAAGTGCTATAACAATAATTGAAATATCTTAAAGTTTATCATGGCGTAATCAAGAATAATTAAATAACCATGAAAAAATCGTTCACACTAATCGCTTTATCAGGAGTTCTGATAATGACCTCATGTGTATCTAAGAAAAAGTATGTTGCTCTTGAGCAAGAACTACAGAATACTAGAGGTACACTACAAAAAACTACAGTAGAAAAAGAGGAATTGGAAGCTAAATTTGCTAAGATCGAATCTCGAGTAGCTGATTATAATGCTAAAATCAACTCTTTATCTGAAGCTAATGATCAAAAAATGGTCATGGTAGATGATCTTGCCGTTATCTCTAATAATACCAAAGAGAAAATGAAAGCCACTTTGGCAAAAGTAGATCCACAAAAATTGCAAGGAGCTAAAACATTACAAGATTCTATGAATATTGCAGTTTCTTATAACTTAAAAAGCTCTCTTGATGATAATCTTAAAGAAGATGAGGATATTTCTATTGATATTGACAATACAGTAGTTATGATCTCTATTTCTGATAAGATGTTGTTTAACAGTGGTAGCTACCGTGTAAGCAATAAAGCTGATGGAGTATTACAAAAGTTAGCTGATGTAATTAACTCTGAGCCAAGTCTTGAAGTTATGGTAGAAGGTCATACTGATCCTAGAACTATTAGTACTCCTGTTTTAGAAGATAACTGGGATTTAAGTGTTAAAAGAGCAACTTCTATTATCAGAAAATTGCAAAGGAGTTATGATGTAGATCCTGCAAAACTGATTGCATCTGGAAGAAGTAGTTATAAACCTTTAGTAGAAAATGATACTAAAGAAAATATGGCTATTAACAGACGTACCAGAATCGTATTATTACCAAATCTGGATAAATTCTTCGCTTTACTTTCTGCGAATTAATAAATACTTTAGTTTTTATAAAAAGAGCAAATCTTATCGATTTGCTCTTTTTTTGTTACAGATATTCATTCAATTTTCTGTTCTAGATTCTATATATAATAAATCACAAAATCATTTTAAAAAGAATTCAAAACAAAATAATCTCACAAAATTTTCGTAAATTATTGAATCACAGATTAAAACCTCTCTATTATGAAAACCTTTGTATTAATTTTAGTAGGGATGTGCTCTATTTTTATAATTCCAGAAAAAAGAGATTCGGCATCCATTGAGCCTTATAACCTAGAAGGTGTTTGGGAACTTAAGCATCATTTTCTTTATGAAAATGATAAAGTAGCAGATACAGTCCTTAATCAAAATGGGTATCGCCAGGTAAAAATGTATAGTAAAGGAAGAGTAATGTGGACAAGATTTGACCCAGAAGATAGTAATGAATGGTTTGGATATGGTACGTATACCATTAAAGATGGTATGCTTGAAGAAAGATTGGAATATGCTTCAGGGCCAATGATGAAAATTGTAGATACTACAAAAGTATTTAGGTTTGAATTGGTAATGGGTAAAAATTCTTATCAACAAATCACTCTTGACGAAGAAGGGCATTACGCACAGTCAGAAAATTATGATAAGATTGAATAAGTCTATCAAATAATTTTATGATTACGGATTAAACCTTTTCAAAATTGTTAAGTCTAACTAACAAATCAATACATTTAAAAACCATGAAAAACATAACACTACAAAAGCTATCGCTCCCATCGCTATTAATTGTATTATTTATTATATCCAGTAGTTTTACAACAAACACTGTTAAATGGGATCACCTGGGATCAAGAACCGTTAATTATAGACTTGATAAAGATGTGATTAAAGTAACAGCTAAAGAAGGAGGTTTCACAAAACTCAAAGTTAAAGTAACAGGAGGTTCTCTCAATATGCATAAAATGATAGTTCAGTATGGAAATGGTAAAAAAGATGTAATTAAATTAAAACATAATTTCTCTAAAAGAAGCTCTACAAGAATTATCGATTTAAAAGGAGGTAAAAGAGTGATAAGAGATATTACATTTTTTTATGATACCAAGAACTTATCTAGAAAAAAAGCCAAAGTACATGTATTTGGTAAGCATTAACAAATAAAAAAATTCAATAGTAGTAAACCATAAACAATCCTTATCATAGGATTGTTTTTTTTATGAAATACGATAATAACCACATTTTAGATACGCCCCTTCGGGAAAAGTAATAGGATGATCAATGTCATGATAAGTTTTACTCAATTCTTCAAAAGATTTGCCAGAACCTAGAATATTCTCTTCAGAAATAGTAAAAAACTCTTCAGCATTAACTCTAGAAGAACAAGACGCTAATACTAAAATTCCTCCTGGCATTACTAATTGCGCTCCAAGTTTTGCTAAACGAGCATAGCTGTTTTTAGCTTTTGAAATTTCACTTTCTCTCTTTGCAAATGATGGAGGATCAATTACAACAATGTCAAATCGTTTTTTTTGATTTATCAAGCTTTGTAATCCTTCAAATGCATCAATAGCCATAGTAGTATGAATACCTGTATGTGTATTTAACAATGCATTATTTTTTGCCATCTCTAAGGCATGTTTACTGATATCTAAACTAATTACTTCAGTTGCTTCACCAGCTAATGCATGAACAGAAAATCCCCCTGCGTATGAAAAAACATCTAAAACCGTTTTTCCTTGAGCAAGCTCCCCCACTCTTTTTCTATTTTCTCGATGATCCAAAAAATAGCCTGTTTTATGTCCTTTAATAACATTAGCAGAAAATGAAACACCGTGTTCTCTAAATATTACTACTTCGTTTTCCAAAGTACCATAAATTACTTTTCCATCATACAAACCATAAGATTCTCCTTTAGATTGAAGCAATCTACTTAAACGAAGCACCACTGTTTTACAACCGGAGACTTCAATCAAATAATCAATTATCCAATTAAGATAAGGAAACCATATATGAGAATACAATTTTACAACTAATACAGTATCATAAACATCTGCAATAAATCCAGGTAGGTTATCATTCTCTCCAAATAACAATCGATAGCTATTAGTATCTGTTTCCAATAACGGTTTTCTTAACTCATATGCTTCGTTTATTTTTATAGAAAACCATTCTTTATTAATCTGTGTTGGTTTTCCTGCATGTATTAATTTAACCCGAATAGGAGAATATGGATCATACAAACCACAAGCCAAAAAGTTATTCTTTTTTGCATCGTAGATAATAACTAAATCTCCTGCTTTCGCCTCAGTATTTTGTTTAATTATGCTATCTTCAAAAACCCAAGGATGTCCTCGTTTCACCATCTTCTCTGCAGTGGGCCTCAATTTAATCGCAATACGATTTGTCTGTATATCCGGAATAATATTCATTGTTTGCAAGAATAACGATTATTTTACTCTCCTTAAAGCATACACTCTTTAATATTTACACTTAAGAATATTTTAATCCCAATATTGATGACTCTGATTACATTAAGGTTTTGTTAAATAAAAACTCTTAGCTCTTGGATATGTTTACATTGTACAAATAAAATCCATCTATAATGAAACACATATTCACACTTATCTTAATTTTGGTATGCTTGTCTTTATCTGCTCAGGAAAAAGACCCTGTAATCGAAAAAATAATTAATGAAGCTACTGATCATTCACAATTAAAAGAGCTAGCACACGAGCTTTTGGATGGCATAGGTCCTAGATTGGTAGGAACACCCCAAATGCAAAAAGCACATGAATGGGCTGTTGCCAAATATAAAACATGGGGAATTGATGCCAGGAATGAAAAATGGGGAGAATGGCGAGGTTGGGAACGAGGTATTACACATATTGATATGGTATACCCTAGAATAGAATCCCTCGAAGGGATGCAATTAGCCTGGAACCCAAATACTGGAAGTGAGGGTGTAACTGCCGAACTAGTTGTTCTTCCGGTTATAACCGATTCAATAGCATTTCAGAATTGGTTGCCTAAAGTAAAAGGCAAATTAGTTATGGTTTCTATGAATCAACCTACAGGAAGACCTGATTATAACTGGGAAGAATTTGCTACAGAAGAATCTTTCAAAAAAATGAAAGAACAAAGAGAAGAACAAACCAAAGCCTGGAGAGAAAACATTAGAAAAACAGGTTACAATCGTCGCACATTAACGCCTGCTCTTGAAAAAGCAGGAGCAGCAGGTATTGTCCAGAGTAATTGGTCGAGAGGATTTGGAGTTAATAAAATATTCAGTGCAAGGACTAAAAAAATTCCAACTGTCGATATTTCACTAGAAGATTATGGAATGCTATATCGTTTAGTTGAACATAAGGCAAAACCAAAAATAAAAATTGTGGCAGAATCCAAGGAATTAGGAATGGTACCTACATTTAATACAATAGCAGAAATAAAAGGAACTGAAAAACCGGATGAATACATTATCCTTTCTGCTCATTTTGATTCTTGGGATGGAGGAACCGGAGCAACTGATAATGGTACCGGAACCATTACCATGATGGAAGCTGCCAGGATTCTTAAAAAAATATATCCCAACCCTAAAAGAACTATATTAATTGGTCTTTGGGGAAGTGAGGAACAAGGACTTAATGGGTCCAGAGCTTTTGTAGAAGATCATCCTAAAATAGTTGATGGTGTCCAGGCACTATTTAATCAAGATAATGGTACAGGTCGAGTGGTAAGATTATCTGGACAAGGATTTCTTCACTCCTACTCTTATTTAGGCAAGTGGTTAGAATCTGTACCAAAAGATATCACAAAACATATAGAAACAACATTTCCTGGTGTTCCTGGTGGTGGAGGATCTGATTATGCATCATTTGTTGCTGCTGGAGCACCTGCATTCTCCTTAAGTTCGCTAAACTGGTCATATTGGAATTATACCTGGCATACCAACCGTGATACTTATGACAAAATAATATTCGACGATGTATTAAACAATGTGATTTTAACTGCAATTTTAGCGTATAAAGCTAGTGAAGACGCAGAAAAAACATCAAGAGAAAAAAGTGTATTACCTATCAATCCCAGAACAAAAAAACAACGTACCTGGCCAGAACCAAGAAGCCCTAGAAGAAAAGGTGGTGTTAATTAACTACTAAACACTTAAGACAAAAAGCGAGATCATAGTTATGGTCTCGCTTTTAAATTATCTAGTATACCATTAAACATGAAAAAACGTCCATCCCAAGTGTATCAGGATAGACGCTCTATAGTAACGTTCAAACTGTTTTGTAAAGAAATTTTAGTCTTTTTGATCGATGAAAAGCAAAAGGTGTTTTCGTTTTTAAAAGCACTCATCCCAAGAAGTATCAGGATAAAAGCTTTAGAATCACTATTGACAAAATACTTATCTTCAATTAATTATCAGTTTCTCTACTGCTTATACTTACTAGACGAACATATGTAAATTTTGTTACAACAAATAAGATGTTTTTTTTAAAAAACATTAATTTCAATAGGTTTTAAATAGTATATACTCATTTCCTAATCTCATAAAACTATATATAATTCAGGCATTCAGAGAGCTTTTAAAGTAGAACAACAAATAATTTACATTTTTAACATATTCATATAATTAAATATGTATATATTTGTATTATGGATAAAGATAAAATCCTTCAGATAAATAAAGCGTTATCGAATGCCACTCGTTTAGACATACTAGGTTGGCTAAAAGATCCCGATGCAAATTTTCCGCCTCATAAAGAATTAGGTCATTTTAATGATGGTGTTTGTGGTCAGCATATAAAGGATAAATCTGGTTTATCACAACCTACGATTTCTCATTACCTATCCGGAATGCATAAAGCCGGACTGTTGATAACAACAAGACACGGAAAGTGGACATATTTTAAAAGAAATGAAAAAGTAATCAAAGAATTTCTTAACTCAATTCAACAAGAGTTATAAAAATTTTAAATAATATATTTATAAAATTAAATATATAATTATGAAAATATTAGTTATAGGTGCTACTGGTACCATAGGAAAAGAGGTATATAGTAGCTTAAAAAATGATTATACTGAAGTATATGGTGCACATAGAAATAGTGAATCCTTCCCTATTGATATTACGGATTCAACTTCAATTATAAAATTACTTAAAGGTTTACCACAACTAGATGCTATTGTTAACGTAGCTGGTACCGCCGCCTGGAAATCATTTTCTAAGTTAACCGAGGAAGATTATTACAAAGGCATTCAAAGTAAATTAATGGGACAAGTAAATCTTACACATATTGCTCAAGATTATTTAAGCGATAAAGGTTCAATAACATTGACAACTGGTATCCTTGCTGAGCACTATGAACCCGATACTGTTGCTTTATCTTTAGTCAATGGAGCCATTCATAGCTTTGTAAATGCAGTTTCGCATGAATTAGACCGCAACATCCGTATAAATGTAGTTGCTCCCGGAGCCATTTCAGGAAGTTTTCCTAAAGACAAAAAATTTGCAGGTTATTATCCTGTGGATATCACTGACGTTACTAGTGTATACAAACAAGCTTTAACTACTAACATTACTGGCAAAGTTCTCAAAATATATTAAGCAAAATTTATAACTCTCAATACAACAAAAATTCAGACAGATGAAGATTAAAATGTATCAAATAGATGCCTTCACCAAAAAACTTTTTGGTGGCAATCCCGCAGCGATATGTCATTTACCACACTGGTTAAATGATGAGACATTACAAAACATAGCCATAGAAAATAATCTTGCAGAAACCGGATATTTTGTAAAAAACAATGATCATTATGAGATTAGATGGTTTATGCCATATGCTGAAATTGATTTATGTGGTCACGCCACTCTGGCATCAGCTTATGTTATTTTTAATTATATAGACACTACATTGAATGAAGTAACCTTTTCTTCTAAAAGTGGAGTCTTAAAAGCCAAAAAAGAAGATAATGGATCCATAACTCTTGATTTTCCATCTCGTCCTCCAAAAGAAGTTGAAATCCCAGCACAGGTTTATAAAGCTTTCAATTCAAAACCTATTAAAGCATATGGAGATAGGGATTTGATTATAACTGTATCTTCTGAAAAGGAAATACTTTCAGAAAAACCGAATCTTGAAGTTCTTAGAGGACTCCCCTATTTATGTACTATAATAACATCTCCAGGAGAAAATGTTGATTTTGTATCTCGCGTGTTTGATGCTAATCCTGAGATTCCTATGGAAGACCCGGTAACAGGTTCTGCGCACTCATCATTAGTTCCTTTGTGGGCAGAAAAATTAAATAAAAATAAGCTTAAAGCACTTCAATTATCAGAACGTCGTGGGGAGCTAGATTGCAGATTAGAAGGAGATCGCGTTTATTTAAGTGGATATAGCGTTCCTTTTTTAATTGGTGAAATTGAAATATAACTAAAGATAATTAATATGAAAACTATTGGATTAATCGGAGGAATGAGTTGGGAGTCATCAGCCGTTTATTATGAGTTAATGAATAAAAAAGTTAAAGAATTACTTGGAGGTTTTCATTCTGCCAAGTGTATTCTAAATTCAGTAGATTTTGCTGAAATCGAAAGTCTACAGCATAAAAATGACTGGAATAGCCTTAATCAAACAATGATAGCATCTGCTAAACAATTAGAAAATGCAGGAGCTGATTTAGTAATTCTATGTACTAATACAATGCACCTATGTAGTGATGAAATCATTAAAAATACTTCTATTCCTTTTTTACATATAGCAACTGCAACTAGTAAAGAAATTGTATCTCATAAATTACAAAAGGTAGCACTCTTAGGTACCAAGTTTACTATGGAAAAAGATTTTTATAAAAATATCCTGAGTGATCACAAAATCGATTATCTAATACCAGATAAAAAAGATAGAGCCGTTATCCATGATATCATTTACAAAGAACTCGTTCTAGGAGATCTTAAGAACATATCTAGAGAAAAGATCATAGAAATCATTAAAAACTTACAAAGCAAAGGAGCTCAAGGTGTAATTCTAGGATGTACAGAATTACCTTTACTTATCAAATCTACTGATGTAGACATCCCTATCTTTGATACTGCAAAAATCCATGCAGAAAAAGCTATAGAAATGGCCCTTAAAAATTAGTAAGTTATTCTTCAACAAACAACTGATTGATCTTAGATCTAAGTTTACGTTTGTAATCTTCTTCTAACCAATCTCTATAATTTTTTGTGCTTTTACTTATACAATAAGAATATCTACGTACTCTATACTGGATATCATCATCAAGCTGCCTGCTAAGAATACGTGCATCAAAGACGTCCTCACTGTTCTCTATGCACATCTTAGCATGCTGTTCTATCGATTTTTCCAGAACAGTCATACTTCTAAGGTTATACCTTTTAGTTTTAGAGTACTCTTCTTCGATATCAAAATCTATATCTGTTGAATTGATAAATTCTTTTCGTATCTCTTCAGGCATTACATACTTGAAGTTTCTTTCGATTTCTTCATCACCAACAAGGTTGTCATAGTAAAAGTCAGGAGATCTAAAAATAGACTGCCAATCAACATTAGCATTCCATAAACCAAATCTAGCAGTATTATTTCCTAAATCAAGAATAGAAAATTCAGGTTTATTAGGTAAGATCCTGGATCCCCTACCAATCATCTGAAAATATAACGTTAATGATTTTGTAGCTCTGTTAAGAATAATAGTCTCAACAGTAGGTTCATCAAAACCAGTAGTCAAAATACTAACCGAAGTAAGAATGGCATTCTCTGTTTCTTTAAACCATTTTAATATATCTGCTCTCTCCTGTCTACTATTTGTATTATCCAAATGTCGAATTGGATAACCCGCCCTTAAAAAAGTGTCATATACATAAACAGATGTATTAATACCATTATTAAAGATCAATGTTTTCTTGCCTTTTGATCTTTGCTCATATGCATGTAAGAGTTTATCCTGCATTAAGTTATTGGTATACAACTCTTCAGATGATTTTACTGTATAATCACCATTCATACCTATTTTAAGAGAGCCCAATCCAACATCAAATGTATATGTAACTGGCTTTGCCAGGAACCCTTTTTTTATCAAAGAAGTAATCGTATCTCCAACAATTAATTCCTGATAATTATCCTTCATAGGAAGTTTCATATTAGAACTAAGAGGTGTTGCAGTAACTCCTAAAATAAAACAGTGCGAAAAGAACTTAAAAAGCTTCCTGAATGAGTTATAATGTGCTTCATCAATAATTACCATCCCAACATCAAACAGTTCCAGCTGATCATCATTAAGCCTATTATTCAAGGTCTCTACCATTGCAACAAAGCACATGTATTCTCCCTGATCCTCAAGCTTTTTAACCGAACTATTAACGATTTTGTTTTTAACCTGAAACTCTGTAAGCATATTGGATGTCTGATTACAAAGCTCTATACGATGCGTTAAAACCACTACCTTTTTCTTAGTAGTTTCTATGTATCTTCTAACAATTTCTGAAAATATAACGGTTTTCCCTCCTCCTGTAGGTAATTGATACAGCAGGTTGTATTTATTAGGAAACTCTTCTAAACGGCCAAATATTTTATCGATATCCCTTTTCTGGTAATCGTATAATACTTTTTGCTCTTTTTTATCTATCTCTGTGGGGGGTAGTCCCATTAAGGTCTCAATTAAAAATAAGCTACAAAATTAAACACTTTAAGAGGTTATACGAAGCATTTATGGAAATATATTTTCAACAATCATCATTTTTTTTATGTTAATTAATCATAATTTTTTCACCTAACTCCAATGATAGCTTAATTTTAAACCCAATAATCAGAGCTAATATTAATGACCAAAATTGACAAAGATTTAATTCCGGTTCAATCACTTTTAGTACCAAAACCAATACTATATACCGGAAAAATATTAAATTGGATTTCTCCCTTTCTTGCCTCGAGGTTTGCGGCCCGAATTTTTTTAACTCCTTTCAAATATGATATGCCAGAAAGAGAAAAGAAGATGTATGACGAGAGCAAAAAGGAAAACGCTTTTATAAAAAAAATTAACCGAAATGTCGTAGTCTATAATTACGGAAAATCAGATAAAAAAATTCTATTAGTTCACGGCTGGTCAGGTACAGGTACCCAATTATCCAAAATTGCAGATCAATTATTAGCACAAGGATATAGCACCGTAAGTTTTGATGCTCCAGCGCACGGAAAATCACCAGGAAAACGTACCATACTTCCGCATTTTATTGAAACAATTAATCAACTTGAAGCCACCCACGGTCCTTTTGAAGCTGCTATAGGACATTCTTTAGGAGGAATGTCATTACTAAGATCAACAAAGCACGGACTTTCTATAAAAAAACTAGTAATTGTTGGTACCGCTAATAGCATTACAGCTGTTACCAAAAACTTTGCAAAAAACTTACAGTTTACTAAAAAAGTAGCCCAGCTTCTGAAAGCTTACTTTGATAAAAGGTATGGAGAAAATCTTGATAACTATTCTGGAGCTGTTTCTGCTAGTGGAGTTCAAATACCAACACTAGTAATACATGACAAAAATGATGTTGATGTTCATTACAGTGCTGCTCTTGAGATAACAGATAATTTAAAAGAAGGAACCCTGTTAATTACTGAAAGATTAGGGCATCGAAAAATTTTAGGTGACAAAAAAGTAATTTCTGAAATCTTAAAATTCATTAATAAATGAACCTTATATTAGTCATGTTTTAACTGTTTGTTCGACTATATAATAGAATTCAATATAAATGAAACAAATGAAAAGACTTATTTTAATACTTATCAGCATTTTAGCGATAAGTTGTACAAGTACAGCGCAACAAGAGACTTCTAAAAAAGAAAAGAAAACTTATAAGGTCACCAAAACAAATGCTGAATGGAAAGAGATACTGACATCAGAACAATACTATATTCTACGTCAGGCAGGAACTGAAAGACCATTTTCCAGTCCGCTAAATAAACTATATACTTCAGGAACATTTCATTGTGCAGCCTGCAATACACCCTTATATGAAAGTAAACATAAATTTGATAGTGGTACCGGTTGGCCAAGTTTTGATAGAGCGGTAAAAGGGAATGTGGATAAAGATGTTGATTATAAAATTGGATATGCTCGTACCGAATTATTATGCGGTACGTGTGGAGGTCATTTAGGTCACTCTTTTAATGATGGTCCTAGAGAAACTACTGGTGTGCGTCATTGCATCAACGGTGATGCATTAGTATTTGTAGAAAAAAAATCTAAATAAATGAGTAAATACCCATTACAAAAATCTGATACTGAATGGAAAAACCAGCTAAACGAAGAACAATATAGAGTTCTTAGAGAAAAAGGCACTGAACGACCATTTACAGGAGAATACAACATGCATTTTGAAGATGGAATATATTCTTGTATGGCTTGTGAAGCTCCTTTATTTGAAAGCAGTACAAAATTTGATTCTGGTTGTGGATGGCCCAGCTTTGATAAATCAATTGAAGGGCAAGTAGAGTATATTAAAGATACATCACACGGAATGATACGTACCGAAATATTGTGCTCAAATTGTGGAAGTCATCTTGGACATGTCTTTAACGATGGTCCTACTCAAACTGGTCAACGATATTGTGTAAACTCTATAAGTATTGATTTTGATAAGTCTTAAGTCAATTATTCTTATTATTTATAATTTTATTAATAATTCATTCCTTTAATAGATTTATTTTTGGAACACTTATTGATAAAGTAAGTACATATCGAAACAATATATACACACATTATGAAAAAGATTTTCGCATTTTTATTCTTATCCACAGTTTTATTTACTTCTTGTTCAGATGATGATCCGGATTTCGACACCATTGGACAAACATTTGAATTTACAACAACATTTAATGCCGCCAATAATTTTGCCCATCGTTTTTTCTTCGGACAAAACATATTTGATTCTGATGTAGTATTAGTATATCGTTTAGAAGCGGTGGATAATGGTTTGGATGTATGGGAACCGTTACCAACCGTAACTATATTCCTAAATGATGCTGCAGATACTTCAGTTCAATACAGGTTTAATTTTACTTCAGGAGATGTTGATGTTATTATGGAAAGTAATAATCCCGATTTGGTCCCTGCTGATCTTACAAATAATCAAACATTCAGAATTGTAGTAGTTCCTTCATCTTTTGCAGAAAATACAGATGTTGATTTAAAAGATTTGAATGCAGTACAATCAGCACTAAAATTAGATTTCTAAAATTTATTCACATTTAGTATGGCTTTGGTATAATTTTACACCAATTAGACATATAGATATAAAAAAATTAACACTATCCTTGCGATAGTGTTTTTTTATGTCTTTTTTTTAGCATACACTATACTTCACGGAATCCATAATTCCTTTTTAGGTTCGCCGAATTATCCGTAAATTCGTGACTTCAAAAATTTGACATTTATGAGCACATATGATATCATCGTTTTAGGAAGTGGTCCTGGAGGCTATGTAACAGCTATTAGAGCTTCTCAATTAGGTTTCAAAACTGCAGTTGTAGAAAAAGAAAGCCTAGGAGGTGTATGTTTAAATTGGGGATGTATTCCTACAAAAGCACTTTTAAAAAGTGCACAGGTATTTGATTATTTAAAACATGCTTCAGACTACGGACTTACTGTAGAAAAATTTGATAAAGATTTTGATGCCGTAGTAAAACGTAGCCGTGGTGTAGCTGATGGAATGAGCAAAGGAGTTCAGTTCTTAATGAAGAAGAATAAAATTGATGTTATTAATGGATTTGGAAAATTAAAATCTGGTAATAAAATCACCGTAACTGATGCTGAAGGAAAGGCAACTGATTATGAAGGTAAACATATAATTGTAGCAACTGGAGCTAGATCACGTGAACTTCCAAATTTACCGCAAGATGGTAAAAAAGTAATTGGATATAGAGAAGCTATGACTCTAGAAACTCAACCAAAGAAAATGATTGTAGTAGGGTCTGGTGCAATTGGAGTTGAGTTTGCACATTTTTATAATTCTATGGGTACAGAGGTAACGATCGTAGAATATTTACCTAACCTAGTTCCTCTTGAGGATGAAGAAGTATCTAAACAATTTGGTCGTAGCTTTAAAAAGGCAGGAATCAAAGTAATGACGAATTCTTCTGTTGAAAGTGTTGACACAAGTGGTGATGGTGTTAAAGCAACAGTAAAAACTAAAAAAGGAGAAGAAATCCTTGAAGCTGATATTGTATTATCTGCCGTTGGAATCAAAACTAATATTGAAAACATTGGTTTAGAAGAGTTAGGTATTGCTACTGATAGAGATAAAATTGTAGTTAATGACTGGTATCAAACTAATATCCCTGGAGTATATGCTATAGGTGATGTAGTTGCTGGTCCCGCTCTTGCACACGTTGCCTCTGCAGAAGGTATTACTTGTGTTGAAAAAATTGCGGGAATGCATGTAGAACCTATTGATTACGGAAATATTCCTGGATGTACTTATGCTACTCCAGAAATTGCAAGTGTGGGTATGACTGAAAAACAAGCTAAAGAAGCTGGTTATGAATTAAAAATAGGTAAATTTCCTTTCTCTGCGTCAGGAAAAGCAAGTGCTGCTGGAACTAAAGATGGTTTTGTGAAAGTAATTTTTGATGCTAAATATGGCGAGTGGTTAGGTTGTCATATGATTGGTGCCGGAGTTACTGATATGATTGCTGAAGCAGTATTAGGTAGAAAACTAGAAACTACAGGACACGAAGTACTAAAAGCTATCCACCCTCACCCAACAATGAGTGAAGCTGTAATGGAAGCTGTAGCTGATGCTTATGATGAAGTGATTCATTTATAGTATAAGCAGAATATATTTATAAATTATCAAAAACACCTTATCTGCTGGATAAGGTGTTTTTTTATATCTAAAAGAGATTATTTTTAATTCGAACTTGGAATAGAGCCTATATTGAATGAAGGTACAGGTAAACGTAAACCAAAAAACCAATATGGATCCCCGGTAAACACATTAATTGCCGCTCCTGACTGAACATAATCATTAAGAATAGAAACTACGATACCTGCTCCTAATTCTGGAACATCATCACCGTCAAAATCCGGTGCAGAAATATGCAGTCCTATTCCCCAATCAAAAATTCGGTTATAAGCCACACTTTTTCTTCGTAGTTTTTGATCCCATAAACCTTTAAGTATCAAATTATAATAAGGCGCCATCTGAAACTGCGTTTTTACTTCGGTTCTTGCCAAAGGATCGGCAAAAATAACTCCTACCGTTCCTTCTATATGAGGTAAAACTCTGAACATAAACAATCTTCTGTTTTCAGTATATACCATTCCATCTTTTGAATTTACTTCTAATTTAAATCCTAACTGATCTCCATCAGCACGTACTCCAGAATTAATCAAATCAAAAGATGTAGATTCTGGTAAATCATCCAGGGAGAATTTAAACACTTCATCACTAAATTTTAATGCAGCAAAATCAAATTTTTCTCCATTCAAAAACTCTTCTATTTGACCAGAAATCGTATTTTTTACCTCATTAAACCTCTTTGTATACTCAGTTTTTAACTCATCAAACTTAGTTTTAAGTGTAGCTATAGTAGTAGATAAACTACCAACCACTGCACTTATTGAATTAGCTACTGCATTAATCTGATCCAAAAGTTTCTTCCCTTCAACCTTAAAATATTGTATATCACTCTGAATTCTTGCCAAAAACTCATTTACATTTATTGATTGATCTCCAGATACAACATCTATATAATATTCTTTACGGATATTAAATTCGTCTGAGATTTTTTTAATAGAGTCTTTTATTTCATTAATTTGATCAACTAAGGCGTTAAAACGATTTTGATTCACTGCACTTAGACCTATCCCCTTAATCTTTTCTATTTCTTCTTCAATTTTATTTTCTAGTTTCTTTATTTTTTCATCTATTATATTGCGTAATTGATCTAGGTGATTCTTTGCTATACTTTTTAAAATCTCATCTTCTTTCCCTCTGTTTTCTATAGCCAGGTTTTGTAATTTCTTTAGTTCTTCTAATTGCTCTGGAGTGGGCATAAGTCTCCATCGATCAACTTCAAAAGGATCTTGAGGGGTGATATTATCAAACCCGGGAACGTGTAAAGGTGTTTGATTTCCATTAGCAATAATCCAACCTCCAAATTGTATATAGACCCCATTTTCGTCTGCCATATTCCCTACTTCTTCTGTTAACTCATTTAATACTTCTTCTGCAGCAGCGTAAACAGAGGCATATGGTCCCATTTCTGAAAATTGAAAATCAGCGATATCTTCAATTCGATCATCTATCTCAGTTATTTCATCTACTTTTTGAACAACATTACCCAAAGCAGTAAAATAATTTTGAGCATCTTGTGATTGTTTTTGAAACTTTTCAAAATCATATGTATCTATCAATTTTTGTACCTCCTCCATATTTTTATTCCTATTTTCTAAGGCATTATAGATTTTGGTAATTTTATCTGATAGTTCAGTAGGAAATAAAGAATCATCTCCAATTTTTTCAATCAATACTGTTTTATTTAGCTCTATATCTAATACACTATTGATATCAATAATCCTGTTGTTTACATATTCTTCTTTTACTTCTCCAGTGGTGCGATCAAGAGATCTTCCATCTTGATCAATTTCAGAAATTTTAATAACCGTTTGTTCTTGTGCAGTTACAAATGAACTAATACACAAGGCAATAATTATGGTATAAACCTTATAATAGATTTTCATGACATATTATTAAAATGAGTAAAAAATTAAAAATTAGCTTGCATCACAAGCTACAGCCTTGCGTAGGATTCTGTTAATATATCCTCTTGGTTGATTAGGGAATTTAGATTTCAAAACGATCGCGGCTATCATATCTGTATTTACAGAAATAGAGAGTATTACATAATCATCCAGATCATTCCACTTAATCGATGTTCTAAGTTTGGGGTTTACAGTGAGGCTTTTTAGCTTATCTAATAATAAAGAAGGGTTTGTTGCATGTATCACCCTGGAACTATGGTAAACAGATTGATCCGAGTTTATTAATTCTTCGGCCTTGGCAACAGCCATTTTTGCAATTGGGTCAGTCCCCAAAACGACCCATAAAACGACAGGCTGAGTTAACCAATGTTCAAATACTGATTTAGCTTCTGAAGCATCTGTATCTGATAAAATGATAGGCTCTATCATAAGTATAATTTTAAGAGTAAATGTGAATTCTTAAAATTATACAAAATAACCATCACAAAAAAGGGGAAAAACACCTTAATTTTGGTTTTTCTCACAAAATTTAAAATACATAATATCAACATAGTAGGCTATACATATAGAATAGAATTCTATACATACAGGTGTCGTATTCCTACGAATTAAATTTGACCTTTATTTAGCTTAGAAAACTTTGGATTCCTAATTCATAGCTTTGCATTCCAAAACCTAAGATAACACCTTTAGCATTTGGCGAAATGTAAGATTGATGTCTAAACTCTTCTCTTCCAAAAGTATTAGATATATGAACTTCTACAACAGGCACGGTTACCGCTTTTATGGCATCCCCTATTCCAATAGAAGTATGTGTATAAGCACCAGCATTTAGAACAACACCGTCAAACGAATCATCAGCCTCCTGTATTTTAGTGATAAGCTCTCCTTCTATATTTGATTGAAAATATGACAACTCAACAGTTTCATACTTTGATTGTAACTCAGCAAAGAATTCTTCAAAAGTTTGGTTACCATAAATCCCTGGTTCTCTTTTTCCTAATAAGTTTAAGTTTGGACCATTTAATATTAAAATCTTCATACCTATTGTTCCTGTATAATTCTACGGTTATTTTTGGTTTTAAAAAGATAGCCAACAGAGAACTGTGCTATTGCATTTTTATTGGTAACATCTGCAATACTAGTATTATTAATATTACTTAACCCTAGATTATATCGTAGCTGAAAAAACAATCCACTCTCTAACTTATATCCTACTCCAAAATTCCAACTAAAATCTAGGCTTTCAAAAGAATCAAAAAATTCATCTGATTCATCTCCTATAGAATTAGCTGTTGTTGCCAAAGTAGCTAATTGAGGACCTGTCTCTAAACTGAATTTATTAAAATACAACTTAGCGATTATCGGTAAAGCAATATAATTAAGGCTAATTTTATTCTCAGTTCCGTTTACATCAAATTTATAACCTTGTGCAGAGTACAATGCTTCTGCCTGAATATAAAAACGTTGAGACACAGGAAACTCTATAACTGCTCCCAGATGAACTCGTTGTCTAGCATCGGTATCATCCAGATCACCAGTAATATTAGAATAGTTAATTCCTAATTTAAACCCTGCTCTTGTATACAAAGGGTTTTCATCCGTATCTTGAGCAGATGCTGTAAAAAAAGTAAAAATGGATATGGCTACTATAAAAATGTTTCTTTTCATCTTTAAAAATAAGTTCTTACTCAAAAGTAGTTTTATTTTTTAAAAAACACTTCTCAAAAAACAAAAAAGCAGTACCATCAATAACTGATAAAGTATTTAGACATCTATAACCTGTAGTATAAAAATCTATAGCGCTTAATTATCAAAGTTTTACAAAACCATTTAATTTTCAAAGAATATTATAAAAATGATGTTGTTTTAGATGGTTTTGGAAATGGTTTTCTTTTTTATCTTAGTGGCAATGAAATGGGAACATGCTATAAAAGATTATAAACATTATCTTCAAATTGAGAGAGGGCTTTCTGAAAATTCTGTGGTTAGTTACGGTCTTGATTTAAAACGATTATTAAACTTTCTTGAGGAACAAGAAATTAACACCTCTCCCATATCAATCAAAAAAGAGACGTTACAACAGTTTATTTTTGAAACGGCTAAACTGGTAAATGCCAGATCTCAATCTCGTATCATTTCAGGATTAAAAAGCTTCTTTAATTATCTGGTATTTGAAGATTATAGAGAATCTAATCCTATGGATCTTATTGAATCTCCTAAAATAGGAAGAAAATTACCCGATACATTATCCATAGAAGAAATAGATGCCATCGTAGCTCAAATTGATCTGGGAAAACCAGAAGGTGAAAGAAACAGAGCTATTATAGAGACACTATATGGATGTGGACTTCGCGTAAGCGAAGTAATCACCCTAAAACTGTCAGATCTTTTCTTTGATGAAGGATATATTAGCGTAACAGGTAAAGGTAATAAACAACGATTTGTTCCTATAGGGGATACTACTCAAAAGTTCATCAATATTTATAAAGATGAGATTCGTAATCATATAAATATTCAAAAGGGAGATGAAGATACTTTGTTTTTAAACAGAAGAGGAAAACAACTCACTAGAGCTATGATTTTTACTATCGTTAAACGATTGGTTGAAAAAGCCGGAATTCATAAAAATGTAAGTCCACATACGTTCAGGCATTCTTTTGCTTCCCATTTATTAGAAAATGGTGCTGATCTAAGGGCTATACAATTAATGTTAGGTCATGAAAGTATTACGACTACAGAAATATATATGCACGTAGACAGGAGTCATTTAACAGAAATTATACATAATTTCCATCCCAGAAGATAATATGGAATACAACTATTTAAGAAAATATCTTGTTTATACAATCTTCTTAAGTTATGTTGTAACATCTGCTCAAAAGCTAACTGCTAAAGGTGGTGTTTTACTCAAAGCAGAAATCACCTTAGGTAATCAAAATCAATGGTTAAAACTAGGGGTTTCTGGTTTTGGAACGCTCAATTATGGTGATATTTCTGCAGAAAGTGGGGTTTCTATTGCATCATATCAATTTTTAAAACGGCATACTATAAAAATGCAAGGATTAGGGTATTCATATAACTTTTTTGCTTTGGGTGGTATAGGAAAAAACAGTAACCTTCTGGGATCCTCGTTTTCTGATGCAAATACCACAATATTATTTGATCCTCAAGGAAAAGGAGGGTTTAATGGGCTAGGTTTTGGTTTTGGTAAAGATTTTTTACCAAAAACTTTAAAAAGTTATGGATTGCGTCGTGGAGCATTGCTATTACGTTTTAGCAATGCAAATCATAACATTCATTTTATGTTTAAAAATGATCTAAGAATAGGATGGTTTAACGGAGCAGGTACAGATTATGGCCTCACTGGATCATTAAACATTGGTTTTACAAGAATTTATAACAATACTACCATTCATCAATTAGGCATAGGCATTGATTTATTTACTCCAAGACCAGATTATAGCCGTTCTCCCAGAAATCCAATAAATTCTGACGATGGGAGAAAAAATGTTTGGTTTACCTTACCTCCTTTTAAGGAGCTATTTTATGGCAATTTGTATGCATATGCATTATATCAGGAAGATCATATTTCAATACACGCCAAACTTGGAATCAATAGCCAAAAAGCAGGTGCTTATATCCAAAATTTGTTACATGACGGTCTAGGATTGAATCCTCGTTTCCCTTGGTTGGTAACTGAAAAAGACAAAATTTATCTTGAAATAACAGGTAATGCACTTATTAAAGAAACATCCAATGAATAATAGAAGGTATATCTATATAACAACTATTATCTTATTACTTTTAAGTAGCTGTAATACCTATACAACATTCTATAGTAAAACATATAATGATATATCCTCAAATAACAATAGCAAAATATACCGTCTTAACTTAAGTAATACGCTGTCAGATTCTTCCTTTTCATCAATAGAAAAATTAAAGAGTCTTAAGATGCTTAATCTTAGTAATAATGAGAATATAGATATAAATAGTGTTTTGATGAAACTGCCAAATCCAAAATATTTGGAAGTTCTCATTCTTGATAGTTTAAAAATGTCGCAATTACCAGAATCGATTAAACGATTTTCGAATCTTAAACAACTATCCTTAGCCTATAATCCAAAGTTAGATCTAGATAATACCATCAATCAGATTTCAGGTTTACCTATTGAATTTTTAAATTTAAAGGGAAATAAAATTAAAAGACTCCCTGAAAATATTATTAAAATTTCATCCCTAAAAGATATAAACCTATCTCATAATTATATTAATGATCCTTCTGACTATATTTTATTAGGTCAACTCCCAAAACTTTATTCTTTATGGATTGATCATAATGAATTAGAATCACTTCCATCTACCATTGGTTCTTTAAAACAAATTAGGTTTTTATACTTAGATCATAACAAATTAAAACATTTACCAGATGCATTTTCAAATATGAAAAGCACTTGGGTGGTTCATGCAGGATATAACAATTTTGAAGAGCTCCCTTCTGTATTTGCAAAAATGAAATCATTGCTTATGATTCATGTAAATAATAACAGAATCAGTAGCATTCCTAACGCTTATTATACCGAAAAATATTCATTAGCTGGGATTATTCTAGACAATAACCCTATCCCTGAAAAAGAAAAAAATCGTGCAAAGAAACTTTTCAAAGATTTCTTTTTACTTTCTTTTGAACAGAAATAAAAAATATAAAGCCCATAAAGCTTAAAGAACTTTATGGGCTTATATTATAATTTTGGAATAAATCTGAATTTCAAATTATCTCAAAACTCTTCCAAAAGGCGCATTATTAGTTGCGGTCAATGTATTTATTGCAGGAGCCGTATTCTGTCCTGCTGTTCCACTTAATGGTTTTACAAAAAATGGTGTCGCCTGATCATAATCAGGAGATGGTTCTATGGAAATAACCACTGTTTTTCCTCTTACATCTCCATCTTGAGGAAATGTTAAACCTTGAGGAGCGCTATTTAAAAAATCTTCTCCCGGATAATTTGGCGCTGTACCGTTACCACTAAAAGGCGATGCATCATCAAAATTATCAACATCGGTAAATGTACCCGTAGTAACCGGAATATTATTAAAAACTACCCATCCTTCATACTTCCAGCCATCTGCAAGCGCAGGTAAATTTAATCCCGGAACCACCTGAACACCACTTGGGTCTTCAAACCAAATTCCAAATTCGTCATTGTCTGCTGTAATATCTGTTGGAGTGGCCATAATAAATTTACCAGATATTCCTGAGAAATCACCAATAACTGTATTTGCATTTACCTGTGCTACATTACCGCTAAAGAGTCCGCTCAACAATTTTGTTTTTGAAGGCAATGGATCAGAATCATTAGGTGGTTCAATTGATAATATAAACTCTGTAGCACTTTCCAGATTTGAGGCAACCACAGGAAACGTTATTGAATTTGCAGCTATATTGAATTTTCCTGTAGAAACAGGGTTTCCATCAACAATAAGCCATCCTTCATATGTCGCTCCATTGGTTAACGTTTCTAACCCTACTATTTCTAAGGTTAAATTAGCCACTGGAGGTCCATCATCACTTGAGCAAGAAACTCCTAAGAATCCCAAGGCAATAGTAAATATTGCCATCATTTTTTTTGTCATCATTTTTTTGCTTTTTAATTCATGAATAATTTAATATGATCATCATTCATTATAACTATAAAAAACAAACAAAATTGTACGCTAAAACCGCTATTTTTCAAGGGCAGTAACTTCTTATTGAGCGTTATCTGCAGGAGGTTGTGGGGCTTTTATTAATTCTACAAATGATGCTCCAATATGATCAACAATATCTCCTGCCATCATACCTTCATAACCAGTTTTTTGCAGAGCTAAATCACCAGACGTTCCATGCAAATACACTCCAAAAATCGAAGCATACAATGGATCATATCGTTTAGCTATCAATCCAGTAATCATTCCTGTAAGTACATCTCCGCTACCTGCTGTAGCCATACCGGGGTTTCCAGAGCTATTAATGTATAATTGATCTTTAAACACTGTAATTGTATTGGCTCCTTTAATAACAATAATAAGGTTATACTTTTCAGAAAAAGATTTTACTTTTTCAATTTTATCAAAATCATCATTCCACTTTCCTATTAATCTTTCTAATTCTTTAGGATGCGGAGTAATCACGGTCTTTTCTGGCAGATATTTTAAAAATTCTGGTTGTTTAGCTAATATATTAATCCCATCAGCATCAATTACTAAAGGCGCTTTATTGCCCTTTAAAAAAGTTTCAAATCCTTTAATTGTATTTTCGTGTGTTCCCATCCCCACACCTATTCCTATTGCCGTTGGTTCAAAATCAAACCTAATTTCTACCAACTCATCCTCATCATCCGTAATCACCATAGCTTCAGGAACAGCAGTTTGTAAAATATCATAGCCACAATCAGGCACATATGCGGTAGCTAATCCAGCACCAGTTCTTAAAGCTGCTTTTGTTGCCAGAACCATACTACCCATTTTACCATAACTCCCTCCTACTATTGCGCAATGTCCATATATTCCTTTATGAGAAAACTTATGTCTAGGACGATACAAGGTTTTAACTTCATTTTTTGTAATTAACTCAGCGACACCAGGAGTTTGTAATAAAAAGTTACGATCCAGTCCTATATCTATTACCTCAAGGTTTTGAGTATATCCTCCTGTACCAGGAAGGAAAAATACTAATTTCGGAAATTGAAAAGTCACTGTTACAGAAGCTAATATTACCCCATTAGGATCATCTGGTGCTTTATCTGCATATAATCCGGATGGAACGTCAACAGAAATTGTAAAGGAATCTATAGTATTGATATGTTTAATTAAATTGATTACCCATGGTAATAATGGACGATTAAGTCCTATTCCAAATATTGCATCAATTATAATTTCCTCTCTTCTTAGTTCCGGAAAATCATCTTCACCTTTTATTTGTGTAGGCCATTCCTTAGAAATTGCTTTAAGTCGATCATAATTTTCTAAAAAGTCCTTAGATCTATTATCGCTAAAGTTTACTATATAAGTTTTTACCTGATACCCATATTCTAATAATAAACGGGATATGACCAGACCATCTCCTCCATTATTTCCTAAACCACAAAAAACGTGAATAGTTATCGGTGCACCTTGTAACCGATTATGAATTAAATTAAAAATTTGTGTTGCAGCGCGTTCCATTAAATCCAAAGAACTAATTTGTTGTAACTTCATGGTCGCTTCATCCGCCATACGCATCTGTTGTGCCGAAAATATTTTCATAAATTTTTATAAACTTTTAATACCCGAACTACGTTTTTATCAAAATATAATGTCATTTTTAATCATTTTGAGCTTCTTTTCAAATTTGTTAAGAATTTCATAATGAATCTGTCACTAAATTATAAAATCAACAAAAGTTAAGGTATAGTATTGCTTTTATTTTTTCTAAAAGTAAAAAATTATACCTTTGGCTCATCATATAAAGCAAACTAATGTTTAGTACCATTTTCATATCGGATTTATTTACCTTTTTTGGGGTAGTAACTACACCGGTTATTGGAATTACTTCTATTACAGGTACTATTACAATTATTACCCTTAGGGGTTAATTCTTTTATATATCACCACCGGAACAAGTACGTAGTTAATTACAAAAACACTACCGAAAAAAAGCTTTATCAATAAACTATCAATTAAAAAATATATCATGAACGTTCTAAAATTTGGAGGTTCTTCAGTTGCAAATACAACTACTATAGAAAGCGTTATTAAAATTATAAAGAAGCAATCCAAAAAAGATACACTATATATAGTTGTTTCTGCTTTAGGTGGAGTAACTGACTTATTACTACAAGCTGGTGAAGAAGCTTCTTCTAATAATGAAAATTATAAAAATACTCTTTCAGAAATTGAAAGAAGACATCTGGAAACGGTAAAAAAATTAATCCCTGTTGTTTCTCAAAGTGCTATTATTAGTAAAGTAAAAGCAGAGTTAAACACCTTAGAGTCGTTATGTGAAGGAGTATTTTTGCTAAGCGAGTTATCTCCAAAAACAGCTGCCGTTATTGCTAGTTTTGGAGAAATGTTATCCTCTTATATCATTGCAGAAGCAGCAAAAGAAAGAGGACTTGATCTTGTTTTAAAAGACTCTCGTGATTTTATAATTACAACTCCGAACTCTAAAGTTTCTATTGATTATAAAGAAACAAATGATAGAATTAAAAAGTTTGCAGATACCAATACTAATAAAGTAGCTTTATTTCCTGGTTTTGTCGCTAGTACACAGGGCGGAGAACCAACTACTTTAGGAAGAGGAGGATCTGATTTTACCGCTGCTATTCTTGCCGCTGCGTTAGATGTTTCTGAATTACAAATATGGACCGATGTAAGCGGAATGTATACAGCAAATCCAAAATTGGTGAAACAAGCAAAACCAGTACCTCATATTTCCTACCAGGAAGCTATGGAGTTATCGCATTTTGGAGCCAAAGTTATATACCCTCCTACCATACACCCCGTTCTTGAAAAAAATATTCCTATTGTAATTAAAAATACTTTTGAACCAGAAGATGTTGGTACACTAATTACAAGAGAGGTTGATAACAGACAAAAAGCTGTAACAGGAATCAGTCATATTGACAATATTTCAATTATATCTCTTGAAGGAAGTGGAATGGTTGGAATACCAGGATTCTCAAAACGCCTTTTTGAAGCATTATTTCTAGAAAATATCAATGTTATCCTTATTACGCAGGCTTCTTCTGAGCACTCTATTTGTTTAGCCGTAGAAGCTTCAGAAGCTGAAAGAGCAAAGAACATTCTTGATGCTACTTTTGAGTATGAAATTGCAAAACATAAAGTAGATCCGGTAAAAATTGAAACTGAGGTTGCAATCGTAGCACTAGTTGGAGACAATATGTATCATCATCAAGGACTTAGCGGTAAAATGTTCAGTACATTAGGTAAAAACAATGTTAATATTAGAGCTATTGCGCAAGGTGCTTCAGAAAAAAACATTTCTGTAGTTATAGAAAAGAAAGATATTAAAAAGGCTTTAAATACTCTCCACGAAAGGTTTTTTGAGGTTAAAACTAAACAGTTAAATCTATTCATTACAGGAGTTGGTAACGTAGGTGGTAAATTGTTAAGTCAGTTAGAACAACAGAAAAAATATCTAAAAGAAAAGTTACGACTTAAAATTCGTGTGGTTGCTGTTTCTAACTCAAAGAAAATGGTATTTGATGAAAACGGAATATCTTTAGACTCTTGGAAAGAAAGCTTGGAAAACGGACAAAAAGCTGATGCTCTTGACTTCTTCAATAAAGCAAAAGAAATGAATCTTCGTAATTCTATATTCGTCGATAACACTGCTAATCCACAGATTGCCAAGATTTATAAGCATTATCTGGCAGAAAGTATGGCAGTAGTGACTTGTAATAAAATTGCTTGTGCCGATGAATATGTCAATTATGAGGAGTTACAAGATTTATCAAGAAAATTCAACGCATCATTTTTATATGAAACCAATGTTGGAGCTGGATTACCAATTATTGATACTTTAAACAATCTAATCGCCTCTGGAGATAACGTTCATAAAATACAAGCTGTCTTATCAGGAAGTTTAAACTTTGTATTTAACAACTACAAAGAAGGATTCACATTTCATGACATTGTAAAACAAGCTCAAAAAGAAGGATACACAGAACCAGATCCCAAAATTGATTTGAGTGGTGTTGATGTTGCTCGTAAAATATTAATTCTAGCCCGTGAAAGTGGAAATATCATGGAATTAGATAATATCAAAAAAGAAGCTTTTTTACCTGAAGAAAGCTTAGCTACAAAAAGTGTAGATGATTTCTTTGAATCTTTAGAGAAAAACGAACAACATTTTAAACAAATTCTTGAAGAAGCAAATAAAAAAGATTGTCGATTAAAATATGTAGCACAATACGAAAATGAAAAAGCAAAAGTAGGTTTACAGCATATACCAAGTGATCATCCATTTTATAATCTGGAAGGAAGTGATAATATTGTTCTTTTTTATACAGATAGGTATCCTGAACAACCTCTGATTGTTAAAGGAGCTGGTGCCGGAGCTGATGTCACTGCCTCTGGTATTTTTGCGGATATTATAAGAATAGGCAAAAAATAAATAAGATATACAGAGTCGGTAAAACAATCTTCTCTAATTCTTTATAACACAAAAATGTATAATGAAAAGTATTAAAATATTTGCTCCCGCCACTGTTGCCAATCTCTCTTGTGGGTTTGATGTGTTAGGTTGTTGCCTGGATAATGTAGGGGATGAAATGGTGATTTCTATCACTTCTGGATCAGGAGTAAAAATCACAAAAATTGAAGGAGCAGATCTTCCTCTCGAAACTAATAAAAATGTTGCAGGTGTGGCAGTTGAAGCCATGCTTAAATCCTATAACCAAGAAATTGGTGTTGAGATCGAGATTCATAAAAAAATTAAAGCTGGTAGCGGTATTGGAAGCAGTGCCGCAAGTAGTGCCGGAGCCGTTTGGGCGGTTAATCATTTACTTGATTCTCCATTTTCTAATCAACAGTTAGTACAATTTGCCATGGAAGGTGAAAAATTAGCAAGCGGTAATGCTCATGCAGATAACGTAGCTCCTGCTCTTCTTGGCGGATTTACTTTGGTAAGAAGTTATAATCCACTAGATGTTATTAAACTTCATACTCCAGAGCATCTGGTAATGACGGTTATTCATCCTCAAATTGAAGTTAAAACTTCTGATTCAAGATCTGTTATCAAACACAAAGTTAATTTGAAACAAGCTATACATCAGTGGGGAAATGTAGGAGGACTTGTAGCAGGTCTATTTACTGAAGATTATAACCTTATCGGGCGTAGTTTGGAGGATGTGATTATAGAACCTTTACGGTCTATACTCATTCCTGAATTTAAAAATGTTAAAGAAGCTGCCATAGTTAATGGAGCTTTAGGTTGTGGTATTTCTGGATCTGGCCCTTCTATTTTTGCTCTAAGCAAAGGAATGGAAACTGCAAATAAAGTTGCTGAAGCTATAGACAAAGTGTATCAAAAAACAGGACTTGATTTTGATATTCATATATCTAAAATTAATGACCAAGGTGTCAAAATAATCAATTAAATAAATAAAGAAGTAAAAAACAATTAGAGCACCTTGGGAGAAGAGTCTAAGATATAACAGGCCTATAAATCTGTATCTACAATAGTAGAAATATCAAAACTAATTTCACCCGATGTTTATGTAGAGATTAAATTTTCTGCTATACTCTAATCAACTTAAAGAATATATAATGAACTATTATAGTCTAAATAATAATGCACCAAAAGTTTCTTTTTCTGAAGCTGTTATCAAAGGGCTTGCACCCGATAAAGGATTATATTTTCCGGAAAACATAACACCATTACCTCAATCTTTTTTTGAAAATATTGAAACTACGGATAATGTAGAAATTGCATATCAAGCTATCCAACAGTTTGTCGGAGATGAAATTCCTGAAAATGAATTAAGAGATATCTTAGCAGATGTATTAAGTTTTGAATTTCCAGTTGTAGAAATCGAAAAAAATATAGGGACGCTAGAACTTTTTCACGGCCCAACGATGGCTTTTAAAGATGTGGGTGCTCGATTTATGGCCAGATGTCTTGGATATTTTAATAGGAATAATAAAAATCATGTTACTGTTCTGGTAGCCACTTCTGGAGATACTGGTGGAGCTGTTGCAAATGGTTTTCTTGGGGTTAATGGTGTGGATGTTGTTATCCTATACCCTACCGGAAAAGTAAGTAATATACAAGAGAAACAATTAACCACTCTTGGACAAAATATAACCGCTCTGGAAGTAGAAGGTGTATTTGATGATTGTCAGGATATGGTTAAAACCGCTTTTCTAGACACTAGTATTACGAACTACAAACAATTAACCTCTGCTAACTCTATTAATGTTGCAAGATGGCTCCCACAATTATTCTATTTCTTATTTGCTTATAAACAAGTAAAAAACAAAGGAAAAGAAGTTGTTTTTTCAGTACCTAGTGGTAATTTTGGTAATATTTGTGCGGGGATTGTGGCTCACAAATTAGGACTGCCTGTTAAACATTTTGTGGCTTCTACAAATATCAATGATACTGTAGTTCGCTATTTGGAGACTTCAGAATATGACCCTAAACCTTCTAAAGCGACTATTTCTAATGCAATGGATGTTGGTAATCCAAGTAATTTTATCAGGATACAAAAATTATTTAACAATAACTTTGAAGGGTTAAAAGACAAGTTCTCTGCTTATAGCTTTGATGATGACCAAACCAAAAAAGCTATGAAAAAAATATTTGATGAGAATAAATATATTGCAGACCCTCACGGAGCTGTTGGATTTTTAGGGTTAAAAAAACAAGGGCTTAATGAAAATGACTATGGTATATTTTTGGAAACAGCACACCCTGTTAAGTTTTTAGATATTGTAGAAGAAACGGTAGCAACCAAAGTAGATATTCCTGTACAAATACAGAAAGTAATTAACAAAGAGAAAAAAAGTATTGCGATTAAAGACTATAAAGAATTAAAGGAGTTCTTATTAAAATAAGAACTCCTTTATTATAATTTTTCTTGTATTATTTATTTTATTCCGTTGCCAGAGATTGCATCACTTTAAATACGATATCCGTAGTAGACGCCAAATATTTAAAATTTACTGTAGTATATTTATCCATACTTTGTCTAACGAATGGTGAGTTATCTGCATTTTTCAATTCTGCAGTTAACGTTACAGTTTCAAAACCAAAGTTTGCAAAAAATCTACTTTCTGGTGTAGCAACTGTTCTTTTATAAATTGGTACAGGTGATTCATTTCTATAAACAGATTCTAGGCTAATATTTGAAGCTAATAATTCAATAGCTCTATCTTCATCATTATCCCATCCCATATAATCAGAACGATGCATAGAATGTATATTGTACTTATCATCCTTTAGTTTTTTAGTAAATCTGCGACAACCAATCATATTGCTTTTCCAGTGATCAAAAAACACTACTATAAAATTACGTTTACGTTCAGGTAGTTTTGCCAGCTTTGACGCTACATAAAAAGCTATTGCAACACCAGTAGCATTATGTACAGCTCCCGGGCTATCTTCAACAGTATCATAATGTGCTCCAATAACTATATATTCGTCACTGTCATTCGTAGCAGGAATCTCGGCATAAATGTTAACTCCATTATACTGGGTTCCTTTTTTATCCTGTACGTTATAGGAATGTTTTTTGGCTTTAAGTCCAACATCTTTAAGACTATTGAACAAATAATCCGCAGTAATCTTTCGTTCAGAATTACTTGAACGACTTTTTAGCTTCTTCTTTCCTTTAATCGGTAAGTGGCCAGTAAGTTTAGCCACAACATCTTTCTGTACATTAATTATCTCCGCCTCCTTTCTATCATATTCTGATTGAGCAATGGATAATTGGGGCGTAATAAATAATAATAGTAATAGTACTCTATAATATCTCATTTTAAATGTTTGCATTCTATTTTCCCTTTAACACAAATTTATGAAAAATTCATAATAATACAATTTTAGTATTTTTACTAAAATTTACACGTCAATATGTCTTTTGCAAAAACCATACCTTTTCTACTAATAACGCTTTTATTCATTAAATGTGGCAAAGATGATTCCTCAAAAAACTTATTACTTGCTCCTAATGATGATTGGCGAGGCGAAGTTATTGAATTTCCTTTAAAATTCGCACCTTCATTACAATATTCTGGTACAGAATTTATACGTTTCGCTCCTGGTTGGGGGAAAGAAAATGCAAAAGACTACTTTTCTTACGCCTTTTTGTGGGATATTAAAGACAATCCCAAGTTATCTGCAAAAAAATTAGAGTCAGAGATGGAAATCTATTTTAATGGAATTATGAATATGGTTTCAAAATCTGGCGAAAAAATCCCCGAATCCAAAGCCTTTTTTGAAAAAGTAAATGAAACCACCTATGCCGGTAAGGTTTTAACATATGATGCTTTTATCACAAAAAGAGACTTACAACTCAATTTAATTGTTGAACAGAGTTTTTGTAAAAGTCGCAATAAGCATTTTGTTTTATTTCTGTTATCGCCACAACCTACAGAACATTCTATTTGGAAAAAAATGAAAAAAATTGATTTTGATGTACAATGTAACTAATCATCTATATAAATTTCTTTAATAAGAACCGAATTGAGAATAGCAAACAAAAGCATTCAAATACAAATTCTTTTGTACAAAACTTGAATCACGATACTAAACCAGATTTTATATTAGATAATCCTTAATAAAAAGGGGAATGAAATTACTAACCTTCCCCTTTTTCTACAGAAACTTTAAAAGAAAAGCTTCCGCACAAACGCTATATTGTTTATTAGACTGTATTATTTTTGATAAATAATTGACCAAATGAACTTGGTTCGAGAGTAAAAACCAAGTTCATAATAAAATTGGCCAACTCAAAATCAAAAATGTTACTATTGAATTCCTTTAATAGAAATAGAGTCTAATATGATCATTTCGGTACCAGCTCCATTTCTAAATGTAACAACCAATCGACCTGTTGCTAATCGATCATCTGGTAATGGTATTCTTAGTTCTTGCCAAGTTCCTTCTGCTGCTTCTACATCATCATCAAATATTGAAAGAATTGGATCACCCAATCCATCAGCTGTTTCAAAATACACAACCATTCCATCTTCTGTTTCCCAGGAAGTTGTGCCAAAAAACACCTTTACATCTAAAACCGCATTTGTTACATCTGGGGTTAATCCTACAATCTCATCAAATCTTAATGTCAAAAACCCATCAAGGTCAGAAGTTATATATGCTTGATTGCCATCAATTAACCCAGGAAGTTCTGCAGGAAAAGAATCTGGATTGGCAGAAATAACTGTACCATTATACACTCCCATTGTTTCTTGTTCAATTGCACTCACACTAGCTGCCAAAAAAGATGCTGTAAATCCTAGTTCATTGCCAGAACTTACATGACTTACTAAAGGAGCTTCAGAAGCAGAATCAGAATCTTGTACATTAGGCAGCGGATCAACAGTACCTGCTGGTCTTGGATATCTTGTAAATGTTCCAAAAGTTTGTACATCTTCAAAACTACTATATCCAAATTCAAATAGATCATCCTCTCCTACTGTGACGGTAACACTAGCGGCTTCTCTATTATCTGGTTTTCCTAACATTAATCCATTGGCTGATTGTAAATTAAATATTACGGATCTTGACCCAACAGAAAGATTGTCATTAATTAATGATTCTATAAGAGTAACTTCTGCGGTAGTTTCTCCAGCCGGTAACACAAAACTACCTGATCCAGAAGGAAGTACATAATCCACTCCTTCTTGCGCTGCATTCTGATCAGGAAATGAAATCGTGTAGTTAACGGTGAGATCTTGTGATAAAAGGGGGCCAGAATATACAAATGATACTATTATGGCTCCTGTATCAGATTCAATTACATTGATAGCATCCGTTGTAAAAGAAATATAATTAAAACTAGGAGGTAGTATTACGTCATTATCGTTAGAGTCGCAACCATAAAATAAGCCGATTATGATAGCGATGATACTATATTTAAAAATTTTCATGATCTTCTTATTTATTGATTAATACCCAGGGTTTTGTTGACCAGCAATATTAGGATTCACGTTGATTTCATCAATCGGAATTGGAAGTATTGTACGGTTCTCTGGTGCTGAGATGGTTATTGGATCTGCATCTTGCCTAAATTTATTGAAAGTCATTCCGTACCTGGTCAGATCATACAATCTAAACCCTTCATAAGCCAGTTCTTTTCTTCTTTCAAGAATAATTTTATCCAATAACGCCTGACCTGTTTCTGCTGAAGGGCTAGCAGCTGGATCTGCTCTTTGTATAATAATATCTAAAGTAAGTCTTGATTCTAATTCCTCGCTTAATTGTGCATGTGCCTCAGCTTTAATTAAATACATTTCAGAAAGTCGAAGTACCTGAATATTATCATCTTGCACATCATTTCTTGGAAATTTCGTAACTAAATTTACCGAACCATCAGCAGGATACAATCCTTTTCTCACATCTGTATCGCTAAGAGTGTTTACAAAATTATCTGTAGCAAAGGCATCTTCATAGGTTAGATAAAAATAACCTATAGAATTAGTTCCAGAATTATCAGTTTCATTGTTTACAATAGTAAATAGAGTTTCGTCATTAGAATCCAATGCCCAGCTACCAAGATATTCTTGATTTTCTAATAATTCATTACCGCTATTAAGAATTACATCTGTTGAAATATCTCTGGCCTGTGTCCAGTTTTCCATATGTAGATATACTCTTGCCAATAATGCTTTTGCCGCGTACTCATCAGCTCTAAAGGGAGAGGATTCTGATCTCATAAGATCTATTGCCGTTTCTAAATCACTCACTATTTGTGCGTATACTTGGGCTGTAGTGCTTCTACCAGGTTCTTGGATGGTATTACCATCTCCTAAAAGATCAAAATCAGGGATTGGTACTCCCAAATGTGAAGCATCTGGAGTAAAATTGTATGGCTGCGCAAACAATAATTGAAAATTATGAAATGCTAATGCTCTTAACATATACATTTCTCCTATATATTGATTGGCATCTTCCTGAACGGTTTCAGGAAAAGTCAATTCATTAGCTCTACGAATAATTATAGATGTATTAGCAATGATACTTGTTAAGTTGTTCCACATAGGGTCTACAAAATTATCATTGGCATTGACCGTATAAGTATCATAATCCAAGTATCTACCTGTGTTATCAAATGCATCTATAAATGCATTATCAGACATAATTTCTGGTATCAATAATACGGAACGATTATAATTATTTGAGCTAGCAAAAGGACTATACGCTCCATTTGCAGCAAGATTTAAAGAATTGATATCTACGATTGCTTCATCTACTTCTACTGAATTGGAAAGCCTTTGTTCCAATGTGTCTTCACAAGCAATTAATGTGAATACTAAAGTTATTATTATATATATTTTCTTTTGCATGATAGTCTCGTTAAAATGTTATGTCTAATCCTAAAAATAAAGCTCTAGAAATCGGAATTTCCTGATTTAACCTACCGTCAGATCCAGCTTCAGGATCTCGTTCTAACCTATCATCTCTAAGAAATGTATAAAGGTTATTTCCTTTTACATATACTCTTGCTGTAGAAAGTCCAATCAAGCTTATTGCAGAACTAGGTAACTGATATGTTAAAGACACTTCTCTTAATCTTATATATGAACCATCATAAATAAATCTACTAGATCGTTGTGACGAACTTCCTGTTTGAGTGTTTCCATATACAAAAGCAGGAACATCTGTAATGTCTCCAGGTCTTTGCCATCTTCTTTCATAAGTACCTCTACTTACATTTCCTGTACTGGATAATCTTCTAGATCCATCACTATTTGTAAATCGATTCCAGGTATCATAAACTAATCCTCCCCAAGCCGTATATAGTTGAAAATCTAATGATATCCCTTTATAGGAAATTGTATTTCTAAGACCTGCATAAAAATCTGGTGTTGCTCTACCTATAATTGCCTGATTTGCATTATCATAGTCTGCTGTCACCTCTGTTCTCGTTCCATCTGTATACCATAAAGCATTACCATTGGCAGGATCTACTCCTGCGTATACTGGCAAGTAAAATGTTTCAAAATCCTCACCTACCGCTATAATACTTGTTGTACCTATGATAGGTTCATCATTTCCTGAAAGTCTGGTTACCTTATTTCTATTAATTGTTACATTAAAATTCGTAGTCCAACTAAATCCATTATCAACAGCTACAAAATTTCTTGTTGTTATATCAAGTTCGACACCTGTATTCTCCATAGAACCTATATTTTCTGCTATACTAGTATCTCCATTACTAGCAGATATAGGGCGGTTTCTAAGAAGATCTGTTGTTTCTCTTTTATACCAATCAAAACTTCCTTGAATTCTACCATTAAAAACAGAGTAATCTATTCCTACATTTAGAGGTTTATTTACCTCCCATTTTATATTAGGATTACCAACATCAGAAAATATTAGACCAGGACTTCCGTCATAATCATTTACAGAGAATAAATTAAATATTCCTGAAACAGGGTCATTACCATTAGCACCATAACTAGCTCTAAATTTCAAAACATTAATAAAATCAATGTCACTCATGAAATTTTCATTTGCGAGATTCCAACCAATACCTACAGACCAAAAATTAGCAAACCTATTATTTTCACCAAAACTAGATGAACCATCTCTTCTTACCGATCCACTTATCAGATATTTATCTGCATATGAGTATTCTGCGTTTAGAAATACAGAATTTAGACCAGATTGCGCTTTATTGGTAGAAGCCACAGTAGGTAAACTACCGTTGTTTAGATCTTCAAAACCATCTGGTATATTCTCTACAGTTAGATCACTGAATTTATTTCTTACTTTTTGTAATTCATATCCTCCAAAAGCTGATATATTATGATCGTTCCAGGTTTTATTATATTTTAACAAGTTTCTAAACAACCAGGAAAATAAAAAGTCAGAATCTTGTTCTCCTCTACCTGTCGGTCTTCCATCTCCAAAACCAGCTGGTAGTCTAATAAAATTATCTCGAAAAGTCTGATTCATATTAATCAGAGATTCGTACGTAAGTCCTTCTAGTATTTCATAAGATAAATTAGCACCGGCCAAAATTCTATGAGTAATGTTTCTTCTTGTCTCTGCTTCTGCTTGAGCCAACGGGTTATGCGTACTATTAAAACCAAAGTTAAATGTACCATCCTCATTAAATGGTGATATATCCGGACGTATTCGATATATAGAACGAACTGGGTTTGCGAATGCTCCACCATCCGGCCTAACATTAGAAATTGATTTGTTATAAGAAATATATGCTCCTGTTTTTAATCGATCTGTAAAATAATGATCAAGTTTAAGCCTGGAATTCATACGTTCAAAACCAGATGCCAGAATAACACCCTCCTGGTTAAAATATCCTCCAGAGATAAAAAACCTGGTTTTTTCTGAACCTCCTGTAACAGAAAGATCATGTTGTTGATATAATCCATCTCGAGTAATTAAATCAAACCAATCGGTATTTACATCTGGATTAAAACCATTACTGATCAAAAAATCCAACGCATCCGCATCATTATTTCGTATTCCGGCATTTTGTACTCCTTCTACCAGTAATTCCTGAAGTTCTGGTGTACTTAAAGCTTTAAACCGATCGGCAACTGTAGCTGAAGAAAATCCAGATTGCGTACTATATGAAACTTTTGTCTTACCATCACGGCCAGATTTAGTTTGTATTACAATTACACCATTCGCTCCTCTGGTACCATAAATTGAGGTTGAGGCGGCATCTTTTAAAACAGAAATAGCTTCAATATCATTAGGATTAAGAGAAGCTACTACTCCTGCGTCTGTTGTTTGAAATCCATCAATAACGTATAATGGAAATGCCGAATCAAAGGATCCTACTCCACGTATCCTTACATTAGGTGTTGATCCTGGTTGTCCACTACTTGAGGTTACCTGAACTCCTGCTACATTACCTTGAATACTTTCCTGAACCGCTGCTCTTGGAACTGCCGTTATTGCTTTAAGATCCAAGTTTGTGGCAGAACCAGTAACCCTAGATTTTCTTTGAACTCCATATCCAGTAACAATAACTTCATTAAGCTGATTTACACTCTCTAACAATGTAACATTGACACCACTCTTAACAGCGGTTACTTCTACCGTTTCAAAACCAATATAAGATATCACCAAAATATCTCCCGGCTCTGCATTAATTGAGAAAATACCATCAAAATCTGTTTGTACCCCAGTATTTGTGCCTTTTACAATCACAGTCGCTCCAGGAAGCGGAAATCCCTTTGCATCTGTTATTTTACCCGTAATCGGGTCTTGCATAATAATTTTTGTAAGGGTTTCGACATAGTTATTTGCTTCTTCATTGTTTATGACAGAATCGTTCTCTGGTATCAATTCTTCTATCTCTTTCTTGATATCCTCATTATCTCTGGGAAATAGAACAATTTGATTTTTAACAAATGTAAAATCAATGTTTGTTGGGTGAAACAAAAGCTGTAGGGTTCTTTCTAATTTTTCATCACTTACATTAATAGACACTTTTTGTGAGTTATCTATTAGATTGTTACTATAAAAGAAGCTATAATCACTTTTAACCTCTATTTCTCTAAGAACTTTTTCTAATGCTATATTCTCAAAATTAAGAGAAACATTCTGCGCATAACCTCCTGAAGAAAATACCCTGGTTATGGTGATAAAAAGTAAAAGAATGTATGACTTCATAACTTTAATTAGGAAGGATTTAGGTAGAAGCCTTCCAAAATTATTTTTTTTCATAATTTTGTAGTGTTTAATTATTTACTGTACTGTTAATGATTAATGTTTTTAAAGAGAGTGTTGCCGCACTCTCTTTACTTTTTTACTCTATTTTCAACATGACTTTATCGTTTTTTAATTCGTAATTAATTGGAGAGGATACTTTTAACAACTTTAAAACTTCTTCAAGGCTTAAATTATCAAATGTACCCGTGTACTTGTATCGAAAAAGTGTATCAGATTCAATCACAAATTCTTTATTATATTTTCTATTCAAATCCAATACTACTTGTTTCAAAGGTGTTTGATCAAATATTAATTTACCTTGTTTCCAGGCAATTATAGAATTGGGTTCTACCTTATCAACTTTTAAGTTCTTCTTTGCTTTTTCAAAAACCGCTCTTTGAGAAGGTTGTAAAACCACCAGGTTTTCGTTAGTTTGTTGAATCACTTCTACTTTTCCGGTAACCAGCGTAGTCTCTATATTTTCATCTTCTGGATATGATTTTACATTAAATGATGTTCCTAAAACTTTTATATCCAGATGTTCTGTTTTTACAATCAACGGTCTTTTAGGGTCTTTTTTTACATCAAAAAAAGCTTCTCCTATTAATACCACGTTACGAGTACTATCTGAAAATTCTGTAGGATAAGTAAGACTACTTTCTGAATTCAAAATTATCACAGATCCATCAGGTAATATTACTCTTTTACGATCTCCTTGTTTTGTTGTAATCTCAATTGTTTGATGTTCTGATATCAAGTTAGAATCAGTTTCTATTCTATTCTCTGGAAAAGTATCATATATCTGCCATAAAAAAAATGGTATTATTACCGCTGCAATGATTGCAGAATAATAATGTTTCCTTTTTTTAGTACGCTTATTAGAAAAATTCTGGTATTCCTTATTAATATCTACCTTCTCTGAAGCATTTAATGTATTAGCTACATAATTTGCCTTTAATAGATTATACTGCTTTTGATTATCAATACTTTCTCTAATCCAATTAATTACAGCTTTTTGCTCTTCTTCATTAGCTTCTCCACTAATATATTTTAGAATCTCTTTTTCTTGCATTAATAATAGGTCTTATAATATTAAAGACGTATAAAAATGCAATACCCCCTAATGGTTATCAATTTTTTTAGAATATTGATAAAAACTCGCGAAGATGCACTCTCATATGTCTAAGTGCTTTGGACATGTGATTTTCTACTGTTTTAATTGAAATATCTAATTCATCAGATATTTCTTTATTCTTTTTACCCTCTATTCTACTTTTGACAAAGACATTTTTACATTTTTCGGGTAATAATTGAATACTGGCCTGAATTTTTTCTTCTATTTCTTTTTCTATAATAGACAGTGCTATTTGATCACTAAGTGCATTATGATTAATGTAGGCCTCTAATTGAACAATATTATTATGACTACTTAGCTTATACCTTTTAGATCTTAAATAATCTAAACAGGCATTTTTAGTCATTTTAAACAGGTAGCCATTAATATTAGTAGTAATGTTTTTTCTTTTGTTCCAAGCTTTTAAAAATACATCTTGAACAATTTCTTCTGCATCTTCTTTTACGGCAATATAATTTCTGGCAACATATAGTAATTTGCCATAATAGAGTTCAAAAAGAATTTTGAAGGCATCTTCATTTCCTTCTCTTATATTCTCAATGAAAAACTCATTTTTTATATGTAGTCCCCGTTCCAATGATGCAATAATTCATCATAAAGGTAAATATTTTTTTTCAAGTATTTAACAATATATTGATAATGAATTAACGGAAAATTAGTTTTTAGTTTAATTAATATATCTTATTAAACCACTACTTATTGACTGTCACAAGGTTGGTTACCAAAACTATAGGGGAATAATATCTTTATAAAAAAATCAAATTTATACTATCGATAATCACCTTTTTTATCTAGTTATTTTTTTGACTTCTATTAATTGCATCATAATTAAATAGAGTTATCAATAGTCTTTATAAGTATCTTTTGCTCTATTAATGAATAGATACCTCTAGTTATATTCATATGGATTTTTATTCTTGGCCCAAGTTAATATAGTACTGTCTCGCACTTTAAATAAATTATTAGGAACATCTTTATAATATGGTTTTCCTTTGTCAAATCCTCTCGAAATTAATTGCACTTCTCCATTATTTAAAATATTTATAACACTATATCCAAAAAACTTTGCAGGACCATCACTTCCAGCGTTACCAGCAATAATCTGATATGTTCCTTTGCCCTCTGGTTGCATACGTTCATAATCATGGACATGAGCAGATAGCATCGCAATAACTTCTGAATTTTGAAGCTCTGGCCATAATATTGGTCCTTCAGGGAAGCCTTTGTGTCCTGTTTCTGGTTTACCATTTACATAATATGGTTTATGCCCTAATACAAAAACATGATCGATATTAGAATCTTTTCTATATTCTTTAATTTTATTAATAATCCATTGAGTAGGTATGATTCCTTCTAATCCATAAGGGTTTTCTTTTGTAGGTGGATTATAGGTATCCGTATTCATTACTACAAAACCTACGTTATTTCTTGTAAAAGAAAAAGTCATTTGATTTATCAAACTATCTTTTCCTGTAATGTGTTGACGATCTTTTGGCATATACGATTTCATATGCTTCATCCATATTTTTGTTGCTCCTCCTAATGGCCATTCATCATGTCCTTTAACACCATAATCTTTATAATATAACATTTCATGGTTTCCAGGAACAGCTACCAGTTCAATTCCAGAATTACTAATATTGCTAAAAGATGTGTCTTCATAGAGTTTTACCCAGGCTTCTAATTGAGCATCTAAGTTATCAGTGTTTGATTCTGCAAGTACCAAATCTCCCAAAAAAAAGAAAAGAGAAGGTTTTTTCTTCAGGTCAATCATATCATTGTAGATTCTTTTTAATGCAGATAAATTTGCTGTTGAAGCATTTGTTGCAGAATCATTATGCCAATCAGAATATTGTATGCGATTGCAGCCTACAAATGCAAAACTGTAAAGAACAGAATCTTTGATAGTTTTACTATTTTCATAAACGGATTCTTCTTTCTTTTTACTAGTAGGGTTACAACTGAATACTATTAAAAGCATTGATATTAGTATCAAGAAAAAGTTAGTCTTCATAAAAGTTTTATTAATTGATTTAAACTTTTAAATATATGAAGAGTAGGTTAGTTTATTATAAGTATAAACACGTGATTATTTAATCAGTCGATTATTGTGTAAAAAATCCATCTAAGAAATATACGAGGAATTGTATCTATAAACTTAGTTAATAAAATACTTAGAATAAAAGTCTGTTTAATATTACGGAAAGAGTGTTTTGCGATATTTCTGAGAACATTCTTCAATACATAAGAAATGTAAGATCAATTCTGAACCTATTTGTTCAAATCCAATTCTTATCTCATTTTCTCCACAATTGATAAGAATAGTTTTATCACTAAAGGAATACGTTCCTGAACTGCTATCTGTAGAAGGGTGTGTAAAATTACATAAAGTACCATTAGAAGAAGTGATGGTTCCATTCACAAAAAACTCAATAATCATATCACTATCTACTGATTGAAATGTACCACTACCATCTCCTGGATCAACAAGTTGTTCTTTTAAATTCCATTTACCTATTAATGACGTATTATCTAATGAATCATCGTCATTACAAGAAATTAATAAACTAAATAACAAAAAAAGATATACGTAATTCTTCATAACTGATCGTTTACTATCTAGATGTTTAATTAAAGAAAAGGTTGCTTTAAAACTTAACCCTCATTAAAACTACCAGAACCATAAACATATACATTTATCTATCCTTTATCCGGTATACAAATTTGAGTCCGCTCCAATCTTTATCTACCGCACAAACCTTAATATCTACTAAACCTATATCAATGAGATGTTCTCTGATGATTTCACGTTTTAAATCTGTTTGTATACTAGAGCTTCCTTTGGGCCAGCTTACCCATAACATCCCATCCTTTTTTAATGCTTTTTTATAAGTCTTTGCTACATTTTTCAACTCTTCATAGGTAGTACAAAAAATATGTATAAAATCTATACTTTCAGGAACGGCTTCTTTAGCTTCGATAATACCATCTGGCATATCTATAAAAAGATCAAAATAGTGAGCAGGTTGATTATATAGATGTATTGTAACCCCTTCTTTAATTCCTAATTTTTTAGCTAATGGTGTGCCCGAATATCCTTCTGCCATAATACTTAATAATATGAATTATCTATAAATGTATTAAAAAGCCCCGAGTCGTAGTAAAATTGTTTAGAACTAAAAGGAATTATCACTAGGCGATTGATACCATTTTCACATAAATATTAATTTTTAACCCTTAAATTATTAAATTAATAATACTCTGATCTATAATGGTAAAGAAACTAATAATTTCTCAGGATTATCTTATAAAACCGTTGTATAGCAATCCAAAGTTTTTTACTTTCGGCGTCAATTTTGATAATATATTAAAACCCACGCACAATGAAAAACACTGCTTTAACAGAAACTCATACTGCCCTTGGTGCTAAAATGGTTCCTTTTGCCGGATATAATATGCCTGTATCATATGAAGGCGTAAACATTGAACACGAAACCGTTCGTAATAGTGTTGGTGTTTTTGATGTGTCTCACATGGGTGAATTTTTGATTACCGGTCCTAATGCTTTAGACCTTATTCAAAAAGTAACCTCAAATGATGCTTCAAAGCTAGTAGATGGTAAAGCACAATATAGTTGCCTACCTAATGACAAAGGTGGTATTGTAGATGATTTAATCGTATATAAAATCGCTGACGAGAAATACTTATTGGTAGTCAATGCTTCAAACATCCAAAAAGATTGGGATTGGATCAGCAGTCATAATTCTATGGGTGCAGATATGAAAGATTTATCCGAAGAATATTCTTTATTAGCTATTCAAGGACCTAAAGCTTCTGCAGCTATGCAATCCTTAACATCTGTAGATCTGGAAGCTATGAAGTTCTACACTTTTGAAGTAGCTGATTTTGCAGGAATAGAACACGTTATTATTTCTGCTACAGGATATACAGGAAGTGGCGGTTTTGAAATCTATTGTAAAAACAATGAGGTTAAACAAATATGGGACAAAGTAATAGAAGCGGGTGCTGATTTTGGTATAAAACCAATTGGATTAGCCGCTAGAGATACTTTAAGACTTGAAATGGGATATTGCCTATATGGTAATGATATTAATGATACTACCTCTCCTATTGAAGCTGGTTTGGGATGGATCACTAAATTCTCAAAAGATTTTGTGAATTCAGAAGAACTTGCCAAAGAAAAAGAACGTGGTGCTGAAAGAAAATTAATAGCGTTTGAATTAGATGAACGAGGGATTCCTAGACATGATTATGATATTGTGGACGGAAATGGTAACACTATTGGTATTGTAACATCAGGAACGATGTCTCCTTCTTTAGGTAAAGGAATTGGTTTAGGATATGTTCCTACGGTTTTTGCTTCTCCAGGAAGTAAAATTAATATTCAGGTTCGTAAAAAAGCGATTCCGGCTACAGTTATAAAATTACCATTTTATAAAGGTTAATTTTTACAATAAAAATAGTATAGTTAAGTTTCAGAGGTTACAAAAGTAATCTTTGAAACTTAACTTTTTTTAAAAGAAATTTAGTTTTATATTTTTTACACTTATACTGTTTTAAAATATCACAATATTGAGAAAAATTTTGATCATAGGAGCCAGTGGGTTTATAGGGAATGCTCTTTATAAAGAGCTTAATTCTTATTATGATACTTATGGTACTTATTGCACGGATAATGCTTTTTATGATAAAAATCAAAAATTCTTTCAATATGATATGGAGCTAGAGGATATTTCTATTTTATTGGATAATCTAAAGCCTACTATTATCATATCTACGATTAGAGGAAATTTTAATTCGCAATTAGATGCTCATCTACGCATTATTAAATGGATAAAGAAGCACCGATCAAAATTAATATTTATTTCGAGTGCTAATGTATTTGATTCTTTTAGTAACTATCCTTCTTATGAATATGATAAAACTTTAAGTGATAGTGTATATGGTCGATTTAAGATCAAGATTGAAAATGCATTAATGAGGTTACCTACTAATAAATATATTATTGCCAGAGTTCCTATGATTTTTGGATCAGGTACGCCTAGAGTTCAGGAATTAAAAACATTGCACGACTTAAAAGCTCCTATAGAGGTATTTCCTAATGTAATCATTAATGCTACTTCAATATCCAAATTAACTCAGCAAATACATTATATGATTAATCGTAGTAAAAAGGGTATCTTCCATCTTGGCAGTACAGATCTTATATATCATCTGGATTTGATTAAAGAAATTTGTGATATTCTTCAACTTGAAGATCCTATGTATAAACAGGTATATGATTCTAATAACGATCGATATCTAGCTGTATTACCTAAAAACAATAAACTACCAAAAAATCTACAGATTACTACTGCTCAAGTTATTGACTCTGTAATTGCCAAATAATAATATCATCTATTTGACACTCCACTATTTCATAACAAATTCATAATTCTCATCATTGTCTTTATAAATCATTATATCTTTGTAGTATGATTCAAGAAGGGAAAAAAGTTATTTTATTTGACGGTGTATGTAATTTGTGTAACAATGCAGTCAATTTTATTATTAAACATGATAAAAAGGATAGTTTTCGTTATGCTTCTTTACAGAGCAAAATAGGCAAACAACTTATTGCCGAAGGAAATATTGATACATCCCGATTGGATTCTATATTATTGATTACTCCAAAAAAAGGATATTTTCATAAATCAACAGCTGCCTTACATATTGCAAGACAGCTGTCTGGTGGTTATCCGTTACTTTTTGTTTTTCTTGTTTTACCTAAGTTCATCAGAGATCGTATCTACGATACCATTGCCAAAAACAGATATAAATGGTTTGGCAAAAAGGAAAGCTGTATGATTCCGACTCCTGAACTTAAGAATCTTTTTATTGATCAATAATAAGTGAATCATTTTTTGCTCTTCATTTAGTTTCTGGTGTACTTTCAGTGTTATTAGTATCTTTTTTCTTCAATTCAAAATGAGATTGATGTTTCTCTCTCAGTTTAGTTGATTCTGCGTCAAGCTTATTTACATTATCTATATGCACGATTCCTAAACAGATCACGGCAAAAGAAATTAAAGCTATGGGTAGAAAAAGCCTTTTCATATTCATTGTGTTTTTGTGAGATAAGTGATGTTTCAAAAGTATGCCTAATAGCAATGCAATGTAAGGGGACTTCAACTAAAATTAAACAGGTGTTTTCCCCCCTTTTTATACGTTATAGCCCTTTATTAGGTGTTTTTAAACCTTTTACTCAATCAAAACAGGGTTTCACTCAATTATAATTTTCTTAGAAATACACGGGTTTTACATTCGTATAAATAAAACAACACATATCTATATGAAAACCTATACTTCTTTATTTCTGTTATTATTTATAGCCGTCGCTACGGCCCAAGAAAACAAAATACAATCGACTATAGATGAAGTAACCGTATACCTCACTGGTGCACAAGTTAAACGAACAGCTTCTATAAATGTTAAACCAGGAACCAATGAAATTCTATTGAATGACCTATCATCAAATATAGATGAGAACAGCATTCAGGTTTCTGGATTAAAGAACACTTCTATTCTATCTATTAATTTTTATATCAATTATCTAGAAAAAAAAGAGAACTCTTCAACTTTAAAATCCTTAAAAAAAGAATTAGATCAATTATTACTAAAGAAAAATAAATTAGAAAATTTGCTTTCGGGCCTTAATCAGGAAAAGAATTTATTAGATAACAATCAGCGTATCAGCAGTGATAATCTGGAACTTTCTCTGGAAAAAGTAAAACAAATTTCGACTTATTATCGCCAACGAGTCGTAGCAATACAAAATGAAACATATACTGTTAGACTTCAAATCAATAAACTAATGGAGTCTATTAAAGATCTAAAAAATGAGATTAGCAAATTAGGTGATCATACAAAAGAAGAACGTGGTGAAATTAAGCTAAAACTAGATGCTCCTGATTTAACCAATTTAGTATTAGAAATAAGATACAATGTCACTAATGCAGGATGGTTTCCTTTGTATGATATTAAATCAAAAAATATAGAAACACCCCTTAACATTGCTTACAAAGCCAATGTCTATCAGCAAACCGGAACAGAATGGAACGATGTTAAAATAATTTTATCAACCGGAGATCCCAATACTAACAACTTGAAACCTGATCTAAATCCTAAATATCTAAATTTTAGTTATGGTAATCGAAAAAATATTCGTGCAGTCAAACAATATGCTTATAAATACAATCCTACCATAAGAAAAATTACCGGAATTGTAAGAGATGAAAATGGGTTGCCTTTACCTGGTGCCAATGTTATGGAAAAAGGAACTGCTAACGGAGTACAAACCGATATAAACGGAAGATATTCATTAGATGTTCAAGGAGGGCGAGAACTATCTATTTCATTTATTGGGTTTTCTAATCTTATTCTACCAATACATTCATCTACTATGAATATTAAACTAGAAGAAGATTCTCATACATTAGAAGAAGTGGTAGTTTCTGGATATGCTGTATCTTCTAATGTAGCTGGAAAACCTAGTAGTTATCAAAGAAGAGAGAAAAAAGAAGATTATAATCGGGTTGTTGAAACCAAGGAAGAAGGTGTAACAAACACTCAATTTAAGATCAAAAAGAAATATAGTATAGAATCTAGTGCAGATATTACAGTAATCCAAATTGATAAATTTGATATGAAAGCAGATTATCAATATTATGTAGCTCCCGAACTAAACGAAAATGTATTCTTAACTGCAAAATTGGGTAACTGGGAACAGTTCAATTTATTAGCAGGTGAAGCTAATATTTATTTTGAAGGTAGTTATGCTGGAAAAACTCAGATTGATCCTTTAGCTACCACTGATAGCCTAACTATTTCTCTAGGAGTTGATCCTAATATCATAGTAAAAAGAGAACAACTCAATAATTTTAAAAGCACTTCTTTTACTGGAAGTAACAAAATCCTAAATCGTGGTTATAAATTAAGTATCAAAAATAACAAACAACAAAAGGTATATATAACTCTTGAAGATCGAATTCCTATTTCACAAAACAAAACAATCAAACTAGATGATATTGAAACTTCAGATTCTGTATATGATTCTAAGACGGGGATTATGAAATGGAAAATAAATATTTCTCCTAATCAAAAAACAGAAAAACAATTTTCTTATCAAGTCAAATACCCCAGATATAGCAGGATCAATCTTTAATTAGGATAGCAATAAAGTAAATTACAAAACGACTTATAAATGATTATAAGTCGTTTTTGTAATCAGATCATCTAATATTTAATTTTTCTCTAACGCCTAAAAGTAAATTTAAAACCGTCGCGTAATTGTTGGTCTATAACAAATTCATTATTACTATTAACTCCAAAGTTTCCAATAATCATTTCATTAATTATAAATTCTTGTCCTCCCCCAAATGCAGTTACAGAATATGGATATGTTCCTGTAGGGAGAATCGTATAAATCTCATCATTAGTATTGTTATTGGTAATTGTAACCGTAAAATTGGTTTCATCAAAATCCCAAATGATCGTTCCATTTGCAAAGTCCTCATCGATTCCTAAAAAACCTCCATTAACGTTTACCATATCCCAAGTACCATCTAGGCTAAAAAAATTAATAGCATCATCATCATTACTACATCCAGAAAAAACGAATAAAAGTAATAATATAGAAACAAGAGTATAAGGCTTCATTACTTGTATATTTTATTGGTTAAATATTAATATATAGATGAAACTTTTTATTATACGTTGCGTGATTATATCACAAAATCATGCAGAAGCTTTTAAAAATCAATATATTTTACTGGAAAACTAAAGGTTATTACCTATTCTCTCTATCTCATCCAAAAGCACAATTAAATCATTTTTTTGAGTCAAAGGATTCATAATTGTACACCTCAAATATCGTTTCTCACCTATCATAGTCTGTACAATGTAAAATTTTCCTGAAGCTATTAAAACCTTTCTTATCTCTGCATTAAATGTATTGAGGTCACTATTGTTACTTTTAGTATATCTAAAATTAATAATATTTGCTTGAGGATCTAATGCAAGTTCAAAATTTGATCGATCTTTAATTATTTGTGCAAAAACTAGAGATAGATCATATAATCTATCAATGTTTTTTTCAAAGATATCATTTCCATGCGCTTTAAGAATTGAATACACTTTTATTGACATCATTAATTTAGTACATTCAAAAGTTCTTTTTCCTGAATTGTACCACTCTTTAGTCTTTTGACTATCCCATAGATATTGAGCTTTTTGCTCAAAGGTTTTATAAGCATCCTCTGCCTTTCTAAAGATTAATGCAGTATTTAATGCAGGAGTCATTAACATTTTATGAAAATCAATTACAACAGAATCTGCTTTATGTATTCCTTTAACCAAATCCCTATACTTCTCAGAAAAAACAACTCCTCCTCCATGAGCTCCATCTACGTGAAACCATAAATCATGTTGTTCAGAAAAATCCGCCAATTTATCAAGGTTATCATAGGATCCGGTAGAGGTTGAACAAGCACTGCCGACCAAGGCTATTACATGATATCCTTCAGATTTTGCTTTAGTAAGATATTCATCCAATAGATCTACTCTTAATCCAAATTGATTATCTACAGGGACTTTTATAATTCCTTCATTACCAAATCCCATAATTCTAGCTGCACGATCAATACAGTAATGTGCTTCTTCTGACACCAATACAGCAAGTTTTTCTTGATGACCATGTTCCCAAACCTCAGATGGGGCTTTTGCTTTGCGTGCTGCAAGTAATGCAGTTAAGTTTGCTAATGTTCCTCCAGATGTGATTAATCCAGATGCTTCATTATCATAACCTATTTTTTGTGCTACATGGTCAGTAACAATTTTTTCTAACGCATTAGAAGCCATTCCCATTTCATAGACACCTGTACCATTATTCAGTACATCTGATAATAATCCTGCTAAACTTGAGGTCAATGCAGGTACCGAAACCTGATGACCAATATATCTGGGATGATGCACGCCTATCGAGTGCCCTATGATATTTTTGAAAACATCCATTATTTCAGAATCAGAGGCAAAATCCTGTTTCCAAAAATCCAATTCTGTTTCTGGATCTCGATAGACTAAAACAGGTTGTTCTTCATTGGTTTGAACTCCTTCAAGGTGATCTGCTAATAAATCAATTAGCTGATGTCCTAAACTTCTAAAATTACTTGGGTCGTATGCCTTTTCTAGTTCACTTGATTTAATTACCGCCTCTTCCATATCCTTTCTAATTAAAATAATTTCTTTCAAAATTAAACATCATTATTTATAATAAAAAATACTTAATTTTGATTTATTTATAACAAAAATGCATTAATGAATATTCAATTATTTAGAAATATTATAGTCCTTGCTGAGAAATTAAATTTTACCAGAGCTGCTGAAGAATTAAATATTGTACAACCAGCTCTGAGTAGACAAATCAAACAGTTAGAAGAAGAAATAGGTGCTGTTCTTTTTAAAAGAGATAAGCGAAATGTAAAACTGACACCTGCTGGAGTATATTTTATTAAAGAAGCTAAAAAGCTAGTTTCTCAAGTAGAACAAATGTCTAAACACACAACACATATTCATAATGGTGAGGTAGGTGAAATCAGGATAGGGTTTACACATTCAATTATGCAAACTATATTACCTGAGATTTTAAAAACAGTAAATCATCATATGCCAGGGATTAAGACAGTACTTAAAGAAATGAATAATCGAGATCAATACTTAGCATTGCAACAAAATGACCTTGATATCGGTTTTGCTACGAATCCTATGGTACCTTTTAATTTGAAAAGCAAAATTCTACACATAGATAATTTTGTGGTATTGCTTCCGGATAGTCATCCTATTCAGGAAAGTAACTATTCTAATTTCTCAGTTTTTTCAAAGGAAGAATTTATATTTCCATCGGTTGTAGATGGACCTAATTATGTACACACCTTAGAGTCTATATGTATTGATGCAGGATTTAACCCTAAAGTAGTTCACGAAACCGATTCTGCTACTACCAGTTTTAGGCTAATAGAAGCAGGATTAGGGATATCTTTAGAACCTATTTCTTCTTTGCAAGGGCATCAATTTCCTATCAAGAGTATTGAACTCAAAAATATCAAGCAAAAAGCTAAACTTACCATGATATGGAATCCCGATCGAGAACCAGAATATCCTGCTTTATTTAAGCTTCTTAAAAACTGGAAAGTGGATTAACCTTTATTCTCCTTCATAGTGATCATCCCAATCTTTTACCTTAGGATCTCCGAGCTTACCTACAGATTTTGCTACAATCATAGACACTGTGGCGTCACCGGTTACATTAATAGTAGTACGTAACATATCTAAAGGTCTGTCTACCGCAAAAATTAATGCTAATCCTATTGGTAATTTATCAGAAGGAAAACCTATCGCTTCTAATACTATTACTAACATTACCATTCCTGCTCCTGGAACTGCAGCAGATCCTATAGATGCTAATAAAGCCGTTAATACAATTGTAATTTGATTGCTAAATGTTAGTCCTTCTGGCCAAAGTACTTGCATAATGAATACAGAAGCCACTGCCTGATACAAACTGGTACCATCCATATTAATGGTCGCACCAACTGGTAATACAAAACTTGATACTTCTTTATCAACTCCAATATGCTCTTCTACCCTTTCCATAGTTACTGGTAATGTAGCAGCACTAGAGCTTGTAGAGAAAGCTAATAATTGTGCTGGGCTAATTTGTTTTAAGAACCAGAAAGGTGATTTCTTAGTAATGAAAGCAACCAAAATACAGTAAAACACTACCATTAGTAATAATCCTGCAAATACTACTCCTGCATATTTTAGTAAAGCATATAAGATATCTGGATCATCAGAGGTTACTACTACTTTTGCCAAGAGTGCAAATACAGCATATGGTGCTGTCAACATTATGAGGTCTACCATTTTTAATACTACCTCATTTAAACTATCAAAAAAGTTCTTTAGCGGTTCTGCTTGTGACGGTTTAACTAATAGCATACTAATCCCTATGAAAATAGCAAAAAATATTACCTGAAGCATTAACTTATTGTTGCTCATCGCTGCAATAGCATTCTGAGGAACCATATCAACTACAAACTGTAATGGACCGCTCTCTTTTTGCCTTCCAGCTTCAGCTATTCTTTCTGATATCTTAGCATTACTGGCATATTCTGATGTAAGTTTTTCAATAGTTTCAGGGGTAATACCGTCTCCTGGTTTAGTAACATTCACCAATAGTAATCCAATAGTTATTGCAATTACTGTAGTAAGAATATAGATAATAATTGTTCTTCCTCCAATGGTTCTAAACTTAGAGATATCTTTAAGATCAGAGATTCCTTTTATTAGAGATGCCAGAATAAGTGGAACTGCTATTAATTTTAAAAGGTTTACGAAGATTGTTCCAAAAGGAGCAATCCAATCACCTGTAAAACCTTTGCCCCAGGAAAATGAGGTCATTAAAAAACCGAATAGTATACCAGCTACCATTCCGATTACAATTTGCCAATGCAGTGCTATTTTCTTCATGTGAATATTTTACTTTTTAAGCCAAACAGCGTCGAAGATATAAATTAAAAACAATAAAAAGGTTGAGAAATTACGAAATCAGAAGTCAAACAATCGTTTTTTGGCGAATACTTAAGGTTTTTTATAAACATTACACACAATAAATCTTTACCTAATCCACAGTTATCGTGAATTTTGTCGTTTTAAATCTTGATGACTTACATGATTTTGAGCACCTACTCTGAATTAAATATTAGCTTTGATAGTTCTATTCATTAACCAATAATCTACTAATACTAATGCAGCCATAGCTTCTACTATAGGTACAGCTCTTGGTACAACACAAGGATCATGTCTTCCTTTACCTTGCATGTTTACAATATTACCGTCTTTATCTATGGTTTCCTGATCTTGCATAATGGTAGCAACAGGTTTAAAAGCCACATTAAAGTAAATATCCATTCCGTTAGAAATACCTCCTTGTATTCCTCCCGACAGATTTGTTTTTGTAGTACCATCGGTATTAAATAGATCATTGTGCTGGCTACCTTTTAAAACCGCACCATCAAAACCACTACCATATTCAAATCCTTTTACAGCATTGATTGAAAGCATTGCTTTACCTAACTCAGCATGTAATTTATCAAAAACAGGCTCTCCTAATCCTACAGGAACTCCTGAGATAGCACAACTCACTATTCCTCCAACGGTATCTCCTTCTTTTCGGATTTGCTTGATATATTGTTCCATCTCCTGCGCTTTATCAGTATCAGGGCAACGTACAATATTACTTTCGGTTAATGAAAAATCTAATTCTGTATGGTCTTTTTCTAATTTTATAGAACCTACTCCACTCACATAGGCATTAAAACTAATTGTAGGAAGTACTTGCTTTGCAATAGCTCCAGCTACTACTCTACTGGCAGTTTCTCGAGCAGAAGATCTTCCTCCTCCTCGGTAATCACGTACACCATATTTTTGATCATAGGTATAGTCAGCATGTGATGGTCGATAAGAATCCTTAATATGCGAATAATCTTTAGATTTTTGATTTGCATTTTTAATTGCAAAACCTATTGGAGTTCCAGTCGTTACTCCTTCAAAAATACCAGAATAAAACTCTACGGTATCAGGTTCTTTACGCTGAGTAACAATTGAAGATTGACCCGGTTTACGACGATCTAATTCTGCTTGTATAGCTTCTAAATCTAATTTTACACCTGCTGGACATCCGTCAATGATCCCTCCTATAGCTACTCCATGTGATTCTCCAAAAGTGGTAAGTTTAAATAGGTTTCCAAATGTATTTCCTGCCATTGCAATTAATTTTCAGCAAATGTAATTGTTAATCTTTAAATACGCAGTAGTAATATGATATAAAAAAAGCCGTTTCAGTTATAAAAATTCAATCATACATATTTTTTCAGTAATAGTGATTTTGATTTCTAATTGAGTTTAAAATATATACCATAAAATCAATGAAGTTAATACTCCTGTAATTGCAATTAATGTAGTCATTACAGTCCAGGAACGAAATACTTGTTTTTCTGTTAAACCCAAATACTGACCTACCAGCCAAAATCCGCTATCATTAACATGTGATAATATTGTAGCTCCCGAAGCTATAGAAATTACAAAAAGTGCTATTTGAGCTGCACTAAAATTACCTGCAAGTATTATTGGTGATGTGATTCCGGCTGCAGCAATCATTGCTGTAGTTGCTGATCCTTGTAAAATTCTTATCAGAGCAGCTATAATAAAAGCAAAAATTAAAGGATGTATCGAAGAATTTTGTAATGATGAAGCTAATAATTCGCCTGCTTTGGTATCTACTAATATTTGTTTAAAAGCTCCTCCTGCCCCAGTTAATAATATTATTGCTCCCGCAGGTTTAAAGGATCGCATCGATAATTTTAACAGATCATCTCTGGTTACACCTCTTCTTATTCCTAAAAAATACCACGCAATTAGATTTGCTATGATCAAAGCTGTAAAAGGATGTCCTAATAAGGTAATTATATAAATAAATGATTCTGGAAAAGAAACATCTTTAAACCAATCTCCCAGCATAACCGTTTTTAATACAATTAATAAAATAGGTAGCGCTATAATTGCTATGATTCCAATAGGATTAGGTACATCCTTAATTGAAACCGTATCTGGTTCTGGAGTTTCCGGAACGGATATATTTATTCTTCCAGAAAGATATTTACCTAACATAGGTCCGCTTATAATTGCAGCAGGAATACCTGCCAGAAACCCAAATACTATGACCCATCCTAAATTAGCTCCTAGTATATCTGCTACGGCGACCGGTCCTGGTGTTGGAGGAATAAAACTATGTGTAATTGCCAAGCCTGCTAATAACGGAATTGCATACAATAACAATGATTTTTTGGTTTTACGTGCTATTGCATATACTAATGGAACCAAAATAATAAATGCTACATCAAAAAATACAGGAATGGCTATAATAAAACCAGTAATCATTAACGCCCAGGAAGCATTTTTTTCTCCTGCAATTCTTAAAATATATGTTGCTAACCCTTGTGCGCCACCAGAGTTTTCTAACAACCTTCCAAACAATGCACCTAAACCTACTACTGTAGCTACAAAACCAAGAGTGCTCCCCATTCCGTCTTTAATACTGTTTAATATGTTTTCTGCAGGTAATCCTGCTATCATACCTACGAGTATACATACAATCAATAACGCAATAAAAGCTTGCATTCTTAATTTTAAAATCATAAAAAGTAAAGCAATAATGCCTATACCAACTGCAATTAATAATTGAAAATCCATACAGCTACTCGTTTTTCCAGTTAGAATGAAAATATTCATCTTCTGATCGATCAATTCGTTGATATGTATGAGCTCCGAAATAGTCACGCTGTGCCTGTATCATATTTGCTGAAGATTGTGCTGATGAATATGTTAAAAAATAATTGATCGCTGCAGAGGCAACTGGTAAAGGGCAACCCGCTTTAAATGCTGTAGATACTACTTCTGTTAAAGAACTAAAGTGCGCTTTAAGAATATCTACTATCTCAGGAAACAATAATAAGGAGGTATTGTTTTTACTTAAAAACAAGATGGAAATCTTTTCCATTAATTCACTGCGAATAATACAGCCATTTGTCCAAATTCTTGCTATTTCGGATAAATTGAGATTCCAATTATATTGTTGTGATGCTTTTTGGATAAGATTAAAACCTATATGATGATTGATAATACTTGTTGCGTAAAAAGCGCTTTCAAGGTTTGCAATAAGCTCTTTTTCATTATAAATATTTATTGATGAAATATGAGAATATAGTTCTGAGGCTGCTACTCTATTAGATTTCATCCCCGATAAGTTTCTTACCATTACTGCTTCTGAGATTGTTGATAGTGGTACTCCCAAATCTAATGCAGAAATTGTAGACCATCCTCCTGTACCTTTTTGTCTCGATTTATCTAATATTTTATCTATTAAATAACAATTACCTTCTTTTTTCTTAAGTATATTAATCGTAATCTCTAATAAATAACTATCCTTTCCTTTTTTTCTCCAGGATTCTAAAATCTCAGAAATTTGAGCTGGGGTTTTCTTTACATAAAATCTTAAAAAATGATAGGTTTCTGCTAATAATTGCATTTCAGCATATTCAATACCGTTATGAACCATTTTTACATAGTGTCCAGAACCTTCTGGACCAATATAATTACAACAAGGTCTTCCTGTTTTATCTTTTGCAGCAATAGCTTCTAAGAAGTTTCTTATTTTTATATAAGCATCTTTTGAGCCTCCTGGCATGATCGAAGGGCCTTTTAATGCTCCTTCTTCTCCACCAGAAATACCAGCTCCTATAAAATGGACCCCAGATTTTAAAAGATTTTTCTCTCTTTCTGATGTATCTTTATAATTGGAGTTTCCACCATCTATTAAACAATCTCCAGATGATAAAAGAGGAGTTATCTCCCGAATAACCATATCCAAAGGTTTTCCTGCACTCACCATAACCAAAATAACTCTTGGTTGTTCTAAAGACTCCACAAACCTTTCTAACTCATCAAATCCTAATACTATGTTGGATGTTGATTGTTGCTCCACAAATTTTTGGGCAACATCAACTTCTTTATCTTCAACTTGTCTGTTATATACTGAAAGGTGGAAGTTTTTAGATAGTAAGTTCTTTGCCAGACTTTTACCCATAACTCCCAATCCTATCAATCCTATTTGTGATTTTAAAGTATTCAATTTTGACTTTATTTCAGTTATAATTTCTGTTATGTTTTTATCTATGTTTACAATAATCCCTTCTTTTGGTTTTTCTAAGGTTTGGAACTGAGAATTAAGTAATTCTTTTTTAAAGAAGTGTTTATCTCTGGACGCCATCCTCTCATATATCAATTCATAACTTCCCTCAAGAAAAATCCATTTTATATACTCTGCATCAACAGATTGTAATACTTTCCTATATTTTTGCTTCAAAGCAGAACAAGCTAATACAGCTCCAGATTTGTTATGCCATTTCTCGATTTCTTTTGCTAATTCTTGCAACCAAGGATTTCTATCATTATCATTTAGTGGCATACCATCAGACATCTTTTTTAAATTAGCTTCTGGATGAAAATCATCGGCATCATAAAAAGGTATCCCTAGATTCTCAGCAAATGCCTTACCAATTGTAGTTTTTCCGCTTCCGGAAACTCCAAATATGATATAGATAACCTTTAATTCTTTCATAGCATTTATTCTAATGTAATTTGAATCTCATTAGATTCATCGTGTGCATGTTTTGCTATCCAAAACCTAAAATCTCCTGGTTCAATTATCCATTTTTTATCTGGTCCATAAAATGAAAGATCTTCTGTTGTGAAAATAAATTCGATTTCTTTAGAATTACCAGGTTCAAGCGTTACTCTTTCAAATCTTAATAACTCCTTAATAGGTCTTGTTAAGCTACCTACTACATCCCTAAAATATAATTGTACAACCTCTGTTGCTTTTACACCTCCTGTATTAGTAATTTTTGTTTTTATACTAATCGTATCATCAATTTTGGGAGTATTATTTGAAATTGATATTTCTGAGTATTCAAAATTGCTATACGTAAGTCCATAACCAAAAGGGTATTGTGGCAAATAACCGATATCCAGATAATGCGATGTATTACCCAGAGAACTTTGCCAAGCTCCAATAGGTATAGAATCTATTCCTACGTATTCATCTGGTATCACTGGTCTTCCGGTATTTTTGTGATTATAATGAATCGGTATTTGACCAACTTCTTTTGGCCAGGTAATCGGTAATTTTCCTGAAGGTGAAATTTTTCCGGTTAGAATATCTTTTAAAGCAGGACCTCCCATTGTACCTGGGTGCCAAGCCATTATTATTCCATCTACTTTATCAATAATATTATTCAATGTTATTGGTCTACCCGCCATTATGACTAATACTATTGGTTTTCCGGTTTTATAAAGTTCTGAAATAAGCTTTTCTTGTACTCCAGGAAGGTCAATATTAGCTCTACTATGTGCTTCTCCAGACAAAATTGCCTCTTCTCCTGCAAAAAATAAGATAACATCTGATGTTTTTGCTATTCTGATAGCATCATCAAAACCATTTTCAGATGTATCTCTACTGTAAGATACCCCTTTACTATATTCAAATTTATATTGTTTATCTGAACCAAATGCATGTAGCGGAGTAATTGTATGTTCTTTTTCTCCATCAAAAGTCCAGGTTCCCAATTGCTCGTGTGGAGCATTTGCCAAAGGGCCTACAATAGCAATTTTTTTATCCGTAGTAATTGGCAATATATTATTCTGGTTTTTTAATAGCACTGTACTTTGTAGAGCAGCCTCTTTAGCAGCTGATAAATGTCTTTTGGCATATAACAATTCTGAATCAGGGTCAAAATAAGGCTCTTTAAATAATCCTAATCTAAACTTGATTCTAAGAATATTTCTTACCATTTGGTCCAATTGTTCTTCTAAGAATTTACCTTCTTTTATTAAACTCATCATATGATCTTGATATGAAGTGCTTGTCATTTCCATATCTAACATTGCATTCGCAGCTTTTTCTGCAGCTTCCTTTTCATCCTTGGCATATCCATGATTTACCATTTCTATTATAGAGTTCCAATCACTTACTACAAAGCCATCAAAACCCCATTCATCTCTTAATATATCTTTAAGGATATATTTATTAGCTGAAGCTGGAATACCGTTTAAATCATTAAAACTGGTCATAAAAGTTGCCGATCCGGCATCTACTGCAGCTTTAAAAGGTTTTAGATAAACATTGTGGAGTAAATGATCATTAATATTAGCAGTATTATAATCTCTTCCTCCTTCTGCCGCTCCATAACCTATAAAATGTTTTGCACAAGCTGCTAGGCTCTGCGCTGAAGACAAATCATCTCCTTGAAAACCTTTGATATATGCTTTAGCCAATATACTTGTGAGATAAGGATCCTCTCCAGATGATTCTGCTATTCTACCCCAACGTGGATCTCTAGAAATATCGATCATAGGTGCAAAAGTCCATCGAATACCATACGTACTTGCTTCTATCGCTGCAATTCTAGATCCTTGTTCCACAATTTCTGGATTGAAAGTTGCTGCTTGCCCTAAAGGAATAGGAAAAATTGTTTTAAAACCATGAATAACATCTCTGGCGAATATTAATGGAATTTTATTAGGACTTTCTTCTACCGCTATTCTTTGTAATTCTTTCGCATCTTCCTTATTCATAATATTTAAGAATGATCCTATATGTCCTTTTTTAACAGCCTCTTTTAGTTCTAACGGTAGTTCTTTTACTCTACTAGATTTACCTCGTTGAGCCGTTTGCCCTATCTTTTCTTCAAGAGACATGTTAGAAAGAATACTATCTATTTTTGATTCTAATTCATCTTTAATCGCAAATTCTGAGCTTTTCTTATCTGTTGTACATCCAAAAAGAAAGAATGTAAATAATAAGATTAAGTAAAAGTTATGCATCCTTATCATCAAAAATATTTTTATAAAATTAACTTCAAATTAAAGTGTCTTCATTGCCTCTTACGTAATAAAAACCGTAAGATTATTGGTGTGAATTTAGGTATACTTTGAGATAAGAAAAAAACAATACAATCGAATAAAAGTGTTGTTAAGAAAGTTTATAGAACAGTTTTATCTACTATATTTCTGAATTTTCGATTTAGTTTAAATAATAAGTACGGGAAAAATGGTACTTCACGTATTTAAAACTTTTTAATAATGATATGCTCATAATCTCTTAATTATTTTTTAACCCTAGAGTAGTTTATTTGTAGGAATAATTCATTTTTATGAAAAAACGTACTGTTGATCTTGTTGTTATTTCTGATGTTCACCTCGGGACTTATGGTTGTCACGCCAAAGAACTCCTAAATTATTTACAAAGTATAAAGCCAAAAACATTAATTCTAAATGGGGATATCGTTGATATTTGGCAGTTCAGGAAGCGATATTTTCCAAAATCTCATCTTAAAGTCATTAAAAAGATCATTTCTTTTGCTTCTAAAGGAACCGAAGTAATATATATTACAGGAAATCATGATGAAATGCTTCGCAAATTCAGTGATACCGAAATGGGTAATTTTAAACTGGTTGATAAACTGGTTCTAGAACTCGATGGTAAAAAAGCCTGGTTTTTTCACGGAGATATTTTTGATGCTTCTATCCAAAATGCCAAATGGCTTGCTAAGCTTGGCGGATGGGGATACGATATGTTGATCCTCTTAAATCAGCTTATTAATTGGTTTTTAATACGAATGGGAAAAGAAAAATTTTCTCTATCCAAAAAGATTAAAAACAGTGTAAAGAAGGCTGTCAAATACATTAATGATTTTGAAGATGTTGCAGCAGAATTAGCAATTAAAAATAAATATCAATATGTAGTTTGTGGTCATATCCATCAACCACAGATGAGAGAAGTTAAAAATAAAAATGGTTCCTGTTTTTACCTAAACTCTGGAGATTGGATTGAAAACCTAACGGCTTTAGAATATCATAATTCTCAATGGAATATGGTTCATTATGAAAATGAACAGATGGAAGCATTTACAGACTCCTCTGATGAAATCGAGAACGTAAAAATAGACCTTGAAGGACTCCAGGCATCATTTATGGCCAACTTTCTTTCTCGTTAATCACATCCTTTTTGGATATCTTAAAACCAACTCACCCTTCATTTTAAGATATCTAAATTATTTTACCCCTGCTTTTTCTTTTAAGAAGCTTTCTTCTATTGGGTAATGAATTTTGAATATCCACACTTAATAATGATAGATCAGTTAAAAAGTATAGCTGGATCTATTCAAAATCATTATGACTGGAAAAGCTCCAGTATTCAATATTCATTAAAACCTTTAATATGAAAACAAGTCAAATCATCCTCTCACTAACATCAAAAAGAACCTTTACCAAGTTTCCTTTGGTATTTTTATTATTAGTCTTTATGATAATAGTATCTGGTTGTGAAAAAGAAGAAACTATTTATAATGAAGATGCTCAAATTAAATTTGAATCAGTTAAAAATTATACTCTTGATAAGATTTCCTTAATTGAGAATAAACAAGATATTCATAGATTGATGCAAAACTCTAATGATAAAGATGAAGAAAAGTTGAATAACTATTTATATCAAATTGGTCTTGCGACAAGAGAATTAATTAAAAATGAAGATTTTAATAGAACTATTATACATCTGGCAAAAGAATCCAAGAATCAAACTGCTTATTTACTAGACCTTAAAGAAGTTGCTCCTCAATACTATAATAAAATAAATGATGAACTAAGAAGGAACGGTTTATCCTTGCAAAGTATCGCCGATGATATGACTCACGCTCCTATCTTGCCTAATTCTGAACATCCAGAAACTTCAGAAATTGAAAAGTATGTACCTGCCATATTTATTCCTAATCTAAATCAAATAGATAGCCGTAAACAACCTTTATTATCTCCTAATATTGAAGTAGACAGTAGTAATAATGAACGAATAGAAGATTATATTGTGTCCTGGTATTTTACACAAAATGGCGAATTAAAAGAAATCATTCTTGGTGAAGAAACGGCTCTTACTACTACCAATCCTCTTTTTATTGTTGATCATGCTACTGTATTTGATACGAGTAATGGTTTAGTTGTATTAGACTCTGAGCAATCAGAAATTAACGCTGGAAATAAATCCATTATAAGATATGATTCTCGAAACATAAAAATAAAGAACGGGTATCGATATGAATCTGGATGGGGTAACAAATCAGAATATGCTATTATAGGATATCGTGTTCAAAATTTTGCTACGTATGATTTGATATCTGGTTATACAAAAGATTTAGCAAAAGTTAAACCTAACCAAATCGGTAGTACTTTATACAAACCATCATTACACGCATATAATTGGTTACCACATGCAACTAATAAATTTTACTGGAATACTTACGAACGTGATTGGAACAGATCTTTTAAACCACTAGGGTATTTTACCAGTCCTATAAATAGTTATGTTTTTAACTCAAGAAGACGTTACACTAATGATTGGTATGCCTGGATCCCCAGCACTGTTAACATTCATAATACTCCTTTTGAATGGTACGGATGGTTAGAATGCGTGAATTTCACAAGTTGGAAAGCAGAATATCAAGTATGTAAAGTCGAATAGTTTAACCTATTAAACTACTTCGTAAAATACTAATGGGATGCAACGCATTGCGTTGCGTTCCATCTTTTATTTGATGTCTACAACTTGTTCCTACTGCGGCAATCACAACATCTAAGGCCGCTTTCCTTACTGAAGGAAACAAAGTTTGTTCTCCTATTTTCATACTGATCTCATAATGCTCTTTCTCATATCCAAATGATCCTGCCATACCACAACATCCTGATGGAATAATAGTTACTTTAAAATTCTCAGGTAAATTAAGATATACAAACGTTGTTTGAATATTAGATAATGCTTTTTGATGGCAATGTCCATGCAGTTTTATAGTCTTTTCTTCTTTTGTAAATTGATCAGAACTAATGTTTCCTCTTTCTATTTCAGATTTTAAAAACTCATCAACCATAAAAACATTAGATGCCAATACTGTTGCTATATCACGATCATCAGCCAATCGTAAATACTCATCTCTAAATGTTAGAATGGCAGAAGGTTCTAATCCAATTAGTGGAGTTTCCGTAGTAATCAAATCCTTAAAAACCTTAATGTTATGGTTAGCTAAGCCCTTTGCCTGTTTTAATAAGCCTTTAGAAATAAAAGTTCGACCACTTTCTTTATGACCTACTATTTTTACTTCATAATTTAAAGCTACTAACAATTCAATCGCATCTATTCCTATTTGAGTATCAAGATGATTAGTAAACTCATCTACAAAGAAATAGATAGTTTTTATTGGATTTTCTGGTTGTAGGTTCTTAAGATTATTTTTATACCACTTTCTCAAGGATAAATCACTTAACTCTGGAAGGTTACGTTTTTTAGCAACTCCTAACGAAGATTTTAATATTCCTGAAGTAACTTTATTTCTAAAAAAGAAATTAGCTAACCCTGGCGCTATACTTCCTAATGAGTTTAATCGATTATTATATGCAAAGAGCTTGGTTCTTAAAGAAATGCCATTTTCTTTTTGATATTGATATTCAAATTCTGCCTTTAAAGTAGCAACATCTACATTTGAAGGACATTCACTTGAGCATCCTTTACAACTTAGACAAAGATCAAAAACTTCTTTTAACTCTTTAGTATTAAACCTATTTGGTTTTTCTTCATTTGTCAAAAATTCACGCAAAGCATTTGCTCTACCTCTGGTAGTATCTTTTTCATTTTTAGTAGCCCTATAGCTTGGACACATGGTTCCTCCAGCTTCTACAGATTTACGACAATCACCACTACCATTACATTTTTCTGCCGCTCTTAAAATTCCCATAGAGTCACTAAAATCCAGTAGTGTATCTATTTTTGGTTCTTCTCTATCAATAACATATCGTAATTTCTGATCCATAGGAAAAGCATCTACGATTTTACCTGGATTAAAAATACAATGAGGATCAAAAGTTTGTTTGACCCGTTCCAAAATCTTATAATTCTCTTCCCCAATCATATACGGAATATACCCTGCTCTAACAATACCATCGCCATGTTCACCACTCATTGATCCCTGGTATTTCTTAACCAAAACAGCTACATCATCTGTAATTTTCTTAAAAAGTTGTACATCTTCATTTTTTTTAAGGTCAAGAATGGGTCTTAGATGTATTTCTCCAGCTCCAGCATGAGCATAGTATACAGCATCCTGATCATAGGATTTCATAATTTCTGTAAACTCTTTAATATAATTTGCTAAATCTGGAATAGCAACTGCAGTATCTTCTATACAAGCAACCGCTTTTTTATCTCCTACAATATTTCCTAGAAGTCCTAATCCAGCTTTACGTAGTTCTAAAGCCTGATCGATTTCTTTTCCTTTTAATACAGGATTAGCATAACTTAATTTTGAGTTTTCTAATGTTTGTAACAACGTTTTTTCCTGATCTTCAAGGTTTTCAAGATTATCACTTCGTAGTTCTAACATCAAAATAGCCTCTGGATCATCTACAATAAAGAAACGATTTTTAAACTGTTCTATATTATTTTTCGTGCAATCCAAAATAGTTTTATCCATCATTTCACAAGTAAACAATGTATGTTCCATTATTGGTGCAACAGCATTCATACAATCATCTATTGTTCTAAAATGTGCTGCGATCATCAAAGACTCTTGAGGCGGTAAATCATCTAATTGCAGTGTGATTTCTGTAGTAAAAGCTAAGGTCCCCTCACTACCAGATAATAAAGAGCACATATTAAAAGGTGTAGATGTATCTGTAAACACATCTGAGTGTATCAATTCATCAATTGCGTATCCAGTATTTCTCCTGTGGATTTCTGGTTTTGGAAAGTTTGCTATTATATTTTCCTGAACTTTTTTGGGAGAAAGTTCAGTATATATATTTTGGTAAATCTTACCTTCTAATGTATCAAGATTCTTCTTAGAATCAAATTCATCTGATGTGATTTCAGAAAAAACAGCTTCACTTCCATCAGATAACACAGTACTCATTTTAAGAATTTTATCTCTGGTAACACCATATTGAATCGAAGTAGTACCACTACTATTATTACCAACCATACCTCCAATCATACAGCGATTAGAAGTAGAAGTATTAGGGCCAAAAAATAACCCATAAGGTTCTAAAAAACGATTAAGATCATCTCGTATAACACCTGGTTGTACGGTTACTGTTTTTTTATCTTTATTTATTGAGAGTATTTGGGTAAAATACTTAGAAACATCTACTATAATTCCATCTCCAACACATTGTCCGGCAAGAGATGTTCCTGCAGTTCTAGGAATCAATCCAATAGCATGTTTTGATGCAAAAACAATTAATGTTTTAAGGTCATTAATAGATTTTGGAAATACTACGGCCAAAGGAATTCTGCGATATACAGAAGCATCGGTAGCATACAACGACTTAGTAAGCGAGTCAAACTGTAGTTCTCCTTCTAATTGACCTTTAAGCAAAGTCAATATATCTCTTTTATTCATAAGAATTATTCTTAGCTAAAAAATCTAAAGAAACTTGTCTTCTAAAATTAGTGTCAAAACAAATAAAGCTGTCTGTTCCAGCTACTCCATCAATCTGATGAACCTGCTCATATAAGATTTTTCGTAAATGATGATTGTCAAAAGCGTAAATAAGAATAAAAATAGCATAATGCCCTGAAACATAATTACATTCTTGAATTTCAGGAATTTTTTTTAATCCTTCAACAACAGGTTCTGCATATCTCGCTTCTCTAAGCTTAATACCAACATAGGATTTTGTCTTAAACCCTATTTGTTTTTCATCTACAACAAATTCTGCTTTATTTATTACTCCTAATTTCTTCAACTTTTTAATTCTCTGATGAACTAAAGAGTTAGAAATTTTAAGATCCTCAGCAATTTGCGAAAATGGTTTTCTGGCATCTTCACGAATCTGTAATAATATCTGCTGGTCTACATAATCAAAATGATGCATAACTACTAAAAATTAAAAGGTCGGATATCAAAATGATTAACACAATTCTGAATTAAATCAATTTGACACAAAAATAAAATATATCTAATTAATAACCATTATTTGAAACATAATTATAATCAAATTTAATAATTTTGCTTTAAATAAAACACAATAAATATGGAATCTACGTTTTTTTTTGAACAACTCTGGAAACAATACACTATAAAGACCCCATCTGCAGAGAAGGTAAAATCATTATTTGAAGCTGAAGGAAATTTAGTTTTTAATGATCATATTGCCATCAGAACTTTTGATGACCCGCGCGTAGATATTGATACTTTATCAAGAGTATTTATAAAAATGGGATATGAACCTAAAGGTGAATACAATTTTGAAGCCAAGAAATTGTTTGCCAGGCATCTTGAACATCCATATAACCCAGATGCTCCAAAGATATTTATTAGTCAATTACTAACAAATCAGTTTTCATCAAACTTACAAGAAACGGTTCAAAACGTTTTAAACAGTGTTGACCCTGAAATATTCGAAGACGAAAACCTAATATTAAAAGGTAGAATTTGGAATACACCTTCTTTTGAGGTATATCAAAATTTACTTCAGGAATCAGAGTATGCAGCCTGGATGTATGTTAATGGTTTTTGTTCTAATCACTTTACAGTAGATGTAAATAAATTAGAAACTTTTAGCAATCTACAAGAAGTAAATATATTTCTTAAAGAAAATGGATTTAAGATGAACATCTCTGGCGGAGAGATAAAAGGTACACCTTCTCAATTACTGGAACAATCTAGTATTCTAGCAGACGTAGTTGAAGTAAATTTTGAAGAAGGAAGTAAAGAAATTACTTCGTGCTACTATGAATTTGCTTACCGCTACCCTCAAGATAACGGAATGTTATTTACCGGGTTTATTGCAAATTCTGCTGACAAAATTTTTGAAAGCACCGATATGAAACTTCAACTACATTAAACAGTGATAATTACTAAGAAAAACGATCATTTGGGTAAGTTTAATAATTAGGAATTAACAAAAATTTAAGGATTATACTTACCTATTACGGCATTTGTGACGTTATATTCGATACTAAATATTTAAAATCTATTTACTATGACTAAACGTATCTTAATTATTGTAGCTTTCGTATTCGGAACAATTAGTACTATTCAATCGCAAGAAGTTTCTAAAAATGCTCTAGGTGTTAGATTTGGAGATAATGATGGTTTTGGAGCAGAAGTTTCTTATCAAAGAGGACTTAATAGTGGTGATCGATTAGAATTTGATCTCGGATGGAGAGATTTTGATGCCGGTAACGCTATAAAAGTAACAGGGTTATACCAATGGATTTTTAATCTTGATAAAGGCTTTAATTGGTATGTAGGTGCAGGTGGAGGTGTTGGAACTATTGATTTTGATAGTAATTTTCCTGGTGGTGATGACAGCGACAGCTTTTTCTTCCTTGCCGGCGATATAGGAATCGAATATAATTTTGATATTCCTTTACTAATATCTCTAGATTTACGACCTGAAATTGGCTTTGGAGATTATAACGATGATCTAGATTTTGATATAGGACTTGGGATCCGTTATCAGTTTTAAATAACAAGTTTTTAAAGTGTTTATAACAGAACACTTTATCATTAAAATTGTTCTTAAGTTAAGGCTAATGCATTCTCGTATAGGTCTATATACTTAGGAACAATTTTATTTATATCAAATTGCATCGCTTGCTCAAAAGCACCTTGTTTAAATTTATTTAATACTCTATCATCTTTTAAAATACGTATTGCATTTTCAGACATTTCCTGCACATCTCCTACATCACTTAAATATCCTGAAACTCCGTGAATATTTACTTCAGGAATACCTCCTGTATTACTTGAAATAACCGGTACCTTATTTACCATTGCTTCTAATGCTGCCAAACCAAAACTTTCTCGTTCTGATGGTAAGAGAAATAAATCTGTAAAGCATAAGATTTTATCAATCTCATTACTATTCCCCAAAAAGATCACCTTTTCTTTTAAACCTAATTCTTTACATTTTTTCTCAGCCTCTAAACGCTCAGGACCATCACCTACCATTAATAGTTTTGCCGGAATCTCTTTCTGTACAAGGTAAAAAATATCAACAACGTCGCTAATTCTTTTTACTGGTCTAAAATTACTGATATGTGTTAAAATACGCTCATGAGGTTCTGCCATCAATTCTCTTTGACAATCTGTAAAACTAGTCTTTAACAAACTAGCATCTATAAAATTAGGAACAACCTCAATTTCTTTTTTGATATCAAATAATCGTAATGTATCTTCTTTAAGGCTTTGAGATACTGAAGTAACAATATCACTATTGTTAATACTAAAAGTAACAGCGGTTTTATAAAAAGGATGATTACCAACCAGTGTTATATCAGTACCATGTAACGTTGTTACCATTGGTATATGTATCCCTTCTTCTTCCAACATTTTTTTAGCCATATATCCTGCATATGCATGCGGAATAGCATAATGTACGTGCAATAGATCTATATCATATTTTTTAATAGAATCTACTAATTTACTTGATAAAGCTAATTCATAAGGTTGGTAATGAAACAGCGGATACTCAGGCACTGTAACTTCATGAAAATTGATATTAGGATTAAGTAAATTTAATCGTACTGGTTGCTTATAGGTAATAAAATGAACCTTATGATTTAATTTGGCCAGCGCTATTCCTAACTCGGTAGCCACTACTCCACTTCCTCCAAAAGTAGGATAACATACAATAGCAATATTCATGAAAATATAATTTCTTTGGGTGACAAGGTACAAGAAAATTAGCATTGCTTGCTGTTAAAGGAGTTTTAAAAAACGCAGCTGATTCTTAACAAAACCGCTCCTTTAAAACTTATCTTTCTAATTCAAAACAGCTTAGCTACTAAAAAAATGTAGAGAATTCTTTTTACAAACTAATAGTATCTTACCTTATGATATGATAAATTATAAAAATTAAAAAGCAGATCATAAGCCGGATTCTGTAATCTATCAAATAGATCCTTATCATTTATCTAGTCTTGATATTACTATCAAGATCAAACCGCCTACCCTCCAACATTGGGCGCGCAACCCTCAGACGCTGGTTTACATGACGTTGCACCGCATAGAGTTTACCTGATTTCACTACAGCATTACCTGTACATACTTTCTGTTGCACTTGTCCTCATCTCACGACGGACGGGCGTTACCCGCTATACTGCGCTACGGTGTCCGGACTTTCCTCCAGTTGTATAAACAAATGGCGATAAGGTGATCTGCTTGGCGCAAAAGTATCATAATTATAATTTTTTATTTCTTAATTCAGGATTATTTTTTCTTCTGTTAATAACTAAAAATAAAAACCAAAACTTGAGATTCTATATTTCAGAGCAATTTTTAACTTTGTAGCCATGGAACATTTCATTGTATCAGCACGTAAATACAGACCGCAAACTTTTAAAGATGTTGTGGGGCAACAAGCTATTACTAATACGCTGCTTAATGCAATTGAAAACAATCATCTTGCCCAAGCTTTATTATTTACCGGGCCTCGTGGAGTAGGAAAAACATCTTGTGCTCGTATATTGGCAAAAACCATTAATCAGGATGGTAACGAAAATCCTGATGAAGATTTTGCATTTAATATTTTTGAGCTAGATGCCGCTTCTAATAATTCGGTTGACGATATCAGAAGTTTGATCGATCAGGTACGTATCCCTCCTCAAGTTGGTAATTACAAAGTATATATAATAGATGAGGTTCATATGTTATCACAAGCAGCTTTTAATGCTTTTTTAAAAACTTTAGAAGAACCACCAAAGCATGCTATTTTTATTCTTGCAACTACCGAGAAACATAAAATCATTCCTACTATTTTATCTCGTTGTCAGATTTTTGACTTTAAAAGAATCACGGTGACTGATGCAAAAAATCACTTGATAGAAGTAGCAAGAAATGAAGGAATAACTGCGGATGAAGATGCTTTACAAATCATTGCTCAAAAAGCAGATGGTGCTATGCGTGATGCTTTATCTATTTTTGATCGTGTTGTAAGTTTTAGCGGTACAAATCTTACCCGACAAGCGGTTACAGAAAATCTTAATGTATTAGATTATGAGACCTATTTTAAAACAACAGATCTAATACTTCAAAATGACATTCCTCAATTGCTTCTTGAGTTTAATCAAATTTTAGCTCAGGGATTTGATGGGCACCATTTCATTGCAGGTTTAGCATCTCATTTTAGAGATTTACTCGTATGTAAAAATCAAGCTACAATAAATCTTCTTGAGGTAGGGCAACAAACAAAAGCAAAGTATTTAGAACAATCACAAAAATCATCTCATGATTTTCTTATTAAAGGCATAGAGTTGGCTAATGATTGTGATCTCAAATACAAAACCAGTCGTAACCAAAGACTGCTCGTTGAATTATGTCTTATGCAACTTGCCTCTATCCTTCATCAGGATGGAGAAAAAAAAAATGATCAACCCTACATAATACCTCCTTCTTATTTTAAAGAAAAAGGTATTAATCCTGTTAAGATATCTCCTGAGGTTAAGGAAAAAGCTCAAGAGAAAATAATAAGTAACAAACAAGGGGCATCTGCAGATGGCGATCAAAACACATCTGAATCTTCTAACATTTCTTCAACTCAAAAAACCGAGGAAAAAACTCAAGAAAAAGAAGCTTCTTTCTCTCAAAATGAGACTCCAAATGAAGTTGCAATATCCGCTCAAAAAAAACCACTTACTGTAAAACGAGAGCGCACATCTGGTTTATCACTTAGTAGTATTAAAAGAAAAAAAGCTCACGAAGAAAAAAAGGTTGATAATGTAGTAGATCCTAAAAATCTTCCTATGGAAGAGTTTACAGAATCTGAAATGCAAGCCGCTTGGGTTGAATATGGTAAAATGCAGGATAAAAAAGGAGAGAGAATTCTTGGATCTATGTTTGCCATGAATATCCCTGTAATGGAAAATGGTAAAATACATCTCGAGTTACCCAATCAATCCATGAAAGCTGACCTTGAAAGTGCTCTCTCTGGGTTATTTCAGTTCATGTATAAGAAACTAAGTAATTACAGTGTAGAGCTTGAAATAAAGGTTAATGAGGAAGCTTCAAAAAAATATGCATTTACTCCACAGGATAAATATGAAAAACTTCGAGAGAAAAATCCTTTAATTGACAAATTAAGATCTTCTTTTGATTTGGATATTTAATTCCTATTACTTTTTCCTCTTATCAGAAGGTCTTTTGAAATAATTTCTTGTCTTAATCTTATTGTATAAAACAACCAAAACAACGAATAAACCCAAAATTAGTATTCCTCCTCTACCAGTTAAGTAATCAAATATTCCTCCTATCATCAATTTATTTTTTTGAATTAGTTGTATCGAATAAAAAAAGCTTACAACATGATTCAATTGGTTTTTGTTTACGTTAAGATGGTAAACAAAAAGCTAATAAAACGATTACCCTATAACCAAGTTTATAATATCTTTGCAATATCAATTGCTAAAAGGAATTGTAAAAACAGAATATATGCTAGGCTTAAAATTACCGACAGATCCAAGATGGGTCAATATCGTTGAAAAAAACATAAAAGAAATTCTTATTGATCATGCTTTTTGCGAACAAAAAGCTGCTTCTACTGCTATCTCATTAATTGTAAGTTTTCCAGAGTATACAGAACTGGTTCAAGAGATGATCAAACTTGTAAAAGAAGAAATGAGTCATTTTAAAATGGTTCATGATAAAATCGTAGAGCGAGGTTGGACATTGGGTAGAGACAGAAAGGATGAATACGTAAATAAATTAATAAAGTTCTTTCCTAAAGGAGGTAGTAGAGAAACTCATCTCGTACATCGTCTTCTCTATGCTGCTCTTATCGAAGCAAGAAGTTGTGAACGTTTCAAACTTCTTTCAGAAGAATTAGAAGATCAGGAATTATCCAAGTTTTATAGAGATCTTATGGTTAGTGAAGCTAATCATTATACGATGTTTCTCAATTTTGCTCGTAAATATGGTGACCGTGAAGAAGTTGATAAAAAATGGCAAGATTTATTAACTTTTGAAGCTAAAATCATGAAAGATCTTGGAACAAAAGAAACCATTCATGGATAGTTAGAAATTATATTTCTAAATTTAAAAACAAAAACAAGGCTATCCAATGGATGGCCTTGTTTTTGTTTTTAAATGATTTCTTTTATAACGGAATAAATGCAGAAACTTTATAAAACTCATCAGACGCTCCTACATCTGTTACGAGATTTGCTCCAGCAGAAAAACGAAAAGCGATTCCGTTATCCATTTTTAATTTAATAGAACCTCCTAAAAAACGATATACCTGTATGTTTTTATTTATATCGTCATCCTCAAGTCCCATAAAAGCTAATTCTTCAAAAAAACCTCCTAAAACAAGACGGTCACTAACATTAATACCGGGTGCTGCCCAGAAAAGAAAAAGATCTCTTGTAGAAATATCTTCTCTGTTTCTTAGGGATTTGTAGTATGCTATATACGCTTCTACATCAAAAATATTATCATGATAATGAGTATAGGTATTTGGTATTACAGCTTCACCAACTTTTGTTCCTCCAACTGTTGAAAAGAATTTACCATGAGCAAATCCAACTCCAGGATTTAAAAATAGTTTTCCTCCTGCTAATTTAAATCCAAGCCCTATTCCAGTTTCTAATAATTGATCACTACCCGATTCTAGAGTACCAAAAGAAGTATTGGTCCAGAATACGCTGTAAAATGTGATGTCAAAATTTTTATTGGTTTCAAAACTACCAAAAAAAACGGGTGAAAAACCGGCTACACTGTTCTGAATAATCTTTGTAGCAAACTTCGTTTTTTTCTTTTCTTCTTCTTCCTGACTATAGGAGTTTATAGTACATATAGCCATTATTAATATGAGTACTTTTTTCATAATTGTGTGTTTAAATTTTAGATTTATTGGTTTTAGTATTTAAATATTTAGTATTTGTTCTCGACCTTCGGTATTGAAATTAGGGTCTCGTTTTTGGATAAAAGCATTCATCCCTTCTCTTTGATCTGCAGTATTAAATAATGCGTGAAATGCTCGTCGTTCAAATAAAACTCCTTCTTTTATTCCTAATTCCAGAGCCATATTTACCGTTTCTCTTGCAGCCATAACAGCAGTTTTACCATATGAAGCTATAATCCTTGCTATTTCTTCGGTTTTTTTCGCCATCTCATTAGCTGTAAAAACGCGAGCTACTAAACCAGCGTTTTGAGCTTCCTGAGCATTCATAATACGTCCAGTAAGTATTAAATCCATAGCCTTGGATTTTCCTATCATTTTGGTAAGACGTTGGGTTCCTCCTATTCCTGGGATTACTCCCAGTTTGATTTCAGGTTGCCCAAATTTTGCCGTTTCAGAAGCATAAATGATATCACACATCATAGCCAATTCACAACCACCACCCAATGCATACCCTGACACCGCTGCAACTTTTGGGGTACGAATAGCCGTAAAAGCTTCCCATCCAGAAAAATAATCCTCGTGATACATATCCATATAGGATTTTCCTTCCATTTCTTTTATATCAGCTCCTGCAGCAAAAGCTTTTTCCGATCCAGTAATTAGAAAACATCCTACATTAGGGTCTCTATCAAGTTTAGTAAGTGTCGAGATCATTTCCTGCATTAATTCGCTATTAAGCGCATTTAATGATTTAGGGCGATCCAGTGTGATTTTCACAACCCTTTCTTTTTGTTCTATTTTAATATTCATATGTATATTTTTTATACAATACCTTTGATAAGTAATCCATTAATAAAGGATTATTATCTGTGTAGTATTGAATGATTATTTTTTAAGATTTACTATGTAAGGCTTAATTTGAAGAGGTTATTTTAGGAATCCCAAATCGCTCCATAGGCCGGTATTCCTCTACTTTCCATACCATACACGACTTTCCAGGTTAGTTTTTTATTAGAGATACAGATTACGGCTTCTGCATCAAAATCTTTATAAGCTTTATAGGCTAGTTTAACCATATCTGGCTTTCCATGAGCATCTGTATCCCATATGATAGCATTAGGTTGTACTTGAAGGATTTCTTCAACGAGTTCATCTCCATAAGTCTTTCTTGGGTTTCTGGTTGCCCAGATCAAACGTGATGCTACTTCCATTGATAGAAGGTGTGGTAAACAGGGTCCAATACCACTACCTGTAGCAACCCAAATAACTTTTTTGAAAAGTTTATCTATATTTCCTACACCTGCGGTGGTTATTCCTTTCACCCAAACATGCTTGGGCATATCATCAATAAGCGCACCTGTCCAATCACCTGCACGTGAGATTGTTAATCTAAAGCCATCTCTTCCTGGTTCGGGCACATTAGCAAAAGAATGCCACTCCATTAAAGGATCTCTGCTAATCGCAGTAGATGATCCGGCAAATGGTGTTTCTCCATAATTAAACCTTGCTAACACCACATGATTAGAAGGCCTAGTCAGGTTTACTTTTACTTTTTTTAATCGCAACCAAGGCATAATAATACTGGTTGTAATTAATACTAACATCCAAAAACTAAACGAATTAAATAATGCTTCTGTAAAACTAGATGATGGATTTTGAGCTTTTAGAATTAGTATCATTTGAACCCAGAACAATAGTAATGCAGACCAACCTCCAAAACGATGGGTTTTCTCAAAATTGTTATGGTATTTGGCTCTTAATTTTGGTAAAGCCATAATAATCATATATATCAATATACCTGTGAGAAAAGATGTTACCCATAATATAGAGATGTTAGCTAAAGCGCTTTCAGGCTGATTAAAGAAATTATAATATAACGATCCCATAAAAATCATAAACCATAGGGTGCCGCTAACATTACCTCCTATATGGATTCCTCCAAAATGATATACTTTCCCGGCTTTTCTTCTTATCGAAAGAGGCCAACTTGTCGGAATACTTGTTGCAACCCAAAAGAGAAAGTTTACGATATATTGTTGCCTTATCAATATCCCTATAGTAAAGTTTATTAACGAAATTTTTGCTATAAGATCGAACCTAATGTTTCCTTCTGCCCACCAGTTTCCAGTAGTTGTCCCATAAATCATTAAGATGCTATTCACTATTAGAAATAAGACAAATAGACGATAATAATGCATGAGTTTTTCTCCTTTCCAAATTCTGCTAAAGTATTTTTTTTGTTTAGGTAATTGTACTTTATCCAAATCTGGAATATCCGTAGGATTATTTGCTGATTGTTCAGATTCTTGGTCGATCAAATCTTTAATTTGAGGACATTCTTCTTTTGATTCCATATCCCTTTCTGATAATAAACTCAATAACTTCTTTTTATCAATTTTACCTCTACTTGTCATCGGTAGTTCTGGCAGAGAAATTACAACTCCAGGAACGCAATAGTATGGCAAAACATTTGCTACTTCTTTTTTTACTTCTTCTTCTTCTAAAGTATCAGGACTTGTAAATACAGCTAATGTATTATTATCCACTTTTAGTGTCACCGCACGTTTACATTCCTTCATTTTTTCTATTACAGAAGATACCGAGTCGAGTTCTACCCTAAATCCACATATTTTTACCTGATCATCTGTTCTTCCTAAATGTTCTAATTCTCCATCCATGGTCCATCTTCCTAAATCTCTGGTTCTAAACATTTTATTTCCTTTACCTAAAAAGGGATCATCAGCATATCTTTCTTTATTTAATACCTCATTATTAATGTAACCTTTGGATACACAATAACCTCCTGCCCACATCTCTCCTGGTTCTCCTATCTTACAAGGCTTTAAATTTTCATCTAGAATATATACTGTATTGTTTGGCATTGGTTTTCCTATGGAGAGTACATCATCGGTAGGAAAAAATCGTTGAGCGGTATTTATAATTGTAACCTCGGTTGGTCCACAAGAATTATAAAAAGCACAAAACTCAGACCATTTTTCTGCCAAAATTCTTGGACAAGGTTCTCCAGCAACAGCGGCAACTTTAATATTTTCACATTGCTTAACGTCTAAAGAACTAAGTATTGTAGGGGTAGAAATAACAATATCCACTTCACTAACCGTTTCCTGGATATTTTTGCCTCTAATAAATAATGACGCTCCATTAGCAAGGGCTCCCAAAATTTCCCAAACAGACATATCAAAAGCAATACTTAAAATTTGTCCCACTTTAAGTCCTGGTCGCATTCCTAAATTACCAGGGGCTGTTAAAAGCATATTGCATAAATTACCATGAGTCACCTGAACCCCATTAGGCATTCCGGTAGTTCCTGAAGTAAAAATGATATAACAAACATTATGTTGATTAACTTCTCTTTTTGGTAGTTTAGGGATTTTACGTACCGTTTTGGTTTGTTCTATAAAATCATCAACATTTAGCGTTTCAAGATTAGGGGTTTCTGGCACTAACTCCTTATATTTAGATTCGGTTAGTACAATTTTTATTTCTGCTTCTTTAATAACATATTTGAGTTGGTTTTCTGGCGCTAGACCTATGTGCTGTGGTACATAAGCTGCCCCAGCTTTAAGGATTCCAAGAATACCAACTAACATAGGAATAGAACGCTGGATAAAAAGACCAACATTATCGCCTTCTTTGACTCCCTTTTTAATAAGTTCTAATGCTAAAAGGTTTGCTTTATCATTTAGATCCTTATAAGTAATAGATGTATCCAGGTGATAAGCAGCTATACCATTGGGGTTAGCTTTTACCTGATCTTCGAAGGCAAAATGAATGCATCTATATGGTATTCTTGTAATAGGTCCTTGACCAAATCTCTGAAAAAGATATTGCTCAGACAACGAAAGGTTTTTAATCGCTTTTTTAGAAAAAGTATCGCCCTGGATAATGGTTGAGAATCCAGAGCCTTCGGGAACTCCTGCTTCAGAGGTTCCCGGATAAACCGTAGCTTCCATAAATAACAATGATTTTAATTGAAACTATGCAATGGAAATTCTAGAAATAACTTACAGAATAACAGGTAACTACTAAAAGGTTTTAAGTGTTTAGGTTTCATGAGTTGTGTGATTATTAGATTTTATGATTCTATGCTAGCTAGCGTTAAAACCAAAAGTAGACCTGCATAAAAATTATTCGTATAAAAAATCTAACATCAAATCATATATATTTTAATTATGATAATCTCAGTATTACACAAAAAACACAGAAAGATTATGTGTTAATCACAATAAAACACATAATTATTCGTAACAATTTTACATATTTAACAAACCATTAACCTAACAAATTATTAAAAAACTCACCAAATGAAAACTACATTGCTGAATCTGCTTATAAAACAAGATAAGTACGTTAGTACTTTCTATAAGCAAAATGAAATCATCTTAGAAAACAGAAGCTTTTTTGAAAAAATCTATTTTATAATAGAGGGTAGCGTTAAAATCACTCATATTACTGACACAGGTGAAGAGATCATACCTATGATACTAACCAAAGGACAAATCTTTGGAGCTGATATAATTTACGGAAATTTTTATGCCTCTTTCACCTATAAAGCTATGAATGAGCGCACTATACTATATGAATTTGATATAAGAGATGTAAAAAAAGCCATTGGTAAAGATATTGGTTTGTATAAAGATCTTCTATTATTACTAAAGGAAGAGTATACTGAATTAGAGAAGAGAATTAAAGTTCTAAGTATTCGATCAGCCGAGCAAAGGTTTATTGAGACTCTTATGGAGTTTTGGGAAAAGTTTGAATCATCTAGCTCAGATACAGAAAATGTTCTCATAGACTCTCCTTTTAACCAAAATGAGCTATCAGATTATATTAGAACTTCTAGAGTTACAACCAATTGTATTATTAATAAATTTAGAAATAAATCTTTATTAAGGTATAGAAATAAAAGGATTGTTATAAAAAAAGGAGCTTTTGACTTTTTTGAGTAACTAATTATTAAAAACATAATAGCCGTTGAAAAATTTAAATTTTTCAACGGCTATTTTTATATTTTATCTCTGTAGGTTATAATCTATATCCAACAGAAATTTGAATATTTCTGCTATTACCATCAATACTTGTAGGCAATCCTTCATCATCAAACACATTTGAGAGTCCTAAGGCATAACGAGCATCTACAAAGAAATTATCCGTTATATTAACTCCTATTCCACCCACTACTGCAAAATCAAAAGTATTATAGTTTTCATTATTTTCATACTCCCAAATTTTAATTCCAGCTTGGGGACCAAGTTGAACATTAAATATATCAGTGAAGTTATATTTTAAAACTACTGGTAACTGAAGATAGTTAACTCTTAGATTATCATCTTTATTACCTTGAGAAGAATATTGAAGCTCTGGTTGAATACCTAGTTTTTCTGTAAGTGCAAACTCTGCCAAAAAACCGACAACTACTCCTATCCTATTATCTTCAAGATCTTCTGGAATATCATCAGAGCTAATAGAACTAATATTTATTCCAGCTCTGATACCATATCTAGCTTCTTGAGCCTGAGTGTTTATTAATCCTGCAATTAAACATATTATAGCAAATAGTAATGCTTTTTTCATAGTACAATTATTTGGTTATAAGGACAATTTAGTATAAAAAAATGATTTTTTAATATTATTTTATTTCAAATAAGGGAAAATTCCCTCATTAATTTAATTAAAAAAATGATTCAAACCTACAAACCATTTAGTTTATCGTTATATAGTGATTTTATAATTCCATCAGACAATCCAATTTTTGGCACAAATATTTTACGCGCTCCGCTCCATTTCATAGCAGAAAGATAAATACGAGTAGCTGGTATAATAACATCGGCTCTATCCTGATTTAGGTTAAGTTGCCATATTCTTTGCTCATAACTCAAAGAGTTGAGTAATTCATAATAAGAACTGAGATATAAAAATGATAATGGTTTTCCTACACTCTTTCCGCTATTCTTAAAAATGTTATTAATATTTCCACCTGAACCGATTAGTGAAATCCGATTATAACCTTTAATATTATCTTTAATCCATTCTTCAACCTCTTTCCATATTACATCGGTCACCAAATTATTAAGTATCCTTACTGTTCCTAGTTTAAATGATTTTGAAACAATAGTTTCTCCATTATGGTATAATGTAAACTCTGTACTACCTCCTCCAACATCTACATATAAATAGGTGGCATCAGAATTAATAAGTTCATGAAGATCTGTCATAGCAATAATTGCTGCTTCATCACGACCATCAATTATATCTATTTGTATTCCTGTTTTTTCTTTTATTAAGGCAACTACATCTTTTCCGTTTTCTGCTTCACGCATAGCAGAAGTGGCACAAGCTTTATATCTAACTACTTTATGGGTTTTCATTAATAATTGATACGCTTGCATGGCATCAATCATTCTAGTTATATTTTCTTCGGATACTTTTCTATGCTTAAAAACATCTGCTCCTAAACGAATAGGTACCCTAACTAAACTAGTTTTCTTAAACCTTGTAGTTTTTCCTTCTTCTTCATGGATGCTACTGATTAATAATCTAACTGCGTTGGATCCAATATCAATAGCTCCGTATTTTTCTATAGTTAACAAAATATCTAATTTCCTAATTTACTTAAATAATAATCATAGGTTGCAACCTGAGATCTTACTTTATTTTTATCATTTCTAACGTACTCGTTGTTTTGATCTTTTGAAAGCTTTCTCGCTTTAATATTATCATTCCAGCAAATTTCAAAAGTATCCATTAGCTCTTGTTTTATGTCTTCATCATAAATTGGACAAGAGATTTCTACTCTTCTATCAAGGTTTCTTGTCATCCAATCAGCCGAGGAAATATAAACTTTTGGGTTTCCTGCGTTTTTAAAAATGTACAATCTCGGGTGTTCCAAAAACTTATCTATTACACTGATAGCCTCAATATTTTCACTCATTCCTGGTATTCCCGGGACTAAACAACATATTCCTCTAATAATAAGATAAATTTGTATTCCTGCTCTACTAGCTTCATACAATTTATCTATCATATCATAATCACTTAAACTATTCAATTTAAGTTTTATTCCTGCTGGTTTGCCTTCTTTTGCATTTTTTATCTCATTATCTATCAATTTAACCAAAGATGATCTGGTATAATGTGGTGAAACCAACAAGTGTTTATATCGATTGATTTTATAGTTTATTTCAAAAAACTTAAAAACCTTATTGGTTTCTTTTAAGATAGATTCATTTGTGGTAAATAAAGTATAATCGGTGTATATTTTTGCTGTAGATTCATTAAAGTTACCTGTACTTATGAAGCCATACCTTTTTAGTTTCCCTTTTTCTTCACGTTCAATCACACAAGCTTTACAATGAACTTTTAAACCTGTTACTCCAAAAATTAGATTTATACCTTCGCGTTGCATCTGCTCTGCATAACTAATATTAGCAGCTTCATCAAATCTTGCCTGAAGTTCTATTTGTACAGTTACTTTTTTACCATTTTTAGCAGCGTTAATAAGAGAACTGGCTATATGAGATATATTAGCCAATCTATAGATAGTAATCTTAATACTCTTAACCTTAGGATCAATAGCAGATTCTCTAAGAAATTTTACGGTATACGAAAAAGTATGGTAAGGAGTATATTGTAAATAATCCTTCTTAGCAATTTTATCCAGCAAACTTCCTTGAAGACTCAACCCAGGTATTTCTAATGGTTGAATCGATTGGTAGATCAAATCATTTATACCTAAATCTGGAAAATTCATATAATCTCTTCGATTATGATACCTACCACCAGGTATAATACTATCGGTATTATCAACTCCCATTTTTTCCATTAGAAAATCCAGAGTGTCTTTATCAATCTCTTTATCATAAACAAATCTTACCGGTTCTCCATCTCTACGTGATTTTACGCTACTAGAAATCTTTTGTATAAAACTCTTACTCAAATCATTATCAAAATCTAATTGAGCATCTCGAGTAATCTTAATCATATGAGCAGAGGCACTAACATAATCAAAAATACTAAAGTTAATATGCATACAGTACCTTATAAGATCATCCAGGATAATTATATATTTCTTCCCATCTTTTTCTGGAAGTACAACAAATCGATCTGTGTTTTTAGGAATCTCAATCAGTGCATATATCTTTTCTTTGGTGGTTTGTTGGAGAATTTTTGAAATTCTACCCTCTTTAGGTATTTTATCTTTTAAAACCAATTTAACTGCCAGATAAGCAACACTATCTTTAAGATGTGGTAACTTATCCAGGTCATTTAGAATATAAGTCACTAGTCCAGGACTCACTTTGGCAATAAAATATTTACGAATAAAATCATCCTGATCAGGTGTCACTTCATTTTCATCGATCATAAAAATATTGTGACTTCCAAGCTTATCCTTTATCGTATCAATAGTTTTTAAACTCTGAGTCTGTTGTTTAATAACTATCTTGGTTATCTTATCTAATAACTCACTAGCTGTAGTGCCTTTTAGAACATTTTTACCATCTCTTCCTGCCAGATCAATCCTCTTTATTGTAGCATATCGTACTTTAAAAAATTCGTCAAGATTATTTGAAAATATTCCTATAAACCTCAATCTTTCTAATAAAGGAACCGTATCATCAGCTGCTTCCTGGAGTACTCTAGCATTAAATTGCAACCAACTCAATTCTCTATTAATATATTGATTATTAATGTTTTCTGACATTATTTTAAAGATTTAGGGAATAATTTTAATAAGGTTTTTCCTACATTTATGTTTTTCCAGTGATTTACATCAAATTCGATACCTACCACACCTGTAGTAGGTACATTATCAATAATTTCGCTCCCATAAAGATTTGCTATTGAAGTAAATGCATGATTATGTCCAAAAATCAATAATGTACTTATACTATCATCACAATTTTTAATCACTTCGGTTACTTGTTGACCGCTAAAATCATAAAGATCTGGTTCTAAACTAAATACATCATCAGAAACGTCAAGATATGGTAAAATAATCTTTGCTGTCATATGCGCTCTTTCTGCCGGACTACACAAGATTTTATCTATAGGTTTGATTAGTGTTTTCAGGGCATTCCCTATTAAATCAGCATCTTTGAGACCTCTACTATTAAGTGGTCTTTTATCGTCAGTTACGTCAAATTCCCAAGAGGATTTTGCATGTCTTATTAAATACAAAGTTTTCATGACCTGGATAATATTATTGTGGATATGAAGTTATATGATACAAGTTTAAGAATTAGCATTTACAATTCTTAATAATAGATTATAAAAATTGATTTTTAACTGGAGACATAAAGAACTAATAAGTACAAAATGTATTCATTTTCTAGATGTAACCAAAACGTGTTATTTTTAAAAATACAGCTAAATCAATGAAAATGAAGGTGATATAAGTATGGTTTTAATCGGAAAAATTGATGTTTACATCGAAAACTTTCTTTTTTTCTCATAAAATCAATTGTTAAAATTTAAATTTACATACGGTTTTCCCCTATAATCAGAATGTTCACCCCAACATTGTAAACACAAATTTATCATAATTTAAGTTATATGATAGGGTAGTAAAGAATAGTTAAAGTGGAAAAAGTTATTAAAAAAAGAAATGTTGCCAGATTTCAGAATATAAGCCTACTTATCTTCATATGCATTTTTTGTTCTTCAATAACATATGGTCAAGTAGAAGTTCCTCTTGAAAAGAGGTCTGAATTTACGCTTAAAGGCGACTTCAAGTTTGTATCTAATACTATATTAGGAAAAGTCAGTAATGATGATGGGACCGGTGTGTTTAATCCTAATGAAAGCTATAATGATGGAGGTTTAAACAACCAATTTAGAATGGGATTCATCGATATTGATGATGATCCTTCAACATTTAATTCAAGTAGCGCTGACCTTATTACTGAATCAGATTGTAACGCAATCAAACATGTAGGTTTGTATTGGACTGCTTCATACGCAGATGAAAATAGAGAACACGATATTACTTCAATTAAAATTAAGTACCCTGGAGATTCTTCCTATTCTACTATAAGCAATGGACAAGTTATACATGATTATTATAACGACCCTGATGCATTATTCAAACAATACTCTTGTTATAAGGATATTACAGAAGAAGTTTTAAATCTTAAAAACCCTAATGGAACATACACTGTTGCCAATATACCAGCTACTACTTCTGAAGTTAATGATGATAAAGTTTTAGGTAATGGATTAGCAGGTGGATGGACAATGATCGTAGTATATCAGGATGATGCTAAGCCAAGAAAACGTTTTTATATATATGATGGTTTCGTAAATATAGACTCTAAGGCAAAACCGGTAAAATTCTCTTTCGATAATTTTCAAACCATTCCTAAAGGTGCTGTAAATGGAAAAATTGGTGTAATCTCATATGAAGGTGATAAGGGGATTCGAGGAGATCGTTTCCAGGTATTATCTAATCTGTCTAATTCTTATAAAAGTATTACAGACAGCACTAACCCAATGAATAATTTCTTTAATGCCAATATTACTGAGAATGGTAGAAATATAACTACAAGAGTTCCTGCAAGTCAAAATACTTTGGGATATGATGCCGATTTATTTAAGATTAAGAATGTTCGTAATAGCATTATTGGTAACAATCAAAGTAAAGCCGGTTTTAGATTATTAACCGATAATGATGGGTATTCTGTGATGGCCGTAGCATTTAGTATCGAAATATACGAGCCAGCTATTCATATGATAAAACGATCGTTATATGCAGATCATAGCTACGTACATCCTAATGATGTTGTTTCTAATGATCAGGAAATAACATATAGTCTTAAAATATACAATGATGGAAATGATGATGCAAAGAATACTATAATTAAGGATCAACTTCCTGAAAATGTAGTTTTCTTAAAAGAGTCCATTGATCTACCATCTAGAAAAATCAAAGTACAATATGATAAGGATTCAAGAATAGTAAACTTTGTTATACCTAATAAAATGGTAAAAACAGATAGTGAACCTTTTGAAATCAGATATAATGTAAGAGTAAATACTGATTGTGATTCTGTTGATGAAAATGGAGAAGTATTGATCGTTGATCGACCTGTAACAGCAGAGTTTAACGGTTCTTTAAACGAAACTAAAAAATATTCTGAAGGATATAATCATATCAACAAATGTAATCTTCCAGATTATTATCGTATCAAATTAGCTGTTGATATGAGTGGATTTAACTGTCCTAACTATATTAGTATTGCTGCTACTCCAAAAAAAGATTTGGATAAAAATAGAAAAGAAATTAGTGATTCTAATAGAACTAATAATACAGAAAGTGCAGGTCTTGACGAGGCAGATATCGTTAAAGTTGATCCTCCACTTCCTCCAGCCAATGGGTTATTGACAAATAATAATATAAACAGAACATTAAGAGATCTTATTGATCTTAATGAGATTTACTTTGAATTTGACAAATGGGATATTACTTATAGAGCAGAAATTGAGCTCAATAAGATTGTTGAATTAATGTCTCAAGATTATCCAAAAATGGTCATTAAAATAGAAACCCATTCTGATAGTCGAGGAAATCACGATTATAACCTAAGTTTATCTCAAAAAAGAGCTGAATCTATTTATCAATACCTAATTAGTAAGGATATATCTAAAAACAGGATTCTTTCATATGTTGGTTTTGGCGAAACAAAACCAGTAAATGATTGTTTAGATGGTCAGGATTGTTCTGAAGATGAATATAGAAAAAACAGAAGATCTAGTTTTGTTATAATGGACTAGAATTAAGGAGATAATCGTTCAATTTTCCAAGTATCATTACCATTTATTTTTTGAAACCTGATACGGTCATGTAACCTATTAGGTCTTCCTTGCCAAAATTCAAATTCTATTGGTTCTACACGATATCCTCCCCAGAAATCAGGCTTAGGTATTTCTTTGTTTTCGAATTTATCTGCAAGTTCTGCTAATCGTTCTGCTAACGCTTCTCGAGAATTTATTACTTTACTCTGATCAGATGCCCAAGCACCTAATTGACTACCTCTAGGTCTAGATTTAAAATACTCTGTACTCTTTTCTTCAGAAATTGTTTTAGCAATTCCTTTAATAATAACCTGCCTTTCGAGATTAGGCCAAAAAAATGAAATACAAACTTTATTATTTTCCTGTATTGCTTTTCCCTTTTCTGAGGTGTAATTTGTGTAAAAAACTAAACCCTTTTGATCAAAGTGTTTTAATAATACTATTCTTGACTTTGGAAAACCATCCAAACCAAATGTAGTTAATGTCATTGCATTGGTTTCATCCACTCCCCCAGCGTCTTCTACTTCTTTAAACCAATTAGAGAAAAGTTCAACCGGAGATTCTGGAAGATCATTTTCCTTTAATTCATTTCTTTCGTATGATCTTCGATAATCGGTAAGGTCTCTATTCATATCAATAAATTATTATACAAATTTACCTAATTTGAATGACAGATATTATAGAACATCTTCTAAAACTCAAATATTTTGCCATCATCTCCTGCCTTAACATTTTTAAAAACTGTTCTGGCTTCATCGGCAAATAATTCAACATTATCATAACGTGTTGAGTAATGACCAAGAATAAGAGTTCCTACATTTGCTTTCTTTGCTATAGTAGCTGCCTCTATAGCAGAACTATGACCCGTGGTTTCACACAAATGTTTATGGCTCTCGAGAAAAGTAGATTCGTGATACAATGCCGTAACATCTTTAATTAAAGGTATTTTATCCTCATTATATTTTGTATCACTACAATATGCATAACTTTGTGTTGGACTTGGGTTGTCGGTAAGTTCTTTATTAGGAATCAACGTACCATCTTCTAAGACGACATCTTTTCCTTTTTTGATCGATCGATAATACGCTTTATCAATATCATAATTAAGCACTTTACTCATCAATAGTTTTCTATCACCAGGTTTCTCTTCAAATAAAAAACCGTTACAATATACTCTATGATGTAATGGGATTGTTTTTACAATTACCTTTTCATCTTCAAAAACAACTTCTGATTCAGTATTAGTAAGTTCATGAAAATGGAGTGGGTAATCTGTCCAGGAATTAGATAATTTTAATTGTAAAGTTATCACTTCCTTTACTCCTTTAGGTCCATGAATATGAAGCGGTTCTTCTCTACCCAACATCTTAAGCGTAGAAACTAAACCAATTAAACCATAGAAATGATCTCCATGAAGATGTGAAATAAACACATGTTTAATTCGGGAAAACTTTATTTTATTACGTCTTAACTCTACTTGTGTCCCTTCTCCACAGTCAATTAAAAAGATATGGTTACCTATTTCTAATACCTGAGCACTGGGATTCGTAAATGTTCTTGGGGTTGCGGAGTAGCAACCTAATATTGTAAGTTTCAAAGCTGTTATTTCACTTAATTTTTAAAAACGTGAATATACCTTAATAAAATAATATAGACACAACCTATTTACCAAAAGAATTAATAGTAGTAAGCAAGCTTATGTATCCATCAACTGTCATTCTTTTTCTATAGCCAGTTGCTCCTAACACATTACCATCTTTGTTTATTACCAAAATCACAGGAAATACCCATTTCTTATTATATTTATCGGCCAAAGCTTCATTTTTTTTCCTTTGATCTTCAGGAAGTCTATTTCTTTTTCTCTTAGGGAAATCAGCTTTTACCCAAACGAAGTTACTGTCGGCAAATTCCTTAAACCTGTCTTTAGATAGTATATTTCTTTCCATCTTAATACAAGGAGGACACCAGTCAGAGCCTGTAAATAGTAGTAAAATATTTTTATTTTCTTCTTTTGCTAAAGTTTTTGCTTCTTCAAAATCGTATTTCCAATTTTGAGCTGAAACGTTTAAACATAGGAATAGCGCGATAATAGGGATTGGGGCTAGTTTATTCATAACTAGTAAGACGCAAAACAAGCTGATAGATTACAAAAAAATATTATTTTTTTAAAAATCCAGATCCCGTTCGATTTCTTCCATTTCAACCAAATCATAACCTTCTTGTAAAGTAGGAACAATTGTAATCTCTTCGCTCACCTCGTCATAAGATATTTTGTCAGTTACGATCACAAAAGAACGTCCAGAAGCTTTATGCTTATTTGATACTAACAGAAATTCATTAATATCGTCGACAGAAATTTGTTTTAAAGAAAAAAGGTTAACAATAATGTTATCATTTTTCAATGAATCATATTTGTTATCAATCCCCTTAACAAATTCTACTATCGTCGTCTTTTCTTGTGTAATTATGGTTGTAGAACCATTTTTATTAAAAATCATAAGTTATTGTTTAATTTTAGAAGCTAAAAGATATATCACAGCCATTCGCACTGCAACTCCATTCTCTACCTGATCCAATATAATGGCTTGATTAGAATCGGCAACATCACTCGTGATTTCTACTCCACGATTGATAGGTCCCGGGTGCATAATTACAATCTCTTTATCTAAGTTATCCAATAATTCTTTATTTACACCAAATTGTTGTGTATATTCTCTAGTTGAAGGAAAATAACTTATTTCCATTCGCTCGTTTTGTACTCTAAGCATATTGGCAATATCACACCATTGTAATGCTTTTCTTAAATTAGTTTCTACTTGAACCCCAAGTTTTTCAATATATTTAGGAATCAATGTTTTAGGTCCACAAACTTTTACCTCTGCTCCTTGAAGTTTTAAGGCAAAAATATTGGACAATGCAACTCTAGAGTGTAATATGTCCCCAACAATTACTACTTTTTTTCCTTCTACACCTCCTAATCTTTCTCTTATAGAATAAGAATCTAGTAATGCTTGCGTAGGATGCTCATGAGCACCATCTCCTGCATTAACAATACTAGCATTTACATGTTTAGAAAGAAATACTCCGGCTCCAGGATTAGGATGTCTCATCACCACCATATCTACTTTCATAGAAAGTATATTGTTTACGGTATCTATAAGAGTTTCTCCTTTTTTAACAGAAGAAGAAGCTGCAGAAAAATTAATCACATCAGCAGAGAGCCTTTTTTCTGCCAACTCAAAAGATAATCTTGTCCTTGTACTATTTTCAAAAAACAGATTTGCAATAGTAATATCTCGTAGCGATGGAACCTTTTTTATCGGACGATTAATAACTTCTTTAAAATGGTCTGCTGTTTCAAAGATGAGATTAATATCATCATTGGTTAGATATTTTATTCCTAATAAGTGATTTACACTTAACTCGCTCATTCTTTTATATTCTTTAAACTATTTCTAGATCATTTGCTAATTAGATATACTGCATCTTCTCCTCCATTCTCAATCCAATTCACTTTTACCTTTTCTTGATTAATTGCATCCACTTGTCTCCCTCTGTAATTGGGTTGTATAGGTAGATGTCTGCTAAAACGTCTATCAATTAGTGTTAATAGCTCAATTTCTTGTGGTCTACCAAAAGATTGCATGGCTGTTAATGCTGCTCTAATACTTCTTCCTGTATATAATACATCATCTACAAACACCACTCTTTTGTCTTCTATCACAAAATCAATATCAGTTTTATTGGCTTCTAATGGCTTTTCTCCTCGTCTAAAATCATCTCTATAAAAAGTAATATCAAGGTATCCCAATTTTACATTTTTTAACTGATAATCATCAACCAAAATTTTCATAATTCGATCTGCCAAAAAGGTTCCTCTAGGCTGAATCCCAATCAGAACTGTATCTTGGAAATGAGTATGATTTTCGATTAATTGACAAGCCAAACGGTGCAGAATTATATTTATCTCTTTTGCACTAAGTAGTAATTTTTGACTCATAATCTCCAAATGGATCTCTGGAATACAAAAGTAATGAAATTTTGGAATTATTATAGTAGGAGCGGATTATAAGTTTTTAGTATTTTAAAAAAAATCCTTTGCAATACTATTCTTAGCAACATATTTATAGAATTGAGCTCTATTTTATCGTAGTTACATAAAAGTAATATGTACAAGAATAAGGGTAATATCTGTACTTTTTAATGCACAAATCTTACATAATTTTACAATTGATGAATAGAAGTATTGTTCATAGAATTTAAGGTAATAATTAAGTATTACTCTTATGCCAATTTATACATTATAGAGATTTGTATTCCTTGTTTTGAAAGAAATAAATCTTGACGAAATTGAAAAATGTCCAGTTAAATTAAATTATAAATCCACATTATTGATAAATAAAAGAATGGAAAAAATCCCTATTATAAAATTATATGGAGCCAAAGGTTGTCATAAGACTCATTATTATCAGCTTTTATTAAGTGAAATTGGTCTTTCCTATCTTTTTTTAGATGTTGAAACTAATAAAGAATATGCTGAAGAATTAAGGAATTTATATGAAAACAGAAAATTAAACTTTCCAACTATTACTATTGGAAACAAAAAGTTACGTAATCCTACTTCTGAAGAATTACAAAAATGGATTAATAAATTGATACCACAAATATTAAAAATACACCATGATAAAGACAACAACAGGTATACACTGGATATTAATGGAGAAATTGCCAAAATAGAATATGTTATAACAAATGATAAAATGCATTTAGTGCATTCTGAAGTCCCGTACAATTTAAGAGGAAAAGGTATTGGTAAAATTTTAGTAGAAAAAACATTCGAAGAACTTACTGAAGAGGGATATAAGGCTATTGCAATATGCAGCTATATTAAAGCAATTGCGAAACGAAGTAAAAAATGGAGCAAGATCATAGGGTAAAAAAAGAACAAACAATAGATGATTTACTACCTAAGGTAGAAAGTTATGTGTTTAATTTCTTCTCTTCAAAAGATAACTTATTGTTGTACCATAACTTTGATCATACTATGCGAGTAGTAAAGAGTGCAGAAATGTTATCAAAAGCTGAAAATTTATCTCCTGAAGATTCATTGATTGTTATTATCGCAGCTTATTTTCATGATACTGGTTATGTAATCTCTCCTCAGGATCATGAAGAAAAAAGCGTTGCTATATGTAATGAATTTTTAACCGATCTACATTTAGATGAAGTCATTGTTAACAGGGTTTGTTCTGTAATCTTAGCATCCAAAATGGATAGCAAGCCTAGTACGACTCTCGAAAAAATAATGAGAGATGCTGATTGTGCGCATATAGTACATAAAGATTTCTTAGGTTATACAGACTTATTACGTAGAGAGCAAGAATCTTTAAACAATATCAGTATTGATGTTGATCAATGGATGAATGATACATTAACCTTCTTTAACAGTCATAGGTTTTATACTTCACATGCTCAAAACAACTGGCAAGAATTAAAGGATAAAACATTGTTCAAGGTTTTAAGAGAAAAGGACAAGGTTACTAAATCTATAACAAAAAATGAAAAACCAGAAAAAGGTGTAGAAACGGCATTTAGAGTAGCTTTAAAAAACCACACAAAATTAAGTGATATCGCAGATGCTAAGGCAAACATATTACTATCCGTAAATGCTATCATTATTTCTGTAGCATTATCTATTTTGGTACCAAAATTAGACAATCCCACAAATGGTCATTTAATATTGCCATCTATTGTATTAATTAGTTTTAGTGTACTTACAATTATATTTTCTATTCTTTCGACAAGACCAAAAATAACCCGCGGTTTTTTTACAAAAGAAGAAATAAGACAACGTAAAGTAAACCTGCTGTTCTTTGGTAACTTTCATAATGTCGAATTAGACGATTATATCTGGGGGATGCATCAAATGATGGATGATAAAGAATACTTATACAATTCTATGATTAAAGACCTTTATTTTTTAGGAAAAGTATTACATAAGAAATACAACCTATTACGGGTTTCTTATAATGTTTTTCTGGTAGGAATACTTATTTCAATAACCGCTTTTGCTTTAATGTTTCAAATTTCGATTTAATTATATTATGAAAAACTACGCATTATATTTTATGCCTGATATCAGTGGATTTACAAATTTTGTAACCAATACTGAAGTTGAACATAGCAAGCATATTATTTCAGAACTTCTGGAAATATTGATCGACTCTAATATCATAGATCTCAAACTTGTAGAAATAGAAGGAGATGCACTCTTTATGTATACTACAGAAATACCACAGTTTGATCATCTTATAGAGCAGTCCAAAAAAATGTTATCTGCTTTTTCTACATACCTTAATCTTTATAATACAAATCGTATTTGTGAATGTGGAGCTTGTACCACAGCTCATAATTTACAAGTTAAGTTCATAATTCATTATGGTGAAATTGCATATATAAGAGTAAAAGATATTGTAAAACCCTATGGAGGAGATGTAATTAAAATTCATAGATTTTTAAAAAACAGCATTCCATCTAATCAATATTTACTAATCTCTAAAGAAACCATTGATTATTATGAACAAACACTTGATAATTCTGAATTCGAAGAAAAAGCAGATCACTATGATTTTGGAATTTCTCACTACTATTTTAAAGAGTTAGAATCAGAAAAAGCTATTAAAAGACCAGCACTTAAAAAACCTGCATACGAACCTCAAATTGATATGCAGATTACCATTCCAGGAAATGTTAACCAGGTATATCAATTTATTAGTGATTTTAAAGTAAGAACCTCTTGGTACAAACTTATTGATCGCCTGGATTATGACGAGTTTCGTATTAATCGAATTGGCACTACTCACAATTGTATTTCTGGATCAGATATATTTAAAGTAGAAACATTAGGAGATAGAAGCAAAACTAATAATAGTTTGGTATATGGAGAAAGAACTGCAGATATCAAAAACTTAGATCTTTATTCATACTATCTAACCGTACAACAAAAAGAACAAAATTATAGTGTACTAAAAGCAGAGGTATATTTGGATTTCAAACCTATAGAAGAAGTACAGAAAAAAGAAATCATCAAAAACCTTGAAGAAGCCTGGAAGCTAAGCCTATCCTGTCTTGAAGTTGAGATGATAAAAGAGAATTTTTAACTATTGCCTTAATAGTTTTAAATATTTTGTGATTATTTACTATGGTATAGTTATCCCAACTATGTCAATAAAAAAACTGTCTATAATTACTTATAGACAGTTTTTAATATTATAAAAAGTATTGAGAACTAGTTCCCTCCTTTTTCCATTTTAGCTTTAAGATCAGCTAGAGCATCGATATCTCCAAGCGTAGTCTTTTCAGCAGCACTTGATGCAGCTTTCTTAGCAGCTTGTTTTACGATTTTAGCCTCTTCTTCTTTAAATAAAGCAGTATGAGAAGCAACTACTCTCTTGAATTCTTTACTAAATTCAATGATTTGGAATTCTGCTTCATCACCTTTCTTTAATTTACTTCCGTCTTCTTTTTCAAGGTGACGAGAAGGAACAAAAGCAACGATATCTTCGTTGAAATCTATTGTAGCACCTTTGTCTACGATTTCACCGATTGTAGCCGTATGCTTAGTACCTAAAGCAAACTCAACTTCATACTTATCCCAAGGATTCTCCTCAGTTTGTTTGTGACCTAGACTTAATTTACGTCCTTCTACATCTAATTCAAGAACGATTACATCAAGAGTATCACCAACATTAGTAAAGTCTGATGGGTGCTTAATTTTCTTAGTCCAAGAAAGGTCTGAGATATAAATAAGACCATCAATACCTTCTTCTAACTCTACAAATACTCCGAAGTTAGTGAAGTTACGAACGATACCATTATGCTTAGAACCTACAGGGTACTTAGAAGTAATATCTGTCCAAGGATCTGGAGTTAATTGCTTAATACCAAGAGACATTTTACGCTCTTCTCTATCTAAAGTAAGTACAACAGCTTCTACCTCATCACCAACTTTTACAAAGTCCTGTGCAGAACGTAGGTGTGTAGACCAAGACATTTCTGATACGTGAATTAATCCTTCTACTCCTTCTTCTACTTCGATAAATGCACCGTAATCAGCAATTACAACAACTTTACCTTTAACCTTATCACCTACTTTAAGCTCTTTGTCAAGTGCTTCCCACGGGTGAGGTTTCAATTGCTTAAGACCTAACTGGATACGTGTCTTAGCCTCATCAAAGTCTAAGATTACTACGTTTAGTTTTTGATCTAATTCAACGATCTCATTTGGATGGTTGATTCTAGACCAAGAAAGGTCTGTAATATGGATTAATCCGTCAACTCCTCCAAGATCTACGAATACACCGTAAGAAGTAACATTCTTAACAGTACCTTCTAATACTTGACCTTTTTCTAATTGACCAATAATTTCTTTCTTCTGCTCTTCGATATCAGCTTCGATAAGTGCTTTATGCGATACAACAACATTTTTGAATTCGTGGTTGATTTTCACAACTTTAAATTCCATTGTTTTACCAACGTAAGCATCGTAATCACGAATTGGCTTAACATCAATTTGAGAACCAGGAAGGAAGGCTTCGATACCGAATACATCAACGATCATACCTCCTTTAGTTCTACACTTTACAAAACCGTTTACGATTTCTCCAGTATCATGTGCATTATTTACTCTATCCCAAGCTTTAATTACACGAGCTTTACGGTGAGAAAGTATTAATTGACCTGTAGCGTCTTCACGCACATCAATTAAAACCTCAACCTTATCTCCTACTTTTAGATCAGGATTGTAACGAAATTCATTTAATGAAATAACACCTTCACTTTTTGCATTGATGTCAATAATAGCATCACGATCTGTAATGTTAATTACAGTTCCGTCAACTACTTCATCATTTAAGGTGTCAACAAAGTTTTCTGCAACTAGCTTTTCAAACTCTTCTAATTTAGAATCTGCGATAGGATCGATTCCTTCTTCGTAGTTGTGCCAGTTAAAATCTTTTAAAAATTGCTCAGGGTTTTCTTGTTGAGGAGATACAGCAGGAGCTGCTTTTGGAGCCTCCACTTCCTGAACGTCAGTGTTTTTTGTTTCTTCAGACATTGAAGATAAAATTTGTATCCTGTATATATTTGAAAATCAAGGTGAAAATTATACAGAAGAGTTAAAATAAATTAAATACTACCTTTTTTATTTTCTTACTCACCAAAAAGGAGTGCAAAAGTACAATTTAATTTATTAGAAAACAAAACATTATCTACTTCAAAATTAGAAAATATGAGTTTTTTCAACTGTAATATTTGAAGTGATTTTTTATCTATCCTATTTTCTTTGAAATATATAAAAAAAGAACTCCTCTTTTATGAGGAGTTCTTAAAAAATCTATATGAGTTCTTTTATCATTTAATAACTAGTTTACGTTGTATTCTTTGATCGCCTGCAACCAATTGATATACATAAATCCCACTCGATAACCTTCCGTTATTAACTGTACCATCCCAATCAATTGTATGTCTAACATTGCCTTTAACTTCTTTGGCCATAAAAGTATGTACTTTTTGTCCTAAGAGATTATAAAGACTAATATCTACATATTCGTCGTTTGGTGTACTAAAACTAATTACGGTACTGCTTGTCATCGGATTTGGAGCATTCTGTGATAACATATACCCTACTTGATTAGTTTGGATATTGTTTTCTACTACTTCTCCAGCAGCATAGTTAAGCTCATAAGGTTCGTTAAAGTTACCAACAGTCTGTAATCCATCAAAATCAACTACATTATCCAATAGCAACATCTTTTCTCCATCAAAAAGTTTAAAAGTTACTTTTCCTTCATTCGTTCCTCCAACACCAACAAAATAATGATAATTTCCTTCAATGTATTGAGGTTTTGTTATACCACTAATCTCTCCATTTACAAAAGCTGCTATCATATATTCTTTATTAGCATTCAAGTGATCAGGATTAACAATCATTGTCATATACATAAATCTAGGATAATCACCCGTATCAACTGTCCATCCTAAATCTCCAGCTTTATCAAGATATGACACTTCTTCATCTGCACTCTCATTTACAGCACTTCTTGCCGTATTCGCAATTCCGCTATAATTAAGAGTTCCTGCATTTGTTGCTGTGTATAAATACCCTAATCCTGGTGTAAGATGTGTTAAACTCCCTACCCATCCATTTGCCGTACTATACTCTGCACTTAAACCTCTACGCTCAATACGATCTCCTTCACTTATAGTAGTTGATCTAAGCGAACGTAAAGCTAGATTAGTCGTTTGCAATTCATTTGGAAAGAACGGAATCGCGTTAAAAATATTACTTCCTTGAATTTGAATATTTGTATCTACAGGCACAGGAATACCAGATACTTGTATTGTTCTATTTGCACTGGCATTTCTTTGAACCAAATATGATCTGCGTACATCTATAGTAGACACATTACTGGTATAACTTCCATCAGAAGAAACTGTAGCTATTACACTAAGGTTTATAGGATCAAGAATTCTATCTCCCGTTTCTAAACCAGTAATCGATGCTAATGATAGTTCAAAAGAAGTCACATTATCACGAACATTAAAACTCACTTCCTGATTTCTACCAGATAATGGTATTCTTCGGGTTAATCTGTCCCCTACCGTAAAAGTTACCGGTACTGTATTAGATCCAAAACGGCCTCTGAATGAATATGGATATGTTTCTGTTATACCTTGATATTCTGTACATTCAGACACATCCCAAACTCTGAAATCAAGTGCTCCTGATTCATCATTATTACCAAATACTGAAAGATTTACCAAACCATTGCTACCAACAGATGCAGAACCTCTGAATTCACCATTAAGATAAGCTGCTACTATATCTCCTGTATCCAGAGATTGTGCTCCATCAATTTTTAGTTTTCCAACAAAAATCATATTTCCTAAGAAATCTCCCGAATTAAATCCAGCTGTATATGCTGGCGCCTCACAAAATACCTCAACTTCTAATTGAAATGTCTCTACTCCTAGCGGAATTCCTGTTGCTGCATTAAAAGTTTCAATATTTACATTTGCAGTATGGATACCAGGGTTTAAAAATGCTGCTACTTCAAATACTAAATTTCTATTGGTTTGTCCGGCAGAAATACGATTCATATCTGTTGGATTTGCTCCTTCAGCCACCGACAACCAAGCTGGTAATTGTACAAATCTATAATTGATATCTGTACCTCCTTGTTCATTAACCAAGTCAATATTCTCAATACGAGTTACTGACCCTTGTGATTGTCTTACAGATAGATTGTTCTGACTCCATCGCAATGCATTACGATTGATAATAAAATCCCAGGAAGCACCTGCAATTAAATTTCCTGCAGGATCTTGCATCTTACGATCACTAATCATAGCTGTCAATCGAGCTCCTTCTAGTTCTCTAGCTGTAAATACCGGTACAATATTCAATACTGTATTTCCTTCTGAAGGTGTAATCGTGAATTGTAGATTTTGTACCATACGAGTTACATCCAGAGGTGCTGCATTTCCTTCTCCTCTGACAAAGCTTAATCCTGTTTCGGTAGTTCCGATAGCATTTCCTGTAAAATCACGAATTGCCTCATCAGGTATTCCGTTTCCTCCTTCTAATGCATTATCATCAAATACAAAATACGCCATCAGATTTGTTTCGTTTCCTAATAACTGTCTATCCAGATTTGTGGTTATTTCCAACGGGGAACGTGCTTCTGTCCAAATACGTACCTCATCTAATAATCCCACATAAGAATCACCATTACGAACTCCTGCAATTTGGATTGGATCGCCATTGGTTACTAAACCGTTAAAAGTTCCTGACCCAACTGGTGTACCATTATAATAAACCTGAATCGTATTTACTCCATCATATACTGCCGCGACATGAGTCCAGGTAAATGGTTGCAACGATGCTGTAGTTTCTACAGCCTGATTTACACGAATTCTTCCTTGCGGAGTTAATTCTATTTTATAGTTTCCGTTTTTCTTTAGAATAGGTACATTACTTGTCTGAGGAAAACGAGATGGGTTTATCCACGCTTCTATTGTAAAAGCTCCTGTAATATTAAACTGTGATTGATGCGGTATGGTTACCTCATCTGATATTTCTGCAAACTCTGCCGAAATTAAATCTGCAGGAACTCCGCCTAATATACCTCGTAAAGAAACCGTACTACTATTAGCTGTTGCAGGGTTGAACGCTGATGAAAAAGTAGCAGAGATCGTTTCTCCAGTAAGAACACCTCCAGCTTCAGGATTTGTACTAACTACAATAGGTGCATCTCTACTGATAGTACCGCTAACAAATGGTGTCGGTGTTTGTCTACTCGCAGGGATATTAGCTCCTCCATCATCACAAACAGGAGTTACTCTAAAACTATAAGTACCATTGGTCAGTGCAGACACATCTGCGCTATAGGTAATAAATCCATCAGATTGTAAATTATCTTTCAATTGTACTAATGACAATGATTCTAATACATTTGGCGTATTATTTCCTTCTATCGCATATTCAATATCTACAGTAAATCCATCTGGAGCTGTATCAGTTGCTACTTCAGGAATTCTAAATCTAAAATCTAATTCATTATTATCTGTATTATTTACAACCCAGTTTTCTTGTGGTAAATCTGGTATCACTTCTTCAATACAAGGGCCACTAAAATGAGCTGTCACCAATATTTCTGATAAAGGAACTACTCCTACTTCTTCAAATTCATCTCTTCTAAAAGACTGGAAATTAAAATCTTCAAATTCACAGGCTGCATATACCCGCATAATAATATTTTCATACGAAATATCAGATGGAGCATCAGTTCCTCTACCAATACGTAATTGTGCGCTTACCTCTTGCCGAACTCCAGTTGGAGAATTACCGTCCAAAGCAAAGGTAATCGGAGATACTGTAGCTGGTTCAAAAATCGGGGATTCATTTAAGAAAACCGCAGCTCCTAACGGGTTTGAAGCTCCATCCATAGCAACAATATACTGTTTTGGTGTATTATCAGCTGCACGCTGTGTATTACGTAATGTAATATTATACAATATAGTTTCATCACCTGTGCCAAAACCTACATTTTTATCAATAGAAATCTCTACTCCTTGTCTAGGCACGGTGCCAGATTCAAAAGGACACATACTTTGTCCTGCAGTAGTTAAGAACATAGGAGTATCGTAGGTAGGATGACGACGGATTCTTACATTAAACTGATCTCCTGTGTCATCATCGGTCAAAGTAAAACTATCGGTTCTAGAATTAGCGGTTTCAGTTCCATCACTTCCTCCTACTACTGTATGAACCTGAATTTGGGTGTTTATACCTAAATTAGCTCCAAATAAGCTACCTCCAAAATTAAATCCTCCTCCAGTAGTACTTTCTAGCGTACCATTTGTCAATTCACTACTACCTCTATCTCTTCTTAGATTATATGTAATCGAAGGTCCAGAAGAAAAAGCAATTTCTTGATCTAATTCTGTAACAGTCATTCCTAAATCGTTTCCGTCTACCGTAGTTAGATTAGTGGTTGTATTTGAAAATGTGTTACCTTTTTCAAATTCTGCAATTCGTTCATCTCTATCTTTAGGTCTTTTTATAATTTCTTGCCAATTCCCTATTTCAAATAAGTAATCGACAAGTTCTCTATCTGCATTTGAATCATTAACATCAATATTAAACCCATCAATAGTTACATCAAGTTCTAATGAACTTCTGGCATCCAATTGTTCTTGGGTTGGAGTTATTAACTGATCATGTCTTGCAATCAACAAACGCTGTAAATCCGGAATTACTTCGTCTTGAATCTGCTGTCTTGTAAACATAAATGGTGTTTGCTCATCAGCGGTCATCACTGTAGCATTATTATCAATTACCGGTTGACAGTTCTCAATATTTAATGTACGACCTGTACCAAAAGTTAATACTTGAGATGTACCAATAAATACGTCTGCATCTTCACCAACATAATCATCAAAAGTAGGAGTAGAAATACTTTGATCTAATGTTACTGTAGAAGTAGTACCTGTACTATTACGTAATGTGGTACTTATATTAGTATTAAATTCTGGAGATGTTGTCAAATTAACCGTTTCTGTAGATACTCCAGCAGCCGCACCCACTCCTAAAGGAGCTGCAATTGTTAATGCTACGGTACTTACGCTTGTACTTGATCCAGCCACAGTACTAAAACTTGTGCTTGAATCGATTCCTCCTTCGACTGTTTTAGTAAATGTAAAAGAACTACCTCTTTCTAATGTAGATGAACTTCCATCGCCTGGTGGGTCAAATAATACAAACCCAACTTCTGGATCAGTAAGTGTAAAATCAGAATTACTACGTTGAGCTCCTGCTAAATATGCAGATCTGGTTTCATTAAGATTTCTTCCTCCTTGATTAACAGCTATATTTAGGTTTCTTAAAAAATCTTCCAGAAAATTAGGGGTTCCTAGGTTTACTATAAAATTAGAACGCCCAATACTATTAGATTTCATATTAAACCCAGTAATATCGTTAATCATATCTCCAGCTAAACTTATTTCTGCACCTTCAACAGGGCAAATATTATCTCCGTAACGCTCAAATACTTTTACTGAAATAAGCACACCTTCACCGGCTACTAAGTTGTATATATCACTTTCTGTTCCACAAGTTGGATCAATTTGTCGGCTTCTTAATTCTGCTTCATCTAAAACAACCTCGTTCTGAGCTTCAACTGAACTATACCTGTAAAAAGTCGTTTCTATTTCTATATCGTTTCTAAAGGAAAAATCAAAACTCTGATTTCTTGCTCTTAAATCAATAATAGAGGATTGTACCTGACGGCCAGAATCCATATTTGTTAGTTCTACCCGATACTGCCCTGGTAATAAATCATTCACCGTAAACACCGTACGATCACGGTTAAAATGAGTTCCATTAATATCTACTGTAAATTCTGGAAAAGCAATGTCTGTACGTGTAATGGTACCTGTCCATTCGCCCACATTATTATCACAAGGCACTACAATATTTCCTATAAAAGATCTTCTTGAAGTGTTTTCAAAATTTAAATCTGAAATTGGTTCAATAACATTAAGCACATATTCACCACTACCTTGCTCAGGATTAAACTGCTGACTAATTGCCAAATAATCAAACTCAAAATCTCTATTATAACCAGAAGAAGATGCATCATTAAAAAAAGCTCCTGGTAGTAATGACAAAAAGTTATTTTCTGTAGTTTGATTATCCACAGAAAAATTAATAGCTCTCGTTCCTCTCCTATGTTCAAAAGTATAAGATAATGCTAATACATCTTCATCATCAGCAATAACATTTCCATTTTGAATTTCTCTTAATTGCTCTTGAGAATATGCTTCAGTTCTATATTCTAAAATATCTAAATTAACATTAGAAAAGTTAATTCTTGGCGTATCCCCAGTTCCTATATTTTGAGCACCTAAATATGTTTTAGAATTTATAGTGATTCCAGAAAACACATCTGTTTGATAATCATTATCTACATACAACGCAATTGTATTATTTGATGGATCTACACTTACAGCAAAAAAACTATATTGTGCTTGCTGAGTTACACTGGCATTTAATACATCTGTATCGTTAACGACTACAAATAACCTATCATTATTACGTACTTCTATACGTAAATCTCCCCAATGCAAAATTGTTTGTATTGGAGAAAAAGTCTCTCCTGGATTTGGCATCAAATCTGGACGTATAAATCCTGACCAAGTAAAAGCATCTGTATTTTCTGCGCGAATTACTTCGCTTGATACTGCATATCCTGTTTTACCATCAAAATCAAGACTTACTCTATCAAAAGCATTACTATTTGTATTTCCTCCTCCACTATTCTGTGAAGATGTATTGGTATTAGGATCTACACCAAATCGATGTCTCCCTGGAGCTGCGGTAATGGCATATACTCCATCAGCATTTGTTGTAACGGATATATCGGGGTCTGAACTATTTACTCGTACGCCATCTAACTGAATAGATGTATCCTGAAGGCTTGGAAAAGTTGCAAAACCACTAGATTCACTAGGATCCGGTACTCTATATACAATTCTACCTGATACTGGTAATGCAGAAATATCAGTAAAACTGGCCGTTACTGCATTTGGTTCTAATACACGATCAATATCAACTACTCTGTTTGCTGGAGAAAACTCATGATTAGGTCGAGAAGGTACTATCTTAAATTCAAATGAATTTGCATTATTGGTAATTCCTTGTCGGCCTGTATTTAATGCAGTATGTCTATATCTTCCTGCTTCATCTGTAAAAGTAATATAAGATATTGGGGTTCTTACTTCTGGTTGTCCTACAGGGTCTCGTTCTACAGTTGGTTGCTGATCAGCAGACAAGTGGATCAAATTATTTGCACTCTCTCCTCTTAGCATTCCTCTTGTGCCGTTAACCATTCCTTCTAATGCCGAAGTTGCCTGGTTATAAATATGAGTAGGATCATTAAGATCTAATCTATAATATGCTAGTAAATCATCTACTTCTCCACCCAAAACATAATCGGCATATTGATCTATCTCTTCTCCTGTTCTCCTTCCTTTCCAGATTCTAATCTCATCAAGATGATAGGTTATTCCTGTTTCTTGATTAAAAGAAAATTCAGAAGTTCTACTCAATCCTACTATAAAAGGTAAGGTGGTAGTTGCATTGGGTCTAATACCTACTTCTCCTAATGGAGGCAGCATTCCTCCATCAATAAATATATCTCCTCCACTTGCTCCAAAGGTAACCGCATAATGATGCCATTCTGTATCATTTGGACGAGGTGCTTCAAGATAAGTACCTCCATTTAATTGTACATTAATTGAGTTATTATCTAATCTAATTTCTCCCGAATCTAATTTAAAAACTGTATTACTTCCAGATCCCGAGGTTGGAGTTTTGTACCAAAACTCAATTGTTCCTTCTCCTCTAGCGGATCTAAAAATTTCTACATTATTAATGATAATCGGAGTAGATGTTTCTGGTCTAAATTCTAATGCACTTCCTGGAATAACACCTGTATTAGCAATTACCTCTACTCCGGCATCTTGTGTTGCTACATTCAAGGCAGTTTGTATAGTTCCTTCTACTATTCCATTTGCAAAAACAAAACCTATATCCCTACCAAGTGCTCCTCTAGTACCATCTTCATTAATTGCCTGTACACTGTATTGATATAATTCGTTGGGCAGAATATCACTATCAAAGGCTCGAATTAATTCTGAAACTACATTGTTCTGAACATTATCTACTACTTCTATTTCAATACTACTTGTTCCTTCATCAGAAAGATTTCGTCTTAATACTCGATATCCGGCAGCTCCTCTTATATGTGGCCAATTTAAAGCCACCCCATTTCTTCTTCCAGAATTAGGAGCATCTACTCCATTTCCGTCTGAAGCGCTTAATAATATATCTTCTAAAGAAAAAATTGGGTGATCCACATCAGTCCTTAATTTTGCTAATCTTGTGGATGCTCCTACATACTGTGTTGTTATTCGGGAAGATTCTATACTATTATTTAATGAAAATAATATATTATCCCAGCTTGCACTTTGCAGTTCTGGAACCGTACTAATAGGTGCTTCTTCAAATTTCTCATTAACATATGCAGTTACTAATCCATTCTGAACAAATTCTGACAGTGAATTGGTATCATCTCTAAATAAAGATCTGAATTGTGTTTCCTGTATTTGCTCTCTGGAGCGGGTACGGCTCCAGGCTCTAAATTCGGTAACAAACAAATGGTCTTGTGCTCCAACGGTCATATATAGATTTTCTGGAGGTATTGTATTAACAGGAGCCAGTGTCACTAATCGTACTATACCATCAATATACACCGCAACGGTAGATGCTTCACTAGTTACTACAATGGCAAAATGATGCCAGTCATCATCAAATAATCTGGCATCTCCTAATAAACCCGGGCTCTGAATTTGATCTCCAACTTTGAGTGTTAATTGATCTCTTGTTGCCGTAAAGGAAAACTCTTCACTTCCTGTGAGAAGGTTTGAGATCGTCCAGCTATCAAAGTTTTTTTGCTCGCCATTTTCTTGCACCCCACTTCTTCCAGCTTGAGCCCAAAATTCAATAGTTGCTTCACCTGTTCTATCTTTATCAAGTAAATCACTAGTTAGTCTAATAGAAGTATCATAGTGAGTCGTATAATTATTATCGCCTTTGATATGCAATACTGCAGGACGATTATCTTGTCCTTTACTACCTATACTGTATAACATCAGTAATAGTAGCAAGGCACTTTTTATATAGTGTTTTATAAAATTTTGCATAGATTTTCTTTTTTAAAATACATTAGTAACACGTTGTATGGTAAATCGATGTTGATCTCCAACCACATTGTTTTCTGTAATCAATCCTCTTGAATTATTTTGTAAGTTTTGTATACTTATGCTATTGTTAGAATCAATTGTTAATCCTTTGTTTGGATCATTTAAGGGAGTTATAACTGCTGCTAACCTAGCATAGTTTATTTGCCAGGTATATGCATCTAGTGCATTTTCATCTGTTATAGGAATAAAACTAATTTGGCTTGTAGAGTCATCGTAATGTAAAAAATGATTGTTTTTTTTTGCCGAAGCAATCAATACTTTTCCCGGACTTAAGCGTTTTAATATAAATGCCTGTAAATATCCATCTCTTGCATTAAATACCGTATTAGATATTGGTATCACATTTACACTATTATCTTGAAGATTATGATGTAAGACTTTGTTAGTCCCACTTGTTTCTGCAACATTAACAAACCGAAACAATTCTGAATCTTGTGCTATAGCACTCACTATTGTGAAGCAATAACACAGTAATCCTATCCATATATATTTTTTCATATTTTAATATTTTAATATTTATATCATTTCTTTTATAAGCATAGTAATCCTGTATAGCAGTATTTCTATACTGTATATCATATCTATTTAGTTATAATGATGATTATAGTACTACGTGATATAGCCTGACATATCTGTTGTAATTAAGATATTCTTTCGGGAATTTAAACTTAAATTTCAGCAATTATTGGTAGTACTTTCTAAGAAAAATATAAAGAGTTTAGTTGTTCAATTGGGTTTCAATTATTTGAAGTTTTTTGAGTAAATGGTCTATTCTTTCATTCTGATCTTTAACTTTTTTCCTTAGATCATCTATCTCATTTTCTTGATCAATGGTATACAAAGTAAGTTCCTCGACCTTTTCCACCAATATTGTATTAATCTGTCCAACACTCATACCATTTGCAACTACTTCTGCCTCTGATGGCATATTAGGTAAGTGTTTGTTTTCTTTGATATACTCAGAAACCTTTACTAATGGCATTAAATCATAACTAGCATCAAACACATAATCCGGAAACGAACCAATATCAAGAATTACTCGACTAAGAGTTAATACTCCGTCTTGTAAGGTAGCCATATCTTCATCTTCGGTATTTTTAAAAATAATGCGATCATCGTCTCCTGAAGAGTTAAAATCCGGCCGAAATATAAGGTTTCCATTACTAGATATCCGCTCTCCGTTTATCATCGTCAAATTATTGGCAAACAAATCTCCTGTTAACACCCTATTATTAAACAAATCCCCGTTAGATCTTATATCGCCAATTGTTAACTCTCCATCCTGGATTGATGCCATTTCACCATTTCGACTATTTCTAAAAGAAATGCTATCATCTCCTGTGTTATCTACATCTGGATGTAATATTATTGGTCCAAAACTTTGGTATTGCCCTCCATCAACTCGTATGTTTCGATTTAATAGATGTATCCCTTCTGATGGATTACTTATACCAGAACCTATGTTGCCATTAAACACAGTATTTACAAACATCGTGTTTCTAAACGGTCCAAAATTGACAGAGCGTCTTTGAGCTACATTAATATCCATGGATTCATTACCCGAAGCATCTGTATCTACATTAACGACTAATCCTGATCCATGATTTTGAATCGTGGTTTGTGCATTTATAGTATATATACCTAATAGCAAGATTAGGACTGTAAATGATTTAGTTATTTTACTTTCCATGATGTAACTGCTTTAATTCACTCTCTAATACCTCAAGCTTTTTAATCAATAGTTCTATGCTCTTTTGTTGTTTCTGCATTACTTGATGTTGTTGAGATGTTTTCTCTTCTAAAAGTTTAATTTGATCTTCCTGATCAATAGTATATAAAGTAAGTTCTTCAACTTTTTCTACTAAAACCGTATTGATTTGTCCAACACTCATACCATTTGCAATCACTTCGGCTTCTGACGGCATATTAGGTAGATGTTTGTTCTCTTTTATATAATCAGAAACATCCTCTAATGGCATCAAATTATAATTAGTATCAAATACATAATCCGGAAACGAACCAATATTAAGGATCACACGACTTAATGTTAAATCTCCGTCTTGTAAGCTAGCCATTTCAGTTTCTGAACCATTTACAAAGCTTATTTTATTATTAGTATTGTGGCCTATTACTAAATTCTCTCCAGAATATCTAATAGTTCCTAAAAACCCTCCATCTATTCTTGCATCTCTAATATTGGCCGCTCCAACATTCATTGCGGTGTTAAACGTTCCAAAATTTGCTCTAACTTCGTTCAACTCAATTCTTCCATCTTGTATTGAAGCCATTTCACCGTTTTGACTATTTCTAAAAGAAATTTTATCGTCACCAGTATTATCTACATCTGGATGTAATATTACCTGTCCAAAACTTTGATATTGCCCATTATCCACTCGTATATTTTTATTGCTTAGATGTATAGCTTCTGAAGGAGATTCTGTGCCTATTCCTATATTTGCTCTAAAGCTTGCGATACCATCAAAAAAAGTTTTATCCTGAAAAAATGTTCTTTTGATCATAACATTATTTGAAGGATTAAAAAATGCTAATTGCTGATTAGCTGCAAATAAAGCGATCCCTTCTCCACCAGAATTATCCGTATCCGCTTTTATCTGATATGCCCTAACTGTTGAAAATACCTCTTGCGCTTGTGAAGTGTAAGCACTTACTGATAATCCAATTATCGTAAACAATTTGATTGTTTTATTTTTCATAATCTTAAATTTTTTATAATTAAAACTGTACCTGCATTATCACAGAACTAGTATTTGGATAATGATCTCACAAATTTGAAGAGAAAAAAAAGTTTAAGATTTGACAGTGATCACGAATACACAAGGATCACAATTTGACTTTGATCACAATTTGACTTTGATCAAGTTCAAAATATCTCTAGAATATCCACAAAGGTTTTCTTTTTATTAAATACTTAAAAAAGTCAATATTTGTAAAGGTTAAAAAAGGTTTTTTTTATTTGGAAAATTGTAAAAAAAACAAATGTCCTAAAAACCAGTTTTTTACAAAAAATTAACAACTACAAACAGCATAAACTACCTTTTAACAATGTTTTTTTAATAAAAAATTAACAAAATCAAACACATATTTTTAGCTTTTGGCTGGATTTTACCGTTTTTTATCAATTGTAAATCCTTGAACTTTTTACGCGTATTCCGTAATACAATCATTTGTAGATTAATGCTGCGTGAATATTCTATTTCAAAATTAGGGTTTAAAACATTTCTTTTTTTTTAATTCTATTACACCTTCTTTTTTACAAAGAACAATTTTAACAGAAAAACCCTTATCGTTTAGCAGTGTATTTTTTTGATAAAATAAAAAATTGAAATATAAAGAGTTAGCTATACAATCAAAAACTAATACTTCAACCAATCATTTTTATAAGTACTCATTTAATCTCAAATTTAAATCTTGTGTAGTTACTCTCTTTTATTTAGAAACAGTGTATTTATAAGAGTTAAAAATAAATCACAAATAACCTTTAATTATATCCTACTCTAATATTTATTTTTTCCTCTTAGCGTTTTCTTCTGTAAGGAATTATCAAACAACTTCACTAAATTGAACAGGGAATTTGCGCCTATAAAACAGAATACATTAAATTACATTTTTATGCAGTTAGAACCAATGTTGAATATAGAAAATGATTTACTCTCTTTAATTACATCTAATGCTTCTCAACAGAAATATGCAGCTGGTGATATTGTAGTTTCACAAAATATGAAAATCGATCAAACCGCTTTTCTTACCAAAGGTTTATTAAAAGCTCATATTGAAGAAGCAGATAATTCATTGATGCTATATCATATACAAATGAACAATAATCCTGTTCTTAATTTTATAAAAACAAAATATCAATTTTCTGTTCCTGTTTCTGTAACGGCTGTAGAAGAGAGTACATTATTGTGGGTGTCTAATTCTAAAATCATAGAATGGTCTGAACAATATTTATCGTTAAAAAAAACAATTGTCAATTCTCACGAATATAATCTTAGACAAATGTTATTAGCAGTCAAAAATCTAGCTATTCATTCATTAGATGATCGTTTATTTGATTATCTAAAAACTAAAGCTTCTATATACAACGATATGAACATAAAGATTTCTCGAACAGAAATAGCAAGTGACCTCAATACTTCTAAAGCTACTATATCCAGAGTGCTTAAAAGGTTAGAAAATGAAAACAAAGTTATAGGAAAACCAAGATCAATAGCTTTGATTGCCTAAACTTTAATTCTCTTTTTAAAGAACGTATTCTTAAATATCATAACTAAAACTTATAGTTCTAGTTTTAAAAAAAATAACTTTTTAATGACCTGAAAATCATTAGATCGTATTTTGTCCATTCTTAAAGCCCAAAATAATTGCAATATGACCAACTTTGCCAACAATACCCCATTTTCAAAAGAATTAATAGCCGTTTTAAAAGAACACGGAACTACTTATCACCATTCTAGTGGAGAACAACTTCTCTATCATGATAATACTCATACTGAAACTTATATTTTGTTATCAGGATTGGTTAAATTATTTATCGAATATGAAAATAAAAAAATACTCCTTTATCACCTAGAAGGTAGTAAAGCCTGTATTGTAAGCCATGCAAATTTATTTAATGATTATCTCCTGGAATTTTCTAGTGTTGTAATTCAAGATTCTGTTATAATTACAATTTCTAATGAAAAAGCTGTAGAACTACGCAATACTTATCCTGAATTTGAAAAAGTGATGATTTGCTCATATTCATTGCATTATACATCTATACTAGGTGTAATTAAACAATTTATAACTGAGTCTCTAGAAAGTCGATTATTTAATTATTTAAAATTAAAATCTTCTTTTTTAAATAGTTTAGAAATAAAAATTCCGATACAAGAAATATCTACAGATCTTAATTTCTCACGAGAAGCTATCTCCAGAGGACTTAAAAAATTAGAGTCTAATAATCAAATCATCAGAAAAACCAGATCTGTTGTATTAGTAACTTAGGTTTAATCAATAATAAATTAAAATTTGATAATCTCGAATTCACTCCTCCTATTGGTTTGGTGTTCTTTTTCTGAGCACACTTTGTTATCACAATCGATAAGAGGCTTTGATTCTCCATGACCTTCAAATTTCATTCTTCTGGCATTAACATAACCAATTAGAGCTAAGTAATTACGTGTTGATTCTGCTCTTTTTTCTGATAAAACCTGATTATAACTATCCGTTCCTCTACTATCTGTATGAGCACTTATTTTGATATATACTGTTTTATATTTATCTAGTTTTAATGCAAATTCATCCAGTACTTTTTTAGAATCAGCTCGAATATTCCACTTATCATAATCAAAATAAATTGGAGGTAAGTCAAAATAAAGTTTACCATTTCTCTCTATTACTGGCGGGCCAGTTTTATCTGCTAGAAGTGCTGCTCTAAGTTTTGCTTTTGTCAGCTCTTCTTTATTTTTACTTGTTTTTACATTATTAGCTTTATCTCTGCTCTTAGGATTATCTTTATTTACTGCTATATCATCATTTTTTTCATCAGAAGGTTGTATCTCTTCTTTTTTCTTTTCTAGATATACAATATAAGTTTCATTATCCTTTTCTTTTACTTCTATGGATTTGATCTTTGTTTCATATCCATTTGCAGATGCTTTAAAATCATATCTTCCTGGTAATATATTAAATTCAAAAGCTGAAATAGAGTCTAATTGATTTTCATAAACTACTTCCTTATCTCTGCTATAGATTATTGCTTTTGCATTAGAAATATAATTATCTGTAGCAAAGTCTTTAATCTCAAAGCGCGCAATATATTCTTTTATAAAAATTTCTCCGGTTTGACTGAATGTATAAATATTATCATCTAATTTTTTCCTGTTAGAAGCAAAAAAACCATCCGTCTTATTATAATAAGTCATAGAGAAATCATCAAAGCTAGAGTTTATAGGAGCTCCTAAGTTAACTGGAGTTGTGAACTGTTTTTCCTTTGATTCTGAAACAAAAATATCCATCATTCCTAATCCTAAATGTCCATTTGAAGAAAAGAATAAATGTCCTTCTTCTGAGATAAAAGGAAACTGCTCTCTATTAGCCGTATTTACTTTATCTCCAAGATTAACTGGTTTACCATACGTACCATCAGAGTTTACAGCTACATAATAAATATCAAAATCTCCATAACCACCTGGCATATTGGATGCAAAATATAACTTGGTTCCATCAGAATTTAATGATGGGTGTTCTATCGAATAATTAATATCATTAAAATCTAGTTTCTCTGGTTTTGTCCATTCTCCATCTGCTTTATTTGCTTTGTATAAATGAATGGCATTATTTCTAATACTATCAAATTTCTTTTTACCTCGTTCTGAATTACTTTTGGATATATATATCGTATTACCATCAGAAGAAAAACAAAAATTTCCTTCGTGTAGCTTAGAGTTAATTTCTTTAGAAATTGGTGTAGCTTCTCCTGAAGATGTATTTTTCCTATCCACTTTTATTTTATAAATATCTAAAAAAGGACGATGTGTCCATTTATAGTTCTTATCCATAAAACCATTTGGGTTTCTATCTGTAGTAAAATAAATAAGACTATCTCTTTTTACCGCTCCAAAATCTGATCGTTTAGAATTAAAACCCCATTCCTTTATCGCATAATCATCTTCTTTTAATTTAAACCTTTCTATAGTTTCAATAACTTCAGATTTGTTGATATCTAGTTTTGTTTTATTCTTTTCATACACCGCTAAAAACTCAATCGCTTTTTCATACTCACCCAAAGCAGAAAGCGTTTGGTACATCATAAAATTAAACCTATTATGATATGATTTATCCTTCTCATAAAATCTACCAGAAGTCAAAAGTTTTAGATATCGATATGTCTTTCTGAATTGAAAAGTATTATAATAAGAGGTAGAAATATTTTTTAATATATCCTTTTCATACCCTTCTCTATTTAACTCTTCTTCGTATTGTATAATAGCATTAATATAGTCTCCTTTTTCAAAGAAACGATCTCCTCTACTCTTTTTTTGTGATAATGAAACTTGTGTGATTAGCAATGCTAATACTATAACTATTTTAGTTTTCATCTGTTTGTTTTATTTTTTTAGATGTCAGATGAAATTTGCCAGTAATCCTTTTCATTAATATCAACTTCTTAGATATGGCACATTTCATAATTTAGTAAAATCTCGGAGACGTATATTTATTACCGAACTTTAAGAAGTCAAAATTGTATAGTAAAATAACTTCATGACTTCCGTTATTAAATCCACTCAGGTCGCTCACACTAAAATCATAAGAGTAACCAATCTTTAGGTTATTAGTAATATTAAAACCTGCTAATGCTATAAAAGAATCATCATAACGATAAGAAACTCCTAATTCGAACTTATCATAAATCAAGGAGTTTAAAGAAACATCAAATGTTAACGGAGAATCTAAAACTTGTTTAATTACTAATGATGGTTTAAGCTTAACTTCGTCTACTAAATCAAAAATAAATCCTGAGACAGCGTACAAATGTGTTTTTGATTCTGAAACTCCAATATTACCAACACTAATATCGCTAGGTAATAAATTGGGCGAAGATATACCTGCATAAAAATTATGACTAAATAAAAACAATCCAGCTCCAAAAGTTAGTTTTGTTTGAGAAGTGCGGGCAAATGCCGGATCATCAGCCACATCAGATCCAGAAGCATCAATTCTAAAATTATTTATTCCCGCTTTAAGACCATAAGACAATTTAAATTGCTCAGAAATTCGAGTAATATATGCAAAATCAATATTAAAGAAATCATTATTTACAGGTATGGCATCCCCAGTTCTATCATTTACATAGTTAACACTTAATTCTATTTTTTCTCCCAACGGGATATTACCAAAAACATTCGCTGTTTTGGGCGACCCCTGTATACCGGTCCATTGTTGTCTGTATAACACACCGGTAGATATCATACCGCTTTGATCTATAACATAAGCAGGATTAACTGTACTCATGTTATACATATATTGTGAATATTGTGGTTCCTGCTGAGCATAGGCTACTGAGCAGAAAACAATTGCTATAATTATAAAAAAACTTGATCTCATTGTTTATCTGCTTAGGTAAAAACTTCCTTGGATAGGTAGATTGTTCTCAAAATTGGGAGTAAATATATAGAAGTACGTTCCTGAAGGAAGGTCATCTCCTAATCGAAGTGACACATTACTTTCTCCTCTAAATTCTTCAGTATTGCGATTACCGTTATATACCAAACCGCCATATCGATTATAAATTTTTAATTCAAAATCAGGGAGTGCCTCTGGAATGTTATAAACACCTTCTATAAGTAGATCAAAAGTATCATTTTGATTGTTTCCATCCGGCGAAACACCATCCTGAAAATCAAGGGTACAAAACTCACCATTAGAAAATCGCTCTCCAGTATTAAGAATATTAATAGATACTGCTAATCTTTCAGATTCACAATTATCGGCATCTACATTAGCAATGTAAAATATCTGGTTATCCAAAAGTATAGGATTATTAATAATGGGTATATCACTCTCCAAAGAATCATACCAATTATAATTTAATACATCTACTTCGATATCATCAAGGCGTTTAGCATCTAGAATACAAAACTCCTGATCTGGAACTACTGGAATTGGTAAGTCTACAATTTGTACGGCAACGTTTAGCGCAGATTCATCGCAGGGTAGTTCATTGGCCACTACATATCTGAAATTATATATATTATTGGTTAATGTTTCAAATTCAAGTACACCTTCAGGGCTTAGAGCTCCGGTATTATCAGTATCCTCAAAAATTCCAAACCTTACCGTATCTACGTCTAATAATGAATATAGGTTTACACGTCCTTCTAACTTACAAAAGGTAAAGTTTCTATCACTTCCAATTTCAATTGGATCTACTATTTCGATTGTAACTGTAGCGCTATCAGGATCTGGACATCCTTCATTACCAGGTACTGTATATACGTATTCTCCAGGACCCAAAATTGGTAATGTATTATCATTAATATCAAAAACCCCTAAATGACCTTCTGATTCATATCCAAAAGGTCCAATCCAAGTACCTGTTGGATCAGGATCTCCTTCTAGTTGATCAAATAAGGTTACTATTAAACTATCTGAACAAATTGGAGTTACTACATCTATTCCTGCATTTGATTCTTTAAAAATCGTAATTGTCAAATCAGCAACATCAATACAATTATCAGCACTTGTTGTTGTATAAGTAAATGTAAATGTTTGTGATATTTCACTATCCGGAAAAACGAATGTGTTATCAATTATATTTCCATCTTGATCTGTCCATACTCCAGTATCTACAACGGTATTACCACTATTAGCTCTTAATAAACTTCTAAGATCAACTTCTTCTATGGATTCACAAAGACTAACTGTTGTATTTTCTCCTGCATAATCAAAACCTAACACAACGATTGTAATTTCTGTAGTTAACACTGCACAAATTGAAGAACAATAATCTGATTCTCCCTCTACTGCAAAAGGGTTACAATGAACTCCTGGTATTGGACAATTAATTGATGGATGAACTCCGTATTCAAAAACATAAGTTCCTCTTTCTGCATTAGTCAGGTTAATTGTTCCTCTATAAGCGTTTATTGCAGGTTGTCTGGTAACATTAAGATCGGATGGTCCTGAAACCAATCTCCAGTTCACATAATCATCATTATTATACTCAAAACTTTGATTGTTTTCTTCAGCAAATGCTATTAAATCATAAAGATCAAATTGAGCATCTTCTCTATTAGCACATAATTCTGGTACTTCTGGTTTTTGTTCAAATTGCCTAAGTTCCTCATAAATTGAAAAAGTAACCGTTTCACTATCATCAGAACATACTGCTGAACGTTTTTTTACTTCATACGTAAATTCATAATCTTGGCATCCAAAACGAAGATTATTACCATTATCAATTAAAACATCATATATTTCTCTAATATTGATCATAGAATCTCCTGGGTCAGAAATTTGTCCAGTTATATCTAAATCAGAAAGCCATCCTCCTTCAATATCTTCATCTGCAAGATATTGATCATCTCTCAGGTCAATATCATCATCGTATAAACCAGCTCTAATGTCTGATTCACATATAAATGTTCTAGTAGCAGTTCCTGCTTCAACCTGCCTTACTACTGAAACCTTAACTGTTGTTTCCTGGAAAGGGTCGCAAGGAGCAATACCAGGTACTACATATTTTAATTCAAAAACTTCCTGATCCACAAGTGGAAGCCCTTCTTGATATGGTATTGAAGCTGAAAAGGAAGATCCGTCCAAAATAAAACTCCCTTCAAATCCTGGTCCAGAGCTATTTCCTACATAAACCCATTCTCCATTTAAGTGTGGAGAAGGTATCGTTTCATCTGAAGCTAACGCTTCATATAAGTTTAAACCTTCTTCATCACATATTTCTATATTAGCGTCATTAGGTCCTGGAGGAAGTGCTATTCCAGAAAAAGGACCAAGAATTAGATTGACTGTTAGGGCCACTACATCACCACAATCCCCATTACGAAGTTGAAAAGTGTATTCATCGATAGTATCATTTTCTGTTGAAAATTGTAATGCCCATAAAGAAACATTACCTGTATTTGGATCTAATGCAATAGTGTAGTTTGGATTTACGGACCATACTCCATTTTGAATTGTTAATCCAGTTGCTGCTGTATATTCATCATACAAATTAATAATTCCGTCTGGTGTTGTATCGTTATCGAAATCTATGTTTTCCATATTACAAACAGATATCGTCTCTGTAAGATCACATTGTGAATAGATAATCTGAAAGTTGAAAACAATAATTAGTAGTGAAAATAGTTGTATTTTATATTTCAAAATTATTTGGTTTACTGTAAGTGTCGTTGTTCAGATATTTGTTACCCGAAAACTGCACTTTTTTAAAAAAAAATTGTTTTAAAGTTTTTTTGAAAATTAAAGTATATAGAAAAATCAAATCGAAAGAGTAAAACTTCATAGAAGAGAAGATTATCATAAAAAGTATATTCTTTTAATTTTTGAATAATCTATAATCCTTTATATTAGGCTATCCGCGTATTTGCTTAATAAATTTGTTTATGTATATCATATAAATATAATCTTCTTCAAAGCCATAAATAGTTCCGCTTTCTATATCTTGAATTGCTAAAGAAAAATACTGCTTCCAAGATGGAATACTTGTGATATTTACAGCTGGATCTTTTTCAAACATGTGCCAGCTAGAATTAATAAGTAATCGATACTTAAAACCTTTATCTAGAAAAAAGTTTTTGGTTTTGGATTGATATTCTTTTGGAAAGGATTCAAACTCATAAGGATACTTTTTCTTTATTTTTTTTATTAGATTTCTATTTATCCCTCTATAAAAAGGACCAAATAATACAGAATATTGACCTCTAATATCATCTTTATCAATCTCGATGAAAAATAGTTTTGAAGAACTTAAGTCTTTTGGAAACCCATTGAAGTCATCAACTTCAAATCTTTTTTTTGAATTATTTCCATTCAATCCTTCTTTAAAACTAATAGATGAAAATAAGCCTTCTTCCTGTGTATACCCCAATACACCAATAAACAAACAACCTACAATTAAAATTGCTTTTACTTGTTTCATTTTAATATATAATTTGAAATTTTAATAACTATACTTTTTGTTTTCCCCAGATAGTACCCTAACCAGCAATTTGCTCTTCTAAAAAGATGCTTTTAAAAAAAATATCTTTTTGATTTCTAACCAAATTGAAGAAACGATAAATCTCGGCAAATCTATATATTTAGTAGTCAATACCACCTACCCATTTCGGGTGGTTTTTAGTTATTAATTAATCTGAATTATATTTTTTTAGCTTCTTGATTTCAATACGTTTACAACATCTTCCAACTTATACCCTTTTGCCTGAAGTAAAATCAAGTAGTGAAATAACAAATCTGCACTCTCGTTTAAAAACAGTTCTTCGTTATCATCTTTTGCTTCTATAACAACTTCTACAGCTTCTTCTCCTACTTTTTGAGCTACCTTATTTATTCCTTTCCTGAATAAAGAAGCTACATAGGATTTTTCGTCTTCTTGATTTTCTTTTCTGCTTTGTATAACATTTTCAAGTTCTGATAAAAAACCAAAAGATGGATTGTTGTCTTCATTCCAACAAGTATCCGATCCTGTATGACAAGTTGGTCCTACAGGATTTACTGTAATTAATAAAGTATCCTGATCGCAATCATTTTTTATATTTACCAGACGTAAAAAGTTACCACTTTCCTCTCCTTTGGTCCATAATCGCTGTTTTGATCGACTAAAAAAAGTTACATTTTTAGTTTCTACCGTCTTTTGATAGGCTTCTTCATTCATATAGCCTAACATTAATACATTTTTAGTAGAAGCATCCTGAATAATTACAGGCACCAATCCGTCGTTATTTTTATTGAAATTTATTTCCATCTATATTGTTATTCCAGAGTGAGCTAGAATCTTTTTAATTCGATTTGTTATTTTTTTCTCAATTCTGGCATAAGCCAGAATATTATAGATTTTTACAATCTAACTGGTATATTATTGTTTTTTAGTTCTTCTTTTAAATCTTTGATTTCTATCTCTTTAAAATGAAAAACACTGGCTGCTAAAGCTGCATCAGATTTTCCTTCCTTAAAAGTATCTATAAAGTGTTGAACGTTACCTGCTCCTCCCGAAGCTATGATCGGTATATTTAATTCTGTAGAAAGTCTGGCCAAGGCTTCGTTTGCAAAACCATCTTTGGTCCCATCATTATCCATTGAGGTAAACAAAATCTCTCCTGCACCCCGCTCTTCTACTTCTTTTGCCCAATCAAATAGATTTAATTCTGTAGGTACTTTTCCTCCAACCAGATGTACTTTCCATTCTTCATCAATTAGTTTTGCATCAATTGCAACGGTTATACATTGACTTCCAAATTTGGCTGCCAGATCATTGATTAATTGTGGGTTTTTTACTGCTGAAGAATTTATAGATACTTTATCAGCACCATTCTGTAATAAAATATCTACATCTTCTATCGAAGAAATACCACCACCAACGGTAAATGGTATATTCACTTTCTCTGCTACCTTAAGTACTAAATTTGCTAATGTTTTTCTTCTTTCTTCTGTTGCCGAAATATCTAAAAACACCAACTCATCTGCGCCAGCTTTAGAATAAATATCTGCCAACTCTACTGGATCTCCAGCATCTCGAAGATCTACAAAGTTAACACCTTTTACAGTTCTTCCGTTTTTAATATCTAAACAAGGTATGATTCTTTTAGTAAGCATATTAGGCTATTTGTGTTCCGTTAGTAACTTTTCTTTCTGGTTGAAGTAATATTACTTCTTTATCTTCTCCTAATCCACCAAGAATCAAGCATTCACTCATTATAGTGGCAATTTGTTTTGGTGGAAAATTAACTACTGCTACTACTTGTTTACCAATAATATCATCTGGTTGATACAATTTAGTGATTTGAGCAGATGACTTTTTAATTCCTATTTCTCCAAAATCAATAGTTAACTTATATGCAGGGTTTCTGGCTTCTTTAAAGATCTCTGCTGTAAGAATGGTTCCAATCCTAATATCGATCTTTGCAAAATCACTCCAAGTTATTTCATCTTTAACCATTATTACTAATTATAAAGTTTTCTAATTGTTTTAAACTAATTCTATTTTCATAAATAGCTTTACCAATAATAGTTCCTTCACAACCTATTTCTGCTAATTTTGGTAACTCATCAAATGTCGAAATTCCTCCAGAAGCTATTAGTTTTAAGTTATTTGTTTCTTTTAGAATTCTCCTGTATAATTCAAACGACGGACCTTCTAACATACCATCTTTACTTATATCAGTACAAATCACATAACTTACCTTTTCTTTTTGATACTCCTGGATAAAAGGAATCAGATCTTTATCGCTTTCTTCTTGCCATCCACTTACTGCGATCTTTTCATTGTTAGCGTCTGCTCCCAGAATGATTTTATCCGAACCATATTTTTGCAACCAGGATACGAATGTATCCGAATCTTTTACGGCGATGCTTCCTCCTGTTATTTGATCTGCTCCAGATTCAAAAGCTATTCGTAAATCTTCATCTGTTTTAAGGCCTCCACCAAAATCAATTTTCAGGTTTGTTTTTGTTGCAATCTGTTCTAAAACTTTATGATTGACAATATGTTTTGACTTAGCACCATCCAAATCTACTAAATGTAAATATTGAATTCCGGAATCTTGAAACTCCTTTGCTACTTCAAGTGGATTTTCATTATATATTTTTTTGGTATTATAATCTCCTTTAGACAGGCGAACACATTTACCGTCGATGATATCTATTGCAGGAATAATTCTCATATTATAAATTAGAAATTTAGAAAGTTGAAATAAGAGTTTTTAATTATCAGTTATTTTTTGCTGTTTTAATAGAAGCAACTACAATTCTTAATAGTTCATCAGATTCTTTCCATAGACGTTTTGCTTCGGATGTATCTTGTTCCATAATTTCAATTAGAACTTCTAGCCAAAAACTAGATTCATCTGTTTCTTCTTCTACTATTTTTAGTTTATTAATAAAATCTGCTGTTGATTTTGGTCTTTGTGAAGCTCTCCAATTAGCACCTACAGAACTGGAGCTTTTCAACAATTGAAATACTAGATTATTATATTCTCTACTTTTAGGTAATTGTGAACATAGCCTCCAACAATCTATAGTAAAACGTTTTGTCCTTAATTTCATATCTTCCATAAATTCAAATTTCGTTTTTCTAATTTCCCATTTCAAGAAAATTTCTTAGTATTTGTTCCCCAGCTACACTGCTTTTTTCAGGATGAAACTGAGTTCCATAAAAATTATCTTTACGCAGCGCAGTACTATACGCTACTCCATAATTTGATCGAGCAATCGTTTCATTGGTTAATGGTGCATAATAACTATGTACCAGATATATATATTCTTTTTCGCTAATATCTTTGAATAATGAAGAATCTAATGATTCTATTTGATTCCATCCTATTTGAGGCACCTTAACACCGCTATTAAATTTTATAACATTGGTATCAAAAATCCCTAATCCCTTTGTATCTCCTTCTTCTGTATAATTGCACATTAATTGCATCCCAAGACAAATTCCTAAAACGGGTTGCTTTAACTGTGGAACTAAAGCATCTAATCCTGACGCTCTCAGTTTTTTCATAGCACTACTTGCTTCTCCTACACCAGGAAAAATTACTTTATCTGCTGCTTTAATTTCTTCTGGGTCATCACTCAACACCGCTTCATATCCTAATCGCTGTATAGCAAACTTGATAGATTGAATATTTCCCGCTCCGTAATTTATGATTACTATTTTCATCTGTTTATATTTATTTTTTTAGAGGTCAGATGTAATTCACCAATAATTATTTCAGTCAATATCAACTTCATTATTATGGTTCATTTCATAATATAAATACGAAAAATAAAATCGGAAAGTAGAAATTTTGAGAATCACATTTTTTACTTTCCATATTTCAAATTTCTGTTTTCTAATTTCAAATTTTATAATACTCCTTTTGTACTTGGTAAAATCATTTTCTCAGGATCCCTTTTTACTGCTACTTTAATAGCTTTTGCAAAGGCTTTAAAAATTGCTTCGATCTTATGGTGCTCATTAGTTCCTTCGGCTTTTACATTTAAGTTGGCCTTGGCTCCATCTGTAAATGATTTAAAGAAGTGAAAGAACATCTCTGTTGGCATCTTGCCAATCATTTCTCTTTTAAAATCAGCATCCCAAACTAACCAATTGCGACCTCCAAAATCAATTGCTACTTGTGCAAGACAATCATCCATTGGTAAACAAAAACCGTAGCGTTCTATACCTAGCTTATTGTCTAATGCCTTACTAAAAACCTCTCCAAGAGCAATGGCCGTATCCTCAATTGTATGATGCTCATCTACTTCGAGATCTCCTTTTACTTGAACATCAAGATCCATTTGCCCATGACGTGAGATTTGATCTAGCATATGATCAAAAAATTCTAATCCTGTACTGATATTACTTTTCCCTGTTCCGTCCAGGTTAAGTTTTATATAAATATCTGTTTCGTTCGTCTTTCTTGAAATTTCTGCTATGCGATCTTTTAACTTTAAGAATTCATAAATCTTTTGCCAATCATTACTCTCTAAGGCGATGTAATCACCCAATTCTTCCTGCTTTATTGTAATTTCTCCTGTTCCAAGGTTTGTATTATCGTTGATAAAAATTCCTTTTGATCCCAGGTTTTTTGCAAGTTCCATATCGGTTAATCGATCTCCAATTACAAAAGAGTTTTCAAGATCATACTCGTCAGAAAAATATTCGGTTAATAATCCTGTTCCTGGTTTACGCGTATTCGCGTTTTCATGAGGAAAAGTTCTATCCAAAAACACTTTATCAAATGTCACTCCTTCGTTTTCAAAAGATTTCATGATAAAATTGTGTACTGGCCAAAACGTTTCTTCTGGAAATGAATCTGTACCCAAACCATCCTGATTAGTAATCATCACTAGTTCATAGTCTAGTTCCTCGGCGATTTTTCCTAGATATGTAAATGCTTTTGGATAAAATATCATCTTTTCAAATGCATCTATCTGCTCATCAACCGTTTCTTTGATAATGGTTCCGTCTCTATCTATAAATAAAACTTTCTTTTTCATTGCTTTATTAGTATCTATGGATTCCTACTATACGTTACGTTAGAATCTCTTTTATATATTTTTTAATACTGTTATTAATTTTTCATTCTCCTTTATTGTACCAACTGTAAAACGTAGTGTATTCTCACATAAAGGTTGAGTACTACGATTACGGATAACAATACCTTCTTTCAACAACTGCTCATATCTTGTATTTGCATCATCTACTTTTGCCAAAATAAAATTAGCATCACTTTGATAAATTTCTTTAACAAAAGGTATTTTTGACAACACTTTAGATAGGTTTTCTCTTTGTTCTAATATTTTTGAAACTTCTAGTTTAACCTGTTTTTGATCCAGTACTCTTTCTAACGCTCTGCTTTGGGTTAATTCATTTACATTGTAAGGAGGCTTTATTTTATTTAAAATCTCTATCGCTTCCTCAGAACCATAACATACTCCTAATCTAATACCTGCCAGACCATATGCTTTTGATAATGTCTGTGTTACAATTAAGTTAGGGTATTCATTAATTCTAGCTAGCCAACTATTTTTATCAGAAAAGTCGATATATGCTTCATCGATCACTACTAATCCATTGAACTCTTCTAAGATTTTAATAATACTCTCTTCAGAAAAAGAATTACCTGTAGGATTATTAGGAGAGCATAGAAAAACAATTTTCGTGTTATTATTTGCAGCTGCCAGAATACCTAAAACATTAGGTTGAAAGCTTTCTGTTAATAGAACTTCTCGCTCTTCTACATTATTAATGTTTGCCAACACTTTATACATACCATATGTAGGTGGTAATGTAATTACATTATCTATTAGGGGTTCGCAAAAAGCTCTAAACAAAAGGTCTAAGACTTCATCGCTCCCGTTACCTAATAATATATTTTTCTCTGATATCTTATTTTGTTGTGCCAGTACTGCTTTAAGATTACGTTGTTGAGGGTCTGGGTAACGATTTACACCATTTTCATATGGGTTTTCATTAGCATCCAGAAAAATCATCTCTGATCCATCACTTATATATTCATCTCGTGCTGAGGAATACGGTTTAAGTCCTCTAACATTTTCTCTTGTTATTTGATTTATGTCGAATATAGTTTTCATCAACTATTTATTTCTATTTAATAATAATGTTTATAAATTCCTTTTTGCAACAATTACTTTATATCTCATTAAAAAAATCTACCAACAAGGGCTACTAAAACACCAACAATAAAAGCTATTATTGATACAATAATAATAGTTGCTAGTAAGATTCCTAAAAATTTTAAAAGCCTTAAAAATGATTTAGTCCATGAAATTTCATACAACTTTTTGTACGTTAACATGTAGTAAAAAAATGTTACCAAAATACTTAATGGATATAATGAAGGGCTTACTAAGAAGCTCAATCCGAAAAATAGCATAGCAGAAATCATTGAGAATCCCTGTATATATGAATTTATAACCAAATGCTCTCCATAATTAAAACGTTTTCTGCCGAAGGTCAAAAATGCCATATATGTGTACAAAGGCATGGTTAAGAGAACCATAATATTAAAATATGTTATAGTAACTCTACTATAATTCTGACTAATTTGTATTTGTTCCTCTCTATATTCTGTATACTTTTTTTGGTATTCATCAGAACTGAAATAACTTTCAGGTTTTTCTTTATCTAATCTTTCTATAGAACTAAACATTGTTTCATAAAAAGAGTCATTTACCATTCTGGAAGATATCTCGGCATATTCATCTGAAAAAGAATTGAAAAGAAATGTAACTAACCCTACACCAATAGCCAGGAAAGTAAATGGAGCTATAAATTTTTTTCTTGTTCCTTCAATATACGGATTAATAACATTTTCAGGATGTATTAAAAAAGTTCTTAATGTTTTAAAATATTTATTATCCCACCCTAAAAAATCATTAAAAAAATTCATTCTTAATTTCTTGGCAGTAATCCGTTCTTTAACCACTTTAGCACCACAAGCATAACAAAAATCCGCACCTTCTACTAAACGTTTATTACAATTTTTACAATTCATATATACAATTTTGCCAAATCATTTATTATTTACTTCAGTTTAAAAGAACACTCATTCTTTTAAACTTTGTAACCTTAACGTCACAGCGTTTTTATGTGCTTGCAAACCTTCGGCTTCTGCCATTAACTCTATAGCCGTTCCTATAGTTTTGATTCCTTCTTTAGATATTTTTTGAAAAGTCATTGATTTCATAAAACTATCAAGGTTTACTCCACTATATTGTTTTGCATATCCATTTGTTGGTAATGTATGATTTGTTCCTGAAGCATAATCTCCTGCGCTTTCTGGGGTATAATTACCAATAAATATTGAGCCTGCATTCATTATACCATCAACATAAAAATCTTCATTTTCTACACAAATTATAAAGTGTTCTGGACCATACTCATTAATTAATGCCAGGGCTTCATTATTATTTTCTATATAAATCAACTTAGAATTTGCTATAGCCGCTTCTGCAATTTCTTTTCTTGGAAGCACTTTGAGTTGTTTAGCAACTTCGTCTTCTACATTCTCTATCAACTCTTTAGACGTAGAAACTAATATTACCTGGCTATCTTTACCGTGTTCTGCCTGGCTTAATAAGTCTGATGCTACAAAGCTTGCATTGGCTGTGTTATCTGCTACTACTAGTAATTCGCTTGGTCCAGCAGGCATATCAATAGCTACTCCAAACTTAGTTGCTAGTTGTTTTGCAACCGTTACATATTGATTTCCTGGGCCAAATATTTTATATACTTGTGGTATACTTTCTGTTCCAAATGTCATTCCTGCAATAGCTTGGATACCTCCTACTTTGCATATTTTAGTAACACCACATAATGAAGCTGTATATAAAATCGCTGGATTTATTTTTCCTTTGTCATCTGGTGGTGTACATAATACAATCTCATTACACTGCGCAAGATTAGCAGGAACTGCTAGCATCAAAATTGTAGAGAATAATGGTGCCGTTCCACCAGGAATATACAATCCTACTTTTTGGATAGGGCGTTTCTCTTGCCAACACTCTACTCCATTAACCGTCTCAACAAAAACTTTATCCGTTTTCTGAGCATTATGAAAAAGTTCAATATTACGCTTGGCTAATTGAATAGCCTCTTTTAGTTGATCATCTACTAATTTATTAGCTTCTTCAATCTCTTCTGGAGATACTAGAATATTTTCTAATGTAACCTTGTCGAATTTTTCAGTGTATCGTTGTATGGCAGTATCTTTTTCATTTTTAACTTCGTTAAAAACTTTCAGTACTGTACTTTCTATATCAGCTACTGTTTGAGTTGGTCGCTGTAATAGTGTTGACCAGGTATCTTTATTTGGGTTATATATTTTGTTCATTTTAATTAGCGTCAAGAAATAAGGATCAGAACAAAGTTTTACATTATTAGAAATGTCCTGATTCATAATTAGATTAATTCCTTTTTTATAAAACCATTTTTTCAATTGGACATACTAGAATTCCTTCTGCTCCTTCTGCTTTAAGTTCATCAAGGATATCCCAAAATTTATTTTTCTCGACTACTGTATGAATTGAACTCCAACCTTGTTCTGCCAATGGAAGTACTGTTGGACTACGCATACCTGGTAAAATATTTACGATACTACTAATTTTATCATTAGGAGCATTAAGTAATACGTATTTTGAATTTCTTGCTTTTAATACTGCATTTATTCTGAATTGCAATTTTTTAAGAATCTCTCTATTTTCTTGGCTTATTTTTGGAGATACTGCCAATACAGCTTCTGATGTAAGCATAATCTCTACCTCTTTAAGGTTATTCTTAAAAAGTGTGCTTCCGCTGGAAACAATATCACAAATTGCATCTGCAAGCCCTATATTTGGTGCTATCTCTACAGATCCCGATATTTGGTGTAACTCTGCAGAAATTCCTTTCTCTTTCAAATATTCATTTACTGTATTGGGATATGAAGTTGCAATTCTTTTTCCATTTAAATCCTCGATAGTATTGTATTCAAAATCTTTAGGAACAGCAAGAGACACTTTGCATTTAGAGAAGTTTAATCTTTCTGCTATGGCAATGTCTTTTCCTTTTTCTACTAATACGTTTTCTCCAATAATCGCTATATCTACAACGCCATCTCTAAGATATTGAGGAATATCTCCGTTACGCAAGAACATAACTTCCATAGGAAAATTGCGAGTTTGAGCTTTTAATTGATCTTTACCATTATCAATTGAGATTCCACAATCTTTTAAAATTTTGACAGAATCTTCATTGAGTCTTCCGCTTTTTTGAATTGCAATTTTAATTTTTGACATTTTATTTTGTTGTTGTTGTGTTTGGTCAGTTCAAAACAAGCTTTAAAACAAAAAACCCGTTTGATCTGCTCAAACGGGTTTTTATATATGATTAATTTATACACATATCAACTTACCACGCTTGTGCGAGTTTGTAAGAATGATGATGTATAGATATGTTTTTCATTGATTTCTTAAATACTTTGCGAATGTATAAATTTTTTTTCTATTGGTATGTTTTTCTACTTTAATTTTTTTTAATCGTTTTCCTATCAATATGTAATTTACTAGATTTTAAGCTTTTGAATAGGTTCGTATTAAACATTTTTTTAACTTTAAAAGAACAATACTAATCATCTATATATGAAAAATTTAATTACTCTATTTATTTTTCTACTCTTTTCATGGCTAGGAATATGGTGGTATTATTCCTGTAGCTGGTGCGAAAAAGATGGAAATAGTGGCACTTTTGTCACAAAAGATAAAGTCGATTCTGAGGCTGAAGCTCTAGCTAAAAAAGCATATGATGATAGCATTGCACATGCTAAACTATTAGAGAACGGCCTTGCAGCAATTGATGATCAAAATCGATATGTATTTAGGTATCCAGCAAATTTTCAGATTAACAATGCAAATGGCAATGTATCTATCCCTAGTGCGCTAGATGGTTTTAATGATAAAGTTGCTACCTATTTAAGAGATAACCAAGACAAGGAATTAATAATCACTGGTTATGAAACTCGTCCCGAACAACAAAGTGGAGTTTCTCTAGGGCTTGCGAGAGCTAATTTTATTAAAAAAGTATTAATTGATAATGGAATTAACGGCGATCGAATTGTTTCTAAGGCCACCATCAATGATTATAAGTACAATGCTGAAGGAACTTATAATGGTGGGATTCTATTTAACTTTAATAGATTTGATGAATCTCGATTAGCAGAAATAGAAGAAGGAATTGCTAATAAGACATTGTATTCTGGGTTTGGAGAAAAAACTTTTAAACCAGATGCCACTTTATCAAATTATGCACAAGAACTAAAGAACTATCTAACAAAATATCCTGATAAAAAAGTTCAGATCGTTGGGCACACTGACGATAAAGGTCCAGAAGATGCTAACCTTTGGTTTGGGCAACAGCGTGCAAATAATGTAAGAAGCTATTTAATTTCTCAAGGAATTATTTCTGAAAGAATCGTAGCAACTTCAAAAGGAGAAACGGATCCTATCGTTCCTAATAGTTCTGATGAAAACCGAAGCAAAAACCGAAGAATAGAAATAATTGTAAACTAAATAACCGTAACTATGTTAGATTTTTTAAATGAAGCAAATTGGTGGTGTCTATTACTACTTTTGTTATTAGCTTTCTTATTAGGATGGTTTTTATCAAGATGGGCACTCAAAAATAAATATAAAACCGCTTTAGAAAATTGTGAAAAAGAAAAGGCTAAACTTAGAAATACAAATTTCACTAAAGCAAATACTACTTTTTCTTCACCATCGACTGATATTAAAGCTATTAAGACGCGTGAACGTGACGGCGCTCCAGCAAATGAAGAAATACCAAAATTAGATTTCTCTAGTTTCGGAAAAGCAGATGCCTCTGAAAAGGATGATTTGAAGCTAATAAGTGGTGTTGGACCTTTTATTGAAGAAAAACTTAATGGTATTGGTATATATACTTTTGAACAAATTAGTAAATTTACCAAAGAAGATATAGATACGGTTACTACATTGATTCAGTTTTTTCCTGGAAGGATCGAACGAGATAAATGGACCAATCAAGCTAAAAAACTTATGAAAAAATAGTAATCACTAACCATTTACTATTTATTTAGACCCTTGTAATATTTTTATATTGCAAGGGTTTTTGATTTAGATAATATATAAAAGAATCAATTTAAGTAGTTATAAAACTACTAACCAACCAAAGAAAAAAACCCCGAAACAATATTGCTTCAGGGTTTTAATCACGGTAAAATCTAGTATGATATTTGGGGGAATAATTATTTTTTAATAAAGCGCTGGAATTGCCCATCTACATTAAGCATATAGACTCCTGCTTCAAGTTTTGATACATTAATTGTATTAGTAAATTTTCCTTGTGCTACTGTTTGACCTAACATATTTACTATTGAATAAGGTTTAGATCCAGAATTAGCAATAGAAACATTAAGGATTCCTACAGTAGGATTAGGATATACATTAAATGGTACTGGAGGTCCTGCTAGGTCGATTACCACTTCTTGTGTAGAAGTAGTCGTACCACAAGCACCTAAGTTGTTCCAACCAGTAGCCGTTCTTTCATAAAGTGTACCCTGAAATGTTACTCTATCTCCTGCCTGATAACTTTGCGTACTATCATAAGCTACTACGCCTGCACAAATATCAGTAGGAGTTCCTCCTGTATTTCCAGAAGTTAAAGCAATTGTATCCACAGCCATATCTCCTTGCCAACCACTACCTGATGTTCCTGTAAAACGTAACTGCATAGAGTTTCCAACATAACTTGCAAGATCTATATCTGCACTATTCCAAGAAGCTCCTTGATCTCCGGATCTACTCCAAACCTGTGTCCAAGTATTTCCGTTATCATTACTAGCTTCTAATTTAAGTTCTCCTACAGCATTTCCTGTCATGTGATATCTAAAAGTAAATGATGCTGATGTAATGCTACTTAGATCAAAACAAGGCGAATTTAATATTGTTGTTTTACTAGGGTTATTAGGGTTTGAAGTTTCTACATATACATAGAAGCTTCCTGCATCAGCTGTCGCTGGACCTGTACTACTTGAAGGTGTAGCTCCAGAAAGACGTAACCAGTCAAAATCATCTCCTGATCCCTGAGTCCAACCTCCAAAATCATTTTCAAAACTTTCGTTATAAGGGAAAGTAGTGATACCTCCTGTACATCCTGAACCACTAGATCCTCCAGTAGTAGTAGTTACATTTAATGTACTACTGAATCCTGATTCATTACCTGCTGCATCCTTAGCTTTTACTCTAAACTGATATGCAGTATTTGCTGTTAAGGAAGTAATATTAGTACTTGTTCCTGTTACAGAACCTAGGTTTGTATTTCCTTGATAAACATCATATCCTGTTACTCCAACATTATCTGTAGCTGCATTCCAAGATAAAGTTAAAGAAGTTTCAGCTACATTAGAAGAAGTTAACCCTGCTGGAACTGAAGGAGCTTGAGTATCTGCATTTCCTGAACCTCCTGCGGTTAACGAAATTGTATCTACTGCCATATCTCCTTGCCAACCACTACCAGAAGTTCCGGTAAAACGTAACTGCATAGGGTTTCCAACATAACTTGCCAAATCTATATCAGCACTATTCCAAGCAGCTCCTTGATCTCCGGATCTACTCCAAACTTGTGTCCAGGTACTTCCATTATTACTACTCGCTTCTAATTTAAGTTCTCCTACAGCATTTCCTGTCATATGATATCTAAAAGTAAATGATGCTGATGTGGCACTACTTAAATCAAAACAAGGTGAATTTAATATTGTTGTTTTACTAGGGTTATTAGGATTTGAAGTCTCAACATATACATAGAAACTTCCTGCATCTGCTGCTGCTGGACCTGTACTACTTGAAGGTGTTGCTCCAGAAAGGCGTAACCAATCAAAATCATCTCCCGATCCTTGAGTCCAACCTCCAAAATCATTTTCAAAACTTTCATTATAAGGGAAAGCTGTGATACCTCCCGTACATCCTGAACCACTAGATCCTCCAGTAGTAGTAACATTTAATACACTACTGAATCCTGATTCATTACCTGCTGCATCTTTGGCCTTTATTTTAAACTGATATGTAGTATTAGCAGTTAACGAAGTAATATTAGCCGATGTTCCTGTAACTGATCCTAAATTGGTATTATCCTGATATACATCATATTCGGTTACTCCAACATTATCTGTAGCTGCTGTCCATGATAAAGTTAGTGTCGTATCTGTAATATTAGAAGAGGTTAACCCTGTCGGAGTTGAAGGTGCTTGAGTATCCGCTACTGTATTAGCGGTAAACGAACCTGTAAACACTCCTCTACCATAAGTAGATGCTATAATTGTATTATTATTATCGTTACCATTTATTGCCCAATAATCAAAGGATGTTACACTAGCATCACTCATTCCATTATAAGACTGACTCCAAGTTGGATTAGTGGCATCAAAATCTTTTGTTACCCATACTCCTAATTGAGTAGCTAGAATTACTTCAGTTCTATCCAAAGGGTTTTGTAATATATCTCTAACTGGGATGTCTGGAAGGTTTCCTTCTTTATTTACCCAATTGGTTCCTCCATTAGATGAATACCAAACACTGGTAACTCCATAGTTATGAATCGTTACCATAATATCATTAGCAGTTGCTCCATATCTTACTGCAGAAATTGATCCTACAAAAGGAGTTGCTATTTCTGCCCAATTTGCTGAACCTACTCCTACATTTGTTAATCTAAGCATTCCTCCTGTAGCTGTTCCTACAAGCCAACTATTGTTAGCAAATGGAGATGCTACAAACGCAGTAGGCTTACTGGTTAATAAAGCATTTGTTATATTGGATTTACTATTACTAGCAACATTAATTGTTTTAATTGAAAAGTTAGTTCCAGAAGAAGCATTAGATAACAGGAAGTTGGCATTATCATCATATCCCATCTGGTTTACAAAATCTCCAGTATTTCTTTCATTTAGAATGGTAGTAGCTCCTCCTTGAATTCTGCTTACACCATTCCAAGGTAAATTAAATCTATAAATAACATTATTGGTATAGGTGGCTAACATATACTGACCATCTTTATCAACAAATGTATAGAATCCATCTCCTCCTGTCAGTTCTTCTGAACCATTAATTCCAGCTACTGCATTTCTAAAAGCCTGAGATCCATTATCCTGAGCTCCAGCAGAAAATATACCTGTAACATCTCCTGCTCCATCAGGACCAATAGCAGCTTTTACATATTGAGTAACATTATAATTATTATTTCTAGCTCCAAATACGTTTGAGTTCTGAGCAGATGATAAATTACTAGCATAGTAGATACCTCCATCATTTCCAAAAATTGCCTGATTAGAATTTCCAGGTCTGAAGGTCATTGCATGTTGATCTGCATGTACTAAAGATGCTCCTAATCCTGCTAAGTTATTATTGTTTGACCATTTAGAGATTTGGCTCCATCCATTACCACTATTTGAGGATCTAAAAAGATCGATTCCTCCAACATAAACAATATTATCATTGCCTGGATCAGCTTCAATCATTAAATCATAAAATGCTTGTCCTCTGGTAAAATCATTCGCTGGAATCCCGTTATCTACATCATTAGGAAGTGCTGTCTCTGTTGGAGCTGTTGCAAAACCGTCTAGTGTTCGGAAAATATGAACAGGTTCTATTGTATTATTACTAGCATCTTTTGCAACACCTTGTGTTAAAGCATATAGTTTGTTTCCATTAGTAGAAGACGTTTCTATCTCTACTCTATTTGAATCTCTTAATGGTGAAGAAGCAGCTTCTGTCCAAGTACTTCCGTTTTGACTACTAAAAACGTGTCCTCCTCCACTTCCAAGAGCAGAACCAATAGTACCCATCCATAATCTATTATCAGCGCCTATTTCAAAATCATTAGGAATATAAAAATAGTCGTTACCACTAAAGTCGTATTTCATATTAGCTGATTCAATTCTACTCCAGGTTGTTCCTCCATCAGTAGAATGATATAATCCTGCTGTTTGCAACCCTAACCAATTGGTTGGACTTGACGAGTCTCCATATACATGAGCTCCTACTCCAACAAACAATTCTGTACGATTTTGTGCCGTATTATTCCAGGCGATCACGTCATTAACATAAAAGATCCCTGATAAGAAAAGGTTACTTGCATTAAAATTAATGTCTCCTCCACCTGCAGGCGGTATATTAATTGCTTGCCAGCTATTTCCTCCATCAGTGGTACGATATACTCCATTACCAACTACTGCTCCCGCAGTATATTGTTCTCCAGTACCTATATACCAGGTATTAGAATTTCTAGGATCTACAGATATAGAAGTAACAGAAAGGTTTCCTGGTACATTCTGCACACGACTCCACTGTGAAGCCGAAGAAGTAATGTCATTGTTAACCCAAAGACCACCACTAACTCCTCCTGCATATACCTTTCTGTTATTTGCATCATTAGGGTCAAACAAAATGGCTCTGGTACGACCTCCTACATCATTGGGTCCTCTTTCGATCCAAGGATTATTAGCCGCATCGCCAGGTGCTTTGTTAGCTAAACCTTGCTGTAATTGTTTTTGAAGTTCAAAAAGTTTTTCAGGTTCTGTACGACCCGTACTTGGGTTCATAGTCAGTTCCCACATTTGTTCAAAATACCTATTAGGAGGAAGGCCTTTGGCTTTTCTCTCTTTTTTGGTAAGTTTTAATGATTCTTTAAATGGACTTTGTTTGAGTTGATCAGCGTGTTGTTCTCTTAAATCGCTAATTTTGTTGTTTTGTGAATTTCCTGATTTATCATTATTTAGATAAATAAATGAAATAGCCGATAATGTTACTATACTTAACCCTAGTAACACCAATCGCATAGATTTGGTCTTCATATTTTGAGGATAGTTGAGTTTATGGTTTAAAAGTAGTTTAATTACGGTTTACTAACTAATACTAAATTAACATTATTTAATACTATATTAACTGTAAATAACATTAAATGTGCAAATAAACCATTACAACAAGTATTTTTGTATGAATTTTAAGATTTTTTTATCAAGAATTGTATTACAAATACATGTTTTAAAGTACAATTCTACCTTTTTTACTTAATAAATTAAAAACTTGCTAATTATTCCTTATGAGTTTTTAACTCAATAATTCTTATTTTATACTTTATATAAACGAGTTACATCAACTAATTTTAATAAAAAAGCAACTAAAAGATAAAACCATAAAAGCTTTTTATGATTCATAATAATTGATTTCTCTGAATTAATGGGATCTCGTCTTTTACTTCACCTGCAATTACCACTTTGACACATTGGTTTTTAAGTAATTATACTACAATCTCAATTCTCTTTTTTTAATAAATTCAATACACACTAAGTTTTTCCAAGATAATATTTGCAAATGAATGGGGAAAAATCACCCTTTAAGGGTGAAAAATCATAAGAGGGGTATCGTAATTTTGGGGTTGAATTTTTAAAAATATAAAAACAAGTATTATGAAAACAAAACTTTTAAAACCTATTTACCTTCTAGTTATGTTACTTCTTTTAGGAGCATGTTCTAACCCAGAAGATGAGTTTACAGACATTTCTTCTGAAATCAAGATTCCTGAAGTTATAAATGGTCGGTTAGTCTTTTCGAATAAAGAACAAATGGAAAAATTAATGACTGATAAAACAATCTTAAAAAGTTTTGAAAAAGAACTTGATAAAGAACAATTCACTCAATTAAAAAAACTACCTGAAGCTATTAATTATGAATATCCAGATTTCGTTTTAAATTTTTACAATGTTGATGGTGAAATACAGATGGGTGAAGATATTATAATAATTAAAGGATTAACACAATATATCATTAAAGATAATAATGAGATACTATTTGAACAAGTGAAATCAGATTTAGAAAATGGAATTAAACCTGAATACAAAGGTGTATTCACACATAATATTGAACACATAGTACCAGTTGAAGAAAATCAGGATAGGTATAATTGGCTGGATGCAAGATATCAACATGAGTTTCCCAATTCTGGTGGTGGATATTATAAATACGTTTTTGAAGCCTATCTTAATGCTTTCTATTTTTGGGGGACGGTAAATATCCAGACAGGTGTTAGAGCAAAGTTAGAATGGTTACACGGTAATACTTGGAAACCAGCAGCAGATATTGTTTATAAGAGCATTTCTAACTTAACGATAAAGGTAACTCCAAGTTATGGGAACGCCCAGGTTAAAAATGTTTCTTTTATCTCTCAAACCAATAACCAAAACCTAGTTGTAACGGGGCCTACAAACCTTAATTCTCTAATAGGACCGATGAATTACTACCTTGAGATATCTGGTAAATTTCATGCAGAAATGGACGACCCTAGACAGACATCTAATTATCCTTGGACAAAAACCTGTAACTGGCAGGCTTCTTTTACTCTTTAACCTAATTGAAAACAGTTGAACTAAATCAATATAAAAAACCCTTCAAGGAAAATCTTACCTTGAAGGGTTTTTTTATTATTTTACTAAATCACAAAATTTTTGTGAAAGGTATTATTGATTTCCTAGAATCAATGGCATCCCATCTTTTCCTGAACCTACGATTACTACTTTAGAGTTTGGAGATTCTGCTAGTTTTAAAGTTGCTTCAATACCTTTTTCTTTAAGGATTTTATCTGTTAATGAAGCACTAAGGATTTGATTTGCTACTGCCTTACCTTCTGCATCAATCTTTTGTCTTTCGGCTTCTTTCTTAGCTTTTTCTAATCTAAACTCATACTCCAGCGCTTCTTGTTCTTGCTTTAATTTACGCTCAATAGCTTCTTTAATTGTTGGAGGTAAGGTAACATCTCGAACTAATACTTCATTAAGCTGAATATATTGATTACCAACAATTTTTTTAGTTTCTTCATAAATCTCTTGCTGGATCGCATCTCTTTTACTTGAATATAATTGCTCAGGAGTATAACGACCTACTACACTACGAGCTGCAGATCTAATTGTAGGAAGTAGTACTCTTGCTACATAATTCTCTCCTTTTTGCTGGTGTAATAAACCAAGATTGGTATAATCCGGCTGAAACCATGCAGATGCATCCAATTTAATTTCTAATCCATTAGATGACAAAACTTGCATTTTCTCAAATACTTCTTGTTGTCTAACTTCATAAACAATTACTTTATTCCAAGGTGCTACTAAATGAAATCCTTCTCCTAAAGGAGGTTCATCTGTTACAACTCCTCCTCCAAAAGTTTTATATAATACTCCTGCTTCTCCTGAAGCAATAGTTTCTGTTGATTTTGAAATAAAAACAATCCCTATTATAATGAGAATAAGAATAGGTAAGCCTATTTTTGGTAATTTTTCCATGATATTTCTATATTAATTGTGTGTCTGAATTTATGTTTAAGTCTTTTTTGATTTCTATGAGATAAGAATCTTATCTTCTTAATTTAAATAAGTCCATTATATTTTCTGGCAAACCACTCTATCGCCAAAACCAAAACAAGTAATGCCAAAAGATATTTCCAGTCTATTAAAGATACTACATTTTCTTTGCTTTTTTGTATGGTCTGATATCGTTGATCTTTTATTAAATCTTGAACTAAAGCTTCTTTTTGATTAAAGTAATATGCCTTTCCTTTAGTATTAGTAGCTACTTGATTCAATTTTGTTACATCTGCATTCAAAAATTGTTGTTCTACATTATATTCTAGTACAGAAAAACTTCCCGATCTTGAAATATTTTCGTCAACAACAGTAACCGTATAATCATAATTACCAGCTGATAAACTACTAAGATCAGCTTCATATGAATTATTTTTTAATATCATAGGTATTGCCAAAGTTGCGTCTGTATCTTTATTCTTAACTGCAATTCTTAGGTTACCTCTTCTATCAAATTCATAATTCTTAGTAAAGTATTCTGCTTTAATCTTTATACTAGCATTGCCATAATAAAAAGATTCTGAAGTGGTATTTAATCTACTTTTTCTTTTATTTGAGGCCAAATATTGAATTAGTTTTCCGAAGAAATCATCAAAGCTTTCAAAGTTTTTATTATCCAGATAATCATTAGCTCTCCATCTCCATATTCCTTCTCCTAAAAGTACTGCTTCTCTAGTACCGTTCTCTTCAATAGTTAGTAATAATGGTTCTTCTGTAGTGATATTACTAATCGTTCTATACAATAAAGGATCATATGAAGTATTTATAAATACCTCTCCAAAAGTACCGATTAAAGGTGGATATCCTCCAAAACTTATATCTTCTGCCAGAAATGTGCCATAATTAGGGTTAAACCTAGGCAAATAATATTCTGTTTGTCGGGTAATCTCGTGACGATATTTATTTTGAATTTTATTTAAAAAAAACCAATCAGTTTTGGAACCCGTAATCGTAAAGTAGTTATTTCTTAAAGTATTTAATTTTTCATAAACACCTGTAAATCTGCTATTAGGTTGATATAAGATAATCAATTGATAATCATCAAAATTTTTGACCTCTGAAGGTTTGCTGATTGTTAAACTTCTTCTTTCATTACTCTCTACGCTTTTTTTGATGGCACCCAAATCAGGGTGTACTATTTCACTTATAAGTAGTACACTGGTTTTTTGATCAATGACTTCTACTGCAAATGCTTTATTATTATTAATTTTATTTTTTTCATTATCTACTGGAACCAATCGAGCATTATATTGTAGGACTCCTGCCCTTGATGCTGGTAGTGTAAAATTAATAACTCTGGAATTTTCATCAAGTGAAAAAGAAATCGATTGTGTATACACAACATTACCGCCAGAAGTAACCTCGAACCTGGTATTAAGATTTTGATTTCCCGAGTATGTTAGAATTGCTTCTACCGGAAATTTATTCTTTAAATACGCATATCTATTTACATTAAGCTGTTGAACCTTTGTATCTACTACAGTTGTTGTATCTCCCGAAATAATTGGATATACTTCTTGCTTATGCCTAATGCTACTAAACTGATAATCTTTTCCGTAAGTTTGGTTTCCGTCTGTAACTAAAATTGTTGGTGCTACAGCGTTTTTATAAATTTGACCAAGGTCTTCTAACGTTTTGGAAATATTAGTTTGGTTTTGATCAAATGTAAGATTTAATGAATCTTTTAATCTATCCGAAAAAGAGAAATAAGCTATATCAAACCGTTCATTGAGTGCTTCATTTTCTCCTATTTCATTTACAAATTGTGTAACAGATATATCTTGTTTAAGATGTTTTATAGATGATGAATTATCAACTGCTACGACTAATGTAGGTTTTTCTTCATAATAGGTATTTTGCTTAAAGGTTGGATTAATCAGTAATACCAGAAGAATAAATATGCTTAAAAAACGTAAAAAAGCAAAAAGAAGATTTTTTTTAACTCCTCTTTTTGCTTTATACATGTATTGATATAACGCTACTATCAATGCGATTATACCAGCTGCTATTATCAATACTATAGTTTCTGTTTGCATGTGTTGAAATTAGAAGTACTAAGTTAGTTGTATAAAAAGAATTCGAAATAACTTTTTACTAACTTTTAACTCCTTATTCTAAGTTAGCATTCCTCCATCGACATTTAGCACTTGTCCAGTTACATAAGCACTTAAATCACTTGCTAAATACAAACAAGTATTTGCTATATCTTCTGGAGTACCTCCTCGTTTAAGTGGGATAGCTTTTCTCCATTCATCTACTACTTTTTCATCAAGTTGTCCTGTCATTTCAGTCTCAATGAAACCTGGAGCTACAACATTACTTCTAATATTTCTAGATCCTAATTCTAAAGCTACAGATTTAGAAAACCCAATGATTCCTGCTTTTGAAGCAGCATAGTTTGCCTGTCCGGCATTTCCTTTTACTCCGACAACAGAACTCATATTAATAATACTTCCTTTGCGTTGTTTTAACATCGTTCTTTGAACCGCTTTAGTCATGTTAAAAACACTCTTCAGATTTACTTCGATTACTTTATCAAAGTCTTCTTCTCCCATTCGCATTAATAAATTATCCTTAGTAATACCTGCATTGTTTACTAGAATATCAATACTTCCAAACGTTTCAAGAACATCTTTTGCTAATTCTTGTGCCTGGTCATAACTTGCTGCATTACTTTGATATCCTTTTGCTTTGATACCTAGATCATTCAGTTCTTTTTCTAATGCTTCTGCAGCTTCTACCGAAGAACTGTATGTAAAAGCAACATTTGCTCCTTGTTGTGCAAAGGCTTGTGCTATTCCTTTACCAATTCCACGAGTTGCCCCTGTTATTATAGCTGTTTTATCCTGTAAGAGATTCATCTGCTCTATATTGTATTTGTTGTTTATTAATTGTGAATCCAAATATAACAATTACTAATAGCCTACCAACAATAAACCCCGTGATTTCTCACAGGGTTTATAAACAAAATCAATGAAATGATTTTATAACTTAATGTCTTCTTTTTTCTTTTCGTAATTAAAAAGGTTGTCAATATCCATTTCTTTAACTACTCCAAGTTTTGATAATGCTTTCATATCAACATCTTTCTTATTACCTATAACTAATACGTTATAGTTTTCGCCTTTTATGTTTTCATTAAAAAAGGCACTAAGATCTGCAAGAGTCATGTTTTTAATAGTGTTATACATTTCCTCTCTATTATCATTATCAATACCTCTTTTCTTTAAACCTTCATATGTCCAGAAAATATTTGACTTTGTAATTCTTTGCGCTGCAATCTTTTTTAAAGTAGCTTCTTTGGCTTGATTGAACTGCTCTTCTGCTTCTGGCATATTAGTCATAAGCTCCATCATAGCATCAACTGCCTGTGGCATTTTATTTGCCTGTGTACCTACATAAGCCATCACATAATCAGATTGCCCCACTTCTCTAGCTTGACTATAGCTTGAAAAAGCTGAATATGCCAAAGATTTTGATTCACGAATCTCCTGAAATACAATAGATGATAATCCACTACCAAAATATGTATTGAATAGTCTAGATGCTGCCATTTTTTTAGGATCAAATTCTGCTCCCTTTGCTAACAATAACATCTCACTTTGCACCATATCATAATCTACAAAATATACATTACCTCCTGTTTCTTTTTCTACATAAGAAGTTTTTTCTGGATAGTCCTGAAGGTCATTAGTTACTATATGATGCTTGTCTAGTGAAGCTATTGCTGCATCTAAATCTTTACCGTAGTAAAAAATACGTTGTTTGTAGTTACGAATTTCTTTTACTTTATCAACTAATTCCTGAGGGTTTATTTCCTGAAGTTCTGACGCAGAATAAATGTTACGTAATCTAGAGTTCTCTCCATACTTACCATAATTCATTAATCCATTCCAAAAGATATTTCCTTTTTGCGTTTTACCGTCTTGCCTTCCTTTTAAGATTTTATCTACATACTTATTGTACGTATCCTGATTTGCTGTTGCATTATTCCATAAATCTTCTAATAAGGCTAACCCAGCATCAAGATTCTCTTTCAATCCAGAAAGACCTACATACGTTTTATCATTTGCTGTAAATACATTATAACTTATCCCTATCTTATAAAACTCTTGTTTTAATTGTTCTGGAGTATACTTATCTGTTCCTAAATAATCTAAATAACCAGCTGCCAGGCTCATTTTTTTATCATGGTCTCTACCCATATCAAAAATGATATTAAGGCTAAAAATATCATTATTAGGATTTTCTATATGAGAAATTGGTAAATCGTTACCTGTCTTACCCTCATTAATAGCGGATTTATAATCAATAAATTGTGGAGATAATGCAGTTGCTTTTAAAGCATTAAATTCTTTTAAGAACTCTGATTCTTTATCTCTGTTAAGTTCGATTGGAGTGATTCCTGGGTTTTCAACTTTTACAATACTCTTATCTTCTCCTTTGATTTTATGTACTTCTACATAATTATCTGCATATAAAGTATTCGCAAAATCAATTACTTCCTGTTTAGTAATGTCTTTCATTTTATCCAACATTTCCAAACGGTTTTTCCAGTCCTGGAAACCAATAAAAGCATCTAAATATGCGTATGCTGTAGAAGATGCATTCTCATATTCTCTTACTTGATTTAAACGTAGATCATTAACAACTGCATCTAACAACCAATCTTCAAACTCACCTTTTTTAATCTTTTCGATCTGAGCAAGCAATAAAGCTTTTACATCATCTAAAGTTTGATCTGCTTTTGGTGTTCCATATAATAGATGGAAACCATAGTCATTATCAAAATTAGTAAAAGAAGATGCGTTCTGTACTAACTGTTTTTGATTCAGATTAAGATCAATTAAACCAGCCTGAGAATTCGCAAGCATATAATCAATCAAAGTAACCATAACCTCTTGATCTGTACCTTTTCCTTTTGTTCTGAAAGCAACGTAAATAGATTCAGCTGTTGGTCCATACACCTCTTTTTTAACCGGTGCTGCAAGCGGAGCTAATTCTGGAAATGTTGGATGCGTTACTTCTTTTTTCTCATATCCTCCAAAAGCGTCATTTACTTTTTTGATAGTAGCATCAAAATCGATATCTCCTACTAATATTACCGCCATATTGTTAGGCACGTAATACTTATCAAAATACCCATGAATTGCCTCCATAGAAGGATTCTTTAAATGTTCTGATATACCTATAGTAGATTGTGTACCATATGGATGAGTAGGATATAATCCTTGTAAAACAGCATCGTATTGTTTCCATCCGTCATTATCCTGACCTCTGTTAAACTCTTCATATACTGCTTCAAGCTCTGTATGAAATAAACGAAGTACTAATTGACTAAAACGCTCACTTTCTACAGTAAGCCATTTGTCTAATTCATTTGACGGTATTTTATTAACATATACCGTTTGCTCGTTTGAAGTAAAAGCATTGGTACCTTCTGCACCAAGAGAATTTACCATTTTATCATACTCATTAGCAATTGATAGTTTTGAAGCTTCTTGAGAAACTTCATCTATCTTTTTATAAACGGCTTTCTTTTTCTCTGGATCTGTTTCTTTTTTATGTTCTTCATACAAATCAGAAATTTGCTTTAAGAATACATTTTCTTTTTCAAAATCCTGAGTACCTATCTCATCGGTACCTTTAAAAACCATATGCTCCAGGTAGTGAGCCAACCCTGTATTGTCTGCTGGATCATAGGTAGATCCTGCTCTAACCGCAATAAGAGTTTGGATTTTAGGTTCTTCTTCGTTTTTTCCTAAATAGACTTTAAGTCCATTGTCTAAGGTATACAAGCGTAAACCTGTTGGATCATTAGACACAGTCTCATAGTTAAAACCTGCGGGACCTGTGTGTTTTTCTACTGTAATTTCTTGAGACGTGTCTGTCTCAGATGAGGGTGAATTTTTACAATTACTGAGGGAAACGACCAACAGCAAAAGCAAAATCGATTTGAATAGCTTCATAAAGTTGTGATTAATTAATTTTTAGTTACGGATCATATCGTTAATTGAGATTCATTGATATAACTCACTATAATACGTCAGGATTTAACATATGTTACAATTTTTAAGTTTTTTTTAACAAGTATTTTACTTACATATACAAAAATACCCCTCGGAAATTCATCCAAGAGGTATTTAAACTTTATTTCATTAATACTTCAAATTAAATATTCAAAAAGAAGTTTTTAATTTTTAAACTATATTAATTCTCTAAAAGCCAATACATTCCAGCAGCTGCAGAGGTACTTACCCCAGTACCTAATATTGCTACAGCATAAGCTACTTGTCCGGGTCCTATAACAAAATTTACAGCCGCTGCTCCAATAGCTCCAGCCACAGCTCCTATAATATCAGCAACTGCTATAGTACTTGCTAATTGACCAATACAACTATTTGGACCAGAAAACTCCAACCAACTACAGTCATTATTACTAGAAACTCGATTTTGTACATTTACTATACCCCTAGGTGTATTTAAATTTTGAAGCCAAGAATTACTTTCTTTAGACCAATATCGAAAAGACGACTCACCAACTCTAGTGGCTGAAAATAAAACATACAAGTCTTTATTAGATAATGTTAAATCTTTTTCAATATTATTCTCTAAATCTTTTATTCTAGAAATCACATTTCGTCCACTTCTAATGATATCTTCAAGAGAAAATAAGTAATTTTTCACTTTCTCATTATTTATCTTTAGATCACTTATTTCTCTAATTTCCGCAGAAATTTTTAATCCATTATCAATAGAGTTATTTAACAATTCCAGATTAGTGTTATTTGCTTCATAATAATCCTGGGGTTTGGAGAGTTCTTTTTTTAAGAAATTAGATAAAGTTTTTCCATCCGTTATGGTAAAAATATTATTTTCTTTATTCTCTTTTAATTTTTGGTACAATCTCTCAAGTGCTTTATTATGCTTTACACCAATATCATTAAATTGTATAGGTTTAAATCTAAAATCACTCTCGTTGATTTCTTTGGATGACTTTTTTTGTTCATTCATAACAACTTGTGATTCTTCAAAATCAAGATTGTCATTGGAACAACTTATTGCAACTAGTGACAAGCAAAATACTAAGATGAATTTGTGTAAAATATTTAAGTTTAATGTTTTCATTATTTTTTCTGTTTTATATAATTACTGTGAAGATCAATCAACCTTCACAGTTTTAATTTAATTTGTTTTTTGTTAATTTATTATAGCCCTGGAGTTATTCCTTGATTGGGTATTTTATTTAACATGTTCTATTATTTATTTTTAAAAAAAACGTAAACGATTTTTTAAAGCCCTGAACAGGTAATTCCTTGCCCTCCACAACTTGGTCCAGCACTATTTAGAGCTGCAACTACATCATCTGCATATACAATAAATGGTGTTTGATCAATACCTTCGCTATTGTGAAAACCGCAATAACAAACAAATGCTTGATGTTCACCTATTAAACCACTTTTTCTACCTCCTGCAATTTCTTTTTGTTCAGTTTTACTAAGTGGTTTCCCTATACTTGAAAATTTTTTTAACATGATTAAAATTTTATTAATTGATATAAATACTATGATCATTTACAGACACTCACAGTTTATGTCCATTCTTCGCGAAAGAATTTTTATGTATAATTAGAAAAGAGCACTGCAGTTAACTTTTATCAATTATGCTGTCTTGTGACCAAAAGCTGGATTTTGTTACCCAAGAAAATTATCTTTTTTTAATAAAAAACAATAAGTAACTGACTATCAGAGATAAAAAAATGAATAAAATAATTAAATAGAGAGAATTATTAGAAGCGAATAGAGAAGTTTCTGAATCTCCAATCAGTACAAATGTCGCCCAATAATAAGGAGATGCATCGGATAAAGAAGAAGATTTTAAATATTGAATTTTAGCATTATGAAGTGCTTTTGATTTGGTTTGACCACTATCGAGATTTTGATAAAAGCTCTCCATAATCTGTGAAGTAGATTTATCATTTGCGTTCCAAAATGAAGAAATTACTGTATTAGAACCTGCGTAGAAAAAGCCTCTGGCGAGGCTCATAACTCCTTCTCCTTTTGCAATTTCTCCAAGAGAGGTATTACAAGCGCTCAACACAACTAACTCTGCTTGATTTTTAGAAGTATACAATTCATGGTATTCTAAATTAGTATCATAAAACGCTATCTGTAGATTCTCCGAAAAATTAGCGTGTGTGGCCAAATGAATTATAGAATAATCTGTAGCTTTTGATAAAAAGTTTTCTTTAGAAGCTTCCTTTTCTAAATAACTATCAATAGAGACATATTCACTGATTTTTTTAACTTCATCGGTACTATAATTAATCTCTTCCAGGTTGTCATGAGTAAAGGTTATTGGAGCAAAACTTACCATATTCTTAGAAGGGTTTCTATCGATATTAGTGTTATGGTATAAAAATGACATCGAATATGCATAACTTATTTCGTTATTCTCTATAAGATATTTACCATTAATAGAGTCTACTACCAATGATTCGAAAGGGATATATTGCAACTTACCATCAGGAATGATTACTAAATGTTTATGATCTAAAACTGTTTGTATTTTATTTTTTGGAAATAATATAGCATATAACCTTGAAGCCGTTTTCTTAAAAAGTATTTGATCTTCATCTGTTTCAAAAGGTTTAGACAATAGTTTTCTATAATCTATTATTAAATCTTCAACAGCACTAAGCTTTCCAATTTTAACGAGCTCTGTAGTTTTATTTGAAACTAAAACAGCATAAAGAGAAGAAAACCGATCATCTTGAGGATCATCATTACTAATATACGATACTATTACAGTTTCTGGATTTAAGGTTTTTTGTACTTTTTGTAATGTAATTGTTTCCGTTTTGACTCTCTGATTATAATAACCCGGAAACGAAATCTGTAATGAATCTTTTTGATTTTGATACTCTTGTTTTAGTTTAAAACGTTTATCTCTTAGAATACTAATTGTATCTATATTCTTTTCATTAGATATTAAACTCTCCAGACTCAAGATTTGTTTTTTAAGCTCATTTTCTCTCTTAAGTATTTTACTTGGCAATTGTATTTTTTCTGCATTTTCAAGAATATCTTCGATTAACAATAACGCCCTGTTTTTTTCTGAAAAATAAAATGATCTTTCTTTTTCATCCAGAAGTTCACAGATTAATATTCCTTTTAAGTAAATCTGGGAGGCCTCCTTTCTCCAATAAAGTTTTGACCCCTCTTCTGTACTGTTTTCTACAAGGATATCAACTAATTCATCTGCTACTAACAATGTTTTTAGAGCTAATCTTATCTTATCTTCGTTTTTTTCTTCTTGATGCAGTTGTATTAAAATGGTAGCTTTTTGTATCAAAGCTAATAAAACACCATACTTATCTTCTGAAACTAGTAAATCATCATAATCAGGAGAACTATTAACACTTTCATCAATATTAATATTAGTACTCAGTGATTTCTGAATACTCTGTAAAGCTTTACTATATTGATTTTTATATTGATAAAATGCACTTAACTGATGATATCCAATTGATATATTACTTTTCTGACGGCAGTATTCTAAACCTTTATTTAGATAATTAAGCGTACTATCTTTGTTTGATGAATTCTTTGGGTTAAGATATAAATCACTCATATTTATGCAAGAAGCGCAAACAAGGGTTGAATCGTTACTTTTTAAAGCTTCTTTTAAGTTTTTTGCGTAATACTCTTTTGCCTTGGTAAAATCTAATTTAACGTTATAATAATTTGCGTAACTATTATTGAGGCTATAGAAATCTCTTAACGAATATGTAGGTACTTCTTCAAAAAGTTTAGCGGCTTTATCAAGGATTTCTTTCTTTTTCTCTAGGCTCTCTTTTACTTCTATTTTATCCAGAACCAGAGCAAAGGCCAAATATTTTTTTATCAAAAGTTTTTTTCTACCCAATTTCTCGAGTATAAAAATACCCTGTATGTAATAATCCTCTGATTTAAAAAAATCTCCTTTTTGACCATAATACTTCCCTATTTCGCAAAAAGCTTTGGCTGTACTATATTCATCAAGATTTAATTGAACTACTTCTTTATAACAAGTTATTGATTTATTAAAATCTTTATTTTTATAATAAAAGAAACCTAAGTTATATACGGCATTTACATATGCTTCATTTTGTAATCCTAACTTTTGGTATGTAGTTATTTCTTTTTGAGCATATTTTATGGCTTTCGAATATAATTTTCCCTTATATAACTCTTTAGAAAAATCATGCGCTACTTTTATAAAATCAAGATATTTTTCTTCTCTTTGATAAACACCTATGATACTATCCACCGCACTCTCTAATTGTTGTATCGTAACATCATTATCATCTAACATAGATTGATAATACTCAAAGAGATGTTGTGCTTTAACTGTATCAGTCCAGCAAACTGAAACAATCAAAACAAAGAAAAAAATAAATTGTTTCAATATCTATACACTTATAATTCTAGATTCGGACAACTTGCGTATGGAATATCTCTTTCTACATCTTCATTAGACTCTCCTACTTCTATTCTAGGTCTTGTGTAGTGCATTTCCCAAATCTCAATATATTCTGTTGTTCTACAACGTCTCCAATTAACTAAAACTCCCAAATCCAGATACCGCTCACGTACTACACTTCTTTCGTTTTCTGTTGTACCTACACGATATTGTATCAAAACTTGCATTGTAGTCCCATTTCTACTTTCTTGTAATTCTAGTTTATTTAATTCTTCATTATTATTTATGGTTATATCATCTGAAGTGCAACCTACAATTAACATCAAAGATATCATCAACACAAACTTGTAAAAACCTTTTATACTTTTCATTCCCTTTTTTTAATTTGTAACAATTTTATTTTATTAGTTCCCAAAACACCATTTTTGTTACCCAAACGAAGATAAAAAATTTATATTCGCATACGGAATTATAGTTCTCTAATGACGGAAAACACTCAACATCTTACAAGTTTATTAAATAATGACTCTAAAGGAATTATGAAGATCTATACAATAGTTTTTCCTAGAGTTAAAAAATTTATACTTCAGAATAAAGGTAAACAACAAGATGCTGAAGATATTTTCCAGAAAGCACTATTACAAATTACGGTAAGGTATCGAAAAGAAAAGTTTAAAATCAATAGTAGTTTTGAAGCGTATTTATTTACAACTTGTAAAAATTTGTGGCGTAAAGAATTAAAAATTGCAAAAAACAGGGTAACAAATAACGACATTATAGAACTAATACCTGCTGAGCGTGACATTGCACTAACAATATTAGAACAAAAAAGATGGGAATTGTTTGCAGAAAAATTGGAGTTGATCTCAGAAAATTGCAAGAAAGTACTAACCATGTTTTTTAATAATTGCTCTTATGGAGAAATCGTAAAAAAAATGGGATATAATTCTGAAACTGTTGCAAGACAGCGGGTTTTTAAGTGTAAGACAAAATTATCTAAATTTATTCAGGAAGATCAACGCTATAATTCGCTCAAAAAATTATGAGTTTAGAAGAAGACATATTAATTCAAAAATTCCTTAAGAATAAACTTTCTGAAAAAGAAAGAAATGAGGTATTGCTTAGAATAGAAAACGATGAAGTCTTCTGTGAAAAAGTAAACTTTGAAAAACAATTGATCCTTAATCTGAATGATAATGAATGGAGCATTAGTACAAATACGAATCATCCAGAAGTTACAGAATATGAAGAGCTACTACAAAGTCAATCCACTCAAGAATTAAAAAGCACTTTAGAAAAAGTTAATTCTGATTATCAAAACAAGAGAAAGAAAACCTGGTTTTTGTATTCTAGTGCGGCGGCTATTATTATAATAATAGGGCTTACAATTTTTTCTTCAATTAATACTTCAACTGACACATTGTATGCAGAATATAGTAATTTTTCTGAACTGCCATCACTAGTAGATCGTGGGAACAATGAAGAGCGTGCTTTATTAATCGATGCTCAAAAATTCTTTGAAACCAAAGAATATGATCAAGCTTTACATATCTTAACTACCAATTTTAATGATCCTCAAGATAATAAAGCGGCTATATTTCTATATACTGGTATTGCTCAAATGGAATTAGAGAGGTATGATGCTGCTGAAAAAACATTTAACACACTCATTAACAGCAAATTGATAGATGTTCCCAAAGCTAGATGGTATAAAGCACTATTATTTATAAAAAAGAGTGAAATTTCTAAAGCAAAAGAGGTGCTATCAAAAATAGCTCGATCTCCTAGTAATTATAAATATAAAGAAGCTTCTGAGCTTTTAGATCAGCTATAAAAAAAACTTACAATAAATTCATATTGTAAGTTTTTAAATCTTTATAGTAAAATCCCAAATTCCTCTTAGAATTTGGTTAAGTATATATTATCCTAATACTTCTGCTACTTTTTTACCTATTTCTGCTGGAGAATCTACCACGTGGATACCACATTCTCTCATAATAGCTTTCTTTGCAGCTGCAGTATCTTCACTACCTCCTACAATTGCTCCTGCATGTCCCATAGTACGTCCAGCCGGTGCAGTTTCTCCTGCTATAAATCCAACAACTGGCTTAGAAGTTCCACTTTCCTTAATCCACTTAGCCGCATCTGCTTCTAGTTGACCACCGATTTCGCCAATCATTACTACACATTCTGTCTGAGGGTCATTAATCAATAACTCTACTGCTTCTTTGGTAGTAGTACCAATAATTGGATCTCCTCCTATTCCTATAGCCGTTGTAATACCTAATCCTTGTTTTACAACCTGATCTGCTGCTTCATAAGTAAGTGTTCCTGATTTAGAAACAATCCCTACATTACCTTCTTTAAAAACAAAACCTGGCATAATACCTACTTTTGCTTCTCCAGGAGTAATTACTCCAGGACAGTTAGGACCAATTAAACGACATCCTTTTGTTTGAATATAATCATAAGCTTTGATCATATCTGCAACAGGAATACCTTCTGTAATAGTGATAATTACTTTAATACCTGCATCTGCTGCTTCCATAATTGCATCAGCAGCAAAAGCTGGTGGTACAAAAATAATTGTTGTATCTGCTCCTACTTCTTTTACAGCATCTTCTACAGTATTAAAAACAGGCTTATCCAGGTGAGTTTGTCCTCCTTTTCCTGGAGTAACACCACCTACAACATTAGTACCATATTCAATCATTTGACCAGCGTGAAAAGTTCCTTCACTACCAGTAAATCCTTGAACTATAATTTTAGAATCTTTATTTACTAAAACACTCATTGCGTTATGATTTTATATTTTTTTTGAAGTCCTCAAAAGTAAGCTTTTGAAAAGTATCGTTAAAATTAAATTGAGATTATTTTTTATTGGATTATTTTGAAATAAAAGACTTCAAACTTTCAGGGTTTGTATCACCCTGTTGGCTAATTTGATACCCTTTATGAAGTTTATTCTCTTTCAATTCCCATATCGTTATAAAATGTGCAATTGCTTCTTCTTGATCAGGTTGTTCTATGGTTTTTACAAAATAGGTATATCGTATAGTAACCACATCCCCTTCTGTTAAAAGGTGACTAATTTCGCATCTCAATGATTCAAAAGAAACTGACATTTCTTTAAACATTGATTTTATAGCGCTATAATCTTTTTTATTAAATCCAAAACTACTATTCCAGTATAATTCGATTTCGGGATGTAAATATTCAGAAAAGACTTCAGAATTATGGATAAGATCTGTTTCATAAAAGGATCTTACAATATCCTTTGCAGTTTTACTCATTCTTTTTCAATTTTTCAATTAACTCCGGAATCTGCCGTATAGCAGCTATTTCTTTATATTTTTTTCTAAAATCATCAGCTGGAGTACCAAAATAGCTTTTATTACCCTCTAAAGATTTGCTGATTCCTGATTGAGCAGAGATTACAGCTTTTGTGCCTATAACAACATCACTTGTTACACCTACTTGCCCCCAAATTGTTACTTCATCTTCAATTACCACACAACCGGCAATTCCAACCTGAGAAGCTATTAAACATTTTTTTCCAATCACGCTATCGTGACCTATATGCACCTGGTTATCAATCTTTGTACCTTCTTTAATAGTCGTATCTCCCGTAACTCCTCGATCTATGGTACATAAAGATCCTAAATCCACATAATCCTCTATTACTACCCTTCCGCCAGAAATTAATTTATCAAATCCTTTGGGTCTTTTTTGATAGTAAAAAGCATCTGATCCAATAACCGTTCCTGAATGTATGATTACATTATTCCCTAGTACGGTATGGTCATAAATGCTTACATTCGCGTGGATAAGGCAATTATCTCCGATCACTACATTATTACCAACAAAAGCTCCTGGTTGTATAACCGTATTTTTACCAATTTTTGCCGATTCAGCAATTAATGAAGTAGCTTTCTGAAAAGGTCTAAAATATTTGGTGAGTTTATTAAAATCACTAAAAGGATCATCAGATATCAATAAGGCTTTGCCTTCTGGGCAATCGACTTTTTTATTGATTAACACAATCGTAGCAGCGCTTTCAAGTGCTTTGTCATAATATTTAGGATGATCCACAAAAACAATATCTCCTGGTGTTACTACATGAATCTCATTCATTCCTAGTACAGGAAAATCAGGATCACCAATAAACTCTGAAGATATTATGGTAGCTATTTGTTGTAATGTATGCGCCTGCGGAAACTTCATTTCTATAATTCAGGATTCAGAATAGCGAATTCTGAATTACTATTCTTTGATACGCTCTTTATACGTTCCTTTTTCGGTCTCTACTTTGATTTTATCTCCTTCATTAATAAAAAGAGGCACCATCACTTCTGCTCCAGTTTCTACTGTTGCAGGTTTTGTTGCATTAGTAGCAGTATTTCCTTTAACTCCTGGTTCTGTAGCTGTAACTTCAAGAATTACACTTGCCGGCATTTCTACTGAAAGTGGCATTTGATCTTCAGAATTAATAATAACCGTTACGACTTCACCTTCTTTCAATAACCCAGGAGCATCTAATACAGATTTCTCAAGTGTAATCTGGTTATAATCTTCAGTATTCATAAAATGAAACGTATCACCTTCTGCATATAAATATTGAAACTTATGTGTTTCTACACGTACATCTTCAATTTTATGACCTGCAGAAAATGTATTGTCAATTACTTTACCTGTGGTAACACTTTTTAATTTTGTTCGAACAAAAGCTGGTCCTTTACCAGGCTTTACATGTAAGAACTCAATAATTTTATAGATATCATGATTATATTTAATACACAATCCATTTCTTATATCACTAGTACTTGCCATTTTATTATTCTTTTTTCTTTATTCTATTAATTAGAGAAATATCCTTTCATGATTCCTCTTTGAGAGTTTTTAATAAATTCTAATACTTCATCCCTTTCTGGCGTTGCTTCCATCTCTGCTTCTATAAATGCAACTGCCTGAGTATTATTATAGTTACTTTGATAAAGTATTCTATAAATAGACTGAACTTCTCTTATTTTTTCTGTTGTAAACCCTCTTCTTCTTAAACCAATAGAATTAATTCCTACATAAGATAATGGTTCACGAGCCGCTTTTACAAAAGGTGGTACATCTTTACGTACTAAAGATCCTCCAGTTACAAAAGCATGATTACCAATACTACAGAATTGTTGTACTGCAGCCATCCCTGCTAAAACAACATAATCTCCAACGTTGATATGTCCTGCAAGGGTGCTATTATTAGAAAAAATACAATTATCTCCAACTATACAATCATGTGCTATATGACAATAAGCCATAATCCAACAATTATTACCAATTTTGGTTTTCATCCTATCGGTTGTTCCTCTATTGATTGTTACGCACTCACGAATGGTTGTATTATCGCCAATTTCTGTAACTGTATCTTCATCATTAAACTTCTTATCCTGAGGAATAGCAGAAATTACTGCTCCAGGAAAAATACTACAATTTTTTCCTATTCGAGCACCTTCCATAATTGTAACATTAGAACCAATCCAAGTTCCTTCTCCAATCACTACGTTATTGTGTATGGTTGTAAACGGTTCTATTACAACATTCTTTGCAATCTTTGCTCCAGGATGAACGTATGCTAACGGTTGATTCATCAGTCTATATTTGTTTTTTTATTTTATTATTTGGATTTAACAATTTGCGCCATCAATTCTGCTTCTGTCACCAATTTTCCATTTGCATAAGCAAATGCCTGCATATGACAAATACCTCTACGAATTGGTGTTAGCAATTCTAATTTAAATACTAGTGTATCGCCTGGTAGCACTTGTTGTTTAAACTTTACTTTATCTATTTTCATGAAATAAGTAAGGTAGTTTTCTGGATCCGGAACTGTACTTAACGCAAGTATCCCTCCTGTTTGTGCCATAGCCTCAACTTGTAAAACTCCTGGCATCACAGGTGCTCCTGGAAAATGACCTACAAAGAACGGTTCATTCATTGTAACATTTTTTAATCCAACTACATGTTTATCAGATAACTCTAAAATCCTATCAATCAATAAAAAAGGTGGTCTATGCGGTAGCATATCCATAATTTTATTGATATCCATTAAAGGTTCTTTAAACAAATCGAACTGAGGAACTTTGTTTCTTTTTTCGATCTTAATAATCTTGGATAATTTTTTTGCGAACTGAGTATTCACAAAATGTCCAGGTTTATTAGCAATTACTTTTCCTCGTATTCTTGTTCCTATTAAAGCTAAGTCTCCTACAACATCAAGTAATTTATGTCTAGCAGCCTCATTAGGATAATGTAAAGTAAGATTGTCAAGAATACCGTTGGGTTTGATCGCTATAGAATCTTTACCAAAAGCTACTTTTAGCTTTTCCATCGTACTAGGACTTAATTCTTTATCCACATATACAATGGCATTATTAAGATCTCCTCCTTTAATCAATCCATGCTCTAATAGCATTTCTAATTCATGCAAAAAGCTAAATGTTCTGGCATCTGCTATTTCAGTCTTAAAATCAGAAAGGTGTTTTAGTGATGCATTTTGGGTACCTAATACTTTGGTTCCAAAATCCACCATTGTGGTAATTTGATATTCATCTGAAGGCATTACAATAATTTCACTTCCCGATTCTTCATCAGTATATGAGATTACATCTTTTACAATATATTCTTCTCGTTCTGCCTCTTGCTCAACGATACCTGCCTCTTCTAATGCTTTTATAAAAAACTTACTAGATCCATCCATTATTGGTGGTTCTGAAGCATTAAGCTCTATTAACAGGTTATCTATTTCTAATCCTACACATGCTGCAAGTACATGTTCTGAAGTTTGAATACTTACTCCATTTTTTTCAAGGTTAGTTCCTCTTTGGGTATTTACCACATAGTTAGCATCTGCTTCTATAATCGGACTCCCTTCAAGATCTACTCTACAAAAAGCATATCCATGAAACTCTGGAGCCGGTTTAAATGTTAACGTTACTTCTTTACCTGTGTGAAGTCCTACTCCGGTAAGCTGTACCTCTTTTCCTATGGTTCTTTGTTTATTCACAACGGAGTCAGTCATTATTATTTATCTTTTTCTCTAGTTTGTATATTGTATCGACGATCTTAGGTAAATTTTTAAAATGTACATAGGATTTATTATAATCAGAATATCCTAATGCCGGAGAGCCCTGGATGGCCTCATCATCTTTAATATTTCTTCCTATCCCAGATTGTGCTTGAATTCTAACCTTATTACCAATTACAAGGTGACCAGCAATACCAACTTGTCCTCCTATCAAACAATGTTTTCCTATTTTGGTTGAACCGGCAATACCTGTTTGTGCAGCGATTGCTGTGTGTTCACCAATTTCTACATTATGAGCTATTTGTATTTGGTTATCCAGTTTTACTCCTCTGTGTATAACGGTAGATCCTAAAGTAGCTCTGTCTATAGTGGTTCCTGCTCCAACATCTACATTATCTTCTATAATCACATTTCCGGTTTGTGGCACCTTACTATATTCTCCTTTTTCATTAGGTGTAAACCCAAATCCATCAGCACCAACAATGGCACCACTATGAATTACACAGTTATCACCTATAATTGTTTCAGAATATATCTTGGCTCCAGCAAATACTACAATATTATCTCCAATCGTTACATTGTCTCCTATATAAACATTTGGATATATTTTAGCATTCTCTCCTATTTGTACATTATCTCCTAAATATGAAAAAGCTCCCAAATACATATTCTCACCGTATTGGGCAGATTCTGAAATAAAACTAGGTTGTTCTATACCTGTCTTATTCATCTTTACCATATTATAGTATTCTAATAGTTGAGAAAATGCTTTATAAGCATCTTCAACCCTTATCAGCGTGGTCTTTATATTAGACTCCGCTTCAAAAGATTTATCAACTATAGTAATTGAAGCATCTGTAGAATAAATATATTGGGTATATTTAGGGTTAGACAAAAATGTCAACGACCCTTTAGTACCTTCTTCAATTTTGGCTAATTTGGACACCTCTACGGTTTCATCACCTTCGATTTCTCCGTTGAGAATACCTGCAATTTGTGTGGCTGTAAAAATCATTTGAGCAAAAGTATAAAAAATGTACTAATCTTTATGCTTTGGGTAGCATATAAAATATTTGGTGACGGGTTTTGAGAGTGCTTTAAGATTAAATTGATCTGTTGCTCTAACAATATCTACTATTTTTCTAGATTTATACAAAATGTTTATGTTTTGTTTGTTTTGATGATAGGCTTGATTAGAAATGGTGCCTGTAAAAACAAAATAACGAGCTTCTTCTTCAGAAATTTTATAATGTGTTTCACATTTTTGTATATGATCGGCTATTTTACGCTCATCAAAAGGTTTCTTTTTAATTTTTACTTTTAATAAATCCCTGTCAATGATCATAGATGAAAGATTCCTTAATACAAAATCATCGCAAGTGGTCCACTCTTTCATAGCAGAAACGATATCGTAATCATCTAATCTTGAAAATGTTTCTAATACTTCTGTAGTAAAGTTATCCGAAGTTATTTTATGTTCCAAAAAGAAAGAAAGTGCTTTACTAGCTTTTAGTGGTACTCCTTGTTCAACCAATTCTTTGGCTCTTTTTAAAACCCGTATTAAGAGGTTTTCTGCTACCAAACTAGTTTTATGCAAATACACTTGCCAATACATTAAACGCCTGGCTAACAAGAATTTTTCTACAGAATAAATCCCTTTTTCTTCAACGACCAATTCATCATTTATAACCGTTAGCATAGTAATCAATCGTTCACTATTAATATTTCCTTCGGCTACACCAGTATAAAAACTGTCTCTTTTAAGATAATCAAGACGATCCATATCTAATTGACTGGATATCAATTGATGTAAAAATTTACGATGATACTCTCCTTTAAAAATCTTAATAGCAAGCGTTAAACTCCCGTTAAATTCGCTATTAATTTTTTCCATAAACAATAGCGATATTGATTCATGATTTACTTCATTTACAATACTATGCTCCATCGCATGAGAAAAAGGACCATGTCCTATATCATGTAATAAAATAGCCGCGCACAATGCCTCTTCTTCCTCATCTGAAACACTAACTCCCTTAAAACGAAGTACTCTCACGGCTTTTTGCATTAAATGCATACATCCTAATGCATGATGAAAACGAGTATGATGAGCTCCGGGATATACCAGATAAGAAAGCCCCATCTGCGTTATACGTCTTAATCGTTGAAAATATTTATGTTCTATCAGATCAAAAATTAGTTCATTAGGAATCGTAATAAAACCGTAAATTGGATCGTTTAATATTTTGAGCTTATTTCTTTTTTTCAAGTTTATTTTACTTTTACGGAAACAAATATACACAAATAGGCAGGAGGTAGTAAACCTGATGATGAGGAAATAAATTTGAAAACAAAAAACGTAACAAATATCTTTTATACCAGTTCTTATTATAAATTTACTATGCAAAGAAAACATAGGTATTTATATGGTACTTTTATATAAAATCACGGTATAAATAACAAACGAATATATAAAATCGAATAGATGAGCAAAATAAAGATACTTTGGGTTGATGATGAAATTGACTTATTAAAACCACATATATTATTTCTAGAAAAAAAGAATTATGAGGTAACAAAATGTCAAAGTGGTACAGAAGCCCTTGATATATTAGATGATAATAACTTTGACATCGTTTTTCTTGATGAAAATATGCCAGGGCTTTCTGGTATTGAAACGCTATCAGAAATAAAAGAAAAAGAAGATAGCCTACCAGTTGTTATGATTACCAAGAGTGAGGAAGAATACATTATGGAAGAGGCTATTGGTAGTAAAATTGCAGATTATCTTATTAAACCCGTGAATCCTAACCAGATTTTATTGAGTCTAAAGAAGAATCTGGATAACTCCAGGCTGGTATCAGAAAAAACAACTTCTAATTATCAACAAGAATTTAGAAAAATAGCTATGGATATGGCTATGGTGAATTCTTTTGAAGAATGGGTAGATTTATATCAAAGATTGATTTATTGGGAATTGCAATTAGAAAATATTGAAGATACAGGGATGTTTGAAATCCTTGAATCTCAAAAAGTAGAAGCTAATTCGCAATTCTGTAAGTTTATTGATAAAAATTATCCCGATTGGTTTGACGGAAAATCTGATGCTCCTGTAATGTCTCATATGCTTTTTAAAGAAAAAGTATTACCAGAGATCAGCAAAGATCAACCTACCTTATTTGTCGTTATTGACAACCTAAGATATGATCAATGGAAAGCTTTTGAACCTATTGTAAATAATTATTACAAAAAAGAACACGAAGCTTCTTATTACAGTATTTTACCTACGGCAACACAATACGCTCGTAATGCAATCTTCTCTGGATTAATGCCTTCTGAGATGAAAAAGAGGCATCCAGATCTATGGTTAGATGATACAGATGAAGGTGGTAAAAACATGAACGAGAATGAGTTTCTTACCGCACAATTACAACGACTAGGTCTTGACATTAAGCACGAGTATTATAAGATTACTAATGAGCGATCTGGAAAAACCCTGGCAGCAAACTTTAAAGGGTTAAAGGATAATGACCTTACTGTAGTGGTATATAACTTTGTAGACATGTTATCTCACAGTAAAACAGAGATGGAAGTAATTAAAGAATTGGCTTCTAATGATAAATCATATAGATCCTTAACTCAAAGTTGGTTCAAAAACTCTCCACTATTAGAGATGATACAACAAGCACAACAATTAGGTTTTAAATTGTTAATCACTACCGATCACGGAACTATTAATGTAAAAAACCCATCAAGGGTAATTGGTGATAAAAATACTAGCTTGAATTTACGTTATAAAACTGGTAAAAGTCTTACATATGAAGATAAAGAGGTATTAGCAGCTACAAATCCTAAAACCATACACCTACCCTCTATAAACATGAGTAGTTCTTTTATTTTTGCAAAAGGTGATTATTTCTTTGCATATCCTAATAACTATAATCATTATGTAAGTTATTATCGTAACACCTATCAACATGGTGGTGTGTCATTAGAAGAAATGATAATTCCTTTTGCGGTATTAAACCCAAGGTAGATAAGAGATATTCTTATAAAATTAACCAACAACTATAATATTTTAGTTACAAAACTGAAATCAGAAACTACGAATAACAATAATGACTATAACATATACGCTAGATCAACTTTCTGCAACTGCCCAGAAGGTAATTGATCAAGTTCAAAGCAAGGTATTGCTTTTTGATGCTGCAATGGGAGTGGGTAAAACTACTTTAATCAAAGAGATTTGTTTACAACTAGGAGTCAAAGATACAATCTCTAGCCCTACATATTCATTAGTTAATGAATATGAGGGTAATGAGAGTACAATTTATCACTTTGATTTCTATAGAATTACAGACGAAGAAGAAGCTTATAATATAGGATTTGAAGAATATATCGATAGTGACGCCTGGATTTTTATAGAATGGCCGGAAAAAATACCCAATTTACTCCCTGAAAATGCGATTAGCATCAAAATCGATTTGCAAGATGACGGAAAAAGATTACTTTTATTGAGGTAAAAAATGTTAAAAACTACGGTTTTGTAAAATTTTAACAATAATGCTCCTTTTCCTACACAAAAACTCAACTAAGCTTATTGTTTGTTTTTTACAAGTATTCTTATCGGTTATTTATAGTGTTTTGACATTATAAATACTTCATGAATACGTTTTTAAATTATAAAAAACGGCCCCTTACAGCCGGCAAAATTACAAGTTTTTTAATTGGGAATGTCGTTCTTTTTTCTTCTAAGTTTAGGGCTCAACTAATTAAAACCCTATAAAAATGAAAATCGTAACAACATTCTTTAGTCTTGTTTTTGCCACTGGTGCTTATTTTTTAATTGATCTAGACACTAATCAAAATAACGACGAAAACACCCCTTTAGAACAACATGACACCAACCAAGGAAAAGAAACCACAGCTAAAAAAATCATCGACAAATCCAAAGTCAAAGTACCTACTAACGGGTAGTATTATAATTTTAATTATAGCGTTTACACCATACCTTTTTTATCTATATAATAGTTTCCCAGATGGTCCTGTCTGGGAAACTTCTTTATTTACCTATGAAAGTAAATACTTTGAAAGCATGAGCTCATTCGTTTGGATGATTATGAGCAAATTAATTCCTTTAATATTATTGTTGATTTGGTTTTTCACTTGTAGACACTGGTGGTATTTAGTTATTTTAATTCCAATAGCTATGTTTGCTTTTCAATTAGTTTCATTAATTAATGATGATGTAAAATATTTTGATGAAATAGAAATTTATTTCGTTGCTCCAATTATAATAGTTATTCTCGGAGTACTATATACGTTAAGAATAAGAATATTTGATAGAATACATAACATAGATCTAAGTGAAATCAACAAGCTTTTAAAAAATAAAAAGAAATCCTGGTGGAATCGATTTAGATAATTAAATATTTTTCTGGCTTTTAAAACATCTAACTTATTAGTAAGCTTGTTCTTTTCTATTATTCAACTAGCATTATGATCATACAAACGAAGCTAATTTTTTCATGAATTTGCATGCTATGCATTTTTATTCGTAATTTGAGTTACCGAATTTCACACACATGACCGACAGACCTTCATCGCCATTCACTAAAGAACAATTATTGCCGCAGGAAGAAATGATAGAAGTGGCCCGTAAGAAAGGTAAACTCTTTATCGGAATTCCAAAAGAAACGCATTATCAAGAAAAACGTGTTTGCCTTACACCTGATGCCGTTGCTGCACTTACCGCTCACGGACACAGAGTATTAATAGAAGCTAATGCTGGTATAGGCGCAAGCTTTATTGATCGCGATTATAGTGAGGCTGGTGCAGAAATCACCAACGATAGAACCAAAGTTTTTGGTTGTCCAATTATTCTTAAAGTGGAGCCACCATCGATAGAAGAATTAGAACATATCAACCCACAAACGGTATTAATTTCTGCGCTACAGCTTAAAACGCAGTCTAAGGAATATTTTCAAACACTAGCCAAAAAAAGAATCACAGCACTTGGATTTGAATTTATTCGTGATTCAGATGGTGCGTACCCTGCTGTACGTGCTTTGAGTGAAATCGCAGGAACCGCTTCTGTACTAATCGCCTCAGAATTGATGAGTAGTGCTACCAATGGTTCTGGGTTAATGATGGGCAATATCAGTGGTGTTCCTCCTATCGAGGTTGTAATTCTTGGTGCTGGTACTGTTGGCGAATTTGCAGCACGTTCTGCAATTGGGCTCGGTGCCAATGTAAAAGTTTTTGATAATTCAATTACTAAACTAAGATGTATCCAGACCAATGTAGGTCGCCCATTATATACCTCAACTATACAACCCAAAAACCTTTTAAAAGCCTTGCTACGTTGTGATGTAGTAATTGGTGCTGTACGAGGTAAAAACCGAGCTCCGATCATTGTTTCTGAAACTATGGTAGAAAATATGAAAACCGGAGCGGCAATCATTGATGTCAGTATCGATATGGGTGGATGTTTTGAAACTAGCGAAGTGACATCTCATGACAACCCAACTTTTGTAAAACACGGGGTTGTTCATTATTGTGTACCTAATATCCCATCACGTTATGCACGTACCTCATCGTTATCTATAAGTAATATTTTTACACCTTATTTACTACAAATTGGTGAAGAAGGAGGTATCGAGAACGCTGTACGCTTTGATCGTGGACTTAAAAGTGGGTTATATTTCTATCATGGTATCCTAACCAGTAAACCAATTGCTGATTGGTTTGATCTTTCTTATCGAGATATCAACTTGCTTATTTTATAGCTATTGTTAGGTATCCGGTTTTGGATATCTTGTTCTTAGCTTTATGTGATTAACTTAATAACCTGAGTTCGATTAATCTCAAATGCGTCAGTTTGAGTGAAATTCTGTTAAGAATTTTGTGTCGAAAACAAGGATTTCGCTACTAAAAAGCTATTTTCGATTTCTTATTTTAAATTCTGAAACTTTGTTACCAAGTAACTCAGAAGCTTTGCTACTTTGTAGTCTATTAAAACAAAAAGTTTACTTACTTTTGACCCTATTATTTTAATTGTAGTTATTATATGAAACTAGCACAACGCTTGTTCTACTATTTAGGTGGATTTGGTATTGGTTTAATTCTATTGTTTTTCTTTTTAGGTGGTAAAAAAACTTCGTGTGATTATAGCCCTAATGCTAGAGTACTTAAGAACATACGGATTAAAGAAAGAGCTTTTTCTGAACAGGCTTTATATAATATGAATACTTATAAGATTGATACAGCAGATATCTCTGCTTTATTAAAAAACGGCAGTGTAGATTTTTCTAAGAGCAATACCAAACTAGATTCTTGCAACACCTATACTATTGAAGGTTTGGCTAAAGAAAAAAATATTAGTCTGCTTATTGAGAACTGTGATAGTATTGCAAGGATTACTACACTTGATATCATTAAGTAATTAGTAAGAAATCAAGTGAGTTTCTATTTATAGTTTACTGCAAAGCAGAAATTTTCTCAGCCTTTTCGTTTATAATTTTTAATAACAGATCTATTTGTTCTAAATGAGTTCTAAAGATTACAACGGCTACGCGTATCCAAAACACGTTGCTAATTGTTGTTGAAGAAAGAAATATCCGTCCATCTTTTTGGATAGCCTGAATTAGCTTTTTATTGAATGTGTTAGCCTCTTGATTTTCTGGAATATACCTAAACATAGCCACCGAAAGCTCAGGCTCTGGTCCTACCTCAAATCTATCGACTTTCTTAATTTCATTATAAAAATAACGAGCCAGGTGCAACTTTTCTTCTAATGCTGCTTTAAAAGGTGTCAAACCAAATAATTTTAAAGGTAACCATAATCGCATCCCTCTAAAATGTTTGGTAAGTTCTGGTGATACATCTGCCGGTGAAACTTCTTCTGTAGCATCAATTGTATCTTGCATATAATCTGCGAGATAGTGATATGCTTTCAATACCTTTTCTTTGTCCTTAATGAGAATAGTTCCTGTTCCAAAAGGTAAAAAAAGTGTCTTATGCGGGTCTAAAGTAATAGAATCTGCCTTTTCGATCCCTTTAAATTTTGAATTCATTTCTGATACCAACTTAAAAAAACCACCATACGCTGCATCTATATGAAACCATACATTATATTTTTCTGCAATGGCTGCTATTGGCTCTATAGGGTCTATAGCACCTGTATTAGTAGTGCCAAATGATGCATTAATAAAAAATGGAGTTAACCCTTTTTCTTTATCCTCAAGAATTGCTTTTTCTAATTCGACAACCGATAGTCTTAGTTTATCGTCTAAAGGAATGTATCTCAATTGAGCTTCAGATAATCCTGCTATTCTTATTGCTTTTTGTATTGAATGATGCGCTTGCTCAGAAAGATAAATTACGGATGTTTCGATATCTCTGGCTTTGATATTATATGCCTCTCTAGCCGTTACTATTGCAACTAAATTAGCTATCGATCCTCCTGAAGTTAAATTACCTATAGCTGTTTTTGGATATCCCATAATATTGCACATCCAACGTATTAGCATATTTTCTAAACGTACTGCTCCTGGTGCAGTAAAAAAAACACCTGCATAACGATTACTAACAGCAGCTATATAATCTCCCAAAGCCGATGGATACAATCCACCTCCAGGAATATATCCCATATGCCCTCCCGAAGCGGGGTTTACTCCTGCTCCATCAATATTTTTAATAGTACTTTTTAAAAGATCAGATAATTCTGTAGGTTCTTCGGTAATAGTAAGATCATAAATATCTTTCCCGTTTTCTTCTGAGTGATAAAAAGCTTTTGACTTATCTAAATCATTTATAAAGCTATTAGAATATTGTAAAACTTCGGTATTCCACGCATCTCTTTGATTCTGTTCTGGATCTAAAAGCCTTGATAATTTTTCAAGTTCTTTAATTTTCTCAATCATAGTGATGCTAAGGTATTGTTTTTATCATTAGACAGAAAGTGTTGATAACAGGATTTGACCTTACCTTTAATGTTTTCTTTATTGAGATCTATAATAGCTTAATGTTCGGTTTTCGAATTCATCTGCCAAATTTTTATATAATTCAATAATAGGCTCTATTACTTCTGTCCAATCACTGAACTCCAAATGATACTTTGCTATAATTTTTCTTTCCTCACTAGGGTCACAATAAATCAATGGACTAAAATCCTCTTTTTTAGCTATTTCTTTTAATTTATTTAGGGCACTATTATTTTTAAAAAAATGTTTGATGTTTTCATTTTCTGAAGTTATTTTTAATCTACTTTTCTTTCGAAGAAAAAAGTTTGTTAAGTGTGATATTGAAGATAATTCAAATTGAATTGGTCTTGAGGTAGAAGGTAATGTGCAGGTTATTTCTCCAACATAAGCTGTGCCAGTTCGATTTAAGATTGTTATTTGGTTTTCTTTATAGGTAAACTTAACGATAAAGATTACGTTTGGGCTTCTAACTCCATCTCCTATTGATATATCTTCATCCTGATAATAAATTTTCCCGTTCTCCTTTTCTGCTAAATTTCTAAAAAAAGTTTTGATCATTTAAAACGTATAATATAATTTTAGTTCTATAACCCTCTTATTGCAAATAAGAAGATCTATGGTTTCTAATAATATATGTCTTAACTGAACAAAACGTTACTACAATCACCTAATTATTATCCATAAACTATTCTCAAATCAAGATGTACCTAACTTTTTACTCATCACCCAAAAATTAAATCGATCGTTACCAATCATAAAAGGATGCTCTCCTACAATTTTATAATCATTACGTTCATAAAATTTTACTGCTCTATCGTTTTCTTTAAGAACAGATAACCACATAAAATCACAATAATTAGCAATTGCTTCTTCAAAAATCAATTGTTGTAGCTTACTACCAATACCCTTTGCCGAGAAGGTATTCAGGAAATAGATTTTTTGTAGTTTGCATACATTATTTCCCTTGATAAACTCTGAAGGTGAATTGAGTTGTAACTTAGCATATCCTATCGATTGATCCTGATCGGTTACAACCCAATATTTATTAGTATCTTTTTTTAAGCTATTCTTTATTTTTTCTACAGAAAAAGTAGTATCCAGATACTCTCGAAGTCCTTCTTTATCCTTAAAAAAATCACCAAAAGCCTGATCAAAAGTAGTAGTTCCCAGATAAGAAACAATTTCTGCATCCTCAACTATGGCTCGTCTTATTTCTATACTCATTATCCATGCAATTGCATTATCTTTTTGATGGTTCTATTGTCCTAAAAGTGTCAAAAACTTTTTTAAACTTAGTATCATCAATTGGTTTATAAACTACTCTGGTACCAACAGGGTATTTATCCACACAGTTACCCGTTAAGCAATTCACTGGTCGTGTGGGTCTTTTTTCAAAACCTCCTCCGCAATTAGGGCAAACATTATGAAATATATTATCCACACAATCTTTACAAAATGTGCATTCGAAGCTACAAATCATAGCCTCAGTACTATCATTCGGTAATGCTTTATTGCAGTTTTCACAAGTGGGACGTATTTCTAACATACTAATATTTTTTTGCTTGGTTAATGATATATAGTTGGTACTTTGAGTGATTATATAGTTTTTAAAAATGCTTTTACAGCTTTCCAATAGGCATCATTATCTGAAAATTTATTCCACAATGCTCTTGATCCATGATTTCCCTTTGTTTCTGGAAGGAATGATTGTTTTTTATTTGATGAAATGGCATCATAAATCCCTGACCAATTCCCTTTTTCATTCTTAGCAGAAGTGATAAAAACAGGAACCTGAATATTAGCAGCGCTCTTAGTGATAAAACCTTTTTTTCCAAAATACTCTCCTGGAGAAAAAGATAAAACTCCTTGAATTTGATCAGGATAATCTCCGGCATACTTAAGTACTAACGAAGAAGAATATGAACTCCCCCAAAGAATAATTTTCTCTGGATTGTATGTTTCTTTGACATATGCTACAGAAGCTTCTATATCTTGAAAAGCATCAATAAATTCGGTCTTTTTACCATTCTTTTTAGCTTGTACATTGGTTTTATTTTCTACACGATTTACAGCTCCACCAGATCGTTGATCAACTGCCATACATTGATATCCTAGGCTATTTAGCTTAGGTGCAATCTCCTGGTATTCTCCTCTGCTCCATCCTGCTTGATGAAATAGAATAATAAATTGGTTATTATTATTTTTTGTCGCTTCATAAACATCTGCTGTTATAGAAAGTCCATCTTTAGAAGTATAGTCAATTGTTTTTTGACCATAAGTACAAAGACATATCAAGGATGTTATAATAGTAAGTATACGTTTCATAGGTATTGTGTTTTTATTATTTTAATATGATGGTTCAAAATACTAAATAATGTAAATGGCAAATACTATTATTTTGTTATAATTTAAGAACTGGTTTTTATATCGTACTCTTCTTGATTATATATATACTATGTTTTCCTTTTTATTTTTACGGAGATAACTTTTTATAATTTTGGTTGTGTAATAGGTATGTTTTTTAAGTTGTAAAAAATTCTCAATATCATCAAAATTGATAATTTTTTCTTCTTCTTGAACAAAGCCATAACCTTTATAAATTCCATCCTGGATCATCACAAAACTCTGTTCATCCATGGTTCTGCCTTTTTCACTTATCAAATAACTCTTCTGATTATCATTTAACAATGCCAACGCTTTATGAACTCGCATGTTATAGAGTGCGATAGACTCTTTACCATCACAAATACCTTTACAATTTTTAATTTTATAATGAGAACATCGTTCTGTTGTACTTTGTAAACTACAATAACGAGGACATAACTGAAAATCTTCACAAAGTTGTTCCAGTTTTTCAATAGCATCTGCCCGGTTATAAAAAATCTCAAAAGAATAATTCGTAGTGTGCGATCTATCTATCGCTAATTGAATAACCCCTTTTCTATTAACATACGAGATAATCCTATAAGGTGCTACAGGTCTTTTCTGAGCACTATTAAACTTAGGATAATGCTTTTGTATCTTTTCTGCCTCTAACAACAAAGCTACCAATTCATTACCTGTAACCTCATAATCAATAGAATAAGTTGCCTGACAAAGTGCATACTCCTTATTTTTCTTATTATAAAAATGACTGATTACTCGTTGTTTGATATTTTTAGCTTTTCCTGCATATATTACTTTTCCTTTTTGATCTTTAAATAAATAAATACCTGTTTCTGTTGGTAAATCTTCTATAGCTTTTACTTCAAGATGTGGCGGTAACGTAGCTTCTTTTGAGCGAACATTCAGAAACTTATTAATCAATTCAAAGTCAGGATCCAGGTTTAGAATGTGCTTAAACAAAATGACTGTTGCATCTGTATCTCCCTCTGCTCTATGTCTATTCTCTAATGGAATATTTAACGACGTACATAATTTTCCTAAACTGTAGGAAAGCATTCCAGGTATTAGTTTTCGTGATAGCCGAATTGTACATAGTTTTTTACGAATAAAAGAATATCCTAAACTTTTAAACTCTTCTTTAATAATATTATAGTCAAAGTTCACATTATGAGCTACAAAGATAGCCCCTGTAGTCATCTTAATAATCCGTTCTGCTATTTCCTCAAATCTTGGAGCATCTCTAACCATATTATTATCTATACCAGTAAGTGCCGTAATAAAATGAGGGATATTACAATCAGGATTAACCAGAGAAGTAAACTTATCTATAACCTTATCTCCTTTGAGTAAAACAATACATATTTCTGTAATGCGAATACCGTTAATGCCTTTGCCTGCTGTTTCTATATCTATAACGGAATATAAGTTTTCTGACATTACATTTCTTTTGGAATGCAAATCTAAAAGAAAAATATGAAAACTGGAATTATTCCAATCAAAAAGGAAATATTCCAACAACTTCTATTACCACTTGGACTTACTACATTAGTGACTATTTTTTTCTACATATTTTAATACAGCTTCAGGAATTTGAACGCCTTCTTTTAAATCCTCATCTGATATAGCGTTATAAGCTACCTGTTTGATAGGAACTACTCCCGCCCAAATAGGGCTTTTATGATCCTCTGCTTCATCATTTACACCTTCTGCTCTTACTTTTGCCGAAGCAGTTTCAATACATATCTCTAACACCAAAGTCGCATGAAATTCCTTATCATTAGGTTGTCTCACATTATCCCAATGTCCGGGTACCATATGATTTAAAATATATTTTAAAGCATTCATCTTTTCATTAGGGTCTTCTATTTTTTTTACTTTACCAAACACGTTAACAGAGCGATAATTAGCCGAATGATGAAATGCAGATCTTGCTAATACTAATCCATCCAGGTGTGTTACCGAAATACTAGCTTCTCCTGCTTCTAAAAGACTAAGCATCATACGGTTTTTTAAAGATCCATGGATATAGATTTTATCATCTTGCCTTGCATAAGCAGTAGGGATTACAATGGCTTTATTTTGCCAAACATATCCTACGTGACATAAAAAAGCATCATCCAGAATTTTATAAATACTTTCTACATCATAATCAGCTCTTTTTGGCCCTCTAACTACTTTGTTTAACTGTGAAATTGGATATTCTGACATAATTAAATACTTATTGGTGTTATTTCCCTTTTACTTTCTATTCAAAAATAGTAGTTTTATGGATCGTTTAAATCATCCAGTTTGTAAATAATGAATAGTCCAGTTGTATTTCCTTTTAAGAATAATATCATCCTCGATAGAAATATAAACCGAAGTTTATATCTACAGTTATGTGATCAGATCATTGGATTTATCAAATCTGGTAAACTAACTCCTTCTTCTAAACTTCCTGGTTCCAGAAAGCTGGCTGAAGATTTTAATATTCATCGCAAAACTGTTATAGCAGCCTATGAAGAACTTATAGCTCAAGGGTGGATAGAGACCATTCCTGCCAAAGGCACTTTTGTTACGGCTTCCTTACCCATTATACATCCTAAAAAGTTGAATAATGATCCTACAAAAATTGATTCTAATGATAAAAGTGGTTTTTCTTTTATAAAACGCCCTCATTTAATTCGAGTATCCCAAAAATCCTCTACATTAAATGCTATCAAAATGAACGATGGCGTTCCTGATAGCAGGCTTGCTCCAATTGAAGAGATAGCAAAAACATATCGTAATATCACCAAAAAATCGCATCATAAAAAATTACTCAATTATGATTCTATTTATGGCAATTTAGAGCTTAGAAAAACTCTTGTTACCTATCTTAACCAAACAAGAGGGTTACATATTGATGTTGAAAACATCTTAATCACCAGAGGTAGTCAAATGGGGATTTATCTGGCTAGTCAACTTTTACTTCTTCCAAAAAACAAGATCATTACTGGTAACACTAATTATATGACTGCAGATAATACTTTTCAGAATGCAGGAGGGGTTATAGAACAGGTATCTATTGATGATCAAGGATTAAATACTGATGATGTAGAAAAGTTATGTATTTCTAATAACATTAAGGCTGTATATACAACCTCTCATCATCATCACCCTACAACAGTAACGCTTTCTGCAGAAAGGCGGATGCATTTATTACAATTAGCTCAACGATATAATTTTGCAATCATTGAAGATGACTATGATTATGATTTTCATTACAGCAATGCTCCTATCCTGCCATTGGCCAGTAACGATTATAACGGTAATGTAATTTATATAGGCGGTTTTACCAAGATTATTGCTCCTGCAATGAGAATAGGATATTTAATCGCGCCTAAAGATTTTGTGAATGAAGCTGCAGAATTAAGGCGGATTATTGATCGACAAGGAGATATGCTCTTAGAACAAACGCTCGCAACCCTGATCAAATCTGGCGATGTACAGCGACATTCTAATAAAGTCTTGAAGATCTACAAAACGCGGCGTGATTTGTTTTGTAGATTGCTACAAGAAAAACTAGGGAGCTATTTTGATTTCGAAATCCCTAAAGGCGGAATGGCTGTTTGGATAAGATTAGATAAGAAATATCATTGGGATGATGTGATTACCAAAGCGCATAACCTTAATCTGGAAATCAATCCAGAATGGCGCCGTTATGACAATGATCATTCTGGTCATAACGGAATACGGCTGGGGTTTGCTTCTTTAAATGAAGTAGAGATTCAGGAAGTTATAAATCGATTATCAAAAGTATTTGCGATGTTAAATTAATATAGTTCAATTTATTTCTTTGAATTAATAAACTTAATTGCCTCTATTATATTAGGGTCTTTTGTAAGGTCATCAAAATTATCTTGTTTTTCTATAACAACATCAGGAATAATATTTTTAGTATAGACATTATTTCTATCGGCAATATATTCTGTGGTCATAGCCATCACGGCTTCAAATGGTAATTCGAATTTATCATTTCCTGTTAAAAATCCATACGTAGGTTCTCCTATAAAACTAATATTGTCTCTACCTTTAAAAGCGACCAGTATATCTTCTCCTGCACTTGCCGTAAGTTTACCTGTTATAAATGTAACAGGAATTGTAATATCTGGTTTTTGACGAGCTCTAACAGTAGCTTCTATTTTTTTTCCAGCATAAAAATTTCCGTTTTCTAATCGATGAATCAACTTCACTTCTCCATTAAGATCTAATCCATTATATACAACAGTGTCTCCCAGAAGATGATACAATGCTGCTATCATAGCATATGCATTACCTCCACTATTAAACCTTAGATCAATAATCCAGCCTTTTAGAGATGTAGATGTATCCACTTCTATAATTTTATCATACATCTGTTGTGATTTGGCATTTAATGAATCCTGAGAAACGTTCATTAAAAGAATTCCAGGAATTCGAACATACCCATATTCTTTTTTAATGACTTTAGCTTCAAAACCTGCACCGGCTTCATACCTGGTTATAAACTGTTCGCTAAAATCATCTGCTGTAAATTCTCTATTATGAGAATTTGTAATATGTAAATCTTTATAAAATATCTGAGTATGATCATCTTGTATGGTATCAAAAAGAAATGTACTTACCCTAAGAGATTCTTTAAAACTTTTACTCTGCAAAGCTCTTTCTTGTATTATAGGTTTTAAAGTTTCCCAATTAGTTTTACTCTTAAAGAGATATTTATTTTCAAGATCATTAAAAAGACTATCATAAAAAGTTATTATGCTATCATTAAGAGTTTGGCTTTGAACATAGCTATTCATTGAAATAAAAAAAGCCATTGTCAGTATAAGGAAGAATCTATTATTCATTTTGTCATTGCATTTCTTGCTGCAATGATACTGTACCTTGCTAAAAAATAAATCAAGAATAAAGATGAATATGTCCAGAAAAAGAAATCTTGGACTTTTTTAATCTGTATTCATTCTTTTTCTATAAGCAGATGGTGTCTCTCCCACTAATTTTTTAAAGATTGCATTAAATGATGATTTAGAACTAAATCCTGCCTTTTCTGCTATTGCCAAAAGTGTAAATTTTTGAGACTCTTGAGCTATCAACAATTTCTTAACTTTTTCAACCCGATAATAATTCAAATACTCAGAAAAATTCATGTTAGATTCTTCATTAATATAATTAGAGAGATCTTTTGAATTAACATTTAATTGACTGGCAAGTTCAGAAATAGTAAGGTTAGGGTTCTTATAAACTTGCTCTATCGCTATTGCTTGATGCAATTTTTCTTTTAATTCTTCTGTTAAAGTATTAATCTGAAGATCTGTTTTAGATTTAAATTCTGTAATTAGCAATCGTGATTTTGTATACCCTATATATCCTATCCAATAAATAAAAGTAGAATTAAGTATTAAGTTAGGGTAATAGAACAACAAGCTTTCTTTTCCATTGTGCATTATTAAATCTGTACTAAATAGCACTAAATGTGTTATGATAATACTTAAATACACTTTAGAAAATCGTTTTAGCCATTGCAGATTTTTATGCTGTCTTCGATGTGCAGAAAACGTTTGTTCTTTTGTTTTTAAAAACTTTAGAATAACCAGAATCAATATCATTGTAAATACTAGATACACTATTTCATTAATTCTAAAAAAATTAGAGTCTACCACCACTTTTGTAATACGAAAACTATTTTCTTTTACCGCAATAGAGAACCAATAACTTCTTAAAAGTGCATATACAATAGCTGGTATAAACAAATAAAATTCTTTTATATGGTATCTCTTTTTTGTTGTTTGTTTAAAATTACTTTTTACATAAAAATAAAAACCTACGCCTATTAAATATTTATAAGGAAACGGAAAAACATGTAAAGGCCTGTATAGTCTAAACAAATCCATATCCATTAATGCATACGTGGCATTAAAGAAAGCTAATGAGAAGAGAAATAGTATAAAGAAATTAGTTGCCCAAAAGTTTATCTTTTTCTTTTGATACAAAAACCAGCATAATGTAAACCCTTGAATGGCTCCAAACAAGATTATTATATTGATAAAACTAAAATTAAAATTCACTGGTAAAGTTTTTTATCTAAATAGCAACTACCACCCAGATTGATAAAGATCTAAAAAAGAAGGAACAGATAGATTGAAAAAATCTACTAAAAAATGTGCAAATATCACCCACCTCAAGCTTTGTGTTTTTTTAAATACTACTCCCCAAACAACACCCATTATAAAAGTAGAAATGATTACTGTAACTCCACTATTAAGCTCTGAGTTCACTCCAAAAACCGCATGATTGGCTGCAAAAACAAAACTGGTAAATAGAATAGCTTTCCAATTTGACCATTGATCTGTATATTTTAATAAGAGTCCTCGCCAATAAAATTCTTCTATCCAAGGGTTTATTAAAGCCAAGATGATCCAAGGAACCCATATTTCCCAAGGAGCAAGTAAATCAGAATGCATTAAAAAAAGTGGTAATGGAAGTAATCCTATAAATATTGCTAATACTGCCCACCAAAAAGATCCTTTAGATTTGCCTAACCATTTTATAATAGATTCTTTACCCCCATATTTTAGCACAAAAAACACAAACAACACCCATTCTATAAGGATTATAGGAACAAATGCCCATTTACCTATTATGTTTCCAAAGATAATGGCTATCGCAAAATTGATTCCTATTATCAAAAAAGGAGATATTAAAACAATGTTTTTACTTCGGTTATCCATAAAAGAGCTCATTCTTAATTATTGTTGAAAACAATTGTGTTCTGTAAATTTTCAACAATAATACTACTTTTTGGGCTTCTTTTTATTTTCAAAAAACTTACTAAAATTATTTCTTGAGATTAAAGGAGCTTCGTTGATAATCTCGTCCCATTTTTTTCTGATATAGATAATAAACTCATTCAAGTTCTCTGGAGTTCTTTCTAATGTAATCAGGTTTTGTTGGATTTCTTTTTTAAGAGAAGAAAGTTTTCTGGCGGCGTTAAGGTGTTTTTCGGATTTTTCAGAATAATTCAAAAACGTTTGTAATGAAGCAAAAATTGCAGCCAAAAGACTTAACATTCCAATAATTATTGGATGAATATACATCCCACCAGTACTAGAAGAATCAGCCAATGATGCAAAAACACTTGTTCCTACTAATGTTGATAGTATAACCGTAGGGAGACCTAAGAGTTTTTTATTCCTCTTTAACCCTTCTGCGTCTTTGTAATGTCCTCTTTGAGCATTTCGAATTCTCTTATACCATTCTTCAAGAAGTTCTATTTTTTCTTCCATAATGTTAAAATTAAGCGTGATTTATGTGCAAGAATCTTTATAAATTTAAAGAAAAACTAATAGAAAGCTAGAGTGAAAATATATACCAATGCATACAAGTCTTATTTACTTCTTCTTTAGGATAGGAATTATATAGTTTATTTAATCAGTTTAGTTTCAGCAATAATTACCCCAAAATTACCCTCTAATTGCTCCCAGTTTTTAGATGGCAGATAAGCTCTGGAAACAAATCCATCAAGATACAAAGCGTTTTTACAACCTTTTCCCTTAAAGTAAGAAGCAAAATCATAAAAGTTTATTTTCTCTTTGGATATCGCAAAAAGTAAGTTACCATTCGGAAGAATCCCTACTCCATTCCTAATATGTTTGTTAGCAGACCCTTTATTAAATGCTGAATGCAAGGATCCATCAATGATTAGCATAGGTCCCGACTGAGTTGCATACCATATATTTTTATCTACTATAAAATCCTTTGTAGTACAAATTACAGGCAACTGTTCTTTTGTAATATAAAACACTCCATTAGGCTGAAGGTAGAAATTACCATATCCTTTATCAATGGTATCAATATTTTGTTTTACAACTCCTTTTTCTATATACAATCCTTGAGGTGATAAATCTTTTGTATACATACCTCCATTCATGGCAAAAATCAATTCTTTATTTTCTTTTCCAAGAATAGATTTTAAGTTTTGAAAACTCCTATAGTTTTCATTACTATTATCTTGCCAATAAAAGTCAAGATTCTGATGTTTTAAATCAACCTCATAATTTAATATTTTTTCATCCCAAGAATTTTCAGGTTTATCTATAATCAAAGTAAAACTTAATACACTAATTGATAGTATGAAAAGTATTAAAAAGTTAGTCTTTTTCATCGTTTTTAATTGTATTAAAACTTATAATGAATACACAAATGTTGATCATAAACATATAACAAAACAAGGTAAAGACTTTAAACGTATTCCTTACCTACTCTATATCCAGATCATACTTTGTCAATAACCCTAAAAGACCAGATACTTTAAATTTTGCTTTCTTTATGTTATTGGATTCTGGGTCAATTGTATAATTTACAGCTGTTCTAAAATCTGCTTTTTGCAGTATAGTATTACTAAAAACAGCTTCAGATAAATTACAATTATTAAATGCTGTACCACTAAGATCAGTTTCTGTAAAATCAACTATTTTCAGACTACAATCATTAAATATTGTATTCTTCATTTGAAAATTATAAAAAGTAGCGTAATCTAAATTACAAGAATCAAATTGTACAGAAAACAGGAAATCATTACAATTACTAAAATCCAATCCTAACATCTTGCAGTCTATAAATGTTACTTCTTGAAATGAAGTTTTCTTCATCATTAATGATCCAAAATTACAGGTCTCAAATCTACATTCCAGAAATGTAACTACCGATATATCTGTATTAGTAAAGTCGCAATTCGTAAATACACAATTATCATATTCTCTAGCAGGTAACTTCTTACCTGAGAAATTATAACTTTCAAAAGTTTGATCTATAATGGGTTCATTCATCCTATGATTTAGATTTATTGTTTATAATCATATAGCTAACGATCTATATCCTTATAACACTCAAGTTAAAATCTCACAGTTTATTTCTCAAACTGTTTTATCAACTCTCCAAGGTGGATTTTTGCGATTATTCCCAGCAAAATACAAAATGATAGGGTTTCCGTCTGGATCTTTAAGGCGTGCTTCTCTCCAAAGCCAGGTTTGGTCTTTTGGTAAATGATCAAACTTTATACCTTCATTTATAAGACGTTCTACTTCTTGATCCAGTTTTTCTGTTTCAAAATACACATATACTCCATCACTTTGCGGTAGTTTTTCTACTTGATGAATCGAAAATGTAGCATTTCCCTCCAGACACTCAAACCGCGCATAATGTGGTAACGCCTCTACTATTAATTGTAATCCGAGTTTTTTATAAAAAGCTATAGATTGAGCTACATCAACAGAGGGTACAGTTACCTGATTAAGATTCATTATGGATATAGTTATATTTTAATTTATATATGCGATATTGATGTTATTAATCATTATTATAAAAACTCTTATAATAACAAGAAATGTGAGCTATACCAAATTACTACTTATAGCTTTCTTCTTTTCTTTTCCTGTGACAGTAAATTTAATTCTCGACTTGTTTGCCCTGATACAGAAGTATTTTCTTCTGCTCGACGAATCAGATATGGCATTACATCACGAACAGGTCCAAAAGGTAGATATTTTGCTACATTATATCCTTCTTCAGATAAGTTAAAACTAATATGGTCGCTCATACCATATAACTGACCAAACCAGACTCTGGAATCGTTCTTAGCAATGTGTAATTGTTCCATTAAATCCATAGCCATATAGCTACTGTTTTCATTATGCGTTCCAATAAATACCGAAATATCATCTATATGCTCCAGAATATATTTCATAGTATCATTAAAATTCTGATCAGTATGCTCTTTATCTCTACAAATCGGCGTTGGATATCCTTTTTCTTTGGCGCGATCGTTTTCTTTTTCCATATACGCCCCACGAACAATCTTTACACCAATCTTAAAGCCATATACTTTTGCTTCTTCATGCAATCTCTTCAAATATTCCTGACGATCATGACGATACAACTGTAATGTATTATAAACAATAGGTTTTTCTTTATTGTATTTACGCATCATTTTGGTTACCAACTCATCAGCAGCATCTTGCATCCAGCTTTCTTCTCCATCAATTAAAAGAGCTACATCACAATCATATGCTTTTTTACAGGCAATATCGAATCGCTCTTCTATTCTATTCCATTCTACTTCTTCTTCTGGTGTTAAAGGCGTTCCTTCAGTTTTCTTTTGCCATACTAAAAAACGACCAAAACCTGTTGGCTTAAACACACCAAATGGCATAGCATCTTTTTTATCCGCAAATTCAAGAATCTCTACCGTTTTCTGTAAAACTGCATCAAATTGAGTCTCTTCTTCTTTTCCTTCTACAGAATAATCTAATACAGAACATACTCCATTGGTAAACATTTTATCTACAACTGGCAGACAATCCTCTTCACTCACTCCTCCACAAAAATGATCAAATACTGTAGCTCGAATCAATCCTTGCACCGGTAAATGTGCTTTAATAGCAAAATTAGTTACCGCAGTTCCAATCCTAACTAACGGTTCATTAGAAATCATCTTAAATAAAAAGTATGCTCTCTCTAGTTCAGAATCACTTTTTAAGCCAAAAGCAGTTTCTGTATTATCAAACAAATTGCGTGGTTGCATTAAATGTATTTTTTTAAAAATCCTCAATTACAAGAACAAATAGACAAAAAAAATGAGTATTCTTCAAATACTCACCAATCATTTTACTATTTATACAAATATAGAACTTGCAAGTTTATTTTATTATAAATTCTACTTATTTTCACGCCCTGTTAATTCACTATTATATGAAGCCCATAGTTTCTAAAGATTCCATTGTATATTTTGGACAAAATTGTTACACTGCTCTTAATTCTTATTTAGAAAAAGCCAATCATTCTAAAATATTTATTCTGGTAGACACCAACACTCATGAACATTGTCTTTCATTATTACTAAGTAGTATTGAAAAAGAATATGATATTGAAGTTATTGAGATAGAACCTGGTGAAATTCATAAAAATATAGAAACCTGCAGTGGTATCTGGAATATCTTATCAGAACTTGGTGCAGATCGTAAAAGTCTTATGATTAATCTAGGAGGTGGTGTCGTTACTGACCTGGGAGGTTTTATAGCTTGCACCTATAAACGTGGGATCAATTATATTAATATCCCTACATCCCTGTTAGCTATGGTTGATGCTTCTGTTGGTGGAAAAACTGGTGTAGATCTTGGTAACTTAAAGAATATGGTTGGTGTCATTAGTGAATCAGAAATGGTGCTTGTGGATACTGAGTACTTAAGTACTTTACCTGTAAATCAAATGTGTAGTGGTTTTGCCGAAATGCTAAAACATGGCCTGATACAAGATAGAGAATATTGGGACAAACTGGGAGATCTTTCTCAACTGACCTTTGATGACCTGGATCAGTTAATTTATGAATCTGTGGTAATCAAAAACAACATCGTATTTGAAGACCCTACAGAACAAAACATTAGGAAATATCTCAATTTTGGCCATACTTTGGGTCATGCAATAGAATCATTTTATCTTACCCATCCTGATAAACCCACTCTGTTACATGGAGAAGCCATTGCTATCGGAATGATCATGGAAGGTTTTCTTTCTAAAAAATTACTTTCTGTAACCGAAGAAGATCTTGAACATATGAGCAATGTTATTCTTGCCACTTTTCCAAAAATTGATATCAATCCAGTCGATCACCAGGCAATCATGGATCTTTTAATTCATGATAAAAAGAACGAAAAAGGTAACATATACTTCGTTTTACTAGAAACCATTGGTGCTGCTACCTACAATTGTACCGTATCTGATGAATTAATAAAAGAATCTTTTGATTATTATGCTTCTTTATAGCTATTTAAGTTTTATAAAACACGAATATGAAAAATCAATAATAAGTTAAAGAAAATATAATTGTGAGTACCAGACGCAGCCAATAAGTCAGTTTTTGATCTATACTATATATTCAAAAAAATATTGACTTAAAAATCACAATGAAATCAAAACTTAAACTTACTTTAGTCCTATGTGTTAGTATATTATGGGGCTGTTCTAATGATGACAACATCACAATTGATTTACCTGTTTCAGAAAACGAGATCATCACAATTCCGGTGGTGATACACGTTATCAATAATATCGAAAGACCTTTTAACATTAGTGATGCTAAAATTCGATCTCAAATTGATGTTCTCAATCAAGATTTCAGAAAAAAGAATCCAGATCATCAAAAAACTCCTGATGAGTTCAAACCATTTATTGCAGATGTAGGGATTGAATTTAAAATTACCACAAAAGATCCTAGCGGAAATCCTACTTCTGGAATCATACGAACCGAAAGTACTGTAACAGGGTTTCATGGTATGAGCGGAGTCGGTTCTGATATTCCGGTAGAAGAGTTACCTCTGTACTTTGATGATCAAGGTGGGCAAAACGCATGGCCATCTGATAATTATTTAAATATTTGGATTGCAGATATGACAGATAGATTAGGGAATATTCCTCTTCCAGGATATGCTAATCCGGTAAATGCAGATCCAAGAATGGATGGAGTTGTTATAGACCCTAGAGTATTTGGAACCATCGAACCGTTGTTATCAGGTCATAAACTTGGTAGAACTGTAACTCATGAGATCGGACATTGGTTAAATCTTATACACATTTTTGCCGGTCAAACCAGTTGTGAAACCTCTGATTTAGTTGATGATACACCAACCCAATACTCGTCTTATGGTGGTCACCCTCAGTACCCTCAATCATCTTGTGGTAGTAATGATATGCATATGAATTTTATGGATTATGTAAATGATGATTCTATGTACATGTTTACCAAAGGACAAAAACAACGTATGCGGAACGTTTTTTACCCTGACAATCCAAGAAGAGCATTATACTTGAATATTAGCAAGTTATCCACAAGTTCTTAAAGTTAAATGAGTAATTAAAAGTCTATAAGTAAAACTTAAATAAACCCACTGATTGGTTCTAATTATGATAATATATCTAATTTTATAAAAATAAATTAAGATTAATTAAAACAAGTAACCTTTGAAAAAGAAACTCTTCAAGCTCCTTAAAATTGGTATTATCAGTTTTTTGCTGCTATTGATTATAGTTGTTACCACACTATACTTTTCTTTAAATGAAAAAATACCTGAAGGAAAACCTGGTAGCGAAGCTGATAATTTTGCTTTAAAAATTCAGGAAGCCGTACATCACAAGGAATATCTTGACACTCAGTATTTACAATGGACTTTTAGAAAAAAAAATCATTATACCTGGAATAAGAAACTAAATACAGTTGAAGCTGAAATTGGGGAAGACAAGGTTTTTCTAGATCTCAATTATCCTGAAAAAAATAAGGTTTTAGATCCTGGCAACCTTTCTGATAATGAAAATAAAAAGGTCATCAGTAATGCTCTTGCTAATTTTAATAATGATTCTTTTTGGGTAGTTGCACCTCATAAATTATTTGATAATGGTACTACTCGTAAATTAGTTGATTTTGAAAACGGTTCTAAAGGGTTATTGGTTACTTATATCTCAGGAGGTACTACTCCAGGAGACACCTATCTATGGAAAGTAGACACTAATTATCGTCCTATTAGTTATCAAATGTGGGTGTCAATTCTACCAATAGGTGGTATTGAAGCCACGTGGGAGAACTGGACATCTACAGAAAGTGGAGCCTATTTATCTCAGCAACATAAATTATTAGGTTTTGGAATTCCTATATCAAATCTAAGAGCCTGGAATGAGTAATTAAAGCCATTCCTTTCTTTAAAACAATAAAGAAACATAGAACTTAAACAACAAAACCAATAGTATTACTGATATAATATTGAGTATCAATCCCACTTTTACCATTTCGGATACTTTTACATGACCGCTTGCAAATACAATAGCATTTGGCGGAGTAGCCATTGGTAGCATAAATGCACAACTAGCAGCCATTGTTACAGGAATCAACATATGTAATATAGGTACATTTAACCCTAACGCTATCCCTGCCACTACAGGAACAAAAATTGCAACCAGGGCCACATTACTCATCAATTCTGTCATAAAAAGCATAAAAACAATGAGTAATAATGTAACTATGACCAAACTTAACCCTTTATTTGCTGCAATGGTATTTGCTACCAGCTCTATAAGGCCTGCGTGGGATAAACCACTGGCCAAAGCCAAACCACCACCAAATAATATAAGAATTCCCCAAGGTAATTTCTGCGTATCTTTCCAAACAAGGCTAAACTCTCCTTTATGAAGTCGAAATGGAATTACAAATAAAGCAAACGCTCCCATCATACTAATCCCTGTATCTGATAATTTTAAATCCGGAAAAAAACCGTTAATTGTAGTTCTGGATATCCACAAAAATATCACAGCACAAAAAATAGTAAGTACTCTGCGCTCTGGACCAGACACTTTTCCTAGTTTCTTAATCTCTTTATCAATAAGATCTTTTGAAGCAGTAAACCCTTGAATTTTATTAGGATAAATCCATTTAACAATTACAAAATAAATCACTCCAATCATTAATACCGAAAACGGAAATGCTAATAACATCCAATTTAAAAAAGAGATCTCTATTTGATATTCATTTTCTAGAAACCCCACTAACACAGAATTAGGCGGTGTTCCTATAATAGTAGCGACTCCTCCAACATTAGCAGAAAAAGCAATTCCTAACATAATACTTAACGCAAAATTTCTATCATTTTTAGTAAAACCGTCTTCATCATCTATCAACAGCTGAATTACCGATAATGCAATTGGTAACATAACAACTGTACAAGCAGTATTACTAATCCACATACTCATAAAGGCTGTTGCAATCATAAATCCTAGAATCACCCTATTAGGACTAGTACCGGTAATTTTGATTATTGTTAAAGCTATCCGTTTATGTAAATTGACTTTTTCTAACGCTAAAGCCATTACAAATCCTCCGAAGAATAAAAAAACGATGGGACTACCATAACTTTGAGATACTGTTTTAAGGTCCAAAATCCCTACCAAGGGAAATAATATTAAAGGGATTAAAGCTGTAACAGAAATTGACACAGCTTCAGTAATCCACCATACAATCATCCAAGCTGCTACTGAAACTACTTTATCAGCAGTTTCAGAAACCATTATAAAGGGTAAATTAATCAGTACCAAAAACAATAACGGTCCTGCAATCAACCCTATCTTTTTTACTAATGGGTATTTAGTCATCTATTTTTTAGAACTACTCCCTACAAATTGTTGGGATTTATTTTTGAAAAGCACATTAAAAGTAGTTAAACTTCCATAAATACGAGTTATATATTGCTGTAAATCTATTTTATCCTGTTCTTCAAGGTTAGAGCTATTAATTTTTTGTTCCATTACTCTGATACGATCTCTAACCATCACTATCTTATGAAAAAAAGTATCTATCGGTATTTCTTTTGAAGTCAGGTTTAAATCTCCAGGTTTCATGACCAGGGTTCCTCCTTTCCATTTATCCGCTATAGGTATTACTTCAGAAATATCACTATAACGTTTAAGGACTTCTCTAAGTGTTCTCTCTACTTCATAAAAACTTACCGTGTCTACTTCGTCTTCTACCCCTTCTATCACTTCAAAATCATCATCTACATCAATGGTTTCTAATCCATTATCAATAAATGTAACCCAATACATTTTCGCAGTTACATTTGTTACAACACCTAATCCAAATTTTGGATGTTTTATTCTTGAACCAATACCTAAGATCATATTTATATTTTTTTGATCTAAAATAATAACATTAGTGAATTATCAGAAAGAATAATTAAAAAAATAGTATTAAAAAGGGCGAAGTTGTTCACTTCGCCCTAGTGGCCATTTTAATCTTTTTTTTATTTATTACTTATCTACAAACACTTTTTGTGTTATTGTTTTCTTATTATGAGTAAGTTGTACAAAATACATTCCAGCTGCAAGGTTACTTAAGTTTACCGATTGCTCACCGCTTCCTCCTGGAGTTGTATCAAAATCAATAGTTCTTAAAGATCTTCCATTTATATCTTTAATTGCTAATTGATACGTTCCTCCTTTAATATTACCAACTTTTATATTCAATATATCCTTAACCGGGTTAGGGTAAGTAATAAAGTTTAATTCTGTTGATAACAAAGCAGAAACATCTGGAGAAAGTGCTTCTGAAGTTCGCGCACCACAAGGTCCAAGATTTGTCCATCCGCTACTTGTTCTTTCATACAAATTACCTTGATACGTCACTCTATCACCTACAGAGTAATTTGTTGTACTTGACCATTCACTAACTCCCGCACAAGGATCAGTAGACGGACACGCACCTAGAAAAGTCCATCCTGTACTAGTTCTTTCATAAAGATTACCTTGATAAACCACTCTATCTCCTACGGAGTAATTTGTAGTACTTGACCATTCTGCTACTCCCTCGCAAGGGTTTCCTCCAGAAGAACAAGACCCACTTGATGTATATGTTGATTGATTACATACAATCTGGAAACTATCTATGGTTTGGTCAGATGAGCTTTTTGCTACCCAATTTGTACCAACGGTTGTTGACACTTGTGCACTTTGTCCTGCATTTATTGAGGTTTGCGAAGTATTGTTTACAAAGTATTCTAAAGTACAATTAGCGTTATTAGTTAAGGTAACAGTTACCTGGTCTCCATCAGAGCATCCTCCACCATCACAAGTCTGCAAACAACTTTTTGAACTAATCGTATTACGTATTACATTGCTTGGTTGAGAGCCAAAACCTTTATTAAAATTAATCCCTACGTTAGTAAGATGGCAGTAACTCATAATAGTACCTCCTCCAGATGGTAATCCTGGACGAGCACAATTACCCTCTGTAGGATAACATCCATCTATGGCTGTATTATTTCCATTCCATACACATGCTTGTGTATGATTAGATCCTAAATTATGCCCAAGTTCATGAGCTACTACTTCTACAGACCAAGAATACGTAGGAACATTACTATAAGAACCATTTATTCCTGATACTGCATATTTATACGATGAGCATAAAGCATTCACCCAGGCAACTCCTCCAGAGAAGTTATAAGTTACAAAATGCCCAAGATCTCCATTAAAACTATTTTGATTTCTATAACTACGATAGTTATCCAAACCATTAAATGGAGTATTTGAAGTCCAGGCATTTACTCCAGACATACGAATACTTATATTATCATTAGCATATAATACAGCCACCTGATTAAATACCGCTTCTATATAATTAGAAGCACCTTGAGCGCCTCCTTTATCATTGACGATATCATTACCTATATCAAAAAAGACTCTTGGGCATTTTACAGCCGCTTTATTTTGATTGTCTGTAGATAACTGTTCTTTTGTATATTCTTTATAAGGACTATCAATCATTTGACAGGCAAAATCATTGAGATGATCAATCTCTTTATCCCTATAAATAATTTGGTTTTTACTTCCTTTAAGTTGCCCCAATACTAGATTTCCAGATTCTTCTCCAACACTTATAATACCAGAAATCTCGTTATCAAAAAAGCTAATTGCTGCAATAGAATTTGGATTGCCTTTAACAATTCCTCTATAATGCAGTGCTTTATTAGTTTGCTGAATTACTTTACCTGATGGCATTTCAACAATTCTAAAATCATCAGTTGTAATATCAACTTTAACTAATTCCAGCGACATTCCAGATTTTTGACCCGGCACCTGCAAATTCATAGTAACCGGTGCATTGGATTTAAAAGAAGTTAGTTTTTGTTGATTAAAAGAAAAAACAGTGTACTCTTTCAGTTCTGAAGGGATTTGCTGTTTAGTCTTTTGGTGATCAATAATAGTAAAAAGATTGAGGTTTTCAAAAGTGGCTCCAGAGGCTTTTTCTTGCTGTATCCTCTGACTTGGTTTGTGTGGTTGTGTTTGTGAAAAACCTATCATGGTAAAAAAGGCTATCACAATCATTAGTGTGTGTTTCATCGTTATAAGTTTTAGTTTTAAAGAATTTACCACTAATGCATATTGGCCAGATAGTCATTCTGATCATAAATTCTTTAATGAGTTTGTATTACATTAAGTTACAAACATTCAAAACACAGAAAACCCAACAACAAAAAACTAAACATTCTTCAACACAAGCATCAAAAAGCTAATGATTCTTCAAAAAAACACAGTAATCATTTTCATTTTATTTAATAATATTGAATTTTACTAGTAAATAATTTAGACCTAAAGTCATTTACACAAACCTCTAAAAGCTAAAATTCAGCTATTTTCCTTAAATACTAACCAAATTAAAAAGCCAAAACCAAACACCTACAAACATCTTACAACCAGTACTTTGAAAGAAAAATATTACTATGTACAACCCTTTTTCTCACAGTGTTTTTCCCCTAAAAAAAAATAATAATTAATACGATTTAACTTTAAAAAACTAAGAGTCAAAATTACTTTTATAATCAAATTTCGACAGTTATACTCTATGATACGTTATCATTTAATAATTTCTTTTTTCAGAAAAACAACAAGTCTTTAACAAAAGAGAAACAACAGCTATTTTACTATACGCAATCAAATAACTACATTTGCAATCTTGGTTAAAATTTTATGATAACATCAGAAGAAAATATTGAGGTTTTAGGCGCTAGGGTTCATAACTTAAAAAATATTGATGTCACTATACCTCGTGAAAAATTAGTTGTTATTACAGGCTTATCTGGATCCGGTAAATCCTCATTAGCTTTTGATACAATATATGCAGAAGGACAACGTAGGTATATAGAAACGTTCTCTGCGTATGCACGTCAATTTCTAGGTGGTTTAGAGCGTCCTGATGTGGATAAAATAGATGGTCTTTCTCCTGTAATTGCTATAGAACAAAAAACTACCAGCAAAAGCCCACGTAGTACCGTAGGAACCATTACAGAAATTTATGATTTTCTTAGACTACTATTCTCTCGTGGTAGTGATGCCTATAGCTATAATACCGGAGAAAAAATGGTTAGCTATAGTGATGAGCAAATCAAGAACCTTATTCTAAAAGATTTTAACGGAAAAAAAATCAATATACTTGCTCCTGTTGTTCGATCAAGAAAAGGGCATTATCGTGAATTATTTGAGCAAATTGCCAAGCAAGGCTTTGTAAAAGTTAGAACCGATGGAGAGATCAAAGATATCACCAAAGGAATGAAACTGGATCGATACAAAACCCACGATATCGAGATTGTTATTGATCGCTTAATGGTTACAGAAAATAAGGATAATTCTAAACGTCTTATGGAAACCATTAATACTGCAATGTATCATGGTGATGATGTATTAATGGTAATCGAGGAAGGATCTAAAGAAGCTCGTTTTTTTAGTCGTAGTTTGATGTGTCCATCAAGTGGAATTTCGTACCCTAATCCAGAACCTAATAATTTCTCATTTAACTCTCCAAAAGGAGCTTGTCCAAAATGTAATGGGATAGGAAATTTGTACGAGGTAAACCTAAAGAAAATCATTCCAGATGACTCTAAGTCTATAAAAAGTGGTGGTTTAGCTCCTCATGGACCGCAGAAAAACAACTGGATTTTTAAACAACTCGAATTAATTGCGCAAAGGTTTGATTTCAAACTTAGTGATCCAATAAAAGATATTCCTGAAGAAGCTATGCAAATCATTCTTCGAGGAGGAAAAGAGAAGTTTAGTGTTAATAGTAAATCTCTGGGTGTAACAAGAGAATATAAAATTGATTTTGAAGGTGTAGCTACATTTATAGATAATACGTATACTAATAATGATTCTACTTCTTTAAGAAGATGGGCAAAGGATTTTATGGATAACATACAGTGTCCAGAGTGCCAAGGGTCAAGGTTACGCAAAGAATCATTATTCTTTAAGGTAAACGAAAAAAATATTGCAGAACTTGCTTCTATGGATATTAGCGAGTTAGCTGATTGGTTTAGTGATCTTCCTGATTTATTATCTGAAAAGCAAAAACTAATTTCTGGAGAAATCTTAAAAGAAATTAATGCCAGACTGCAATTCTTGATCGATGTTGGTCTTACTTATCTTTCATTGAATCGAAGTAGCAAATCCCTTTCTGGTGGAGAAGCACAGCGCATACGATTAGCAACACAAATTGGATCTCAACTAGTTGGAGTACTATATATACTTGACGAGCCTAGTATCGGTTTGCATCAACGAGATAATGAAAAGTTAATTAATTCTCTTATACAACTTAGGAATATTGGTAATTCTGTTATTGTGGTAGAACACGATAAGGATATGATAGAACGTGCGGATCATGTAATTGATATAGGACCTTTAGCAGGAAAACATGGCGGTGAAATCATTAGTGAAGGAACTCCGTCAGAACTACAAAAACATGACACTTTAACAGCAGATTATCTAAGCGGCAAAAAACAAATAGAACTTCCTTCAAAACGAAGGAAAGGAAATGGTAAAACTATCTCGTTAAAAGGTGCGACTGGCAACAACCTTAAGAATGTTTCTATAGATATTCCTCTAGGAAAAATGATTGCCGTAACCGGTGTATCCGGAAGTGGTAAATCCACTTTAATTAATGAGACCTTATACCCTATTCTGAATGCACATTATTTTAACGGAGTAAAAAAACCAATGCCTTATAAAAGCATCAAAGGTTTAGAGCATTCTGATAAAGTGATTGATATTAATCAATCACCTATAGGAAGAACACCTAGATCTAATCCTGCTACTTATACTGGTGTCTTTTCTGAAATCAGAAGTCTATTTTCTAAAACTCCCGAAGCTATGATCAGAGGATACAAACCTGGTCGTTTTAGTTTTAATGTTGCTGGAGGAAGATGTGAAACCTGTAAAGGAGGAGGTTTACGGGTTATTGAAATGAATTTTCTACCAGATGTATATGTAGAATGTGAGACTTGTCAGGGAAAACGCTTTAACAGAGAAACACTGGAAATTAGATATAAAGGAAAATCAATTTCTGATGTATTAGAAATGACAATTAATGAAGCTTGTTTATTCTTTGAACATATCCCAAAAATTGCCAGAAAACTAAAAACCATTCAGAATGTAGGTTTAGGATATATCACGCTAGGACAACAATCCACTACGCTATCTGGTGGAGAAGCACAACGAATCAAATTAGCGACAGAATTATCAAAAAGAGATACAGGAAATACATTTTATATACTAGATGAACCAACAACAGGATTACATTTTGAAGATATTCGAGTATTAATGGAGGTGTTGAATGAACTAGTAGATAAAGGTAATACCGTTCTTATCATCGAACATAACCTGGATGTAGTAAAAATGGCTGATTACATCATCGATATAGGTTATGAAGGAGGAAAAAACGGTGGTCAGGTAGTTGCCAAAGGCACACCTGAAGAAATTATTAAAAATAAAAAGAGTTATACTGCCAAGTTTTTAAAGAAAGAACTGGGAGTTTTAAATTAAAAGAATACAATTCATGAGAAAAGAACAACGTCATAAAGGATGGAATGAAATAAAAACTAATGATTCTTGGGCAATCTTCAAAATTATGGGAGAGTTTGTCAATGGATTTGAAAAGATGAGTAAAATTGGGCCTTGTGTATCCATTTTTGGATCTGCTCGTACTAAAACCGATGACAAATATTATGAGCTTGCGGTTGATGTTGCTAAAGAAATTGTAGGTCACGGATATGGTGTAATCACCGGAGGTGGTCCTGGAATTATGGAAGCTGGTAATAAAGGTGCTCACCTTGGAGGAGGAACATCTGTAGGTCTAAATATCGAACTACCTTTTGAACAACACGATAACCCGTATATCGACAATGATAAAAGTCTGGATTTTGACTATTTCTTTGTTCGTAAAGTAATGTTTGTAAAATATTCTCAAGGGTTTGTAGTTATGCCTGGAGGATTCGGAACTTTAGACGAACTATTTGAAGCGATGACATTAATACAAACTAAAAAAATTGCAAAATTCCCTATCATTTTAGTAAGTACTGAGTTTTGGGGAGGACTGATAGATTGGGTTAAGAGTACCCTTTTAGATAAATTTAGTAATATAAGCCCTGGAGATTTAGATCTTATTCATGTAGTAGATACTCCAGAAGAAGTACTTAAAATATTAGATCAATTCTATGGAGAATACAATCTAAGTCCTAATTTCTAAAAGGACTTATCTTTACACAAACTCACTATGAAAAAGATTATTTCAATATTTATATTATGCTACATTGGTATAGGATATGGTCAATCCACTATCAAAACCATGTTTTATAATGTATTAAATTATCCTACAGCACCTCCAGATACAAGAGAGAAGGTTCTGGAAACAATTATTGATTCTTACGAACCTGATATCTTTATGATTTGTGAGCTTGAAACTGAAGCTGGAGGAGAAGAAATACTCAATGAATCTTTAAATGATGGGCACTCAGATTATTCTAGTGCTCCATTTTTATTTAATTTTTCTAATTCAGATATTGAATTACACCAGTTGTTATATTTTAATAACAAAAAGTTTACTCTTATTCAAAGTCAAAGATTAATTAATGCTATTCGTGATATTAATTGGTATACTCTTGAATTGATAACTGATGAACAAAATACAGATCCAATCAGGATAGAAATTTTTGTGGCTCACCTTAAAGCCAGCCAGGGAGCTGATAACGAGCAAAAACGCTTGGACATGGTCGAAGTTTTTGTTGATAATCAGATAAACCTTGATCAGGATGCATATGTTCTCTTTGCCGGTGATTTTAACTTATATTCTTCTAACGAACCTGCTTACCAGGCAATTCTTAACTCTGGTAACAGAATTGTTATGGTAGATCCTATAAATACCGATGGAGATTGGCATACAAACAGTACTTTTGAAGGCATCCATACACAAAGCACAAGAATTAGTAGTTCTGGATTTGATAATTTTGGAAGCGGTGGTGGTCTGGATGATAGATTTGACTTTATTATGATGTCAGAAAATATGAGGTCTGACACAAAATTAAGCTATATTCCCAACACGTATGCTTCTTATGGTAATAATGGAAATTGTTATAATCAACGTATTGATGATTCTAACTGTACAGGCATATATGATGCAGCATTAAGGAGTGCATTATACAATATGAGCGATCATCTTCCAGTTGTTATGGAGTTACAAACCAATCAAGAGTTTTTAAGCACTCCTGATTTTAATCAAATTACTAAATTAGTACAATTAAATAGTGGTACTATAGTTGATGATATATTGTCATTAACTATAAATAATTCCTTGGGGAGCGTGAATTTTAAAATATACAACACACTTGGGCAAGAAGTACAATCGTTTACTTCAAAAAATCAAAGCATTCTTAATGTATCCGTAGAAAGTTTAAGCGGTGGAGTATATTATATAATCCCTACTAATATTAAACATTCTACTATTAAATTTGTCAAAAGAGGGTGAAGACAAATAAAATTTCTCATATCATCCTTGTTTTTTTTGTACTAAATGTAGTGTCTGCACAGCATAACATTACCATTGATGGTATATTAGATTCAGAAGCAAAAACAATTACTATAGATCAAAAAATAGTCTATACTAATACTTCTGACGATACTTTATCCGAGATCTTCCTTCACGATTGGGCTAATAGTTTTTCTAGTAAAACCACACCTTTAGGAGAACGATTTTCAGAAGATTTTTTAAAGAGGTTTTATTATGCCAAGGATCATGAACGAGGAGCTACTGCCATAGAATCTATATCAGATACAAATTCAAATACTTTATTTTGGGAGCGTTATAATGATATACAAGATATTATCAAAATCCCTCTTACCAATAAGTTAAATCCAGGAGATCAATATACTATATTACTTAAATACAAAGTAAAAATACCTAGTGACAAGTTCACTCGTTACGGCTATCACAACAACGGAAATTATAGTTTAAGATATTGGCATATTGTTCCTGCGGTTTATGATACTAAATGGAACATATACAGTAATAAAAATCTTGATGATCAATACACAAATGTAGCTAACTACAACATTAACATCTCAATACCATCGGTATATAATATATATACTGATCTACAAAAAGAAACGATTTCAGAATCAGAAAACACTAAATTGATTCAACTCACCGGCAAAAACAGAAATACGGTTGAGCTATATTTAGAAAAGCAAAGCACATTTTATGCATTTCCTGCAAATGGAGTCCAATTCATTAGTAATATAGAAGATAATGATCTGTTACCTGCTATGAAATCGGTAGCAACTACGAGAATTATTAAATTTCTTGAAAAAAGATTAGGACCTTATCCTTTTGAAAAAATTTTAGTTTCAGAAAGTGATTATAAAAACAATCCGGTATATGGACTTAACCAGTTACCTGACATTTTAAGGCCCTTTCCTGATGGTTTTCAATATGAGATAAAACAACTTAAAACCATTACAGAAAACTACTTAGAAAAAACCATCCTAATTAACCCCAAATATGATTCATGGATAAGAGATGCTATACATATTTACTTAATGATGGCATATACTGAGCAGTACTATCCTGACATGAAGATTGTAGGTAATCTTAGTAAGATAATAGGTGTTAGATGGTTTCATGCATCCGAATTAGAATTTAATGATCAATATTTTCTTGCATATAAAAATATAGCAAGGCTTTTTCTAGATCAACCACTTAATACTCCAAATGATGAACTTGTAAAGTTTAATGCTAATATAGCTAATGCCTACAAGGCTGGTGTAGGTTTTAAATATTTAGAAGATTATCTAGAAGATGATAATATTGTTACAGAAAGTATTAAAACATATTATGATAACAACAAATTAAAGCTTACTAGTTCTGAGGACTATCGGGAAATACTTACATCTATCTCTCCTAAAAGTGTAGATTGGTTTTTTGAGGATTATGTATCTACCAAGGAACAGATGGATTTTAAAATTAAGTCGGTTAAAAAAGGTAAAGATTCTATAGAGGTAACTGTAAAAAACCTTCAAAATAACTCGATGCCAGTTTCATTGTACGGATTAAGAGATGATACTATTATTTCTAAAACCTGGGTGACTAATATTAATGGAAGTAAAAAAGTTACCATTGCTAATGATAACTTAGATAAGCTTGCTCTTGATTATGATCAAAATATTCCTGAAGTCAACAGAAGAAACAATTATAGAAATCTTAAGTGGATTTTAAATCGCCCAATACAATTTAGGTTTTTACAAGATGTAGAAGATCCTAAGTATAGTCAGATATTTTTTATTCCTGAATTTGAGTTTAATGTATATGATGGCTTTACTATTGGTTCTAAATTTTATAACAAAACGATTATACGACGACAATTTGATTATAAGATCACTCCTTTTTATGGTTTAAAATCCAATAAACTCTTAGGCTCTGTTTCTTTTACCTACAGACATCAAATAGCTGATCACGGCTTATATCAAATTAGATATGGAGCCAGTGGAAACATGTTCAGCTATGCCCCAGACCTTTTGTTTAAACGTTTTTCTCCGAACATCAATTTCTTTTATAGATCAAAAGACCTTAGATCCAACAAAAGACAAAGGCTTTCTATAAGAAGTGTAAATGTGTTTAGAGATCGGGATGAAAACAATCCAGTAAGTACTCCTGATTATAGCGTGTTTAATGTAAGGCATAGATATTCAGATTTTAACCTCACTGATTTTAAATCATATTTATTTGATTATCAAATAGCTAAAAACTTTAGTAAAATTTCGACAACGATTAATTATCGTAAGTTATTTTTAAATAACCGTCAATTAAACTTACGTCTTTTTGCCGGAGCCTTCATCTTTAATGATACCGAAAAAGATGGTGATTTCTTTAGTTTTGCACTGGATCGCCCAACAGATTATCTTTTTGACTATAATTACCTTGGACGTAGTGAAGATACAGGACTCACAAGTCAACAAATTATAATTGCCGAAGGAGGATTTAAGTCACAACTTAAATACCCTTTTGCCAATGAATGGATCACAACTTTTAATGCTAATACTAATATTTGGAACTGGATATATGCCTATGGAGATATTGGTTTAGTAAAAAATAGAGGCATCTCTCCTAAATTTGTATACGATGCTGGTGTTAGATTAAGTCTTGTTGCAGATTATTTTGAAGTATTTTTCCCAGTTGTTTCTAATAAAGGATGGGAGATCGCACAACCCAATTATGATGAACAAATACGGTTTATCATTACCCTAAGTCCAGAAACTCTAATCGGGCTATTTACAAGAGAATGGTACTGATCATAGTTCAAGTAACTATTATTTTTTTAAATGTGAAAATTTTGAATATTTGTTAACCAATCCTTAAAATACGGATATAAAACAATAATTCATCAATAAAAAGCCCTTTTAGATAAGATATATTCAAAAAATTTAAGAGTTTCTAACTTGCAAATGGTCTTCATTTTAATTAAATTTGCAATCCATAAAAACATCGTTCGTATGCAGCCTGAAACTATGACTACCCCAAATATTTCTTTTGAAGAATATAAAAATCAAATACTTAGAGATTATACAATCGCATTACTAAGTAGAGAATGTAGTTTATTAGGACGACGAGAAGTACTTACCGGAAAGTCAAAATTTGGAATTTTTGGAGGAGGAAAAGAATTACCTCAATTAGCAATGGCTAGGGTTTTCCGTAATGGAGATTTTAGATCAGGATATTATCGTGATCAAACTTTTATGATGGCCATAGATCAATATACCGTTGAACAATTCTTTGCCGGATTGTATGCACATACTGATATTGAGAAAGAACCTTTTGCTGCAGGAAGACAAATGGGTGGGCATTTTGCTACTCATAGTCTTAACGAAGATGGTACCTGGAAAAATCTAACTTCACAGAAAAACTCAAGTTCTGACATCTCTCCTACTGCTGGACAAATGCCTCGATTATTAGGTCTTGCGCAAGCATCTAAAGTATATAGAAACGAAAAAAGTGTTGCCAACAAAACAAATTTCTCTATTCAAGGAAATGAAGTAGCCTGGGGAACTATTGGAAACGCAAGTACTAGTGAAGGTTTATTTTGGGAAACCGTAAATGCTGGTGGTGTATTACAGGTACCTATGGTTATTAGTATCTGGGATGATGAATATGGTATTTCTGTTCATGCAAAACATCAGACTACCAAAGAAGATATCTCTATGATCCTTGAAGGATTTAGAAAAGATGAAGAGCATCCTGGTTATGAAATCATTAAAGTTAATGGTTGGGATTACCCAGCTTTGGTAGATGCATATCAAACTGCAGAAGACCTTGCTCGTGAGCAACATATCCCTGTGATAATTCACGTTAAAGAACTTACTCAACCTCAAGGGCATTCTACATCTGGTTCTCATGAGCGCTATAAAAGTGAAGAACGACTGAATTGGGAAAGAGAATATGATTGTATCAAGAAGTTCAAAGAATGGATTATTGAACATGAAGTTGCAACCACTGAAGAACTTTTAGATATTGAAAAAACGGCGAAGAAAAAAGTTAGGAAAGGTAAAAATGATGCCTGGAACGCTTACATATCTGAAATAAAAGCTGAGCAAAAAGAAGCAGTAGATCTATTAAGAAGTGTTGAGAGTCAAAGTCAAAACAAAAATTTCATCACACCACTTGTAAATACTCTTGCTTCTAAAGAAGAGCCAATACGTAGAGATATTCTTGAAGCAACAAGAAAAACATTGCGTTATCTTACTAAAGAAAATAGTTCTGAGAAATTAGCTCTTCAAAAATATGTAAATGATTATATTGCTTTAATTCAACCAAAATACAGTAAACACTTATATAGTGAATTTGATTCTAAAGCAATCAATATTGCTGAAGTTAAACCATTATATAACGAAGACACTCAACTGGTAGATGCTCGTCTTATTCTTAGAGATAATTTTGATGAAATATTTAGCAGAATCCCAGAGTCTCTAATTTTTGGAGAAGATAGTGGAAAAATTGGTGATGTAAACCAAGGATTAGAAGGCCTACAAGAAAAATTTGGCGAAATCAGAGTCTCTGATGCAGGTATTAGAGAAGCTACAATTATCGGTCAAGGTATCGGTATGGCAATGAGAGGACTACGACCAATAGCAGAAATCCAATATCTGGATTATATTCTTTATTGTGTTCAGGGGTTAAGTGATGATCTTGCCACATTACGATACCGAACTTTTGCTAAACAGAAAGCTCCATTGATTATAAGAACCAGAGGACATAGACTTGAAGGTATATGGCATTCAGGTTCTCAAATGGGAGGTTTGATTCATTTACTAAGAGGTATACATATTCTTGTACCAAGAAATATGACAAAAGCAGCAGGGTTTTATAACACTTTACTTGATAGTGATGAGCCTGCATTAGTGGTAGAATGTCTAAACGGATATCGTTTAAAAGAAAAAATGCCTTCTAACTTAGCAGAAATAAGAACTCCAATTGGTGTGACCGAAACTATCAAAGAAGGTAAAGATATTACTTTAGTATCCTATGGTTCTACGCTAAGATTAGTTGAGCAAGCTGCAAAAGAATTATTATCTGTTGGTATCGATGCAGAGGTGATTGACGTGCAATCATTGTTGCCTTTTGATTTATCTCATGATATTGTAAAAAGTGTTGCCAAAACCAATAGATTATTAATTATTGATGAGGATGTTCCTGGAGGTGCTACAGGATATATTTTACACAAACTTATTGATGAGCAAAATATATATCAATATCTTGATAGTGAACCACAAACATTAAGTGCTCAACCGCACCGACCTGCTTTTGGTACTGATGGAGATTACTTTAGTAAACCTTCTACAGAAGACATCTTTGAAAAGACATATGATATCATGCATGAATCTAATCCAGCTACATATCCTCAATTAAGATAAGAAAGAAGGATAGTTATCATCTCAGCTTAGGTTTAATTTAATTAGGGTTTTCTATTTTTATACGTTTTCCGTCTTTATAGGAGATCACAAATATCCTATTGCTAAAACCGGATTGAATCAATATATTTCTAAACTCCTGAGCTTCTGGCAATGTCTCAAAAACTCCTAAGCTAAGTTTATAAAAAGAAGTATCGCTATACACTCGACCATTAATATATTTTTCTGAAAGCGAGGAAGTAATTTTATCATTGTTAAAAGAATTGATCTGAACAGAATAAACCATTTCTTTATCAATCAAATTTCTATATAAATAAAGGTCTTTAATTTCTTCTATATCTGTCTTTTCTTTTTTAATTAAATCTAATTCACTTTTTAAAGAATCAAATTTTGTTTGTAATGCTAATACATTTTGATCATTTTCAGCTTGTTTCTTAGCCAATTGTGGTTTGTTCCAATAAAAAGAATATATAGCAACTCCGATTGTAGAGAGTAACAATACAAGACAGCTGATTCTTAATATTTTTTTAGCAGTATTACTTTTGTGAAGTTTTTCAGTTTCCCGATCTAAAAGATCTTCCAGTTTTTTCTGTTTTACTTCTGCCTTTTCAATTTGATAATGTAAAGACAAAAGATCTTCATTTTTGATATCCGGCATATTATGGGAGATTTGTGTGAGTTCTTGCAAATTTAAGGGAGTCTTTGTTTAGTGATTTTATACACAATTCCGTTATTAACTTCTAGTACCAATATAGGTTTTTCTTCTATCATCCGCTGGAATGCCTTGATAGGAAAACCATTAGAGATTTGATTAACATTACGGATTCTTACCTTATCATCCAACTCTAATATCCTCACTTTAGAATCCTTATTACTTATATAATAGTTGTTATACAAAAAATACAAAGTATCACCGTTTTTGTTTATATCATATTCAGCATCACCATTTTCTTTTGCTTTCTTTACTGCTTTTTTGCCTTGAAAATATTCAATTTCATCAACTTCAATAAATATCACACCATTTCTCCTAAACACCTCATTCACATAACAATACCTTCTTTCATATTTTTTCTTGGCTTTGTTAATACTATCCTCTTTTGAAATTAGAATTTCTGTTGATTCATTTTCTAGTTCATCAACAGAAATTCTATCATTCGTTAAACTTATCGAATCTTGATTCAAGTATGTTTCTCTTTTATACTTAGAAATATCAGATTTCAATTTGGTTATTTCAGCCTCTAATGAATCATTAACCATAGTCACCTGTTCTAAGTTTTTGGCCTTATCTAATTCTCCACTACTCTCTAATGAAACATTTTTATCATAAAGATAAAAAGACACTACGGTTAACATAACGGCAACAGCCAGAAAAAGCATGATTCGCAAATTTCTATTTCGTTTTTTTAATTCTTTAGAAATAGATGCTATATGATCTTCTAGTTTTTGTTGCTTTACACCTGATTTTTCAATCTGGTACTGTATAGATAGTAGTTCTTCTTTATCTTTATCTTTCATATTTCACATTAAGATAAAGAAAATTACGGAATCCACTTAATATTTTTAAAATCCGGTTTTCTTTTTTCTAAAAATGCATTCCTACCTTCTTTTGCTTCCTCCGTCATATAAGCTAGTCTTGTAGCTTCTCCAGCAAATACTTGTTGCCCTACCATTCCATCATCTGTTAAGTTCATTGCAAACTTCAACATTTTGATTGATGTAGGTGATTTTTCAAGAATTTCCTGTGCCCATTGATAAGCGGTATCTTCTAATTCATCATGTGGGATTACAGCATTTACCATTCCCATCTCATAAGCATCTTGCGCAGAATAATTTCGTCCTAAAAAGAAAATCTCACGTGCTTTCTTCTGCCCTACCATTTTTGCTAAGTATGCTGAACCATATCCTCCATCAAAACTTGTTACATCAGCATCTGTTTGTTTAAAAATCGCATGTTCTTTACTAGCTAATGTAAGATCACAAACCACATGTAAACTATGACCTCCTCCTACTGCCCATCCTGGTACAACAGCTATTACCACTTTTGGCATAAAACGGATTAAACGTTGTACTTCTAGAATATTAAGCCTATGCATCCCATCTGTACCTACATACCCTTGGTGCCCTCTAGCTTTTTGATCTCCTCCACTACAAAAACTATATACTCCATCTTTTGATGACGGGCCTTCTGCCGATAATAAGACAACACCTATAGAAGTATCCTCTTGGGCATCATAAAAGGCATCATATAATTCACTTGTAGTATTAGGTCTAAATGCATTACGTACATCAGGCCGATTAAATGCTATACGTGCTACTCCTTCAGATTTTTTATACGTTATATCTTGATATTCTTTTGCAGTTTTCCAGTTTATTGAACTCATTTATTATAATATTTAGTCTTCTCAAAAATACTATAATATATGTTATCTAACCATAAATACAGAAGAGTTAAAAACAAATAAGTTTACAAAACATCAGTGTTTAGGTTTCTAAATGCATATAAGTACTCAATCTCTTTTTCCAATACAGATTATTTTTCCATCTTTTCTCTGTTGTATAATGAGCAATCAACTTATTTTGATACGCTTCAAAAGCATTCTCTGTAATATACCTATAAGCAAAAAATGCATTATCTTTCCCTAAACAAGTATCTGCCAATGCATGACCACCATAATATCCTGAAGCTAATGCCGAAGTAATACCGTATGACGATATCGGATCATATGAAAATGCTGCGTCACCTACAGCCATCCAATGTTTACCATAAGGAATCTCTAGATTACTTGTACCTGCAGGCATTATTTTAATTTGCTCATTTCTAAATATTGTTTCCTTAAAGAGACTAGAGAGATGAATTGTAGTTTCAAATTCTGTTTTCAGAAAAGATTTGATATTATCTTTTTTTGGTAAAAGTTCTTTTAAAGTAAAAAACATCATCGAAACTCGATTCTTATGTAATGGAGCTATATACCACCAACCATTTGATGTTGCTTCTATAAATATCTGTTGCTCTGCATCATAAGGAAGATCAATTTCAGAGATCAATGCAAATTGCTCATCCCATACTTTCTTCACCACTCCAAAATGCCTACATACTGAAGCCTTTTTACCCGTTGCATCAACCACATAGTTTGCTATTAATTCAATAGTCTCATTTTCGTTTTGAATTTTAATGATTACGTTATTATTATTTTCAGCAACCTGTGTTAAACGATACCCAGAAAAAAAGGAGGCATCTGTACTTTTAACTTTAGATTGCAATTGCCATTCAAAATGAGATCTATTTACCAGGTAACCATGTCCATGGATGTCTGAGATAAAATTTTCTTTTTCCATTTTCTCTGAACCCCAACAGCTATTATTTCCATAATAAGGTTGATGCTGTTTATCGTCTAGCAAATGTGATATCCCTAACTGCCTTAATAGTGGTTTAGCATTTGGAGGTATCGCCTCTCCTGGTTTAAAAACAGGAGTTTGCTGTGCTTCTACTATACAATGTTTAATCCCTCTTGAAGAGAGTGTTAATGAGGTGGCGATCCCAGCAGGACCGCCACCTACAATAACTACCTGAAATTTATAATTAACGTTCGTCACGTCTAAAAGTTCTTCGTTCTCTTTTACGAGTAGGTTCTTCGCTCTTCAGTACTGTAATTTTATCTAACTCCTCATAATCTCTTGTTTCATCTTCAATATTCTCTGCATAAAGAACCTGCTTAAATGTAGGATCTTCTCCAGAAAAATGACGTCCAGTCTCTTTCCAAACCTTATCAGGAAGAAACTCGCTTTCATTGTTTTGTTTTGCTGGAGCGATAATTCCTAATTCATGCCACTCTAGTACCATTAAATTGATTTTCTTAGTATAATCACTTCCAAAATCACGTAACCAATCTTGTCTATAATCAAAATGTTTTAATCGTTGCCCAATGTTCAAACTATGTACTCCCATTCTCTCAAAACTATCCTCACTCAATACCTGGTTTGGTACACGAGCAGCCCAAAAAGAAGGTAATGGCAAATAAGTAGACGTATCATATCCTGATAGACAACTAGCTTCATCTGTTTGCCATGGCACTCCTAACCATCTGGTCAGAGATCCCGGTCCACTAGAAGAAAGTGGTCCATCCTGTCTTAAGACTATTGCTGTAGATAACAAAGGGCCAAAATTAAGCTCTGGTAACGCCCCTTCTTTCATAATATTAAGACGATAAGGTGATTTCCACATTAGTTTTACCCTCATTGGCCAGGTAAGTTCAATACCAGGATGAAAAGGTCCTCCTAAACACTCTTCTAAAGGAGCTTGATTAAGAGCATTGAGTTGTTCTGCAGCAGTAAGTTGATCAAATGGTGTTTCTACAGTAGGTTTCCCTTCTACAAAATCTCCATCTGCCCATTTTTTTAATCGTTCAAATTGCGTTCTTGTAATAGGAAGATCTACCAAAGCTATTTTTTCATATTCACCAAAACCATCTCCATAAAACGGAGGTACTTTTGCAGGTGTATATTCATTAGAGTCAGGATCTCTAAACCAATTAAATACTCGTTGTCTTTCTTCTTTATATTCTTTAGCGGGATTTGATAATTTTTTCAATAAATCAGAATTCGTAAAGTCTGAAGGCGAATTTTTACCAAATAGCATAAAAAACCCTTGATTTACCCATTGAGTATCTGTCATGCGCTCCAGAATAGGGTAAATATGATCCCAGAAAACCACTTGTTTTGCAGAAGGGTTAGGATATCCCAATTCTCTAATAAACAGATCTTGCACCACATCATTCATCGTTACAACTCCATACAATCCAGGTCCAAAATCTGGAGGAGTCACAGCTACCATTGCTGGTTCTGCCTCATACTCTTTTCCGTCAATACTAACTTTGGCTCTTACAACTCCATCACAGGTATCATCATGCCAACCATCATTATTAGCAAAAGTTACTGCTGGTTGATTATCTTTTGAAGCAGAATCCCCGTTTCCACCAAAAAACAATAATCGTCCTTCATCATCAGTACGAAGTTCTCCTAATGGCACTTTTTTGCCATAAAAAGTTCCTGAATCAAACTGATACTCTTCTCCTTCTTTGTTCTTTCCTGAAATTGTCCTTGTACCAGGATCAATAATCAATTGAGATCTGTCTTTTTCTGAATTATTACGAGGTGCCGACGGAATTGCATATCCATCCAAATCCAATGCATTATTAAACTGATACCACGCAGATTTTATGTTTGCTACATGCACTCGCCATTCTATTGAGTTTTTTGTAGAATCTGTAATTTCGTGTAATACTTCGCCATTAGCATTAAAAGCGTATACTCTAAAACGAGCTACTTGTTTCTTAACTCTTCCTTCAGAATCTTTAAAGCCTCCTTTAGGATCTGCAGGAATTCCCGGTAAATCTGAGGATAAGAAGTATTCTTCAGAGTTACCTACTCTTGAAATCCCTATTGGTGGATAAATAGCAACACTAGCAATTTGATCATCTTTCATTTTAGTAAGTTGGTTTAGTGAATTTTATAAATAAGCATTTGTACTTATTAGCATTTCAGATAATTTGTAATATTTCAAAGTTAGCGGTAACCATTGTATTCAATCAAGCGTAAAAACACCTGTTTTTTAATTATAATTTCTCAATTGATTATTAAACAAATACTAAAAACAAGAAAATTTATTCGATTTAACTTGACTTTTGCACGGTTTTTGATAACTTTAAAAGTGTTTAAACAATATTAATTATGCGAATTTTTGTAGGGTTACTATTAGGATGTGTGAGTTTTATTTCTTTTGGACAGGAAGCTAATTCTTGCGAATCTGCTTGGAAAAAAGTTCAGCAATCTATCGGAAGCTTAACACAGGAAAACACTGAAAGTAAAAAAATTTTTTCTTTTACATTGTCTGGTACCCAACCATCGAGTATGATGGATTATTATCTGGATCAATGCAAACCTGATCTTGATCAATTATCAACATCTATCACTAAAAACATATATACTAATCCTTATTCATATTCACCTAGTTTCTATTCTTATAATAGTGAGATTATACAGAATATACGAAATGGTTTTATTGTTGCTCAAGGAGGTATTGTTAATACTGTATATACAGACCCTACAACTACAGACATTGTATTTGACTATCGAGGATTAAAAGTAAAACATTAAAAAATGAGAGTATTTACCACCCTTTTCTTAGTTCTTATTTCTATCTATTCTTACGGACAAGATAACCCAACTTATATTGTTGACTGGGAAGAACTCAATGCTATATTATCTGAAGATAACATAAGTTATACTATTGAATTTGAAGAATCTATACCATCTCTATCATACGTTAGTAAAAATATACAAACTCAGAAATATGAATTAATGGAAATTGATCTTTCTGTTGATTTACGCAAACAAGAACTTGGTGATAAAGCTTCTATGTTAATACTTCCTAAGAATAATTTTATTCAACCAAATTATACAGTAGCTATCCCGACGCAATCACAACCGAATAGTAATTTTAGGATTACAGGTAATGGTGGTTTTGGTAGTTCTACCAGTAACGGAGGCGTAAGAAATACAGTTTATAAGGATGCCAGTTTATATAGTGGTGCTTTCTGCCCAATTACTGGGATCGTTTACTAGACTAATTATTCTACAAGACGGATTCCTTCTTTTTCAATAATGATCTTTTTGGCAACGAGAGTTCAATAAAATCTACAATATCTTTATAGAGATGCTTTTGTCTACAAAAGCAATATTTTGTTAATCTAAAGATTTCTTTATATATCACAAGTTCATCAATAATATTTTACCCCCTATTTTATTCCTTTCAGATTTTAAATAAAGACAACTAACTTCTTCACTATCAAAATGAACTATAAAACTAAAAATATTTATAACAAGAAATAAACAGTAATTATTCTGTGTATTTCATGTAAAATATTATCTGGAAATTAACTTATTATTGTACACACTAAATATTTTACACATGAAAACTATTTTAAATTTAAATGGAATAAAAACCATTGGGAAAGAAGAACAAAGTAAAATTTCTGGAGCAAGTCGATACGGTTGCGAACAAAGAGGTTGGCAATGTTGTGAACCTGGTCCTCATGGAGATAATTGTGGGGTAGGTGAATGTACTGGCCATGGGAGCTTTTCTGCATGTCTATGGTATTAAACAATCACTATTGAAAAGATCTTAAAAAATGAGGTGATAGTAACATTATCATCTCATTTTCTAACATTATTATTCTTTTTCACTCAAAATAGTACGATTTTTGACTTCTTTATTCTCTCATCAAAATTATATATCATGATGATAGTCTATATAGTTGTGCTTTTTATCCTATAACCAGAATTGTATACTATATAATTATTCTACAAGACGGATTCCATCTTTTTCAATAATAATCTTTCTAGCTTTATATAAAGATCCTATAGCCTTTTTAAAGCTCTTTTTACTTAATTGAAAAACTGATTTTATATCCTCTGGATCCGATTTGTCATTTAGATCTATAAACCCTCCACTAGCTTGTAATTCGTCTAGGATTTGTTGCGCATTAGGCTCAATACTTCTATATCCGTGTCTTTGTAATGTAATATCCATTTTTCCATCAGGACGTACTTTTTTCACAAAACCTTTTAATTGATCTCCAACGGTAATTTTCTGAAAAATCTCATCAGAATAAACCAATCCCAAATGTTTTTGATTTACAATCATGTTCCATCCATAAGGCGAAGGATGCGAAGCAATTAACTCGACTTCATCATAGGCTGATAATAAAACTAATGAATTATCCAGAAATGCATTTGTTTTACTAGAAGCTGCCAATCTATTGGTCTCTTCATCCAGATAGACATAAACCAGATACCAGCTATCTACTCGCATTTTTGTAGCCTGCTCTTTAAAAGGCACAAAAAGTTCCTTTTCTAGCCCCCAATCCATAAAAGCACCTATTTCTGATACACTTGTACATTTAAGATAAGCAAACGAATTAACTGTAGCATAAGGCTCTAATGTAGTTGCTATGATACGTTCTGCATTATCCAGATATAAAAACACCTTTAGCTTATCTCCTATTTCAAATACTTCTGGAACGTATTTGTTAGGCAGTAATACTTCATTTTCCTCATCATCAGAAAGATAGATCCCTTGATCTCTATCTTTAACAATCTCTAATGTATTATATATTCCTAGTTTGAGCATTTTTATATTTTTTGCAAATATAGGTCTTTCGCTCTGATAATAACATACAAAAAAGGTGTTCATAAAAATGAACACCTTTAAAAATGGTTTTAAAATCTTATTCTAATTATAAATAGATTCTTTTCCAAAATGTTTTGTAAGTAGATAATACACTACTGCTCTATATTTGTTACGGTTTGATTTACCGTATTGTTCTATTACTGATGCAATTCCTTCATCCAACTTGGCACTATCAGCAAGACCTAATTTTTTGATAAGAAAGTTTTGTTTTACTGTATTAAGCTCACTATCATCACTCCCAGATACGGTAGCAGCATCCGCATTGTAGATAGCAGGACCACAACCAATAGTTACTTTGGTTAATAAATCCATATCAGGTGTTTGACCTATTTTATCTTTAATATCAGCTGCATACTTAGTGATTAATTCGTCTCTTTTACTCATAAATAATTCGTTTTAGGTTTTTAGTTATTGTTTTTTGATTTCTATATCAAATATAGATCTATTATAAATGAATAATGAATCTATAAAGTATATTAAACTATAGAAATTAGACGAAATGTTTAAAATAACCGATTAACGCACTATCGTTTTCTTTTCTTGGGGTGAAAATCTCTAGTAACTGGGGTAAGTCGTTCTTTTGATATATTTTTTTAACTCCTTTTATAACTCCTTCAAGAGTATCTGCCTGGCTATATTCAAAACCATACATTGCACATAAATGTTCGGCAGAAAAACCGTGAGTAGTTTCAAAATACTTAGTAAAGTTACCACTTTCTTCTTTACCGGGCAAGATTCTAAAAATCCCACCTCCATCATTATTAATTAAGATAATTTTAAAATTAGATGGTATATAGCTATTCCACAACCCATTACTATCATAAAAGAAGCTTAAATCTCCTGTAATTAAAGTTGTAGAAATTTTTGAACTAAGGGCTGCTCCAATTGCAGTAGAGGTACTTCCATCAATACCACTGGTTCCTCTATTGCAAAAAACCTTAAAAGTGGAGTTTAAAGAAAATAGCTGCGCATAGCGAACTGTTGAACTATTACTTAGTTGAATCATCTGATGATCCGGGATTCCATCAAAGATAGCTTCATAGGCTTTAAGATCAGTAAAAGAACTTTGATCTAGATATTTTTGATGTTTTAATCTCCTTTGTTCTCTAACCGATAACCAAGATTCTTTATAATTACTTTCTACCAGTTGAGTATCAGGTAAAAAACCTTTAAAAAAAGTATCTGGTTTTAGTTTTATATGTTCGGTTAAGCAAAAATAAGTATCAAATGCTTTTTTAGCATCAATATACCAATGCGATTGAGGTTGATATTTTCTTAAGAATGCTTTAATTCTCTTAGATACTATCATCCCTCCAAACGTTAATAATATATCTGGCTGAAGCGATTCAAATTCATCATTATTCAAGGTAGATATTAACTGATCAATACAATTAATATGTGAAGAATGATGGATGTTTGAGGTTGTTTCTGTCAATACTAGTACAGATGGATCGTTTGCAAAATGAGTTATCCATTGTTGATCCAAAACTCCTGGTGAGTTTACACCGATCAATACCAACTTACGTTTTGCCTGATTCCACTCCTGGAGCATTTCTGAATGTAATTCATCAGAAACCTTATGTTGAGGGTATTCTACCGGAATATTTTTTGGAGAAATGGTTGGGGATTCGATCTTATCGTATAACGGCTCATAAAAAGGTACATTAATATGAACTGGACCTTTTTTTTCTATTGCTTTATTTAGGGCAAGGTTAATCTCTCGTTCATTATGCTTCTGAGCTTCTCGTTGTTTTTGTTGTATTTTACGATCTTCAATTATAGTTTCTGCTACTACCTCAGAATATAAATTAGCCGAATAAAGGATATGGTTTTCAAATACATTTTTTTGACGAATGGTCTGCCCGTCTCCAATATCGATTCTTTCAATTGGTCGATCGGCACTTAAAACCACTAAAGGAATATCACTATAATAAGCCTCAGAAATTGCAGGATAATAATTTAACAATGCACTTCCTGATGTACAAACCAATGCTACTGGTTCTTTGGTTTGTTGTGCTATTCCTAATCCAAAAAAAGCGGCACAACGCTCATCAACAATACTATAGCACTTCATATTGGGATGTTCTGTAAAACCGATTATCAAGGGAGCATTACGAGATCCTGGTGAGATAACTATATGACGGACTCCTTTTGCTTCACATAAGGCAACTATAGTCTGTGCTAAAGGAATTTTGGAATATAAGCGTTTCTTCATTCGAACCGCTAAATTATGCCTTTTCTATCATAAAATAAAGTAATATTTAAAGAACCCTTTTTATGGTCTCTGTTTTCTTTACGGTTTCTTCCCATTCTTTTTCAGGAATCGAATCTTTTGTAATTCCACCTCCTATATACAAATTTGCCTTATTCGCCTCTAATTCCATACACCGCAGATTCACAAACAAGTTAGAGATCAACTTTTTATCTCGCTTTAAGTTAAGTTCACCCAGAAAACCAGTATAAAACTTACGATCATATCCTTCTTGATTCAATATAAAAGTTTTTGCTTCAGATTTAGGAAGTCCACAAACTGCGGGAGTTGGATGTAAAGTTTTAATTACTTCTTCTATTTTTGAGTTCTCTAGATTTATAGTGGCTTTAATATCTGTGCGTAAATGCAAAAGGGTTCCAGCACGATGTGTATATGTTTCTGAAGTAGTTATATTATCTGATATAGCAGTAAGTTCTTTTACAATAAACTCTGTAACTAATCGCTGTTCTTCTTTTTCTTTTTCTTTCCATACTACATCAATACCTTCTTCAAATATTTGTGTACCTGCTAAAGCCATTGTAAAAATCTCCTGATTCTTAATCTGTAATAACGTTTCTGGTGTTGCCCCTAACCAAGTACCAACTTTAGGATGATACCATAAATAAACAAATGCATTGGAATAATTATTGAGTAATCGTTTAAAAGTCAATAAAACATCATCAGAAATAGGAAGAGATATCTCTTCTTTGCGAGATACCACAACTTTTTTCATATCACCCGATCGTATTCTATTAACACTATGTTCAACCAGTTCTATATGACTTTGTCTTGCGATAGAGTTATCAATTTTATCAACAAGGCTTTTTCTATTTTCTAAACGTAATTCTGGCTGATCATCAGTAATTAATTCTGCAATATATTCGCTTTCTGATTCAGGTATCAAAACTGCTTTTTGAGAAATATCAAAAGGGGCAAATACAAAACCTGAAGTAGAATAATCATCTACATTATATAATGTGTTATTTTTTTGAAGAAAAGCATTTAGTGATTCGCCTCTACTTTTTCTATAGATAACCAGAGGTAATTCGTCATCTAATTGTTGTTGAATCTTAACATAAAGATCTTTTGCTCCCATATTACTTTTGTTTAGGAAGCGCTATAGTAGTCAACTTAACAACAGAAATTAAGCGTTCTTCTTCATCACGTATTTTGATATCCCATAATTGAGTAGTTCGTCCCTGATGCACAATTTCTGCTTTAGCAAAAACATACCCTTCTTTAATGCTTTTTACGTGATTTGCAGAAATTTCAATACCTCTGATATAAAAATCTTTAGAATTTAAAAACATAAAAGAAGCAGCGCTCCCTACACTTTCTGCTAATGCCACCATGGCTCCGCCGTGTAATACACCATCTGGTTGATGCACTCTAGGTGTTACTGGCATTTTTGCAATCAGGTAATCTTTACCTACTTCGCAAAAAGTAATTTCAAGAGTTTCCATAAGTGTATTCTCACACATCTTGGCACATTGTTCCAGTATCTCTTTTTCTGTCAAATTCATGAAATTCTAAAATTTTGAGTAAAAATACGCAATGGCTTCTAAATTTTATAACTATATTTATTAATTATTTTAACGAACGTTCAATAAAATGCCAAAAATAAAAACATCCAAAGAAGAAGTTTTGCAAAAGGTGATTCCCGTTTTAAGAATACGAGGTGTAAGTCAAAGTAGCATGAGTCAACTTGCCAAAGCCTGTGGTATACAGAAATCCCATTTTTACTATTACTTTAAAAGTAAAGAAGAATTGATTAAGGAAGTTTTGTCTGTTGTATATAGCTATTTTAATTACAACTTTTTTAAAATTATTAAGAATGATACACTCTCCATTGAAGATAAAATCACCTTGATGAAACAACTGATGAGTAAAATATTTACTGTATCTGACGGAGGCTGTATTATGGCTAATACTGCTTTAGAAACCATTCATCTTAATCCGATCTATAAAAAAGAGATTAAATCCTTCTTTCAGGATTTTATTGATGGTCTACAGCTTCTTTTGCATAAAAAATATTCGCCTAAAGAATCTTTACTACTTGCAGAACAAATGGTACAAGATATTGAAGGTGGCATTTTATTAATGCGAGTTTATAATGATCAGCGATTTTTAAACAATGCTATTTCCAGAATGGAAAAAATAATTTTAAAGTAAAACTTATGCAAGCACATACAATACAATCATCTGATGGGTTTCCTATCTCGATACATGAATTTATTCCTTCATCGCCGATTGGTAAAACTATTGTTTTTGCACCAGCGGTAGCCGTGCCTCAAAAATTTTATTTTAACTTGGCCTCATACCTCGCTGAAAAAGGGTGTAATGTTTTTACATTTGATTACAGAGGTATCGGATCTTCTCTTTCGCAAAAGATACAATCTCTCAAAGACCATGGTTTTTTTGCTTGGTCGCAGGATTTTAAAGCTGTTTCTAAATATGCCAATTCTGTGTTTCCGGAAAATAAACAATATATGATCGGGCATAGTTATGGTGGTAACAGTGTAGGATTTAGTGATGCTTTTCAATATTATGATAAGTATCTCACTATAGGATCACAATTCGGGTTTTACAAACATTTTTCTACCAGAATCAAAATACTTATTTATCTCAACTTTAAATTCTTTGTACCTATAACCACTTCTATTTTAGGATACTATCCATCTTCTTGGTTTGGATTAGGAAGACCATTGACCACAAAAGCTGCTAAAGATTGGGCTATATTTTTATTGCATCCTGATTCTATGTTATATTTTACTAAAGGAAAAAAAACTACACATTATCAGGATATCAAAAAATCAATGCTCCTGGTTAGTATTGATGACGATAGTTTTGCTCCTAAAAAATCCGTTGATATTCTGGGAGAACGTGTTTATAAAAATGCTGATGTTACCAGAAAACATCTAAAACCTGCTGATTATAATTTAAAAACTATTGGGCATTTTGATTTTTTTAGAAAGAAAAATCAAGATATCTTGTGGCCTCTTGTGAATGACTGGTTTCAGTTATAATACTACAATATAATTATGCGAAAAGAAGCTTCATATCAAACTGTTAACACTTATGATACGCTTAACGAACTAACTCCAAAAACAAAAAATGTTTGGTTGGTTTTTCATGGAATTGGATATTTGAGTCGTTTTTTTATACGTTTGTTTGAAAGCCTGAATAAAGAAGAAAATTATTTTATTGCTCCGCAAGCTCCTTCAAAATATTATAAAGGTGATGACTATCGAAGAGTTGGGGCTAGTTGGCTAACCAGGGAAAACACAAAAACCGAAACACAAAATGTACTCAGATATATAGATGCTATAGTGGCATCAGAAAATTTACCAAAAGATAGAAAATTGATCGTTCTGGGATATTCTCAGGGAGTTAGTATTGCCAGTAGATGGATCGCTAGTCGTAAAATAAAATGTGAATCTATTGTTATGGTTTCTGGTGGTTTTCCTAAAGAATTAACCAAAGACGATTTCTCATTTTTACCTTCTACCACAAAAATAACTCATATTCTTGGTGAAAAAGATCCTTATTTTGAAATTGAAAAAGTAAAAGCTGAAAAAATAAGAGTTAAGGAGATATTACCTCAGATTGAATTTAGAACGCATTCTGGTGGCCATGAACTTGATTCAAAGACTTTAATAGATATCTAAAATTCTATTCATTTTTCATTTGCTCAACAGCTGTTCGACTATGAATTGTGTCGTAGATGATTGATAGTTTTTCAATTTTATTGTTAGTATCGAGTTCTATAATATCCACTACCTTAAATTGTACTTTTTTACCATCCTTTAGCCCCCATATATAATCAAATAATAATGAAATTCTATTGGAGTTTTTCTCATAAAACAATCCATCAAATTTTAACTCTGAAGTACTAGTATCTCCTGCTAGGATTTTATAAAACTCTCTTGCTGACTGAGTGCCATATAACGGAGAAACAACCATTCCGTTTTCAGCAAACAAATCAACTACTTTATTCATATTACCTTCTTCCAGATACAAAAGGTAATCTTTAGCAATTTGTTCTTTTATTGATTGATTATCTACTGCACTCATATATTACATTAAAACTTTAGAAAAATTGGATAAACCTTTATAAATAGCGTTCTTTTATTACTTCAAAATGATGTTTTTGATGACCAGATATAATATATCCCGCAGCTCTTGCACTCATAGGACTACCACTCGCCTCTCCTATCCTGGTTAGCATATCTTCGGTAAAACTCCTGAATAATGAAATCGAACTATTTCTTACCGCTTCAAAATCCTGAATAAGTTCTTGCTTACTATAATTATTTGCATTAGAATTAGGAACAAACTGATCTTGATCAAACCCCATAATTGCAGTTTTATCATTTCTGGCAAATCGAAGTGCACGATATGAAAAAATACGTTCGGTATCAATAATATGCTGCAAAACTTCTGCCACTGTCCATTTTTCCTCTGCATACGCATGAGTTAACTTTTCTTCTGGCAAATTATTTACAAAATCAATAAAGTGCTGCCTTCCTATCGTCAAGGCTTCCTGAATATTTTGATTTTCAGCTTTACTAATATAAGTACCATAATAGGCATTGTATTCTTCTGGAGTAACTTGAGATAGCATACTATTAATTGTTGAAATGAAATCGAAATTTAATCATTCTTATGTCATTAAGTAAAATTCTTAACAGTTCTTTATCATCTATACTATTAACTATGTTAATGAGTACTATAGATTTACTTGTTTTATAAAAAAGATAGCTTGTTTTATTTCAATTTCATCAAATTCTTGAAATTTCAAGTGACGACGAAATTTCCCACTTCCTTCTAACATACTTTGAGGATCCTCAAATTTATATCCATTACTGAATTCAAAAGAAACATGGTTTTTATATACAAAAACACCTCCAAAATCCTCTGATAATGAGAATAAAATCCCGCCATACATCATTCTTTCTTTTACTTCTGGATAAGTCTCAAACACAATTTTACGCAGCTTCTCTAATATCTTATATTGAGTATCATTCAAAATCATTATTTTATTTATGAAACTCTGAACTTTTTCATCTTTAGAGGATATCATTATTTTTTAAATTTATGTGCTAGTTTTTAATTTACTTTTTCTGCTATTACTACATATGTTGAGAAAGCATATGCTTTTCTTGGGATACACTCAATTATTCTAAAACCATTAATAGAAAGAAAAATTTCTATTTCATTTTTTGTGAATGCCCTTACAACCGATGAATCCTCTCCTATTTTAATTAATTTATTTTCTTCTTCTTTATAAAAAACGGCGTCCCACCTAAAATCCATTGCATATTCAAGGTTGACATTCCAGATGCTTTTTCTAACATATTTTACATCATTATGAGTAGCTTCATGGATAACCTTTTTCTCTTTTGCAATTAATGGTATAAACTCATTAGCATCAATAAAATCAAAACACAAAATTCCTTTGGTTTTTAAATTGTCATAAATACTAGACATAGCTAAATTAACATCCATATTTTTAACCAGATAACTTACCGATCTACCGGTAATTATAACACTCTCTACAGATTGATGTAACTTAAAGTCTCGCATATCCCCTTTAATAAATCGTCCATTAGGAGTTTTACTTTTGGCAATAGAAAGCATTTTATCACTAAAATCTAATCCTATATAATCTAGTTTGTCTTTTATAAAACATCCAGCAAGATTTCCTGTACCACAACCTATCTCTAAAACATTTTTTTTATTATATCGTGTGATGATATTGTTATAATATTCATACTCTTCTTTATAGTCAATAAAAGTATAATACATAGCTTCATAAATATCTGCAAGATCTTTATATATGGTATTCATTGATTCTTTTTAAATGACATATTACTATATGTTTGATTAGGTTTGCGTTAAAGAAAAGATAATCTTCTATGCAACAAATCAAAATTAACCGATACTCTCTTAAAAGCTTGAAATATTAAAAATAAGTGTATTTTCTCTTCTCAACCATTAACTGTTTATATAAATACCTCTTTAACAAAACGTGAAGACCAAGGACACCAATGACAATCAGGTAACGTTGCTCCACACACTTCTTTTAAGTTATCTTCAATAAATTGTATAGAGGCATCGCACACTTCTATGCTCACTTGGAAGAACTCAATGGACTTAGGGTCCAGATGATAACTCCATTCTCTGTTATAATATGCCTGTTTTTTGACTATTGTTCCTTGTACATGTATAAATTGAGTTTCTTCACCACTAAGGATACGTCTTACATGTCTAATTTTTGATTCTTCTTCTAATTTTATAACGAATTTAGAATCATGGTTATCTCTAATTTCGAAGTAAGCTGTTTGTGTCTTCATAATACTATCATTAAATGTTTTTATGATGATGAAGGTACACCTGTTCTTTTCACAAAAATCTGATAAAAACACTTTGTTTAATAAGTAAAAACACTTGATTATCGTGATACAAAGACCTCGCTATAATCTATTTCTTCGAGATTTTTTCATCTTGAACCGAGTTGCTGCTTTCAATTCTGCTATTACCAAGATCAGTATAATTATAATCTCACAAAAAATATATGCCCAACCTAAATCGGTAATTTGTTGATAGTGATAAGAGATTAAACCTATAGAAATTAAACAATATAAAAAGTTAAGTACAGCAATTATTTTCAAAAAATAGTCGAGGTTTTTATTTACAAAGAAATAGCACAAAAGATCATAGACAAGAAAAAAACAAGGTAAGAGTGCAAGAAAATGGAGAATTTTAATGGGTATCCCAAATACATCTTCATACTGTACTAAAACGATGCCCAATAAAAATGCAGATAATAATGCTCCAGCACCATCTACTAAAAAGAGTTTTTTAGGATATACTAGTATATTGATTATTATCTTTTTCAAAACGATTAAATCTATTTCTTTTTTCTATACCAACAATAATAATACCAAGCTGCAATACCTCCAATAAAAGAAAATAATGCTAGCATCCAAAAAACATGTCGATGTCCTTCTATTCCTGGTGAATTTTCTAACAGATATCCCATTGCTGGACCGGCAAATATGTCTGGGGTATATCCAATAAGAGAAATAAGCCCTACTGCAGTTCCCGTAAGTATTAACGGAATCCGACCTCTTTGCATAACAGCAAAATAGAGAGAGCGCGCAGCATATACTCCCGTAGCGACCACCAATATTGACATAAAGAACAAGAACGTCTCAGAATCAGTAACCAAACCAAGTGCAAATAACAATGCTCCCAGAAATGAAACTATAAAACCAATTACCAACCAGAAGGTGGTTTGAGAACGATCTGCCAATATCCCTATTAAAATACCTACAACTGGTCGAACAAATAACAGAAAGGTACCAACCTGCGCAGATTCAACCTTATCATACAACATCACATCTGTAGCATATAGCGAAAAAACATCCGTTATCTTGTATCCTACATATGCACATAAAATAATAATCATTAACAACCAAACCGAGGGTAAACGTAAAACCTCTTTAATTTGTGAAGTTGTTATTCTTTCTAATGTAATTTCTCTTTCAGTTTTTTCATCCAATTTCATAAAAAACCAAACTAAAAGACCAACAAAAGCAACAATTCCAGAAGATACCAATATTACCTGCTTAAAGGCTTCTCTACTTTCAGTCACTGTTGCCTCAGAAACCTCTGAAGTAATAAATATGGAGAAGATAAAAACGCCCAATGCTCCAAACAGTGCTCCTACTAATCCACGACCACCATCTAAAAAACCAAATGCTTTTCCTTGTGAGCCTGCTCCACCCCAAACTCGAGTCGCTTTGATCATTGGAGCCCAGAATAAAAAAATAGTAGTAAACCCCCAATACCCATATAATATTTTTAATACCGTATACCCAGGAAAAGTAGCATATAACAATCCTCCTATTGCTGTCATCCACAATGCTACCGCAATTAATTTTCTTGGAGGAAATTTATCTGCCAAAGGACCACCAATAAGGTAAGATAATAACGCCACAACTCCATATACAGAGAAGCAGTAACCAAGTTCAAGATTATTCAGGTTAAAAGCTTCTAGAACTGTTGGTCTAAAAACCCGTGATAAAACAAAGGGAAGAATAAACACTGATTCTCCGGCCAGAATAAGTAGCAAAAGAAAATACCAAGGAGTCTTTTTTTGATTCATAAAGCTTACTAGAGATTATACTTATGAACATAAAAGTAAAGATTCTTATTTAAAAGAAGCCTTTTCCATTGGTTTTGGAGTAAGAAACCTTAATGACCTATACTCCCTATTCTTATTTATTTACCTGTACAACTGCTAATATCATACAATTTATATTTACCAGTTTTTCCTTTTAATTGGGTTTCAAAAACATCACATTTGGGATATATTGTTGCAACTTCTTGGTATGCTTCTTGAGAAAGTAACAATTGAGTTCCAAATTCTTTATTTGCAGATTCAATTCGACTAGCATAATTTACATTATCTCCTATAATCGCCATTTTTTTCATAGCTCCGGTATCAAAAGGCCCTATAATTACGCTTCCGTAATGAATTCCTGCACGTATTCCGAAATTCGTATTAAAATTCTCTTCGAGGTATTTATTAAACCTTTTTAATCTTTTATTCATTCCTTCAATAGTATGAATAGCATCTAAAACCGAGTTCTCACTAGTTTTATCGGTTCCAAAAACAGCTAAAATACCATCTCCTGCCACATCACTTATAACACCTCTATTTTCTGTAATAATTGTATTCATTATCCTATAATATCGATTTAACACATGAACGATATCATAGGGAGGAAATTTTTCTGCAAAAGATGTATAATTAACAATATCTACAAAAACAATAGTTAATTCTTGTTGTCTGCCAAGAGCAATTCCCGAATTTTCTGAAAACTGTTCTGAAATAAGGTCCATATCTAATTTATCAGATACCATTCTGCGAATTGAGATATCTCCTTTTATTCTTGTTTGACAAGCTAATCGAATTTCTAACGGAAAACTTAATTTATTAGCAATTTGCTGTTCTGCTTCATTTCTTGGGTTGCAGTTATCAATCCCCTTCATAACACTAACTCTACAGGTAGAGCATTTCCCTTGTCCTCCGCAAGCATGAGTATGATGTATATCTGCACTTAGAGTTGCATCTAAAATGGTACTATCTTCTGGACAATCAATTTGTAACTCTTCTTTAAATAAATGAATTTTGTTAGAAGTATTATGTTTCATTATTTTCTTTTTTAAAGATCACATCAGTATACAATCTTACTATAACAATTTTATTTTTATACTTATGAATCGTTTAAAATCCCTTATTAATTTATCAATCTACAATTAATTTTCCTCACAACATTGCACTATAGCATAAAATCCTATCAAAAAACCACAACAGTAATTGTTGTGGTTTTTTAACTCTATGAATCTAAGATAAATATGTTATAATCCTAAAATTCTACTTGTTTTACCCAAGAAAATTTTTGAAAAGGTTCATCAACAGGGGTTTTGGCTATATGATTTGTATAGTTACTAATTACCTTTTGAGATAATCCCAAAATTATCTCTAGCACCTGTTGCTGTCCGTATCCTGCGCTATAAAAAGCTTCTAATTCTGCTTCACTGATCTTTCCTCGGTTTCTTACTATACTAAGTGTAGTATCATGTAAAACCTGGAGTTTATCATTTGGCATTGCTGCTTTATTTCTTAATGCTTCTGTCAAAACAGGATCAACTTTCATCATATTTGCAATTGCGGTATGAGCTGGAACGCAGTAGTGACACTCATGCTCGACATTAATTGTTTGCCATACCACGGTTAACTCTTCTGCATTAAATGACGTTTTTTGAAATAAATCGTGTAATGATTTATACGCTTCTAATAAAACCGGTGATTCTGCTAAGACTCCATGAAGATTTGGGAGCATCCCAAAACTTTTAACAGAGTCTTCTAATAAGGGTTTACTGTTTTGTGGAGCAGAATTTATGCTGTGAATTTTTAAAGTACTCATAATTTTATATATTAAATTGAATGTTTATAATCACAATAACTAAACGATCATTTAGTTATTATATAAAAAAAAGTCAAAGACTTTTAAATACGTTTTCTATATAGTTTTTTAGCTGTTCCTTGTTAAACACTCTAGAGGCAGAAGCTAGTCCAAACATTGATATAAGCAAATAATCAGCTTGTTTTTCTAATACTAACGAATCCTTATTCTCTTGTTTTAAGTTATCAGCAAATACATTTCTAATATCGTTTGTGAATTTGTTTAAAGCTTCTTTTATAGCTGGATCAGCATCTTCTCCTATTTCATTTGCTGTATTAGTGATTAAACACCCTTTCCCATACCTCATTTCTTTAGAAAATTCAATAAAATCATAGAAATATTGTTTTAATCCTACAATACCATTTTGAGATGCTTTTAATTTGTTTATAATTTGTCCTAATTTCTGTTTGTAGCATTTAATACTCTCAAGAAAAACTCCATTTTTATTACCGAAACTAGCATATATTGAGAATTTATTGATCTCCATTTCTTTTTCGAGCATTTGCATTGATGTCGTTTGATATCCATTGCGCCAAAACAATTCCATAGCCTTTTCTATAACCTCTTCTTCTATGTATTCTTTTTTTCTTGCCATCAATTAAAAATCGAGATTCAAAACTAAACAACCGTTTAGAAATAAAAAAATAATTGTGTTTTTTTTAATATTTTAAGGAAGTAATTCTAATAATATTAAATAAAATAACGAATATAGGTTACCATCTAACATCTCGTGTTTAAGGCTATAAGACACTTTTATTTATAGTATCCATTTTCATATTTCAAAGTTTGGTTTTCTTTAGACAACACTTCTTCTTCTTCACATTGATTATTCTTATCAATAAAAGAAGTTGCCTTTGAAATAGAATTTTTCACAAGTATATTGTAGTAACCATTGGTAAGGTTTTCGGTAACGATTAAAGTTTTATTTTGTTCACTAAATTTTCCAGCACAATTTGTATCCCACTCTCCATTATATTGTGAGATAGGATAATTTTTTAATACTTGTTTTAGTGAATCTTCCTTCTTTATATACATTGTAATTGTTTCTTGTTCAAAAGGATTTGCATGAGAACTTCCTACATATCTCACTCTAATTCCAAATGCTCTATCGGTTTTGGTTATATTATAGGGAGCCGTATCAATTGAAATTCCTGCTAATCTAACGGCATCTGAATTCCATTTATTAGTTGTAGAGCTCTCAAAATACTTATGCTTTATTTCTCCTGTAGCACTATCCACAATCAAAATATAACTATTAAGATCAAAAAAACGTTCTCCTTCATTGACTATTTCAGGAATGACCACAATTGTCTCTTCAGGGTTATCAGGAACCGTTTTAGAGATCATCAAATCTGTTTTACATTTTGACTCTTCTATACTAAGTTGTGCCAAAATTTCATTTATATGTGATACTTTTTGGGCAAAAGAATTTAAACTCAATATAAAAAGCGATATAAGTATTCTATGTTTCATTTTATTTTTTATTTCATTAACTAAAGTAAAAGAAAATCCTTTAAATAAAAAAAAGAGGCTTTGTATAAAACCTCTTTAAAATTATGCTCCTTTTTCTATTTTAAGCAGAATTACGGCTAGCATTGATGTTACCAAACAATGAACGTGTTACCATCTTTTCATAAATCTCAAGTTCTGCCGGATCAGGATCTTCTGATCGATGTAAATCCTGAATTTTTTTCAATGCGTATTGCTGAATTGTTAATAGTGGTAATACAATGTTTTCTCGTATATCAATAGATGCTTTACCAGCTGGTTCATTTTGCATCAACTCTGAATATCCTGTTAGCTTAAACAATAATCGTTTGGTTAACATATATTCTTCATAAATAATTTCCCAAAACGCTCCATATTCAACATCTTCTTTCATATACGCTGTTAGTTCAAAGAAAGATTTGGTTAAACTCATCATACTATTACCGATCAAGGTTCTAAAAAAAGCTGAATCTTTATATAAAGCAACTACTTTTTCAAACTCATTCTGGTCTTCATAGGTTTTTAAAGCAGTACCTACTCCATAAAATCCTGGAACATTCTGTTTTAGCTGACTCCAACTTCCTACAAACGGTATGGCTCTTAAATCACCAAAATCCAATGTAGCACTTTGACTTCGCTTAGATGGGCGACTACCAATATTAGCTTTTCCGTAATACTTTAAAGTACTCATATGCTCCAAATATGGTAAAAATTTGGGGTGACTCTTAAAATCAACATATGTCTGATAGCTAATATCTGCTAATCGCTGCATAGTTTCTTTATTTTCTATAGAAAACAGATTACTTTCATTATTAGTTAATTCATTTTCTACACCTGCTCCTAATAACTGTTCTAAGTTATATTGACAAGAATCTAATGTTCCGAAATTAGAACTAATTGTTTGTCCTTGTACTGTTAATTGAATCTCTTCATCCTCTACGGTTGGTCCTAGTGAGGCATAAAATTGATTTGTATTTCCTCCACCTCTTGCTGGTGGTCCTCCACGTCCATCAAAAAATACTACTTTCACATCATATTTTCGAGAAATCTCGGTAAGAGCTTCTTTAGCCTTAAAAATCCCCCAATTAGCCATTAGATATCCTCCATCTTTAGTTCCATCAGAAAATCCTAGCATTATCGTCTGTTTCATCCCACGGCGTTTCAGGTGTTCCATATATACCGGATTGCTATATAAAGATTCCATCACTTTATGAGAAACCTGTAAATCAGGTACCGTTTCGAATAAAGGAATTACATCTACTGTAGGAGACTCCCAGTCACAAAGTCTGATTAGCGCAAAAGTTTCCAGAACATTTAGTTCGTTTCCATTATTACTAATGATATAGCGGTTTGCTGCTCGCTCTCCATTCTTTTCCTGGATTGTTTTGATTGCATATACTGATTCTAAAGTAGCTCTTACAATATCTTCTTCAAAAACAGAAGGGTCTAATTTGCCCGTTATTCCCGAAAGCACGTTAGTTTGTTCTGTTTCTGAAAGAGACTCATATCCTTCTGGAAAGATATTAAGTCCTAATTCATTGGTTTTACGAACTACTTCTGTAAGGACTTTATGGTGCACTCTTGAATCCTGACGTATATCGAGAGTACCAAAATGAAATCCAAAGATTTTTACTTTATTTATCAAGTCCTGGAGGTCTTCCAAAAATAATGATTGGTGCTCTGTTATAAGTTCTTCTTTGATCTCTAATAAGCCATTCATTAAGGTTTCTACAGATAAAGGTTCTGCGGTCTTCGCATAATAAAAGTTATCGTACAAAGCATTTTCTAATACAGTTATCTTTTCCTGGAGATTTCCAAAAGTGATTCTTCTTTTTAATTCTCGTATATCCCGATAATAATTGATCAATATTGTTTTACGTAGTCTTTTAGCTACCTTAAGTGTTGTTTCTGTAGTTACAAAAGGATTTCCATCTCTGTCTCCTCCAGGCCAGAAACCAAGATTTATTAGATCGTTATCAAGATCTTCACCTTCAAAGATATTTTGCTGAACATAGTTATAGATCGTACTTGCCGAGTGATAAAATACATTTTCAAGATACCAGATCAAACTTACTGCTTCGTCATAGGGTGTTGGTTTTTCTTTTTTAAAGAAAGCCGTTTTCCCTAATTGTGCCAATAACTTTTTGATACTTGACATATCGTTTTCTCGAATCGCGGCATCAAGATCATGAATGATTCCTAAAACTGTTCCCGGATAAAACTGTGTAGGATGCGCTGTTAAAGTAGGACGGATTTTAAAACGTCTTAAATATTCTTTAAGCTCTTCTAACTGCCCTTTTGCTTGGGCTTCTTCTTTGATACTTCTTAGTGTACCACGACCGTCCATATTATTTACGACAGGAAAAGCTGCATCTTCGATTGCATCAAACAATACTACTTGTCGTTCGATATACTGAATAAATCGAAATAAAAGATCATGTCGTTCTTTTTTTGATGGATTATCCTGATACAACTTAAAAAAGTCTTCTACAATCTCTGTTGGATTTTTGTGTTCATCATACCCTTTTTCGCATATTTCTTGAAAAAGTGGTAATAAAACCCCTGTATTTGTAATTGTATCAAAAGGTAGGGTCATAAATATACTATTGTATATCTGATACTTTGCTAGAACGTTATCATTGAAACGCTCGATTTTTGGTTTTCTAGCCATTGTGGTGGTGGTAAAAAAAGTTGTGGTTAATAATTTTAATATCAACAACGTTGACATTTCTGATGTTGAACTCATTGGTATTTTGATTGAGTTCAATAAAAAACCCTCTAAGAAGTTCTTAAAGGGTTTATATTACTTAATAAGAGAAATCCCTTTACATATCTTGAAAAATAGAATGCATCAAACGTTTCTTATCATTAATGCTTTCTTCTAAGGAGATCATAGTTTCAGTACGATATACTCCATCAATATCATCTAGTTTAAAGATAATATCTTTTGCGTGGTTAGTATCTCGTGCTCTTACTTTACAGAAAATATTAAACTTACCTGTAGTGATGTGTGCAACAGTCACAAAAGGTATTTCATTAATTCTCTGTAATACAAATTTTGTTTGTGATGTGTTCTGAAGGTAAATACCTACATAAGCGATAAACGAATACCCTAACTTCTGGTAATCTAAGGTAAGCGAAGACCCTTCAATAATACCGGCTTCCTCCATTTTTTTAACACGTACATGAACAGTACCTGCTGAAATCAAAAGTTTTTTAGCAATATCCGTAAAAGGAGTACGCGTATTTTCAATCAACATATCCAAAATTTGGTGATCTACTTCATCTAATTTAAACTTTGCCATAGTTTTTTTGTTAATTTTCTTATTTTTCCCGATTATTTACATTGCAAATTTAGCAGAAAATTGCAGTTTTCACATATTTTATTTTAAGTTTTTATCGAATATGTTAAGAATAATTCAGAATCTAGGTAAAATTTTAACAACTCTACCTCTGGAACTATCTGTACTATATCGTTATAGGGGCGAATTACTCTTTTTTTGCCAATAATTTCTTTATGTCCATGAAATTTTCTCAAATCTTCAATTTTAACAACCTTTGGCAAAAAATTCACATAATTTTTAGTCAATTCTTCAGTGTATTGGATGGCTATATCGACATTTCTGTCATTTAAAATAACATCTCTAATGATAATATCATAAAAGCACTTTCCATTTTCAGGAATCTCTAAATATGTCTTATACCCATCTTCTGTTATTTCATTTGTTGCGATATAATGTATAGAAACTAATAACGAATAAAATATATATTCTCTTGTTTTCTCACGATCATAATCACCAGGATAGTGTCCTGCTTCAAACAATATAGTTGGTATTTCTTGATTAGCCAAAGTATCCCCTATACAATTAATATTAAACCCATCATCATAACGTCCTACTTGATTGGGAATACATTTTTGAAGCATCGTATTCATCTCTGCAATGATTTTCATTGCTATTTTACGACTACTTGTTATTGTTCGATCTTTATCGCCTGCAGGTGATAAAAAAGACACTGTAGCTGGATAATTGGTTTCTCCTGCACTAAAAATAGTACGTTGTCCATGTAAATTAAAAGCTACATCTGGTTTTATTTGTTCTATAAGATTATTAAGTATCCGGCTTTCTCGTTGTGTTTTATCTTGAGCATCCCTATTAAGATCTACTTGATTATAATTAAGTCTTGTATAGGCTTTTGCTCCATCAGGACTTAAAATAGGTACTATAAACAGGGTACAATGTTTTAAAATATCTTTTACCAAATCATCTGTTGTATCAACCAAAAGGTTTAAAAGATCAAAAATAGCTTTGGTAGTTGTACTTTCATTACCATGCATTTGAGACCATAACAACAACTTCTTTTCACCATCACCAATCTTTATAAGATGTATAGGAGCATTATTTTCTGAAACTCCTATTTGTCGAACATCAAGTTTCTTAGACAAGTCATCTAATAAAGGATTAATATGCTCTGCATGAATATAACGGCCTAGTAGCGTAGCCTCTTTATAAGTAGTAAAGTAATTATGAAGTGTATTTATATCCATAGGTCATCCTTTAAGAGGCGAAATTACTATAGTTTACTGAAGATTCATAGTAAATGATTCTAATATTTACATATGTAAACTTAAGCAATGTTTACAAGTGTAACAACGGTTCTTTTACAAATGTAAACACTCTATATTCACCTTGCTGTTTACAATAATAAACAGTATTTAAGGTATCGTTTCCATTTGTATCCAAACTATTAATAGTTAAACCTATAATTAAAGTAATTAATTTGCAATTATCTTATTATCAATAGTTAAAGTATACTTATCTAATCTATTAGTTTATCATTAATTGTTTTATTGTTACAATTGTAAACTATGTTTTTTATATATTTTGTTTACCTTTGTAATCAATCTTAACTTGTAAATTGGTTTACAAATGGTAAACAGTAAAGACTTTGGTGGAAGGTTACAAAAACTGATGGACTACTATGGTTTATCTGCATCTGCATTTGCAGATTCTATGAGTGTAGGGCGATCTTCTATTTCTCATATTCTGTCAGGAAGAAATAAACCCAGTCTGGATTTTGTAATGAAAATTGAAGAAGCATTTCCTGAAGTGGAATTGCATTGGCTATTATATGGCCAAGGAACTTTTCCCAATTCTAAAAATGATACGACTCCAGAAAAAGATATTCCTAGCACGCAATCTCCTTCTACTCTTCCGGATACATCTGTAGTACAAGAAGAAGAAAAAGATTTATTCTCATTACCTATATCTGAAACAAAAATTACGACTGATGAAGATTCTCCTATTTCAAAGAGCACCACACCTATACCTTCTAGGATTACTAATGACAATGAAATAGATCGTATCGTTATTTTTTATGCCGATGGCACGTTTCATAGCTATCAAATCAAAAAATCTTGACAACTCCTTAAAAACTTTTCTTCTTGTTATTGCATACTTTCTCTAAATAGATTTATTTTCGCTCTATCATTTACACATTTCCATGAAGCGCATTGCTTTTTTATTACTCAGCATCACAATAGTCAGTTGTTATCAGCAAGAAAGGGACTGTAACAATTTTCATACTGGCACTTTTGAATTCGAAACTTTATTAAACGGAGAACTTGTTAAAACTACTTTTGTTAGAAATGATACTATAGAGATCGATTTTTTTCAAGGCAAGAGTGATACAGCCAGTATACGCTGGATTAATGATTGTGAATATATACTTCGTGAACTACACCCCAAAAGTATAGCCGAAAAGAAAGCTATACATATGAAAATCCTAACTACCGATAAAAACATCTATACTTTTGAATACGGATTGGTAGGTGCAACCAATAAACAACGTGGAACCGCTAAAAAAATAAAATAATGTTAGAAATTTTTACATCTGCAGATGCCTGGGTCGCTTTATTAACCTTAACTTTTCTAGAAATTGTTCTGGGTATAGATAATATTATATTTATTTCAATTGCGTCTAGCAAATTACCAGAGAATCAACAAAAAAAAGCAACTAATATCGGACTTGTTCTAGCAATGGCTATGCGTATTGTGTTACTTTTTGGTATTTCGCTCTTAGTAGCTATGAATGCTCCTTTTTGGCATTTTAATTTACCTTGGATCGAAGGAGGAATCAGCGGTCAGGCCTTGATATTGTTTGGAGGAGGGATTTTTCTTCTTTACAAAAGTGTACACGAAATACACGAAAAAGTTGATGAAGCTGGTGAAGAAGAAAAAGAAATTAAAGAAAAGAGCTCTTCTTCTCTATCAAATGCCATTGTACAGATTACACTAATCAATGTAGTTTTTTCTTTTGATTCTATTCTTACAGCGGTAGGTATGACCAATGGTATAAGTGATAATCCGAATGATGCACTAATTATTATGATTATAGCGGTAGTAATCTCTGTACTAATTATGATGATATTTGCTGCACCCGTTGGGAAATTTATTAGCCGCCATCCTTCTGTACAGATTTTAGGGCTTTCTTTTCTTATCCTTATAGGATTTATGTTGATTGCAGAAGCTGCACATTTATCACATTTAAAAATATTTGATTCTGAAATTGGAGCAATCCCAAAAGGATATTTATACTTTACAATTGCCTTTTCTTTGTTTATAGAATTCTTAAATTTCAAATTAAGAAAGAAGAAAAACAAAGCTAAACAATAGCTTGAGGTGACAGATGTAAACAACTAAAAAACAAATTAATACATAAAAAACATCTTATCTCACATAAGATGTTTTTTTATACCATTAATTATATAACGCAAAGATGGTAATATTGGATTTTATAATTATTGCAAGTTTACTTCTAGGGCTTTTTATAAGCGTATCGTTGTTTACAACTTCGTTTTATAAAAGTAAAGCAAATGATTATTTATCATTATCCCTATTCTTATTAGTTTCTATTGCTTTTTTAGGATGGTATGATGCAGAAAAAGGTGTTCTTGAATTTTTACAAGGTATAATGTGGGAATTTCTGGTTCCAGTTACCTTATTTACATATTTCTTAATTCAAATTCAACACCCATATCTTAAGAAACCCTGGCTACCTTACCTTTATACTTTCTTTTTCGTTACCCTACTCCTTGATGTTTTTTTAGATCTGGATTTTGTTTTTAACCTCTATCATTCATCTTTTGATGAAGAAGATCTTATCGTCGAAATTTTTTATACGCTAGAAGACAACTTATCTTTTTGGTACAATGTGATCTTAATTATTTGGTCAAGACGATTGATTCTAAAATCATCTATCATTTCTAGAGAGAAAAGAAACTGGTTATTACATCTTAACCTATTTATCATATTAATCCTTGCTATCTGGTTTATATATAACCTAGAGGATACATTTTTTGATTCAGAAAACTTCAGGAGTTTATTATGGACTACTCTATCGTTCTTTTGTTGGTGGTTGCTTTATTATGGAGTCTTTAAACTTCAAATCGTAATACAAAAAGATGAGATACATCGATACTTAAGTATACAACCACAAAAAAATAAAATAAAAAATGATAAAAATACTGAAACGATTGGTTCAAAACATATCGTCACATTATACACTTTAATGGATCAGGATGAATTATACAAAAATCCATTGTTGAGCAGGTTAGATCTTGCAGAGCGATTAGGCATCAGTGAAGGTTACTTATCTCAAATAATAAATCAGGAAATTGGAAAAAGCGTAATTCAATTTGTTAATGAATATCGTATTCAGTTTTCTAAACAATTGTTGCATAATCCCGATTTTAATAAATACTCCATCGAAGCTATTGGTATGGAATCTGGCTTTAAATCCAAGAGTACCTTTTATGATACTTTTAAAAATTACACAAAAATGTCACCTGGTGCTTATAGAAAGCTTCAGAAAAAGTCCTAATTCATCCACTTCTATCGTTTCCGGAATTCTCGAACTCAAAATATACCTTCTTTAGACTCAACCGTATATACTTTTACATCATTAATCTTAAAACAATAATGATGAAACAGTTAATGAATGTATTACTAATTTTCTTGATTACCTTTTCAAGTTGCTCAAATGATGATGACTCTATAGTTAATGTGACCAATGAAGAAAGTTTAACAAAAAGACTTAACCAGATTCTGGTGAACTCTAATTTTCCTGGTTTTACCATCGGTGTAATAAAAGACGGAGAGAACACGTATCAAGAAAGTTTTGGTTTTCAGAATTTGGAAAACAAAGACTCTTACTCAAATCAAACTTTACAACCCATTGGCTCAATCAGTAAAACCTTTATTGGTGTTGCTACGGTAAAAGCAATTCAATTAGGATATTTTACTTTGGACACCCCTATTAACAATATCTTATCAGAACCAATTTTAAATCCCAAAAATCCATCTTCTATAATACGGATAAAACATTTAGTAAATCATACCTCTGGATTAATTGACGAAGATCAAACTTATTTAGAATCTTATTATATTCTAGAAAACCAAACTATTTCTCCTGACGCAAATCAACTAATGCAAAATTTTGGGATTACTCAAAGAACTCCAAAAACATTAGAAGAATTTATAAAAGCTTATTACTATGAAAATGGAGATTATTATAGTACTGATAATTTTATAGGTAATGAACCTGGAAGTTTAGAAAGTTACACCAATGTTGGTGCTTCTTTAATGGCTTTTTTAATTGAGCAAACTTCAGGTATACCATATCAAGAATTTGTAAAAACTCATATTCTTGATCCTTTAGAAATGAACAACACTTCTTTTACATATCAATTACCTTCGGATAACTATGCAATTTTATATTTTAACAAAAACCTTCCTCTACCCTTATATAATTTAGAATCATTCCCTGATGGAGCATTAAAAACTTCTAATGAGGATATTATGAAGTACTTTATAAATATGCTTAAAGGACAACAAGGCAAATCTACTGTTCTGTTTCCAAAAAGTTATTATGAACTTTTGTTTGAAGCAACATCTTCCAATTACACAATATTTTGGGATATTGATCCAGGAGTTGATGCGTTTGGTCATTCTGGAGGCGATCCTGGTTTAACAACAGAACTTCATTTTAGTGGAGCTTTTAATGCAGGTTTCTTCATGCTTAGTAATTATGATACTTCTACTGATGAACACGAAGAACATTACGAAGAAATAATTAGTCAAATTAATGAGAGTATCAATAAATATTTATCTAATTAATATTTATTGACATTATAAATCGAATACCTATAGCCTTCTTTAAAAGAGAAGGCTATATTCTTTGTAACAATAAAACTCTCTATTCGTCATATATGTATAACCAATTTAAACACAACTATTCTGAATGAAAGCTGTAATATGGACAAAATATGGTTCTCCGGATCTTCTAGAATACACAGAAATTGAAAAACCTAATCCAAAGGATGACGAAATACTGGTTAAAATATATGCAGCAACAGTAACTGCCGGAGATTGCGAACTACGAAGATTTGATTTGGCTCCTTGGATATGGTTACCTGTACGACTTTATGTGGGTATAAGAAAACCTAGAATCAAATTACTTGGACAGGAGTTAGCTGGAGAAATCGAATCTGTTGGAAAAAATGTTACTGAACTCAAAAAAGGAGATCAGATTTTTGCAGAAGTTGGAATGACTGGAGCTTATAAAGAGTATACCTGTCTATCTGCTAATAAGCGTGTAATATCTATAAAGCCCAAAAACATGAGTTTTGAGGAAGCTGCAACTATTCCTACAGGAGGTATTAATGCTTTACATTTTCTAAGAAAAGGAAATATTAGTGCAGGACAACAGGTATTAATCAATGGCGCTGGAGGAAGTATCGGAACCTACGCGGTACAAATAGCAAAATCATATGGTGCAGAAGTAACATGTGTTGATAGTACAAGAAAATTAGATATGTTAACAGATATTGGTGCTGACTATGTAATTGATTATACTAAAAATGATTTTACAAAAAATGGTCAAACCTATGATTTAATTATCGATGTTGTAGGAACCAGTTCATATGCTCGTAGCATAAAATCTTTAAATAAAAATGGTCATTACGTCTTAGGTAACCCTAGGTTTTTAGGTATGATTCGTGGATTATGGACTTCTATGACAAGTACTAAAAAAGTTATTTCTCAACTAGCGAGTCCTAAAATAGGAGATTTTTTGTTTCTCAAAGAACTTATTGAAGAAGGAAAACTAAAATCTGTAATTGATAAACGCTACTCTCTGAAACAGGTTGCAGAAGCACATCACTATGTAGAAAAAGGGCATAAAACCGGTAACGTAGTGATAAACATAAACTCATAAACAACTACTAAACAGAGCCTTGTATCTAATCTATTAGTGACGATATATACTCTACTCTTTTTATCTAAATCCAAAAAAAAAAATCAAAAATCTTTGTTTTATTAATTTTACTTGATTAGTTTTGAGGTGTACTAGATAACTAATACACTAGATATGATTGCAATTGAAAACTTACAATTTAACTATCCTAAGAGTAAAACTATTCTTAACAATATTTCTTTAGATCTTACTCCTGGGAACATTTATGGGTTGTTTGGAAAAAACGGGGAAGGTAAAAGTACGTTGCTCAAAATCATGAGTGGTTTATTATATCCTAAAACCGGATTTTGTCGTTTTTTAAACCATGACATTTCTAAAAGAGCAGCAACTTGTCTTCAAGATATTTTTATTATACCTGAGGATTTTGAATTACCAGGACTCAAAATCTCAACTTACGAGCAAATAAATTCGGTATTCTACCCTACTTTTTCAAAAGATCAATTTTATCAATTACTCAAAGAATTCAATCTTTCTTCTAATGAGAAAATATCAACTTTATCTTTTGGTCAAAAGAAAAAGGTTCTTATTGCCTTTGGAATAGCAACCAACACCAAGTTATTACTGATGGATGAACCAACTAATGGTCTCGACATACCATCAAAAAGTCAATTTAGAAAAATAATGGCCGCTACAGTCGACCAAGGAAAGTGTATAGTAATTTCAACTCATCAAGTAAGAGATTTACACAGTCTAATAAATCACGTAATCATATTAGACCAATCAAAACTGGCTTTTAATTATTCACTATCAATGGTTTCTGAACATTTATGGTTTGGTAAACCTACACACGCTTCTGCAGAATCCATCATATATTCTGAAACCTCATTTGGAGGAAAAGCTGTTCTAATGCGACGTGGAAAAAACGAAACCGAAGTAGATTTAGAACTACTTTTTAATACTGTATTACACGAACCAGAGAGAATTAATTATGCACTAAATAAAAAATATAATGATACAATCATTTAGTTTAAAAAGGATAGGCCATTTTATTATTAGAGATATTACAATACTTAGAGCAAGTATTGTAACATCCTTATCTGTTGCCGCTAGTATTCTTTTTATAGTTTTTTTATTTTACCAAAGAGGGGATTTATTATTATCCCCAGATAGATTTGCTAGTGTCTTTGGAAAATTATATATCATACTAGGTATATTATTCACCTTCAAACTTTTAAAAGAAGCTCAATATCAAAAAACGAATCATTTATATTTTGCTCTTCCAATATCATCACTTGAAAGAGTTATAACTATTTGGTTTACTGCTTCAATATTATATACTATCGTATTTTCTATAGTAAGTTTTATAATAGGCCAATCAGCTATTCTAACAGCTAGTATGTTTTCTGATGCAGATTTTCATCTTTTATCAATTTCTGATAGTTATTGGAATACTGTTCGGTTTTATTTTTTGATCCAACCAATATTTTTATATGGTGCCCTTAGATTTAATAAAAACAGACTTGGAAAAACATTACTCTTCATACTACTACTCATTTTTACTTTAATCATCTTTAATATGATGCTGTATGGCATGCTAAACTATGGTTATGATGTATTTTCTGGAGAAGAATTAGCTTCTGAAGCATTTTATGAAGCTGGAGAAGATTTTTCGGGTGTAGGACAATGGGTTTTTACAGGTTTTTTTATAACGCTACTACTGCTCGCAAGTTATTTTAGGTTCATAGAAAAAGAAGTGTAACTATGGATTTTGACAACAGTAAACCAATCTATCTGCAAATAGTAGAGCTTTTTTATGAAAACATTCTTCTCAAAAGGTGGTTAGAAAATGAAAGAATACCGTCTGTACGAGAAATTGCTATGATGGTTGAAGTTAATCCTAATACCGCTATAAGAGCTTTTACTTATTTGCAAGAACAAGAAGTTATTTATAATAAAAGAGGAATTGGTTATTTCGTTTCAAACGATGGTTATAAGAAAGTATTAGAAATTAAAAGACAAGAATTTATGGAAGAAACACTTCCTGATGTATTCAAGAAAATGAAATTATTAGATATCCAATTCGAAGAAGTAAAAAGCTCATTTAATCAATATCTAAAAAACACAGACCATGAAGAAAAGTAATTTGATGATATTAATAACGTTAGGTATAATTTTCTTCTTTTTTATGGCTTTTCAGTTCAAAATTCACAGTCATATTCAAAAAGGAGCTATTGATGAAGATAGTGATATCATTTCTGAAACAAGATCGCTTCAAGCTTTTAAAAAAATCTCTGTTAACCACGGTATAACAGTGCTTTTTAAACAAGATAGTACTACCCAAATTTCTATAGAATCACCAGAAAGTTTAATGCCATATATAACAACAGAAGTAGTCAACAATGAGCTAATTATAAAAAAAACAAAACGTATAAAAAGTTACGATAGCATTACTGTATCAATAATCAATGATCAGCTTTATGAGTTAAAAGTAGATTCCTGGGCAAGTTTTATAACCAAAGGAATGATAACAGGCAAAGACATAAAACTTGATTTTAATAATAAAAGCACAGGTAATCTTGAGATATCTTATGCAACTGTAAAATGTAAAGCTTCTTCTAATTCTAAAATAAAAATTACAGGAAACTCTAAACATATTGATTTTTCAAATCACTAATACATAAAACAATGAATTAAAAACTTAAAACATCATCAATCACATCATCATCAATCATCAATCTTCCGTCGGTGACGGACAAAAAACGAACAGTTATGAATTTAAAACAAATTATAAATTATGTATTTGTACCTGACGCTCAGGGAACAAAAAAAGTATCTAGATTTAAATGGTACGCAATGAAAGTAATATACTTCCTTACCTTCTTCAGTTTAGGAAAAAGTACTTGGTCAGAAATTATCAACCCTAGTGAATTATGGGGTCCTTATGATGGCGTAACCTACAGTTTTTGGGCAGCTTATGCCACATTAATGGGGTTAGGAATACGATATCCTTTAAAAATGTTGCCTTTGCTCCTATTACAATTATTTTACAAATCAGTATGGCTTATAGGGATCTATCTAACTCTATCATCATCGGGTCAAGTTGATGAAACCTCAGCAAGTTTTTTCAAACCTTTTGCTATGGCAATTCCTATTGATTTAATTGCAATTCCGTGGGTATATGTTTTTAAAAATTACATAAAAGAACTTTTCAAAATTAAAGTACGATTGCCTTTTTCATCAAAAGGTGCTTAACATCAGTTTACATACTGATTTTCAATAATTATTTACAATCATTCATCTTCCGTTAATAACGGATAAAAAAAACGAACAGTTATGAATCCAATCAAATCAACTGGTAGGATACTAGGAATCCTATTTCTTTTTCAATTCTTAATCAGCATTTTAATTAATCTATTTTTATTAGGTCCCGCACTCTTTGATTCTGATTTTTTGGCAAATATTGCCGATAGCTCCTCAAAAATAGTGACCTCTACTCTTTTTAGTTTCGTATCCAGTGCAATAAGCATTGTAGGAGCTCTTTTACTTTTATCTATTGTAACATCTTTCAACAAAAATATTGCCCTAGCATATCTTGCTTTCAGCATTATTGGTTTTACTGCAACACTAGTAGATAACACCTTAATATTATCGATGCTTTCAATAAGTAAAGAATATTCGATATCAGATGCTGGTAATATAGAATACTTTAAGTTTTTGGGAGCTATACTGCAAGAAACAAGAGGCTGGACACACATCATGGATATGTTACTTGGTTGTTTCCCTCTTCTTGCCTTCTTTTATTTAATGTATACATCCAAATATATTCCCAAAGCTTTATCTATTTGGGGGATTCTAGGAGCCATATTAATGCTTATAAATGTAGTATTATCCTTTTATGAAAAAGGTCAGATGATATTGTACTCTCCTATCGGGTTGGCACAAATATTTTTATCAATATGGTTAATAATTAAAGGGTTTAAACCTTCTAACTCTCCTACTACTTCCTCTAAACAACAAGAAAAACTAATAAAATAAAAATTATTAACCTTTTAAACAAACAGTTATGTATTCAATTAAAAAAACCGGAAAAATAGTAGGATTATTATTCATACTCATGTTTTTGACTGGTGCTACTGGTACTTCATTAAGAGGGCTCTCTTCTTCTTTAATAGAATCACAAAATTTAATGAATCTGATTTACGAGAACATCTCACAGATGAAAATAGCTATACTTCTGGATTTTGTTGCCAGTATTATTGGAGTAGGTATTTCAGTTATATTATTTCCTATTCTGAAACAGCAAAACAAGGCTGTAGCTTATTGGTATTTTGGATTATGGGTAGTTGGTTTTGCCATTACTATAGTAAGTAATATTACTCATCTATCGTTAATTTCATTAAGCCAAGAGTTTGTTACTACAACAATATTAGATACGGCATATTTTAACACATTGGGGGTATTGAAAATAGAAGAATATTATTGGGCTCATTTTTTTATTCTAATAATTTTCTCCATTGGAGCTTTTATTTTTTACTACTCATTATTTAAAACAAAATTAATCCCCAGGTTTTTATCAATATGGTTCATGATATCCGTATCAATAGTCTTTATAGTAACCTGGCTTCAAATTTTTGGTTATAGTGTGAGTTTCGGTTTTTATGCACAAAACGGATTGCACCTAATTACTTTGGCATTTTGGTTAATCATCAAAGGGTTTAACTTTTCTAAAACCACTCCTGCACTTGAGTAATTCTCTGAAATACATTTAAAAAAATCAATCATCAATCATCAATCTTCCGTTTCTGACGGACAAAAAACGAACAGTTATGAATTCTATAAATCACATAACAGAACCACAGCATAAAAACATTTCCAAAATTGCTATCAAATCTTTAAATCTATCCGCAACATTATGGTTTCTGGTAGCAGTGGCCGGCCAATGGTTATTTGCTTACTATATAGCCCTTTTTTATGGAGGTACTGCGATAAAAGGAGATTGGGAATCCTGGACAAAAAGAATGATTCACGGGATTATAGAAGGCGACCTGATCGGAAATATCGCAGTTATGCTGCATATACTCCTTGCTTTTATAATTACTTTTGGAGGTCCTCTTCAATTAATTCCTCAACTCAGAAAACGAATACCAGTTTTTCATAGATGGAATGGTCGTATTTATATTGCTACTGCCGTATTGATTAGTTTAGGTGCATTATATATGGTATGGACCAGAGAAGCATTGGTAGGAGGCCTTTATGGTCAAATTGCCATATCGGGCAATGCACTATTAATCATTGTCTTTGCAGTTATCACCATTCGTACAGCAATCAATCATAATTTAAAAGCACATCGTCGTTGGGCGCTTCGTACTTTTATGGTTGTTAGCGGTGTATGGTTTTTTAGAATAGGATTTGGGCTATGGATTTTCTTAAATAATGGCTCTGCTCCAGGTTCTACAGAAGATCTTACTGGAGTATTTGATAAATTTCTATACTATGCGGATTACCTACTTCCTTTACTCTTTCTTGAACTATATCTAAGAGCTAAAGATATAACCAATTCCTACGGTAAGTTTATAATGACCGGAGTAACATTTATATTAACTATTCTTACCGGGATAGGAATTTTTATGGCTGCTCAAATATTCTGGCTATCTCATCTATAAGTTATAAAATACACCTCTAATTTTTTAGAAAAACAGATCTCTATAGACCTAATATTTTAGCTTTTATTTTGTTAATCTCCTGATTATAAATCAATACAAAAAATGTGTTAAATTCACTTGTACATTTTTTGTATTGATTTTTTTCATTTTTAAATAAAAATACATTTTTAGCGATACGTGTTAACCACCAAATTAATATTGCTTTATTCTACTTGCTCGCAAGTGGTTGATTATCAAAAACTTACAAAACACAAAACAATTTCATAACCCTCTAAATAACAACCTCTTAATGATGTCTGACTTACTCAATTTGCTTAATTTTAACCAACTAACTTTTAAATTTTACACAAATGAAATTAACTTATTTCTTAGTATCATTTTTGTTCTTAACGTCTTTAATGACTTATGGACAAAAAAATGAAAACAAAGCTTTTTATCACGGAAAAATATCCTCTGTAGAGTATGTTTCTCCTATGTCTTCCAGACCCCAGGATCTCAGACCTTCTGATAATTCATTCAAAGAAGCAAAAGATAAAAGGTCATTAGGAAATCTCGTCGTATCGGGTAAAGACCCACAGACTACCAATGACTATTTTGTAAAAAACAGACATCAGAAATCTGCTAGTATGAGTTTGTCTGCACCAAGTCTTGTATTTGACACCTATTCTTCAGGATCACAACCCACAGATCCTTCATTAGCTGTTGGACCTAATCATGTATTTGTAGTTTATAATACTGGATTTATGATATATGATAAAGCTGGTAATCAATTAGTGGGTCAGACTGCTCCTAATCCAGCAATTTTCCCATCAGGAGGATGTTGTGATCTTACTGTTTCTTATGATAATGCTGCCGATAGATGGGTGTTATCCTTTTTGGGATCCGGAGCACAGGTAGCTGTATCAGATGGACCTGATCCAGTAAATTCTGGGTGGTATGTATACAATATATCATCTATCAGTGATTACCAAAAATTATCTATTTGGAGTGATGGGTATTATATAACAGATAATACTGGTAGCAGCAATAAAATATGGGCATTGGAGCGATCTAAAATGCTAACTGGAGACTCTAATGCACAAATCGTAGGTTTCAATCTTCCAGGAATTGTAACTAGTGGTTTTTATAGTCCACAAGCACTTAATGTAACAGATGCTAATTTACCAGCTGCCGGTGGTGCTACTATTGTATATATGCAAGATAATGCCTGGTCAGGAGTTTCTACCGATCATATCAAACTATGGACGGTTAATGTAGATTGGAACAATTCTAATAACTCTACTATATCAAACCCTCAACAGATCAATACTACTCCTTTTATAGGTGTATTTGATGGAGGTAGTTTTTCTAACTTACCTCAACCAGGAGGAGGTGCTACTATTGATGCATTACAGGCTACAATTATGAATCAGGCTCAATTCAGAAAATTTGCCACTCATAATTCTGCTATATTCAACTTTGTGGTAGACACTGATGGAGGATCTGGTAAACTTGCCGGAGTACGCTGGTATGAATTCCGCCAAAGTGGTGATAATCAACCTTGGTCATTACATCAAGAAGGTACTTATACCGCTCCAGATGGCAGACATGCCTGGAATGCTAGTATGGCAATGGATGCTCAAGGTAACATTGGTATGGGATATACATCCATGTCTGGACCTAGTACCTCTTCAACTGTTAGAGTAAGTTCATATTATACCGGAAGATTGAGTACAGACCCATCAGGAGTTATGTCAGGTACAGAGCAATTGATCTCTAATGGAAATGCAAATATTCCTAGTTTACGATATGGGGATTATAGTAAAATCGATGTGGATCCATCGGATAACTCTTCTTTCTGGTTTATTACAGAGTATATGAAAAACGGTAGAAAAGGGGTTGTTGGTAAATTCCAAATTCAATCAGGACCAGCAGATACACAGGCTCCAACAGATCCTACCAATTTGGTTGCTAGTAATATCACCTCTAGCGGAGCTACACTTAACTGGACCGCTTCGACAGATAATGTAGGAGTTACTCAATACAATATTTCTATAAACGGTAATGTTGTAGGTACCTCTGCAAATACGTCTTTTAATGTTACAGGTTTATCACCACTAACTACTTATAATGCTTCAGTAACCGCTCAGGATGCTGCCGGAAATATTTCAGGAAGTGCTACTGCTTCTTTTACAACATTAGAAGGAAGTGGAGTAACCTATTGTGATTCTGCCAGTACTAATGTAAATGACGAATATATTAGTAGAGTACAACTTAATACTATAGACAACAGCTCTAATGCTCAATTTTATTCTGATTTCACTGCGATTTCTACAACTCTGAATGAAGGACAAAATTATAGTATTACGGTTACTCCTACGTGGACTGGAACTACATACTCTGAAGCTTATGCAGTTTGGATTGACTATAATAACAATGGTGATTTTACTGACTCTGGTGAATTAGTTTGGTCTAAGGCTCCTTCTACAGATACACCTAACACTGGATCGTTTACAGTACCTAGCGGGACTTCGCAAACAGCTGTACGAATGAGAGTATCTATGAAGTACAACGGTATTCCTACTTCTTGTGAAACTTTTACCTATGGAGAAGTTGAGGATTATACGGTAAACCTGGAAACCGGTAATACTCCAGTGACCTATTGTGATTCTGCCAGTACTAATGTAAATGACGAATATATTAGTAGAGTACAACTTAATACTATTGACAACACTTCAGGAGCACAGTTTTATTCTGATTTCTCTTCAGTTTCTACTGCTCTAAACGAAGGACAGAACTATAATATTACGGTTACTCCAACTTGGACAGGAACTACGTATTCTGAAGCTTACGCAGTTTGGATTGACTATAATAACAATGGTGATTTTACTGACTCTGGTGAATTAGTTTGGTCTAAGGCCGCTTCTACAGATACACCAAACACTGGATCCTTTACAGTGCCAAGTGGAACATCACAAGCCTCTGTTAAAATGAGAGTATCTATGAAGTACAATGGTATCCCTACTTCTTGTGAAACTTTTACCTATGGAGAAGTTGAGGATTATACAGTAAACCTGGAAACTAATCGTAGTGAAACAGGAGAGTTATTGAGAACATTTACAGAAAATTCTCTTAACAATATTAAGTTACATCCTAATCCTGCCAACGCTCAACTTAACATTGAGATTTTAGGTGGAAATTTTGAGGAAATTACTATATTTTCTTCTACAGGTGCTATTGCAAAAAAGATCAATCCTGAAATTGATTCTTTATCTATAGACGTATCAGAGTTTGCATCAGGAATGTATTTTGTAAGATTTGTTTCTGACGGGCTAGCAGTAACTAAACGATTTATCAAAAAATAATCGTTATTCTTTATATTAAAGAAAGGCTATCCTAAACGGATAGCCTTTTTATATACTTTTAAATCAATATTAAATCTACATTACGACATGATTAAAAGGTAAATTAATTACATCAGATAGTTTAAAAACTTTAAAGAAGTTTGTGTTTATAATCGATGATTTTTAAATAACTCATTACATTTGATTGTAGTAAGATAACCGATAGTTATGCCTGATCAAAAAACATAATAATTCGAAAAGCAAATCCTTCAGAAATTGATTGGATCAACAATAAGTACAAAGAAGTAGATTTTACTCCCTCTAATCTTACAAACGACTACAATTTTATTGCAGAAATTGATACTATTCCTTGTGGATTGGGTAGATTAACAAAAATTGACAACAACAATATAGAACTTGGTGGTATTTATGTTTTTGATTCTCATAGAGGATTAGGCGTTGCTGGTAAAATTGTAAATCATTTATTAAGTAAAGCCAATCCAGGTGTAAATATATGGTGTTTGCCTTTTAAACATCTAGAATCATTTTACATCAAATTAGGTTTTCAGATTTCTAAAAATAATCAAGCTATACCAGATAAAGTAGTATCAAAATATGAATGGTGCAATAATACCTATAAAGAAGAAGTGCTTTTGTTATTTCAATGATTTATAATTATGAATTCTATGACCTTATTGAACATATAGTATAACAAAAACTATAATAAAATCCCATCAAACTTTCCTGTTTCTGTTTTATTCATATAATTGAAATAGGAAGAGATTCAAATGTTTATTTCGAAACAATATTATCTTATAACGTCTTAAAATTTGTATATTTAACTAACTGAGTATCAGAATCAGATATTTCTCCTATTCTGACGCCGTCCTATAAAAGTAATCTAAACAAACTGCTATGGAGGAATCTCATGAAAAGTCGAAAAACAGACATTATAAGACTAGTGACCTACCCTTATTCAATGAAAAATATAAAAACACTAAAAATGATTCTGATATCATAAAAGAAATGTACGCAGAGATTAATTCTAATTACAGGCATTTAGCCGATATTCGTTTTAAATTATTAGGCTTAGTTCCTGCTATCTCTATTATTGCATGGATAGAAATAACAGGAAGACTTTCTCCAGATAATATTCAAAATATTATAATTGGACTCATAATTGGTATTCTTGGGATAAGAATAACCTATGCAATTAGAATATATGACAAAAGAAATGATCGATTATATAATGATTTAATTAGCCGTGGTAGAAAGCTAGAAGATATACTTAATATACATACAGGTATTTTTAAAGGAAGAAAAAAGCCTTATAAAGATAATTGGTTATCAAATAAACCGATAAGTCACGGAAGAAGTTTATCTTTAATATATTCTAGTGTTTTTATTGGATGGTCATTATTAATCTTATGGTATTTATATCATATGATTCTTTATATATTGACATAAATCTATACTCATCTATAATAACAATTGTACAATTAAAAACTAATCACATGAAGTTCATTTGTAATGTAGAAATCAACGTACCAATTGATAGAGTTATCGAATTATTTGACAATCCAGATAATTTAAAAGAATGGCAAGATGGTTTTATAAGTTTTGAGCATTTGAGCGGAACTCCAGGCGAACCGGGAGCAAAATCGCTCTTAAAATATAAGCATGGAAAACGAGAGATGGAGCTCATAGAAACAATCACAGTTAAAAACTTGCCAGAAGAGTTTAGCGGGACGTATGAACATAAACATATGGAAAACTCTATTAAATGCTCTTTTATCTCCCTTTCTTCAAATAAAACCAGGCTAGATTATCATATTGATTATTTCAAATTTAAAAGTTTCATGCCTAGATTAATGGCCTTCTTATCTCCCGGAATTTATAAAAAATATACTCAAAAATGGTTGGATCAGTTTAAGGCTTTTGCCGAAAAGTCAGCCTAAGTGATCTTTATAGGGTAAATAAGCTTTATATCACTATCATAATTATAATTTTTAACGCATTTTTGCGAAAACAGTTTAAAATATAAATTATAGATATTATATGAGCACCCAAAAGGAATTACAAGTACGTAGTGGATCAATTTGTGAATTATGTGGTAGTACAGATAATCTTAGCGTATATAAGGTTCCTAAATCTCCTAATGTTGGTTTGGATTCTAGTGTGCTAGCCTGCTCTACTTGTATTGAACAGATGGAGGACCCTGAAAAAATGAATCCTAATCATTGGCGATGTCTTAATGATAGTATGTGGAGTCAGGTACCTGGTGTACAAGTATTAGCTTGGCGTATGCTTACGCGATTACGTGCAGAAGGATGGCCTCAAGATTTATTAGATATGCTATATCTTGATGAGGAAGCATTAGAATGGGCAAAAGCAACTGGTGAAGGTGAAGATTCTGAAGATACCGTAAAACACGTTGATGTAAATGGAGTTATATTGCAAGCAGGAGATTCTGTAGTTTTAATTAAGGATCTTGATGTTAAAGGAGCTAATTTTACCGCTAAGCGTGGAACGGCAGTGCGAAATATTTCATTGGTTCACGATAATCCAGAACATATTGAAGGACGTGTAAGTGGACAACATATCGTAATTCTAACAAAATTTGTAAAAAAATCGTAACGATACTTACATTGTATAAAAAAGAAGAGTGACTTTTTCAAATCACTCTTCTTTTTTTCTAAAATAAACTAGCTTGTTCTCCTCCTTCGCCAGAATCTTTATCTGTGTCATCAGAAATACTTGGAGGTTTTGAAGTCGTATCTTCTGCGGAATTTGATGATTCTACGGATACATTTTCTTCTTCTATAACTTCTATATCCTCTGTAGGAATTGGTTCAGGTTCCTCATACGGCAATGAATCTAACAAATTGATTTGTCTCACCTTATGAGTAGTTAACTGATTTCCTAAAGCTTTAATTCCTTTAATAGATATAAAATCTTCAAAATTTATTTCTTCATTAGGTCGTTGATCTTTGCCTCTAAGCTTTGTAAATACAATTTCAGCTACAGGTCTAAAATCGGTAGATACTACTTCAAGAAAAGACTTAGGGCTTTCAGAAATAAAATTCTCTTCTCTTTCTGCATTTTCAATAAGGAATCGTTTCACGTAATAACGTTCTTTTTCTCCATCCCAATAAATTGCAGAAATTGGTTTTTTAGGGTTCCATTTTTCCAATACTACCATATCAGAATCAAAATGTACTGTAATCTCAGGGATAATTGTTTTTACAAACCCTTTCTGGTTAATTATCAGCAACCTATCTTCTCCTCTAAACTCTCCTAAAAGCTCTCCTCTACCATCTACATTTAAACGCTGTACAGCATCATCAAACCATATTTTACGAGGTTTTAAGGTAGAAACTCCTTGCTCTTTAAGCTCTATTTTCTTTATATTATACTTCGTAACAATATTTCCTTTTACTCCTCTCCCTTTAATTAGAAGATCAGCAAAATCAAGATCAAATTTTAACTTTTTAATACTACCAGCTTGTCTCAATATTATTGTCACTACTTCTGCTTCTCCATTAGGGTTTGCAGAAAAATAAGTCATTTTTGATGATTTTTTTCCTTGTGAAAGATCATACTCTTTATCTCTTGTTACTCCTGTGACAGCAAATCGCTTTACATAAGACGCTCCTCCTCTACCATCCTGATAAATCATATTATAAATAGTACGTTTATCTTTTTTCTTAAAAATGGCAACATGAATAATATTTTTCCCAATAAAGGTCTTTGTACCGACTTTGGTAATCATCATTTTACCTTCTGCTGTGAAGCAAATAATATCATCTATATCAGAACAATCTGTTACATACTCATCTCTACGTAAAGATGTTCCTATAAATCCTTCTTCTCTATTAACATACAACTTTGTGTTACGAATTACTACTTTGGTAGCTTCTATATCATCAAATATTTTAATCTCTGTCTTACGTTCTTTTCCTTTACCGTATGTTGTTTTTAGTCTTTTAAAGTAATCAATAGCAAACTCGATAAGATGTTCTAAGTTATGTTTTACCTGCGCTATTTCTTCTTCAAGAGCTTCTATTTTTTGTTGAGCTTTGTCAATATCAAATTTAGAAATACGTTTGATTCGGATTTCTGTAAGACGAACTATATCTTCTTCGGTAACAGCTCTTTTTAAATGTTTAATATGAGGTTGTAATCCAGCATCTATTGCTTTAATAACACCTTCCCAGGTTTCTTCTTCTTCTATCTCACGATAGATTCTGTTTTCAATAAAAATTCGTTCAAGAGAAGCAAAATGCCATTGTTCTTGAAGTTCTCCTAACTGAATCTCAAGTTCTGATTTTAGCAATTCTACAGTATTATCTGTAGAACGTCTTAGCATTTCTGAAACACCAATAAAATTGGGTTTATTATCTTCGATCACACATCCTAAAGGAGAAATAGATACTTCACAATTCGTAAAAGCATATAAGGCATCAATTGTTTTATCTGGTGAAATCCCTGAAGGTAGATGTACTAGTATTTCAACCTCTGCCGCTGTATTATCTTCAATTTTTTTGATTTTGATCTTTCCTTTGTCATTAGCTTTAAGGATAGAATCTATTAATGAAGTAGTCGTTGTAGAGAACGGTATTTCATTAATTATCAATGTATTTTTATCTAGCTGCGAAATTTGTGCACGCACTCTGGCTTTTCCTCCACGATTACCATCATTATAATTTGTAAAATCTGCAATCCCAGCGGTAGGAAAATCCGGAAGTATTGTAAAGCGTTTACCTTGCAAATGCTTAATAGAAGCCTCTATTAGCTCTATAAAATTATGCGGTAGAATCTTTGTACTAAGCCCTACTGCTATTCCTTCTGCTCCCTGTGCTAATAATAAAGGAAACTTTACTGGTAAATTAATAGGCTCTTTCTTTCTTCCATCATAAGACAGCTGCCAATCGGTTACTTTTGGGTTATATACTACATCCAGCGCAAACTTTGACAAACGAGCTTCTATATAACGAGAAGCTGCAGCTCTATCCCCGGTAAGGATATTACCCCAGTTTCCTTGCATGTCGATTAGTAATTCTTTTTGACCAATCTGAACCATTGCATCAGAAATACTAGCATCTCCATGTGGGTGATATTGCATTGTATGTCCAACAATATTAGCTACTTTATTGTATCGTCCATCATCCAGATCTTTCATAGAATGAAGGATTCTTCGTTGTACAGGTTTTAACCCATCTTCGATTGCTGGCACAGCACGTTCCAGGATTACATATGAGGCATAATCCAAAAACCAATCTTTATACATACCAGTAACCTTGGTAATCACCTCTTGTGGTTGGTGATCTTCTGGTATTGAATCGTGATTTAGTTCTTCGTTTTCGTTTTCCAAATCCATATATTAATGTACGGGGCTTGTAATAATTATAATTCTTCCTCTAACGTGTCTAGTTCTACTTTTAGATTATCTATAATAAACTCTTGTCGTTGCGGTGTGTTTTTTCCCATATAAAATGACAATAGTTCTTCAATAGATTTTTCTTTATCTAACATTACCGGATCCAGCCGTATATCATCTCCAATAAAATGCACAAATTCATCTGGTGAGATCTCCCCTAATCCCTTAAATCGAGTAATCTCAGGCTTTCCTGATAATTTTTGAATAGCATCTCTTCTTTCCTGCTCAGAGTAACAATAAATTGTTTCTTTTTTATTTCTGACTCTAAATAGAGGTGTTTGTAGAATATATAAATGTCCTTCTTTAATTACCTCAGGAAAGAATTGTAAAAAGAAAGTGATTAATAATAATCTAATATGCATTCCATCTACATCGGCATCTGTAGCGATTACAATATTGTTATATCGCAAATCTTCTAAGGATTCTTCAATATTTAAAGCAGCTTGTAAGAGGTTAAACTCTTCATTTTCATACACAATTTTCTTACTCATATTATAGCTATTTAGAGGTTTCCCTCGTAAGCTAAAAACGGCTTGTGTATTCACATCTCTAGATTTTGTAATAGATCCACTTGCAGAATCTCCCTCGGTAATAAATAACGTACTTTCTAGATTGCGTTCTTTTTTACTATCCGTAAGATGAACACGGCAATCTCTTAGTTTTTTATTATGTAAACTGGCTTTTTTTGCTCTTTCTTTGGCCAATTTTCTAATTCCCGATAGATCTTTTCGCTCGCGCTCAGCTTGCAGTATTTTTCGTTGTAAATTCTCTGCTGTATTTGGATTTTTATGTAAGAAATTATCAAGTTTTGTTTTCACAAAATCATTAATATATGTTCTTACAGTGGGCAAATTACCACCCATATCTGTGGATCCTAATTTGGTTTTTGTTTGACTTTCAAAAACCGGTTCCATCACTTTTATACTTATAGCAGAAACAATAGATTTACGAATATCACTAGCTTCATAATTTTTGCCATAATATTCTCGTACTGTTTTTACAATTGCTTCTCTAAAAGCAGCCTGATGTGTTCCTCCTTGTGTAGTATGTTGTCCATTTACAAATGAATGGTACTCTTCACTATATTGTGTTTTACTATGCGTAATAGCAATCTCTATGTCATCACCTTTAAGATGAATAATATCATATAACCGATCATCTTCTTTAATATTATCAGAAAGTAAATCTTTTAATCCATTCTCTGAAAAATATTTTTCTCCATTAAAGATAATGGTTAATCCTGGATTAAGATACACATAGTTCTTAAGCATTTTAGCTACATATTCTGCTCGATATTTGTAGTGCTTAAAAATTGTATTATCAGGTACAAACGATACTTTGGTACCACGTCTTCTTGATGTTTCTTCAAGAGTATCTTGATTCGTCAGATTTCCTTTTTCAAACTCTGCAGAAGCTGATTGTCCATCTCGTGTAGATTCTACCCTAAAATAGGTAGATAGTGCATTTACTGCCTTGGTACCAACTCCATTTAAACCAACCGATTTTTTAAAGGCTCTTGAATCATATTTACCTCCAGTATTCATTTTAGAGACCACGTCTACTACTTTCCCTAAAGGAATTCCTCGCCCATAATCTCTAACAATAACTTTATCGCCTTGAATAGAGATTTCGATTGTCTTTCCTGCACCCATTACATATTCATCTATTGAATTGTCGAGTACTTCTTTTAATAAAATATAGATTCCGTCATCTGCAGAAGATCCATCGCCTAACTTACCAATATACATCCCTGGACGCATACGGATATGCTCTTTCCAATCGAGGGATCGTATATTATCTTCGGTATATTTGGTTTCCTTGCTCATAAAATTTTGGGTAGAATGCCTGCTAATATAATGTTTCACTAACAAAATTAAAACACACCTACAACAAAGTAATTAACAAATCCTAAACGTATTTTGTTGATTATTGGTACACAGTAATTAATAAATTCTTTTAAGCCTCATAATTGTCATCTTCAAAAGCAAAAACCGTAAAAACATCAAAAAACAAGTAAAAACCGCATTTATTTTCAGGTTTTCACATCATATTTTTACATCAATAACCCTTCTAATCTCCAGAATTATATAAAAACAGCTATTGCTGGCTATTCTTAGTCACTCAAAATAACTAGTTACTTAACGTATAATTTAAAACACATTTATTATGAAAACAGCACAAATTTTTATTTTATTTTTTGTTGCAATAGTAATAATCGGTTGCAATAATGATGATAATTCGATCGCTATACCGACTTCAGATATTATCGGAAATATTAGCTTATTTGATGATGAAATGACTGAAGTTATTAATTCTGGAATGATAGTTACTATAGAAGAAACTACACCACCAATAACTACCCTTACTGATATCGACGGTAATTATTTATTAGAAAATGTACCTTTTGGCATCTACACCTTAAGATTTGAGAAAGAAGGTTTTGGCACTCATAAGGTTTTTGAAATTGACCATGAAAACAGAGGTGATTTTACATTAATCCCTAATGAATTGAAACTGGGACAAATCTCTAACAGCCTTATAACAGAAACAAGTGTAGTTCTTAATGGTAATTTTATCATACTTACGGTTCGTCGTTCTGACACAGAGAATCTTTTAGTAAAAAGAATGAGGGTTTTCTATCATACCAGTGATGATGTAAGTAGTACTAACTACACAAGTTTTTCTCCAGTAATTGGTACTACGGCTAATCCTGCTTCACTAACTTTTTCGGTAGCTTTCTTTACTAGTTTAGGGTTTGAATCTGGTAGTACGGTATGGTTTAGGGTTTATGGTGATAATTTTTATAGTAATATGTATGAAGATCCTAATTTGGGAAGATCTGTATTTCCTAATGTAAATCCAAATACGGTAGACGCTGTTTCTATTATACTTCCATAGTATTTTATATAGAAGATCAAGTAGTAGTATTAAAAAGATTATTTAAAAAGTTACTTGTTAAGTCTAACTTAACTTATCATGTTTTTAAAACGTTTGATTTTTTATATAACCTTTAACCTCTACACGATAATTTGTGGTTTCCTCTATTTTAAAACCTTATTCAGATCAGAAAATCGGGAATTGTTTATAGAGTAATCTGGCTTTCACTAACTATTATAACACAATATCATTTATTGAATTTTCTGTAAAAAATAAAAATTAGAGACCTCTGCAGTAAATTAGTACATTTGAAATCACCATTGATTATACTTAAATCCAAAACATGAAAAAACACATACTTATAATTTTCACTATAGTATCCATTTTTAATAATAGTATTAGTTTTAGTCAGGATAACCCCATTGTTTTAGGAAATGCCAGATTCACTGTTATCACTCCAGAACTTGTACGCCTTGAATACGCTTTAAATGGCGAATTTATTGATGAACCAACGCTTTTTGCGGCAAACCGCGATATACGCTCTAATGATTTCAAGGTAATCGTTAAAGATAATGGTTGGACTCATATCTCAACTTCACAAATGAGGGTAGAGTATTATAATGATGGCTTTCCTTTTGGGCAAACTAATTTTAGAATATTCTATAAGAAAGGAAAAGAGGAAAAGAGGTTTATGATCTATCAAACAAATAATAAAGAACAAAATCTTGGAGGTACTATTCAAACATTAGACGGAAAAAACGGCCCTGTAGATCTTGATAATGGACTACTAAGTCATGATGGGTGGTTTATTATAAATGATGATTTTAAACCTGTATTGAAAAATGGTTGGATCGAAAACCGCTCAAAAGAAAGCGTTATGGATCGTTATTTTTTTGCCTATGACAAAGATTTCAAAAAAGCATTAAAGGCCTTAACAGCAATCAGTGGTAAAGTACCACTTCCTCGTAAATATGCACTTGGCACCTGGTATTGTAGATGGTGGGATTATTCAGCTGATGAATACCGTCAAATATTAAAAGAATATAAGCAACACGATTTCCCTTTGGATGTTATGGTATTTGATATGGGTTGGCATACACAAAAAAATACTACCGAAGGAACTGGTCATGCAGGAAATAGAGGTTGGACAGGGTATTCCTGGAATAAAAAATTATTTCCCAACCCCGATCAACTTATAAAAGAGTTTAAAGATGATAATATTTATGTATCACTAAATGATCATCCTCATGATGGTATACGTACTCATGAAACAACTTATAAAGCTTTTATGAATAGTTTGGGAAAAACACCAAAAGACCCTACTCCTATTTTTGATGCAGGCGATAAGACTTATATGAATGCTTTTTTTAAGTATGCCCTAAAACCAAACGAGGATATCGGTGTTGATTTTTGGTGGTTAGATTGGCAACAAGATTATTTATATCCTTTTGTAAGAGGTATTCATGGGTTAACCCATTTAGAATGGTTAAACCACCTATATTATCTACATTCTCAAAAAAATAATAAAAGAGGAATGCACTATAGTCGTTGGGCTGGATTTGGAAGTCACCGTTACCCCATACAGTTCTCTGGTGATTATAACGGAAGTTGGGAATCTCTTGAATATCAAATACCATTTACGGTAACCAGCGGTAATTCTGCCTGTTTCTTTTGGGCACACGATATTGGTGGGTTCTTTGGTGAACCAAAAGAAAAAGCCTGGGAGCTTTATGCTAGATGGACTCAATTTGGGTTAACAAACACCTCTTTACGTATTCATTCTGTATATGATGCCAATTTGGACAGAAGACCCTGGTTGTGGGGTGAAACTGCAGAGAAAAGTATGCGTATTATTTATCATATGCGTTCAGAATTGATGCCTTATATATATTCTACAACATGGCAAGCACACAATGAAACACTTCCTGTATTAAGAGGAATGTATTTAGAGTTTCCGAATAATGAAGAAGCATATAAACAAGAAGGGCAATATTTTTGGGGTGATGCTTTTTTATCTGCCCCAATTACAGCTCCTGGTTTAGGAAAAAATAAAATAGCAGAAAAAAAGGTATGGCTACCAAAAGGAATCTGGTACAATTTTTTTGATAATAAAAAATACGTAGGAGATCAAACGATTATCACTAAATCAGATATTTATGAATTTCCTTTGTTTGCAAAAGGAGGTATCCCAATCCCCATGCAACCATATACTCCTCGTATGACGAGTAGTCAACTTGATCATTTAATAGTAAAATGCTACCCCGGTATTAATGGACAATCCTCGTCATTTGAATTATATGAAGATGATGGTATAAGTGATGATTATATACATGGTAAAAAGGCAATAACCAAATTAAGTTATAATCGACAATCAAATAGCCATACTATTGTCATTCATCCAACACAGGGAGTATATAAAGGTCAGTTAAAAAAACGATCATATCAAATTGAATTACCTGCAACCAAAAAAGCATCTTTGGTTACGGTTAATGGTAAAAAAGTAAAATTCGATTACGATCAAAAAGAAAATATTAATAAAGTTCAGGTATCTGAAAAAGATATAAGATCAAAGATTACTGTTGTAATTACTGCTTTTGAATAGTTACTGATATTTTGAAGATTTAAGTATAATTTCAACCAGGTATACATTGTGCAAAAAAAAGGGAGCTAAAAACTATGTAAATGATACTTTTAGCATTCTGCTACCGAAAGCTAATAACAATGATAAAGATATTAGACTAGGAATAGGATGCAGTAAAAAACCACTGCCAAATTTCATCCCGAGAGTATTGATCATTATCAAAGTAAAATCCAAGATACTGATCTTGTTATAAATTGATTTAGAAACAAAATTAATATTGGATTAGAAAGAAGTAAGTATGCCCAGAGAAATAGAAGTCAAATCAGTTTTAAACAAAACAAAAAAGCGTGATAGCTGGTTTCTGGATGATTATACTGTTAACTTATATAGCAGTTGTTCCTTTAATTGTCTTTACTGTTATATAAGAGGTAGTAAATATGGAACTAATCTGGAAAAAAGTCTCTCGGTAAAAATAAATGCTATTGAAATATTAGATCGTCAATTATACAATAGGGCAAAAAAAAACCAATACGGAATCATAGTACTTTCCTCGGCTACAGATCCTTATTTGCAGATTGAAAAAGAGTATCAACTAACTCGAGAAGCTCTTAAAGTAATTTTAAAACACAAGTTTCCGGTTCATATCATTACAAAATCAGAACTTATAAAAAGAGATTTTGATCTATTACATCAAATTGATAAAACCGCAATTTTGCCTAATGATTTAAAACATTTAAGAAGAGGGGCTATTATTTCTTTCTCCTTTTCAACATTAAGTGATTCTGTTGCTAAGATTTTTGAACCTGGAGCCACACCACCTTCTCAAAGACTCAACACTCTTAATTTATGTTTAAAAGAAGATTTTTTTACAGGAGTAAGCTTGATGCCATTACTCCCTTTTATTTCGGATACAACAGAACATCTTAAACTGTTATTTTCTACTTTTAAATCCAGTAATGTCAAATACCTACTTCCTGCAACGCTAACTCTTTTTGGTCAAGGTTCAGCTGCAGACGGCAAGACATTAATGCTTAAAGCGATCAAAAAACACTATCCTGAATTAGAATCTCGATATATAAAGTATTTTAATATTGGCTATGAAATGCCGAAGTATTATAAAGAAGCTTTTTATAATAAAATGAACGAGTTATGCTCTTTTTACAAAATAAACAATAGCATCTTAAAAGCTCTAGAACAACACTGATTTAATTATCTGCTATATTTAAATTTTTGAATATGAAGGTGTTTGATCAATTCACCATTTTCATAAATTATGTCAAGGTCATATTTTAGATTGTGTTCTCCCTTTAAGTTAAATTCTGAATATGGTATAAATACTTTAGCATCATTAAATGTAGCTTGATTATATATAGGTGTTAATTTTCTATATAGGGAGATCTGTCCAGATTTATTGGCATATTTTAATTTTTCTGTTTTTAAAAATTCATCTTTATCATTCATAAACCTTACTAATAAAAAGCATTCGCCGTCTTTTAAATTATGTATTGTAAATTTTGCGTGAATATTCATCCCCAACTCTCCAGCATCGTTCTTTACATGAAAATCAACCCAGGTTTTAATATATGTTGCCTGAACTACAGGTTTTTCTTTTTCTACGACTTTATCTTTTAATTTAATATCATAAAAATTCCAACATCCATCTCCTTTACAATTAAGCTCTGTTAAAGAATAAATTTCATCAAGATTGTCAAGTTTATTAAAAAATAGTTTTACATACTTTTTTTGATTAGCTGGTAATTGAATTGTACCATAACCTCCTGTATCAGGGCCTTCCCATCCCATTTGAGTCTTTAAAGCATAACGATTACCTCTTTGATCACTTAGTATAAAAGGAGATTTTCCTGTGGGAGCATGCAACGTTCCATTTACTGTACTTGTAGGGAGTAATTCTAAAGATATTTCTGTCCACGATCCAGCATTTTGGACATCTACTAACTTTACATAGTTAGAAACTGCATTACCAACTTCTACTGTTTTCTGCTGTGCAACTATTTGTAAAGAAATTAGAAAAAGACCAATTAAAAAGTATTTTCTCACCATAAACATCTAATATATTGATTCTTACTCAAATATAAGAAAATATTAATAAGTGATTTCTTACAATCTAATTTTATAATAATATAAAACTCAGTTTTAATCCTTCTTAAAGTTTCAGTTAATTTTATCTTTAAAAACAGATCATAAAAAAAGACCCATATTGGGTCTTTTTTGTTCTATATCTTTTTCTATTTATCCTTTAAGCCAGGCTTTTTTAAGATCGGTTTGCTTTTGAGTAGCATTATCTACTGGTTTCAATGCTTTTCCTTGGGTATATGATTTAGCAATTTTAGTATTTATTACTACTTCTTCTCCTCCTCTAGTTAATTTTACTTCTAGATCATCTCCTACCTGCCATTGAAAAGAAGCTGTTAACACGCTATTAGCGTTTGCAAGCGTTACTTTAGTACCATTAATTTCAGAAATTACATCATTAGGTTTTGCTCCATTATCTGCCCAGAAGCTATTATCTGCCACAAGATCTGTAAAAAATAATGTTCCATTTTCCTGACTTCCTGCTACGATAAGAGTACCGGCATTTTGAATATAATTTGTTTCTACTCTTTCTTTTTTAATTTCCAGCCCTACCTTATTAAAAAATTCCTGATAGTTAATAGGAGTAGTTCCTTCTACATGTTTCTTTAGAAAATCTCCTATAGAAGGATACGTCATTGCTGTAATTTCTTCTATAATTTTATCATCTTCAAAAGGTTTATTTTTACCATATTTTAAGGATAATTCTTTCATCAATGATAAAATTCCTCTTTGTCCATTACTCTCTTCTCTCATCAAAATATCAATACACATACCTATCAAAGCTCCTTTTTGATATACATTAACATAATTCGTTGCATAAGGCTCTTCAAGAATATTTTCACTCATTACGGTAAAACTCATCGTATCATCATATCCGGCAGCAGATTGAATTTTACCCATCATTTTAGTATAAAACTCTTCTTCAGTTACTAAATCCTGATCAATCTGGAAAACACTGGCAAAATATTCTGTAACTCCTTCATACATCCATAAATGTTTAGAGAATGTAGGAGCATCATAATCAAAATAGTGAACATCTTCAGAATGAACACTCAGCGGAGTAACAATATGAAAAAATTCGTGAGAAACTACATCGATCATTGCTTCTGCTAATGCTTCTTTAGGCATTTGTTCTGGTAATACTACTACAGTAGACGTATGGTGTTCAAGCGCTCCAAAACCACCAGGTGCATCTTCTGCTCCAGAAGCTAAATATAGGTATATATCATATCGCGGTGTACTATTTATATCTCCTAAATATGTCTTTTGAGCCTTCATCATCTTAAAGACAGTCTCTTTAATGCTTGCAGCAGTATGAGTATTATTTGGTGAATACACACTTAAAACAATTTTAATGTCTTCTACTTCAAATTCTTCAACATCTAGATTACCATACATCATTGGGTTATCAGTAATCTCAAAATACCTTGTTGCAAAATACTTTTCTGTTACTGTAGCTCCATCTTTACTTTTTTCCTCTCCTACTTTCTGCAATGCAGAAGTTCTTTTCATTGATGCAGGAGATTTTATTTCCAATGCGTATTGGTTATTTTTTAAAATGTCAAAATATCCTATAAATCCATGAAGATTCAATACAAAATTATCAGGTTCTATATTGGTTCCAGAAGGAGAAAAAGGTTCTCCATTGTTAGCTCTCTCTACATCAAAAGTATCATTAATATTATATGCTATTTTATCTAGTTGCTTTGCATTAACAATTACCCAAGTATTATTATCGGTCTTTTCAGCTTTAAGCTCATTTCCTTCATAATCCAATGCTTTAAAATCATCAACATATTTTCCAAAATCACTTACTGAATAAGTTCCTTGTACTACCTTAGGTAGACGATACTTTACAGTATCCTGAGTAAAACGACCTGGATTAATAAGTACAGGAGCCTTATCATCTATAATTTGAGATAAATCTATAGAGGTTGCAATCGGCACATTGGTTGCAATATCATTTGATTGTTTTGTAGATCCACATCCTACCAACAAAAGACTAATAGCTCCGATAGCGATCGGAAGTGTGGCTAATGTATTTTTCATGTTTTAATATTAAATATATACTTATGCTAGACGCAAAAAGTACAAACGTGTTACAATTTTAGCATTGCAAATTATATATTTTGTTAAGACTTTAAGGTATTTTTGGGTTTTATTTATCTTTAATTCTTCATTTTGAATAGTATAATCAATTCTTGTCAAATTAAATTTTCACAAAATCCTCAGCTATTAGATTCTAACAAAATAACAATCGTTTTTTTACACGACTCATTAGGTTGTATAGAATTATGGAGAGATTTTCCAGAAAAAATAAAATCTGCTACTGGATATAATGTTCTTTCTTATGATCGCCAAGGATATGGACAATCAGCTCCTTTTGAAGTAAAAACCAGAAAACTGGATTATTTAAAGAATGAAGCTATAGTACTAGCAAAAATCATTGATCAATTAGATCTTAAAAACATCGTATTATTTGGCCATAGTGATGGTGGGAGTATAGCTCTATTAACTGCAGCCTTATTTCCTGATAAAATCAAAGGTATTATCACCGAAGGTGCTCACGTTTTTGTAGAGGAAGAAACTCTTTCAGGAATCAGACAAGCAGTAGAAGCATACCAAAATACAAATCTCAAAGAAAAGCTTTCCAAATATCACGGAGTAAAAACTGATGAAGTATTTAGAATGTGGGCAGAAACCTGGTTATCAGCTGATTTTAAAAATTGGAATATTGAAGAGTATTTATCAAAAATCACTTGCCCTTCATTAATTATCCAAGGAGAAAAAGATGAATACGGTACTATAGCCCAAGTACACTCTATTGTAGGAAATACAGGAGGGATATCTACTCCAATGCTAATCCCAAACGTTGGTCATACTCCTCATAAAGAAGTTCCAGATCTTATTGTAAATAAGACTAATGATTTTCTACTCAGTTTATAAAATTATCGTTAAAGAAATCATAAAATTTATAATTCTATTAAATTATTTAAAAACTTGTAACGAGTACAACACACAGATCTTAATTGTCTCTTATAAAGAAACAATATACTTAACCCTATAAAACCTAACGTTCTAAATTATGAAATTCATCAAATCAATCTTTTTATTTCTATTAGTATTACTTACGACATCACATATTCAAGCACAAGAAAGTGTTGAATATCAAAAGCCTCCTAAAGAAATTTTAGACCTTGCAGATGTTCCTCTGGCTCCTTCGGTAAGAATAGATGACCTGGGAGAAAACCTAATTTTCCTTTACAGAGATGGATATAAAACCATTTCAGAATTATCAGAAAAAGAAATGCGTCTTGCAGGATTACGAATTAATCCTAAAACCAATATTTCTAGTAGAATTACTTACTATAACAATATTAAGATTAAGAAAACATCTGATAAAGAAGCCATTCAAGTACAGGGGCTACCAGATCAATCAAGGATAGCCTATTTAACCTGGTCTCCTGATCAGAGTAAAGCTGCATTTACAAATACCACATCTGATGGTGTTTCTTTATGGATTCTTGATGTTAAGCAGGTAAAAGCACATAAAGTTACAGACGCACAACTTAATGCCAATATGGGTTCTCCTTTTAAATGGTTTAGAAATGGTTCTGCTTTATTGGTTAAGTTTTTATCCAAAAACAAAAAAACACTTATTAATACTCAAGAAGCAATCCCTACAGGGCCAACAATATCAATGAGTGAAGGTACCAAGGCTCAAAACAGAACATATCAGGATCTTTTAAAAAACCCTAATGATGAATATAATTTTGAGCAATTAGCCATTTCTGAAATTCATAAAGTTACAACTGATGGTACTATAACAAAATGGGCACCCGAAGCTATGTACGGGCGATTTTCATTTTCTCCTAATGGAGAATATGTAATGGTTACATCGGTTCAAAAACCATTTTCTTATCTTGTTCCTTACAGACGTTTTCCTCAAGAAACTAAGCTTCATAAAAATAATGGAGAAGTTATAAAAACCATCAACAAAGTTGGTTTAGACGAAGTGCGACCTAAAGGCTTTATGGCAACAAGGGTAGGTAAAAGATCTATGACCTGGCGTACTGATCAACCATCAACAATCATATGGGCAGAAGCGTTAGATAAAGGGGATCCTAAAATAGAAACCAAGTATCGTGATGAAGTATTTCAACTTAAAGCACCGTTTACTGATGCTCCAACCTCGATTCTTAAAACTATAAATCGATATTCTGGGATTAGTTGGACTAATAATAATAAACTGGCTTTAGCCTATGACTATTGGTGGAATACAAGAAACACAAAAACTTACGTATTTGATCCAGCTAAACCTGATCAAGAACCTAATATCATTCAGGATAGAAACTATCAGGATCGATATAATGACCCTGGAAATCCAGTGTATGTAAGAAATGAGTATGGTTATTCTGTAATCAATATCGAAAAAAACTCAATGTATCTGATTGGAGCTGGTTATACAAAAAATGGGCAATTTCCATTTATTGACAAATTTGATTTAAAATCTAATAAAGCAACAAGGATTTATCAATCAGAATATACAGATAAGGCTGAAAACATATATGATGCTATTGATTTAAAAAAAGGAGAGTTTCTTGTACGAATTGAATCTCCTAGTGAATACCCTAATTTCTATATTCGAAATATTAATAAAAAGAATAATCTTAAACAAATTACAGCATTTAAAAATCCTTTTTCCGGAATTCAAAATGTTCATAAAGAGGTTATCAAATACAAAAGAGATGATGGTTTAGATCTTTCTGGAACTCTTTATCTTCCTATCGGTTATGACACTTCTAAAAAAGAAAAAATGCCTATGATTCTTTGGGCGTATCCAAGAGAGTTTAAGGACAAAAACAGTGCTTCTCAATCTACATCAAACCCTAACAGGTTTACGTACCCGTATTGGGGATCTATGATTTATTGGGTTACAAGAGGATATGTTGTATTAGATGGTGCTTCTTTTCCAATTGTAGGAGAAGGAGATGAAGAACCTAATGATTCTTTTAGAAAACAATTGGTTGCTAACGGTAAAGCTGCTATTGATGCTGTAGATAAACTTGGTTATATTGATCGTGATCGCGTAGCCGTAGGAGGGCATTCTTATGGAGCTTTTATGACAGCAAATTTACTATCACACTCCAACTTGTTTGCTGCTGGTATTGCCAGAAGTGGTGCATATAACAGAACCTTAACTCCTTTTGGTTTTCAAAGCGAAGAACGTAGTTATTGGGAAGCGCCTAAGGTATATTATACAATGTCTCCTTTTATGCATGCTGAAAAAATGAAAACACCTTTATTATTAATTCATGGCGAAGCTGATAATAATTCTGGAACATATCCTTTACAAAGTGAACGTTATTTTAATGCTTTAAAAGGTTTGGGGGCAACCGCAAGGTTAGTAATGTTACCCAAAGAAAGTCACGGGTATAGAGCTAAAGAATCTATATTTCATTTATTATGGGAACAAGATCAATGGCTAGAAAAATATGTAAAGAACAAAAAGAAAATCAAACCCGAAGGAACTAATTAAAATACATTAAGCTCTAAAAATAAAAGCCTCTAGATCTAGTCTAGAGGCTTTTATTTTTTTAAAAGGAATTCAAACCAATAAATTTTTGACGATAATATCTCTTAAGTCGTTCTTATTAAGAGGTTTATTGATAATATCATTCATTCCTATGGCCATACATTCATCTCTAACCTCTCCTAATTCTGCTGCTGTTAGTGCTATAATAGGCGTAGTTTGATCAAATTCTCTTATTCGCTTGGTTGCCTCATTACCATTAACATAAGGCATATTAAGATCCATTAATATAAGATCAAAATCTTCTTTTTTAACCATTTGTATTGCATTAAATCCATTTTCTACAATGGTACAGTCATAGCCAATAAGGTTTAATAAATTTTTAGTTACAATCTGGTTAATCTTATTATCTTCTGCTACTAATATTCTTCTGTACACTTGTGTTTTTTCATTTTCAGTACCATTAACACCAAGTTCATCGTTTTCATCAATGATTTCAAGATTAAGATCAAAATAAAACATAGTGCCTCTTCCCTCTTTACTATCCAAGTTAATATCACTATCCATCATCAATAGAAGGTTTTTCACAATAGATAGACCTAGCCCTGTTCCTTCTAATTTATTAGATTCTCTATCAATCTGAGAGAATTTTTCGAATACAAAATCTTTCTTATCCTCAGGAATTCCAAGTCCATTATCTTCTATTTCATAACGTATATGTATACTTTCATTTGTAGTAGAAAGGATTTTAATACGCAACCATATTTTACCGTTTTCAGTAAATTTAGAAGCGTTTCCTATCAGATTAATTAAAACTTCTGATAATCTAAGAGAATCTACGTTTAAGGTTTCAGGAAGCTCATTTGGTACTTCTAGAATAAGCTCATTATTTTTACTTTTTGCCTGATATTCAAAAGAATTTAATAAGTTCTGTGATAGTTTGAACAAGTTTGTTGGAGTTTTTGACAACTCCATTTTCCTAGATTCAATTTTACTAATCTGAAGAACGTTATTAATCAAATTCAATAAATAATCTCCTGAAAATTTTAAAGAACCTAGTAATTTTTTATGTTTTTCCAAAACATCTTCATCTTCTAATAAAAGTGAAGTAATCCCAACCACGCCATATAATGGTGTTCTTAATTCATGGCTTACTGTGGAAATAAATTGAGATTTTACCTGAGCCAGATTTTCGGCTTCAGCTTTTGCTTTAAATAGTTGATCATTCTTATCCTTAAGCACATCACTAAGTTTTTTCTTGGATCTATATCCTTTATAAAAGAAAAAACCGATACCCGATAAAAAAATCAGACTTACAATTGCAATTATATTAATTGTTCTATTATTTCTAGCTATGCCTGCCTGATACTCCTTTTCTCCTTTTGCAGCAATCAATTCTCTTTCATACTCATCTACTTCAAAACGAATTTTGGTGTTTTCAATTTGTAATAATTTTTCTTCGTTATATAACTTATCTTTATAATGATAATATGTTTTAAGGTCTGAATAAGCTTTATCAGTATCCTTAATACTTTCATACAACTTTGATCTAGCTTCATACAAATAAGACAATTCTAAAGTCAAATTTTTCTCTTTTGCAGATTTAATAGCTTTATTGTATTGCTCTAGTGCCTTATCAGGTTCGTCTTTATTAAAATAATAGCGTCCTCGTAAATATGTAATCTCACAAGTAGTTATTGTATCTTTTAAAGTTTTTAATAATGATTCTGCTTCAACCAGATATGGATAAGCCTTATCAGGTTCTTCTCGATCTATGTAAGTCCAGGCAAGGTTAATAATTGGAGTTATATATTCATCCGGAGCTTTTAATTTTTCTCCTAAATACTTAGCTTTCTCATAATAATGCAACGAAGTTTTTAAATCTTTATACCCATCAGAATAAACATTTCCGAGTCCATTATAACTCCAAAGAATCAATAACGAATCTTGAGATATCTCTGCATACATTAAAGATTTTCTAAAATTTTCTTCGGCTGCTTTATAATCCAACAGCGTATTGTAGTTATACCCCATTAAATAATATGCCTGACCTTTATAGTAGTTGTTATTGATCAGATGAGCATAATTAGCAGCTTTTACGGCATATTCGATCGATTCTTTAATCTTATACTCATAGGTTAGTTGATTTGATTTATCAACCAAAACCTGAATACTATCAACAACAGGAAATTTTGTTTTTTCCTGAGCTATAGTACAAGTAACATACCCTATACAATATGTGACTATTAATAGTTTCCTCAAAGTGAATATTTTTATAGAATATCCTGTGTATCTTCTTGTGAATATAGCGCTATTGCTATTCCCCTCACTAAGTAAAATGGCCCCATACCATCTTAACTTCAGAAGTTAATTTACTAAAAATATGGGAGAAAGCCCGGAAATAATTCAATAAAGATGTAAAAACCAATAGTATAGAGGTCATTATTTTTTCTTTTTTGAGATCATATATATTCCATAAATTACAATAGCCGCTCCGATCATTTGAATCCCTGATAATTGTTCTCCTAGAATAAAAAAAGCTAATACAATGGTAGATATTGGCCCCAAACTGGCAATAATCGAAAAATTAGAAGCCCCAAGTTTTGCAATTGCTGCTGATACCAAATATGATGGTATAATCGTTGAAAATATAGCCATAGTAATGCCGAGTATATATATTTCTATTGGGTAAGAAAAGATATCTCCTCTATCAAAAACCAAATATTGAATAATTATACAAAGTGATGAGACTATCATCGCATATGACGTAAAAGTTACAACACCAAATTTAGGGATCAACCATCCGCTTCCAACTAAATATGTGGCATAGGTAAGAGCACTTAGAAATATTAAAAACACTCCTAATTCTAAATAATCAGAATCTAATTGCAATTCTCCCCAAAAAGTAACAATAACGCCAATATAAGTTAACAGGATGACAATAAGTTGTCGTTTGGTTATCGTTTTTTTAAAAAAGAGTTTTGACAATATAATAACCAATGTAGGGTATATAAATAAGATGATACGCTCTAGTCCCGCCTTAATATATTGTAACCCTAAAAAATCAAAATAACTAGCAAGATAGTATCCAACAAAACCAAAAAACAAAATCCACAAATAATCTTTTGTTTCTATTTTCTCAGGAGATGTAGGAGTGCTCATAAAAGCAATAATCATATAAAATGGTAGAGAAAATAGCATTCTAAAAAGCAACAAATGTTCTGAGCTTATATCGTATTGATACGCTAGTTTTACTAATACGGCTTTGGCAGAAAATAAAACTACACCTAATATTGCCAATACTACTCCTGAAGAAAGGGTTTTAGAATATTTCATTCGCCAAAAATAGTCCTACGTATTTGTAACCATTACTGTTTTATTCTGAAATTACGATATCCAAAAAAAAAACCTCTTGACAAAAATATCAAGAGGTTCTTATAACTTATTTGTATATATTTTTTAGACGTTAAAAAGGAAATGCATTACATCACCATCATTTACTATATAACCCTTTCCTTCAACTCCCAATTTACCAGCTTCTCTCACTTTAGCTTCGCTTCCAAGAGAGACAAAGTCGTCATATTTAATAACTTCTGCACGAATAAACCCTTTTTCAAAATCAGTATGAATTACTCCTGCCGCTTCGGGAGCTGTTGCTCCTATATTAACTGTCCAGGCGCGAACCTCTTTTACTCCAGCCGTAAAATATGTTTGTTGATTTAATAATTTATATGCTGCACGTATAAGAACTGAGGATCCAGGTTCTTCAAGCCCCATATCTTGTAAAAACATTTGTCTTTCTTCATAATCCTCAAGCTCTGTAATATCTGCTTCTGTACCAACAGCCAAAACAATTACTTCTGCATGTTCAGAAGCTACAGTTTCTTTTACTTTATTAACATAATCATTTCCATCAACTGCAGCACTTTCATCCACGTTACATACATATAGCACTGGTTTATCTGTAATCAATTGAAGAGGTTTTACATAGGCTACACGATCATCGTCGGATATTTCTATTGCACGAACAGAAGATCCCGCTTCTAATCCCTCTTTAAGCTTTAATAAAACCGCCTCTTCTTTCTGCGCTTCTTTCTGACCAGTTTTTGCAGCTCGTTTTACCTTATCCAGCTTTTTCTCAAGACTTTCAAGATCTTTTAGTTGTAACTCAATATCAATAGTTTCTTTATCTCGTATAGGATCTACAGAGCCGTCTACATGAACAACATTATCGTTATCAAAACAACGAAGTACATGAATAATAGCATCTGTCTCACGAATATTTCCTAAGAACTGATTCCCTAAACCTTCTCCTTTACTTGCTCCTTTTACTAATCCAGCAATATCTACAATTTCTACGGTAGCAGGAATAACTTTCTCAGGATCCACAAGCTCCTCTAATTTCTTCAATCTCGGATCTGGTACATTAACTACCCCAATATTAGGTTCGATTGTACAAAAAGGAAAATTAGCACTCTGTGCTTTTGCATTAGACAAACAATTAAACAAAGTAGATTTTCCAACATTAGGTAATCCAACAATTCCTGCTTTCATAGTATTCAAATTATAATAATTGAAATAAGAAACCTTATTCCATTTTTTAAGAGTGCAAAGATAACGGTATTCATACAAAGTACACAAATGCAAAACCATAAGATTCATAACAAAAAAACAGATCAATAAAATCATATTAAAAATGTTCTTTACAGTATGGATGTACTACGATAAAAAGCAACTTATCATTTTTTTGTAATTTTGGATAACCAAAAAATACACAAATGAGAACTTTACAAATTCTAATCACAGCATTATTTATGGTTTGTGTTAATATGAATTATGCACAATCCGAAGAGAAAAAAACTGAAGAGAGTATTACTCCAAAAGAAAATTCTTCTAAAGAAACAGTAACCAAAATTATTCGCATTAAAGGACCTAATGGAGAGGAAAAAGTGATCAAAAAAGAAGAAGTGATCACTAAAAAGAATAAAATTAAATTAAATCCCGAAGATGAAGGAAAAACAAATCAAACTGCTATTTATACCGATGATGAAGTAGTTGTTCAAAACTCTGATTCTGCAACTTCTACTACAGAAGGGTATTCTATGGTAGAAGATGGAAAAGGCTATATCATTACATTTACTGACAAAAATGGAAGTAAAGTCGCTAAAGCTCGTCGATTAAGCAACGGATATTACATTGTTAATCAGGGAGAAAAAGATAACGTTATTGGTCACTTTGATGAAGAAAAAAATTTTATTGTAGAAATGTATGATACAAATACGGATCAAGTAATAAGCGTAACATACAAAGCAAATTAGATAATATAATTGATCTAAATCCTTTTAATATTTTATCATAAAAAAGCCAGATTTACTTCTGGCTTTTTTATTGCTTTTAAAAATTGTGTGAAAATTCATGTTAATTAACAATTATTTTTAGATAAATTTAACCCACCAACTTATTAAAATTAATTACATGAAAAAATTCACACTCATTTTATTTGGGCTATGCATTGCTATGTCTTATTCGCAGCAAGCCGTAACCGGAACAGTCACCGATGCCGAAGGGACTCCTCTTCCTGGAGTAAACATTGTCGAAAAAGGTACCAGTAATGGTGCCACAACAGATTTCAACGGATCTTATAGTATTGAAGTTAACCCCGAAGGGACTTTAGTATTTAGTTTTGTAGGATTTGAATCCAAAGAAGTAGCGGTCAACTCGCAATCTACAATTAATGTAACTCTCTCCAGTGGATCACAACTAGAAGAAGTACTACTAGTAGGTTCCAGAGCCCTACCTAGAAGTAACACAACCTCTTCCTTACCAATTGATGTATTACCTGCAAAAGAATTAGCATCAACCGGTCAAATTACCTTTGATAAAGCGCTACAGTATAAAATACCTTCTTTCAATACTGTTCAAACCCCTGTTAATGATGCAACATCATTATTGGATCCTTATGAAATAAGAAATATGGGGCCAAGTAGAACGTTAATTCTTATTAATGGAAAACGTAAAAACTTAAGTGCCCTTTTATATACTCAAACTTCTCCAGGTAGAGGAGAAACAGGTTCTGATATTTCTGCAATACCAACTGATGCCATTAAAAGAGTAGAAATATTAAGAGATGGTGCTTCTGCGCAATATGGTTCTGATGCCATTGCTGGTGTAATGAATATTATTCTTAAAGATAATCCAGGTGATGGTTCTGTAACATTAAGAACAGGTGTTACCTCAGAGGGTGATGGAGAAACAGTAGGGATCAGTTTAAATAATGGAGCTGTTATAGGAGATAGCAAAGGCTTTTTTAATTATACCGTAGATTTCTCTAAGGTAAACTTGGCAAATCGTCCTGGAACTGTAGATGCACTTGGAGAAGCTACTGATTTTGGAGCTGACATAGCGGATGTACAGGCTTTTTTAAATTTATTTCCTGATGCAGGAAACATTAATGGATCTCCTGAAACTTCTGCAGCTAAATTTTTGGTAAACGGAGGTTATGATATTAATGAGAATACAGAAGTATATATGAATGCTGCTTATGTATATAAGAAAGTAAATAGTTTTGCTAATTATAGAACTCCATATTGGAGAACAGAAGCTGATTTTCCTTACCTGGCAGATTTTTTTCCAAATGGACCTAATGGAGAATACATAGGATATGTTCCTACTTTTGAAGGAGATCTTAATGATTATAACGCAACTATTGGATTTAAAACCAAAAAGAACGGATGGAATTATGATCTTAGTTATACTACCGGTGGAAATTCACAGGAATATACAGTAAACAACTCACATAACAGAAACTCTGTATTATCTCCTTCGACCTGGGTAGATGCTAATGATAATGGCATTGTAGATCCTGGAGAACTTACTGAAGGATCAGAGTTATATCGCGAAAATAGCCCTATCTCATTTGATCCGGGAGGAACAAAATTTAGACATAGTGTAGGAAATATTGATATTGCCAAATTAATTTCAGATCAGATTAGTATAGGTTTTGGTGCCGAATTTAGAACTGAAGTATTTGAAATTACCGAAGGAGATCTCGCTTCTTATGATGGTGGTGGAGCCGATTCTTTTGCAGGAAACAGACCAGAGAATTCAGGAAAATTTAATCGATACAATTTTGGTGGTTATTTTGATATTTCTGCTGATATTACTGAAGACTTTTTAGTAAACGGAACTATTCGATTAGAAGATTATAGTGATTTTGGTGAGGCTTTTGTATGGAAATTAAGTTCTCGATATAAATTCTTAGAAGATAAATTTACTGTAAGAGCATCACTATCTACAGGATTTAGAGCACCAACATTACATCAGATCTATACGCAAAGAGCACAGTTTAGTTTTGTTCCAGGCCAAGGAATCCAGGTAGGTGGTTTAGTAAATAATGTTTCTCCACAAGCACGATTACTATCCATCCCTCAATTAGATGCTGAAGAATCAACAAACTTTACCATAGGATTTGGTGCAAAAATTAATAAAAATATTAATGTTACTGTAGATTACTACAATATCCAGGTAGATGATAGAATTGTTTTAAGTACCGAAATAGGAGCTACAGCAGCAGGTAACACACCTTTGGACCAAGTATTACTAGACAATAACTTATCAGATGTGAGTTTCTTTGTTAATGCAATTGACACAAGAACCTCTGGAATTGATGTAGTTGCTAATTATCGAAACATAAACATAGGACCAGGAAGGCTTAATCTTAGTTTATCTGGTAATTATACGATAGAAAACGAAAGAGATGGGGCAGTTAATAACCCTCAACTCGTTGCAGATGCAGGGCAATCTGTTGTAAATGATACGCAAGAAGCTTTATTTTTCACATCTCGCCCAGAGTATAAAGCAATTCTAGGTGCTAACTACGATATCGGAAAATTTAGTTTTTCTTTAAATAATACTCTGTTTGGCCCAACAAAATTCAGAAATCAAGGGTTACAAGATTTAGAAGGACTTGTAGGTGGAGATCCAGCAGATAGTGATGGTGGTTCTGACCTAAGTGTAGAATTTATGACAAAGGTAGTAACAGACCTGGGCATTAATTATAATGCTACCGATAAAATAACTATTGCACTTAATGTTAATAACATTCTGGACGTATTACCAGAATGGGAATTCAAGTCTTTAACACCTACAGGAGATGCTGTGCTTAATGATCCAGCTGCAGAAAAAACAGCTTTCAACCTTATAACATTTAATGGTAGGTATTCTCAAATGTCATATGACGGATATCATTTCAGCCAGTTAGGTACACTGTTTAATTTATCATTAAACTATAAATTCTAATTAAATAAACAGACAACTCTTTTAATAGAGTTTAAACATCTAAATTTTTAAAATCTCAGAGGATAAACCTCTGAGATTTTTTATTTCTACTCGATTATATGGTTTTAACATAAATACAATATTATTAACAAGTAGTTTACAACTTATTTAAAATTACCTCAATACTTTATGTTAAATAATATGCTTTTAAATATATTTAAAGTCACAAATCAATTTAAATAAACACTTAGATGAAAAAACTCACACTCATTTTATTCGCACTATTGGCATGTAGTTGGTCGTATGGTCAGCAGATTGTCACTGGAACTGTAACCGATTCTTCGGGTTCACCATTACCGTATGTAAATATCTTAGAAAAAGGTTCTGAAAAAGGAACTACAACCGATGAGCAAGGTAATTACTCTATTGCAGTAGATGAAAATGCAACATTAGTATTTAGTTTTATAGGCTTTGAAACTCAAGAAATCGAAGTTGGAACTCAAGAAAAAATCGATGTTGTATTATTAGAAGGTGAAGCTTTAAGCACTATTGTTGTTGTAGGTTCAAGGAGTCCAAAACGAACAGCCACAGATACTCCCGTAGCCATAGATATTATCGACATGCAAGATGTTGTTACCAAAAGTGGTAAAATAGAGATCAACGAACTTTTACAATATTCTGCTCCTTCATTTAATGCTAATAAACAATCAGGATCTGATGGTGCTGATCATATTGACCCGGCAACTTTACGTGGATTAGGACCAGATCAGACGCTTGTATTGATTAATGGAAAAAGAAGGCATTCATCTTCTTTGATCAATATCTTTGGTACAAGAGGAAGAGGAAATTCTGGTACGGATCTTAATGCAATTCCTGCTTCTGCGATTAAAAGAATTGAAGTTCTTAGAGACGGGGCTGCCGCACAATATGGTTCTGATGCTATTGCAGGTGTAATCAACATTGTATTAAAAGATAATGTAAATAAACTTACTGGTAGTATTAGCTATGGAGCATATAATACTAATGCCAAAGGTGATTTTCCTGCCGGAACACCAAATACTGATGGCAATCGCTTAGATACAGAAAATGATGGTAATCGTATTGCGGATGATAAAAATTTTGATGGAGGATCAGTAAAGATTACAACAAATTATGGTGTAGAAATTGGAGAAGGTGGTTATGCTAATTTTACAGCTGAGTATTTAAGTAAAAATAAAACCCTTAGACCTGGGTTTGATTTTAGAAGAGGATTTGGAGAAGCTGCAATTGATGGTTTCAACTTTTTTGTAAACGCTGCAGTACCTTTAGCAGAAAAAACCGAATTATACGTTTTTGGAGGAAGAAATTATCGTGATACAGATGCTTTTGCATTTACAAGAAATGACGGAGAACGAGTGGTTACTTCAATATTTCCTAATGGTTTTACTCCTAGAATTACTTCTAATATTATAGACAACTCTGTTTCGGCTGGAGTTAGAACAGAAACAGCCAGTGGATGGAAAATTGATGTTAACAATACTTGGGGAAAGAATAACTTTCATTACTTTATTAAAGGAACTCTTAATGCGTCATTGCAAGAATCCTCTCCTACTGATTTTGATGCAGGAGGGCACAGTTTAAGTCAAAACACAACGAACTTAGATTTCTCAAAATATCATCCTAATATTATGAAGGGACTTAATGTTGCCTTAGGAGCAGAATATAGAACAGAGAATTTTATCATTTTTGCGGGAGAAGAAGGGTCTTATGCTACCTATGATGTAAATGGATTACCTATTACAGATCCTGCAAACCAAACACAACCAATAGATCCTGATTCTGGTAATTTACGACCTGGTGGTTCTCAAGGTTTCCCTGGATATAGTCCTTCTAACGAGGTAGATCGTTCTCGTTCTAATTTATCTGTATATGCAGATGCCGAATTGGATTTTACAGATAACTTTTTACTTGCTGCAGCTGCCAGATTCGAAAATTATAGTGATTTTGGAAGCACAATCAACGGGAAATTGGCTTTTAGAGCAAAAGTTACAGAAGGTATTAATTTAAGAGGATCTGTGAGTTCTGGATTTAGAGCTCCTTCATTAGCACAGATATACTACAATCTAAGATTTACCGATTTTCAAGGTGGAGTTGCTACAGAAACATTATTATCGGCAAATAACAGTCCCGTTACAGCTTCTTTTGGGATAGAACAATTAAAAGAAGAAACAGCAATAAATGCTGCTTTTGGTGCTAGTGCAAACCTAGGAGACTTTACTGTAACTTTAGATGGTTACTATATCAACGTAAAAGACAGAATTGTATTAACAGGAACTTTTGCTGCTCCTCAGATTCCTAACGTAGCAGAAGCACAATTCTTTGCCAATGGTGTGGATACTGAAACAGTAGGGTTAGATCTTATAATATCCTGGAAAGGAAATTATGATTTTGGTAATTTGTCTGCTACACTTGCAGGAAACATCAATAATATGACCATAGAAGACATTAATAATGGTGCTCTTGATGAAGCAACTTTCTTTGGAGAAAGAGAAAGAGCATTCTTATTAGCTTCTGCACCAGATAGCAAATTCACTTTAAACATGAACTATAGTAAAGAAAAGTTTAATGCAGGAGTTGGGCTTACTCATTTTAGTGAGATTGTATTGATTGATTTTGCTGATACCGAAGATGTTTATGGTGCTAAGATTACAGCAGATCTTAATCTAGGATACAAACTAACAGATAACCTTAGATTTACCGTAGGAGGTAATAATATCTTCAATGAATATCCAGATCAACAGGTTGATGGGGAAACCGAAGCTGGTGGATATTGGGATGCAGTTCAGATGGGGTTTGGTGGAGCATATTATTATGCTAGATTGGACTTTAATTTCTAAAACAAGATTTTCAGATATATATAAAGCGTTATACCTATTTGGTATAACGCTTTCTTCATCTATTGATTCTCTAATATATCATCTATCGTTTTCAGGTATTCTCTATACATAATCAGATCGTTATGACCTCCACCTTCTACAGTAATTAGTCTCTTATTTTGATTAGAAATACTATCAAACAATTGCTTTCCGGATTCATATGGCACCACCTTATCTTTTGTACCATGGTATATCGTAGTTCTACACGATACATCTTTTATAAAGGCATTTGATGGAATCTTATATCGTAACAACCACTTAACAGGAAAAATAGGTAACCAGTTCTTGGCAACGTTTTCTAAATTATAATAAGGAGTTTCAAGAATTAAATTACCCGGATTATTGACTGAAGCTGTTTTTACAGCAATTCCAGTTCCTAAAGATCTTCCGTAAATGTTGATTTTATTTTCAGGGTAGTACTGCTTAGTATATTCATAAAATTGCTGGGCATCACTATACAAGTATTCCTCTGTCATTTTTCCTTGGCTTTTTCCATATCCTCGATAATCCATAATGACCACATCATATTGTTTTTCTACAAAAAAAGTAGCAATACTTCCCCATCGTCTTAAACTCCCCTTGTTTCCGTGAAAATACAGGATTACACCTTTTGAGTTTTCTACTTTAAAATGAAGTCCATTTAATTTTGCACCATCAGAAGTTTCAAGAAAAAGTTCGTCAAAAGAATAATCAAACTGAAATGTGTAATTATTATCCAGCTTTTCTGGATGAAATAAAAGTTGTTCTTGAAATATATACAGTAATAAGGAAATAACACCATAGATCGCAGCAATCCATAACACAAATTTCTTAAGCTTGTGCATTCATCTTCTTTTTAGTGTGCATTACTCCTAAACTGGTATTAGAAAGATTTATGCGTTTCATTTTAGAATTAATAATTTCACCTAACATTTTATGATAAGATTCAAAATTATTGAGGTTTTTATGTCCTCCACCAATAACAGTATAGAGCCTGGTAAGTTTAGGTCTTATCTTTGATAATTTAATACTTGATTTAAAGGGGATTAATTTATCCTGAGTCCCGTGAATAATATGAATAGGGCAATTTACATATTTAAGCCATTTATAAGTGGGTATAGGATATCTCATAATTAAAGAGACAGGCATAAAGGGAATAAACTTGCCAGCCACCTTACTCAAACTATAATATGGAGCATCTAATATCAACATTTTGGGGTTGTTTATAGATGCTAGTTTTGCTGCGAACCCAGATCCCATAGATCTTCCGTAAAGAATAATATATTTTTCTTCTACTCGTTCTTTTAACTTATTATATACAAATTGAAGATCTCGTTTTAAAGCTTTTAAAGAACGTCTTCCTGTACTCTTACCAAATCCTCTATAGTCTAACATAACTACGTCATACTTATGCCTGGTAAAATCTACTGCAAACTTACCCCAGCCTTTAATACTCTTAGAGTTTCCTTTAAGGTATAAAACTACTCCTTTTGGATTTTCAACCTTAAAATGAAGTCCGTTAATAATTGCTCCATCTCTAGTTTCAAGATTATATTCCTCTACAATCTGATTATTATAATGAAACTGAAAGTCTTTATCTAATTTTTCAGGTTTAAAAATGAAGTACTCCTGCAGATAATACAAAGCCACACTTACAGCAATATACACTGTAAGAACAATAATTGCTATATATCCCCAATTTGGCATGTTATTATCCTCTTTTGTAGATAACTAATTTACAAAAAATTAAATTGAACTTATGATTTGTTAAACTTTTAACTTAGAATTTCTAGTTTTATTTCATAAAAAAATCCTGCGAAAGCAGGATTATAAATCTTTAGATATAACTAATTATATTAACGCCTTGCGTCATATATTCTAAATCGAACTCCAACACGAGCGTACACATCAAAGAACTTACTACTTCCTGTGGTAACGCTGTCATCAAGATTATCAATAAAATCATTCATTGCACCTGCTTCAACAAAAATATCAAACATCTCTCCTACCATTTGTGAGAATCCAACACCATACACTCCACCTATAACAATTTGTTCATAAGCATCCGTTTCTAATTCTGTCGAGCCTATCTCAAAATTTGTATTTACTCTAAAAGAGGGACCAACATTTATAAAAGGTCTAAAACGATCTTTTCCACGATTAAATAAATATCTAAATTTTGGTGTAAAACCAACCTGAAGTGCCTTAGCGTCTCCTACTCCTTCTATTTCGCTATTTCTTTGTAATACATCTAACGAAAAAACAATACTGGTTTTAGCACGTACTCCCATTACATAACCGTATCCTGCATTAAAAAAGAAACCAGTTCCACTACTTGTTTCTGTGTTATCCAGATTTAATTTAGAAAAAGTAGCTCCTCCGGAAATTTCCCAACGATATTGTCCATAAGAAGAAAATGAAAGAGCCATCAATATTGCAAAAAATACTATTTTTTTCATGATTTCATGTTTTGATTTGAGGTTGTAAAAAGACGAAAATACTAAAATTAAAAAAATGACTATAAAAAAACCTGTCAAAAGAGACAGGCTTTTTAGATTTTTACATAAAGTACCTTAATCTACTACTTATGCATAAAGGCTTGTTTCTGTAATAAGAAATCTTCTGTTTCAACAACATCTTCATCAGGAACACAACAATCCACTGGGCAAACTGCCGCACATTGTGGTTCTTCATGAAACCCTTTACATTCTGTACACTTATCCGGTACTATATAATATACTTCATCACTAATTGGCTCTTGAGCCTCTTCTGAATTTACTTCTTTACCACTACCTGGTAGAACAATATCTCCTTCCAGATCTGTACCATCTGCATATCTCCAATCATCCGCTCCTTCATAAATTGCAGTATTCGGGCATTCTGGCTCACAAGCACCACAGTTTATACATTCATCTGTTATTATAATTGCCATAGCTCTTTTTTATTCTAAATTTGCAAGACAAAAATAACTCGTAAACTAGTGATAAACAAATCAGAAATGGTATTAACTGATCGAATTCTTGCTTTCACCGAATTAGGAAAGTTTTTAAATCAATTCAAAACTACTGGTTTTGAGATAGTTAACACCATAAAATACACAGATGATTTTTTTGATGGAATGGTCAATAAGATCCAAACTGCAAAACATCATAACGGTTGGTTCACTCAAGAAAATGTTATCTTTTCCTTAACGCAATGGGGTAATATTCTATCTAAAGAAAATCTTGAAAAATGGGTATCTCCATACAACCTGAAGGATCCGAAGCAACCTAAAACTATAGGAATAGTTATGGCTGGCAATATTCCTTTAGTAGGATTTCATGATTTTTTGAGTGTCTTGATTTCAGGTCATAAAGTAATGATTAAGCAGTCATCTAGTGATAATATACTATTACCATACCTGGCAGAATATCTAACAGCGGTAGAACCCAGATTAAAAGACCACATTACATTTACTACAGAGAAATTTTCAGATTTTGACGCAGTTATTGCTACAGGAAGTGATAATACGGCAAGGTATTTTGAGCATTATTTTGGTAATAAACCTAATATTATACGTAAAAACAGGAACTCTGTCGCAATACTTACAGGTAATGAAAGTACAGATCAGCTTCAAGCTCTTGGAGAAGATATTTTTAGGTATTATGGATTAGGGTGTAGAAATGTATCAAAAATAATGATTCCAGAAGGGTATGATTTTGATCCTTTCTTCAAAGCTATGTACAAGTATAATCATATAATAGAAGGAGCTAAATATGCCAATAACTATGATTATAATAAAGCGGTATATCTTATGAGTAATTTCAAATTGTTTGAAAATGGTTTTCTTATACTTAAAGAAGATCAGAGTTACTCCTCTCCTATCGCTTCATTGTTCTATGAAACTTATACCTCAAAAGAAGCTTTACAGCAAAAGCTGAAAGAGGATCACGAAAAAATACAATGTATTGTAAGTGATAATTTTACAGAAAATAGCATTGATTTTGGACAGACACAATGTCCTAATCTTTCTGATTATGCAGATGGTGTTGATATTATTGAGTTTTTAACAAAAATTAGTTGAATAATTTATCAATTTGACAGTGGTTTTTTTTTAGATTATTAGCACCTTTGTGGTGTTTTTTCCAAGCTTTTTAAAGGAGAGGAAAAGATGATAAAATTGCAATAATTAACAACAATAAAAACTACTGATGAAGAAGCACAATTTTAGCGCTGGCCCCTGTATTCTACCACAAGAAGTATTCAAAGAAGCATCACAAGCTGTATTAGATTTTAACAACTCTGGTCTTTCTATTCTCGAGATATCTCATCGAAGTAAAGATTTTGTTGACGTTATGGAAGAAGCACGTATGCTTGCCTTAGAATTATTAGGACTTGAAGGAAAAGGTTATAAAGTCCTTTTTCTACAAGGAGGAGCAAGTACACAATTTTTAATGACTGCGTATAATTTATTAGAAACCAAAGCCGGATATATCAATACCGGAACCTGGAGTAGTAAAGCTATCAAAGAAGCTCAGTTTTTAGGCGAAGTTGTAGAAGTTGCTTCTTCAAAGGATACTAATTATAATTATATCCCTAAAGGTTATACAATTCCTGAAGGACTTGATTATTTACATTGCACAAGTAACAACACAATTTTTGGAACTCAGATCAAGGACTTTCCTAAAACCAATGTTCCTCTTATTTGTGATATGAGTAGTGATATTTTCTCTAGAGAATTAGATTTTTCTAAATTCAGTTTAATCTATGCTGGTGCACAAAAAAATATGGGCCCCGCTGGTACTACTCTAGTGATTGTTAAAGAGGAAATTCTTGGTAAAATTAATAGGCAGATTCCTTCAATGTTAGATTATCAGGTACATATCAGTAAAAGTAGTATGTTCAATACTCCTCCTGTTTTTCCTGTATATACCTCTATGTTAACCTTACGATGGTTAAAAAAACTAGGAGGCTTAGAAGCTATGGAAGAATTAAACGAAAAGAAAGCCAAGCTTATTTATTCTGAAATCGATCTAAACCCTCTATTTAAAGGATTTGCGGCAAAAGAAGATCGTTCTTATATGAATGCTACATTTTCATTAGTAGACGAGGATTTAAAAGAAACTTTTGATGCTATGTGGAAAGAAGCTGGAATTAATGGTTTGAATGGTCATAGAAGTGTTGGAGGCTATAGAGCAAGTATATATAATGCTATGAGTATGGAAAGTGTAGCTGCTCTAGTAGATGTAATGGGAGATTTAGAAAGAAAAGCATAAAACTTAATTCTAAGAATTCAAAATAAACAAAATAAACAATTCTCGGTCTATACCGAAAATGATATAAAAAATAATAAAATGAAAGTATTAGCAAACGACGGAGTTTCTCAAAGTGGTATTGATGCTTTAGAAAAACAAGGTTTTGAGGTTTTAACAACCACAGTTGCTCAAGATCAGTTAGTAAACTATATTAACGAAAAAGAAGTTTCGGTATTATTAGTTCGTAGTGCCACAAAAGTAAGAACAGATATTATTGACAACTGCCCTTCTCTAAAAATTATAGGTCGTGGTGGTGTAGGAATGGATAATATCGATGTTGCATATGCTCGTGAAAAAGGACTTCACGTAATCAATACGCCTGCAGCATCTTCTGGATCTGTTGCAGAGTTAGTTTTTGCACATTTGTATGGAAGTGTAAGGTTTTTGCACGACTCAAACAGAAACATGCCTTTAGAAGGTGACAGTAAATTCAAAAACCTAAAAAAAGCATATGCTGGCGGTATTGAACTAAGAGGAAAAACATTAGGAGTTATTGGTATTGGTAGAATCGGACAAGCTACTGCAAAAATAGCCATTGGTGTTGGTATGAATGTAATTGCCTATGATCCTTTTATTGAAGAAGTTGATATTCCATTAGACTTTTTTGATGGACAATCTTTAAACTTTAAAATTAAAACTGTTTCTAAAGAAGAAGTATTAAAAAATGCAGACTTCTTCACATTACATGTTCCTGCACAAAAAGAATATGTAATTGGTAAATCTGAAATCGAGCAGATGAAAGATGGGGCTGGAATAGTAAATGCTGCAAGAGGTGGTGTAGTTGATGAAGTAGCCCTAATTGATGCTCTTGAGAAAGGAAAATTAGGTTTTGCAGGATTAGATGTATTTGAAAACGAACCAAGCCCAGCTATAAAAGTATTAATGAATACAAAAGTATCATTAACACCACATATTGGCGCTGCTACCGGAGAGGCACAAGATCGAATTGGTCAGGAATTAGCTGATCAGATAATTGATATATTAAAGTAGAAAATATACCTTCTTAAAAAGCATCGTTTTTTTACATAGAAACGATGCTTTTTTTTGCAAAAAAATGCAAGATCAATGTATTTCATCGCACAAAATTACTTTTCATCCGTTTTATCCTAAAATAAAACAATATTCTTTTCTAAATCTTAAGAATAAAAGATGTAAATTTAGATTCATAAAATAAAAAATCACTAACATGTCTGGAATTTTAGATCTTTTAAATAGCCCAACGGGCAAACAAATTATTAATGGTGTAAGTGCTCAAACTGGGCAATCTTCTGATAAAACAGGAGATTTATTAAGCATGGCTATGCCGGTATTGATGGGCGCTATGCAACGAAATGCATCTACTCCTGATGGAGCATCTGGATTGCTAGGAGCGATAACCGGAAAACACTCTGGTGGAAATATTCTTGATAACCTAGGTGGATTATTTGATGGAGGTGTTGATGATAGTGTTACTAATGATGGAGCAGGTATTCTAGGACATATTTTAGGTAATAAACAACCCGCCGTTGAGAATGCATTAAGTCAAAAATCAGGAATTGATGCTGGATCTGTTGCTCAAATACTTAAAGTAGCAGCACCTATATTGATGGGAGTACTAGGAAAACAAGCTTCACAGAAAAATGTAAGTGATACTAATGGATTAACTGATATGCTAGGAAGTCTTGCCGGAGGAGGTAGAGGTTCTAAACAACAATCCTTGATTGAATCTTTTCTCGATGCTGATGGTGATGGAAGTATTATTGATGATGTTGCCGGAATGCTATTAAGTAGCGGTGGTAAAAAAGGTGGTCTTGGCGGTTTGCTAGGAGGTCTTTTCGGAAAATAATCCTACAAATATTGTATATAAAAATACATTTATTATCAATTTTTATTGCATAAAATCTGACCTGTTGGGATTATATATTTCCAACAGGTTTTTTGTCAAGTTTATATGAGTCTGACATAATATATAAACCTATCAAAAAAACAATATCACTCTTTAAAACCTACCTCCCCAAATAATGAGAAAAACCATATCCCTGTTATTATTTTTACTATCAATTAAAGGTATGACCCAAATTGACGCTAATTCGCTGTTGGGACTTCCTGTTGCCACTACTACAGACATTAACGCTATTAGTACAGCTACTATACAAGAAGGAGCATTAGTTTTTGACACTAACAGAAAAAAGGTATACGCATTTAATGGTACAGAATGGAAAGAATTATTAACATCACCATCTGTAGATCTCAAAACAACTAACTATACACTTGTAGAAGCCGACAATGGAAACATATTAACTTTTAACAGTGCTACAGACGTTACTCTTACTGTCCCGACTGGGCTACCTATAGGTTTCAACATCAGTATTTACCAAATAGGAAACGGAAAAGTAACAATATCTGGTGCAGCTGGAGTTACTATTAAGAATAGACTCTCACGTTTTAGAACTGCAGGATTAGATGCCGGAGCAGGAATTGTTTGTACTGCAACCAATATTTTTCATGTTACTGGTGATTTAAAAACTAATTAAAGTAATGAAAAAACAATTACTCTGTATATTCCTGTTTTTTGTTACCCTGGGTTTTGGACAAATCACACAGTACAATCATTTTCCAACGATGAGACCTTCGCATATTCTTGATGAAAAACTCAACTCTATAAGTTTTGCACTTTCTTTACGTGTTCTTGAATCAGATTATAATGGCCCTATCATACGCTTAAGAAGAAGTAGCGATAATGCAGAACAAGATTTTGGTTGGGGTGATAATGATATTGTGGATGTTGCTGCGATTGATGCTTGGAGAGGTGCTGCCAACGTATTTGTAGTCACCTGGTACGATCAAAGCGGTTTGGGGCGAAATGCAGTGCAAAATACTGCCGCCTTTCAACCTAGATTTATTACAGATCCTACAAGGCCTTACTTTTTTGGAGATGGTACTAATGATCGGTTAGATATCAACACCAGTATACAAATCTTAACTAATGCTGGAATAAATGGTTCTGTGTTAACCGTATTATTTACTACATCTAATAACCAATTTACTTTTGGAACACGACAACCTGGTGTAAATGCCAATCGGTGGTCTACGCACGCCAACTGGAACAATAATCTCATATATTTTGATTCAGGGATTTGTTGTGACGGGGTTCGTAGTGCTGGTAATGCTAATAATCAATGGCAACAACTTTCATTTATCAGGGCTAATGTTGTTCAAACTATTCGTCGTGATGGTACCGTTATAAGAACAGGAAACTACACAAACGGACGCTGTACAGCTACTAATGGTTTTGGGATTTTATACTCCAATGGAAATAATTCTCAATTTGCCACCAATCGTTTTACAGAATTGATAATGTACAGCACAGATATCAGCTCTACAGATATTCAAGAAATAGAAGAAGATCAAATAAACTTCTGGAATTTATAACTGTCTGAAAAAATTGAAGTATTATTCTTTGAGTATTGATATACTAAAAATTGTTAAAGCTCAAGTGTTATCTTGACTTTTTTTGTATTTTACTATTTATTTACGTTATGAAAAAGATTTTATATATAGTAGCTTTAGGTGCATTGATTTATAGTTGTGCCACTACTCAGGATAAAAAGTTAGCTTCTACAGATAATGCCTCAGATACTTTAAGGATTGCTAATGATAGCTTAGAATACGAAATCATCATCATTGAACCTGGATTCAATGCATGGTTAGTTACTCAACCTCCTAGAGGCTTCTATTCAGAACAGTTTTTAGAGATTCGTAATCAGATATATGTAACAGAATATAACCAACGAGTACTTCAGCCACAGCGATATAATCCAAACCTATATCTCCAGCAAATCAATTATGAGCGCGGTACACATTATGGATATGAAGTAAATTATCTTTTATATAATTATTTCTTGTTTTTTGAAAGAGAGTACAAGCAAAAGTTTCCTGTGACTCGCGGATAGTATTTTTTAAATTGTATTTTTGCGCTATGCAAAAATTTAAAGATCGTTGGGAAATAAATGCAGATTGGCAATTGATTTTTCCTCTACTTGGACTCGTAAGTTTACTTTTTTCTGGATATCTAATAGGTAAATATATTCTTAAAAAAACTGGTATCGCCGAAACAGATACATTTTATATAGGTCTAGTATCCGCTCTGACCATTTTACTATCTACTTTTCTTCTTTTTATTACACTTAAGCTTTTTAGTAAACTCGAAACAAAATGGAAAGTAAACTACCGCTGGGAGCTGATTGCAATATTTATAGCTTTTGCAGTTACGGGATCAACCGCAGCTAGGATTTCTGACCCTATTATTTCATTTCTGGGTTTTACACGAGAGACTACTAATGGATGGATTTATTGGCCTATCAGAATTTTATTAATATTTCCTGTATACCAGGTACTACTTCTTATTGTAGGTTGGATTTTTGGACAATTCAAATTTTTCTGGAATTTTGAAAAGAAAATGCTAAGTAGGATGGGATTTGCTCGTTTCTTTAAAGATTAATAAATAATTATTAATCAACCAGATTAATGATAATTGTATTCTAAGAATAATATTGATAATCATTAAGAAGGATCTACATCAATAATGTTTTTTGTTTTTTCATTTTTAAAAACATAGGTATACAACCACATTATTGTAAATGTAGGTACTATATCTGTTCCTGGAAATGCTTCTTCAATAAAAGTAAATGCTCCTGCTGCTTTACCAGCATTACCTTTATACATTTTGGTCATAAGCCACCCTGCTATAGGAGCCCAGATTATATCTCCAAATTCTCCAATACCAGGGATAACATAGGTAACCATACCAAGGCCATCAAAAAGTAAACTAAGCCCTAGTTTTTTATATTTATCTTTTGCCATATAAGTTGTTAAGATTACAATTAATATACAAAAAATAAAGCAAAGAGTATTCCAAAAAAAATTATGTCAGGTCAGAGGTGATTAATCTCAAGAACTCTGTTCTGGTTTCCATTTTTTCAAACTGTCCTCTAAAACCAGAAGTGGTAGTTACAGAGTTTTGTTTTTGCACTCCTCGCATCATCATGCACATATGAGAAGCTTCAATTACTACTGCAACACCTTGTGGCTTTAACGTATTATTTATACATTCTAAAATATCATGAGTAAGACGTTCCTGAACTTGTAATCTACGAGCAAATACATCTACTACTCTTGGTAATTTGCTTAATCCTACAATGTGACCATTAGGAATATATGCAATATGAGCTTTTCCAAAAAATGGTAACATATGATGCTCACACAATGAGTATAATTCGATATCCTTTACGATTACCATATCATCATAATCTTCTGCAAACATGGCTCCCTTAAGAATTTCTGCAGGATCCTGATTATATCCTTGCGTAAGAAACTGCATAGCTTTTGCCGCACGTTCTGGTGTTTTTAGGATTCCTTCTCTAGTAACGTCTTCTCCCAAGCCATCTATAATAGCTTCAAAATTACTTTTTACTTCTTCTGTTACTTTTATATTATACTCTTCAAATTTTTTATAAGGCATTCTATTTATTTTATTTTTCTAATTCTTTTTTTAATTTATGGCTAAAGGTACTACGTAATTTATTAAGTTTTGGATTAATTACGAATTGACAATATCCTTGGGTGCTATTTTGATTATAATAGTTTTGATGATAATCTTCGGCATCATAAAAAGATACAAGAGGACTAATTACGGTAACAATTGGGTCTTCAAAAACTTCTTTTTCTTCAAACTCTGCCACAACCTGGTCAGCGACCTCTTTTTGTTCATCATTAACATAAAAAATAGCACTCCTATATTGCGTTCCTCTATCAGCACCCTGACGATTTAATGTTGTAGGGTCATGAGTTGTTAGAAATATCTCTAATAACTCTTTATATGAAATTACAGAAGGATCATATTCAATTTTTATAGCTTCAGCATGTCCTGTTCTACCAGTAGTAATTTCTCGATACGCAGGGTTTTTAATTGTCCCTCCAGTATATCCCGATATCACTTTTTCAACTCCTTCAACACGTTGAAAAACCGCTTCAGTACACCAAAAGCAACCACCTGCTAAAACCGCTATTTCCAGACTATTTTTTCCCATAATAATGTTAAAAAAAAATTCTTTTTGACGAAAATACACATATACTTATCTGTATTCGATCTTTTTAACTTTTCATTAGTACCGCAATTCTTGATAAAACATAGTTTTGCAAATAACGAAAAAAAGTAAGTATTTTTTTACATTTCCATGAATTTAGATTTACGCTCCAAGTTTAGTGTACTTTTCTTTTTGGTATTTCTTATCGTTACTGGTCAGGAACAAAAAGAAATAATCGCTGAAAGAATAAATACTCCACCAAAAATAGATGGTATCTTAGACGATGATGTATGGAAAAAATTACCGGCTAATGGTAATTTTAAAATGTGGGAACCAGGTAATGAAGGTGTCATTCCAGAAAGTCTTCAATCAGAGGTAAAAATGGCTTATGACGACAAAGCTGTGTATTTTGCTGCCTATTTATATGATGATGAGCCTGATAACATTTTACGCCAGTTTAGTCAGAGAGATAATGTTTTTGTACAAGCAGATGTTTTTTACATAGCGCTAAACACATATAATGATGGCGTTAATGAGACTCGTTTTTTTGTTACAAGTGCAGGAGCGATAGGTGATGCTCGTGCAGACCAGTTCAATCAGGATTTTAGCTATAATGTAGTTTTTGAAGCTAAGGTATCTTTTGATGAAAAAGGATGGTATGCAGAATTTAAAATACCATATAACGCCCTTCGTTTTCCAGAAACAGATGTACAAAATTGGAGTGTTAACTTTTATAGAAGACTACAGAGTAGAAATCAAAGTCATACCTGGAATTTTATTGACAGAGAAGTAGGTCAACAAACACAATATAATGGATTGGTCAAAGGTGTCGAAAATATAGATCCTCCGGTAAGATTAACTTTTTTTCCTTTTGTACAGGGATTAGTATCCAGTTTTGATGGAGAGACTGAAACTGATTTTAGTGCTGGATTAGATGTAAAGTACGGGTTAAGCGATAGTTTTACATTAGACGCAACTTTAATCCCAGATTTTGGACAAGCCGCTTTTGATGAGGTTCGCCTTAATCTTGGTCCATTTGAACAAACTTTTGGTGAAAACAGGCAGTTTTTTACAGAAGGAACAGAATTATTTAACAAAGGAGATATATTCTTTTCAAGAAGAGTTGGAAATGGTCCAACCGGATTTGTTTCTGATGATGATCTTAATGAAAATGAAGTTGCAGGAGATTCTCCTTCTAAAGTAAATTTATTGAATGCCTTAAAAATATCAGGAAGAACCAGTGGAAATCTGGGAATTGGTTTTTTTAATGCGATTACAGAAAAAACTGAAGTAACCATTACGGATACTATCACAGGTTTACAACGTAAAAAAGTAGTAGAGCCTTTGGCAAACTACAACATTTTTGTTTTAGATCAACAGTTTAATAAAAACTCTTCTTTATCATTAATCAATACTAACGTAACTCGTAACGGTAGTGATTTTAGAGATTCTAACGTAACAGGTTTAGTTTGGAACCTTGCTAATAAAGCCAATTCTTATAGGTTTACAGGACGTACTATTGTAAGTCAGGTAAATTTACCCGGTGATAATATAGGTGGTTTTGCATCAGAAATAGATTTTGATAGAATCAAAGGAAAAATACGATATGGTTTTGGTCATGATTTGGCTAATACGACATATGATATCAATGATTTAGGAGTTAATTTTAGGAATAATTTTAATAATTTCAGGGTTAACGTTTCTTACCAGATTTTTGAACCTACCAAAGTTTTTAATAACTACAGAATTAATGTTTTTGCCAGACATCGTCGTCTGTATGATCCTAGTGTAAAAACTCAAAATACCATTGGAGCAGATTGGTTTTTTGTGACTAAAGAGCGATTTGCGTTTGGAGGTTTTTCTAATTATAACTCTGATACTGATAATTATTTTGAACCTAGAGTGCCAGGAAGATTTGTAACCTTTAGCGAAAATGTAGGAGGTAATGCCTGGGTATCTTCAGATTATAGAAAAAAGTTTGCTTACGACATCAGGGCAGGTTATCGACATTGGTTTGCAGATCCTCAAGAAAATTTTAGTATTAATGTTTCTCCCAGGTATAGGTTCTCTGATAAATTTTTAATGATTTGGGCAACAGATTATTCTGTTAGAAAAAATGCTTTTGGTTATATTGATAATGATGATACTGATGTATTTTTAGGTCAAAGAAATATTACTACGATCGAGAATTCTTTAAGTGCCAGTTATAATTTTGATCCATATAAAGCAATAAATTTACGTTTTAGAAATTTTTGGAGTACTGCAGATTATTCTGATAACATCTTCTTTGTTTTAAATGACGATGGTTCCCGTACGCAAACAAATTATGATACTTCAGAAAACGATCCTAATGCTAACTTTAATATTTGGAATTTAGATTTAAGCTTTAATTGGCGATTTGCTCCTGGTAGTGAAGCTACATTATTATATCGTAACCAGATTTTTAACTTAGATGAGTTTTCAACTATCAATTATACAGAGAGTTTAGACAACCTTTTTAATCAGCCTATACAGCATAATATTTCTTTAAGAATCGTATATTTTCTGGATGTAAATAACTTAAGACGTTCTTCTAAAGGATAATCTTGGGGATTCTGGAGATATTGACTATTTTCACTGCTTCAATCTAACATAGATGATCAAAGCAAAGAATATTCATAAATATTATGGAGATTTACACGTTCTTAAAGGAGTGGATCTTCACATAAAAAAGAGTGAAATTGTATCAATTGTAGGGGCTTCTGGAGCTGGAAAAACCACTTTATTACAAATACTGGGTACATTGGATCACGCGCACTCTGATAATAGTAGTAATTTATCCATTAATGAAACAAATATCCAAAGCCTTTCTCAAAGACAACTAGCAAAGTTCAGAAATGAACAGTTGGGGTTTATTTTTCAGTTTCACCAATTATTACCAGAATTTACTGCTCTAGAAAATGTTTGTATTCCTGCTTTTATAAAAAAGACATCAAAGCCAGAAGCCGAAAAAAGAGCTAAAGAACTTTTAGATTTTCTGGGGTTGTCTCATAGATATGATCATAAACCCAATGAGTTATCTGGAGGAGAACAACAACGTGTAGCTGTAGCCAGATCTTTGATTAATAACCCTAAAATCATTTTTGCTGATGAGCCTTCTGGAAATCTTGATAGTGAAGCAGCAGAAAACTTGCATCAGTTATTTTTTAAACTTAGAGATCAGTTTGGTCAAACCTTTGTTATTGTTACTCATAATACAGAATTAGCTAATATGGCTGATAGAAAACTAACGATGGTAGACGGTAAAATTCTTGATTAAATAGAAAAAGACTACCCATAACAAGAAGTAGCCTTTTTACTAAAACGAAATCAATGTTCTTAACTTAAGCTAAGATTAATATAAATACTCTATGGCAGTTCTGTCGTTTCCAACCAATCTACCGGTATAATTTCTTGGATTTGTACCAGGTACCGGACAAGAAATCATAATCGATGAGTAGTCGATTCCGGTAGGAGTTCCAGGGATATGAATAGCACCTTCAGAGCTTTGCCCTTCGTTAGCACCATTATCACATACTCTGGCAAACCAGTCTGTATGACGTAATCCTATACAATGTCCCATTTCATGTGCTATAACGTGAGTGCTATAACCAACTCCCAGATCATCTACTCTAGGGCCGATTCTTACCCACTTATATGGCCTTCCACCTGAAGGAAATCCAGCCAATCCCCCACTTCCTAGATCACTTCTTACGTACACAACCATATCAGCTGCCTGATAATTAGTACCAAAAGATAATCTAAGGTTAAGAGAACTATTTAAACGATTATAGTTATTTACGGCTCTTTGTAAGGCTTGTCTATTTGTGTTTGACAATCCAAAACCTCCACCACCTGTATATCCCAAGATATCGATAGTACGATTGCGAGAAGAAATAAGATTTCTAGTTCTATAATGTTTTGTTCCATCAGTCAAAGTTTCTAAGCTTTCCATATCAGAAAGTTCAGAAACAGGTATTGATAAATCAGTATCATTTAAAAAATAATCTTCTTTAGTATCATCAAGATTTGTGATGGTTTTGATAATTACATTATCTGTATTTACTCCTAAACTGGCCAATTTAGTTAATTGATCTTTGGTTGGAGTTTTTTCTAAGTTTGCAGTTTCTTCGTTTAACCCTTCGTTCTGACAAGACGAAAATAGTGCCGCTATCAAAACACTAAGTGTTAATAATTTGATTGTTTTCATGAGTTAAAGTCTTTGTTTTTTAGTTAAAAATTAAGTTTAAGTTGAGTTTTAAGGTAAGAACAATGAATTCATAATAATGATGCTATAGTTCTACACTCATTTAGACAAATTGTAAAGAATAGATTAAAATGTTACGGATGATAAGTAAGATATACTATATGATAGATCCTTTTCATTAGACCCAAAATGTAAATGTATAAGTAGATATCTTGATTATTTATCCTATTAGATCTATAGGAAGATTGTCGTTAATGTGTGAGGTTTCTATAGCATCCATAGTATTAATTGAGTTTGTGTTAGTTGATGCTAATTTCAACAATAAAGAGTCTCAAATCAATAAATCAATGTCTCAAAACACATATTAAGACGTCTTACAACAAACACTAGACACCTCAAACAATTGACTATTAGGTATTTAAACTTTTTACGTAATCCGAAGGAGAAACGCCTACAATATCCTTAAAGTTTTTATAAAACGAAGCTCTGGAATTAAATCCAACTTCATCAGCAATGGCAGAAATACTATATTTTTTATATTCTTTATCAGTTAATAAGTGTTTAAACTCTTCTATCCTGTATGTATTAATATAGTTTGTAAAGTTCTTCTTTTTAATTCTGTTTATAGCTCTTGATATTGTTCTTTCCGGAAGATTAATTTTCTTTGAAAACGTCTTTAAATTCATCTCTGGATTAAGGTATAATTTGTTTTCTACCAAATAGGTTTCAATATTTTTCAGAATTTCTTCTAATTCTTCTTTACTTTTATTGTTTTCAAACCTTGCAGAGATCACATTATTAATATTAATCTGGATCAAACTACCAATTGTAATATAATACAATGAGAATAGTGCTGTGGCACAAAAAATAACAGGTAGATATGTAGTATCTGGATAAACAGATATTAAATTTCTTACCACATTAAGAAAAATACATATAAAACAAAATATAGCCAGCCATTTTAATGATTTGTAGCGTGTATCTGGAAAATGAATAGAAAGTAATTTCTGATGCCTCATAATGATTGATATGATAAGTATGCATACAGAAACTATATATATAGAAGAAACCAGTCTAAAAAATGATAAAAACGAATAATCCTTTAGAACTTCATGAAATCCTTTATTTGCCAAAACCAAAATAAAAATAACAGAAAAGACCAGAAATTCAATACCTGCAGGGATGTAATATTTTAGCTTGGCTTTTGTCGAAACCCCAGTAGTCTCCAGTGCATAAAAAAGTAAAAAAATAACACTTAAAAAATCAAATCGTACAGGTGCATAATAGATAGCTGGATGATCTATTACCTTAAATAAAAAGTACATAGCAACTTCAACAAATAAAGTTGCAAAAAATAATCCTAGATATCGGTTTACGTGTATTTTCTTTGAACGATACCAAAGAAGTACTATCGAAATAATTAACGTTTGTAAACCACTTATCAAAAACAAAGCATCCTTTACACTCATTACAAAATTATTTATTAATACTTAACACTAAGCCCCTCTACTATATTACCTATTATATATATAAAATTATCCATTCCATCTAAACTAACAAAAATTAGTTTAATACATAACAAGAATATCAAAATTGTTAAATATTATATTGATTATTTCAATGTTTTAGAAAATAAAAATTAGATGTGTTTTATTATAGTTTACTACAAATAATCCATAATATTGATACTTATTATAACACCTTGTTTTATTTAATAGTTCTTAGTAATTTGAAAAAACTAGCCAAAACTGAATTAAAGGGTTTTCTGGATGAGAAAGCAGCATTGTATGAACAACCTAAATTTATAGAAACAGATCCCGTACAAATTCCTCATTTATTTTCGCAAAAAGAGGATATCGAAATTTCCGGTTTTCTAACCGCAACTATTTCCTGGGGGAATCGTAAAAGCATTCTCACTAATGCGCATAAGCTTATGAATCTATTGGGCAATGCTCCTTTTGATTTTGTTATGGAGCATACTGAAACCGATTTAGAAAAATTAAATGGTTTTGTTCATAGAACATTTAACAGCATAGACCTCTCCTATTTTATTACAGCTTTGAAAGAAATTTATACAAAACATGGATCACTAGAAGCTTTTTTTGCACAATTTAATAAAGAAGAAAACCTGCAGAACGCGATTCATCACTTCAAAAAAGAGTTTTTCAGTTTACCACATCCTATCAGAACCGAAAAACATATTAGTGATCCACATAAAAACTCTGCCGCCAAAAGAATCAATATGTATTTAAGGTGGATGGTTAGAGATGCAAAAGCAGGTGTAGATCTCGGTATCTGGAAAACATTATCTCCTGCACAACTATCCTGCCCACTAGATGTACATTCAGGAAATATAGCACGCAAATTAGGAATATTGAACCGTAAACAAAATGATGGCAAAGCACTGCTTGAATTAGATAATAAATTAAGAGTCTTAGACTCTCAAGATCCTGTAAAATATGACTATGCATTATTTGGATTGGGTGTTTTTGAGAAATTCTAAATTAGATTGATTCTAAAGAGTAATAATTCCTTTACATTCTAAACATTGCGATGATATTTCTTTAATAAACATAAAACATTTGCATAAAGAGGTTCTCTGTAGTGCTAGAGTATTTTTGTGAAAACAAAAAATAAGCACAATCATGAAAAATTATTTAAGCTTACTATTAGCTTCAATTACCCTACTTTTTGCATCTTGTAATGATGATGATGACAACACTACTACACCACCAAATGGTGAGTTAATCCAATTAGAAAACCGTTCTGACTCTCCTATACTTTTAAAGAAAATGTCAGGGTTTGAAGGAGTTGAAATTTACAACTTACTATCTTCAGAAGACACATATATTCCTAACTTCACTTACGGTTCTATGGCTGATGGAGCAGGATTATTAAGAAATGATGATGGTACCTATACATTAATTAATAACATAGAGGCCGATTATGCTATCGCTAGAATTACTTTAGACGAAACATTTAAGCCTATTAAAGGAGAACATATTCTTAATGCCACTGCAACGGCACAGACAGCTCAGTGTTCAGGGTCTTTAATTACTCCAGAAGAACACGGTTTTGGACCACTTTACCTTTCTGGTGGAGAGTGGGGAGGAAACTCTAAAGGAGTTTTTGCAACAGATCCATTTCGTAATGTTTCTATAGCTGGTACCCCAAGAATGTTGACTGCAATGGGACAATGGTCTACAGAAAATGCTGTAGCAATTGGTAAGGATGCTTATCCTGGAAAAACTGTTGTATTTATTGGTGATGATGACAGTGATAACGAAACACCTTCTGGACAATTAGGAATGTATGTAGGAAACACCGGAGATGTAGATGGCGGAAAATTATATGGTCTTAAAGTAACTTCTCCAGGAGTAACTTATGAAATGGATATGGAAGAAGGAGTAGCATATGATATGGAGTTTGTAGAGCTTACAGAAAAAGATATCGATTTATTAGATGCAGAAGCTAAAACAAAAGGTGTTTTAGGATTCTCAAGACTTGAAGATATCGACTGGAGAAGAGGTTCTGCTTCTAATAACAGAGAAGTATATCTTGCTGTTACAGGAAGAGATAAACCTGGGTTAATAGGTAAAGGAACCCGTTCTGGAAGAGTGTACAAAGTAGTACTAAACGAAAACGATCCTACAGGGGCTGGAAAAATCACTTGTGTATTAGACGGTGATAAAGTTGGGGGAAAGGCAGAAGCTTTCCACAGCCCTGATAATATATTAGTTACTCAAAACTATGCATACATCCAGGAAGATCCTAATGGGATCGAAGGTTTCAAACCTGCTGCAGATCACTATGCTAGATTATATCAGTATGACCTTAATTCTGGAGTATTAAAAGCTGTTTTAGAATGTGATCAGGTAAAAGCCGCTGCAGAAGGATATGGTAACACAGATAAAAAATGGGAAATCACCGGAATGATCGATATTTCTGATATCATTGGTGTAAACGAAACGTTTCTTATGGTTACTCAAAACCACGGGTGGGAAAAAGCAGACGGAACTCCGTTTACAGATCCTAAGGCCAATGCTGATCTTGCCAATAGCAGAAAAGAAGGAAGTATGCTATATGTAATCAAAGGTTTAGCAAGATAATATTCAAGAATGCCAATACTATTTATGTTGAAATATATAGTTAACAAAGGGGCTTATGTAATCATAAGCCTCTTTATCATATCCATGATATCGTGTTCTGAACCTTCAAAAGAAACTCAGAACATTTCTTTTTCGCATCAAGTCAAAGAATTGTTTATACAAGATATAACACAAGCCATTACTCATCTGGACAGTCTAGCCAGTGATATTTCTAGCGCCGAAAAACATTTTTTAGCTTCTAGAAAATACTTCAAAAAAATAGAACCTATACTATCAGAACTTGATAAAGAAAATTATGGTTTTTTAAACCAACCTAATATCCTTAAAATTGAAGAAGAAGATTTTACAGATATCAAAATTAAAAAACCTGGTGGATATCAAGTATTAGAAGAAGAGATCTTTACCGATCATCCGGATACTACAGCGATTACAAGGCAAGCTAACCTTGCTATGCATCGTCTTAAACTGATTAAAGAAAATACACATTTTGATCATTTAAAAACGTATCATTTTCTTTGGATGTTCAGAAAAGCAATTATACGCACTGCAGTTACAGGAATTACGGGATTTGATTCTCCGGTTTTGGAAAATTCTTTAAAAGAGTCTATCACTGTTTACCGTAGTCTAAAAAAGTATCTATCTATATTTAAAACCGAATTTAAAGATCCTGTTTTATTCGAAAAATGGAATCAGGAGATAGCCGCTACTATTGAAAAGCTTGAAAACGGAGAGTTTAGTACCTTTGATCGCTATAGTTTTACAAAGAACCATACGCACCCTCAATTAGAGCTATGGAATCAGACAGTTAGTGATTGGGAAGCACAGTTTCCGTTTGAATTAGCAATTAAAAATGATGCTACTTCACTTTTTTCTTCCAATACTTTTAATATTGATTACTTTTCAGATCCTGGATTAGGAGAAACAAATGAAGAAAAAATTGCTTTAGGAAAACAACTTTTTCATGATACGCGATTATCTGCAGATCAAACCATAAGTTGTGGTACATGTCACCTTCCTGAAAAAGCATTTACTGATGGTAAAAAGATTGGTGCTAATGTTACTCGCAATACTCCTACCATGCTATATGTTGCTTTACAAAAAGCTTTTTTTTATGATAAGAGAGCTGGTAGTCTTGAAGGGCAGATTATTGCCGTAGTAGAAAATGACAAAGAGTTTCACAATGATCTGGAAACTCTGGAGAAAGCTGTACAACTAGATAGTATATATACTACACGTTTTTCTAAGCTTTATCCAAATAAGGGTATTAGTAACATTATTATTCGTAATGCAATCGCAAGTTATATACGTAGTCTGACACCTTTTAACTCCAAGTTTGATCGCAATATCAATAACCTGGAAAATACATTATCTCAAAACGAGATTAATGGGTATAACCTCTTTAATGGTAAAGCTAAATGTGCTACCTGTCATTTTGCTCCGGTATTTAATGGTACCGTACCTCCTGATTATAAAGAATCAGAAATCGAACTATTAGGTGTACCTCAACAAAACGATACTATTAATGCTATTATCAGTAAAGATTTAGGTAGATATAACGTTTATAAAACTGCAGAGCGTAAACATTTTTTTAAAACCTCAACCGTACGTAATGTGGGTAATACAGGGCCTTATATGCATAACGGAGTATACAATACACTAGAAGAAGTTTTAGATTTTTATAATCGTGGTGGCGGTGCAGGAATAGGTATTGAGCAACCTTTACAAACACTACCTCCAGATCCTTTGAATCTTACAGAACAAGAAATCAATGATATTATAGCATTTATGGAGAGCCTTAGTGATAATTTAAACGATTATCAACAGTAATCAAATATCCTGAGATGGGTGAGGTTGCCTAAAAAGTACTAAAAATTAGGTTTTGTCAGTCAGAGCCTGTCGAAGACAAATTAAAAATCAAAATATTAAAAACTTCGACAAGCTCAGTTTGACAAATGTAACTGACTTTTTAGACAGCCTCATCTTTTGTTTCTATAATATGAATTCGCTGTAAGAAAATTTACGTCAGTCAGAGTGATTTTCGATAGAAAATTGTATCGAAGACAAGGAAATTTTCTTACAAAACTATATATACTACAGACTTATTTAAACTTTTTGGTAGAAATTACAATCCCATTGGTGTCAAAATACTCTCAGGTCAATTTTCTTACAGTACACTAGGAAATAATACTATCATCATTCATAATTTTTCAAATTATATTTTTTATAAAAAAACAGCCACAAACAACGTCTGTAGCTATTTTACTATTCATTATGTTTACTCACCCAGTTTTAACATTCCGAGAAATATTCCAGCATTAGCCCGAGGTATTTTCTCTTAATACAATTATCTTGAGAAGGAGCTGATATAAAAAATTGATCTTGAAAAGTACCGGTTTAACGCATTATCTAATTACCAGTATTTACAACTTTAAAAGTAATAGGTAAAGAATATAATACTTCTACTGGTTCACCATCTTGAGTGCCTGGCTTCATAGGAGGTACAGAACTAACAATTCTAGTTATTTCATTGGCGAGATATGGATCAACTCCTCTAATTTTAATATTTGTAATAAAACCTTCATTCGAAACCTTAAATAAAACAAATATTCTTTGTACTCCCGGCTTAATGTTATCATAAAATTCGATAATAGGTTGAAGTTTATAATTTATTAACTGCTTCATATAGCTAGAAAAACAATTTTTTATTTTTTTTATATCCTTCAATCCATTACAAACTCTAGGAACTGGAGGAATCTCTAATCTATCTATTGATTTAATTGAAGAATTCTGAGGTTGATTTTTCTCATCTTTTAAATCCTGTGGTAAACTACTTTCATACTTTTCGTTAATTTTTCTATTCACACATTCTAACCCCAAAATTGCATCAAAACTGTTATTCTTTTTTATGAGTTGTATATAAAGGTTTTTAGCAACTATGTAAGTATGCTTTAATTCATATGTCCAAGCCAAATGAAAAAAAGCTTCTTCATGGCTTGAATTTTCATTAAGAATTAGTTTAAGATCGCTTTGAGCTTTATCATATAATCCAGTAGACATATATATTTTAGCTCTTTCCAGCAGATATTGTTGAAAATTCTCTTTCTTTTTTCGCTTTACTTTTTTAGTAAGATTCTTAAGGGTCTTCTCAATAGCTATAGGTCGATAACTTGAAAGAAGATTTTCTCTTAATCTAGATGCATACCAATAATAGGATTCACAATGATTAATAAAATATTTTTGATGCCCAGCGATAAACGCATTTAATCTATCTAAGTTGATAGAATAATTTTTATCCGATTTATTTTGATTAATAAATTTTTCATTGTCTAAAGTAATTTTAAACATCTCAGGATAAGAATCTATTTTGGAATGAAGACAATTCTCCAAAATAGACTTACTTACGGCATTTCGATTTTTAACTTGTTGTAATGTACACTCACAAACATCTTCCTTAAGAATTTGTATAATATCTATATTTTGGGAATATACATTTGAAGATATCATTAATAAACACAACAATAATAAAGTTATAAGTTTATTCATTATTATCTATATTTCTTTGTAGAAATTACAATCCCATTGGTATCAAAATACTCCCAGGTGCCTTTTTTATTATCAAGCTCATATCTGCCTTTTTCTGCAATATTGCCATTAGGATAGTATTTTTCATAAGTGCCATGCCATAACCCTGCTTGGTAATTGTATATTTCTTTGATTAATCCATCTTCATAATATTCTTTCCAAGTTGCATCCTCTACTCCATTGTGGTAATATCCGGTAATCGATATTTGACCACCAGGGTAATACTCTTTATGTTCTCCGTGAAATTTATCATTTTGTATTGCAGTAATTATTTTAGGAGTTCCATCTGCAAAAAAATAAGCCATCTCCCCTATCCGTTTACCTTTATTAAACTCTTCTTTAGTATGTACTGCACCACCATCGTGATAGGACTCCCATATCCCTTGTTTTTTTCCCTGTTTATAGACTCCTTTGGCGATCATTTCTCCAGTCATAAGATTATACGTTCTGGAAACTCCTTCTTTAAATCCTTGCACATAAGCCACAGAATCTACTGCGAATCCTTGTTCATCATATAATGCCCAAATACCAATTTTTTCAGATCCTTTGGTCATACCAATACCCTTTACGTTACCATTTTTGTAACGTTCTATATGCTTTATTTCTAAGTCACTACAACTGATACAAACTAGCATTGTAGATAGCAATAAGAGCACTGTATTATTTTTCATCTGTTTATATTAAATTTCTACTATTAAGTGTCTTAAGATGAGAATTTGTTACCACAAAAACAGTCAATCCGACATAATTTTCTTTAAATGACTGCTTTGATACTAGTAATCATCTAAAAGATTACCTAGAAAACTCCTGAAGTTCTTCTAGCTCTTTATAGATTTTATCACTCCATTGCTGTACTGCTTCTTTAATTCGACCGTTTTGAGTTTCTTCATTAAGTTGTCGTTGATACGACTTACAATATCTCCAGAAATCAGTATATACAGTTTGATACTTACTAAATTTGCTTATCTTTTTTCTTTTAAGCTCTGCAAATCCTCTTCTCATCATACGAGCAAATAACTCTGCAATATCAAAATGGAGTTGTTCATAGATTAATAAATTTACATCACGCTTCACCATCCAGGACTGTTTTTTGTAAAAATAAGTGGCAATATCCATTTTTTCATATCCGTGGATATTATCTTCTTCATCAACAGCAACCACCTCTGGTAGGATTTCTAGTTTATAGGTGGTCATCGAATCATGCAACCCATGTTCATCAGGATGTTTTACAGCTTTAAAATCATCCCAGGTTAATTTTCTAACCGTATCCCAAGAAATAATACTATCATTATCGATAATCGTATGTTCTTGCGAAAACATAGTACTACTGTACAGCAGTACTATCAACAAAATACTTGCTTTCTTCATATCTAATTCAATTAATCCCTAACTTTTTGTATTCCTATTTTGGTTGATAAGTACACTTATCATAAAGTTTCATCTTCAAAAGATTACTTCTGTTATATTAAGTTTATACTCTTAAGTGTCTTGAGATGAGAATTTGTTACTACCAAAAATTTACTTTTTTGTGTTTCTTGAGGAAAATAGGGAAGAAAACAGCTTAAAAAATTCTTAAAACATTTAGAAAATCTTTAAACCACCCAGGAAAAATATAAACATCAATTAATAACCGTTTTAAGAACGAAAGACTTCTTTGCAAGAATTAAAGGGGAACTTGTTATGATTGATAATGCTCTATTACTAAAAGAAAACTCTTTAATATTTTATAATCTAAATCATACAAGTACTTTTTTTCAAATAAAATAGAAAAGTTTCCGTTTGTGTTTTTAAAGGGAAATTATTTGGTATTTAACATTTTTTTTTGTTAATTTTATTAAGATTTGTATGATTTGAGATTAGACTTCGTTTTTTAACCGAAATGTATTCACAAAACAGTACTATCATACCGTAAGTTTTTCTTTTATAAGATATTATATCACAAAACTTACTTTACACATGAGTCTTAATAATGCAGTATGATTGAACCGGCCATTCCTATAAATGAAGAATTCAGATTAGAAGCTCTAAAATCGTTAGATATTTTAGACACTTCTTCAGAAAAGGAATTTGATGAAATCACAGCACTGGCTGCACATCTATGTAATACAGAAGTTGCTTTAATTTCATTAGTAGATAGTAACCGCCAATGGTTCAAATCTAAATATGGAATGGTAACTGACGAGACTCCTAAAGCTTATTCCTTTTGTGCACACGCCATTCTTGAACCAGAAAATCCTTTGATTATTCCTGATGCCAGAAAGGATAAACGTTTTTACAAAAACCCTCTTACCGAAAGTGATCAGCCTGTAATTTTTTATACTGGTATTCCTTTAGTAGACAAAGATGGTTTTGCTTTAGGCACTTTATGTGTTATAGATAGTAAGCCCAAAGAGTTATCAGAAAAACAATTAGATTCTTTAAAAGCCTTAGCAAGTCAGGTAATTATTCTTTTTGAACTCAATAAGAAAAATAAAGATCTTGAAAAAATGCAAGGTAAGCTCAAAAAACGTAACCAGGCGCTGAGAGAGTTTGCCAGAGTAATTTCTCATGATCTTAAAATGCCTTTGGCTAATATTGTTACCACATCAGATTTATTACAATTAAAGCTCCGTGAGGTTCTTGACAAAGAGAGTAAAGAGTATTTTGGGTATATTAAAGAATCTTCTTTTACTATGAGTAATTACATCAGTGATGTATTAGATCATTATGAAAGTGAGAGTCTTGTAAAAAACAAACCTGAAGAGTTTCGGATAAATGATTTATTAAAAGAAATCACTGGACTGTTAAGTATAGAGTCTGATTGTACGATTAACTTTCCAAAAGGAAATCCAAAGCTGAATTGCAATAAAATGGCTTTAAAGCAAATATTCTTTAACCTAATCGGAAATAGCATCAAATACAATGATAAGGAGCAAACGATCATTGCAATTGAAACCCATAAAGATAAATTGTTCTATTATTTTAGAATAAAAGATAACGGAATGGGAATTCCTAAAGATAAGCAGGCTACTATTTTTAATCTTTTCACCACCGCTAATACTACTGATAAAAATGGTAATAAAGGAAACGGTATTGGATTGACCACTGTAAAAAAAATGGTAGAAAATCTAGGTGGGAATATCAAAGTATCTTCTACAGAAGGAGAACAGACCACCTTTGATTTTATGCTAAAAAGGTAATCTAACTCTTGTTTATTGCATAGATTTAATACAAGCTTCCGCACATTTTTCACCGTCAATAGCTGCAGAAATAATACCGCCTGCATACCCAGCTCCTTCTCCACAAGGATACAACCCTTTGATTTGAATATGCTCTAATGTCTGTCTGTCTCTTGATATACGAACAGGTGAAGAAGTACGTGACTCCGGCGCGTGAACCACAGCTTCATTAGTTAAATAACCTCGCATGCTTCGGCCAAAAGCTTTAAACCCTTCTTGTAATGTATTATGAATAAACTCAGGAAACACAGTTCCCATATCTGAAGCTGTTAATCCTGGCTTATAAGAAGTTTCTGGTAAATTAGTCGATACTTTACCTTCTACCATATCAATTAATCGCTGTGCCGGAACTCTTTGTGTTTCTCCTGCCACTTGCCACGCTCTTTGTTCTATACTTTTCTGAAAGTACATACCAGCAAGAGGACCATATTGAGTAAAAGGTTTAAAATCTTCTAATCTTAACTCTACTACAATACCACTATTAGAGGTAGGCTGATCTCTTTTTGAAGGTGACCATCCATTTGTTACTACTTCTCCGGGACTGGTGGCACAAGGAGCAATAACTCCTCCCGGACACATACAAAACGAATACATACCTCTACCCTCAACTTGCTTAACAACGCTATAAGGTGAAGGAGGCAAATAAGGCCCGCGTACCTCACATTTGTACTGGATCTGATCAATCAGTTCTTGTGAATGTTCTACTCGTACTCCCAGCGCAAAAGGTTTTGCTTCAATGGCTATTTTTTTATGATATAATAACTCAAAAATATCTCTTGCAGAATGTCCAGTTGCCAGAATTACTTTTTGAGCTAATATTGTACTACCATTTTGCAAGGTAACCCCTTTAAATTCTGAATTCTTAATTTCAAAATCGATAACTCGTGTTTCAAAAAGTACCTCACCTCCATGTTCTATAATCTTTTCTCGTATAGCCGCTATAATTCCAGGAAGTTTGTTGGTTCCAATATGAGGATGCGCCTCTACCAAAATCTGATCGGTTGCACCAAAACCAACTAAAAGCTCCAGAATACGATTAACATCTCCCCGCTTTTTTGAGCGTGTATATAATTTACCGTCACTATATGTACCTGCTCCTCCTTCTCCAAAACAATAATTAGAATCTTCGTCTACTACATGATCCCTGCTAATAGCTTTTAGATCCCTACGACGTGATCTTACATCTTTCCCTCGTTCTAAAACAATAGGTTTACATCCTAATTCTATACATCGTAACGCTGCAAATAAACCTGCCGGACCTGCTCCCACAATTATAACTTCTGGTGCATTTGAAACATTAGGATAGTCTGGTAATTGAATAGGAGAATCTACATAATCTTCTTGTACATATACTTTAATTTTTAAATTGATCTTAATCGCTTTTTGGCGCGCATCAATTGACCTTTTTAAGATCTGTATATTTCTAATTTGTTGTAAAGGGATATTATTTTTTCTGGCAACCTGACGTTTTAACTGATCAGGTTTTGCTGCCACTTCTGGTGTAACTTGTATGGTGAATTCGTACTGCAATCTTCAGGTATTCATATTTGCGACGAAGATACAATATTCTATATTGTAAGATTATTTATTGCGTACGTATATCAACTTAAATTTTCTGTTGCCTTTATCCCTTTGTTCTATTTCAAATTTATCTATTGACTTAAACAAAGGAGTAAGTTTATCAAAACCAAAGTTTCTGGAATCGAAATTTGGTTGTTTTTTAAGAATAAGGGAGCCTACATCTCCCAGAAATGCCCAACCATCTTCGTCTGCAGCATCAGATACAGAGTTTTTCAATAATCGAATGACTTTTGGTGTTATCTTATCCAGATTAGGTTTATCACCATTGTCTTTATCCCCTTGTTTCTCTGTATCTTTTTTCAAAATCTCGAGATAAATAAATTTATCACAAGCTACAATAAACGGATCTGGTGTTTTCTTCTCTCCGATCCCATATACCACTGTACCTGCTTCTCTAAGCCTGGTAGCTAACTTTGTAAAATCACTATCTGAGGAAACCAGGCAGAACCCATGGACTTTATCAGAATAGAGAATATCCATAGCATCAATAATCATTGCAGAATCTGTAGCATTTTTGCCTGTGGTATAACTATACTGCTGAATAGGATTTATCGCGTGTTCCAATAGAACCTTTTTCCATTTTGATAGATCTGGTCGAGTCCAATCCCCGTAGATTCTTTTTATCGTGGGTGTCCCATATTTAGTAATTTCTTCCATCATCTCTTTGATATATCGTGATGGTATATTGTCGCCATCTATTAACACGGCTAATTTTGTATCTTTAATCATATTCTTTAAAGGTACGGAAACACTCTAAATATGGAGATTAAATCACTTACATTATTTTCAAAACAACCCAAAAAATTAAAAGCTTTCTATAAAGAAATTATAGGTTTTAAGTGTCAAGATATTACCAATGGTTTTGAAATCATCACTCTGGAAAACAGATTACAATTTGAAAAATCAGATCAAGAATTCTATTATCATTTTGCCTTCTTAATCCCTACTGGTTCAATTGAAGATGCAATACGATATCTGGAAACCAGGTCTATTGAGCTTTTACCTTATAAAGAGAAAAAAATCATTGAGTTTGATACAGGTAGATCTATTTACTTTTATGATCCTGATGGCAATATTGGGGAGTTTATAGAAAGGCCATTGCTAGAATACCCACAAAGTTCTACTTTCTCTATTGATAAAGTGATAAAATTAAATGAAATTGGTTTGCCACATCACGACCCAATAAAGGTAAGTAATGATCTAATGAACACATATAATATTGCGCCTATTAATGCGTCTAATTTTGGAGAAAACTTTTGTTGGGTAGGCGACCACAATGGTGTCATTATTGTCACAAAAGAAGGCAGAAATTGGTTACCAACCAATAAACCTGGTATCGTAAATGATTTTATAATTGAATATTCAGATTCTGGTAAGAATCATAAATTATCATTTGAAAATAATAGTATTTACAAGTACTTCTAAATCAGAGGCTATTTAAAGTTTAACCTTTTATTAAAATATAACTTCCTATATTTGATTTAAACAAACCTAAATTTTGAATTATGAAAAAATTAATTTTTCTAGCTACTATGCTAATCGGTTTCACGATGACTACCCAAGCCCAAGACATTAAATTTGGGGTAAAAGGTGGGGTTAACTTTGCCAGTTTAAATGGTGATGATGTTGCCGATAACATTGATGGAAGAACTGGATTCCACCTTGGAGCAGTACTTCAGTTAAGTCTTTTGGACACTTTTGCTGTTCAGCCTGAGGTAATATATTCTTCTCAGGGAGCTGATTTTGGTGACCTAGATTTGAATGTGGACTATCTTAATGTGCCTATTTTAGCAAAGCTTAAATTCGCCAAATTCTTCAGTGTTGAAGCAGGACCACAATTTGGTTTTGTTGTAACAGAAGGTGATGATATTGGTGATGTAGAAAGTTTTGACTTCAGTGCAGCTGTAGGTGCTGGTGTTGAATTAGGAAAATTCTTTGGCCAGTTAAGATATAACTATGGTATTACAGATGTTACTTCTAATGGAGATGTAAAAAACTCTGCGTTCCAGGTATCTGTAGGATACTACATCTTTTAATTAAGAATATAATAGTATTTAAAAGCGGGAGCATAACTCCCGCTTTTTTTATTGCAAAAAAAGAATTGTAGATTAGAACTTAAAATCTCAACTATCTATATCTATGGAAGCCATTTCAGAAAAAATATACCCTGGAGTTTTTGATCGTGTTAAAGCTGTATTTGTAGACTCTGTCGTTATTATCATTTTTATGGTAATTATTACTGATATATTTTCTTCTTTTGAAAACGTTCCTGGTAACGCAAGGATTATAGCTTTTATATTTATATTTTGTCTATATGATCCTTTGTGCACCAGTATTTTTGGAGGTACTCTTGGACATATTTTGATAGGTTTAAGAGTTCGAAGAGAAAAGCATCCAGAAAAAAATATTAGTTTTCCTATGGCTTTTATACGTTATATTACAAAGGCTGCTTTAGGTTGGATTTCTTTATTTACGGTATTGAGTAATGAAAAAAGACAAGCTATCCACGATTATATCGCTAGCTCTATTATCATCTACGATCAGTATAAAAACACTAACGATAAAAATTCGTTAACCTAAAATTAAAAATTCTTCTTTATTCTAAATAACAACTTGTTATACAACTAAATATTAAATACACAACATTATTTTTATTTAGTCTTAATAAGTATTAATGATTAGAATCATTGATAAACATTTCGTAGTCAAGTCTTTTTTTCAAGTATTCAGTTTGTTCAGTAAATGGTGATAAATAAGTAATTTCCAGTGTGAGCGTGTCTTGGCAATTACAATTTATGAAATATACCTCTTCCTTAATTAATACTTGATAATCTTTATCTCTACGTTTAAATAAATAAAGCATAGTTTTTAAATCATCTTCATTTTTTGCAGATGCTAAACGTTTTTGAATCATCGAATCCTTTGCTTTTTTAAAATTTTGTAATTCCCGTAATTTACTGATTGAAGAACCAAATAAGTAGCTTTCATTTTTTATTTTAACGTAAAATGATATATTATCTAAAGGCTTTACCTTTAATACTTGTTTATTATCCAATAATGCAGTAGTCTTTTTCCCTTCTTCATCAACAATAATGACATCAGGTAATCTGAATCTTCCCGCAGAAGAATCAAAATTAGGACAAGAATTATTGCAATAACTAGGAAGTGGTTTGTGTTGTTCTTGAATAAAGTTTATCTCTGTAATAGTTAGGTTGAAATTATATTTCAAGGAGTTTTGTACACTAAAATATAAGGTACTATCTTTATACTTTTCAATAATTAGCGTTGGCTCTTTTTTTTTACTTCGTCATCATATGCGCTAATCGCACTATTAATTAAATCGGTAGTTTCTTTTTGTGATAAACCTCGATTATTGGCTATTTCACATATTCTAAAAAACATTAAATCTCTGTCTAAACCTTGAGAAGTATATTGGGTTAATTTAACAACAGATTTTTTTAATTCAACGGAAACATCAGAATTAGGTACATTTTTAAGAGATTCCAGTTCACTATTGATCCTTAAATCTAAATCTTTAGTGTAAGTCTTAGGTGGTTTAGTGCATTTAACAATTATTTTCCCATCAATAATTTTTCCTTCTTCACCCACGTTCACAGTCCCCTGAGTATTCTTACATGAAACTATTAATACACCTAAAATTAGTAATATTTTCTTCATAATAATCAGATTTAATTGATTTCAATTAGGTTTTAAATTAAAGAACCCCATTTCTAGTATAAAACTAAAATGGGGTTAACTATTTTATTAACAGCAATTTACAAAATATTTTTATAACTTTTATAAATATATTTTATGTTAATAGCCCAACAAATGGAATATTTCCAAATGAATACTGTAACTATACATAAATCTGAGCGGCCAATAAAGTAGATTATGATTCTATAGATAATAGATTAAGGGAGTCAGTATAGTTTTATAAATTGATTAATATAGATTCATTACAGAAGCTTATATATTATATTTTGCTTTTAATTATCCATCTTAAAAGTCAAATCAACTATTGAGTGATCTTAATAAATAGCTCCGAATTTTCGTAAACTACCGCCCACCCTATTTTCTGTATACAGTGTTAGTAAAAACTATTTTTCAATATTATTTTTATATTCTAAAATGTAATTTTTGAGATTAATACTTGTTAGCACATTTTCTCTATGTCCATCAAAAAACGATTCAACGAAATATTTATTTTTTACCAATTTGTTAAATGATCTAATTCTTTCAGGAAGAAGTGGCATTTTATCTATCATTTCAGCATGAACTTGAATTGTTGAGTGTTTTGAAATTGGCAAAGAGTAATCAAAATTAAACTGCGCTTGAACTAAAGTGTCAAAAACAGTATTGATATAATCCTTTTGTATGTCAACAACTATGACTAGGCTATCAAAAATATTTAATTTTGAAGCCGCATTTTCACCAATAGAAAATTTATAATGTACAATTTCTCTTAGTTTTTTGAGCCTGCTGTCAGTTGATATTGATTTTATTTCAATTATTTTCTTAAGTATTTCCCCTTTGGCTAAAATTACTTCGTGATTTTGTCTAATAAAACAATCTCCTTTATTTAAATCTGTATAGTCAATATTTGCAGAAATAACATCCTCAGATTCTGGTATTTCAATAGTAATCAATCCATTATTTTCAATACATTTGAAATTCACTAAATTATCTGAAATTCTATTTATTTCGGAAGTTAATAAGTCATTATCTAACCATTGAATAATTTGTTGCGGTTGAGGATTTTCTCGGCCTGTTTTATCTTCTATTCCTACAATGATTTTCCCTCCTTTTGAATTTGAAAAGGCCGTTATTTCTTTGAATAATTTAGATATTATCTTCTTTTTATTCGGAGATCTTATTTTAGAAAAATCTTTATATTCTATTTTTTGAGATTCGATGGTCATTTTATTTTTGCTTACGTTTAATATATGGCAAGTAGGGCAAAAACAAGCTATTACTTTCGTTTTAGCTACAAGCCAAATCTTTTGTGTTTTGTTTTAATCTTTCTCTTTTAATACCAAATCAAAAGATTTAGCGATTTTACAAATAGACAACTACCTTTTGATTAAGCACTAATCGTCCTATTTGCTATATATTAATGTTAACGGTTGTTGTTATTTCTCGTATTGATTCGGTTCATCTAGGTTTAATTCTAATTTTATATCGCAATGTTTACTCAACCAATTTTCAATAGATTTGGTGAGTTCATTTTTAGCTATCATAAATTCATCAACAGTTAATTCAGGAAATGGCAAATCCCAAGTTTTTTTGTTTTTTTCCTCACCAAAGTACATTCGTGTATACTGTTCATAAGATGGGTTTTTAATGCTTTTTTGTATCATTGGGATTTTTAAAAACATCAACTTTTCTTTTATCTCCGTTGGTAACCAATAACTATTACTTAGATTAATTATTTCACGTGTTGCTTTATCGTAATTATTATAGCGAATCAATATTTTTTTTGACTTCATTGATCCATAAGGTTTTTCTTTACGAAGCTTAGTTAAATCATCAACTTCAAATCTCATAAAATATACAAACCCGTCCGTTTTAATATAGTATACCTCTCCTTTAAGTAAATCAACAAGTTCTAAGATTTTATCAGCTTGCCTTTCTACAAACCTAGATTCCAAACCAAATTTTTGATATAAAATTATTGCTATATAGAGAGCTATTAAAGCAAATACAGCCCCCAAAGCAGTTAAAGATGAACCCATTATCGAATTAAAAGTTTCATCCTCCGATCGAGTGAAAATTGGTAATAAAATAGCTAAGACAGATAATATAATTGTCAATGAAATTAGTAGCCTTTTTGATAGTTTATTCATTTATGTGTAATTACCGCTAACGTAGGGATATATGTACCATTACATATATCTAATATTTAATTCACACACTTAAATCAGTATAAACAGATCACAATCAATACAAAAACTCCTAAAAAGAAGCCTATATATCACAATATTTTTATGTCTTTCAAGTAGTATAATTTAAGTCGTATCAGCAAATTAATAAAACTTATTTGATTATCGTTTCTTTCATAAAATTTTAACTATTTTAGTTGAATATTCCCCAAATCACTATCGCCGACGCAAAACGAGGTATAATCTATTTTCAATAAAAACTATTTTTTAAGTCTTGTTTCTAACCTATTGATTTACAACTCTTATGTTTCATCTTTTCCATCCCAAGTATTGCAGTCAACAGTATCAAAAGCGTTATTCTCAATATTGCATTTATGAGGCTTAAGTTCATCAAATTGAAGCTTTCCGAAGTGTTTGTTTTCAGGATTTTCGACTTGTACATTATTAAACCTCCTTAAAACATTACGTAGATCAGATCGTTTGTGTATAATTTATATTGAAGATTTATATTAGATATACATCACCAATATTATTAAGAGTAATTTCAAATAATTATAATGATGTAACTGTAATTACCTCTACTTTACACTAACGATAAAAATTCGTTAACCTAAAACCATCAATACCAAATCTTATAGTATATTTGACAAACTCTAATCAGGAATGCAATTCAAACACCCAGAATTTCTTTATGCTCTTTTTGCGCTTATCATTCCTATTTTAGTTCATTTATTTCAGTTACGTCGTTTTCAAAAGATTCCTTTTACCAATGTGCAGTTCCTGAAAGCTGTAACTATTCAAACAAGAAAAAGCTCTCAGTTAAAGAAATGGCTCACCCTACTCACTCGTTTATTAGCATTAGCAGCTATCATTTTTGCCTTTGCACAACCTTTTCTTGCTTCTGATAACATCGTTGGAAAAAGTAGTGAAACTGCTATATATCTTGATAATTCTTTTAGTATGCAAGCCAAAGGATCTAAAGGTCCTTTACTCAAACGCGCCATACAAGAAATATTAAGTGATTTACCAGAAGATGAAATCATATCTCTTTTTACCAATACAGAAACTTTTCTGGATGTGTCTAAAAAAGATATCCAGAATGATCTGTTACAATTAGAATATAGCTCTAATCAACTAGATTATAATGCAGCCTATTTAAAGGCTAAACAATTACTCAGTTCTTCTCCTGAAACATTAAAACGAGTGATTCTTGTTTCTGATTTTCAGCAAAAAGAAGGCTCGTTTGATCTACCAACAGATGCGACCACCAAAACACATTTGGTACATTTGCAACCTGTAACTCGGCAAAATATTGCAGTAGATAGTTTATATCTACAACGCAATGTGAACAATGAACTTATGCTTCAGGTATTGTTAAGCAATACAGAATCAAATGCAGAAAACACATCTATTGCTTTATATAATAAAGAAAGGCTAATCGCCAAAACTTCTGTCTCTATTCCTAAAAACGGTAAAGCCAGCACAGAATTCAGATTAGAAGAAAATACAAAAATCAACGGTCGGATAACTATTGAAGATCCGGCGATTACTTTTGACAATTCAAGGTATTTTACAATCAATACTCCAGAAAAAATTAAAGTAGTAGCAATTAATGAGGCCGACGATAGTTTTATTAAAAACATTTATACAAAGGAAGATTTTGAACTTATCAGCAATTCTTTTGAAAATCTAAATTATAACGAGCTTAGTAATGCAAATTTGGTAATACTTAATGAGGTTAAACAAATACCTGTTTCATTAGTCAATGCTATAAAATCATTTATGGATCAAGGCGGAGTTCTCTGCTTTATACCTGCATCAGACGGCAATCCTACATCTTATCAGCAATTTATCTCCAGTTTTTCTTCTCAAGGATTATCATCATTACAAAATCGAGAAAAGAAGATTACTACCATCAATTTTTCACATCCTTTGTATCAAGGAGTTTTTGACAAAAGAGTTACTAATTTTCAATATCCAAAAGTTAATAGCTATTATACCGCTAATGCTACTAATACGGTACTATCATTTGAAGACAATAGTCCTTTTTTATATAAAACAAATACTGCTTATATTTTTACAGCAGCAATCAATCAGGAGAACTCTAATTTTCAAAACTCTCCTCTAATTGTACCTACACTTTATAATATCGGAAAACAAAGCTTACAGCTTTCGGATATATCATATACAATCGGACAATCCAATATCTATGATGTTTCTATCTCATTAGGGCAAGATGGAATTTTATCATTAGTATCTGATCAGGAAAGTATTATTCCTCTGCAACAAAGTTTTTCTACCAAGGTTAAAATTACTACCAGTGAAGTGCCTACAAAGGCTGGTATTTATGCGTTGCAAAATAAAGATCAAGTTATACAGCACGTAAGTTACAATTATCACAGTTCAGAAAGTGACTTACAATATTATAACCTCAATACAACCGAAAACTATGAAGTAAGTGAATCGGTAACTGAGTTATTAGATCAAATAAAAGAAGAGACCAGTATCAACGAACTTTGGAAATGGTTTGTTATTTTTGCCCTGGTTTTCCTCTTAATCGAAATACTATTATTAAAATATCTGAAATGAATTTCTTACTAAAGGCTGCTACTGTAATTGATCCTGAATCTAATTTTCATTATCAAACGGTTGATATTTTGATTGAAAATGGAGTCATTACCGAAATAAGCTCTTTAATTAAAAACAATAATGATATCGAAGAAATCTCGTTTGAGAATCTTCATGTCTCTCAAGGGTGGTTTGATAGCAGTGTAAGTTTTGGAGAACCTGGATACGAAGAACGAGAAACCATTGCTCACGGATTAGAAGTAGCTGCAAAAAGTGGGTTTACTGCTGTAGCATTAAATCCTGCCACGTCACCAATTATAGATACTAGTGCTTCAGTAGGGTTTCTAACCAGTAAAGCTCAAAATCATGCAGTTTCTTTATATCCAGTTGGATCACTTACTGTAGGATCAAAAGGTATTGACCTGGCAGAACTGTATGATATGAGACAAGCAGGAGCGATTGCCTTTGGAGATTATAAAAAAGCAATACAAAATCCAAACCTATTGAAAATTGCATTGCAATATGCTCAGAATTTTGACGGACTTGTATTTTCATTTCCACAAGAGAATGATATCGCCGGTAAAGGAATGGTAAATGAAGAAGAACAAAGTACGATACTAGGTTTAAAAGGAATTCCTGCTCTAGCAGAAGAATTACAAGTTGCTCGTGATCTTTTCTTGCTTGAATATACAGGTGGTAAACTACATATCCCTACAATATCCACAGCAAAATCTGTGACTTTAGTTAAAGAAGCAAAAGAAAAAGGATTGCAAGTAAGCTGTAGTGTTAGTATTCATCATCTTACCCTTACTGATATCGAGTTAAAAGAATTTAATACTAATTTTAAGGTATTACCTCCGTTAAGGACACAAAAGGATTTAGACGCTCTTTTAGAAGGAGTTAAAGATGGAACTATTGATATGGTGACTAGTGATCACCAACCAATGGATGTAGAACACAAAAAAGTAGAGTTTGATAATGCCAAATATGGAACTATTGGATTAGACAGTGCTTTTGGGATTCTTAATTATAAAATAGGAACTAAAAAAACTATTGAAATGTTTACCAAAGGAAAATCAACTTTTGGTATTCAAAGCAATAGTATCAATATAGGAAACCAAGCAGATCTATCATTGTTTAGCCCTGAAGAAAATGCTACTTTTACTGAAGAAGATATTCTGTCAACTTCTAAAAACAGTGCTTTTATAGGTCAACCAATACTAGGTACTCCATATGGCGTTATTTCTAACAAAAAAATAGTTTTAAAATAAACACATATCACACATCACCTGTTTAATTTATTATACAAACAGGAGTCATAATATTAAATTAATTACATTAATCATGCAATCAGATTACGCAAAACAAGGGAAAACAGCAGCCGTAGTGGCATATATAACCATTATAGGAACCATTATTGCCTATTTTATGAATCAAGAAAGTAAAAATCAATTTGCAAGTTTTCATATTCGTCAGGCTTTAGGGTTATGGATAACTTTTTATGTATTGATTGCCATTGCTAATATTTTTGATTCTATAATGATTCATTTTGCGTTTTATATATTTTCGATTGTTTTGATCATTTTCGGATTAATACTTGCAGTCAGAGAAGAGCAAAAAACGGTACCTATTCTTGGTCCCTATTTCCAACAATGGTTTGGAGGAGTTAAATAATCAAACTAATAAATTTGTTTTAGAATTTATTAATAGATATACTAGTTATTTATTTATCATGAAGTAGTTTTATTTATGCTAAAAAAACTTCTAAAGCTTTTTCTTAAATTTCTTCTTTTCTGTTTCCTAACTGCAATTACCCAAGTTGGAGGATTTCTCTATCTTATTGTAGAGTTAATGATTAAGAGATCTTCAAAAAAGTATCGATTAAAAAAAATCGGGATTTTTATTGTTGCATACGTATTTATAACATTTTTAGTGATTCCATTTGTTGCACCTCTTTTTGGAAGAGAAAAAATAAGAGATACTTCCCGATTAGGAGCTCATACTTTTATGACAAAACTCCTGAACAGAAACTATGTAACTCCCAAATTACAAGTAGCTTTGTCTGAAATATCAACTAGCCTTCAAAAACAACATCCTAACATTAAACTAATATATTTGGATGCCAATTTCCCATTTATTAATGGGTTTCCTTTAGCTCCTCACTTAAGTCATAATGATGGCAAAAAGATAGATATTGCCTTTATTTATAAAGATCAAAATGGGCATCTTACTAATAAAAAACCTTCAATTAGTGGATATGGGATTTATGAAAAACCCAAAAAAGGAGTATATGATCAAACCAAAGCTTGTAAATCAAAAGGATATTGGCAATACGACATCCCAAAATATTTGACATTTGGTACAACTAATAAAAGTCTTAAGTTTTCAAAAAACGCCACAAAAGATTTACTTTTGGCAATTGTACATCAAAAACGGGTTGGCAAGGTCTTTATAGAGCCTCATCTTAAAAATCAAATGAAGGTGCAACATCATAAAATACGATTTCACGGATGCCAAGCCGTACGACACGATGATCATATTCATTTACAGCTTAATTAAAAACTATGGAAACTAAGACATTATCACTACATCATATCATCAAAGAACCTACTATTAAAAAAGATAAAACTCCTGTTTTATTCATGTTTCACGGATATGGTAGTGATGAAAATGATCTGTTTTCTTTTTCATCAGAGCTACAAGATGAACTCTGTATCATCTCGGTAAGAGCTCCATATCCTATGCAACCCTATGGAAATGCCTGGTATGCTATCTATTTTGATGCTGCACAAGGAAAGTTTAGCGATGATGAGCAAGCAATAGAATCAAGAGATAAAATTGCAGTTTTTATTGATGAAGCCGTTAAGGCCTATAACCTTGATGCTTCTAATGTAACCTTACTCGGTTTTAGTCAAGGTACGATCTTAAGCTATTCTGTAGCACTCTCCTATCCCGAAAAAGTAAAAAATGTAGTAGCATTAAGCGGATACCTTAACGAGGATATTCTATCCGAAGGTTATCAAAATAATGATTTTTCACATATTAATTTATACTGTTCTCACGGGAATGTTGATCAAGTAATCCCTGTAGATTGGGCGCGTAAAGCTCCTGTAAAGCTTGCAGAGTTAGGAATCGAAACCACTTTAAACGAATTTCCTGTAGGTCATGGCGTGGCTCCACAAAACTTTTATCAGTTCAAGGAATGGTTACAAACTAATATTTAAAAGAAATTGATTTTTATTTAGGGGAATTTATATCAGTTTATATTTTGTAATTCAAATACAAAATAGATTCTTTCTTTTTGAATATGATCAGATCATATTTTATATTTTTACTTTATTTTAACATTATTAAGATTCTGAGTACAATATTTTCAAGAAAATAATGATGTATTAAAGTAGTTACCGTTTTTATGTATCGAAAACAAATTCAAATTTACTGAGTATGAGGTTATGTAATAAATATCCTCTAAAGGCTTTAGTACCTATTTATCTCTTATTACAATCCTTAACTGTTTATGGACAAAGCTCTGTAGATGTTTTACAAAACAAATCCTCAAAAGAGTTATTTGATCTATATGTAAAAAGTACTGATAAAGAAGATAAAATAAAATACATCAATTCTTTTATATCACTTGCCAAAAGAGATAAAATTGAGCAGAAAATAATTTCAGGGTATTATATTCTTTCGGGGCTATACGACGATACCACATCACTGAAATATAGTGATAGTATTATCAATCTAACTTCAAAAAATAGCACAAAATATCATCCAGGCTTAGCCTATTTCGCAAAAGCCAGTTTTCATCACAATAAAGGAGATTTTAAAAATGCATTAGATAATTACTTACTGGCTAATCAATTTGCAAAAAAACATGAATATTCTGATTTAATCATGTTATCTACCTATAGTATTGGTACAATTAAAAGAAAAATTGGTGAATATGAAGAAGCATTAGACTTATATAAAGAAAGTATTAAATACTCAAAAAAAGTTCTGTTAGAAAAGAAAAAAAGTAGTTATTACTTAAACACCTTAGCTGCTATTTCGAATGTTTTTTGTGAACTAAAAGCTATTGATTCTTCTACTTACTATAATGAATTAGGAGTTAAAGAATCTTTTAAATACAATGAGATAGAAAAGCATCACCATTTCGCTATAAATCAAGGGATTATTAATTTCATACAGGGAGAATATGATGTTGCACTTGATAGTATAAGTAAACACGTAACTTACTTTGAAAACATAGGAGACAAAAAAAATATATCATCTGCATATTATTATTTAGGAAAATCTTTTCTACAAAAAAATAACACTTCAGAAGCTATTAGGCATTTTAAAAAAGTAGATTCTGTTTTTCAAATAGAAAAAGATGTTTCTCCGACTATAAGAGAGTCTTATGAGCATTTAATAGAACATTACAAACGCAAAGACAATATTAAAAAACAGCTTTTTTATATTAATAGGTTGATGAAATTTGATAGTGTTATTTATAATAATCAATCATACTTAAGTAAAAAAATTTTTAAGGAATATGATATCCCAAAATTAAATTCTGAAAAAGAACTGATTTTGGATAAAATGAAAGCCAACGAGGCGACATCCAAAAAGGTTATTTTCTTTATTTTATTAGTTTTAAGTGTCGCAATTATCTTTTTGATATATCAGTATAATAGAAGAAAGCAGTATAAAAAAAGAGTTGATGAAATACTTTCTGCTTCTCCTCAGAACATCAAAAATACGGATACCAAAAAACAGATAAACATTCCTGAAGAAATAATATTAACTACTTTAAAAGGGTTAGAAGCATTTGAAAAAAACCAAGAATTTATATCTAAAGAGATTACATTAAGCTCATTAGCCAAGCAATTAGGAACTAATGCTAATTATTTTTCGAAAATTATAAATCATTATAAAGATTCTTCTTTTTCTAATTATTTAAACAACTTGAGAATTGAATACATTGTAACAGAATTGAAAACAAATGAAAGACTTAGAAAATATACAATTAAAGCAATCTCAAATGAAGCTGGATTTAATAATGCTGAATCTTTTTCAAAGGCTTTTTATAAACTCAAAGGTGTAAAACCTTCCTACTTTTTAAGAGAATTAAATAAAACCAATCTTTAAAATTAATCGATATTCATAAATATCGACAAATCTGAGCTCTATTCTCCTATTGTGAAAGTCATTTCTTTGTTACTTGCTTTAATAACCAATATTATTCTAAATCATGAAAAACAAAAAAAAGCTAACCTTAAAGAAGTTAAAAATTGCTCGATTAAAATCTCCTACTTTGATTATTGGAGGAGCCGATGGACAAGGACCTACAACTGACCCTTTAAATCCTGCTCTTGTTTGTATTAATGAATCCAAAGAGTATGTGTATCCAGTTCATTCACAGGATACTAATTGCTAGTCTATTTTTAGAAAGATATTCTACTTTGAAGTTATAGTTGCATATTTCTTAAAAGAAAAAGAGTTTACTATATGTAAAAAAGCACTTTTGCTCAGGCAAAAGTGCTTTTTGACTTAACATTACAATAATTTAAACTCCATTAGGACAAGAGTTAAAATATGTTTTGCTATTAAATGATCCAAAACAGCCTACATAATCAGTCGCTGAACAACTGGTTCCAAAACAAAAAACTGGTGGTCCATCGTTACACTCGGCCATGCAATCAGCGGCTGCAATAGCACCTCCATAAATTAATCGCTGTTCTGCTTTACCTAATGCTCTTCCTATTTTTAAAATTCGTTTTTTCATACTGCATTTTTCTTTAATGTTATTGAGGACATGATTCCATAACTTCTATTCCATTAAGTTTTGCATAACAACCTTCTCCATAAACAGCTCGGCACTCTGTTCCATCACAATACACATATCCTCCTCCTCTACATCCTGCTACGCATCCCCAAGGAGCTATTGCTCCTCCATTAATTGATTGTTGTTCGGTTTTATTTAATATTCTTCCTATTTCTAAAATTCGTTTTTTCATTATAAAAGATGTTTGGTAAATAACTTTCTGTGAACATATAAAGGCACTCACAGTATGTGCCTGCTTTTCTCGAGAAATATACTCGTAAATATGAGCTATGCTTATAGAATCATAAATCCATATATAGGAATTCACTATTAATCATCAGATTAATACTATTCTTTACATAAAACTCTTTGAGATATTTAATAATTCTAAAAAAGAATGCGCGCAGTTTTAAAACATTCTTTTCTAATTTATTTGCTATAGCATTCTAAAAAAACTAGCTATCCTTTTTTAGAACAATGCTAACCTAGGAAAAAATGTAAAAGACACCTAGCCTTTTTTTTATAAGTAGTCTATATTTATGAATATCGTGTCTATAGTTATACAATCTTTATTTCCATAAATCCCTAATCCTTTATTAAAATCAAACAGAAAAGGGTGTATGAAAACTTTCTGGAAAATTCAATTATGTAAAGATTCTAACGATACTTATCATTTAACCCTATTCCTTCAAAAATCATCGGCGTAATTTTTTCTAACCTCGATACTCGGGTAGCTTCTCTTTTGGCAGTAGTAATATATTCTGCATATTCTTTTTGCTTAAACGGAGTGAGTTTTTCAAAAGACGCTTTTAGATCAGTATTGGTATTTAAAGCCGTTTGTAGTTCTGTTGGAATATCAAACCCTTTAGACTTTTCTATTTTTATTTCTTTTCCTTCTTTCTGGTTCTGTATTGCTTCATTAACATATTGCAATATCAAATCCTTATCTATCTCATCAATCGAAGTAAATCGCCATTGTCTAAGACCTTTTGTTTTTCCTTCTTGAGCGTTGATTAATTTCTTTGAAGAATCCTTTAAAAAAACACCTTGATAAAACCAGATTCCTAAATACGATTTAAAAGCTCCTATTCCTATTACATTTTTACCATTGACAGTGTATACAGGCACACCCCATTTAACGGTTTCCTTCATTTCTGTAGACCGCATAATTGATCGTAATATTTCTAAAGCAGGTATCCACTCTCCTCTTTTAGATATATATTCTTCTACAGATTTATTCTTTTCCATAACGTATGCGTTTTATATGATTTGCCCTTAATCACTAATGTATAAAAAACTTCCTGAAATCCTACTTATTTGTTCTTTTAAGGCTATAATATAACTTACCTGTCAAATAAATTACCAAATGAACTAACAAAAATATCCACCCATAAAACAGAACAACCAAAGAGCCTCCTCCTTTAAAATTCTCTATATCAAAAAACGCATATATCATAATCCCTAAATAGAAAGAATAAAAAAATAAATTTATAACATAAAACCTCTTCGTCTTAGAAAAAGCAGCTCCTCTTACTAAGAAAATTAAGTATCCAATATAAAATATATACATCATTAAAAACTCACCATCAATTGGGATCATGCATCATATTTTAGTTATGTAATAATAATCGTGATCATAAAACTTAGCCCCTCCTAGGAATTTTTCCTGAGCCTCTACAGATATCACATCTATCTTTTTCACCACGCATGGCAATCCAATATCCTTTACCTTCACATTTTTGGCAATTTTTATACTCAGAAAAGAATGCATTTTTTAAAAGGTAATATACCCCTCCAATAATGGCTAGAACGATTAAAATTCTAAAGATCATATTTTAAATTATTATAAATTTTGCGAAGTAAGATTTTACTATAATTACAACAAATAGATTAATGAAAGTACATTTTGCCACAGAACTCTTAATCAAAAACAGTTAGTTCTCCATCAAAAATTTGTTTCAGAGCTTCGATATTTTTATATCCATTCTGCTCTGCTATTTTATAATATTCATCTCTTTTTTGAATGTCTCCAAAATAATGATATGCTACAGAAAGATTAGAAGCAATTGTAGGATCAGATTTATCCAGCCTATAACCTTTAACGCCTACTTCTACCGCTTTTTCAAAGTTCTTTTGCTTTAGATAAATCGTTACCAAACTCGAGTATGCCTGGGCATACTTAGGATTTATTTCTATCGCTTTTTCATAATACTCTGTGGCTTTCAAGTAATCTCCTTCTTTTCTTGCCAGTATCCCTAAACCCGTCAAAGCTTCTTCTGTTGTTTGATTTATTTTTAGAGCTTTTTCATATGCAACAATTGCTAAAGAATCTTTATCCATTTCAGAATTAATATGCCCTAATAACGTCCAGGCATACTCATTATCTTTTGTTTTCTTTAAATACTCCTTAATATCAATTCTTGCTTCTTCTAAATCACCTGCTCTAAATGTTTCATCTATTTCAATGAGGTCCATTTTTTTATTCAAATCACCGCAGCTAACAACTACTAGTACCAGGAAGATCCAGCAATACTTTATTCTCATAGTTTGTTTATTTAATCATTGTATAAGATATATGTATATGTTGTAACCTGCCAAATTGTTACCGAATCATCCCAATATTTTGTAATTATTCTTTAAACATTAGTCTTAAGCTTAGAAAGTTTTTCTTTTGTTTCAAAATTTTCGGGATTAAACTCTAATGAGTTTTCAAAAGATCTTATTGCTTCTTCTTTTCTACCTAGTTTCAATAAACAATCTCCATAATAATCAAACGTGCGGTGTGTATAATATCCTTTAGGGTACAACTCCAGATTTAATTCAAAAAACTTTATAGCATCCTCACAATTATTATTTTCTGTAAGCTCTAATCCGTATTCATTAATTAAACGTTCTGATATTGCATATTCTGAATCTTTCTGGTATTCTGTTCTTATAAACTTGATTATTTCGTCTGTTGATTTTTGAGTAGACAATTGAGAAATACTTTTCCCGTTAAGCATCAAATTTCTTAATAGCCACCAATATTTCCATGAAGGTGTTTTACTTCGTTCTGACAAACCTGCATAAGTAAGTATATCCATTGTGGTTTTATGTGCAATAACTACATTTCTTTTGGGGATTACAGTAATAAATTGTCCTCCATAACCACTTGCAGTATATCCTCCTTCAAAATCGGGATTATCATAGAATCGCTCGTAAAGCCACCACATATATCCATATGATTCTTGAAGAGGGCTTGATTTATCTCGTCTGTATCTTGCAGAAACAGTATCTGTATGCGTTACTCTAGTTGTTATTTTATTAATCCAATCAGCAGAAACTATTTGTTTGTCATTCCATTTTCCTTTTTGAAGCATTAGTTGTCCTATTTTGGCCATATCTCTGGTAGAAAGATGCATATGGTAGGCCGAGTATCGAGATTTATCTTTATTAACCGTTCTTTTTTGATTCTTGATATTCCAATCTTGAAATCCTAGAGGAATGGCTAATTGCTGTTCCAGTTCTTCATAAACCGTATTACCAGACTTCTTTTCAAGAATGTATCCTGCTACATTAAAATCCCAATTATTATAAACAAAGTATTCACCTGGTTTAACACTGCCTCTCTCTTTTATATTTTCTTTATCATATCCGCCGTTAGCTGGTAAATGAAATACGCCAGATCTAGATGTAATAATATGATCTACCGTTGCTTCTTTTTCTATAGGTAATAGTGTATCATCTTCATCAATTCCCATTGCACCTATAGTCTGATTAAGGTCGATAGTACCATTAGTAACATATTTACCATATAATATGGCTAATACACTTTTTCTACAGGATGCGATATAACTGATTTCTGACACATCACCATATTCATACACGATTTTACCATTTTCAAGAATCAACATACTGGTGGTTTCAGATTCTTCTTTAAGGTACGTATCTATTTCATTCAATTTTTCTGGAGTAAAACTTGAATAATCGGATGATTTTATTTTTTCAAAAACTACACCTTCTATAGATGGTTTTTTATAAAACCAGGTCTGTAGGCTTAAACAAGAAACGGGAAACATTAAAGCAACTAGAATAACTGATGTGATTACGATTTTTTTGATTCTGTATTTTTTATAAATCGAAATAAGGATTGGTTTTTTATGTATAACTAAATATACAACCATCATATTAGGAATCCAACTTAACCAGGCTACAATACCATATGCTGTTACAAAACTATCTGTTACAACTATAAGAAGAGGTAACCAAAGTCGTAAGGTTACAGCTCCAAAAGTACCTGCATAGCTATACATCATAAATTTTCTATGTGCTTCAATTCTTCCTTTTCTAATAGTAGAATACCCCAAAAAGGTAAGTATTGTCCAAAGTAAGGCTCCTATCGAAAAACCAAGTTTTGGAGAAAGTCCTCCTGAAGCAAAAAGCGCAATGTAAAACCCAAAAGGTCCACTGATTAAAACTGAAGTGACATATATTTTACCAATAGTTCTATGTAGGTTTATATATTTTGCTCTTAACTTTTTACTAAACTGTAACCAGCCAACTAAAAGTGCAATACCTCCAAAAATGATATGAGCATAAAAAGAGATGTTATATACATTACTATTTAAAAGTTCTACTGATTTTGATAATTGTAATGCAACTGGGGTATCTGCTAAAAGATACTTCATTGGATAAAAGCTAAAAATAATACATAAGCTACCAAAAATGATCCAAGCACTTTTTTTCATTTGATTTGTTTTTTAGATTGACACAACCAAAATAGAATGAAAAATCACTGCTTTAGATATGATAAAAGCTATAAGGTATAAAAGAAGTATTTTAAGGTAGAATTAGTATGGTTTGGTATAAAATAGACCGTTTTAGGTATAAAAAATCATAGGTCTATTACACGATTTTTATAATTTTTAGAAACTGGAAGCTCTATTTGAGTTAAAGCAATTGTACTTGAATCTTTCCAGAATTTAAAATGAGAAGGATTGATTAAATGAGATCTGTGTACCTGAATTAAGAAGTCAAAATCATATTGAATTTTTTTTAACGAACTACGAATCAATTTTGTTTTGAGTTGATCTTTTTCAAGAAAGAAAACCTCAACATAATTCTGCGAATTAGAGATACAAATAAGATCTGATTTTTTGATTTTTAAAATATCCAACTTATTCTCTCCCTTAATAATAATATCATCTTCTTTTATTGGTATCAATTTAATTGTATATCGTCTGGCCAAAAAAAGTAATGGAGTTAAGATCAAAAATATATTGACAATGATCTTAATTAAAAACTCAGAAAAATCGTAGATCCCTTTAACCAAAGGGGTTTTATAATATAAGTAGGTGGCTACAGTATATAGTAAGTAAAACAAAAAGTATGTACTTATTTCAAAAACTGTATTCCATCTTAATAATTTTTGATAAATAGTATTTTGAAACCAGCTTACTACTCCATAGGATAAAAATATAATCAAGCTAAACCCTACACTAACATTTATCCATATTTGCAAATCCATATTACCATGCTCAAATGGTCTTGCAAAAAAAGCAAACAAAAAACCCCAAACACTTAGAAATGCTCCTACAACCAGATGGTGTTTGATAGATGGGTTTAAAGTATTCATTTAATAGATGATAACCTTTTCTCTTCTTAAATATTAAAAAGTAATTGATAAAATTAGTATTTAAATACATATTTCCAATTACTGGTTCTCAAATTAATTAATCATCATCTATTACAACATAAATTTTATTTGTGATTTTCCAGATTTGATTTATTTTTTGCAAAGAAAGAATATCGATATACGTAGTTTCGCCAACCTTCATACTGATTTTAGCAATTCCCATTTTTTCATCTACTACATCCAAATTTAAAATTTTAAGCACACATTTTTTTAATGCTTCTGGTGGTAGTTTTTCTCTTGACGCCCATTTCGGAATAAGATCCCTGAAATATGAGTTTTCTATATTTTCAATTCCTTTTTGATTTACAGAAGGTACTTTCATTGTACCATTTTGAATATCAAAAGCTTTATTTAATTTAGAAACATCTCTATTTATATAACCCTCAAAATAATTCTCAATAGTTACGGTAATCAATTCTATATCATCATTTTTTTCCTGTGCTACTAAAGAAAAAGACATAATAACAAACAGAATCATCAAGTGTTTTACATTCATAACTTTATTCTTTTGGTTTGACTATTCTAATCTATAAGTCAGTGTATTTCCTTTTGGCAGATAACTTAACTCCAACTCCTTATCGATGTATTTAAGAATTGAATATTTTAATTCACCCGATATATCATTGGTTAGCATAAGATATTCTACATCCTCTTCTTTTCTAACTTTAAAATCATAGATGTTTCCAGATTTTATTTCATTGTCTTTATAAAAATGAATCCATTTTCCATCTTTAATTTCGATTCCTGAATTAGAATCGTCTTTACTAATTCAACACCCATTTTTAAATTGAGTAGCACTATTAATTAATTAATTGATTAATTCTTTTTGAGTACCCTTTATTATATAGCTTTATTAATCCTTTTGATTTTACTACTTCTTCGGTAATATCAATATTAGGAACATTTGCTATGTTAATATCTTCATCTTTTTCAAAGGTCTTTTCCTTTTTTAAGGCTTTTAATAATTGTCCCTTATGTATATAGGTTCTTAATTCTCTGATAGTAAAAGGCCCATTTACTGAAGCTTCATCAGAACGTGTTTCATAAACAAAAAATAATTTATCATCTTTTAAATAATAAGAAATCTTCACAACGCTATGACCCAATACTTCTGTATTTACAACTTTAACGATTTTATTAGCATCATAAAAACCTTCTATTTCTACTGAGAGTCTATTTTCTTGTAAAGTCGTGCTTTTCTTTTTTAATGTGGCAAGTTTACTGTCAATATCATTAAAATCATTTCTTATAATTTCAATTTGTTTTTCAACATCAATTTTGTTAGAGATTATTTCTTTTTCAGAAACTTTTTCAGTTGGTTGTTCAGTAATCTCATTTGATGAGGACGATTTCTTTTTATCTGATGTACAAGCATAAAAACAAATAAGAGTTAAAAGAAACAGTAGATTTTTAGTATTCATATTCAATGGTTAGTTTGTTTTCTTGAGTACAAAAATCGATTCTATTATTATAATTTCAAAATTCTAATAGTTTAAATGATTCAATCTATCAAATTTACACTCAGTTTTATCATTGCTTTATCACAACGAAAAGTACTACTATCTAACAAAACGTGTACTTGTTATTAGTCCATTTTTTACTTCGTAAATAGAAACGTATTCTTGAAAAAAAATGCTAGATATTTTTCTTTTTTCTATAAACTGAAAGAGTCAATTCAATAATCGCAACGTTAATTTTGCCAACTAAACTATTAATTATTCTACTCTAAAGTAATTGTAAATTAACGATTTTACTCATCTTAGTATCCCAGTCTAAAGAAATAGATACTGTTTTATCTTCTGGATTCCATTTATATGAAGGTGTAATTTCATCTAAAACAATAGATTGTGGAGCTTTCTCAATATTATGTATTATCAAAATCATTTTGCGTGATTGAAATGAATAATCACTTCCTTTTTCAACATCTAAATGTATCGATAATTTATTCTTAGAATAAACACTACCAAATTTTAATATTTCATATTGTTCCTTTTCATATGCTGCAAGTGTTTTACCATCGTCATTATACATTTTACCTGAGCTGTTTTTTACGCTGGTATCGTGATAATAATGTAATATGATTTCTTTTGTTGAATATAAATCAGTTGTCTGAACAGGTTTAACCATAGGTATAAAAGCTCCCGCTTTCACAAAAACAGGGATATGTTCTTCTACTACCTGGACTTGTCTATAAGCTCCTCCTTCATATTTTTGACCTGTAAAGAAATCATACCATATATTTCCTTTTGGAAAAAGTACATCCATTGAAGCTACATCAGGTTTTACTACGGGAGATACTAGAAAATTATCTCCCCATAAATAAGTAAAACTCACATCTTGAAGTTCCTCTTCTTCTGAGTTTCCAAAGAAAAGTGGTCGCATTAAAGGAATTCCTGTTTGATAATTATCAAAAGCCAAAGTATAGTTATACGGAATCAAACTATATCTAAGTTCTATACTTTTTTTGGCTAGTGCTTTTGTCTTTTTATCATGAAAAACTGGTTCTGGTGCAATATGTTCTTGTGCATGAGGTCTGAAAATTGGTTGAAAAACTCCATACTGTAACCATCGGGTATACAATTCAGGGTTAAACACTTCACCACCTGCAAAACCTCCCAGATCAGAATGCATATATCCTAATCCTTGCATTCCCATAGACAATGCAATTTCAGCTTGTGATTGTAGCCCTTCCCAACTTCGACTTACATCTCCACTCCAAGGAATCATACCAAAACGTTGAGAACCTGAGTATCCTGCTCTCATCAAAATAAAAGGCCTTTGATTAGGAAAATCTTTTTGAAATCCTTCTTGAACCAATCTTGCCCAGTCATGACCGTAAATGTTATGAACCTGATCTGCGCTCCCAGCCGCATGCTGTAGATCAGAAGGATGTACTTCTGGCTCTCCAAGATCTCCCCACCAACCAGCTACTCCATATTCTTGAGTATATTGTTTATAAATATTCCAGAACCAATCTTTTCCTTTAGGATCATAAATATCTACAATACCGGTATTTCCAAAATAAAAATCAAACTTATATGGGTTTCCTAGAGAATCCTTACCAAGGATTTTTTTCTCTACCGCCTCATCCCATTTCTTTGAAGTACTTAAAATAAAAGGTTCTGTAATTAAAATAGTTTTAATTCCTTGATTTTTAAGATCATTAATCATTTGTTTAGGCTCTGGAAAAGAATCTTTTAAAAATTCCAGATTACCCATGTGACCTTTAATATCTTTTCCAAACCAATATATATCCAGAATAACCGCATCCAACGGAATACTGTCTTTTTTAAATTTTGCAATGGTTTCTTCGACCTCCTTCTGAGAGTGATACCCAAAACGACTGGCAAAATTACCAAATACCCAACGTGGTGGTATTGGTTGTTTACCAGTAAGATCTGTATATTGATCAATCAAATCTTTCCAATCATCACCCGCTACTACTTGATATGTTTTTCTACCTCCAATAGTTTCAAAACTCAGTGTATTATCTTTTTTACTGTCGATATCCAAAAACCCTATAGATGGATTATCAAAATGAACCGCATATATTTTTGAAGACAATACCAGCGGCATTGTATAATTCATCAATTCTGAATGATTTCCATAGCCATAATGTGCTTTATTATATAACTCAAGTCTTTTTCCTCTTCTATTCATACCAACTACCCTTGCTCCTGCTCCATAAATCACTTCTTTAGTATCCAGGTTAAAGTTTAATATCTCTGTAGAATCTGTTTTTACATATCCTTTCTGTTCTGAAATAAGTTCTTTTCCTTTATAAGAGTATGAAATAGCAAAAGGTTTCTTAGTTATATGAACTGCAATACCAGAAGTTGTATAAATAAGAGTTTCTTTATCCTCTTTAATACTTGCTTTTACATTGGGAGTCAATACAACGGCATGAGATTCTGATTTTAAAACTTCCCCTTCTGGGATAAAAGAAGTTTCTATGATCTTATCAGAAAAAGGAGTTATTATATATTTTCCATTATCCTTATATACTTCGATATGGGTTCCTTTATCCTTAAACCCTTGATAAGGGCCCTCATATTTTTTTTTACACGAAATATTTACTACTAATAATGATGCAAATAGTAAAACTGATAACAATCTCATATTTATTTTTAATGTTCGTTCTTAAATAGCATTAAAATCAAATATAAGAGAATCCCTACATAATTTTAGTATAACAAAGCTCCTGCATACATAATTATGAAATCTTCAGGAAAACCCTTTGTATACAGGAAAAATCACAAAATATCACTACAACGTTTGCGTAAGAAGTTCTACTAAATTTTTAAGTATGGGTAATGAATTTAAGATATCTACTCTTATAAGTATAAACATAAATCAAAACCCCTTAAAACAGGGCTAATCAAACATTTAATATTATGAAAAAAGTAAACTCAAAAATCACTCTGTTAATTTTCATTTTAATAGGAATGATAATTTTTTCTTCTTGTGAAAAAGATGACCTAATTATTAATGAGAAAAATCAGGAATTAAAAGAAAATTCAACTAACAAAAGTTCTGAATCGACTAGTGAAAGTGCCAACTACTGTAGTATAAATGGCAGATCGTCCTGCGATGATAATCTAACCAATGATGGTTGTAATTTTACATCTGGTGAAGGTAGAGATATGCCTAATCAATTTCTAATGGTTGATATGTTGAATAATTGTCGTACCGAACCACTTCCTAACAATTGTAATTGGCACGGTAATCATATACAAACCAGAATTATTGAAGTCGATTTAAGTAATTGTTGTTCTCCTGCTTATGCTCTAAACTCTAGATTAGATAGCTGGAAAGGCTTAGCGATGGCCAACAGGCCAAATTCATCATACATAATTACCAATTATGAAAGAATTTCTGGTTTTATGGTGACCACTTACGGACCTTATAGAATGCGTATCAGAGTAACCTATCGCAAAAAAATATGTTTGGTTGCTCATGATCAACACCTCGAAAGAGAGTAAAGTTTTATTAATGTAAAATAACCATAAAAGCTGTTTTTGTATATCTCGAAAACAGCTTTTTAGATTCTGATACTTAAAAACTTCTACTCCTTAATAAATTATACCTTAAGGTTAACAAAGGATAACACAATCCTAAACATTTGTTTAACATCTGCAAACAATTGTGTAATACATAGCACTTAATTTTATGATGTATTTAACCCAATTAACCTTAAACGTATTACTAATGAAATGCTATTCTTTTTTAAATCCAAAAACAAAACATTTTACTGTCTTCAAGGTATTATGTTTGTGGGCTTTACTGTCATACAATATGACAGCTCAGAGCACAGTTTCAAAACCAGAAACGCTTGATTTTACAATACCTAACGACACTTATTATACAAAGAAAATTTATCCAAAAGGAACTGGTAAGTCCTTTTATAACTTTGGGGATATACTGGTTTCAAGAGCGATTTTGCCTGCTTCCAGTTTTGCTCAAGGCCCTACCTCTGGACAATATATCGGTGCGGGATTAATCAATCAGCAACCAGTTCCTTTTTCTAACAAACAACCTATTCAAGGGTTCTCTTCGGTTATAAATAATTATGATGGTACTTTTATCGTGTTATCAGACAATGGTTTTGGATCCATTGAAAACTCAGCCGACTACAATCTACGTTTGTATAAAATCAAACCTAAATTCAAAAACTTTTTTGGACGTGGTGATGGGTCTATTGATGTTATAAATTATATTGAATTGCGAGACCCAAATGGTTTAATTCCTTTTGCAATCACCAATCATTTTAGTGATGAGCGTATTCTTACAGGATCAGATTTTGATATAGAATCCATTCAGAGAACCAATAATGGAGATTATTGGATTGGTGATGAGTTTGGACCTTTTTTGTTGCATTTTGATAAAAACGGAATCCTGTTAGATCCTCCTTTTCCACTTCCTGATTTTGATAATCCAGGTAAAGAGTTACGTGCTCCTCAAAATCCATTTAGTGAAGAATCCAGTTCGCTTAGAGTTATGAATGCTATGCGTTCTCACGCAAAAACGTATGGAAGTAAAAGCCCTGTGATGTCACCATGGTTTGTTATGCTAGATGATGAAAACTCAAACACAGTTGTAGGTAGTAGAGAAAATCCTCCTTCAGGATTACAACCGGCTTCTAGCGAATTGATTAACGTATCGTCTTTAAATCGTTCTGGTCATAATGTAGTAGTATACACTGTTAATGACTTAGAAAACATGAATTTACTTCTTGAACTAGGAGTTCAAGGAATCATCTCTGATCGGCCAGATATCCTTTTAGAAGCAGTACAAAATTTTGATAAAAACGGAGACGGACAAGCTGATTTTATAGACACAGAAGGTTTAATTGATGTAAAACTTTTTGATGCACAAGGACATAGAGGTGCAAGAAATTTACGTCCCGAAAATACATTACCAGCGATGGAAGCTGCTCTTGATTACTTAATGCCAACTTTAGAAACAGATTGCGGTATCACGCAAGATGGTATTCCTGTGTTAGATCACGATCCACATATAGAGGCGGCTAAAACTAGGAAAGCAGATGGAACTTCTTACAATTATGAAGATGAAGTGCTAGTTAAAGATTTGACTCTACATGAGATTCAATCCATGTTTATTGCAGATAAAATATTAGAAGGGCGTCCAGTACAAACGAATGATCATACACTTTCTCCTGTAGCTGTTGCCTATGCCAATCAAGAAGGTTTTATTGATCCTTATATTATGCCTTCATTGCAACAATTATTTGACTTTGTAGATTTCTATATTGAATATTATAAAAACGGACCTGGAACTTCAGATTCCAAAGCCCAGCAACGATGGAAGAATGCTTCCAGGGTTCGTTTTAATATTGAAACAAAGATTAACCCAAGAACAGATACCGATGATCGAGGAGATATCTTTTCAGAGCGTACTGTGACTCCTGAAACATTTACTAAAGCGATTGCCGATGTAATTGTAGCAAATAATCTAACAGATCGTGCAGATATTCAAAGTTTTGATTTCAGAACTTTATTAATAGCTCATAAACAATATCCAAATATTGGTACTGTATGTTTGTTTGGAGATTTTCCAAAAATTGGTATTAATGGAGATGGAACCAATCTTCAGGATCAAAATGGAGATAATACTCCATGGCTAGGAGGATTATATTGGCCATACAGAAATACAAAACAGGATACTCCTTTTAGAGTTAAGAGCAGTGGTGGTTTTGAAGGAATGGCATTAACCATGAATAATAAAAAATTGCTTCCTTTATTAGAAAAACCACTTCGAGGATCAAACAACAATCTTTTGATTCATGAATTTAATTTAGATACTAAATCTTATAACAATAAAAGATTTCAATATCCTCTGAATGAAAGAGCTACTGCTATTGGAGATTTTGTTATGTTTAGTAATAAAAGAGGATTGATTATCGAACGTGATGGTTCTCAAGGAGATTTAAATGGGTATAAAGCTATTTATGAAATTGAGTTACATCAAGATTCTGAATTAATACGTAAAAGAACGAATGTAAATCTTCTAAAGATCAATGATATTCGTAGAATATCTGAGCCTGGATTAGAAGGAGATATTGGGATCGGAAAAGATTTTGCCTTCCCTTTTGTTACAATAGAAAGCGTTGTAGTTTTCAATCCATTTCTAATTGGTGTGCTAAATGATAATAACTACCCTTTCAGTGTTGGACGCCATGTAGGAACACAATTACCAGATGATAATGAATTTATATTATTATGGTTAGATCAACCTTTAGGAAGACGTTGGAAGCCTTTATCTAATGATCCTAATACTTTATCCGAAAATAATATTAAAGTATATCCTAATACATTCAAAGATCAAGTTACTTTTTCTACTACTACAAGAATATTAAAAACAGTTTCAATAAATATTTATAACCTATCTGGCAAACTAATAAAATCCCTAGCCAATAAGGAGCAAAACATGACAGATTTTAGCTATACCTGGGATGCTACTTCAGAGAATGGCATCAAAATCCCAAGTGGGATCTATATCGCTGTTATAGAGATCAATGGAGATTTCATTAAAAAGAAGTTATTAAAAAAATAAACACCTTAACCAACTATTATATCATATTTACAAACCAAAAAAAGCTGTCTTTTTAACGAGACAGCTTTTTGTATTTTAATTTTGTAATGGGTTAATTTTTAGGATATAAAAATGATTTTTCAACTTCAAAATCAACAACTCCATCTTCTTTTAAATCATAAATAATAAAAAGCTGTCCCCAATATACGCCATCGGTAAAATCTGCAATGATCCATTTATGATTCAATAATCGTACTTTATTAATACTCATATTACCTTCCATACCTGCAAAGGGAATAATTGGATTATCACTTCCTGCTTTATTTTGTCCAATAATCTGATCACTTATAGTTAGCTCTAGTTTTTTAGCATCATAACCTTTTTCTTCAAAATAACTAATTGCTTCTTCATCGCTATCCAAAGAAAAATATGTCAATTCCATGTTGACATTGATAAGAGAATCTATAATAGCTTCATTGGTCTTATCTCCTTCTTCCAGTTTAAGTTTTAAGTTTTCGATTTTTGCATCGTATGATTCTTTGGCCTTTTTAGCGTTCATAAATTGAAACAATACAAATAGTAACGTAAAAATGAACAAATAAAGAAATATCTTTCCTTTCATAGTTATATAGTGATTTTTAAATTATCGTAAGCAATAAATACATTTTCAGGCAATTGTTTTTCAACTTCTTCATGAAATCCTAACATATGACTTATATGCGTTAAATAAGCTCTCTCTGGCTCGATATCTTGGATAAATTGCAAAGCCTCTTCTAGATTAAAATGAGAATGATGTGGTTCAATTCTTAACGCATTTACTACAAGAACTTTCAATCCCTTAAGTTTTTTTCTTTCCTCCTTTTCTACTGTTTTTACATCTGTCAGGTATGCAAAATCTTTAAATCTAAAGCCAAATACCTGTAAGCGGTTATGCATAGTATTTATAGGAATAACATCCAGGTTTCCTAGCTTAAATGGCTGGTTGGTTAGTTCATTTTCAATAACGCTAGGAGCTCCTGGATATTTATTTTCTGATGAAAAAACATAGTCAAATCTTAATCTTAGGGCCTTGAGCACTCTATTATGAGCATAGATAGGAATATCTCCTTGCCTGAAAAAAAAGGGCCTTATATCATCTAATCCCATGGTATGATCAGCATGTTCATGAGTAAAAACAATGCCATCAATTCTTTTTACATTATTAGATAACATTTGTTGCCTAAAATCGGGACCACAATCGATTACATAATTATAGTCATCCCAAGAAATCATAACAGATACACGTAACCTTTTATCTTTAGGGTCATCACTTAAGCATACAGGATGATCACTACCTATAATAGGAATTCCCTGTGATGTACCTGTTCCAAGAAATATTACGTTCATAATGATTACTTATTAGCGCAAATGTAAATATATTTTTTATCTCAAAAAGCAATTGGTTTATGTTATAATTATTTATATCGATTATAAAATGTAAAAAATTGCTGTTCAGTTTTTTTTATTATAGTTCAGGGATTAGTACCTTTACACAGAACAAAAAAAGCCCGATTCACTATGCCTATTACTATCATGGGAGATAAGGAATTCGAATCTGTCCCCTCTATAAAAAGTAAAGCTCTACGAATTAATCTCAATCAGAATATCTATGGTACGTTTGCTGAAATAGGTGCCGGTCAGGAAACTGTCCGTAACTTCTTTAGAGCAGGCGGTGCCTCTGGTACCATTGCAAAAGCAATGAGTGCGTATGACAAAGACTTTAGTGATGCCATCTACGGAATAGAAGATGATAAACGCTATGTAACTGAAGCCCGCTTAAAGAAAATGTTAAGGCATGAAGTTGGCCTTATCGAAGAACGCATTGTTAGGGAAAAACACCCTAATAAACTTTTTTTTAGTTATGCTAACACTGTAGCTACTATTGATTTTGCAAAAAAATACAAAGGTCACGGTTGGGTAGGTATTCGTTACCAGGTAACGCCAAACGAAGATTATAATGAGATTACACTTCATATTCGTTTTCACGAAAATGACGCCAGGTTACAACAAATGACCTTAGGAATTTTAGGTGTTAATCTTATTTATGGCGCATATTATAAATATGATAATCCTAAAAAGTTACTAAGGTATTTGTACGATCATCTTGATAAAGATCAAATAGAAATCGATACCATTAATTTTTCTGGTCCTCGATTTAAAAAAGTAGACAATCGTTTAATGAGTTTACAGCTTGTTAAAAACGGAATGACCGAAGCAGTGATGTTTGGAGCTGATGGAAACAATATTTTACCTGCAGCTATTCTTTATAAAAAGAATATTCTAGCACTTAGAGGAAGTTTCAGACCAGTTACCCAGGTCAATATGGATATTTACAAAAAATCGCTTAATATGTTCTTGAACGAGAACAAAGTAAGTAAAGAAAAAACTGTTGTAATATTCGAAATAACCTTATCAAACTTAAGAGCCGAAGGAGAAATCGATGAAGAAGATTTCATGGCAAGAGCAAGATTGCTATGCTCTCTTGGGCAAACAGTAATGATTTCTAATTTCCAGGAATACTATCGTGTTGTTGAATATTTCTCAAACTATACAAAAGAACGTATGGCACTATCAATGGGAGTTAATAATCTTATTGACATCTTTGATGAGAAGTATTATCGTCATTTAAGTGGTGGTATTCTAGAAGCTTTTGGTAAATTATTTTTCAAGGATCTTAAAGTATATCTATATCCTCTTAAGAATCATGAAACAGGAAAACTTACTACAAGTGAGAATCTGAAAGTACATCCAAGAATGAAAGAACTATATAAGTTCTTTAAATATAATGGCAAGTTACAAGACATCACAGATTATGACCCTAGCATTATGCATATATTCTCTAGAGAAGTACTTCAGATGATACAAGAAGGAGAATCGGGATGGGAGGATAAATTACCAGAACTTGTTCCTGAAATGATTAAAGAAAATAATTTCTTTGGTTATAAATCAATAGAAACTGTTAAGTAAAACAAACACACATTCAAAAAAGGCTTCTTGTTTTATACAGAGGCCTTTTTTTATACCCCTACATCAGGTATGAGAAAGTTTCTCAGGTATCTAAAATTCAAAATAAAGCACTTATTAACATGTAAAAAACAGGGAAATATCCCCTATTAAAAAGGTATTCACCTCTAGTATTTCACCTTATAAAAAACAATTTTTGTGTCTCACTAAACACAACAAATTATGAAAATGAGGTACTTAAAAAGTGTAATAACACTTATCACAATATTATTACTACTTATCAATTGTGATGATAAAACGAAAAATATGAGTAATCTAACCGATGATCAGGTCATTCAAAAACTAGGTGATCGAAAATGGAGAACTCGAGAAGCTGCCCAAGCTGAAATCGTTAAAAGAGGAGACAAAGCAATTGCAGCATTAAGAAAAGCTACTGGTCAGGGAGATGCTGAAACCAATAAACGAGTTAGAAATGCCATTGACACCATTTGCTGGAAAAACTATAGAGTCTTAATAAAAGCGCTCGAAGGAAGTTTTCAATGGGCATACAATTTGGAAAATCCTGATAAGCACAAAGAACTCATTAAAAAAGTAGAATTAAAATTTAAACAAAGCCAATGTGATATCAAAGCTATTGTGGATTACATAGATGTAGATTTACCAAAAGAAATTGACAAATTACCTTACAAACCAGAGCAAAACAGATTGGCAAAAAATCACGTCTTATTTGTTTTTTCTTACTTCGATCAGGATTTGGATAAAGATGGTATTATGGACCAATGGGAAATAAAAAATGGTCTTGACCCAACTAATAAAGAAGATGCTAATGAAGATCCTGATGGTGATGGAAAGTCCAATAAACAGGAATATCAAAAAAATACTAACCCATATCAAAAAGATTAATTACAACCGTTCAATATGGGTTAGAATACATTTTATAATATTTGAGCAGTGTGATCTTTAGTTTTTACTTTGGTAATTACCTCTGAGATTACGCTGTTTTCATCAATTACAAAAGTCGTACGATGAATCCCGTCATATTCTCGTCCCATAAATTTCTTTGGGCCCCAAACTCCAAAAGCTTCAATTACCTTTTTATCTTCATCTGCTAATAAAGGATATGGCAATTCGTATTTATTTTTAAAATTTTGTTGACGTTTTGCGCTGTCTGCACTAACTCCAATAATTTCATAACCTTGAGCTTGAAATGTATGATAATTATCTTTAAGGTTACAAGCTTCTGCTGTACATCCAGGAGTACTTGCTTTGGGATAGAAAAAAACAACTAGTTTTTTCCCTTTATAATCATTAAGAGAAATTGTATTTCCGTCTTGATCTAAAGCTGTAAAATCGGGAGCATTATCTCCTGCTTTTAATGTTGTCATTAGTATAATATATGAGTTTCTATTTTGTTTAACAAATCTATGTAAAAATATAACAAAAATAAATATTTGATCTTAGTTTTATTTAAATTTTAATCATTGTAATTGATTATAGTAGAATGATATTTTAATATTTTAGCCTAAAAAATACTTCTAGCGTATGACCAAGCAGGAAAAGATTGATTTTACCATTAAGACACTTCAGGAATTATATCCAAAAATACCAATCCCTTTAGATCATAAAGATCCTTACACCTTGCTTATTGCTGTTCTGATGAGTGCTCAAAGTACGGATGTTAGGGTAAACCAGATCACACCACTACTGTTTGAACGTGCAGATAATCCGTATGCTATGATCAGGTTATCTGTTGAGGAAATTAGAGAAATTATAAGACCTGTTGGACTCAGTCCTATGAAATCTAAAGGTATTCATGGGCTTTCACAGATTTTAATTGATAAACATAACGGTGAGGTTCCGCAAAGTTTTGAAGCTTTAGAGGAATTACCGGCAGTAGGACACAAGACAGCAAGTGTTGTAATGTCTCAGGCGTTTGGAGTTCCTGCTTTTCCTGTCGATACCCATATTCATAGATTAATGTATCGATGGGGATTTACTAATGGAAAAAATGTTACGCAAACAGAAAAAGACGCAAAACGTATATTTCCAAAAGAATTATGGAACGATCTTCACTTACAAATCATATGGTACGGAAGAGAATATTCTCCTGCACGTGGATGGGATCTTGAAAAAGATATAATAACAAAAACTATTGGTAGAAAAACCGTTATTAATGATTACTACAAAAATAAAAGACCTGCTAAATAAATAACAGGTCTTTTATCAAAGTTTAGTTTAGAAGCGTTTCAAACTTCAAATTTTTATAATCTATAACACTTAAAGCTTTTGAGTAATTCAAAATAAAATCTACTGTAGATTTTTTTGGTACTAATTGTTTTTCTTCTTTTGCAGAAGACTTAAAGTAAAATTTTGCCATATTTCTATAATCTTAAATTAGGGTTCTTAAGATAATAACGAGGCTAATTATACTTTATTGCACGGTATAATTATTAATTTGTTAAAACAATATTATTTTTTTCGATTACCTTTCTTAAATTGATCAGCGCATAACGCATACGTCCTAATGCAGTATTAATACTTACCCCAGTTTTATCAGAGATTTCTTTAAAGCTCATATCTCTATACATACGCATTACCAGTACTTCTTTCTGATCTTCAGGCAACTCTTGAATCAAGCTTCTTAAATCTTCTTCTACCTGATCCTTAATTAATCTTTTTTCTGCATTAAGATCACCATCACTAATCACAGAAAAAATACTAAACTCTCCATTATCTTCGAATTTTGGCATACGATTTCCTTTTCTAAAATGATCAATGACCAAATTATGGGCAATACGCATTACCCAAGGTAAAAATTTTCCTTCTTCGTTATACTTTCCGTTTTTCAGAGTGCGAATCACTTTGATAAAAGTATCCTGAAATATATCTTCAGAGACATCACGATCAAAAACTTTAGAGTATATAAAACTATATATACGTTGTTTATGACGTTCGATCAAAATGGACAGGGAAGCTTCGTTTCCTTTAATGTAGTTATTAACAAGAACTGCATCAGACAGATTGTAATCTTTCATACCTCTACTTTAATTTAGTACCAACAAGCTTGGGGCTCGGGCTATGTTAAACTTAAAAAGTAAAGGTGTACAATAGGCAGTTCTATTTAGAATTTGGTTTAATTACAGGGGCTAATATAGTAACTATCATTGAAAATCAAACTATTTTTTGTTAATTTTTTTAACTAAACTTTCATTCTGGATAGGCTATTATACTTATTTAGTAATCATTATCTTTGCCCTCTTACCGCATATTTACTATGATTCAAGATATTACGACCTTAGATCCAAAGAAAAACATATTAATTAAAGGAGCTAAACTTCATAACCTCAAAAATTTAGATGCTGCCATCCCTAGAAATAAGTTGGTAGTTATTACTGGATTATCAGGATCTGGTAAATCCAGCTTGGCTTTTGATACTTTATATGCAGAAGGACAACGTAGATATGTAGAAAGTCTTTCGTCATACGCCAGGCAATTTCTTGGACGACTTAATAAACCTCGTGTAGATTATATAAAAGGAATTGCCCCTGCAATCGCTATAGAACAAAAAGTAAACTCTACTAACCCAAGATCAACTGTAGGTACAACTACAGAGATTTATGACTACTTAAAATTACTTTTTGCGAGAATTGGTAAAACATATTCTCCCATTTCTGGTAATATCGTTCAAAAAGATAGAGTTACTGATGTTATAGAATACGTAAAATCTTTTAATGAAGGTGAAAAATTATTATTGCTCGCCCCTATCTCTGTTGAAAATGGTCGAACTATTGAAGGTAAACTTAAAGTATTACAACAACAAGGATATGCACGGGTTAAAGTAAATGATACAGTAATAAGAATAGAAGAAGCAAAGGTTCAAAAAAAAGATTCTCTTTTTCTTGTAGTAGATCGTATTGTAAAAAGAGATGAAGAAGATTTTTATAATCGATTGGCTGATGCTATTGATTCCGCTTTTTTTGAAGGTAAAGGAAGCTGTTATATTGAAACTCTAACTGATAAAAGTTTACGACAATTTAGTAATAAGTTTGAGTTAGACGGAATGACTTTTTTAGAACCTAATGTTCACCTCTTTAGTTTCAACAATCCGTATGGAGCATGTCCTGAATGTGAAGGCTATGGTGATGTTATAGGAATTGATGAAGATCTGGTAGTTCCTAACACAGCTCTAAGTATTTATGAAAGTGCTGTTTTTCCTTGGAGAGGTGATAGTATGAGTTGGTATAAGGACCAATTGGTAAATAGTGCATATAAATTTGATTTCCCTATTCATAAACCATATTTTGAACTATCAGAAGAACACAAAGAATTGTTATGGAACGGAAATGAATATTTTGAAGGTATCAATAGCTTTTTTGAAGAACTAGAATCCAAAGCTTATAAGATTCAAAATAGAGTTATGCTTTCTCGGTATCGCGGAAAAACACGTTGTACAACCTGTAAAGGAAAACGATTACGTGAAGAAGCTAATTATGTGAAAATTAATGGAGCTACACTTACCGATTTGGTTGAAAAACCGTTAAATGAACTCGCTGATTTTTTTAAAGATCTTGAACTTAATCCTTATGACACTCAAGTATCTAAACGTCTTATAAAAGAAATTAATAGTAGGCTTGAGTTTCTGCAAAATGTAGGACTTCAATACCTTACACTTAACAGAAAATCAAATACATTATCTGGAGGAGAGTCTCAAAGAATCAATCTTGCGACCTCATTAGGAAGTAGTCTCGTAGGATCTATGTATATATTAGATGAACCTAGTATTGGTTTACATCCCAGAGATACAGAAAAACTTATTAAAGTATTACTATCACTTAGAGATCTTGGAAATACCGTAATCGTAGTAGAACACGATGAAGACATCATGAAAGCTGCAGACGAAATTATCGATATAGGTCCAGAAGCCGGTACATTTGGAGGAGAAGTTGTAGCAACAGGAACTTTTGACACCATATTAAAAGCAGAATCTCTAACTGCAAAATATTTAAATGGAACCATGGAGATCGAAGTTCCTAAAGAACGAAGATCTTCAAAATATTATGTCGAAATTATTGGTGCTCGAGAAAACAATCTTAAAAACATAGATGTAAAAGTTCCCCTAGGAATGTTTACTGCTATCACTGGAGTATCTGGTAGTGGAAAAAGCACATTAGTTAAAAAAATTATATACCCCTCTGTATTAAAACAATTAGGTGGATATGGTGAAAAAGCTGGAGAGTTTACTGAACTTAAAGGTAATTATAGCAATATTAAACATGTAGAGTTTGTTGATCAAAACCCGATTGGGCGATCATCCAGATCCAATCCCGTTACCTATATCAAGGCCTATGATGATATTCGTAACTTATTTGCAAATCAAAAGGTTGCAAAAATCCGTAATTATAAATCAAAGCATTTTTCTTTTAATGTTGACGGCGGACGTTGCGAAACTTGTAAAGGAGAAGGAGAAGTAACCATAGAAATGCAATTCATGGCCGATGTTCATCTCGAATGTGAAACTTGTAGTGGAAAACGATTTAAAAAAGAAGTGTTAGAAGTAGCGTTTAATGGAAAAAATATTCATGATATTTTATCCATGACCATAGATAATGCATTAGACTTTTTTGCAGAGCATAAAGAAGCCAAAATCCAAAGAAAACTACAACCGCTACAAGATGTTGGTTTAGGATATGTACAATTAGGACAAAGCTCCTCTACCCTTTCTGGTGGAGAAGCACAAAGAATCAAACTAGCTTCATTTCTGGTTAAAGGAAATACAAAAGACAAAGCACTTTTCATTTTTGATGAACCAACCACAGGTCTTCATTTTCACGATATCAAAAAATTACTTAAATCCTTTAATGAGCTTATTTCCAAAGGACATTCTATCCTTGTTATTGAACATAATATGGATCTTGTAAAATGTGCTGATTACATTATAGATTTAGGACTAGAAGGTGGTAAAAATGGAGGAGTTGTCATAGCTGAGGGAACTCCAGAAACTATTGTAAAAATAAAAGAATCTTATACTGGTCACTACCTAAAAGAAAAGCTATAATTCTAGCATGAAAAATATCATAGAAATTTGCGAAAAAGATGAAGCAAAAATTATTGTAGATTCTATAAACTCATACAATCTTGGCAAAATACCACCACTTCTTCCAGAGTTATGGACACCTATTAATCTAGTTTCAAAAAACAAAGAAGGTCAAATTATTGGAGGGCTATTATCAGGTATTGGTTATTGGGGAGGATTAGAAATAAATATATTATGGGTTCACGAAGATTATAGACATAACGGGTTAGGAACTCAACTGCTTCAAAAAGCAGAAAACATTGCAAAATCTAAAGGAGCGGTGATATCAATTTTGGATACTTTTGATTTTCAGGCAGAAGGATTCTATATCAAGAATGAATACATTATATTCGGTAAATTAGATAATTTCCCAAAAGGACATAAAAGAATCTATTTTTCAAAAAAACTATCTTCTGACTCCTAAAAACATTAACAGAATTATAGCAAAAAAACAGTAATGTATTGAACACTTCTTCGGCTAAGGCAATAAATTAAAAAACACAATCTAATGTCACTTACCAAAGACCTAAAAGCACGTGCTGATCAATCTGCCACCAAGTATCCAGAAACTACTCACGCTATAATGAATAATGGAATACAGGTTTTAAAAGATAACCAACTAGTATCCAAATCATTAAAAACAGGAGATATTATCCCTGAAATCACACTCCCAAATGCCGCTAATAAAAACATCTCTGTTCAAGAGTTATTATTAGATAAAAAAGTAGTTTTATCTTTTTATCGCGGAGGATGGTGTCCATATTGTAATCTTGAATTAAAAGCATTACAGGATGCCCTTCCTGAGTTTGAAAAATTAGATACTGTCTTAGTTGCTGTTAGTCCAGAAACGCCAGATAATTCTTTATCCACTTCAGAGAAAAACAATTTAAGTTTTGAAGTACTTTCTGATCTTAATAACACTATTGCTCAAAAATTTAATCTTGCATTTACCTTACCAGAAGATCTTATTGACGTATATAATGGTTTTGGGATTGATTTAGAAAAAAGTAATGGTAATTCTGATCAACAACTTCCGATCTCTGCTACTTATGTAATTGATCAAACCGGAACGATTATTTATGATTTTATTAAAGAAGATTACAAGGAAAGAGCGGATCCCGAAGAAATTATTAAGTTTTTGAAAAACAAATAATTACACCTATTCCATCATAACTTAAAAAAATTTGGCACGCCATTTGAAACCTTACTTATCAAATAGCGGAAGCCGAAATGCTAAATGAGTAGGCAAAACCCAAAACATTTAAGTTATGAAAAAAGTAATACTTTTTATTGCAGCAATGTTACTAATAGGAACAACTGCACAAGCGACCATCCAAAAACAGTCGAAGCATGAGAATTGGGTTACAAAACCTACCCAATCCTGGAACACAAGTTACCACCGCTCACAACAAATTGTCTTTGTTCAAAATGGAGTAAAGTTTTTTGTAGATACTGAAGGAGGTATTGATTTTAAAATCATAAATAGAAGAACCAGATCTCGTCATTCTACCTGGTATGGTAATACTTCTTATAATAGTCCTGGTTCATATGGATATTACAGACCGTATAACCGAATAGTAAGATATGATTATTACGGACGATTAAAAAGAGTAGGGTCTAATCATATTACATATGACAGATATAATAGAGTTCGTAGAATCGGATCAATAACTATTCGATATAATAGAAGAGGGTTATTATCTCAAGTTGGTGGTTTACATATTTATTATAAAAAATACGGAAGAATAAAGTTTGTAGAAGGTAATGTTCATTATAGTGGATGCGGATATTGTGGAATTGATGGATGTACTGCTACTCACGACCCATATTATGATGTAAACTGGAATTCAAATCACTATGATCACAACAATAACAATGATCATGATGATTACTATTATAAAAATAGAAAAAGAAAGAAAAAACATCAAGATCATGATGATGACGATCACGATGATGATTATGATGATTAAAATTTAGTTGGTTAGTTGTTGAACATCCCGTTACCAGATATTTTAAGGTAACGGGATTTCTTTTTATCTTCTCAAACCCACTTAAGTTCTGTTTCTCAAAGGGTTTAAAGTGTTGTTAACCTTTCTTCTAGACAATACTATTATTATATATTTACTTCATTAATCATAAATTCAATACATCTTGATATGAAGTTCAATGCTTTCCTCCTGTTGTTTTTAATGATAATAACCTCTTCGGTACATGCCCAAAACATGGAGTTTGAAGATTATAATCCTCCTTCTACATTAGTCGTTCCGGGTAAAGAAATTAAAAAGGCAAAATTTCCATTCATTGATGTACATAATCATCAATTTAGAATGCCAACCCAGAACTTGAGTGAGGTAGTAAACGAAATGGATAAACTTAACATGAGAGTAATGGTTAATTTATCTGGAAGAGGAAGAGGTTCTGATGAACATTTAACCAAATCATTAGCTAATGTCAAAAACAATTATCCAAATCGTTTTATTGTATTTACAAATATAAGCTTGAATGGGATTGATGAACCTGATTGGACAACTAGAACCGTTGCTCAAATCGAGAGAGATGTTACTAACGGAGCAAATGGATTAAAAATATACAAAAGTCAGGGAATGGATAATAAGGATAGTAAAGGTAATCGAATCAAAATTGATGACCCTCGAATTGGTCCTGTATGGGACAAATGTGGAGAACTGGGAATTCCTGTACTTATCCACTCTGCAGATCCAAAACCTTTTTGGGATGCACATGATAATCAGAACGAACGCTGGTTAGAATTAAAGTTGCGATCACGTAGAAAAAGAGATGCTAATGTAACTGGTTCCTGGGAAACCATTATACAAGAACAACACAATATTTTTAAGAAACATAAAAACACAAAGTTTATTAATGCACACTTAGGTTGGTACGGGAATAATTTAGAGAAATTAGCTCAATTAATGGATGAAATGCCTAATATGTATACAGAAATAGGTGCAGTAATTGCAGAACTGGGAAGACAACCCAGAAATGCTAAAAAATTTCTTACCAAATATCAAGATCGTGTTATGTTTGGTAAAGATTCCTGGAATCCTAAAGAATATTATACTTATTTCAGAGTATTAGAGTCTGATGATGAGTATTTTCCTTATTACAAGAGGTATCACGCTTTTTGGAAAATGTATGGATTAGATCTGGATGACGAGGTCCTTAAAAAACTATATTATAAAAATGCTCTAAATGTAATTCCTAATATTGATAAGAGTTTATTTCCTAAGTAGTAAATATTAGTTCAGGTTGAATAAAATACCCTATATTCGGGCTGATGGAGATAAATTATAATATCGTATCCTTAATTGATACTCTTGGATTAATCCAGGGAGTTATTTTAGGTTTATTATTAATTATTATCAATAGAAAAAAAGATAAATCTACCCTTTACTTAGGGTTATTTATCATTGCTTTTGCATTAAACTTATTACCTACTATATTAGAAGATCTTAAAATCACAGAATTTTATCCAAAATATGATTTACTCCCATTAGAATTTATCTGGTTATTGTTTCCGTTATTTTATATTTATGTTCAGCAAATTTCTATCCTTCCAGAAAACAAACTAAAATATTGGGTTTTAGTTCCTGCCCTACTTGTTTTAATAATTGATACTATTGTGTTTTTTCAATCTGTAGATACTAAGAAAATAATTGAAGAGTCTTTATGGTATAATTTAAAAGATGTATTAGGACTAATTTTCTCTTACTATATAGGTTTTAAAACTTTAGGTTTTATTAAAAAACATATCCAAGAATTAAAAGATCAATACACCTCTACAGAATTTAGAGAACTTCGTTGGGCAAGATTTTTTGTTGGGTTTGGACTTCTTTTTACATTCGTAACATTAGTATCAGGTTTTTTTGATACTGGGTTTTATTTTCTTTTAATAGTCTCTACAATTAATGTTATGTTATTGTATTGGATTTCTGTAAGAGGTATTCTTCAACAAAATGTACAAACTTTGGTTTCTGTGTCAAAAGAAGAAAATACCGATAACAGATATAACAGAAAAGCAAAATCTTCAAAAACCGAAGAAGTTTCAAAAAAATTATTGCAACAAATAGAACAATATATAATTTCAGAAAAGGTATATATTCAACCTGATTTGACTATTATAGATATTTCTGAAAAAGTTGATATTCATCCCAAACGTATTTCTGGGATTATAAATTCTTTATGCAACAAAAACTTCAACTCCTATATCAATAGTTTTAGAATTGAAAAAGCAAAAGAGTTACTAAGCAATAATTTGTTTGATCATTTAAGTATTGAAGGTATAGGTAAAGAAGTTGGATTTAACAGTAAAAGTACTTTTTACGATGCTTTCAAAAAACATACAGACACTACTCCTTCTAGTTTTAAAAACAATCGATAACTCCTTATTAAAAAAGTCCGGATTCCTGAAAACGGACTGAAAAACAAAGCTTTAAGGCTCTTTTCGTTCGGATTTCTGAATTCCGAACTCTTGTTACATCCTTTTTTTTGCGTAACAGCTTGTTTTAGATAAATCTTTGTAGAGAACAAAAATCAAAGTTATTCTAAAATGAATCGCGTAGTAATAGCATTAATCATTTTTTTAATTGTGATATGGTCTGGTTTTATTGTTTTGGAATTACAAATTTCAAAATTTGAAAAACTAATGGCTTCACCAAAGGGAAGAATTGATCTGGTACTTATTCTACCATTAATCATAGGAATCACTTTATATGTGATCGATCAGATCATTAATAAAATAATGAAAAAATGAAAAAAATAATATTCTTAGTTTACATAGTATTTCTAATATGTGTTCCTGCAAAAGGGCAAGATTCACAAGAATTAAATGATTTATTAGATCGTGAATGGAAATACGATAATAACACAATCGAACCCACTGCACAAAATACTTATGAAAAAATGATTTCCTCTTCTAAAGATAAAAAGGAAATCAAGGACCTTAAAAAAAATAAAGAATTACTTATTAGCACATTTAAAGAAGTACTACCTACTATAACAATTCTTTTTAATTCAAACTATGAATTAATTCATGAAATAGGTAGAGAAGTTATTAAAGAAAACTGGACATACGACCCGGCTACCAAAACTATCAGTTACATAAATAGTACTTCTAAAGAAAAGAACACACTAATTATTCAAGAATTAACAGCATCCAAATTAATCTATAAAGATCAATACGGATATCTAACAACATTAGTACCTGCTGAAACTATTAAGGAACAAGAGCTGGATGTATCAGATTTCAAGAAGGATTTAGATATTTATAAAAATATCGTTGAAACTGCACATAGCGGAATGTATTTATACACTTCTAAAAAAACTTTTAAAACCTTATTTGATGAAGCTTATAAAAAACTTCCTGAAATAAATAACACCCGAGAGTTTTATAAGCTAATTGCCGGAATACATACTAAAATTAATTGTGGACACTCCAGTTTTCATACTACAGAAGGTGTTTTTACAGAAATAAAAAATAATTCTACTCCCTCTTTTTTTCCATTTAAGGTTAAATTCCTGAAAGATACTTTAGTAATCGCCCAAGATTATAAAAAGTTAAAAAAAGGAACTCAAATCGTTAGTATTAATGGAAACAAAATCGAGAACATAATTCAGGAATCATTTAAATTAATTAGCTCAGATGGATATAATACCACATTTAAATATCGCCAATTAGAAGATGATTTTTCTACGAATTACTTTTTAACATATGGAGCGCAACAAAAATTCGCTTTAGAATATATTTCGGTTTCAGGACAACAACAAAACATCGAAGTTTCCGGAATACCGCTATCTGAATTAGAAAATACAATTACAGAAACACACTATGAAAAACCTTATTATCTTGAATATACAAATAACAGTACTGCTTTATTAACTGTAAATACTTTTTATACAGAAACTCCTAAAAATCAAAAGAAATTTTTCAAGTTCTTAAAAGAGTCTTTTCGAGAAATCAATAAAAAAGGAATTCAAAATTTAATTCTTGATATCAGAGAGAATACTGGTGGTGATGATGGTAATGATATGGAGCTCGCCTCTTATCTTATTGATCATCATTTTAAAGAAAATAAATTCAGAAAACTTAATTCTATTGATAACCTTCCTCCTTACCCTCAATATTTATTACCTCAATGGTTCGATATGTTAGGGATGCAATCAGATAGTTCTCCAGAAACCATACAATCACAAGTTAAAAAAGAAATAGGAAAACAGATGTATAAGGGTGATGACGGCGCCTATTATTGGAAAGAAGATGCTGTCATTCATCGCGATCCTGCAAAACATAAATTCAATGGTAAAGTATACATATTAATCAGTGGGAAGGTGTTTTCTGGAGGAGCTCTTTTTAGCGCCTTAGTAAGAGATAAAAGTGATGCAGTTTTTATTGGAGAAGAAACAGGTGGTGGTTATTACAGACATACAGGAACGATTCCTTTATATTATAGTCTACCTAATTCTGATCTTATATTCTCAATATTCATTGTGATTAACGAACAAGATGTGGACAAAAAACTATTTCCTGAAGGAAGCGGCACCAAGCCACATCATAAAGTATACCCTACTATTAATGCATTTATGAATAATACAGATGTTGTTATGGAAAAAGCAAAACAACTCATTCTCGAATCCAATAATTAAAATCAAACATACTCTATAGCTATAAAAATCGTCTTTGATTCAATGGTGCAAAAGGCGGTAATTATCAAAATAATTAATATTAAAAAACAAGAAACAAATGAAAAAAGTAATTTTATTAGGTTTATTAATCATCCTATCAGTATCAACCAGCATAGCACAAACTCCACCGACCAAATATGAAGTAAAAGTAATTACTAGTATAGAATCAATAGTACCTAATGGTTTAGGAAGATCAAGATTAATCTCAAGTAATGAATCTAGGGATTATAAAAGTTTCACTTCAGAACAAACAGAAGATGACAATACTCGTAACAAATCAAAAAGGAAAAATATACGAGTAAAGAATTTTGAAGAAACTAAATTATTGAATTTCTTTAACCTTGGTGGAATTCGTTTCCAAAACATTGTTGCTAATGATGCAATAATTTCTTCTAAGCTTTCTTCAATGCTTTCTGAAGGTTGGGATTTAATATTTGTTACTAGCGCAGTTGAGAGTGATGCAGGTGAGCAGGATGGAAAAGGTATTTTTGTAACTCGTTATATATTTAAACGAGCTATATAATAGATATACAATCATATTATAGGAATAAAAATTTGGCAGCAAACCTTGTACCCCGATGGTTTGCTGCCGTTTTATGTATTATCTCTAATACAACACAACTATTATTTTAATTTACAGCTGATTGATTCATTTCATAAAAATATTCATCAACTAACTGGTTATCCATAGAATCTATTGAGGATGATTGTTTTTTTCTAAGTTCATTAGATCTGATTTCTAACTTACTAATATTATCTAAATGAACGATACTAAGACTTAATACTGCAAAAGAAAATAGCACAAGAGGTAATAAGAGTTTTTTCATAGTCGAGATGTTTATGAATTTATATATAGGTTAATCAGACTACTTTATTTCGTTCTCATTAATTATAGAAATCTTATGCTTTTCAAATAAGTAAAGTATCGGAAGTAAGAATTTAAAGATTTTCATAAAAAGGGTTTTATCGTTTGTTGATACAAATTTCAACCGTTTCTCTTCCTTTTAAAATGACATACATCACAAAAAAAATGTGATCTATGTCACATTTCTTCAAAAATCAGTAAACTCAAATCCAGGAGTTATATTTCTAATCTACTAAGAGTTTCTCTTGAAACACCAAGAAATGATGCTATCAATTGTTTTGGGATTCTTTGACTAATTGTAGGATATGCTCTTAAAAAAGCTTCATATCGCTCTTTAGTGTTTTTACTTAATGATAATTGAATTCTTTTTTGAAGTGCAGTGTATCCAGATGTTAATTGTAGCCTGAAAAAATCCGAAATTTTATGCATCTCACTACATAATTGCTCTCTCGAATCTAAGGTTAGTTCTAACAAAACACAATCTTCCATACATTCTACATATGTAGTTGCCTGTACTCTTTTAAAATATGCATTAAAATCACTAATCCACCAATTCTCTACAGCAAACTGTAAAATATGTTCTTTTCCCTTTTCGTCCAAAAAATAGGCTTTGAGACATCCTTTTATTACAAAATACTCATTAGGAGAAACCTGTCCTTCTTGTATAACATACTGATGTTTTCTATATTTTCTTTCTGTAAAATGCTTAGAAACAACATCAAACTCTTCATCAGATAACGACACGATTGCACTAATATGCTTTCTAAGTGTAGGTAACATATCCATTGGTTAGTATTCAGGTATAAATATATAATGTTTCGTTAAAAAAATTAACATCTCAGGTCATAAAATAGTGGAAAAATCCCTTTATACTTTTTAAAAAGAAATCATTTATTATTTTTTGGCACGCTGCTTGATACTATAAAAGTGAGTGCGAAAAATTAATTTCAACGCTCTATTTAAAACCACAGATTATGAAAAATTTTGTTTTACTATTCACTAGCTTATTATTAACAGCATTTACTGCTAATGCGCTAGAGACTAATACGGAGTCTTCAAAAAGATATTACAATTATGGAAAATCATTTATTTTCTCAGAAGGTGGAGTTGAGTTTTCGATTTATGCAGATGGGCAATTTGATTTCTATATTGATAACAGACGAAGAAGAAGTGGTTTGAGTGTTGGAGTTCATACTCCTGGTGTTAGCATTAGTTTTAATTCTGGGTATGATTATGATGCCTATGTACAATATGATGATTACGGAGCTGTGGTTCAAGTAGAAGATGTTCCGGTTTTTTATGATTATTATGGTAGAATTATTCAAGCAGGTGACGTATATATAAGGTACAATCGTTGGGGACGCATATCTCGTGTAGGTGGATTATATGTAAATTATAATACCTATGGAAATTTCTTAAACTGTACAGGATATATTAATAGCTATAACAGATATTATACTTACAGACCTTTTCACGCATATTTTACAATCCCTGTAGTGACCAGATGTATTGTATATGATAGACCATACAGAAGATACTATAACCCATACAGATATTCTTATTCTGTGTACAGAAATAATTATTACAATGGATATTATAGTAAACCATATAGAAGTCGTAACTATTATAGACCTAATAGTAGAGTAACAAGTTATAACCGAGGATCTAGAATTACAAGATCAAGAAGTCTGGATTATAGAAATCGTGGTTATAGAAACTCTATGTATCAAAGAAATGATCGTAACTACAGTACAATAACACGTAGCAGATCTAACAATAATGTATCAAGAAATACATCTGGTACAAGAACCAGAACCAGAACTGCAAATGCGGATAACAGAACCAGAACAGTAACTAGAAACAGAAGTACTAATGCTGATGGTAGAAGCAGAACAGTAACTAGAAATAGAACAACGCAGTCTAGAGAAAGAGTAACAAGATCAAACTCAAGAAATACGCCTAACAGACAACGAGTTCAAACAACGCAGAGAAGTAGAAATACTGTTGCGAGTAGATCTGGTCAGAATAATAATAGAGTAAAATCTCAAAGAAATAGTAGAGTTCAGAAACCTGCAAACAGATCTAACAATCAAGTGCAGAGACAAAGAAGTACAACTAGAAATCGTTCAGGTAATGTAACAAATCGTTCTAATAACAGTCGTTATGGTAGCAGTAAACCTAAAACGACGATAAAAAGACAAAGAAGCAATACTTCTTCTTCAGGAAGAGCTACAAGATCAAACAATTCTCGTTCTCGTAGTACTAGAAGCAGAAGTTAGAAAAATATATACAAATTTTATTTTTTTGGTTGGTTAGTTGGAAAATCCCCAGAGTTGTATGCCGTAGGCACCTCAGGGGATTTTCTTTTATACATCGATAATCAAAAAGGTTGTTTACTCTTTAATTATTTTAAACAAGAGCTCTCTAAAATACTTTTTGCAGTATTCTATCTATTAAAACGTTAATATCATTAGAGATTTTTAATTTAAAAAGAAGTAATACATAAACGGCTCCTATCAAAATACTTTTTAAAATAATATTGATGATTGGGTGAAATGTAAAATTCCAGAAGTAAAACCCCGAGATAAATACTAAGATGATAATTAATGTCGTGAGGGTATTTTTTGAGAATGGATTCATCTTAAACTTAATTTGTACAACCCATAACTTTGCCAGGTTATAGCAAAAAACAGCAGTAAATGTTGCAATTGCCGCTCCCTTGACACCAAAAACAGGAATAAAAACTATATTTAAAATAAAAGTAAGCAACGCCATTCCTACTCCGATATATAAAACCATTCTATAATAATCAGAACTGTATAAAATAGAGTTATTATTACCCAAAAAATTATCAAATAGCTTAGCACTTCCTATCAAAACTACTACCCAAATAAATAATTCATACTCATCAGGAATGACCTCAAAAAGTTGATGTACATTACAGATAATAAGGATAAATAATAAGCCACTAATCACAAAAAGGTTTAAAGAACTTTTTTGATAAAGTTGTCGAAGCTGATCATAACTTTTCTCATTAATCAATTTGGCTGTAAGCGGATAGGTAATCTGATGCATTGCTCTAGACGGTATAATAATAACACTAGCTATATAAGCACATATACCATACTTTGCAACATTTTCTATAGGCAAATACCTCTCTATCATAGTTTTATCAAGATCAATCAATAAAGTGGCAACCGAGCCTGCTATTAAAATTAAAAACGAATATTTTAATACCGAAATATAATTACGGGGTAAAGATAGAGTAAGCTTAATCTTATGAAGCTTGAATGCATAAACAGACATAATAAGAACTCTTATTATATATGCGAGTACTAATCCATAAATAAACTGTTCTACAGAGAGCATTTTAAAATACACCAAAAACAATAATATACATATACAAACTCTTAAGAAAAGTTCTTTCATAAGATTACCAAAAACACTCTTGAGTTTTACTTTGGCTAAGGCAAAAAAGATTTCAAAATATGATAACGCATAAGCTAGTATAAAAATAGTCCAGATGTAGTTCTTTGCAATAGAGTTTCTACTATCAAAGTATTCTATAATAAATGAATACATCAACACTCCTATTACTCCTAATACGATGGCAACTACTAGCGGCAATAACAACATCAGGTTCAAAAACTTATTTTGCTGCTTTTGATCAGAATACGAAGAAAAAAACTTTATCAACGTGTTTTGGGTTCCAAATGCTATGAGTGGCCAGATCAAATTTGATGCAGAAATAAGGTACGATACTAATCCATAGTACTGTTCCTCCATAAAATTAGTAAACAAGAATAACGTATTCACAGCCCCTATTCCAAAACCAAAACAGGTAATCATAACATTTTTTACAGACTGATTAACAACTACTCCCATTGTCTATTTTAATTCAAGTTTTGATTTTTATTTTCTTCACTATTGAATTTGTTACGCTTTCAACTCGTTTTTAAGTAATTCAGATAATTTATAAGTTAGAGATTTTCTACTATACCTATCAATACCCACCACTTGAGATACTAATTTCTTCTCTTGATATTTTAAAAAATAATTTCGCAACAGTGATTTAATATTTTGAAACTCATGATATTCAAAAAAACTTCCAGAATTAGTTTCAGAAATTAATTTAGAAATATCTGCATCTTTAGGTCCTAATGCCAAAATTGGTCTTTTAGACACCATATATTCAAATAATTTTCCAGGTATTATACATTGGGTTTCTTTACTATCAATTTCTATCAACAGTAATACCTGTGAGCTTCTTTGAATTTCTATCGCATCCTTATGTGAAACATATCCTTTAAAGTTAACAAAGTCTTCTAAACCTGCTTCATTTATCGATGCCAGTACATCCTCACTCACAGCTCCTACTAATTGTAATCTAAACGCTTCTGCAAAGGCACTGTTTTCTTTAGTTAACTCGTATAACGCTTTCCAAAGATTTTTAGGGTTACGTCCAGATAGCAAAGATCCAATATGCGAAATAGTAAATTGAGAATCCAAAGTAGTTTTTGAAATTAACTCTGTATCAAAACCATTTGTAATTACCGATATTGGTTTATTTGTAATCTGCTGAAACTCTTTTTGCGTTGTATAGCTAGTAACCAAAATATGATCTGTTGTTTGTAGTACTTCTTTCTCTAAGGCTTTATGCTTTTTTATAGAACGCTTTGTTAGCTTTAATTTATCATGATACCCAATGGTAGTCCAAGGATCTCTAAAATCTGCTACCCAATTAATAGGTAACTGTTTTTTTAATTTTTCACCTATAAGATGTACACTATGAGGAGGCCCTGTTGTAATTATTGTTTCAATTTTATTATCAGAAAGATATTTGCTTAAATACTTCACAGAAGGTTTTACCCAAAATACACGAGCATCTGGAATAAAGAAATTACCTCTTATAAATAAAAGTACTTTTTGAATCAATGATTGTTTTTCTTTACCCGCAATAATCCCTTTACTAATAACTTTTGTTTCTTTCTTAGAGAATATTTCAGCAAAACGATAGGGTTCAAAAATAGGTTGCTTGAGAACTGTTATACTCTCATTTATTTCAGAAGAGAGTGATGTGTCTTCTAGAGGATAAGTAGGGTTTTCAGGAATATAAACAATTGGTTCTACATCAAACTCTTTTAAGTATTTCACAAATTTCAGCCATCGTTGTACGCCAGGACCACCTGCGGGTGGCCAGTAATATGTGATAATCAGTACTTTCAAAATAAAATTTACTTATCTTCTTTTGTTAAAGGTAACAAACTACCAGTTTTCTTATATTGATAAAACACTCCTCCCAGGATTAATATCATCAAAAGAATTGAACTTATTAAAGTAATGCTACTACCTGTTTTCACAACCTGTGGTTCAAACTTAAATTCTACTTTATGATTTCCTGCAGGTACCTTTATCCCTCTTAATGTATAATCTACAGGATAAATCGGCTCTGGCTTATCATCAATATACGCTTTCCATCCATTTTTATAATAAACTTCAGAAAGAACAAGAAATCCAGGATTGGTGGTATATACATTATATGCTAGATGATCCGGTGTTGTTTTAGAAATTGAGGCCGTTGAGACACTATCTTTAATTGGTTGAAAATCCCCTAGCTCACTCTTAAAGTCTTTGCGAATCACTGCTGTTTTTTTAGTGTCTATAGAACCCAAAGCATCAAACTCTGATTTATATCCATCTACATACTTTAACTCTTCTACAAACCAAGCTGCACCATTGATTCCCGGGTTTTCCTGATATTCCAACCCTCCTTTTTCTCCTCTTTGAATAATGTATTTTACATTAAGCATATTCAATACTTGCAAATTACCTTTTGCTATATGCTTAAAATACAAATCCTCCATCTTTCTTGGGCGAACTGCAGAATATCCATTAAGTGAATTAAAGAAGTAATTGGTATGTGAATTGTTTAAACCTCGTGCCTGATCTAAAACCCTATAATAAGATTTATCTTTTAAGATCTCATTATCAACCTTGGTAGGCTGAAAATAAGATTGGTATTTGCGTTTTGATATAAAGCTACCTTCATCAACGCTACGTCGATCAATTGTTACTAAATCAGCTATGATAAGAACCCCAACAATTAACAGAGTTAAATTCTCCGAAATCTTTTTCTTTAGCATAAACCATAAAACACCACCTAGTAAAATAATATAGATAAGAGATCGCAAACTATCACTTTTAAGTAAAGTAATACGATCTTCTTTTATAGCATCAAAAATAAACGGCTGCTCTATCGCCAGTTGCGTTTCAGAAGCTGTTTTAAAGCTAAATAAACTACCTCCAAACAACCAAAATATTAACGTCAACCCTCCAAAAACACCAAGTGAAATGAAAAATTTCTTCTGTCGCTCTGCAAAAGGTATTCGATCATTAAATAATCGATGTAATCCAAACACAGCTGCTATTGGAACAAGTAGTTCTAAAATCACCTGAATACTGGATACTGCTCTAAATTTGTTATACATAGGAACATAATCCACAAAAAATCTTGTTAAGAAATCTAGATTTTTACCCCAACTAAGTGCTAATGACAATATCATTCCACCAATAAGCCACCATCGCAATCTTCCTTTTGTAAGTAACAACCCTAATAACGCAAGAAATACTACGGTAATACCCAGATATGGTGGAGCTTCTACAAATGGTTGATCACCCCAATATAATCCCGTAACATTCGAATAATATCTTGCCTGCTCTACTGGTTGTCCTAATTCTATTAGTTTTTGGTAAAAAGCAGAATCATTTCCTAGATCCGAAGCTCTCCCCAATCCCATTAATTTAGGAACAAATAGATTTAAAGACTCTAATTTACCATAACTATATTCTGTAATGTAATCATAATCAAGGCCACTCTTTCCAGAAGCCCCTGTTATATTATTTTCTGCTAATAAATCTTTACCACGGATACTAGTCTCTGCATATTCTGAAGTAGATAATAAAGTTGTAGCATTGGTAGCTAATCCTAATATTACCGCAATTACTAATAAAGAAACAGATTTAAAAAAATGCGGTATTTCTTTTTTCTTCACGGCGTCTATAAAATATGAGACCCCTAATACAAAAACCAATAACCCAAGATAATACGTCATTTGATAATGGTTAGCTTGTATTTCTAATCCCATCGCTAATGCTGTGAGTATAAATCCCCAGACATATCGTTTTTGAAATACTAATAAAATCCCGGCTATAACCAAAGGAAAATATGCTATCGCATGTGCCTTAGAGTTATGTCCCACTCCAATAATTATAATGAGATACGCAGAAAAACCAAAAGCCAATGCTCCTAAAACTGCCATTTTCCAGGGAACGCGCATTACCAGCATCAAAATGTAAAAGCTAACTAAGTATAGAAAAAGGTAATCTGCTGGTCTTGGTAAAAAGCGAATCAAACGATCCAATTTATCCATATAATCATGAGGAAACTTTGCTCCCATTTGATACGTTGGCATTCCGCCATAAGCAGCATTGTTCCAAAATGTCTCATTGCCAGTTTTGGTTCGATGATCTTTTTGTTGCTTTGCCATCCCCTCATAAAGCTTTATATCATTTTGATAAAGCATTTTTCCGCTAAGAACAGGATTAAAAAAAGCTAACGATGCGATTATAAAACCTAAAACGATTAGGATGTGAGGTAAGGATCTTTTGATTAAAGACATGATTTGTGCAAGTTTACTAATAAAGTGCCAAATTAATCAATTTCCTCATAATCGATATATTCTCCTACATCTTTATTAGAAGATTTCTGCTTTGGTTTTTTATCAATAGTAACTTCTCCTTCAGTAGTTTGATTTGGGTTTTGGTATTGATCAAATTGTTGCTGAAATTTTTCTCCAGCTTTCTTTGTGACATATTTAAGCAATAGAGGACCAAATAAACGCGTTAATACCTTTAGTCCATAATATACCAATACGATAATGAGAATTACCTTTAATACCCCTGTCAAAGAAGCTTCTTGCATGCGATTTTTTTTCAAAAATAAGGAACTTAGGGTACAATTACAGGTAGACAGTCTAAAAAAAATGATAAAATCTCCTATATTTGAACCAAATCTTTTGAATATGAGCCCTAAATCTATTCTGTTGTCAGTTAGCCTTATTTTATTTGGTTTAGCTGCATCAGCACAGTATACAGAAAAGATTAATTCTAACAGACCCGGTACTTCACAAGGTGCTTTTTCTGTAGGTAACAATGTTCTCCAATTTGAAGGAGGCATAGGTTTAGGCAAACAAAAACATGATATTCTTAATACTAAAACCAATAGTTTTACCCTTGACTATACTGCTAGATATGGTCTTTTAATAGAACAATTAGAATTAAGAGTTAATGGTCGTTTCAGAAGTGATGGAGTACGTTTTACTGTTGGTGGAAATGAAGAAAAAGTAACCCAAACTAATTTTGAATTAAATACTATCGGGGCAAAATATTTAATTTATGACCCCTATAAAAATCCAAAAAAAGATTCTATTAATCTTAATAGTTGGAGAGAGCAGCATAAATTTAAATGGAAAAGTCTAATTCCTGCTGTATCTGCATATCTTGGGGTAAATTTTGCTGGAACCGACAACCCCTTTACTTCTCCGAACGATGACGCTATTAGTCCAAAAATTGTTATTGCCACTCAAAATAATTGGAGTACTAGCCTTAATGGAGATTGGGTATTGGTAACCAATCTTATTATAGATAAAGTAACTACCGATGATCCAATATTAGGTTGGATTATCACATCTACACATACTATAAATGATACATGGGCTATTTTTGGAGAGTATCAAGGACAAAAAAGTGATTTTTATAGTGACAATCTTTTAAGATTTGGAGGTGCTTATCTATTTAATAATGATTTGCAATTTGATGCAAATATAGCTTTCAACTTTAAAGACACTCCTTCTATTTTTAACGTTAGCGTTGGAGCATCGTATCGATTTGACTGGCATACAAAAGACGAAATTATTGAGCAACCTGGATTAGAGCGTGGTGTCAAAGAAGATCAACTTAAAGATGAAGAAGAAGGTGAAGGAGAGAATGAAAAAGAAGAAAATGAGTTTGATGAATTTGAGGAAATCGAAAACGATAGTTTAAAACAAGAAAGAACACCTTTTATCAATGAATTTGAGGATGATAGTCATAGAGAAGAATTAGAAAAAGATCTTGACGAAAGAAGAACTGCTGAGCGTATAGAACGTGAGCGTATTGAGGCTGAGAAAATAGCTAAGAAAGAAGGTAAGAAGTTCCAAAAAGAAGAACGCAGAAGATTAAAAAGAGAAGAAAAAGAAGCTCGTAAAGCAGAAAAGGAACGTATAAAAGCTGAGCAAGAGAAACAAAAAATGATAGATGATATTGATGCAGAACTTGACAAAATAGAGCAAGAACAGGGCGTTGATACCGAGTTAGACGAGCTAGATAAGGAACTTAAGAAACTTGAAGAAGAACAAAATACAGATAAAGAACTTGAAGAGTTAGATAATGAGCTCAAAAAGTTAGAAGAAGAAGAAAAGAAACAAGCCGAAGAAGAAAAACAAATCGACGAAGAGTACGAGAAGCTACAAAAAGAGCAGGAAAAGGCTAAAAAAGAAGAAGAAAAACGTAAGAAGAAAGAAGAAAAGAAGCGTTTAAAAGAAGAAAAGAAAAGAAAAAAGGAAGAAGAAAAACGCAAAAAACAGGAAGAAAAGAAAAAAGGAAATGATAACGAGAATGAAGAAAGTGACAATAACTAATTACATATTGTTTACTATCCAAAATCTAATCATTATAAAGATTTCTTGAAAAAAAACGATAAATCCTGCCTAAGTAGTCGCAATATTTAATAAAAGGATTATATATTTGCTTTGAACTAGTGCAGCTATATGATTACGATTAAAGAAATTACCTCAAAAGGAGATTTAACAACATTTGTTAAGTTTCCTTTTGAATTATATAAAAACTCTCCTTATTACGTTCCATCCATTATTAAAGAGGAATTGGATGTAATGAACCCTCAAAAAAATCCGGTGTTCAGAAATTCTGAAGCCAAGTATTTTTTAGCATATAAGAATGATGCTATTGTTGGCCGGATTGCTGCTATAATTAATTGGATTGAAGTCAAAGAACAAAAAAAACCAAAAGTACGTTTTGGGTGGTTTGATGTTATTGATGATATAGAAGTTACAAAAGCGTTACTTAAAAAAGTAGCTGATTTTGGCTCACAACATTCTCTTGAATACATGGAAGGTCCTGTTGGATTTTCTAATATGGATAAAGCAGGGATTTTGATAAAAGGGTTTGAAGAACTAAATACTATGATTACTTGGTATAATTACCCATATTATGCCAATCATATGGAGCAGCTTGATTTTGAACCTGCTGCAACCTGGGTAGAGTACAAAATAAAAGTTCCTAAACACACAAAGGAAAAAGTAATCAAATTCTCTAGAATCATTAAAGAGCGTTACAATCTTAGCCTTATTAAATTTAACAAGAGTAAGGAAATACTTCAGTATGCGGATGATATGTTTGATTTACTTAATAAGACATATAGTGGTTTGCAAACTTTTGTTCCTATACAGCAGTATCAAATAGAAATGTATAAGAAGAAGTATTTACCTTATTTAAACCCAGAATACATTACCTGTATAGCTGATAAAAAAGGAAAACTAATTGCTTTTTCAATAGTTATGCCTTCCTTCTCTAAAGCTTTGAAAAAAATGAACGGAAAAATATATCCGCTTCGATTTTTACACATTTTAAAAGCACAACGAAGAAATAACACTGCTGCTTTTTATCTTATAGGTGTAGACCCAGAATATCAAAACAAAGGAGTTACTGCACTTATTTTTAAAGAAATGAATGAAACTTTTTTAAGAAATGGTATAGAGGTCGTGGAAACCAACCCAGAATTGGTAGAAAATAAAGCTATACAAGCACTCTGGAATGATTATGATCATGAGCAACATAAAATGAGAAGAACATTCAGAAAAAACATCTGATAATCCATTCATCTACATAATATTAATAAAAAAATCCGTGTATTTAGAATACACGGATTTTTTATTTCACTAATATATTACTATTTCTCTACTCCCCCATAGCTTCAGCTAATGCTGCAGACATACGTTTATAGGTTCCATTTTCGAGAGTTTCTCGAATCGCAGAGAATGCTTTTAAAGTCTCATCAATATCCTCCATAGTATGAGAGGCTGTAGGAATCAATCTTAATAAAATTAATCCTTTAGGAATTACGGGATACACTACAATTGAGCAGAAAACCCCATGATTCTCTCTTAAATCTTTTACCAAAGCCATCGCTTCTGGAATACTACCTTTAAGATATACCGGAGTTACACAACTCTGAGTAGTTCCTAAATCAAAACCACGTTCGCGCAATCCATTTTGTAAAGCATTTACATTTTGCCATAATTTAGCTTTCAATTCTGGCATTGTTCTCAACATGTCTAAACGCTTCAATGCACCTATAACTAACTGCATTTGTAAAGATTTAGCAAACATTTGAGATCTTAGGTTATATTTTAAATAATCTATTATTTCCTGATCTGCCGCTATAAAAGCACCTGTACTTGCCATAGATTTAGCAAAAGTAGCAAAATACACATCTATCTGATCCTGAACACCTTGCTCTTCTCCTGTACCAGCACCTGTAGCACCTAATGTTCCAAATCCATGAGCATCATCAACAAATAACCTGAAATTATATTTTTCTTTAAGAGCAACAATTTCTTTTAACCTTCCTTGTTCTCCACGCATACCAAAAACACCTTCAGAAATTAACAATATCCCTCCTCCGGTTTTTTCAGCCATTTTGGTGGCTCTCATAAGATTTTTATCTATACTCTCTATATCATTATGTCGATATGTATATCTTTTTCCTTGATGTAATCGTACTCCATCTATAATACAAGCATGTGCATCTACATCATAAACTATAATATCATCTTTACCTACCAGCGCATCAATAGTTGATACCATTCCCTGATAACCAAAGTTTAACAAATAAGCTGCTTCTTTCTCAACAAATGCTGCTAATTCGTCCTGAAGTTGTTCATGTAAGTCTGTGTGCCCGCTCATCATTCTTGCTCCCATAGGATAAGCAGAACCATACGCAGCAGCAGCTTCTGCATCTACTTTACGAACTTCTTCTTTATTTGCCAATCCCAAATAGTCATTGATACTCCAGGTAATAACTTCTCTCCCTTGAAACTTCATTCTATTTGATATAGGACCTTCTAGTTTAGGAAACACAAAATATCCTTCTGCTTGATCTGCCCATTTCCCTAATGGACCTTTGTCCTTATAAATTTTATCAAATAAATCTCTCATCTACCAAAAATTTGATTTCTTTAAGTTTGCGAAAATACAGAAAATTGACGTGATGACATAATTATATTACAATTCCCTTTTACAAATAATTATTTCGCAAAAAAAACACCCGTAAGATATCAGATGCTTATTGTTTTTAAATTTAGAAATTACTTAACAAACTCAACTCTTCTTTCATCAACTTCATGTTGACTATCAAAAAATCCTTGTTCGGTCATCCAATCATCACTAAATACTTTACTCATATATCTCGAACCATGATCTGGAAGAATTACAACAACATTACTGTTTTCATCAAATTCTCCCTGCAAGGCAAGTTGTTTTATTCCTTGTACCGCTGCTCCACTAGTATATCCAAGGAACATTCCTTCTTTCTTTACTAATTCTCTAGCGGTATGTGCGCTATCCTCATCACTTACTTTTTCGAATTTATCAATAACATCAAAATCCGTAGCTGTAGGGATTAAGTTTTTTCCTAATCCTTCTATTCTATAAGGATAAATCTCATTCTCATCAAACTCTCTGGTTTCATGATATTTTTTTATCACAGATCCATACGCATCTATACCCAAAACACGTACATCTTTGTTTTTTTCTTTTAAATATCTTGCAGTACCAGAAATAGTTCCTCCAGTTCCACAACAAGCAACAAAATGTGTAATCTTACCATTTGTTTGATCCCAGATTTCTGGACCTGTAGAATTATAATGAGCATCAATATTCAACTCATTGAAATATTGATTTATATATACTGATCCTTTAATTTCTTCATGAAGTCTTTTGGCCACTTGATAGTATGATCTAGGATCATCTGCTTTTACATGAGCAGGGCAAACATATACCTTAGCTCCCATATTTTTAAGCATATCAATCTTATCCTTAGACGATTTAGAACTTACGGCAAGAATACAATCATATCCTTTAATAACACTAACCATTGCAATACTAAAACCGGTATTACCACTTGTGGTCTCGATAATAGTATCTCCTGGTTTAAGAATACCTTTTCGTTCTGCTTCTTCTATAATATATAGTGCAATTCTATCTTTTGTGGAGTGTCCCGGATTAAAAGATTCTATTTTAGCATAGAAATTCCCCGGAAAGCCTTTCATAATTCTGTTTAATTTTACAAGTGGGGTATCACCTATAAGCTCTAAAACATTATTGTAAGCCCGAATATCTTCTCTCATATAGTTGTTGTTTTAAACAGATTTACAGAATAAAAATGGGGATCTGCTAACTGCCATAAAAACGGTACGAAGTTACATTATTTTTTTTAATTAACCCTTTATACCTTCTAAATCTAATAAAAACGCGTATTCTTCTGCCACTTCTTTTAGTGCTTCAAATCTTCCTGAAGCTCCACCGTGTCCTGCATCCATATTAGTGTGCAAAAGTAATATATTATCATCTGTTTTCAATTCTCTAAGTCTTGCGACCCATTTTGCAGGCTCCCAATATTGTACTTGAGAATCATGTAACCCTGTAGTCACAAGCATATGAGGGTACTCTTGGGCTACTACATTATCATATGGCGAATAGGATTTCATATAATCATAATATTTCTTTTCATTAGGATTCCCCCATTCATCATATTCTCCTGTTGTCAAAGGAATACTATCGTCTAACATAGTAGTCACAACATCTACAAAAGGAACCGCTGATACAATTCCGTTATACAATTCTGGTGCCATATTTATTACAGCTCCCATAAGTAGCCCTCCTGCAGAACCTCCCATAGCATATAAATGATCAGAAGAAGTATAATTTTGAGATATCAAAAACTTTGAACAATCTATAAAATCTGTAAATGTATTTTTCTTTTTCAAGAGTTTACCATCCTCATACCAGGATCTTCCTAGATACTCACTTCCTCGCACGTGTGCTATTGCATAAATAAAACCTCTATCTAATAAGCTTAATCGTACTGTAGAAAAATATGGGTCTATTGTAGAACCGTAAGACCCATAACCATATTGTAATACTGGATTATTTCCATCTTTTTGTATTCCTTTTCTATATACCATAGATATAGGAATCTTTGTACCATCTTCAGCTGTTGCCCATATTCTTTCTGAGATATAATCACTCTTATTGAATTTACCTCCTAATACTTCTTGCTCTTTTTTTACTTCTTTTTCTTTACTCTCCATATCAAAATCGATTACAGAGTTAGGAGTAGTCAAAGAGTTGTATGCATATCTAAGATACTTAGTATTAAAATCAAGATTAGTCCCTACAAAAGCGGTATAGGTTTCATTATCAAAAGGAAGGTAGTAATCAGCTGTACCATCCCATCTTTTAATATTTATTTTATTTAATCCATTATGGCGTTCGTTAATCACCAAATAATCTTTAAAAATCTCTACATCCTCGATTAATACATCTTCGCGATGAGCAATAACATCTTTCCAATTTTCTTTTGAGGTATCAACTTCAGAGACTTTCATTAATTTAAAGTTGGTAGCATTATCTAGATTGGTCAATACATAAAAATGACCATTATAGTGCGCTATACCGTATTCAAGTCCTCGTACTCTTTCCTGAAAAACTTTAAACTCACCTGTTGGGTCATCAGCTCTTAATATTCTGTATTCTGATGTTAGGGTGCTACTAGAACCAATAACGATATATTCTCTTGATTTGGTTTTATATACAAAGGTGTTGAAAGTATCATCTTCTTCATTAAATATTTCGACATCCTCAGAAACAGAATTCCCTAATACATGTCTGTAAATCTTATCTGATCTTAGTGTTTCCTCATTTTTCTTGGTATAGAACAATGTTTTACTATCTGCAGCCCAAGTACTACCTCCTGTAGTAGTTTCTATAGTTTCAGAATATAGTTCTCCTGTCACCAAATTCTTTATCCTGATTGTATAATTACGTCTACTTACAGTATCTACTCCAAAAGCTATGAGTGTATTATCAGGACTTACATTAAGTCCAGACATTTTAAAATAATTATGACCTTCAGCTTCTTTATTACAATCGAATAAAATTTCTTCTTCAGCTTCAAGAGTTTCTTTTTTTCTGGAATAAATAGGGTAATCTTTCCCTATTTCATACCTGGTAATATACCAATATCCATTTTTTTTATAAGGTACTGATGTATCATCCTCTTTAATCCGGCTTTTCATCTCTTCGAATAACTGTTTCTGAAAATCTTCAGTATGAGTCGTCATTCTTTTATTATACTCGTTTTCAAGCTTTAAATAATTGACTACTTCAGGATTTTCCCTTTCATTTAGCCAGAAATATTCATCAACACGAATATCATTATGCTTTTGAAGATTTACAGATTTTTTATCTGCTATAGGAGGTTTTACTTCGGTATCCAAAGTTGACATAATATCTTTTTAACATGAATCTGCAAAAGTAATGATATAAAGATTATAATTCTTAGACTTTTCATATTTATCACTTAGTTTATTAACAGCCAAAACAGTAATTTTGCAATTATTAACATTAAAAAAAATCACATGTTTGGAGATATGATGGGCAAACTTAAAGAAGCTCAGCAAAAGGTTGAAGAAACCAAAAAAAGATTAGATACTGTTCTAATCGATGAAAGTAGTTCTGATAAGCTTTTAAACGTTACGGTAACTGCTAACAGAAAAATAACTGGAATAGCTATTGATGATGAATTATTGAACGATAAGGAACAATTAGAAGATTATTTAGTTCTAACTCTTAATAAAGCAATTGCACGGGCAACTCAAATTAATGAATCAGAACTAGCTGCTGCTGCAAAAGATGGAATGCCCAATATACCAGGATTAGATTCTTTTATGAAATAATTGTAAATCATAAGAGTTAAAGATACTGCTTTTGATAGGCAGATTTATTCTTATAATAAATAGTATCGTATACAGATGATTCTTTTTTTTCGACAAAAAACCAATCTTCATTATTTATTATTTTTCTTTCTCCTTTTAATTCTATAATTTTAACAGAATCATTAAAATTAACTAAAACAAAAAAAAATGTTTGAACTCAAAAATAAGGAAGGGGCTAGCTACCATTTTACACTTAAAGCAAAGAACGGGCAAGTAATCTTATCAAGTGAAGTTTACAATAGTAAAGCCGCTGCCGAAAACGGAATTTCTTCAGTAAAGAAAAACGCAAGTGAAGATGGGAGATATGAGCGTAAAACCGCAAAAGATGGTAGATTCTTTTTTAATTTAAAAGCTGGTAATGGTCAAGTAATTGGAAGTAGTCAGATGTATTCTTCTGAGTCTGGGATGGAAAATGGAATAAATTCTGTAAAAGAAAATGCACCAGGTGCAGATACCAAAGAAGTTTAAATTTTTAAGTGTTTTATAAAACTAAACAAAGCTGTTCATAAACCCTGAGCAGCTTTGTTTAGTTTATTTTTTACTCTATTTATTTATTACTAAGTGCTACCTTAAAAGACTGTAGTTCTGATAAAAAGTATTCGTGCATTTCTTGAGTATAATCCAAGTGAGTAACAAATCTTAATTTACCTTGCCCCATTCCATAAAAATGTATATCCTTTGACCCCATTTGAGAAATAAATTCTTCTTCATTTCCATCAATAGTGAATATAATTATATTAGTATCTATGGGTTCTACTTGTTGTACAAATGTCAGTTTCTCTAGAACCTCTCCAATTTCTTTGGCTCTTTTATGATCTTCTGCCAATCGACTAATATTATGCTCTACAGCATACAACCCAGCTGCCGCAAGGTATCCTATTTGTCGCATTCCGCCACCAAGAATCTTTCTAACTCTAATAGCATTCTCCATAATATTTGCATCTCCTACCAATACAGATCCAACGGGTGCTCCCAAACCTTTACTTAAACAAACAGAAATAGTATCAAAGGTTTCTCCATATTGTCTAGCACTTTCTTCTTTTGCTACTAACGCATTCCATAATCGTGCACCATCCAGGTGATATCCTAAACGATGTTCATCACAGATTTCTCTTATTTTTTTAATCTCTTCAAAATTATAGCAAGCTCCTCCTCCTTTATTCGTAGTATTTTCTACACATACTAAGCTAGTTAAAGGACTATGATAGAAGTCTGGCGGATTAATTGCTGCTTCTACCTGTGATGCGGTAATCATACCTCTATCACCATCTAGTAATTTACAAGATACTCCACTATTAAAAGACACTCCTCCTCCTTCATAGTTATATATATGTGCATATTTGTCTGCTATAAGTTGTTCTCCAGGCTGAGTATGCAATTTTATTGCCGCTTGATTAGCCATGCTGCCTGAAGGGAAAAACAATGCTTTTTCTTTCCCAAACATTTGTGCTATTTTTTCTTCGAGAGCATTAGCAGACGGGTCTTCTTTATAAACATCATCTCCAACTTGAGCATTCATCATTGCAGAAAGCATTTCTGGAGTTGGTTTAGTTACGGTATCACTTCTAAGATCTATTTTCACGTGTTTACTTTTAAAACTTACTATTCTTTTATCTAAAACTCACATCTATCACTACCTATTGGAGAACCATCAGGAATTTTGGGAGAAGGAATCACTTTAAAACTCTCTGGTCTCTTCATAAATTCCTGAATTTGCTTTAGATAATAATCGTTATATATTTTACCCAAAGGGTCTTTACTTTGACTAGTTAGTACCGGAATCAAATTAACCATCTTTGCATAAGCAATAGCATTCACTTGAGGATATGCATTTTGATTCTTACTAAGACTCATAAGGCGTTTTAAAACATTAGCCTTAACTGTATGATTAATCTCTTTGTAATAATTGCTTTTTGTTTCTTCTTTAAAAGTAACTTTCAATAACTCATCTAAAGTTTCAGCTAATCCTAATTGGCTTTTATCCAAACTTTTCTGTTGAACCAATCTTGAAGCCCTCTCCGGATGCAGTAAAAGAGATAAACTCATATCACTTGCTGTAGAAGCTACGCTCAAAGCATCAAAACCAACACCTGTTTTTCCTTTAAATGATTCTCTACTTCGCCAATACCCGAATGCTCTTGGCGGAAATAATTTTAGTTTTTCTTCAGGTATTGCTAATATTTCAGGGGTTAATGTTTCTAAAATTTGCTGTAAAGCTTCTTTTTGTTGTTTCGGAGCAACGGTTTCTACAATAGTTTGCTGATCTCCTTTTACAGCATAATTATAATTTAAACCTCCGATTAATTTGACAGTAGCTTCAGTTTGATATCTATGGAAAAAATAAAGTGGTACAAAAACATCCTCTAATACAGAATAGGGTTCATTACTTTTTATATTATCTGCAGAGAAGTTACGTATTCCTTCTTCTCTTACCGATAAAACATTTTTAAGTCCTTCTGTAGCACTTTTACCATTATCCCATAAATGTGCTAATGCATGAGCTCCTCCTTGTGGTCTGGCATCACTATCTGAAATAAAACGCATTCCTGATTGATAAGCCTTATTCAAAATTTTATTCAGCTCTTCTTTCTCATTAGTTCCTTTATCAAACTCAGAATAACTATACGCTACAGTCACCTTATCCCAGGCTCCAATTTTAGTATCATATGCATTTGATAAATCTATTTTTCCATTAGTAAGAGTAACTAAAGGATGTGGATAGTCCATAACCGAAGCTCTTTCTGAAGTACTAGCAGCAAAATTATGAGCAAAACCTATAGTATGCCCAACTTCATGAGCTGATAATTGACGTATACGAGCCAATGCCATTTCTAACATTGGTTGATAATTATCATCTCTTTCTTTAAATGGTTGATTTAATAATGCTTGGGCAATTAGGAAATCCTGTCGAATTCGTAAACTTCCTAAACTCACATGTCCTTTAAGGATTTCTCCAGTTCTGGGATCTACTACACTAGCACCATAACTCCAACCTCTTGTAGAGCGGTGTACCCATTGTATTACATTATATCTTAGATCCATAGGATCTGCATTAGCAGGTAAAATTTTTACCTGAAAAGCATTTTTAAAACCGATAGCTTCATAAGCCTGGTTCCACCACCTTGCCCCATCCAATAATGCAGAACGCACAGGTTCAGGGGTACCTGGATCCAGGTAATATATTATTGGCTCTTTTGCCTCACTAACTGCTGATTCAGGGTTCTTTTTCTCCAATCTATGCCTAATAATATATCGTTTCATAATTGATTCCTGAACTGGAGTCGCATAATCTAGATAAGAAATAGAAATAGCACCGCTTCGAGGATCAAATTCTCGCTTTATATAATTGTTATCTGGTAATTCTACAAAAGAGTGATGTTGAATTACAGAGAGAAATTTTGAATCTGGAGCTACAGAACGAATATTACCTCCACTTGGTGAGCCTTTATATGTTATCAATGCCTCAAACTCTACATTTTTAGGAAAAGCTTTGGTTCTATCCAAACTCAAAGCACTTCTGGACTTATCAACACTATAAGCACCTTCTTTTTGAAACTTTAGTCTATTGATTATTCCGTGTGTATCTTGTAATAAAAATGGTGTTAAATCAATAATGAATTTTCCAGATTTTTCTTCCTTTATAGGGAAACCAAATAATACAGATTTCGCAAACGCCTGTTCGACACTTTTCTTTTCAAGATCATTATCTGTTACTGCTCTATATCTCTGGTTAGGCTGAATAAGTAACAATTTATTTCCAGCTCTCTGAAACTTCACCACTACTCCATCTCCAATCTGACCACGATCTAATCCTATATCATTAGATCCTAATCCTGAAGATAACGAATGGACATATAAAAATTCAGCATCAAGTTTATCTACTTCCAGATAAATTTCGTCTTTAGCCTTATTATAATGAAAATTAAAATATCCATTATACGATTCGAGATTCTTTTTCTCTTCTAAGAATTGCCCTGTCAGGATGTTACTGACAATAAAGAACAGGCATACAAAATGTAGTTTCATTAACTATGATTTATGTGAGGATTTTATAAAATTTTTAAAACTATAAAATAATTCAAAAATTATTTCTTACTGAATTGTTAAATCCTATTTTTGTCAAAAATAAGATATAATTATGATTAATACAGATACTATATTAGATCTGAGAAAGCGCCTGGTTGCGTTAAGGAGGTATCTTTGACATTGATGCCAAACTTATAGAAATTGCTAACGAGGAAGAAAAAACTTTTGCACCAGATTTTTGGGATAATGCTCAAGAGGCAGAAAAGCTGATGCGTGCCCTCAACGCTCAAAAAAAATGGGTTTCTGATTATGAAAAAGGAGCTTCTTTAATAGAAGACCTTGAGGTTCTTTACGAATTTTATAAAGAAGGAGATGCCACCGAAGCTGAAATCACCGAACGCTATAATGAAGGAACTTCTTTGATAGAAGATCTTGAATTTAAAAATATGCTTAGCGACGAAGGTGATTCTATGAGCGCTGTTTTACAAATAACAGCGGGTGCAGGAGGAACTGAAAGTTGTGACTGGGCTAGTATGCTAATGCGTATGTATTTGATGTGGTCAGAAAAACAAGGGTTTAAAATCAGAGAACTCAATTATCAAGAAGGTGATGTTGCTGGTATTAAAACGGTGACTCTAGAGATTGATGGAGATTATGCTTTTGGGTGGTTAAAAGGCGAAAATGGTGTACATCGATTGGTAAGAATATCACCCTTTGATAGTAATGCTAAAAGACATACCTCATTTGCTTCTATATACGTATATCCTCTTGCCGATGACAGTATTGAAATAGACATCAACCCATCAGATTATGAAATTATTACTTCAAGATCTAGTGGTGCCGGAGGACAAAATGTAAATAAGGTAGAAACCAAAGTACAACTTACCCATTTCCCTACCGGGATTCAAATTTCTTGTTCTGATTCCAGGTCTCAACATGATAACCGCGAAAAAGCTTTACAAATGCTTAAATCGCAATTATTCGAGATGGAACTCAAAAAACAGCAAGCTCAACGTGATGAGATTGAAGCTTCTAAAATGAAAATCGAATGGGGATCTCAAATTCGTAATTATGTTATGCATCCTTATAAATTGGTAAAAGATGTAAGAACTGCTGAAGAAACAGGAAATGTAGACGCTGTAATGGACGGAAACATCGATGCATTCTTAAAATCTTACCTAATGATGATGGGGCAAAAAGATGATGATTAAAACAAAAACATAATATCATGGCAACTATATATCACAATCCAAGATGTAGTAAATCTCGAGAAACATTATCTATTCTCGAAGAACAAAATGAAGATATCACTATTGTTAAATATTTAGACACTCTTTTTACAGAAGAAGAATTATCAAAAGTAATACAACTTTTAGGAATTTCTCCAATAGAATTAGTTCGAAAAAACGAAGCAATCTGGAAAGAAAATTATAAAGGTAAAACCTTTACTGATCAAGAACTTATTACCATATTATGTAAAAACCCAAAACTAATAGAAAGACCTATAGTTATTAAAGGTGATAAAGCAATTATTGGAAGACCTCCTCAAAAAGTTATAGATATACTCTAAAAATCAAAATTAGAATATAAAGAAATAAAAAGGCTATCTAAGAATTCTTACTTAGATAGCCTTTTTATTTCTTTATTGATCTGGATTAATTACAACCTTCGGTTGTTGGGTCTATACAATTGCAAATTGGGAAAGGCTCACAAGGTTGTTCTCCAGGAGGGCAATCACAGGTACCTTGTTCTACTGCAATAACAACAGACGATGTTCCTACTCCACTATTATTATCATATAATTCAAGTGTAACTGTATAAAATCCTGGTGCATCAAAGGTATGTGAAACCGCTAGAGGAAAACCACCTGAGTTTCCAGAAGTTCCATCTCCAAAACTCCATACTGAGGTTACTATATTTCCATCACTATCAGTAGATTGCCCATTACCAAAAGATACTGTAAGTGGAGCCACCCCACCAGTTACATCTGTACGAATCAAGGCATTAGGCGGATCGTTTACAATTACTGTTCTTGTTTCTGTATCAGTATTTCCTGCCGCATCAGTCACGCTATATGTTATTGTATACTGACCTGCTGTATTTGTATCTACATTTCCTGAAATAGAAATACTCGAAGTTAAATCTCCATCTACATCATCTGTAGCTGTAGCCCCTGCTTCAGCATACGTTTCTCCAAGTTGAACAACTTGAGGGTTATCTCCATTTAATGTGATAACAGGTGGTGTCGCATCAGGACTGGTTACATTAATTTGCACTTCTACATATCCTTCTCCATCATAATTATCAAACACTCTAACTCCTATTGTATATGTTCCAGGAGTATCATAGGTTCTTGAAATATTATGCGGAAAACCTCCTGTATTATTATTTGCTCCATCAAAACTCCAAGTAGATCTTTCAATAGTACCATCGCTGTCTGTAGATTGAGCATTATTTAAGGATACTGTTAATGGAGCTACTCCAGAAAGAGGACTTGCCACAATAACTGCTACCGGAGGATCATTTACGATAACGGTTCTTGTTACAGATTGTTGATTCCCGGCAGTATCAGCCACCGTATATGTAACTGTATATTCGCCAGCTGTATTGGTACTTACAGTTCCAGATATCTGAATATTATCTGTAACATCTCCATCAACATCATCAGTGGCTGTTGCTCCCGCTTCAGTATAAGTTTCTCCCAGTTGTACTATTTGAGGATTATCTCCATTTAATGTGATTATAGGAGCAGCAGTATCTTGTTCCTGAACAATAATGGTTCTTGATTGCTCTACTGCATTGTTACCCGCTGCATCAGAAACATTATAAGTTCTTGTATAAGTTCCTATTGTATTAGTATTAGAGAATGTTCCTCCAAATTGTATTTGCGTTGTAATATCTCCATCTACATTATCTGTTGCAGTAGCTAGTTCTTCATAGGCAGCTCCTACAAAGACTACCGTAGGATTTAATCCATTTAATGTGATCACAGGAGCAATGTTATCCACTACATTTACGATTCTTACCTGGGTTTCAGCGGCGTTATCAGAAGAATCGGTAACATTGTATGATAATTGATAACTTCCTGCAACTGATGTATCAACTGTACCCGTTACAGTAACCTGAGATTCCAAATCTGTATCTATATTATCCTGAACTGTAAATCCAGGTTCAACATAACTCTCGTTAAGGTTAATTGTTAAAGGGTTATCTCCTAATAGCGTGATTACCGGTATTTCTGTATCAGGATCACTATATGTAACTGTCACTGAAGCATTTTTTACAATTGGCGTTTGATTTGCATTAGAAACAGTAAATTCAATTTCATGAGTACCTGCTGCAGTTCCCGTATATGTTCCCGCGCTTTGCCCTGTAGTAAATGGGATATCTTCTCCTTCTTGATATGTAGATCCATCATAAGTCACACTTCCAGTATTACTAGAAGTAAATGTCATGATATATGTAGAGGTTCCAACCGTTTCAGTCAAATCAAAATTGATATCCACTGGATTATTAGTACTAGCTTGAATCACTGAAGATTGTGCAGAAAATGTAAAATCTGGCGTCTCGGTAATTTCAATCTGTAAATTAGTAATAACCGTTACACCCAATTCACTTATAGTAGTAAATGCTAATTCAACAGTTCCTAAGCTAATTGCCTCAAACTGCCAAATAAAATCTCCTGCTTGAGTATCTTGTGATATTTCAGGATCGATTGATTGTCCATCAATCAAAATATTTCCTGTTCCAGCTCCGTCTATATCCAAGTTTGTTATAACATAACTAGTTTGATAAGTAGAAGCTGTAATTTCTGTTATATTCATATTAAGATCAATACGCTGTCCTACATAAGCCGATTCAGGAACTGGCATAACGGTAAAAGAAAAATCAGTATCATTTACAGTATAAGTAATTTCAACATCTCGTTCTCTGTCAAAATCATCTTTTATTGTTATCAAAACTTTATGAATCCCTACTGTAGATCCAATATAATCAATGCTTAAAGGTAATGTTGGAAAAACAACATATTCGTTTTGAGGAATTATTTCTGAACCTACTCTATAAGAACCAGTACCTTGTGTAACGTTATATTTTATTTCATAATTTCCAGCTTCAATTGTTCCAGCTGCGTCTACAGTAATTTCTGTTGATTTTGGGATGTTTAAAAATGCTTCCTGAGTAATACCTCCTTCTACTTCGACACTAAAAAAAGTCAATAAATCCTCCGTAATTTCTTTAGTACAAGCTAGAATTAAAGTAATTGAAATTAATCCCCCTATTATATATTTAAAACTTTTATGCATGACTCTCATTACTTTAAAATAATATTAATTTAACCCCAAGCCCTAAATAGGGAGAGAATTCGCCTATTTCACTATTAGCGTGGTACACCTCATTTGCCTTGATATTAATGGCAATCGTAGGAATAATAAAAATATCGGCGTCTAGCCCAACATAGGCTCCAAATACTAATTTACTTTTATCTTCGATTAGTAATATTTGTCCATCAATACTATCATCGCCATTATTAATAATCTCGTAGCCTATAGTCGCTCCGCCTCCTAGAGATAATGCAAAAATTCTACTATTGTTGCGGATAACATCAAAAAAATATCCTCCATTAAAGGCATACAAATCCACAGGGATTTCGACATTACCAGTTTCTAAGTTTGTAAAATTTGCCTGTAAGTTAAACTGAAGAAAATCAAATTCGTTAAGCTTATAATCTAATGTTACCATTCCTCCTAAACCGTCCTGAACATATCCACCCGTAAAAGAAGCTGCCATCTTATGGCTTTGAGCATTTAGAAAGTAAGAAGAAAGTAAAAGGAAAGAAATTAGCAATAGTTTCTCCACTGAAAGTTTGTTCATAAACCCCATTATTAGTTGATGATTAGTGTTTCTTGTGCGTAAAAATGAGCACAAATGTAAATACTGCAAACGCAATCAACCTAACAATTATTATATATTTTCCCCTAAAGAATTACTTAAAAACATTACTAGCTATTGCACTTTATAATCTTATGTTAATTTTGGCAAAACAAATTAAAACACAAGAAACTACAAATCAGCACCTTATGTTATTTAACACCTATTTAACTGTTGTACAATAACACTAACTATACTTTTGAAATCTCACTATCCACAACAACTATGAAAAAAACTATTTTTACTTTATTGTCATTTTTAATTGTTTTATGCTCTTATGCACAACAAAAAGAAGTTAGAGTTACTGGTAAAATCATTGATAAAGAAAGTAAAGAACCTTTAGAGTATGCTACAGTAGCTTTTCTAAACCCTTCTAACAATAAAGTAATTACCGGTGGGATCACTCAAACAGATGGAAATTTCTCTATAAAAATACCCGCAGGTACTTATGATATAACGATAGAATACATTTCTTTTAAAACCGAAAAACGTAAAGGACAAAAATTAGTTACAGATACCAAATTAGGAACTATTGGTTTAGGACTCGATACCGAATCTTTAGATGATGTAATAGTTATTGCAGAAAAAACTACTGTAGAGATTAAATTGGATAAAAAAATCTATAATGTTGGAAAAGATCTTACAGTAAGTGGAGGAACCGTAAGTGATGTTCTGGATAATGTACCCTCAGTATCTGTTGATGTTGAAGGTAATGTGGCTTTGAGAGGAAACGATAATGTTCGGATTTTAATTAATGGTAAGCCTTCTGGTTTAGTAGGATTAAATAGCACAGATGCATTGCGACAACTTCCTGCAGAATCCATAGAACGTGTTGAAGTAATTACTTCTCCTTCTGCCCGTTATGATGCTGAAGGAACTGCCGGAATTTTAAATATTATTTTAAGACGAAGTAAATTACAAGGAGTAAACGGAGCTTTAACTTTTAACACTGGATATCCTCTATCCGCTGGAGTTTCAGGAAATCTTAATTATAGAACGGGAGACTTCAATTTTTTTACAACTTCTGGATATAGATATCGTGAAGTTCCAGGAAATTCTTTAACAGAAACTCGTTTTTTTAATATTGATAGTGACGGAACCGACAATCCTGATACCTTCTTAAACGAAGAAAGAGATTTTGATAGAGTACGTAAAGGTTTAAACACCAACGTTGGAGTCGAATGGTATATCAATAAAACTTCTTCTATAACCACTTCTTTTCTATATCGTTCTAGTGATAATGAAAGCAATACAACTAACTTAATTACTCAACCTGATGATAACGGAACAATTATAAGTAGTAACAGGCGTTTTGATCCTGAAGTAGAAGATGATACCACAAAACAATATTCACTTAATTACACCAAGGATTTTGATGATAGTGGTCATAAGCTTACAGTAGATTTTCAAATAGAAAATAGTAGTGAAATCGAAGATTCTCGTATTATTCAAGAAAACATCACTGCTATTGAGCTTGTAAATACCACTGAAGATCAAGATCGAATCTTATTACAAGCTGATTATGTACTTCCTATTGGAAAAAAAAGTCAGTTTGAATTAGGGTATAGAGGAAATTTTAATGATTTAGATACCGATTTCTTAGTTCAATTAGAAGATAATAATAGTATAACTACTGATACAGATTTATCCAACAACCTTATATATACAGAACAAGTCAATGCTGCATATTCACAATTTGGAAGTAAATCTGGTAAACTTTCATACTTACTAGGTCTTCGTGTCGAAGGGACTAGAATCACTATTGATCAGCAAACTAGTAATGATCTTAGTAAAAAAAACTATACAGATCTTTTTCCTACGATTAATTTGGGATATGAATTATCAAAAAAGCAAAGCCTTACTTTAGGATATAATCGTAGAATACGTAGACCTCGTTCTCGATTCATTAATCCGTTTCCTTCTAGATCCAGTGCTACAAATCTTTTTCAAGGTAACCCTGATTTAGACCCCAGTTACTCCAATGCTTTTGATTTAGGATACTTAAACAGACTTGGTAAATTAACCCTAAATAGCTCAATATACTATACACATGCTACCCAAGTTTTTACTTTTATATCCGAAGATACTGGAGATACTGCTATCATTGGTGCCGATGAAAACAACCCAGGAACAGAAGTTCCCGTAATTAGGAGAACTCCTATCAATTTATCTAGTTCTGATCGCTATGGTTTCGAATTTACGGTTACGTACAGTCCAAACAGGAAATGGAGGATCAATGGTAATTTTAATGCTTTTCAGAATAATATTCGTGGAGATTTTAATGGTGAAAATTTTGATGCCGACAATTTCAGTTGGTTTGCACGATTAAGTAATAAATTAACTCTGCCAGCCAAAATTGATTGGCAAACGAATATGTTTTACAGAGGGCCAAGTGAAAATGCACAAACTAAAAGCGAAGGAATATTTAGTATGAATCTTGCTTTCAGTAAAGACCTTTTTAAAGAAAAAGCATCTATAACTTTTAATGTAAGCGATGTTTTTAATTCTCGTAAGAGAAAAAGTATTTCGACCACCTCTACTTTTATTTCAGATAGTCAATTTCAATGGAGAGAGCGTAGTTTTAATTTATCTTTTACATATCGATTTAATCAAAAGAAAAGAAAGCAACGACGCCAACAAGGAAATTTTAATGGTGGGGATGAAGAATTTGAAGGGTAAATAATAATTAAAGAACCTGATTCTCTTAGACACACAACTGATTTTTCCATATCGTTTATAAATGTTGTTTTTACTAACTATTATAAACAAAGAAAACTCTGTCTACAAGACACTATAAGGCACGTCTAAGCAAGTATTTAACCACAGAATTAATACTCTTTTACCATAACTAAGTACTATCCTATCGGGTAAAGAGGTTTATATCAAGTTTTAAATATATTTAACAAAATTTAAAACTATTTAACAATGTTTACATCATTACCCTTATTAAAAAGATTAACTTTTATTAAAATATTTGCATTATTCGCAATGACAAATATTTTTGCACAAGCCCCTGCCATAACTAGCCCTGCTCCCGGCACTACACTTACTGGTTCTATTGCTAATTTTGAATGGTCTGCTGGAGCTGGAACTATTACCTCTTATGAACTTGTAATTGGTACTGATGTTGGATTCCGTGATCTTTATCAAAGTGGTGTCTCTGGTGACCTTACAGCATCAGCATCTGTACCTACAGATGGTTCTACACTTTATGTACGTTTATGGTATTTTGACTCTGATCCAGCTGTCAATGCTTGGTTAAATGTAAATTATACGTATACAGCAGCAAACGTAACTGGTAAAGCAGAACTAACTTCTCCTACTCCAAGTACTGATTTAAGTGATGCATTTACTGGGACTACAGTTACATTTGAATGGAATGTTGGAAATGCTACTGAGTTTGATGTGATTGTAGGAAGTAATGGACCAGGATCTAATGACCTTAGAGCTTCTAGTATTCTTCCTTTAAGTACAACATCTCTTGAACTTACTAATTTACCTACTGATGGTTCTATCATCAATTTTCGTTTATGGTCAAATGTAAATGGTACTACCTGGGCTTTTACTGATTATCAATTCAGAGCGCAATTTACACAGCCAGAAATCATTTCTCCTGTAGTAGGTTCTGAAATTACAAATGCTACTACTACTTTTAACTGGAGTGCTGGTAGTGCAACTAGATATGATCTAATTGTAGGTACAACGGGTGTAGGTTCTAATGATATTCAAGGATCTTCTATTATTGATGCTCCTACTACTTCAGTTGATATTACCGGTTTACCAACTGATGGTACAACATTAATTTATGTTCGTCTATGGTCACTAATAGGTGGTTCCTGGACATCTCAAGATTATTTATTTAATGATCCTACAGTACTTTCTGTTACTGATATTACTGATAATTCAATAGACAGATCAGTAGCATACCCAGTTCCTGTTACTCGCGGTAATAATATTTCATTCAGATTTAGCGAAACAACTACTAGCGTTAACATTTTCAACACTTTAGGTCAACAAGTTGGCGCTTTAAGCGAAGGAGTGAATGATAATTCTGGAACTACTTTCACATTCAAAGAAACAAGCTTAGACAGAGGGTATTACTATGCAGTTTCATCAGAAGGAAAAACACTTAAGTTTACCATACAATAAAACATACGTCATCCCCTAACACTTCATTTTATAAAAAAGAGGTTACCTGTATATAGGTAACCTCTTTTATTTTTTTAGCGATTTAATTTTACTATCAATTCGTAAAGTCATTACAAATCAATCAGATATGATTATAATTCAAAATATTTTCTCAATCATTTTTTTGATTTTCTCAAAATAGACCGCTTGACTTCTTTTATAGAATTATAAGCAATAAAAAAGGAAGCCAATTGGCTTCCTTTTTTATATATATTTTTCTCTTATTAAGCTTCTAAAGCTTTACGTTTTGCTTCTTTCTTTAATTTGAAATTCTCAATATTAGCACCAATGATCCAATAAGGAACTACAAAAGTCAACAAAAAGATCATTAACCAAAATCCAATGGTAAGGATTGTTAAAAATGCTAAAAAGCCAAGATACTGATCAAATTCAAACATAATAATATTCTTATTTTCAATTTTTGCCAAAGATAATAACTCTTCTCCTTAATTCATAGCTTAAAATAATTTATTTAAAAAACTTCTTCTAAACCTCATTTTATCAATTAAAAAAGTAAGTCCTTTATTCAAATAAAGCTAGTTAAATCCTTAAATTTGCCCTTTCAAAAAACAAATCATCCAAGCTATGGAATATAGAATAGAAAAAGATACAATGGGCGAGGTAAAAGTTCCTTCTGATCGACTTTGGGGAGCTCAAACCGAACGTTCAAGAAATAACTTTAAAATTGGTGCACCAGCTTCAATGCCTTTAGAGATAGTCTATGGTTTTGCTTATTTAAAGAAAGCGGCAGCTTATACTAATTGTGAACTTGGCGCATTACCTATAGAAAAAAGAGATCTAATTGCGCAAGCATGTGACGAAATTCTTGAAGGAAAACACGACGATCAGTTTCCATTAGTTATCTGGCAAACTGGATCAGGAACTCAAAGTAACATGAATGTCAATGAAGTGATTGCTAATAGAGCACATCAATTGGCAGGAAAAACAATAGGTGAAGGTGATAAAACATTATTACCTAATGATGATGTTAACAAGTCTCAATCTTCTAATGACACCTTCCCTACTGGTATGCACATTGCTGCGTATAAAAAAATTGTAGAAGTTACAATACCAGGAGTTACTCAGTTAAGAGATACTTTAAAGAAAAAATCAGAAACTTTTAAAAATGTAGTAAAAATAGGGCGTACTCATTTTATGGACGCGACTCCATTAACTATAGGACAGGAGTTATCTGGTTACGTATCTCAATTGGATCACGGATTAAAAGCTTTAGAAAACACTTTACCACACATGGCAGAATTAGCATTAGGTGGTACTGCAGTAGGAACTGGTTTAAATACTCCAAAAGGATATGCCAAACGTGTTTCAGAATTTATTGCACAGTTTACCAGTTTACCGTTTATAACTGCAGAAAATAAATTTGAAGCATTAGCGGCGCATGATGCTTTTGTAGAAACTCACGGAGCCTTAAAGCAACTAGCTGTTTCTTTAAATAAGATCGGAAATGATATCAGAATGTTGGCTTCTGGCCCTAGAAGTGGGATTGGAGAATTAATTATTCCTGCCAACGAACCTGGAAGTTCAATTATGCCAGGAAAAGTAAATCCAACACAGTGTGAAGCACTAACTATGGTTTGTGCACAAGTAATGGGTAACGATGTAGCAATTAATGTAGGTGGTATGCAAGGTCATTTTGAGTTAAATGTCTTTAAACCTGTAATGGCAGCTAACTTATTAGAAAGTGCTCAATTAATCGGTGATTCTTGTGTATCTTTTGATGAGCATTGTGCTCAAGGTATTGAACCTAATCAACAACGTATTACAGAATTATTAAATAATTCTTTGATGTTGGTTACCGCACTAAATACTAAAATAGGATATTATAAAGCCGCAGAAATTGCTAATACAGCACATCAAAACGGAACTACCTTAAAACATGAAGCTGTTGCATTAGGATATGTTACTGAGCAACAATTTGATGAATGGGTAAAGCCTGAAGATATGGTAGGAGCTTTAAAATAACCTCCTCTCTAAATATTATAGAATACTAAAAATCCGCATTTAATAAATGCGGATTTTTTAATTTTCTCTTACTACTAATTATTTCCCCAAACACTAATAATAATTTTTTATATTTTCTAACAGATATTATCTGTGAATCGCATGGCTACTTGCCTTTGGAAGTTCTTTGATAAACTCAAAAATAAAACGAAAGTTAATGCCTAATAAATTCATGATTTTGTATGTGTAAAAATGGTTCATATATCTTTTTAAATAACTATGGTACAAATATATGATGAGAAAGCTTTTGGGTCAATGGGGGAAAACACCCATTTTTTATAGTTGATTCCCCTTTACCTTATTAAATAAGGGTTTTTATGAGTATTCTAGTGCTGAAAATAGCTTGAAATTTTGTTTTTTAATCAAATTCATAATGCGAATTACAGCAAATTCACTTTATAAACTCACCAAAATTTTCTTCTTTTTTATTTTTTGATTTAAAACTTAGAGGGATTGATATTGTTACCTGAAAAGCTAATGCTCCTACTGCATTAGCTCCCATATCCTCCCAGGAAGCAACACTATTAGATGAGGAGCTATCCATAATTTCTTTTAAACCACCTAATAATATAGTGGTAGATAATGAGATTAATCGTTTATGTAACTCTGGGAGTTTTTTATGTTTTTTATTCAATGACAAATAAGTGTATGTAGCTGTGCTGATACCAAAGGATACAATACTGTGTTTTATTTTATCTTTTTCCCAAAAGTCTGTGCTTGTAATATCTTGACCAATTGCATTTATGCAAATCATTAATGTAATAACAAATAATATTCTTTTCATAGTTTCATAGTTTAAGGGGTTTATACGCTAACACCAGCATTCTGTTTAGCAAAACTTGAGTTTAGAAACAGGTTTACTGATACTTCTAATTACATCAAAACTACTTCTGAGAATAATGAGATTAATGAAAGATTCGTTGATATGCTACTTTGTAAAGTTGAATAACCTTTTTCATCCAATGAGTAAATATTTGGAGTTATAAATGATAGTTTTTATAAGTATGAACAACTATCATAATTCTAATTTTAAAGCTTTATTGACGGATTTATCTATTTCTATAAACACATAGCCGAAGATGAGCTATTTGCCTTAATAGAGAAATGGAGAGATAACTATCCTGTAGTTACAGAATCCCAGGAACGTAACCGGGAGTAGCTCTCTCAGTACTTTCAATACACAGAATCCATTAGAAAGACCATATATTATTAATATTCCACAGACAATTTAGTAAAGTAACTAAAAGAGCTTTTACATCAGATCTGACTTTGCTTAAACTGATCTATCTAAATACTAAGAATGTTGAAAAGAAATATTAAAGCCAAGTATTTAGTGATTATTATTAAATAACACATATACTTTTGGTAATTATAGCAGAATTAACCTTAATTTAGAAGCTTTTCACACATCGCTTTTGCATTGGTAATAGGCCATTCTTCTTTTAATACATTACTTTGAACGACTGCTGTCTCCAACAACAAATAAATATTTCTTGCCAGTACTTTACTATCTTTATCAATATTGATATTCTCTTGAATTAAAAATTCAATAAAACCAATCATTCCCCTTTTCTGGAGTGCAATTTCGTTCCGAATATGTTCTTGATCAAAAGAGACTTCAGAGAAAATCTTAATCGCCCAGCATCCATCAAAATTTTCCATTTGATAAAATAGTTCTAAATAATTAAATATTGCCAATATTTTACTTTTCCCCTCATCTGCTTGCTCAACATAAGATAATACTTCTTTCGAGAATTTTTCATTCCTAAATCTTAGGTAAGAAATACAAATATCTTCTTTAGTCTTAAAATACTTACACAGAGTTTCTTTTGTGATCCCTGCTTCCTTAGTAATTTCACTAATCTTAGTTTTGTTGTATCCCTTTTTATAAAAAAAATCAGAAGCTACATCAATTATCTTTTCTCGAATAGATTTTGATTCCATGATAGTTTTAAATAAAACAAAAAATTTCTATTCTCCTTTAGAATAAAATCTCGTATTTACAATAGCTATTGTAAATATTATTATTTGCAGTTTTTATTGAATATTATAAGATTGATATTTGTAAGAAATACCTCTTTATTTTCTTGGTAGGTTTAAGAGAAAAACGTTATTCTCAAATATACAAATTTCTAATCAATAGTATCTATCTATTTCTATAAACAAATAGATTTGTTATACTTTTATTTCTAAAATAAACATACACCTGTATATCATTGAATAATCATAAAAACATATTAGATAACATCCTTAATTTTCTTGACTCAATTAACATTAAAGTAATTGAGAAAAAACTACCTAACGATACGTTTCTCCCAGGATTATCTCTTCAAGGCAATGCAATTTTAATGGATCTAGACAAACTGAAATACCCTGGAGATTTATTACACGAGGCTGGTCATATAGCGGTAACAGAAGAAGAAAACAGGTCTTTAATAGGTACAGAAGAAATAGATAATAATTGGCCTACAGATGGTCAAGAAATTGCGGCCATTCTATGGTCATATGCAGCTTCTTATTATCTGAAGCTGGATCCACGGGTTGTTTTTCACCCAAATGGTTATAAAAATGATTCAGAGTGGCTTATAGAACAATTTAATAATAAAAACTATATAGGATTACCTCTTTTAGAATGGATGTCTCTATGTACTAAAGAAGATTTTCCTAGAATGAAAAAATGGTTACGCTAATATTAAAAAACATAAAAACAATTAATACCAATAACCTACAACTTATGATTTGAAATATTATATAGAACCTTTAAAACAGGTTAAAGTTATATTTGAAAACAAAAATAAAGCTATCTAAGTTAGAAAACCTATCCAATCATTAAATTGATATTGCTTAATGAACCTAATTCGTCGTGTTTTAAAACTAAAAAAAACTAATCGGTTATACTCCAGATTACAAACAGGAATTGCACTTATAATAATTGTTTTGGTTGCTAATCACTTATCGCAAAGTGATCATTTTCCATTTAATGATTCTTATGACTTTCCTTTATTTTCTATACTAACTTCGACAGTAATAGGAACTTTAATACTAATCATCGCAGATCTAAATTTTAAATATTTTAAAGAAAAACACTTTGTAGAAAAAATCACTCCTCAAAATCTCATATATTTTCTACTGTCAACATTAGGGTATATTTCAATAATATATGTGCCTATATATTACTTTGTTGTTTGGCTAAAAAATGAAGAGTATGAATTTTACTATTTATTAACCGGGCTTTCTATTACCCTGTTACTAAGCAGCCTGGGAATCATTTTCCTATTTGCAAAAGAAGTTTATCAATTATATAAATTAGAAACTATTAGCGGAAAGATTAATGTTAAACAAAGAGGAAAAACTTTTTTATTAAATTATTCTGAAATCTCATATATCTATAGCGAAAATAAGATTGTTTATTTTGTTAAATCTGATGGACAGGTCATAGCCACAGATTCTACCCTAAACGAGATTGAAAATAAAATCAGCGAACATCTTTTCTTTAGAGCAAATAGACAAACAATTCTTCATTTTAGTTCAATAGAAAATTTAAAACCTATTGAAAACGGAAAGCTATTAGTAACTCTAACACCAGGAATTTTAGAAAAAAACAACTATCAAATTAATATTAGCAGATATAAGAAAAAACCATTTGAGCAATGGTTAGAGCATAAGCTATAAATTAGGATGGTTATTCAGATATAATTTTAATACCATTCAGTAATTATTGCTGATTTTCAGTCATTTCTTTCAGGATTTCGTAGTTATTTCGTTTTAAAATTTTAAGATAAATAAAAATGATCGCTACAGCTTTACGCACTAAATTAATTCCTGTATTAACAATAATCTTATGTTTTCTTTTATGGAAACTGCCATTAGGATTAGATTATTTTGAAATTATTCTTACCACTATTGTAATTTTAATTTCTAGTTTTTTGGAATATAAAAATGCACTATTTACCTCCTTAGGCTTTCAAAAAAACAAACGAACATTTAAAAATCTTTTGATATTTGCTCCCCTATTAGCATTTGGTTTATTTTTAATCTATTACTTTATACTTATACCAGTGGTAAGTAACTTAACTGGAGAATCAATAAATTTTTCTGGTTTTGATGATCTCAAAGGTAATTTGCTTTATTCAATTATAGCTTTAATTTTCATATGGATTTCTGCAGCTTTTGGAGAAGAAATAATATGGAGAGGTTATTTTATGAGACAATTTTCAAAGTTTTTTGGAGATAGTAGATTAAGCCTTCTCATAAATATAATCATATTCGCAATTCTTTTTGGTTTTATGCACGGATATCAAGGGATTACTGGTCAGATCATAACAGGTATTTTGGGATTGTTATTAGCCATTACTTTTCACCTGCGTAAAAATGATCTATGGTTTAATATATTCGTTCACGGCTTTTTTGACACTATCGCTCTAATAGTTATTTATAATGGTTGGATGTGATAGATAAAATCCAAAAAACTTATTTCCGTTCCACAAAACATGTATTATTAACAGTGTTTAAACACAATATTGGCAGAAATTCTGATTTAGGATTTCAGTCATTTTTATATCTTTAATTCATTATCGAGATACATACTTGGGTTTTCCTTAAATAAGATATACTATTTATTAAAAAACTAACTTTAATGAAATTAGAAACTAACAAAAAGAATGCTATTGCATTTTACAAAACCGCATACGAAGGAGATCCTGAAAAAGCTATCAAACAATATATTGGCAAAGAATATATCCAACACAATCCTGATGTTGCAGACGGAACCCAGGGTTTTATTGATTATTTCAAAAGAATGCAACGAGAATACCCTAATAAATCAATTGAGTTTGTAAGATGTATAGCAGAAGGAGATTTAGTTGCTTTACATACACATCAAACCTGGCCTGGAAATGATGAATATGTAACCATGGATTTTTTTAGGTTTGATGAAAAAGGAAAAATATGTGAACATTGGGATGCTATTCAGCAAATCCCTGAAAAATCAGCAAATCCAAACAAAATGTATTAAAAAAGTTATCAATAACATTGATTAGTTAAACCAGGTGAAGAGAAAACCAATTAAAAAATCGTACACAATGCCAGCAGCATTAGCTTAGATATTTACTTTGCCTTTATTTATATACTTAGAGTTACCTATAATATCTGAAAAAAGAAAATATCAACATATAAAATTGAGTATAACTAAAAATAAACAAGATGAGACCACTAATTCTTTTTCTATGCTTGTATTTCATAATAATTCAAAACTCTCTTGCTCAAGAAAATGCTGAAATAGAGAGAGCTGCTCTGGATTATATCGAAGGTTTTTATGAAGGTGATACTACTAAAATTAAAAGGAGTATACATCCAGATCTATCTAAATATGGATATAGTCGTGATAACAAAACCAAAAAATATAAAGGCCATCCTATGTCATATGATCGAGCGATCGCTTTTGCGCGTGAAGTATCAGATAACTCCAAATGGGCTGCGCCAAAAGACGCGGTTAAAAAGATTGAAATTTTAGACGCCCAAGATAAAATTGCAAGCGTAAAACTAACACTGTATTGGGGAATTGATTATGTACTTATGGCAAAAATTGATAATAAATGGATGATTACTAAAGTATTATGGCAAGCTGTAGATGAATAAAAAAATAGCATACATTACCGATATTCACTTAGATGAACAATTTCCAAAGGATCAAGAAGTTGATTGTAGGAAAAATTTAGAAACAATTCTTAACGATATCTCTGCAAGAGGAATTAATTCAATAGTTTTTGGAGGCGATATTGGAGAGAAGTCATCAAATCAATGGTTTTTTCAATATCTGGAAGAATATGATATTGATATTTCTCTTGGTAATCACGATACTTATAAAGAGGTTATAAAATATTACGCCGTAAAAGATACTCTGAAACAAAAAAGCCTTCACTATACTAAGGAAGATGATCTATATAAATATATCTTCTTAGATTCTAGTCAGGAGTTCATAGATGATGATCAGTTTAATTGGTTCAAAAGAGAATTGTCTACTCATAAAAACATTATACTGTTTATTCATCATCCTATTTTAGAAGTTAATACTGAAGTGGACAAACGCTTTGCGCTACTAGGTAGAGATAGAATAAAAAATGTGTTGCTAAATTTTGAAAAAGACGTTACTATTTTTTCTGGACACTATCACTTAGAAGATAAAAGTACAATTAGCAATATTACCCAATACATTACACCCGCTGGTGCTTTTCAGGTAGAGAAAATTACAGACGAAATCAAAATTAACAATAAAACATTCGGGTATAGAATTATTACTCTCAATGAGAAAGAAATTGATACCGATGTAGTATTATTTGAATCAATATAAACCAGTATCTTAAATTCTTATAAAACACTAACCGCGTCATCAACATTATTATTCATGAAATTATCCTTTCTTTTTTTAAGTTTTTTTTCTTTTATATCATTTAGTATTTATGGTCAAACCAAGCAAGATTCGCTAAGTATTAAACAAGTAGCTTTAGATTATATTGAATCTCAACATAATGTAAAGCCAGAACAATTTGAGCGTGCAGCACATCCCAGAATGGTGAAAAGAACTTTTTGGACAGATAAACAAACTAAAAAACAATACTTAAGAGAAACCTTTTCTGATGCTATGATTTTATTGGCAGAAACTTATAATCAAAATGGAGATAAGTTTCCTAAAAACCCAAAAAAAGAAGTAATCATTTTGGATATTTTTGATAAAACGGCATCTGTAAAGTTAATAGCTGATGAATGGATTGATTATATGCATATCATCAAACTCAATAAAAAATGGCAGATTGTAAATGTATTGTGGCAGTTTAAAGATGCCAGTAAACAATAACATATTCTAGGCAAGCTTTTTTAATCTTCGATTTATGAATTGTTTTAAGATGTATTACCCAATGGATACTGACATAGGGTTGTCATTCTAGCAGGTTACTTTTGTTTTAAACAAACAAAAAAACCGGTATTATGAAACATGAATGGAGGAAAAAAGAAAAAGGTATTTACATTCCTAAAAATAAACCTGAGTTTATAAATATTCCTGAATTTCGATTTTTAACTATCAATGGAACGGGTAATCCAAACGATAAATCTTTTCAGGATTATATTACTGTATTATACTCTTTGTCGTATGCAATCAAGATGAGTCCTAAAAAAGGAATAACTCCTAACGGATACTTTGATTATACCGTTTACCCTCTAGAAGGTGTTTGGGATATCAATGAAGAAGCAAAGAAAACATTTGATGGTTCTATCAACAAAGATGATTTGGTTTTCAAATTAATGATTAGACAACCTAATTTTGTCGATAACGTATTTGTAGAACAGATAATTCATCATACAAAAGATAAAAAACCTCATCCTTTATTAGATAGAGTAGTGTTTGAAACCATATCTGAAGGAAATTGTGTGCAGATGATGCATATTGGAAGCTATGACAGTGAACCGGCAAGCTTCAAAATAATGGAAGAGTTTACAGAAAATAATAGTTTTAAAAGAACGTATAAAAAACATCGAGAAATATATCTCTCTGATTTTAGAAAAGTAGCCCCCGAAAAATTAAAAACTGTTTTGCGATTTAATGTAACCCCCAAATAATCTCAAAACTCAAATCGTAGTATGCAAACACCATAATATATGAGGTTATGAGATAATCTTTTTATATCTTCAGACACCTATTATCTGTGGATTGCGTGACTACTTGCTTTTGGTAATTCTTTAATAAACTCTAAAATAAAACGAAAGTTAATATTTAATAAATTCATAATGCGTGTGTAAAAATGGTTTATACTTTTTTCAAATAATTATGGTACAAATATACATCTGCATGATATGCCAATCAATGGGGAAAACACCTGTTTTTACACAGTTAGAATCCCCCTAAAAAACATAACTGCTTCTTTATCAAACAATAAACAAATTAAAAAACTTTACATTTGTAATACTCCCCAAAAAAGATTTACAACCAATTAAACCCAATTAATAACCAATAAATAAACATGTATATGAAAGCTCTAAAAAAAGTAGGAATTATACTTATCGTATTAATCGTTATTGCTCTTATTGCTGCAATTTTTGCCCCCAAAGAGGTTATTTATGAAAAATCTATTAACATCAATGCTCCAATAGAAGTTGTTTGGGAAAACGTAAATAGTCTATCTGATCTTGACAAATGGAGTCCCTGGAATGATCTTGACCCCAACATAAAAAAAGATTTTACAGGAAACGATGGAACCATTGGCGCAACTGCAAGTTGGGATAGTGAGGTAAAAGATGTAGGAAAGGGAAGTCAAACTATTTCAAAAATAGAAGCTCCCACCTTTTTTGAAACTGATTTAAAATTCTATCGCCCTTATGAGAGTGAAGCCAAAGGATATATAAAATTAGCCAAAGAAAATAATAGTACGGTTGTTACCTGGGGATTTCAAAGTGAAATGCCTTATCCGTTTAACCTAATGGGGCTTTTTATGAATATGGAAGATAATATGGGTGAAACCTGGAGTAACGGGTTATCAAAGCTTAAAGAGCTTTCTGAAAACTAGGAATTATACTAAAATGTAACTCAAAAAATAACCCGGAAAAGCATTACAGCTTTTCCGGGTGTATAGTTTGTTCAAAAAATGAGGAATTCATTTTTACAATTATATTTTTTCTATATAATTTTTCCCTTTATTCAGTGCTTGGGGAAGCGCTTTGAAATGATAAAATGAACTTCTTAAACAAACTATTCTATAAAATTATATAGTTACTATTTCTTCTTTAGACACCTCTTCTGTTACCTTTTCTAATGCCTGCTCGATATCCCAGATTAGATCTTTTGAATACTCCACTCCAATGGATAAACGTACCAATTGATCTGTAATCTTCATCTGCTGTCGTTGATTTTCATCAACTCCTGCATGGGTCATTGTTTTAGGATGTTCTGCCAAACTCTCTGTACCTCCTAAACTTACGGCGAGCTTCATCAGTTTAAGGTTATTCAAAAACTGAAATGCTTCTTCTTCACCCCCAACAATATCAAAAGATACCATCGCTCCAGGAGCCGAACATTGCTTGTGATACGTATCATACGCCTTGGTTCCTTTTTTAAGCAGCCCAAGATAATATACTTTTTCAACTTTTGGATGATTTTCAAGATAATCTGCTACAACTTGTGCATTTTGAGTTTGTTGATTCATACGTACTTTTAACGTTTCTAAACTCCTAAGCATCAACCAAGCCGTATGAGGGCTTACCATGTTTCCTAAAAAGGTACGCAGTGTTTTTACTCGTTGCATCAACTCAGCATTTCCTAAAACTGCTCCTGCAATAAGATCACTATGCCCACCAATATATTTAGTTGCAGAATACAGCACTAAATCCGCTCCACATTGTAAAGGATGTTGCCATAATGGTCCCATATAGGTATTATCAACAGCTACCAAAGCCTTTCTTTCTGCAGTACTATATTTGGCTGCAATTTGACTAAACTGTTCTATATCTGATATATCATTTGTGGGATTAGCTGGAGTTTCCAGATAAATCATTGCCAGTTTATCTGCTTTACCCGATGTTTCGATCATTTCACACACCTCATCCATAGATTGCCCAGGCATTACTCCTATTGTATGAACTCCTATCTTATCCAAAAAATGATGAATAAAATGATCAGTTCCTCCATATAGAGGATTGCTATAAACTAATAAATCTCCCGGTTTTAAAAACTCTAATAATACAGTACTAATAGCAGACATACCACTTTCAAAAACCGCACAATCATCCGCTTTATCCCATAAACATAATCTGTTTTCCAAAATCTCCAGGTTAGGATTATTAATCCTACTGTAGATAAGTCCTAACTCTTCTTTAGGGGATTTTTCACGTAAACCATACGCTAACTCAAAAAAAGCTTTTCCTTCTTCGGCAGTTTTAAAAACAAATGTAGACGTTTGAAAAATAGGGCATTTAATAGCTCCTTCTGATAATTCTGGTTTATAACCATAGGTCATCATTAAGCTCTCTGGGTTAAAGTTGTGTTCTTCCATCAGTTTATTTTTAGTTAATACCTGAGTACTATTTCACCTTTTATTGAGGTTCATAAGTTCAGGATATATTAGTTTATCAATTCTATAAATCTACTTCAAAAAGAATATAAAACCATATAATGATTAAATTTCAGCATACAGAAAACGATAAACACATTTTAAAAGAATAATATTCTATATTTGTATAAATTCATGTAGTTATTCAGAAAAATATTATGGACAAAATTGATCGATCAATTCTTCTTTTACTTCAAAAAGATGGTAAAATTACTATTAAAGAAATTGCAGAACGTTTAAATCTAACCACTACTCCTATTTTTGAACGTGTAAAAAAATTAGAGCGTGATGGGTATATAAAATCATATAAAGCCATTTTAGATAGAAAAAAGGCTGGATTACACTTAGCCGTATTTTGTAATGTAACCTTAAACCTTCACCAAACAGATTATCTTAAAAAATTTGAAAAAGATATACAACAATTTCCTGAGGTTGTAGAATGTTATCATGTTGCCGGAATGTTTGATTATCTTATTAAGATCTATGCAGAAGATATGGAACGTTACCAGGATTTTTTATCTAATAAACTGGCTTCATTAGAAAATATTTCTAAAGTGCAAAGTTCTTTTGTGATGACAGAAGTAAAGGATTTTTCTTATTTACCAATTCCATAAAAAATTATATTTCTGCTTAACAAAAGATTTAGAATTCAACCTCTATCTTTGATCATCCACCTAAAAAAAAACTACGATGAATATTAAAGATGTCAAAGTATTGATTACAGGAGGCAATTCTGGTATAGGAAAGGCAACAGCCAAACTTTTGAAAGAAAAAGGAGCTCAGGTAGTAATCTCAGGAAGAAATGAAGACACTCTTAAGCAAACTGCTCAAGAATTGGGTGTAAGTTACATAAAAGCTGATGTTACCGATGAAACTCAAGTACAAGAACTCGTAGAACAAGCAAACATAAAAATGAATGGTTTAAATACCTTGGTTAACAATGCTGGGTATGGGTATGTCTCAAAATTAATTGATATCGATGCTGATAAATTCACCGATCAGTTTAAAACTAATATTCTTGGGGCTACGCTTTGTGCTAAGGCTTCTGCCAAGCATTTTATAGATCAGGAATATGGTAATATCATTAATATAGGTTCTACTTCTTCATTAAAAGGATCTCCTTCTGCATCTCCTTATGTAGCTACCAAATTTGCTTTACGCGGAATGACTGAAAGTTGGAGAAATGAACTACGCCCTCATAATATACGAGTCATGCAAGTAAATCCAAGTGAGGTTATGACCAGTTTTGCGAGTAACAGAGTTGATGGAAATACTAACGAAAAAAAGTATACTGAAGCAGAGCAGCAAACAAAACTAAGAGGAGAAGAAATTGCTCATACCATTTCTAGCCTATTAGAAATGGATGATCGTGGATTTATTACAGAAGCTACCGTTTTTGCAACAAATCCCAAAGTTTGACCCTATCAATAACTAAACAATAATATAAACACATGAAATATTTTTTTACATTACTAACCCTATTACTTATTATCTCCTGTAGCCAGGAAAAGAAAACGGAATCAAAGGTTGAAGAAACCGTTCAACCAAAGAAACCCAAAAATATTATCCTACTTATTGGTGATGGTACAGGATTAAGCCAGGTTTCTGCCAGTCAATATTTTAATCCTGACCCTTCAAATTTTGATCGCTTTCCGGTTATAGGATTAATTAAAACTTCATCTTCTGATCAGCTTATTACAGATTCGGCGGCAGGAGCCACAGCATTTGCCTCTGGAGTTAAAAGTTATAATGGAGCTATTGGGGTAAACAAAGATTCTATTCCTGTTCCTACAATCGTAGAAGAAATTTCTAAAAATGGATTAAGTACTGGAGTAATTGCCACCTCATCGATCAATCACGCAACACCTGCTAGTTTTTATGCTCACGCTAAGTTGCGAGGGATGTATGAGGAGATAGCTGCGTTCTTACCTACATCAGATATTGATTTTCTTGCTGGTGGAGGGATTCAGTTTTTTAATAAGCGTAAAGATGGTAAGGATCTTTTATCAGAATTTGAAAAAAACGGTTTTAAAGTAGATACCACAGCGCTACCAGAAAAGACCGACACTAAAAAACACGCTATTCTATTAGCAGAAAATGCAATGCCAACTATGTTAGAAGGTCGAGGAGATTTTTTACCAAAAGCTACACAACTCGCTATCGATGCACTTTCCAAAAACGAGGAAGGCTTTTTTCTTATGGTAGAAGGTTCTCAAATAGATTGGGGAGGTCACGATAATAACGCTGATTACCTAATTAGCGAGCTTATCGATTTTGACAAAACCTTGGGTGTAGCACTTGATTTTGCTAAATCTAACGGTGAAACCTTAGTTATTGTTACCGCAGATCACGAGACTGGAGGCTTTACATTAGCTCCAGATGATGGTGACTATAATAAAATTGCTCCTTCTTTTTCTACAGGAGGTCATTCCGCGACACTTATCCCGGTATTTGCCTATGGTCCTGAATCAGAAAACTTTGGAGGTATTTATGAAAACAATGAGATTTACCATAAAATGAAAGCTGCGTTAGGAAAGAATTAGAGCCATTTAAGGTTTTTCTTTATAGAATAAGATATCATATAAAAAAGCCACAATTTTGTATCGTTGTGGCTTTATCCTTTTGTAACATCTCGGATTACAAACCTGAGCTATCAAGTTTAAGATATATTTCCATCCTTTATGATATAATAGTACCAAAATAGCAAGTTGCTGCAAATAATTTTAAGTTCCTTAAAAATCCTCTAGATTTGTGTAATTCAATTAAGGATAAACATATTACAATATTACATATCTTGTACATTAGCTGTTATGGGATATAAACAATTGCTCACCAGAAAATTAGTAATTCAATGAATTTTAAACACAAGCAAAGGTGGAAAATCATACTAAATTACATTGTTGGTTGGGCCATGGCAATTGTATTTTTGAGTATTGTTCGTGGAGAAGGCACAAAAGAACTAGGGTCTGTTGAAATTGAATTTTGGAATTGGAATACAATTCTTTCAATATTCATTTTCGCACCGGTATTTGGGTTTATCTCTGGTTTTATACAAATATTCATTGAAGAACATGGATACAAACGGACTTCGTTTCGGAATCTCTTAATACTAAGAGCTATTTTTCTAATCCTTTTCTTGCTTACCATCATTGGATTAACGTATCCTATGTTCGGATCCAATACCGGGTTTATTGAATATGCTTTTGAGCCTGGAAGTTTTGCCCTTTATTTTTATATTGTTTGGGTTGATATTACTATGTTCATAATAAGGCAAATAAACCTTTTTCTTGGTAGTAACAATTTTTGGAATATTTTGAATGGAAAGTTTTATACCCCAAGGGAGGAAGAACGAATATTTATGTTTTTAGATCTTCAAGCTTCCACAAAGCATGCCGAACAATTAGGTCATGTTACCTACAGTAAAATGATTCAAGACTGTTTTAATGATTTAGGTATTGTAAGTAAAAATGAATCAGAAATATACCAATATGTTGGAGATGAAATTGTTTTATCATGGGATTTTGCGAAAGGAGTAAAAAATCAAAATTGCCTTATGGCTTATTTTAATTTTCAAATGCAACTGGACAAAAAGCAAGAATATTATATGAAAAATTATAATTGTAAACCCTTTTTTAAAGCTGGGTTAAATGCTGGTAAAGTTACAGTTACAGAAATAGGAAAGTATAAAAAAGAAATCGCTTATCATGGGGATGTCATTAATACCGCTGCAAGGATTCAAGGAAAATGTAACGAGTATAAGCAACAACTTTTAATATCAAAAAACTTAAAGGACATATTAGGAGAAAACCACAGTTTTCTGTTTAATAAAATTGGAAATGTTGAAATAAGAGGCAAGAAGAAAACAGTATCGATTTATTCTGTGAACCAAAAAAACAGCTAACACTGTATAATATACTTAGTCGTAGCTCCACTAGTCAGGAAACCAGCAATAACTAGGGATTTATTAATCTTTATGTTCTTACTCTTCCCACAACAAAATCAGAGACATTCTCAGAATATCACTCTTTTAAATACCTATAATACTAAAATAGTGTACCTAGGTATAACAAAAAAACCAGTTACATTGTTGTAACTGGCTTTTGTTATTTATTTGTGACAAACCTACGAGTCATCCAACCGAAACACAAACTTAACATTTGGAGACTCGTCTCAGAGAATTAAACCCCACAATATGATTAAAATGGATTATTTTATGTAAAAAAACTAAAAATGTATAATTTTATGTTTACCGATATTTAATCATAACTATTCCTTTTTTTATAGACCTATTCTGATCGCAATGAATTTACGGGGTTTATTATTGCTGCCTTTATAGCCTGAAAGCTTACAGTAATTAAGGCAATCACTAATGCACTAAAACAAGCTATTGCAAATACTTCAAAAGTAACTGAGGTACGATAACTAAATTTTTGAAGCCATTGATTCATAATAAAATAAGCTATTGGTAATGCTGCTACTAATGCGATGATAACAAGTGTTAAAAAATCTTTTGATAACAATAGCCACAATTGACTAATTGAAGCTCCTAATACTTTTCTAACTCCTATTTCTTTATTACGCTGTTCTGCTACAAAAGCTGCTAACCCAAACAAGCCTAAACAACTAATAAAAATGGCTAATACTGTAAATACTTTGGCTAGATTAGCAATACGTTCTTCCGTTTTGAATTTTGCTCCATATTCTTGATCTACAAACTGAAAATCAAAAGGGGTATTGGGGAAATTCTTTTTAAAAACATCTTTTATAATCTTTAAATTTGCACTGATACTTCGTTCTGGGTTTAATCTCAAATTATAAAAACTAAGACTTTGGTTTTTATCAAAAACATATAACGCTTGTTTTACTGGATCATAAGGTGATTGAACTATTATGTCTTCTACAACTCCAATAATTCTGAGCGGCGGTTCGGGCTTTGGATCATTAATATCCGAATCATTGATGTATTTTCCTATAGGATTTTGAATTCCCATATATTTTACTGCAGTTTTATTAAGAATAACAGCATTAGAATCTGTTGCAAATTCACGAGAAAACCCTCTTCCTTCGATGAGTTTTAAACCAAAAGTTTTTACAAAATCATAATTAACTGATGTATACGCAAAATCTTCTTGAAAATTTTCTGGTTTTCCATCCCAGGTATAACCACTTCGATTCGACCATACTTCAGTAGTAGGGCTGCTCATTGTTGTCATACTTAATACAGCTCCCGAAGCAATGAATTGATTTCGCATAGTTTCGTGCTTTCCAATAAATTGATTACCTATTACTGGTAATTGAATTAAGCCTTCTTTATCATAACCTGTTGGTCTGTTCTTGCTGAACTGTATTTGATTCATTACTATTAACGTACCAATAATCAAAGTCACAGATATTGTAAACTGTGTCACTACTAATATTTTTCGTGGTAAAGACGCATATCTTCCTGCTTTAAAAGTTCCTTTTAAAACTTTTACAGGTTTAAACGATGACAAATATAAAGCTGGGTAGCTACCAGCAAAAAATGCTGTAATGACAATAAAAATTATTGATAAAACCCAAAATATAATATTTGACCAAGGAAAGACAACAGTTTTATTTGCTATCGTATTAAAACTATTTATAGATAAAAGTACAATACTTATTGCCAAAATAAACGATAGCAAAACAATCAAAAAAGATTCTGTCAAAAATTGAAATACTAATTGCTGTCGTCGCGATCCAATAGATTTTCTAATTCCTACTTCCACTGTACGTTTTTCTGAACGTGCAGTGCTTAAGTTTACAAAATTGATACAAGCCAATATCAGCACAAAGAGGCCTATAATTCCAAATAACCATATATTTTCAATACGTCCTCCCTCTGGAATTCCATTTTCAAAATCACTTTTTAAATACCAATCCTTCATTGGAAACAAAAACAATTCTGGATTAAATTGAGCTTCATTAGGGTCTCTAATTTTCTTAACATCAATTATTTTTGATGTTACGGCTTTCATAGTAGTATTTTCATTGATCTGCACAAACAATTGAAATGAACTATTTCCCCATTGAGTTGCCGCCGCTTTAGTCCATTTTCTGTCAACGTATTGTTCCCAAGATATCAAATAACCCATTGAACTGAATGAATTATTTGCAGGAATATCTTGATATATGGCAGTGACAATTAAGTTATCTTTATTATTGACTTTTATAATTTTTCCTATCGCAGAATTGTCTCCAAACAATGCTTTTGCTGTAGATGAAGACAACATAATTGAGTTTTTCTCTTTTAACCCATCTCTAATGCCTCTAACAATTTGAAGGTTTAACATTTCTGGTGCTCCTTGTTGCATGGCATACCCCAATCTATTGATACTTTTATCTTCATAGCTTAAGTATCTTGGGTCCTCCCACGATGACATGATGATATGTTTAAAATAATCATTAAACTCCTGCCTTAACACAAATTCTAGAGGTCTTGGAATTGCTGGACTAGTACCTATATCGTCATTGCTTGTTTCATTCTGATATACTTGAGCTATAGTAGATTTGTTTTCAAAATAAGCATTGTAATTCAGTTCATCACTAATCCAAAGTCCAATAAGTAATGTGGCTGCCATACCAATTGCTAAACCAAAAATGTTTATAAATGAATATATTCTATTCTTAAGTAGGTTTCTCCAAGCTATTTTTATATAATTTTTTAACATAACTATTCGTTTTTTGATAAAGTAGGTAGTATTAAATCAATATATTTTCGGATACTTTTTGTTCGTCTAACATTCTAATAATACCAGAACTGTACTTAGCATCGTACTCATTATGCGTATCATAATAATAGTAGTATTGACTTCATTTAAATAAATCTATAACTTCATTACCATATGATACTATTTAGATTTCCTATTTGGTCATCGGCCAAGATCAATTTAGGGTTGTTTCCCAAGATTCCAGCTACAGCGACACTTAACTATATTTGTTATGAGTACTATTTTTTGAATTGATTTTCTTTTGAGTCGGTATATTCATGAGTTCTTTTTTATTATACTTAATATATGATAAAAATGATGCCAAAATCCTAATACTGCGTAAATCAAAAGTTTACAGTTTTAACTATAATAAAAAGTGTTCGGTTTTGATACAGCTTATGTTCAAAAATGTACACTTTATAGACTCTTATATTTTTAGTTTTGTTTTTTTATACTGAATTAATATTGAAAGTAGTATTAAAACACAAACATTTTAATTATAGAGAATGATGTTGACGTGCTCGCGACATTATAATTATCGTTAAAACCGTCGGTAAGGGGAATTGTTACAGAAAAGAATCTCAATAATAGTGCTTTCTAAATTGAAATGATTTTAAAATACAGAAAATCATCCCATAATTTTTACTAAAAGCTCTTTTAAAATATCGCCTTGAGGTAGGTTGGCTGCTCCTACTCCTTTACTCTTAACATCTGCATCTCTTAATAAAGCTATAATACGAGATACTTTTTTCATAGGGTAATTATGAGCAGCTTCTGTATAATCTTTTACAAAATAAGGATTGATTTTTAACGCGCTAGCAACATTGCGTTGCGATTTATCTGATAACCCATGATATTGTAATACTTGTGAGAAAAAGCTATATAGTAAAGAGATTGTAACGACTAGTGGATTATCTTTAGGATTTTGAGCAAAATAATTGATAATTCGATGAGCTTTAATCACATTTCTGGTACCAATAGCTTTACGTAGTTCAAAATTATTAAATTCTTTACTGATTCCTATATTTTGTTCTATCTCATCTGCGGTGATTTGAGATCCTTTAGGAATAATAAGTTTAAGTTTTTCAAGCTCATTATTGATTTTACCAAGATCCGTTCCTAAAAACTCTACCAGCATCTGTGCTGCTTTGGGTTCTATATTATATTTTGCTCCTGCGAGGACTCTTCTGATCCAATCTGCAACCTGATTCTCGTATAACTTTTTTCCTTCAAAAATAACTCCATTCTTAGCTACTACCTTATAGAGTTTTTTTCGTTTATCGATCTTTTTGTATTTATAACAAACAACCAAAACAGTAGACGGTTGTGGATTTTCTGCATAATCTACCAGTTTCTCAATAGTTCTAGAAAGATCTTGAGCTTCTTTAACTATAACTACTTGTCGCTCTGCCATCATAGGATATCGCTTAGCATTAGAGACAATGTCATCTATGCTCACGTCTCTTCCGTAAAGTGTCATTTGATTAAATCCCTTCTCCTCTTCTGCCAGAACGTTTTTATCAATATATTCAGAAATACGGTCAATATAATAAGGTTCCTCTCCCATCAAAAAGTAGATAGGCTTAATATTTCCGTTCTTTATATCACTTACAATTTGTTTTACTTCGTCCATTCAGAAAAAATCATCAAATTTGCTGGAATCCTTATTGGTTGTTACATGAGTTTTATGCAAAAGCTTCACTTTCCCTCATATCAATTCAGGTTCAAAAGTAGCGAAAATAAAGTTTCTATTTTTGACAGAATTCGTAAAAAATTTATCATTCTCACTCCCGAGGAATGGGTAAGGCAACATACTTTACATTATCTAATAGAAGAAAAAAAATATCCCGAAAGCCTTATCAATGTAGAAAAACTCATTAAAGTTAACGACCTTAACAAGCGTTATGACATTATTATATTCAATCCTGATGGTAGTATACGCTTGATTGTAGAATGTAAATCTCATACAGTAAAGATTACTCAGGATGTTTTTGATCAAATCGCTAGATATAACCTGGCACTTAATGCAGAATATCTAATGATTACCAATGGATTAGATCATTACTATTGTCAGATGGATTATGCTGAGCAACAGTATTCTTTTCTAAAAGATATTCCCGATTATAAATAACTCTTTCTATCATTCAACAATAGAGGTTTTGAATCTCTAAATTAAACTCATTACTTTGCACCCGTGAAAACAGCAATTGTCATACTTAACTGGAACGGACGTTCATTATTAGAGCAATTTTTACCTTCTGTTATAGCTCATTCTAAAGAAGCCGATATTTATCTGGCTGATAATGCTTCTACAGATGAGTCTATTCAATATGTAAAAGCTACATTTCCCGAAATTCAAATTGTAAAAAATGAAGTTAATGGAGGATATGCTAAAGGTTATAATGATGCATTGACAAAAATTGATGCAGATCTTTATTGTTTACTCAATAGTGATGTAGAAGTAACCAAAGATTGGCTGGTTCCAGTAATTGAAGCATTTGAAAATTTTAGTGATGTTGCGGCAATACAACCTAAAATTCTGGATTATAAAAAGAAAACTCACTTTGAATATGCAGGAGCTGGTGGTGGTTTTATTGATGGTTTTGGATATCCGTATTGTAGAGGAAGGATCTTCGATACATTAGAAGAAGATCATGGACAGTATAACGATACCATCCCAATATTTTGGGCTAGTGGTGCTTGCTTGTTTGTAAGGAAATCTGTTTTTGAAGAAGTAGGTAAGCTCGATGAAGATTTCTTTGCTCATCAGGAAGAAATTGATCTATGTTGGCGTATTCTTAATCGTGGTTATAAAATTATATATGTAGGAGCTTCTACTGTATATCATCTTGGAGGAGCTACTCTTACTAATATGAACCCCAAAAAGACATTTTACAATTTCAGGAATAGTCTATACCTTACTGTTAAAAATGTCAAAGGTTCTCGAATATGGTGGATCATATTTACGCGTTTAATCCTTGACGGAATCGCAGGTGTCAAATTTTTGCTAGAAGGCAAATTATCACATACAATAGCTATTATCAAAGCACATTTTAGTTTTTATCGTAATTTACCAAAAATTGTTAAAAAGCGTAAAAAACATGCCAGTCAAAAGAAATATTATTCGGTTTCTTTCGTTGTATGGCAGTATTATATTTTAAAGAGAAAGCTATTTAATCAATTATAAGGTTATATTCATTAAATTATTGTTAACACCGCAACATTGCGTCACATTTTTAATAATTTTGAGTTTATATAACCAGAACAAGACTAAAAACACATTTTCTAATGAAAAAAGCAATGATTATTGGAGCCTCTATGGCGGTATTATTATCTTCTTGTGTACCACAAAAGAAATTTGCCGAACTAGAAGCCAAACAAAAAGAAACTCAAGATCTGCTAAATACGGCTACTGTTAAATTAAATAGCTGCCTTGAAGAGAAAGCAAGTGCTTCTTCAGAATTAAAAATACTTCAAGATCAAGTTAGCAATCTTAAAAATACGAATGCTGCCCTATTAAATAACGTTGGTAACTTAGCTACACTTTCAACCAAAGAAGCTGAAAACCTGGAAAGATCACTAGAAAGCATTAAAGAAAAAGATCTTCAGATCAAAACAATGAACGATGCTCTTAACAAAAAAGATTCTGTAACTCTTGCCCTTGTAACTAGCTTAAAAGGTGCTTTAGGAAATCTTGCTGATGAAGACATCGAAGTGAATGTAGAAAAAGGAGTGGTATACGTTTCTATCTCAGATAAATTATTATTTAAGAGCGGTAGTTACAATGTATCTTCTAGAGCTCGCGAAGTATTAGGTAAAGTTGCTAAAGTAGTAAACGATAAGCCAGATATCGAGTTTCTTGTAGAAGGTCACACCGATAATGTACCTATTAAAAACAAAGTTTTATTAGATAACTGGGATCTTAGTGTAAAAAGAGCTACTTCTGTAGTACGTGTTTTACAAAACGATTTTAAAGTAGATCCAAAACGTATGACAGCTGCAGGACGTAGTTACTATATTCCTGTTGCAGATAATAGTAATGCTGGTAATCGTGCAAAAAACAGACGTACTCGTATTGTAGTATTACCTAAACTTGATCAATTCTATAATATGATCGAAGACGGAATGAAAAAAGCTTCTCAAGGAGGCAATTAAAAAAAATAATATATATTTAAAAAGGGCTAATTTAATTATTAGCCCTTTTTTATTTATTACTGTTCTATATCCATCTCATTGTTCTACAAAGTTAGAAGCAACCAAAATGAAATTTGAGCATCTTACATGTAAAGTAGAATTATGAAGGAATTAAAATTTTTTGGGATCTTATTCTTGATTGGAATATGTTTTTCTTGTGATGATGATGATGCATTAATTCAAGAACAGGAAGCTCAGAATTTAAATCAATTGTTTTTCGAAATTGAAAGCTTAGCAACTAGTGAAAACTGTAATGATTCTGCAGAATGGACTTTTACCAGTTATGGAAGTAAAGCTTGCGGAGGACCAGTCGGTTTTATAGCCTATTCAACAAATATTGATACAGAACTTTTTATTAAAAAAATACAAGAACATAGAACTGCTCAGCAAAAGTTTAATCAAAAATGGGGAGTAATCAGTGATTGCTCTCTTCCTTTACAGCCCAGTGGAGTATTATGTGAAAATGGAATTCCTGTTTTTGAATATTAAACAAAAAATACAATTTATTACTTTCCACTTATTAGGTTGCTAATTTTACTTCTATAGGTCTGACCAATAGGTATTTTATGATCCTGAATATAAATTTGATTCCCCTGAATGGTATCGATTCTGTCAATTGCTACGATAAAAGATTTATGAACTCGCAAAAATTTTTCTTTCATAAGCGATGTCTCTAAAGCAGAAATTTTTTCATGAGTAAGAATCATTTTTTCAGTAAAATAGACTTTAGAGTAATTGCCAAAAGCTTCTACAAAAAGAACATCTTGCATTTGAATTTGGTGGTACATTTTATCTCCTTTAAGAAAGAAACGATCATTTTTTATTTCATCAATCTTATTAGACTCAAAGGTTTTTACCTCCTCTCCTACTTTAATTTTATGTATTGCTTTCAAGAAGCGTTGAAGTGAGAAAGGTTTGAGTAAATAATCAACAATATCCAATTCATAACCCTCCAAAGCATATTCTTTATAAGCAGTTGTCACGATAATTTTAGGAGGTTTGGATAATGTTTTTAGTAATTCAAACCCCATAATCTTGGGCATATTGAGGTCTAGAAAAATTAAATCTACGTTTTGCTTGGATATTATTGCGGAAGCCTCCAGTGCATTGTATGCATTGCCAACTTTTTTTAATAATGGTAGTTCTGCACAATAACCCTCTATGATACGATGTGCTATCGGCTCGTCATCTACAATTAGATAATTCATGTTGTTTCTATTGATAAGCTTAGTTCGTAAATACCTTCAGGTTTGGTAATCTCTAATTTATGTTTATTAGGATAAATCATCATAAGTCTCTTCTGCAAATTATCTAATCCGATCCCGTTATTTTTTAGTCCTGTGAATTCATAATTGTTTCTAATTTTAAAAAATATACTAGAATTGGTTGTAGAAATTTCGATTCTGATAAAAGCATTTTCCATCAAACTTTCTACTCCATGCTTAAAAGCATTTTCCAAAGGAACTACCAATAATACCGGTGCTATTTTATGAGAATGAGAAATATCTTTTTTGAAGGTTATTTCTACTTTTTTCTGATATCGTATTTTGTGTAGTTCAATATAATCTTCTATATAAGAGATCTCATCTTTTAGATGAACATAATCAGCCTTACCGTCATATATGGTATAGCGCATTATATCTGAGAGTTTAAGAATCATAGCAGGGGCTTCTTCGGATTTTTCTACCACTAGTCCATATAAGTTATTCAAAGTATTAAAGAAAAAATGAGGATTGATCTGATTCTTTAGTAACATCAGTTCTGCTTTAGCTTTATCTGCTCTTAAGGTAGTTAACCATTTCCATCGATCATAAGCCCACAAAATAATCATCATTGATATTGAAATGATAAGAAAGTTTGTAACAACCGGACGGTAATCTTCAGCATAATTTGGTCTTCCTCTAAAAATAAAAAAATAGGTGATCACAGTTCCATAAGTAAAGAGAATAGCAATCTGATGTCTTTTAAAAAACCTAGGGATTACAAAATAACTGATTCCCATCCAAAATAAAATTAACAACGGTATGGTAATCGGGTTATCAGGAATATTCATATAATACTCTACAACTGCTCCCAAAAAAAGCAATCCAAATACTCCTAAAATTTTATAAATCGGAAATTTGGAAATTATAAGAGTAAGAGTTAGCCAGCAAAACAAAAAACTGAAAACATTTATAACTATATAGAGAGGCAGAATAACAGCATCAGGGCGAACTACAAAACCACCAGAAAGACTTCCTACTATGAAAATTGAGCTGGTAAGAATTCCTCCTATAATTAACTTCTTATAGCTACTCTTAATCAAGCTGGCCATATGGGTTTTCATAATTACATTGATTTATCTTATATAAAAATAATCATTCATATAAGGATGACAAATAAACGTGACAAACACGATCATTTTTAAGTCAAATCACGCCATTTTCTTATTAAACAATTATTCAATTCGCAATAGCAATGGTGTAAACGTATTTCTAGTCTGTTGGTAATAATAAATAGGTACTCAAAAAAAGGTCGTATAAGTTTGATTAAAATTTTAGTATTATGAAAATCATTAAGAAAATCTTTAAAAGAATCTTTTTATCTATTGGAGTATTAATAGCTCTTGTAATTTTAGCAGGTCTGGTTTTTCGTTTATTTGCTCCTGAACCTCATAAACCAATGGGAAGTCTTATTAATGTTGACGATGTTAAATTTCATATAAATACTACAGGTAAAAAAAGTAACAAACCTACTGTAGTTGTTGAAGCTGGTTCGGGTTTATCAACTGAGTACTATCATTGGTTAAGTGAAGGACTTAAAGATAGTGTACGAGTAGTTCGTTATGATCGTGCTGGTCTTGGTTATAGTGAACCAAGTAATACCATTCGAGATGCTGAAACAATTGCTAAAGAATTACATAATTTACTTAAAAACGCTGGAGAATCGCCACCTTACATTTTGACTGGTCATTCATTAGGCGGTCCTTATTTACGGGTATTCACACAACTTTATCCCGATGAAGTTGCTGCTTTAGTATTAATTGATGCTACTCATCCAGAACAGGTAGAGAAGTTTAATGCTGCACCTAAATCTTCCTTTAGATATAAATCTGTATTGTGGGGATTAAATTTAGCAATCATTTCTGCGGATTTAGGTATCATAGGCTTATTTGAAAATTTCTCAGGACCTATATTTGCTGGTGAAGGACTACCCGATGAAATTAACAAGCGAACTAAAGACCTTTTATTAGACGGAAAGTGTTTAAGAACTTATAAATCAGAGATAGAAAGCTACCATTCTGTATTACAACGGGCTAAAGAAACCAAAAAATTTGGTTCATTACCTGTTCGGGTTTTTACAGCTGTAGAGATAGATAAAAATCTACTTAAAGAAAAAGGAATAACCGTTGAGGACTATAAAAAAGAACACAGCAAGGGTCAAAAAGAATATTTGAAACTATCCAGAAATGCTCAACAATTTATTATAAATGGAAACCACCAAACTATATTTACAAAAAAAGAAAATGCAGATATTATTTGTAAAGAAATCCTCCAGCTATTGTAGAAGTTAAAAAGTCAACTCTTAAAAACTAACATCATACAATAATGGATATAAGTAATTACTACTTATCTTAAGTAGAATTCTTTTTATAAAAAAAAGCATCATTATAATGATGCTTTTGATTTGTGGTTGGTCAATAAAACAATTTAAATACTAACCTCTTTTATAAAGGTTCTCTCCTTTTGCTTAAAGAGAATTCTATACGTTTCTGATGGCATTGTAGAAAAATCGAATACTCGTTTTAAAACTTCATCTGTACTACTTTCTTCAATCAACAGGATATCTTCTTTATCGTATATTTGAATGGTTACTGATGATTTTTCTGGATTACTAAGCATAATTTTAACCAGCTTGTTTTTACTTTTTACCACTGGCTTAAATACTGTTACTGCAGAGTTTTTAATTAATGAAATCCCTTTTTTATTTTTTAATACCGGTGTTACCTTTATTTCATAAACGGTTTCTGTCTCTACAAAATAGACTCCATCAGGCACATTGCTTAAGTTAAAATATTTTTGATACGCTGGCATCGCATCCAAAGTAGCATTAAACAATATTTCTCCATTATAATCTTTTAGATACAACTTTTCTCCTTTGGTTATATTAGATAAAGAAACGTTGATCATAGAAGAATTTAGTATCTCTACAGAAAGTACTTCAGAAGCTTTAGCCAGATTACTAAATACAATCGCAACAATCAGTAGGCTTAGGTTAATAACTCTTCTCATAATTTTAAGTTTTAGTTGTTAAAGTTTTACAATGCAAATGTAAATTGAGTTTAAAAGATGAAATACATATATATTTGCATAAATATGTTCAATTTTAACCTTGTATAATATCCTAAAATCACTTCAGAGTTAATTTAACATATCATTTAAAATGATTTTACATCTTATTAACAATCAAATTGAGTAATTCATTTTAAAATTGAACCATCAAAATTGGTGATCATGAAAAATGTAAAACCCTCTTTAGAGAAAATTGTACCAGAGTTCGGAAGTTCTTTCTATTATGAGAATTTTTCTAAAGAGAAAATGAATCGAGCTCCTATATGGCACTATCATCCCGAAATAGAGATTGTTTATGTAAATGGAGGTACTGGAAAAAGACAAATAGGAAGTCACATGTCATATTATAGAAATGGTACTTTGATTTTAATTGGTTCTAATTTGCCACATTGTGGTTTTACAGATAGCCTTACAGGTAATAGCAGCGAGACTATTATACAAATGTTGCCAGATTTTTTAGGGCATTCATTTTTTGCTATACCAGAAATGAATAGCATTGGTCATCTTCTGGAAAGAGCAAGGAAAGGAATTGTTTTTCATGGCGATACCAAAAGAAATATCGGATCCCAAATAGAAAATCTTAAAAACCTGGATGCTTTTGATAAATTATTGGGAATTCTTCATATTCTCAAAGAAATGGAACAAACTAATGAATATACTATCCTTAATGCAGAAGGGTTTGTGATAGAAACGGCTTTACAGGATAACAATCGAATTAATAAAGTGTTCAATTTTGTGAGAGAAGAGTTTATGCGTCCAATTCCTTTAGAAGAAATTGCAGATAAAGTAAGTATGAGTATTCCTGGTTTCTGTAGGTACTTTAAAAAAATAACCGGAAAAACTTTTATTCAGTTTGTGAATGAGTATCGATTGGTACATGCGGCCAAATTACTTCATGAAAAACAAACAAGTATTACCGATATCTGTTATGAAAGTGGTTTTAGTAATTTTTCTCATTTTAATAAGTTATTCAAGAAATTTACTGGAAAAACACCTAGCGAATATAGAAATGAACTAAAATATGCAGTGTCTTAATTTTTTTACTCTGTATTTTATATCAGAAAACAATTAAATAATATCAACACTTCCTTTTCCTTCTCTAACCAAAATAGGCTCTCTGGTCGTTAAATCGATTACAGTAGAAGGAATATTATCACCATAACCTCCGTCAATTACTATGTCTACGAGATTATCCCATTTTTCTAGTATTAACTCTGGATCAGTAGTATACTCTATTACTTCATCCTCATCATAAATAGAGGTAGAAACGATTGGATTACCTAACTCTTCAACAATAGCCAGGCATATATTATTCTCAGGAACCCGGATTCCTACAGTTTTCTTCTTCTTAAAAACGGTTGGTAAATTATTACTCCCAGGAAGAATAAAAGTATACGGCCCTGGCAGCGATCTTTTTAATAGTTTAAAAGTCGAATTATCTATTTGCTTGACATAATCAGACAAATTACTAAGATCTTTACAAATAAATGAGAAGTTGGCCTTTGCTAATTTCACTCCTTTTATATGTGCTATCTTTTCTAATGCACGTGTATTGGTAATATCGCATCCTAATCCATAAACGGTATCTGTAGGATAAATAATTAACCCTCCATTTCGCAAACAATCTACTACCTGCTTAATTTCTTTTGGGTTTGGATTTTCTTCATACAATTTTATGAAATCTGCCATATCTATTTTCTTAGGATAAAGATACTTCTTATTACTAATATTTCAATTTAAAAATACTTGTATTTCATCTGATTCGATCTGTTTCATGATATTTTTAATAATAAAAACATGTAATAAATATGTTCGGGTTTAAATATAATTATCTAAACCCAAACACATCATCTAGTTTAGTGATTATATTGTTTTAAAACCTCAAATTCATCGTAATCCAATAACCAGGTGTCATTTTCCTTAACCCATTTTTCCTGATATATTTTCCCTTCGCCAATATTCATAGACCAATCAGAACTCAATTTGATTACAGTAGTATTAATAACTTCAAATTTAGGGTTGTTATATATCAAATTAGAAGCTCCATCATTCATGAGTGTATTCCAAAAACTTTGTATATCTGTTTTGCTATGTAGATTAGTAAAAGGAATTGCATTCATGGTAGCATTTTTTGTATAACCTTCTCCACAAATATCGCCATTACCTGCATTAAAACCTTCTATCCATTTGATAGAGCTGTTAATTACATCTTCAAGTAATAGGTGACTTCCTATTGGGTTTGTAGGATTTTCTTTTGGTGTCTCATATTGTTCTTTTACCTCAAAATCATCATATACCAAAACCCATTTATTATTTTCTTTGATCCATTTTTCCTGATATATTACTCCTCTACCAATATTCATACTCCAATTAGCCGATAACAATGCTGTTGTTTTATTGATTACCTCTATTGCTACATTGGTATAAATTAAATTAGATGCTCCGGATTCTATAAACGGTTTCCAAAATGCCTCAATCTCTGTTTCTCCTTGTTTCAGTCCAAAAGGAGTAGCACGCATAACTGCATCTTTTTTATATCCAGCTATACAAGTACTGACATTACCTTGGTTAAAAGCATTAATCCAATCTTTACTGGCTTGCAAAACCTCTAAAGCTATAGAATGATGCGCTGTAGATTCTTGATTCGTATAGGATTGCTTTTCTATTTCTGTTTTTTCTTTGGGAGTTGTTGTGCACGAAAACAAGATACACACCAATACAAAACTTATTAACTTACTAATTACTTTCATTTTAATACTATTTTAATTTTATACAGACAAAATAAATAGTATTACGAGTAGTAAACCTGTGCCTTTTGGCACAAGTCTGAAAATTTATTTTAAAATTTCTACAGATTTTTGACCAAGACGTATTAACTCTTCTTTTTCTAATTTCTTTAATAACCTTGAAACTACTTCTCTTGTAGTACCCAGTTCATTGGCTATTTGTTGGTGAGATCTTTGTAATATTTTTTGATTTAGATTCTGGCTTTCTTCTAATAAGTATTCTAAAAGTCTTTCTCTTAAAGGTTTAAAAGCTAATCTCGCATAACTTTCCATCAAAACTTGATAACTTTCTCTAAAAGTATTGATGTTAAAGTTATTCCAGGATTTGTACTTAAAACACCAATCTTTAACAAACCGAACCGGTATATTTAATACGATAGAAGGTTCTTCGACAATTGCTTTTACATTACTTTTACAATCATCAAAACAGGCAGATAATGAGAGCGTACAGGTTTCCATATCTCCTAAATAGTAGATAAGCACTTCTCTATCTTCGCTTTCCTGAAAAACCCGAACTTTACCTTTAAGTACAATTTTTAGTACCTGAATATATTCATTAGTCTTTATCAGTAAATCTCCTTTTGCATGTTCGGTAATATAGGATTGTTGCTTAATTTCCTTTTTAAGCTCTTCTTCATGAATATGCAATTGTTTGAAAAACAGGTCCAACATAATAAACAAGTTGTCTTTTATATTAGTTATTACACCAAGATAACGGGTTAATTAATACTTAAAAAATTATCCTATCACTTTTAATTTAGCAAAACGGAGTAATAATTTTTTTATTCCTCCTTTATCAAATTGAATTTCTGCTTTTTTATCCTGGCCAACTCCTTCTATTTTTAATATTTTCCCAATACCAAATCTCATGTGTTCAACTGCGGTCCCTGGAGCGAGATCTCCATCAAAAAGGTCAGTTTTAGATTCAGAAGCACTAGTATTATCAGATATAGGTCTAAGTTTTCTCAATTTCTGAAGTTGTTCTTCAGAAGGTTTATGTGCTAAAGGAGGAGAACTCGATACAGGTTTTTTAAGCCTTAGTTTGCTTTTATCTACTTCTCCAAAAATATCAGAATCCACTAATGGCTTATAACGATAGCCTTCTATTGGTGTAATATATTCTAAGAATTTCTCATCTATTTCTTCTATAAATCGACTAGGTTCTGCATCTACTAATTTACCCCAACGATAACGAGATTGTGTATAAGTAAGATATGCCTGTATTTCTGCTCTGGTTAATGCTACATAAAACAATCGTCGTTCTTCTTCCAACTCACTTCTGGTATTCATACTCATTCCCGAAGGAAACAGATCTTCTTCCATTCCTACGATATATACATACGGAAATTCAAGTCCTTTTGCCAGGTGAATTGTCATAAGTGCTACTCTATCATCATCTCCAGTATCCTGATCCAAGTCTGTTGCCAAAGCTACATCTTCAAGAAATTCTGCCAGTGATCCCGTTGCATCTGCTAATTCTCTTTGACCCTCTACAAAATCACGAATACCATTTAACAATTCTTCAATATTCTCAATACGGGCAATACCTTCTGGAGTGCCATCCTTTTTAAGTTCTTGTATTAACCCTGTTTTTTTGGCTATGGTTTCTGCAAGAACAAACGCATCAGAAGTCTGGTTGGTGATCTGAAAATTTTTGATCATATTCATAAAATTCTCCAACCTAGTTTTTGTACCACTATTAATCTTTAAATTAATGCGATCTAAATTTTCAATTACCTCAAAAATTGAGCGATCATAATGATTGGCAGCTACCACCAGTTTATCAACAGTAGTAGATCCAATACCTCTTGCAGGGTAATTAATAACTCGTTTTAGAGCTTCTTCATCTTTGGGATTGATCACCAATCTTAAATATGCAAGTACATCTTTAATTTCCTTACGTTGATAAAATGATAAACCTCCATATATTCTATACTTAATATCTCGTTTTCGCAATGCATCTTCTATAGCTCTTGATTGTGCATTGGTTCGATATAAAACTGCAAATTGACCGTTATTAAGTTGATGCTGCATTTGATTCTCAAAAATAGAACTTGCAACATATCTTCCTTCATCTCCATCAGTAATTAAACGATTAACAATGATTTTAGGACCTGGATCATTTGCTGTCCAAACTACTTTATCAAGTTTGGTTTTGTTTTTATCTATGATTGAGTTTGCAGCTTCAACAATATTCTTTGTAGATCTGTAATTTTGCTCTAAACGATATTGTTGAACATTGTCATAATCACGCTGAAAATTGAGAATATTATTAATATTCGCTCCTCTAAATGCATAAATACTCTGCGCATCATCTCCTACCACACAGATATTTTGAAATTTATCTGATAATGCTCTAACTATAAGGTACTGTGAATGATTCGTATCTTGATACTCATCTACCAGTATATATCTAAATCGATTTTGATACTTTGCTAAAACTTCTGGAAAACGATTTAAGAGTTCATTTGTTTTTAACAATAGATCATCAAAATCCATAGCTCCCGCTTTAAAACATCGTTCTACGTATTGCTCATAAATCTCTCCTAAACGAGGTCTTTTGGCCATTGCATCAGCTTCGACTAATTCAGAGTTTTGAAAATAAGCTTTAACCGTTATCAAACTATTTTTATAAGAAGAGATACGAGAATACACTTGTTTATACTTGTATATATCTTTATCTAATCCCATCTCCTTGATAATAGAGGCAACTAATCGTTGAGAATCCTGAGTATCGTAAATAGTAAAATTAGATGGATATCCCAGTTTATCTGCTTCAAACCTAAGTATTTTTGCAAAAATTGAATGAAAAGTACCCATCCATAAGTTTTTTGCTTCGGTTGATCCTACAATCTGTGCAATACGCTTTTTCATTTCACGCGCTGCCTTATTAGTAAATGTCAAAGACAATATATTAAAAGAATCAACTCCTTGATGCATTAAATATGCAATACGATAAGTCAAAACCCTTGTTTTTCCAGAACCTGCTCCAGCAATTACTATCATAGGACCATCTTTCTGAAGTACAGGAGCCCGTTGCGCGTCATTTAATTCTGCTAAATATTCTTCCAAATCTGCAATTGTTTTTTAAAACTCGAAATTTAAGTAAAGAATGACGGTTATGGAAGTTAATATGACTTTACTTTTACACAAAAAATTAACTAATTTGATTCTTGACAATCATCTGATCCTAAAGATTTACTATATTGCATCTTCAAGATACCCCCACTTTTCTAGTAATCGGAATATAACCTACAGAATCATGAAGAAATATTACTTCTTTACAGTGCTTTCTGCACTTATTTTTTGCAATACGTTTGCTCAATCTTTTGATAATTATTGGAACGAAGTTTTACTCAATAACAGAAAAAAAGCTATTGAATTATTTCAAGAAAAACCTTCAAAAGAGAATAATCTTGAACACTTACTTACAGAACAAATCTTAAGAGCTGAGGATGGTATTTTTAATCCTCCTAAAGATTTTATAGGCAATTTAACCTCTTTCAAAGATTATCAATATTATGTATATGCTCTATGGAACAAAGAGTTTTTATTCAATGATTACTTAAAATCAGGATTCAACCTTAGTAATATTAATGCAGTTGAGCAATTATCTTCTAAAAAAGTAGAAAATCAAACAATACAAGAAGCGCTTATCTATCTAAATTCTGTAGTTGCACGATTTCAAAATGATTGGGATAAATATTATGAAAACCAACAAAAATTAACTGCCATAAGAGAATGGCAATTCTGTGGTGTTTTTGAAAATTTAAATAATAGCGGATTAGATATTATTTATGCTCCAGAAAAGAATGCGATAAGTACAGAAGATTTTAATGCCAATAGCAATGGTTTTGTTAACTGGTATACACCTACTGAGCTTAAAAAAGAAGCATATCAATTCTTTACTAATCATTCTGAATATGGGTATGGTGTAAATTATGCTCAGACTTTTATTAAGTCTTCAAATGACCAAAGAGTTTTTTTAAGATTAGGAAATTCTGGAAACTTCAAAGTTTGGCTAAATGATATTGTTATTTATGAAAACACTAAAGATGTAATAACAGATTTAGACGCCTATAATGTTGAAATTAATATTCCTAAAGGCAATAACAGATTACTTATCAAAAATGCTGAAGGTAATAGTGCTAGTTATTTTATTGCCAGAATTACAGATAAAAAAGGGTATCCTATTCAAGACTTAAACTATAGCGATACTTATAGCGAGTATAACAAGAGTACTATCAAGGATATCAATCCTGTAAAAATAACCCATACTGTTGAGGAGTTTTTTTTAAACAAAGTAAAAGAATCACCTGACAATTTCTTTTATACCTATTGTTTGATTCATACATACATCCGAAACGCGAGGTACGAAGAAGCCAAAAAGTATCTAACTCCAATATTAAAGAACTACCCAAAAAGTTCGATCATAAGAAAACTAATGATTATCAATTATGAGTTTGAAGAAGATCGAACCTCGCTACAAGAGTTGGTAAAAAATCTAGAACTGGACGATGAAGAATACTATTTATCATTGCTTTACCAGTTTAGAGATCGATCTAAACTTTCTAGAATGGATATTGAAAGTCTTGAGAAGTTCTTTAATAAGTTATCCAATGCGACCGATTATAAAATAATGTCTCATTCTACCAATATCATTCTGGCAGTTAGAAAATCAGATAAAACACAAATTAAAAAGGAGCTTGACGATCTAATCAAAATAGCCAAAAAAGAAAAATGGATAAAAATATTGAATGCATACACAGCTTTATATTCTAAAGTTTTGGGAGATAATGACAAAGAATTAGAAGTTTTGGAATACATAACGAATAATTACTTTGATTACTCTTCTAAAAAGAAATTAGCTCGAATTTACAATAAACAAAATAAGCAGGATAAGGCATTATCAATACTCAAAAAAATGTATCAACCTCTGATAAACGATAACTATTTAGCAGAAGACCTTATCAGACAACTCCATAAATATGAAAAATATAAAGAGTCTTTACCTTATATAGAAAAAGCTTTAAAGAACTATCCATACTCCTATAAAATGTATAAATATAAAGGAGATGCATTGTTACAATTAAAAAGAAAAGATGAAGCTTTAGCTGCATATCAAAAATCATTATCGCATAACAGTAACAATTCTTCTCTAAGAAAAAAGATTCAGGATCTACTTAACAAAAAAGATATTATTGAATCCTATACTACAAAAGATGGATATCAATATATTAATACAACAAGAGGAAAAGAATTAAATAACAGCTATGGCTTTAATATCCTGTTAGACGAAATTGTTATGCTACTATATCCCGAAAGTGGAGGTAAATCTAATAGTTCTTTTATTTACGAAATCACATCAACAACAGGAGTAGAACGTTTTAAAGAATATGATCTTGGGCTTTCAGGAAGTTATTCTATCATAAAATCCGAAATTATAAAGTCTGATGGATCTATTATCCCAGCAGAAAAAAGTGGTTCCAAATTTGTTTTTAACGGCCTGGAAATTGGTGACGTAATTTATATTAATTATGAAACTCGATTTAGAGGTAGCGGTAGGTTTTATAGAGATTTTATAGACTATTACCAATTTGATTCTTACCATCCTTGTGTAGAGACCAAGTATATTTTGCTTGCTCCTAAAGGAAGAAAAATACAATACCAGGTAATGAATGGAGATGTAGTATATACCAAAGAGACCAAAGATGATTATGACATCTACAACTGGAGTCTTAAAAACAATACCCCTTTAAGTCAAAGTGAGTATTATATGCCCAGTGATGTAGATGTAGCCAGGTATTTACACCTTAGTACAATCTCCAGTTGGAATGATATTGCCTTTTGGTATTCGGATTTGGTAAGATCACAAATGATTTTTAACCCACAAGTAGAAAAAACATTTAATACTATTTTCCCTAAAGGAACTGCATCTTTAACTCAAGAAGAAATTGCCAAAAGGATTTATGAATATATCATGAAAACTATGAATTATAGTCACGTGAGTTTTAGACAAAGTGGATACATCCCACAAAAACCTTCTAAAACTATCCTAACAAAACTAGGTGATTGTAAAGATTTCTCTACCCTATTTGTTACACTTGCAGAAAAAGCCGGGCTGGCTTCTAATCTGGTTCTTATACTTACTTCTGACTATGGACAAAATGCAATGGTGCTTCCTAATCAAAATTTTAATCATTGTATTGTAAAAGTTATGATAGACGGTAAAGAACAATTTCTTGAACTAACCGATAAACATCTTCCTTTTAAATCTTTACCTATCTCATTACAAAATGCTACGGCTCTAGAAATTCCTTTTATCACCACAGGTAACACAAAAAAATATGATCTATTTAAATTAAAGAATGTATCCAGAACCTCATCTGTATTCACAAACAGAATTGATGTGAACATAAAAGAGAATTTACAAAGTTTCAAAATTCAATCATCCCTTAAAGGTTCAGTTTCTTCTTATTACAAAGGTTTATTTAAAGAACCAAGCTATGAAACACTCAAGAAAAGTGTGCAAGAAACTTTTGGGTCTACATTAGGTACTAATATTAAGATTGATACTGTTTATCAAGTACAATCTAATTCTAAAAAAGATGATCTCAATTTTGATTTATTAGTAACTTCTAAAGAAAAGATTAATAAAATAGGAGAAACCAAAATTATTCAACTTCCTAAAATAACCAATGCATATAGTAGTGATATCATAAATACTGAAAATAGAAAATATCCGATTGAATATATCCAATATGAAACTATTGATCATTATATTACTCATTATAATGTGCATATTGAACCCAATCAAAAATTTACAGAAATACCCAAAAATCAATCTTATACATATAAGAACCATTCATTTAAAATAGATTATACCTTAATAAAGTCAAATCATTTAAAAGTCAGTATTGAATCCAAAACAGATTTAAAAAACATACCAATTAAAGAATATGATGAATTTAAAAAGTATGTAACAGCTGTTTTAGAAGCAAAAGATACATTTATTGGCTATAAATAAATTAGAATAATTTATTCTTTATCAGAAGAAGCTTTTTCTTACTTTGTTGATAAGTTTTATCAAAAAATATCGTTGAAATACATAATTATAAGTTAAAATACACTATATTTGATAAAATCAAAATCCTAAAAACATATCAACTCAGGAGAAAAACACTAACATAATTCTGATACTATGGCCCCAAACACAAACGTACAACCAATTGAAAAAGAACAAATTAGATTTTTAAACTTCCCAAAAGAAGATGTTTTGAATAAAAGAAAAGATCAGATTGATCGTTTTTTTGAATTACAACGAGCTCTTTCTCTTGGTAATCTTGAACATCAAAAAGTAAGAATCATCTTTGTAGATGATCAAGGTTTCAAAAGAGTAGAAACTACCATTTGGGGAATTACTGATAAAGAGGTAATTCTTAAAAAATCTACAATAATCCCCTTAGAAAGAATCCTAAGTATTTCATAATAAAATCAAAAATTCCTTTGCCGAAAACTCTCAGTGTTATCTTAAAAAGATAGCGTCTGAGAGTTTTTACGTTAAAAAAATACTTAACTTTACCTCCTCCCAATTTTTGAACCACAAAACTTAACCTTATATCAAATGAATAATATTAAATTATTAAAGCATTTGCTATTGGTCATTGTCATGATTAATAGCACCTTTGTTTGTAGTCAATCAAACACTTCTCAATTAATTTCAGAAAATCAAGACACATTTGTTAATAGTTTGTTGGCTTCAAAAAAATCAGAAGCCCTCACTCTTACATTTCAGGATCAAATTTCTTTAAACTTAAAACTTAACATACATGTTCAGAAAAATGAGAGCCAAACATTTATAGGAACTGTTAATCAACAAAAATTATCAAGCTTCACTATTACTAAAGACAAAAACACATTAGAAGGAACCATTATTTTAAAAGGTTTAAAACAAGCTTTTAAAATTTTTACCGATGTAGATAACAAAGTATATCTCAAGGAAACTGATATTCATGATGTTTTATGTATAGATTTTGAAGACGTTACAAATACAGAAGAAGAAAAGTCTGGAGCTACATTTTCAAAAATGCCCCCACAGTTAGAAAGTCTTCCCGGAGCACCAGGTATTATCTATTTGGATTTTGATGGAGAAGTTGTATCTGGAACCAGTTGGCTTGGAGGAGCTACAATTAATGCACAATCACCTAACTTCTCTGATCAAAAGATCACAGAGATATGGAAAATAATGGCCGAGGATTTTCGACCTTTTAATCTCAATATAACAACCAGAAGAGATCTTTTTGATGCTGCTCCAAAAAACCGTAGAATGATGTGTATCTTCACACCTACCACAGATGCTGCTCCTGGTTCTGGTGGAGTTGCTTATTTATGGTCTTTTAGAGCAAATAACGATAATCCTTGCTGGGTATATAACCTATCAACGAGAGCAGCTGGTGAAACTGGATCTCATGAAGTAGGTCATACATTAGGATTATCTCACGATGGTGTACCAGGAACCACTTATTATGCAGGACACGGACAATGGAGTCCTATAATGGGTTGGAGTGCCAGTAAACCTATTGGTCATTGGAGTAAAGGAGAATACACAAATGCAAATCAAACTCAGGATGACATTGCAATTATTGCAGGAACATCAAATAACGTCGGTTTTCAAGATGATGATCACGGAGATGTTATTACAGAAGCAACCCCAATAGTGGTAGAAACAAATGGAAACGTTTCTTCAACTCAAAACTCTGGACTTATTAGTATGAGTAGTGATAAAGATATTTTCTCTTTTGTGGCCGAAACAGGAAATGTATCTTTCTCCTTTAATCCGGATCCTGATTATCCTAATCTAAACATACAAGCAAGACTATTAAATGCTCTTGGAGAAGAAGTAGAAATCTCTGATCCAGCTGGATTAAATGCTTCTTTTGATCTTAATCTTACAGGAGGTACTTATTTTATAGAAATTGATGGTGTTGGAGAAGGAACACTTGCTAATGGATATTCAGATTATTCATCTTTAGGTAATTATTTCATTTCCGGAAATTATACTCCCGGAAATAATAATCAACCACCAGTTTCTAATTTTGAAGCTCAAACAGATTGCTCTACAGTAGCTTTTACCAGTACAACAATAAACAATGTAGATACGTATCTATGGAATTTTGGTGATGGGGTCACTTCTAATGAACAAAATCCTACACATCAATACAATGCAAGTGGTGTTTTTACAGTATCACTTACCACTTCTAATACTGCCGGACAAAACACCAATGAAAAAGTAGACTTTATCACTATCAACCTTCCTGGACAACCGATTGCTGAAGATCAAAATATTTGTACAGGAGAATCCGCTTCTATTACTATGTCAGGAAGTAATGAATATCAATGGTATGATTCACCTACAGGTGGTAATCTATTGGCTACAGGAGCCACTTATCAAACTCCGGAGTTAAATCAAACACAAACGTACTATGTTACTGGAGCTATTGGTAACTGTTTAACAACTTCAAGAACTGCTGTACAAGCCATAGTTTCTGAAAATCCTGCGCAACCAGTAGTTTCTATTAACTCTGATCAAAACTTATCTATTGACACTCAACACGCCTCATATCAATGGTATCTAGATGGCATCGCTATTACAGATGCTAATCAATCAGAATATCTACCAGAAGATGTTGGTGATTATACCATTGAAGTTTTTAACGAAGTAGGTTGCAACAGTGTTTCTGAGGTTTTTAATATTGACCTTTCTCAATTAAACTTAAGTCAGGGAACAAGTGTCTTCAGATACTATCCTAACCCGAACAATGATGATAATATTTTACATATCGATGGACTTACAGTAAATCAACATACTTTGAGAATTGTAAATTCTTATGGACAAATTATATTAGAAACTACTCCAAATTCAGAAATGGATGTTTCTGCTTTATCACAAGGATTGTATATGGTTCTTATTAATAATAAACCTATAGGAAAATATATAAAAAGGTAATTTTTAAATTATTTATTTTAAAATACTTAAAGCATATTTCCCTCTTTGGAAATATGCTTTAAGTATTTTAAACCGGATTCAAAATCTAATTTAACTTTCCTTTAATAGATTTTTGAATATCTTTAGGAGCCAAAAATTAAAACTTGAAACACACAAACTCTTTTTTAGTTGTAATTTTATTACCACTATTTGCACTTGGTCAATCAAAACCTATACCTGGTAAAATAATATCAGAATATGGAAAAACCTACCAGGTACAAGCCCCTGATTTTAAAACGGATATTCATAGTGATCTAAAAGCTGTATTTGATATTGGTCGTTCTTTTAACGATAGTACAAAAGTAAATCCATTGATAAATACTGCTGCCAGATATCTTAATATGCATACAGAATCGGGAGTGCCTTTTAAAAATTTAAAAGTGGCTTTAGTTATACATGGTTCAGCAGCATTTGATATTTTAAATAATCAAATGTATAAGAAGAAGTACGGTATTGATAACCCCAACGCTCCTTTGATAAAAGCTCTATCAGAAAAAGGTGTTCAAATTATTTTATGTGGCCAAACTGCGGCTTACCGTAAGATTATAAAAAAAGATGTTTTACCCGAAATACAATTTGCGTTATCGGCAATGACAGCTTTAGTGCAACTACAAAACAATAACTATAGACTCATTAATTTTTAACCCAATGAAAAGACGTACGCAATTTACCCTATTCATAATCTCCCTTATTTTCTGTGGTGTACAAGCTCAGAAAATTGACCCTAAAGTCAAAACAATCGCAGAAGGATTAGAAAATAAAGTAATCGAATGGAGAAGAGATTTTCATCAAAATCCTGAACTCTCTAATCGCGAATTTGAAACTGCAAAAAAAATAGCAAAACATCTTAAAGATCTTGGGATGGAGGTTACAGAAAATGTTGCTAAAACTGGAGTTGTTGGAATCTTAAAAGGTGAACAAGAAGGAAAAACAGTAGCTTTAAGAGCAGATATTGATGCCTTACCGGTAACAGAACGTACTGATGTTCCTTTCAAATCCGTAGTAAAAACGACATTTCTTGATACCGAAGTAGGAGTTAGTCACGCTTGTGGGCATGATACTCATACGGCTATATTAATGGGGGTTGCAGAAGTTCTCAGTAAGAATAAAGATAAAATCAAAGGTACAGTTAAGTTCATTTTTCAACCTGCAGAAGAAGGTCCACCACCAGGAGAAGAAGGTGGTGCAAAATTAATGATTAAAGAAGGGGTGCTTAAAAATCCTGATGTAGATGCAATTTTTGGTTTACATATTAACTCAGGAACTCCTGTAGGAATGATTCGTTATAAACCAGGAGGAACGATGGCAGCGGTAGAGCGTTTTGTTATCAATGTTAAAGGAAAACAAACACACGGTTCTGCTCCTTGGACAGGAGTAGATCCTATATTAATATCTGCTAAAATTATTGATGGCCTTCAAACAATTATCAGTAGAGAATCTCCTTTAGTAGATGAAGCAGCTGTAATTACCGTAGGTAAAATAACTAGTGGCGTACGGTTTAATATTATTCCTGAAAGTGCAGAGATGATAGGAACCGTAAGGACTTTAGATCCTAAAATGAGAGAATTAATTATTCGAAGAATGAATGAGATGGTTCCTGCAATTGCAAAAGCTTATGGCGGTGAAGCCAAAATAGAGTTTCAGAATAACACCTCTATTACTTATAATGATCCCGATCTGGTTCAAAAAATGTTACCTACCATAAAAGGTGTCGCCGGAAAAGAAAATGTACTATTATCAAAGGCAACTACAGGTGGTGAAGATTTTTCATATTTTCAAGAAGTAGTGCCTGGTTTTTATTTCTTCCTTGGAGGTAAATCTCAAGGTACCAAAAAAGCAGCTGCTCATCATACCCCAGATTTTTATATTGATGAAAGTGGTCTGTTATTAGGAGTAAAAGTAATGTCTCAAATAGCTATTGATTATCTTAATGCACAATAAATAAAATGGAAAGTATTCTTGATTTTTTAGGCTCTGTTTCATGGTGGATATGGATTCTTATAGTCCTTGTTTTGATTGCTTTAAGAGATATCTTTTTTAATCGTAAACATACTATAAGTCATAATTTTCCTATTATTGGTCACCTAAGATATATGTTAGAAAGTATAGGGCCAGAAATACGTCAATATTTTGTAGCAAATAATAGAGAAGAACTTCCATTTAATAGAATTGAAAGAAGTTGGGTATATGCCTCTTCTAAAAACGAAAATAACTATGAAGGTTTTGGAACCGATAGAGATATTTACCTTCATCAACATATTTTTGTAAAAAACTGTATGATTCCGTTTAAAATGGATAAGAAACATCCTAATAAAACGGATAAAACGTTTTTACCCTGCGCAAAGGTTATGGGATTACACAATCAACGTAAAAAACCTTATCGACCTGGTTCTATAATTAATGTTTCTGCTATGAGTTTTGGGTCACTATCAGCAAAGGCTATAGAATCTCTTAATATTGGTGTTCAAAAAGCTAATGCTTATCATAACACGGGAGAAGGTGGTCTCTCTCCTTATCATAGCAATGGCGGTGATGTCGTTTTTCATTTCGGAACAGGGTATTTTGGAGTTCGTGATGAAAATGGAAATTTCTCTATGAAAAAGATAAAGGAACTGGTACAGAACAACCCATTTATCAGAGCAATAGAAATAAAACTTTCACAAGGAGCTAAACCTGGAAAAGGAGGCGTACTTCCGGGAGCTAAGATAACTCCCGAAATTGCAAAAATTAGAGGTGTACAAGTTGGAAAAGATGTACTTTCTCCATCAGCGCACACCGCTTTTACAAGCGTTCCTGAACTATTACAATTTATAGAAGATATTGCCGAAGAAACCGGGTTACCAGTTGGTATTAAAGCAGCAATCGGTAAAACTGAACAATGGGAGTTATTAGCAGAATTAATGGCAAAAAGTAATAGAGGACCTGATTTTATTGCCATAGATGGTGGTGAAGGAGGAACAGGAGCTGCACCTCCAAGTTTTGCTGATCATGTATCCTTGCCATGGGTATATGGATTTACAGCAATTTATAAAATCTTTCAAAAACACAATCTCACAGAACGTGTTGTATTTATAGGTAGTGGTAAACTAGGTTTTCCTGCCAAAGCTGCAATGGCTTTTGCTATGGGAGTAGATTGTATTAATGTTGCAAGAGAAGCCATGATGAGTATTGGTTGTATTCAGGCACAGATTTGTCATACCAATCGATGCCCTAGTGGAATTGCGACTCAAAGTAAATGGTTACAAAACGGAATCAATATTCCTCTAAAATCTGATAGGTTATCTCAGTATTTTAAAACATTTAGAAAAGAATTTGTTGAAATAACCCATGCTGCCGGATATGAACATCCTTGTCAATTTAAGATGAGTGATGTAGATCTTAATGTAGATGATGGCGAACTTACAAAGACGCTTGAAGACTCTTTTAAATATTCAAAAACTCCTGTTGAATATACATGCAATCAAGATTTAAAAGATTGTACGTATCTTGGTGGTCAATACAAATAATTATCTTAAAATTGCTCTATTCTAAGTTAGTCATAAACTCTAAGTATTAAAACAATAAAATAAACGAATGGAAATAGAAATCATTCCCTTAATATTATCTCTAATACCTGCATTATTTGTTGCAGTTTTATCTTTTGCCTTCTTTAAATTGCACACCTCAAATGAAGAAAGAAGACGAAGGTTTTTATTACATAGAGAGAACCAAAAGCAATCTCTCCCATTAAGGCTTCAGGCATATGAACGTATGGCATTATTTATGGAACGAATTTCTCCAGGAAAATTGCTTACTAGAATTGCTCCCATTGATCAAGAAAAAAAGAGTTATGAATCCTTATTAATAAGTACTATTGAGCAAGAGTTTGAACATAACTTGGCGCAACAGATTTATATTACTGATGAATGTTGGAATATCATCAAAGCTTCAAAAAATGGAGCTATCGCTATGATTCGAAAATCTGGCTTGAATGATGACATAGATTCTGCTGATAAAATGAGAGAATCAATTCTTACCGAATTAATAGAAAAAGGTGCTCCTACTGATACTGCACTAGTTTTTATCAGAAATGAAGTCTCTGATCTATTGTAAAATTATATCACGTAGTTTATTGTTTTAAATTCTTATTCTAAAGTTTTTCTATACATTATTAAGAAATACTCAAGGATATTATATAAATATTCTTGAATTTGGATCTGGAGAAATCTCAAAAACATCTTCTTCTGATTAAAAAAAGTAGTCTTAAATAATGTTAAAATTAATCTTACAACACCTCCTACAAAGGATTTATCTATTTCCTATTCTACGGGCAATCCGTAGGTATAAAAGAGTAGGAATAGCAAATATTACCATTCATAATTTTATCTTAATTAACTATAACACACTTTTAATCAAGGTAATAAATTAATGTTTTAGTAGTTATACGGTTTTATCAACTAAATTTTTAAACCTAAAAAAAACTTAACTACACACAAACTCAAAAAATGAAACCCTTAAGATTAACTCATCAGCTGTTTTGGGATAAACCAAAAACGGAAAAGATTCACGTTCCCTCATTTTACACAATTATATTTTTATTATTTTTTGTAAATCAAACAATCTTTTCGCAAGAACAAACTTCTTATTCATTAGGAAATGAAAATGATTTTAGTCAAACATTAATGACACTAAAATCTAACGCTATTACACTTAAAATATCAGAAACGGAGACTCTCAAAGGTCTCATCACTTCTAAAAAAGGAGATCCAACGAACTATTCTGTCATAGGATTGATTGGAGACCTAAGTACTTCAACCTTCAGCATATCCAAAAATAAAGGTATCATTGAAGGAGAAATTATATTACTAAATAAGAAAAAAGCATATCGATATTACTCTGGAGACAACAATGATCTTTATATCAAAGAAGTAGACATCAATCAGGTACTATGTCTTGATTTCGACAAAGTAGAAGAGCAAGAAAAAGATACAGGAACTTTTTCAGGAAAAGTTCCTGACTTACAAAGTCTTCCTGGTGCTATCGGAACCGTATACCTTGACTTTGATGGAGAGGTAGTAAGCGGTACGCGATGGGTAGGTGGAGGAACCATCAATGCTCAACCATCAGGATTTAGTGATCAGAAGATTACTGAAATCTGGAGAATTATGGCAGAAGATTTTAGGCCTTTTAATATTAATATCACCACCAATAGGGCAATTTATGAAGCTGCCCCACAAAATCGTAGAATGATGTGTATCTTCACTCCTACTACTGATGCAGCTCCAGGTTCAGGTGGTGTTGCTTATCTCAATTCTTTCTCTTCTAACAACTATGATGATCCTTGTTGGACCTATAATTCTGGAACTCGATCTGCCGGAGAAACAGGTTCTCATGAAGTAGGTCATACTTTAGGATTATCTCACGATGGAGAACCAGGAAATACTTATTACGCAGGACATGGACAATGGAGCCCTATAATGGGTTGGAGTGCAAGTAAACCTATTGGTCACTGGAGTCGTGGTGAATATGCTAATGCTACAGAAAACGAAGATGATATCGGAATTATATCTGGAACCCGTAATGGTGTAGGGTATAATCAGGATGATCATGGTGATGTTATTTCTGAAGCCAGCGAATTACTTGTCGATGCTGATGGTAATGTAAATGCATCTCAAAATTCAGGATTGATTGCTACACGTGAGGACAATGATGTATTTTCTTTTGTGACTGCAGGAGGAGCTGTCAATTTTGATTTTCAGCCAGATCCCCACTACCCTAACCTAAATATTGAAGCCAGGATTCTTAATGCTTTAGGAGAAGAAGTAGCTACTTCTAACCCTTATCAGGATTTAAGTGCAAGCATTTCTACAGATCTAGCTGGCGGTACATATTTTATAGAGATTGATGGTGTTGGTGAAGATGATGTATTCACCGGATATTCTGACTATTCTTCAATAGGTTTTTATTCTATCTCGGGTTCTTATACTCCAGGTAATAATAATCAACCGCCTGTTTCAAATTTTGAAGTAATTATAGAATGTGATATCGCAACTTTTAGAAGTACTTCAATCAATACTGTAAGTTCTTATTTATGGGATTTTGGAGATGGTACGACCTCAACTTCTCAAAACCCAGAACACACCTATGCAGATAGTGGTCAATATACAGTGTCATTGTCTGTTACAAATGATGTAGGTAGCGATACTAATACCAAAAACAATATTGTAGATATAACCATAGCATCCCTACCCGATAGTGTTAATGAAACAGTATGTAGTGGATCATCTGCTTCTCTAACTCTATCTGGAAGTAATGGGTATATCTGGTATGACCAGGCGCAAGATGGTTCTATTATTACTACCGGAAACACCTATGACACTCCTGCATTAACACAGAATCAAACCTATTATGTATCAGGAACTACAAAACCTATTATTAATACCAACGTGGGAATTGAAAATATTGATTCTAATTCTGGAGATATTCATAGTGGAGGATTCTTTCTGGTATTTGATGCTGTAGAATCTATTTTATTAAAAAAAGTAAAAGTTTCTGCTCAAGGAACAAAAGACAGAACATTACAACTAAAAAATGCTAATGGTGATATTTTAAGTACTAAAACTATTAATATCCCTGATGGTGAAAACATTATTGATATTGATTTAACGATCCCTTCAGGAAATAATATGCAAATAGGTTTTACTGAAGGTGCTGACCTATTCAGAAACAATCAAAATATTAACTATCCTTATGAAGTATCTAATGTAGTAAGTATCAAAGAAAGTACTGCTTCTAGTAATCCAAGTGGTTTTTATTATTATCTATATGATTGGCAAATCACTACTCTGGGAGAATGTGAAACTGATAGTCGTACAGAGATTACCGTAACAGTTTCAGAAGCACCAGAAATACCTTCTATTGCTCTTAACGAGGATACTTATGAGATTACAACAACAGGACAGTATTCTGGATATCAATGGTACCTGGATGGGCAAGCTATTTCTGGAGCAACTAATCAAAGTTATTTTGCAGAACAACCTGGATTATACACTCTTGAAGTTTTTAATGCAGCAGGATGTAGTTCTATTTCAGAAGGTCTTCTTATAGAAACACTTTCTATAGATACACCTGATATAGCACAAAATATATCTATTTATCCGAATCCTACTAACAAAACACTTTATATTAATGGATTAGATGAATCTATGGATATTTATAGTGTAAAAATTGTAAATATGCTGGGACAAATTATTACTAAGCATAATACCCTTGTCACATCGGTTGATACAACCAATCTTGAAGAAGGTCTTTATTTTCTAGTGATCAACAATAAAATGTCTAAAAAATTCATGAAATATTCTTTATAAATTTCTGAATAGTTAATAAAAAACCGAATGTTGGCACATTCGGTTTTTTTATACTTTCGATTTTCTAAAACAACTAGTCAAACTAACCAGCCATATCAATATCCTTGATTTTATTCTCTTCGGCTTGTTTTGCTTTTTCTGCAGCATAATCAAACCCTTGCCTCCACCAATTACTCATTAGCTTTTTATTAAAAACCAATGAGTTTTCTGTAAGCTTAGAAGGTGTATAATAAAGGTTTAAAGGAACTTCCTTATTAATAGCTGCTAATTTACCAACTACAGTATCATGTCCTTCTACCTGATCTAACATATAGCTAAACAAATTGACCATTAACGAAAAAGGATTTTTACCCAGGACTTTATTATGTTCCATATTTTCAGATTCCAGAATAATAGCATCTACTTCTGTGGCTCCTCTTCGTATAGCTTCTCTAATTGGTACCATACATCCAAAACCTCCATCAGCATATTCGCACCCATTTTTAGTAACTAAACTCATAAAAGGTACATAATTGCAGGAGATCCATATCCAGTCACAAAAATCCTCATAAGAAAAATCATTTATAGATTTATATTCAGTAGTATTTCTGGTAAGGTTAGATACGGTGACCACAATATCTTTTACATTTTTTTTTGCTGCTTCAAACTCTGCTTCAGAAAAGTTTCTTCTTATGTTTCTTCTAAGATTTTTACTTTCTCCAAAGGTACGTTTACGTTTTAAAAACTGAAGTAAGGTGCTAAAAAAGTTTATAGATACAAATTCTCGATTTCCTTTTTTTCTTAAAACGAAAGGGTTAACATTAAAAATGGTATGTTGATTTACATTGGTATATATATCATATACCTTATCAACATTTCCTAATGCCAATTGTGGAATTAATAGACTTCCTGTAGAGGTTCCCAGAAAAAGGTCATATTTCCTGCCTTCTTCCTGTATCAGGTATTGAGCTACGCCACCAGCGTATGCTCCTTTACTACCTCCTCCAGAAATTACTAGTGCTCGCATATTATAAGGGGTTGGATGTGTTTTTTTCTTTTGCAAATTCGTATCCTCTGGACCACCATTTGGTCATCTTCTCTTTATCAAAAATTAACGAATTTGTCGTCAATACTATTGGTGTGTAATATAAGTCCAAGGTTACGTCTTCTTGTAACGCTTGAAATTTACCTATTCGAATATTTTGAGATTCAATTTGGTCCATCATAAAATTAACCATATTGGTAATCAATGAAAAAGGATTTTTTGTCGGCATACGATTTATATAATTTACTTCTGTCTCCAATACGATCACATCTATCTCTTTTGCTCCTCTTCTAATGGCTTCTTCTATAGGTACCATTGATCCCAATCCGCCATCTACATAATCACAATTGTTTTTTCTCGCAAGACTCATAAACGGTGGATAATTACACGATATCCAAATCCAATCCAGAAAATCTTCATAAGTACAATCTCTAATCGATTTGTATTCTACAACATTTGCAGACAAATTAGTTACAGTAACCACTACATCACTATCTCCAGATTTAATATTTTCAAAATCCTCATTAGATATAGCATTACTTATTAGATCTCTTAAATTTCTACTATCACCAAAAGATTTTCTTCCTTTTAATAAATTACCCAAAACATTAAAATGATTAATGCTGATATTATCATACCCTCTTTTTTTCTTAATTATAAAAGGGCAATTTCTAAATATAGATGATTGATTTACTGAAGTATAGAACTCTTTAATTTCTTTGATTTTGGATAATGCCAAATGAGACACCAGCAAACTTCCTGTTGATGTTCCTAATAAGAGATCATACTTCCTACCTAAGTCTTCAATTAAATGTTGTGCAACACCTCCTGCAAAAGCTCCTTTACTGCCTCCTCCAGAAATTACCAATGCACGCATATTTTAAGACTATGGGGTTAGTTTTTTTTGTAAAAAATCTTGTTGGTTTTGTGGTAAACCTGACATTAAAACTACGTATTTCTTTTTATATTTTTCATTCTTCAGCAAATTATCAAGTATTTTTCTGCAAGAATTCCTGAAACGCCAGTTATGATGTGTTGCACCGTCTACAAGATCCTTTAATGATTGATCAGAAAAAGCCTGTAAACTCTCTAGATATACCAGAGCATTCTCTCTGGTAGTAAAATGATATTTAGGAGAACTATAACTTGACAATTCTCTATAAAACTTTTGATGTTGTGCAGTTTGATAGTCACCTGTACTTAATGCCAGAACCAACCACAGTATTCTTACGTTTTTATCATTAAAACCTATAATATCTTTTGTTTGATCAAGGTATTTTTCTCGATCCTCAGTAAAATTAGCCCACAAATGATATAATGCTGGTTCTATAGTTGCGTAGGACGGGTCATCCAGTAAAGATTCATAAGCTTCTTTTAGATCTCTTGGGATCCTTTGTAAAGTTGTAGCGATCGTCTGACGTACGTATAGATTATTTGTTTCAAAAGCTTTTTCATACAAGGCAATTCCTTCAGGAGATGTTTCTCCTTCTAATTGATATACAACTTCTTGCCCTATATAATCATTTAACGGAAAACCAAGAGCCGATGCTAATGTTCCCCACTTACCAGCCAAAGGTTGTGTGCGTTCTTGTGCCAGATTAAGGTATTTCTTTATAAACGGAGATTTTGTTAGGATATCCAATGCCTTCTGAGAAGGAAACTTTACATTCTCTAACCAGCTTTTTTTATACTCAGAAAGTTGTTTACCACTTACCTCTTCTGCAACGGCTATAAAATCATCTGTCGTTGCATTCTTAAATTTATATTTCTCCAGATAATTATGAACAGTAATCTTAAAACTGGTTTCTCCTATCAAATTACGTAACGCATGAATCGCCCAAGCACCTCTTTGATAAAAGGTCAATGAACTAGCTTTAGGGTTTAAAAGAGATGTAGCATCTGGTGTTTTTGATAACTCAGTTAATTGTTCTGCACTTTCGTATAGCTTATACAAAAAATATTCTTCGCCAAAAATTTCCTTCTCTACAAGTAAGGCGTAATAGGTAGCAAAACCTTCTTGTAACCAATGATGTGTTCCTTCGGCTTCTGTAACCAGATCACCAAACCACTGATGTGCTAATTCGTGAGCATTAACATTTACATAGTTTCTGTCATTAAAAGCTATTTCATCTACTAGAAAAGCATCAGAAAATATAGTCGCACTTGTATTTTCCATTCCTGCATATAAAAAGTCTTTTACAGGGATTTGTTTATAGTTTTGCCACGGAAAAGCATACCCTATTTCTTTTTCAAGAAAATCAAACATACGTTTGCTATGAGCATATGTATATTCATATTTATTTTTCTCAGATGGATAGTAATACATTTCTAATCCTATCCCGCTTTCAGAAGTTTCTACTTCCTTCTCATATTTACCAATAGCTATTGCAACCAGGTAACTACTCATAGGATGTTGCATATCATATTGCCAACTTTGAGTGGTTTCATTTAAAGAAGTAGATTTAACAAGTTTTCCGTTAGAAATCGCCTCATATCCTTTTTCATAGTTGATTGTGAGGTCAAATTCTACTTTTTCTTTCATTTCATCAAAACTGGGTAACCAATTAGATGTATATTTTCCTTGCCCTTGTGTCCATACCTGATCATTACCTTCATAATCTTTTACAAAATAAAGTGCTTTTTTAGGCTTTGCTATGTATTTGATGGTAACCGAATGATTAGAACCTTCAGAAAAACCCGAAGCAATGATGATTTTCTTATTATCATATGTAAACTTCGTCTTTTTTTCATCCAGATGTACTTCTTTAACCTCCATAGATTGTGCATCTATATATATTGAGGCAGTGTTTTGCAATACTTTAAAAGTATAGACCACTTCCCCATCTACAGTTTTTGTTTTAGCATCAATGGTAACGGTTACCTGACCTTTTAAGAAATCTACAGCATCAGTTTGCTGGGCAACACTTCTTAAAGAAACTAAAAAAAGAAATACATAAAAAATAACTCGCATATCTATCTATAATCAAATGTTCTGCCAAAATAACGAAATTAACCTGGTTATGTGGCAAGTTTTATTACGAAGCCTTGCTTCTTCTTTGTTTAAATTGTCTTAAAGCTAAAACCAAAACTTTGAACTTTGCAATACGAAGTATATCTTCGTTTTAATGAACCCGAATATTTTACAAACTCCAATTGATTATCTGAAAGGTGTAGGTCCGTCACGTGCAGATTTATTACGATCAGAATTAGGGATTCATACCTATCAGGATTTAGTGAATTTATTTCCGAATCGATACATTGATAAAACCCAATATTATAAAATCAACCAATTACAACGTACCTCTGCTGAAGTTCAGATTGTTGGAAAAATCGTGAATATCAAAACAGTTGAACAAAAACGAGGTAAACGATTAGTTGCCCGTTTTATTGATGATACCGGAGAGATGGAACTGGTATGGTTTAGAGGACATAAATGGATACGTGAAAACTTAAAACTTAATACCCCTTATGTCATTTTTGGCAAAACCAAATACTATAATGGTTTTAATATGCCTCATCCTGACATGGAGTTATTAACTGAACATGAAAAAAATCTAAGAATTGCGATGCAGCCAGTGTATCCTTCAACAGAAAAACTTTCTAACAAAGGAATCACTAACCGAGTAATGATGAAGATGATGCAGCAGCTATTTACAGAAACAAAAGTTCGGTTTTATGACACGCTTTCCCCTGAAATTCTCGAAGAGCTTAAACTGATATCCAAAAGCGAAGCCGTTTTTAATATCCATTTCCCAAAAAATCAGGAGATACTGGCTAAGGCACAATATCGTCTCAAGTTTGAAGAATTATTCTACATACAACTACAACTCATCACCAAAAAACTAATTCGGAAACAAAAAATCAAAGGATTTCCTTTCACTGAAGTAGGCGCATATTTTACTGATTTTTACAATCATCATTTGCCTTTTGAACTTACAAATGCTCAGAAACGAGTAGTAAAAGAAATCAGAAATGATATCGGTAGTAGTGCACAAATGAATCGTTTATTACAAGGAGATGTAGGTTCAGGAAAAACCATTGTAGGTTTAATGTCTATGTTACTGGCTATTGATAATGGTTTTCAGGCATGTTTAATGGCTCCTACTGCTATTTTGGCCAATCAACATTATTTAGGTATTAAAGGACTTACTCAAGATCTTGATATTAATATAAAACTATTAATGGGAAGTTCTACTGCTAAAGAACGTCGTGAAATTCACCAGCAATTAGAAGAAGGTTCTCTACATATACTAATCGGAACACACGCTATATTAGAAGACAAAGTACAATTTAAAAACCTCGGACTTGCTATTATAGATGAGCAACATCGCTTTGGAGTAGCGCAACGCTCAAAACTATGGCATAAAAACACGTATCCACCGCATATCCTGGTTATGACAGCAACACCTATACCTCGTACTCTGGCTATGAGTCTATATGGTGATCTGGATATATCGGTTATTGATGAGTTACCACCAGGTCGTAAAGCAATAAAAACAGTCCATCGATATGACAGTAATCGTCTTAAAGTATTCAAATTTATCGCTGATGAGATCCAGAAAGGAAGACAGATTTATATCGTGTATCCATTAATTCAAGAATCAGAAGCTATGGATTATAAAGATCTTATGGATGGTTATGAAAGCATTGCTCGCTCCTTCCCCACTCCAGATTATCAGATCTCTATTGTACATGGTCAAATGAAACCGGCAGATAAAGATTATGAGATGGAACGTTTTGTAAAAGGCGAAACACAAATTATGGTTGCTACTACTGTAATAGAAGTTGGTGTAAATGTTCCAAACGCCAGTGTTATGATTATAGAAAGTGCAGAACGATTTGGTTTATCTCAATTACATCAATTGCGCGGGCGTGTAGGACGTGGTGCAGAACAGAGTTTTTGCATTTTAATGACCAGCCATAAACTTTCTTCAGATAGTAAAACCAGGTTAGAAACTATGGTTAGAACCAATGATGGCTTTGAGATTGCAGAAGTGGATTTAAAATTAAGAGGCCCTGGCGATATCATGGGAACTCAACAAAGTGGTGTTTTAAATCTAAAAATAGCTGATATTGTAAGAGATAATGATATTCTTAAAACGGCAAGGTATTATGCTATGAAAATTTTAAAAGAAGACCCTTCTCTTGCCTTAGAAAAGAATAAGGTTATTTTATATACCTATCAACAATTAGCCAAGCACAAAAATATCTGGAATTACATCAGCTAATTTATGATAAAAAAAGTATGTAGACTATATTACATATAACCTTATAAAGATCTATATAACAACTACAAGAACACTTATATTTTTTTATTTTAAATCATTATTCATACTAACTGAAGAAATTGTTTTCGATTTTTTTATAAAAAAATGCAATAGATCTAAAAAGTATCGTCTTTTTAATCAAAGGCCCTTCATAAAAGGTTTTAAATGAACTCGGAATCAGATAACAGTAAAAAACTTAACGATTTTTTTAATAAAGAATATCGATCTCTTAAGATTTACGTGAATACCCGAATAAGGGATTCAGTTAATCGAAATGCAGAAGATATTATACAAGATGTTGCCTTAAAACTATTTACAGGAGCAGACCGGTATGCGCCTATAAATAATGTAGCTGGTTTCGTATACAGATCAATAAAAAATAGAATCATTGATATTATGCGAACAAAACAGGTGAATCCAATCGAAATTGATGATGAATTTTTAGATTTAGCAGAAGTGCTACAACAATCAACAACAGATGGTTATATATCAGAAAAAACGGTTTCTATTTTAAAAAACAGTATCAAACAACTTAATCCAAAATATAGAGATATCATTATTGCTGTAGATTTTGAAGGGTATACATATAAAGAAATTTCTAAGGAAACAGGAATTCCAGAAGGAACATTAATGTCAAGAAGACATAGAGCTATAGGCCTATTATATAAACAAATAGAATCAGAAATAAATAAGCATAAAAAATAAAATATTATGAAAAACTTTTTCACTCATAAACTAAGAAAAAAATCCCCTATCGAAATTGCTGGCATGATCATTTTTGGTATCATAGCCATCACAGGATTAGCCATATTATTTGGTTTTGTTATTATGTGGTTATGGAATTGGTTAATGCCAGAAATTTTTGGACTTACGACACTCTCTTACTGGCAAGCTGTTGGCCTATTTATACTGTTAAAGTTATTACTAGGAGGTATAGGCGGTGGTAGCAAAAAATCATCCAAACATCATGACGAAAAGTGTAAAACAGAATCAAAAAGAAGTGATTTTTCTAAATGGAAGCATTATGACAAGTTTTGGGAAGAAGAAGGAGATGAATACTATAAAAAGTATCTGGAACGTATCAAAAACGAATCTAAGTCAGAATCTGATACTGATACTGAAACAAAATCAGATTAACTCTCACTACCCTAAATATCTAATTATGAAATTATTATTGTTTCGAACAGATATCAAATCAAAGAAAAAGGTTAAATACATAAAATCTATTTTCAAAAAATATTCTGATATTTTGAGATGGTCTGTTGATCTTGAAGATATTGATAATGTGCTCAGAATAGAAGCTACAACTAATATAACAGAGGATGATATTATTAAAATGGTTAGTACCCATGGTTTTTATATTAAAACGTTACCTGATTAGTAAATACTTATAAAATAAGAATGTTTTAAAAATCAATTTTCTTCAAAATATCTCTAGAATGATAGAAAAAATATTAAAAATTGTATTAAATGAAGGTACACTGATAAACAAAAGAGAAATAGCTAACAATGTGTATCATCTTACTATCCAAAGTACTTTTATTCAGAAATTAAAATATACGCCAGGACAACATATTAGAGTGTATGTTGGAGAAAAATCTAATGCTTCTGGTAAAGACAATATAAGAACATATTCTATATGGAATATCGAGCGGGATTTAAATAAAATTCATGTGGCAGCCTGTTGTCATACCTCAGGCCCCGGAAGTACCTGGGTAAAAACAGTCGAGATTGGTGAAAAAGTATTCTTTTCAAACCCTAAAGGAAAATTCATTATTGATGATTCTTTCACTAACTATTACTTCATAGGGGATAATTCTGCTTTAGCACATTTATATGAAATTAGACGAAGCTTGAAAGAAGATAAGAAAATGACAGGTATAATCTATTCGGACAGTTTAGATCAATTATTTCCGGATATTGATAAAACAACTCCTTTTCAATTTTATGAGTTCTCAGAAAATCCGTTCGATACTATTTGTAATTTAATCAATATAGATCAGAATAGTTCTAGTGTTTATTATGTTGGGGGTGATGGTAGACTTTGTATCGAATTAAATAATTATCTAAAAAGAAAAGGATTAAGCAGAAAATCTATAAAGGCAAAACCTTTTTGGATGCCGTATAAAAAGGGTTTAGAGTAATAAACATATCAGGTTACATATGTTTTTTTATTTCATATACTCCTGCCAATGAATTAAAATGTATTTTTCTTTCCCTTTTTCACGTTTATAAAGGAATCCATATTCATAGCAAAATAAATACGTTTGACTATTGTTATTTTTCCAATAGTGAGTAAAATATTTAGGATTAAAACCTTCTTTTATTAATTTTTCTTTTCGTACGGTTGCAAGACCTGCTTTATTATATCTTTTAAGAAGTTTTCTGTTTTTCTTTAGTTGCTTATCGATTTTCTTAAATAGAGTAATTTCATTATCTCTACTTGTTTTATAATGGTACGCTGATTTACAGTAAGATGTACAAAATTTTTTATCCACTCTTCCAACTAGTTTTTCTTTATAATAAAGACACAATCTACCCATCTTATTCTTTATTACACGTGTCTTTTATTTATAAAATGTTACCCGTAGAATTAAACGTTTATTATACGTTTAATTCTACGGGTATTTTTGACATTAGTTTTTTAAGTAGGGATATTTGAAAATAATGAAGTCTCTCAATAAGCATATTACTTTAAAACATCTATTAATCGATCAACAAAAAAAGATCGGATTACAGTATTATCAGGACAAAATCATAGATGCATTATTAAAAAACCTTCCTGACATAAAATGGAGTGAAGAACATAGGATGTCATATGTTGTAAATACTACAGAAAACTTACATCTAATTTTTGACCTATTTAAAGGAGTTGCCTGGGTAAATTGCAATTACTTATTTAAAAACAGGATAATTAACCCTGAAAACGAAAATCCTAATACAAAATGGTTTAAAACCAGAAAGGTATCCAAAGTATATGGATCCTGCCCAGAAGATTATTTACAAAAGTTAGAATTAAAAAGATATGCAGATAATACAATTAGGAATTATGTTGCCGCATTTGAAACATTTATTAATTATTATAGAGATAAAAAATTACTAGAAATCAATGATAAAGAAATTAGTGAATATCTTCAAAAAATCATAAAAAATGGTAAATCAAACTCTTATATAAATTTAACTGTAAACAGTATTAAATTTTACTATGAAATCGTTTTAGACATGCCTAATCGGTTTTATGATATTGAAAGGCCCAGAAAAGAAAAGCGATTGCCAAAAGTATTATCAAAAAAAGAAATCCTAGATATCATAAAACATACTAATAACATCAAGCACAAATGCATTGTTGGTCTTTTATATTCTGCAGGTTTACGAAGAAGTGAATTATTAAACTTAAAACTTACTGACATTGATAGTAAACGTATGTTAATTAGGGTCGAACACGCCAAAGGTAATAAGGATAGATATACTTTACTCTCAGAAACTCTTCTAAAGGATTTAAGATTGTATTATATACAGTGGAAACCCAATCATTTTTTATTTGAAAGTCCAAAAGGTACTAAATACAGCGCCACCAGTATCGAAAAAATTATTATCAAATCTTCTCAAAAGGCAGGGATTTATAAAAGAGTTACTCCACATATGTTGAGACATTCATTTGCCACACATCTTTTAGAAAATGGAACTGATATTCGTTATATACAGGTTTTATTAGGTCATAGTTCTAGTAAAACAACAGAAATATATACTCGTGTAGCCACTAACAATTTGCAATCGATTAAAAATCCCCTAGATTTGTGAATGACATAAAAGAAATATACCACATTGGTATATTCAATTGTTGGCAACAAGCAAAACAAACTGACACTTTGACACGAAAATTAGGTTAAATTTTATATTTGTGTGAATTATCGTTTTGGCACAATTTTTAGACATTTAGTTGTATATATATACAATATTAACAATTTGAATAAAAATACACTAAATATGAAAAGAAAACTTACTGGAAGTGATGGAATGGCAATAATTATCCCAGATGGATATCGTGGACTTCAGGGTTCAGATGGAAGAATGGTTCCAATTCCACCCGGAGGAAGAGGATTACAAGGTAGCGACGGAAGAATGGTTGCAATAAGGTCAGGCGCGAGAGGACTTCAAGGGAGTGATGGAAGAATGGTTGAAATAAAATCAGGCTCAAGAGGACTTCAAGGTAGCGATGGAAGGATGGTTGAAATAAATTCAGGTTCAAGAGGACTTCAAGGAAGTGATGGAAGAATGGTTGAGATAAAATCAGGCTCAAGAGGACTTCAAGGAAGTGATGGAAGAATGGTTGAGATACCATCAGGTTATCGTGGACTACAAGGAAGTGACGGAAGAATGGTTGCAATAGCACCGGGCAAACGAGCGGTTCAAGATGCGAATGGCAGAATGCGAAATAAATAATTTAGTTATACCTCAAAAGTTTGACTTGCCAAAATTAGTGAACTGAAAATAAAACCGAATAAAGCCAGTTGCCAACACCGTGTATAATTAATTGCTTGGTTATAGACTACTTACGAAAGTCCTCGCGGACTTTCTATTTGGTTTTTATTTGCTAAACTACGTTCTTATCACGCAACTAACCATACACAAACACGTTGTAGGTAATTCATCATAACTGTGATAATACGAAAGAAAATAAAAAATGAAAATGAGCTATATCTATATTTCAATGGAAAATTGATTTATAAGAGGTGGTTAGATTTGGGGTATGGAAAAGTTTTTGACACTCATACTTTTGGAAAGTATACTGACTATAGTATTACTGGTTTTGACCTTGAAGATACACCTGAAATGATTCACGTAAAGGCAAATTTAAGCTTATTCCCAACTGACAAGGGTGGACGAAAAACAGGAATAAAAAATGGATATAGACCAAACCACGTTTTTGAATACCAAACAAATGGACAATTCAAGTACACCTACATAGGGGATATTCAATTTGAACAAGAAGAATGGATAATGCCAGGTGATACTCAAGAAGTTTTAGTTCGATTTTTATCAAGACAACCGATTGATCAATATTTAAACATTAACAGAAAATGGTGGATCCACGAAGGACCGAATAAAATTGGAGAAGCGGAAATTATCGAAATTGAATTACCAAAATAAAAACTTATGGAATTAAAATGTCCTCCTGCTCCACCAAATAAAAAAGAATATATCGCTGATATTGGAAAAATATTAGTAGAAGAGCACGGAAAGAAAAAGTATTATAAGCCTGAGGAAGTGAAAAAAGCTTCAAAAAAATCCAAACACTACGATTCTAGTGGAATTGATTGGCACTGCTGGGCAATGTGTACTTTTTCTTCTCATTCGGACTTTGATACATATCACAAAATAACAGGTGAAGTTTGCGACTATGTTGGAATGAAAACAGAAATGCTAAGTGGACTCGCAACAAGTACTTCTGTTGATTGGCTATCCATTCCAGATTTGGATATTGATGCTTCTTGGCTAGACTTTGGAGATATTTTCGATGGACTTTTAGAAGGAATTGGAGAATTTATTAGCGGAATATTTGACGGATTATAATAATAAAAACTACCTACAACAATTTGTATATTGCATATACTCCCTTGGGGAAGTAAACGCAACATACAAGAAACGTTACCAAATATTCTAAAACAAAACTTGAATCTTATAAAAAAACGAAAATTAATACGGTATTTAGGAATCTTTTTAATGTTCTCTTTGATTGGAAATTTTTTGTCTTTTTACTTTTATGACCAATCTTTAAGTCAAATAGAAGATCAAGAAATGATAGGGTTTTACAATGACTTTATAGTTTTAAATTTAGGATTTTCTTTATCTATTGGCTTTCTCCCATTTCTATATCTGACAAGCAAAAAACTTTCATTCTTCAAATCAAAAATTGAACTAATTGCATTTGTTATTCTGACAATCTCCTTGGGCATTTTATTATGGCAATATAGAATTTTAAAAATCAACGAAAGTTTAAGGTTTAATCCCAACCAAAAGCCCATTGATTTTGATGATCTTCAATTGGAATTATATTGGTTTATTGGATTGCTATTAGGAAGTATTTTAGGTTTAATAATCTTTAAATTGATAAATAAAGTTTCTAAACGAACAAAAAACATTTGGTAACACAATATATGTGATCATAGCAGATAGGTGATCAACCGAATAGGTATCGTATTTTTGGTGAAGTGCAATGCTTACAAAAAGTAAAAGTTAATAACCAATACGCAAGAAAAACCGAAAAGTAGGGTAACATTTTGCCTTGCTACGACACATATATTAAACGTTGTAGCAAATTAAAGAAAATGAATAGTTCAATTAATAATGGTGGAAAAACACACGTCAGATATGCTCATATGCATTATCCGAAAACTATTGAACTGAAATGTAAAAAATGTGAATCTAAAATAGTTGCAACTAACCAAAATGTTCCCGACGGAATTGAGCATTTTATGGATATTTCGGAATTTGAAAAAAAGTGGAATCTTGTATGTCTGAATTGTACATTCCGAGCTGAATTAAATTGGGATGAACTGAAAGAATTTGATCTTTGGCTAAAAACGGAAATAAGAAATATAGAATTTTGGTCTTGGAATATTGACCATCTGAATATGATTCTGAAAAAACTCAAAAAGGTGGATTTGAAATCTGACAAATGGGAATTTTTCCAGAGTTACATTCCTAAAGATTGGCTTCTGAAATTTAGTAGCGAAAGAGAAATTCGGAAAATAGAAAAGTTAAAAATAAAATAACTTGCTACAACAACGTGTATAAAAAATTGCGTAGTTTAGTGCTTAACCAAAGGTAGTTGCATTTTTGTTACGTCTGATTTTCCTGCGGAAAATTCTCTCGCACAAAAACGCAACATTTCATACACAAACACGTTGTAAGGCATCAAAAAAAAAATGAAAAACATTATTAAAATATTAATCATTATTCTCATTTCAACATCTTGTAATTCACAGGATAGAACTGCTACAAGAACTAACGAAAATCGTAATCAGATTCCATTGAATAAAAATCAATATGATAAAATTCCCCTTTCTGAAATAAAAGAAATATTCAAATTAGCAATTGATTTACCCGAATTACAACAATATTTCCATACCGACCAATTTCCAGCAAGAGTTCCTTTGAAAATATTGGAATTCGGAGATGTAAATGAAAATAGTTTGAAAGGTCTAATGAAATTCAAACAGCCAATAAACTTAATCACAAAAGAAGAAATAGAGAATAACCAAATTCAAGATTATTTAGGAGTTGGAGACTGGAGCCCTGTAAATGGAAAACTAAGATTACAGTTGTATTACCCTATAGAAGGAATAACCATTAATTATATGTTCGAGAAAGGAAGTAAAAGTTGGAAAATAATTGACTCAGTCATATTCGAAGAATAAAAATAAAAACGCCCTACAACAATATATATGATGTCATAGCAACTACGTGATAAATCCCACGGTTATTGTATTTTTGGCAAGGCGCAATGCTTGCAAAATGGAAAAGTTAGCAACCAATGCGCAGTTTTTATCGAAAATAGGTTAACATTTTGCTCTGCTACGACACATATATTAAACGTTGTGTGTAAACTGAACAAACATTGAAGTTAATATCGAAAATACAAATCTGTAATAGTTTGGAGGAAATTCCAGACTTCAAATCAATCAAATCACTTGAAAGAGGAATTGAGTGGAAAATTGTTTTTGAAAACAAGATTAAATCCAAAAGAGAAGAGATTGGAAATCAATGGAAATTTGAACACCCAGAATTTCAAATAGCTATTCATACTATAGAACCTGAAATTAATATAGTCAAATTAATTGCTGACAAAGAAATTGATGAACACCAAGACTTCTTTGAAAAATGTGCAAAAGATTATCGGAATTTAGCAACTGAACTGATTAACAGATTTGCTAATAAACATAACTTACAAATTGACTCTGATTATCCAATGAATAATTTAAATGCATCAGAACAGTTTGGTTATAAACAGGTTGGGAAAATGGATAATTGGCGTTATGCTTTTCACGGATTTCACTGTGCATTTACTAACCTCAAAAATGGACAACATATCGAAGTTCCTCTTATGTGTGGACTTGAATTTGGAGAATTAGACCCTTACTTTTTTTCGGTATTTATTAAATCAACGGAAGAATATAGACCAATGCAAACTCAAATTTATAATGATTATTCAGACGGTAAGAGAATCTTGGATAGAATGGTGGAATTAGGGAAATTCGAAGAAATACAATCTAATTGGCCAAATCGTAAAGGAATTGTTGTCACAGATAGAGATAAAGTTAAAGTAGAAGTTTATAATCCAGAAAATGAATTGGAAGAAGAAAGCCTACACACAACAAGGTATAAAAATAATGGCGGAAGAAACGACAAAACAAACAATAGTAATAAAAACAAACTATGGTCTAAACTGAAAAGTTTGTGGTCTTAAAACCGCCACTATTCTTATACAATACCGTTGGCAACAATTAAATCATTGAAATGGAAAATGACCCCTTAATTTTTGAATCTAAAGGATATCCATCTATAAAAATTTATGACGATTACTTTGAAATTAAGGCTATTGATTTTTCCAAATTCCGGAAGTTCAATTATTCCAACATAAAGAAAGTTAAACACTACGATCCAAATAACAATTGGTGGACAAAAATATATATTCTTGGATCAATCTCTGGACATATATTTGCGGATGATGATCCATGGGTTTTGAAAATAAAAAAGAAAAATGGTGGAAGTTGGGAATATAAGACTTCCCAAAAAACCAATTCGGAATTTAATCAGGTGATCAAATTAATCAAAATTAAACTGAATAAAGAATCTGAATAAAAAACAATTGCCAACAACATATATGTGATCATAGCAGCTAAGTGATCGATCGAATGGTTCTTGTATTTTTGGTAAGGCGCAATGCTTGCAGAAGTAAAAGTTAGCAACCAATGCGCAGAAAAATCAAAAAGCAGGGTAACATTTTGTGCTGCTACGACACATATATTAAACGTTGTGCCCAATTTCGCTAATGAGAAATATTGAAAAGTTAATATGGGAAATAGTACCACCACCAACTCGCGAGGAAAGGGAAGGCTTTACTAATTATAAAATCATTGCTGGACTGAGTAATGAAGAATTTTTGGCAGTTGAAAAAAGACTGATTAAGGAACTGGATGAAAATGACGATCTCTTAATTGGACAAACACTAGTCGAAATGAAATCCGAAAGTGCTTTGCCAGTTCTTTTAAGAAGACTTGAGAAAAAAGATTCTCATTTTGAAAAAATTACATGGGCAGCACTTATTAATGATTTGAAAAAAGGAGATTCCGAAATGGAAAAAATAGCTTTTAAGGAATTTGAAAAATTGGAGTTCATTTATGCCGTGCAAGGAGTGATATTTATAGACTTAATAAAGTTTGACAGCCCAAGAATAAATAAACGGATTGAAAATTTTGTTGATCACAAATATGACTTGGTTGCTCACCACGCTAAGATGGTTCTGAATTATAATGGTTATGCAGATTCATATGATAACAGTGAGCACAAAAAATGGTGGGAAATTTGGAAATAAAAAACTGGGCACAACAACATATATGTGATCATAGCAGCTAAGTGATCAATCGAATGGTCACTGTATATTTGCAATGGCGCAATGCTTGCATAAAGTAAAAGTTAGCAACCAATGCGCAGAAAAATCGAAAAGCAAGGTAACAATTTACACAGCTACGACACATATATTAAACGTTGTAGCTAATTATATGAAAAAATATTTACTTCAGATAATATTTATATTTTCATTCAGCTTTTACTGTGCTGGACAAACCTCAATGCACACAGAAATAAGCCGAATTGATTTACCCAAAGATTATGTGTTAAAAAATGGCGTAGCCAAAGAAATATTCGTTACTCGGAAAGTGAATCCAGGTCAAGATTTTTCTTATTCTGACAAAACAAATTACACTTTTCCTGAAAAGTCAATTATTCGAACAAAATATTATAAAGATTCCGAAATAGAATCAATGAAAGAATTCTCGGTAGACTCTCTATATAGAGTTTTAAAAAACACTACGAGACTCAAACACAAAGCTCTAGGCTGGAGAACTTCTAAATATGAGACAGTTTATAAAGAAAAAACAAAAGATTTAAAAATTCTGAATCAGGATGGCTCATTGAATTATACGATGAGAATAATCTTAAATGAAAATAATAATCCTGTTGAAATAAGAACTTTGGACATTAATGACCAGTTAATTGGATTATCTACAGCTGATTATAATTATGAGAACAATAGCTTCGTATACAAAGTTTTTAAAGAGGATGGAACCATAGTTTTGAATAAAACAGAATCATTTAAAAAGGACTTTGAGATAAAAAGAAATGAATTTGGAGACCTCATAGAATTTTATTGGCCTACATCAAAATCTAATGTTAAGTATGTTGTTGAATACAAATATGACGACCGAGGTAATTGGACAAAAATGAAGAAAACGCAGATTGACGGGAAGCAGAAAAAAGTCACGGAAATAATTAATCGAAAAATTAAATATTTAAAAAACTAGCTACAACAACGTATATAAACTATTAAAACAGTTTATATACAAAACGTTACCAACAAGCATAAAAAAATAAATAATTGAAAAACATAATTTTAAATTTGTTGTTTATCGTTTGTTTGTCTAATATTTTCGGACAATCCTCTGATCACATATATCTGGCGCATGATCACAATTACGGAACTACTTACTCATATGGAGTTACTGAAATTACAATTCATTCTGACTCAACATACACTTGGAAAAATTGGAATGTGAGCAATAAAAAAGAATGGAAAACCTATAAAAAATACGAACCTGAAGTTAGTAAAGGAAAAATAACTCAAAATGGAGAGTTTTATATACTGATTGAATATAGAAACGGAAACAAAACGGATTTCAATTGGAACGTAAAAATCTCTAACAAACAATTGAATTTTTATTACCCGAATAGAAATGGAAAATTGAAAAAATCTTCTAAATATAAACGGATCGATTAAAAACAAAAGCCAGTTGGTAACACTATATATGTGATCATAGCAGCCAAGTGATCAATTGAAAGGTTGTTGTATATTTATGATGGCGCAATGTTTGCAAAAAGTTAAAGTTAGCAACCAATGCGCAGAAATATCGAAAATCAGGGTAACATTTTGCTCTGCTACGACACATATATTAAACGTTGCCACACATTTAAACCAAATTGATGAGAAAAATTTTATTTACCATTTTAGCCGCTTTAGGAATAAATTTTGGAGCAAAATCGCAAACGGAAAAACTAGACATTGGATTAAAAAACACTCTAAAATCTACAGCTGATAAATTTGAAAATAAAAACCATGCTTTTTTAATAAATTTGGCAAAGGGCAATATAGTAATTATGCAAATCGTTCACGGAGCACTAATTGAACAAACTGCAACGCAAACAAACTCATTCAATTTTTCAATAAATCTGACTTTTGACAATGAAAGAGAAGCGTTAAAGAGGTTTAAAAAATTGAAAATATCGGAAAAATTTAAATATTATGAATATGACGGAATTACTTGCTACGCAATAAATTTTGGAAATGACCAAAAAGTAACTTCTGATGTGACACTGGAAATTCTTAATAAAGTCTATGGATTTGAATATTCAGATATTTTCGAGTTTGAAATATTTGACCAAGGACCAATTAACCGATAAAAACGTGTGGCAACACGGTGTATAAAACATAGCTAATAAGTTCTAAACTGAAAGGTTTGTGTACATTTATGAAGACCGCCAAATTTTTAATTTGGCTTTAAAAACTGAAAAATTAAAACAAAATATAAAAATTCGGCTCTGTGTTAATCTGAAAAGGTCGTGTTTTTGCACGCTACGTTTCATACACAAGTCCGTTGTAAGTAATTGTGAAAAAAAAATTAATCATATTAACTAACTTATTATTTCTGATATTACTTAGCTGTAAATCAACAAGGATTTCGGAATTGAATAAAATGTTTAATGACTCTCAAATGGAGAGCATAAAGAAATCACCATTTAATTCAGCTAAATCTTTGGAATCCGAACTGAAAATGCAAAAAAAATTCAGAGATTTATATATAAACAAACTGAATGAAGTTCAACTTAAATCTCCGAATAATCCAATAATTATCAATGAAAACTATGACTTTATATGTATGGGCTGTCCTGCAGATCATATTTCTTTCTTTAATAACGAAGTTCTGATCACTTTAAATCTTAATAGAAAAACAATGAAATATGATGAAAAAAAAGAAAATAAAAACATTGATGATTTAATATTGGAAGGAGGAATATATAGTGATATTATAGAAATATATGAAAATTTGAATTCCAAAAAGAAATGGAATGTTGAACCGGAAAAATATGGAACGGAGGATTGCTTTGACGGAGGGCATACTTTTTACACTGTTTATTATCCAAACAACCAAATAGAAAGTATGTATATGAGATGCTGGTTACCTAAAGAGGTTAGAAAAGAAATTAAATAAAAACTACTTACAACAACATATATGTGATCATAGCAGCTAAGTGATGAATTGAATGGTTCTTGTATTTTTGGTAAGGCGCAATGCTTGCAAAAAGTAAAAGTTAGCAACCAATGCGCAAAAAGATCGAAAAACAGGGTAACATTTTGCCCTGCTACGACACATATATTAAACGTTGTAAAACATTAAAAAAAAGAATTTGAGATATAAAATAATTTTTCTCCTGTTGCTTATTACTTCATCAATTTATGGGCAAGTTCAAAAAAAATTCTTCGTTAAGGATGTTGAAAGTTTGGAGTATGTGACTGTCAAATTTTGTGTGGATAATGAAGCAAAAATTAGTGAGGTAACAATTGTAGAAGAAAGTACAACTTATAAAAATGATTACAATATTGAACAACTTCGACAATACTTACTTGGAATCCAATATTATGAAGATAGCAAATTAAAAAATAATTGTTACAACTCAACTTTTGAATTCATAAATGAAAAATACGAAAAGAAGCATTTAAATGAAGTTGAATGTAAAGCCTGTGAAAAATTCAAATCTGGACTTTATCGATACAAACATGTATTATACAGGGATACAAAGATTAAAAGGAAAAGAAAAATTCAGAGAGAGATCGGAAAAGAAGACAAACAAATTTACTTCATAAAATGGCTCAATAACTGTACTTATATTTTGACATATAAGAGAATGTCCGAACAACGCCTTAAACATCTATTAGGTAAAGAAATTCATGTGGAAATAATTGATGTTCTGGACAATGGAGATTACTTATATAGATCTAAAGCCAATTTTGAGGATAAAGTTGATTATGGTGTAATTAGGCCGGTAAAATAAAAACGTTTTACAACAACATATATGTGATCATAGCAGCTAAGTGATCAATCAAATGGTTATTGTATTTTTGGTAAGACGCAATGCTTGCAAAAAGTAAAAGTTAGCAAACAATGCGCAGGAATGTCGAAAAACAGGGTAACAATTTGCTCTGCTACGACACATATATAAACCGTTAGCATTAATTAAAAGAAATGATTAAAAATATTTTATTTCTAATTCTGATTTCAGCAATTTACGGCTGTGAAGAAATAAACCGGACGGAAAATCTACTCTATAAAGTTGAGGAATTAAAAGCGGAAAATGATTCTCTGAAAAAAATCGTAGCAGAAGTTAATACTAAATATGTATTTGACAGCATATCGTTTAGAGATAAGCATAGTGCCGAAAATACTTATAAATTAAATTCTGATTTTGAGTTAGAGCTTTTAATTGTTGCATATAGTAAAAACCAAAACTACTTCATAAAATACGATAGTATAGGTAAAAATATGGAAAGACATAACCCCGACACATTGAAACAAAAAAACGGAGGGTTTAAATATAAAATGAAGTTGACGGACAGCATAAATCCCATTTATATAGATATGAATATGGAAAATAAGTATGGAAAATCTAAAAAAGGACTGCTGCACGATAAGATTAAAATAAAAAACTAAATGCTAACAATTTGTATAGTTCATTTACACCCTTCGGGATGCTAACGAACCATACAATAGACGTTATCTCTTATTTAAAAAACTAAAAGATCTGAAAGCAATACTTGAAAATCGAACAAAAGCATTTATTATTGACTATCTGATTATGGGAATAATCGGATTTATAATTTTCTCATTGACTTCTGACCTATTCATTTCAATGATGATTGTGTATCCAATTACAATGAATAAGGATTTTCTAAATGGAAAAAGTATTGGTAAACGAATATTCGGAATTCAAGTACAGAATCTGACTGACCAAAAAGCGGATGAATGGAAAAGCTCGTTGCGGAATTTTTTGCCAATTATACCAATTGATTTGCTTTTCACATTTATTAGTCCTACACAAAGAATAGGAGACAAAATAGCGACCACAAAAATCGGAATTGAAACTGAACGAAATTTAAAAACGATTGGTTCAGAGCTAAAAAACTACGAAATAAAAAAAGAGTTAGTTTTCGGATTATTATTCGGAATTGCCAATATTTATGGGCTTTTATGGTTTTACGGATTTTTATTTACTAATATAATGACAAATTAAAACAAGAGATAACACTATATATGTGGTCATAGCAACTAAGTGATTAATCGAATGGTTATTGTATTTTTGGTTAGGCGCAATGCTTGCAGTAAGTAAAGGTTAGCAACCAATACGCAGAAAAATCGAAAAGCAAGGTAACAATTTACACAGCTACGACACATATATGAAACGTTGTACATCATATGAAAAAAATATTCACTGCCATACTATTACTAATAGAACTATTAACATTTGGACAAGAAAATAATCTTGAACAAATTGATAACGAAGTGAATTCTATAAACTCAAACTCTGAACTGTCTATAAATGAATTTGATTGGGTTGAACTGACAGGAATCGCGACAGACGGTGGCGGAATTTTAAAAATCTGGCGCAATAATAAAGATATTCGTAAAATCGTTCAAGAAATTGGAATTTCATATGGACGAACAAGGACTACTATTTATTTGACAAATGGAATTCCAATAAAAGTTATCGAAACAGAAGAGAACTTTGAACGAACAAATAACGGATTAAATTACTCAAAGCTTGATCAAGTATATAAAGAAGAGTTTTTTGTTTTCAATTGGGAAATCGGAGAAGGAAAAATCAAAAAGACTGGAAAAAGAGTTATTAGCGAAGGTGGTTGTTCCCACTTTGATTATGAACCAATTATAGAACGTGCTCAAAAAGCAATAACGGAATAAAAACGATGTACAACAACATATATATGATCATAGCAGCTAAGTGATCAATCGAATGGTTGTTGTATTTTTGGTAAAGCGCAATGCTTGCAGAAAGTTAAAGTTAGCAACCAATGCGCGAGAAAAATCGAAAAGCAGGGTAACATTTTGCTCTGCTACGACACATATATTAAACGTTATAAGCAATCACAAGAAATTATAATATTAAGTAACACTTCTTAGTGTAAAGACATCCATATAATATCATTAAGACAAACTAAAAACATAATGAAAAAGACAACTCTTATAATTTTACTAAGCTTATTTATTACAAATTCTAATGCTCAATCTGCTTTAGCAACTTCTATCCTTCCTAATATATCCGAACTCCAAAATTTTGCAGGGAATGATAGCTACGTTTATGTAAAAGGTTATTATACTCCTGATGATGATGGTGGTGGGCTTTTCAAAAATGAAACTTCAAATTTAGACGAAAATGGAGGTACGGTTTTTAATGTAAATGGTAATCCTAATAAAAAATGGATTAGAATAAACAAAGGTGGGGACATTAATGTAAAATGGTTTGGAGCAAGGGGAATTAGTAATCAAGACGACACAGATAAAATTCAAAAAGCAATTTATGCTGCTCAATATGAAAACAAATCAGTTTACCTACCAAAAGGACAGTATAGAATTACAAAATCATTAAGAATAGATACTAGCTATGAAATAAATACTTCTGGGGATACTATACCAACAGTAACTAGAAGATTAAATATCAAAGGAGAAGAAAAAACACGCTCAGTTATTAGAGGGGATTTTGAAGGTACAATTTTCAACCTTAAAATGCCTGATAAAAATACAATGAGCAATATGGTAATTAAAAACTTAACGCTTATTGATGATGACCGAACTGATACTAATCTGATAAATGGAATTGAAATAAAACATAATCAAAAGGCTTTAATTGAAAACATAATTTTTAGAGATCTTCGATATGATATTCTTGCGGAATCTTTTTGGTCAAGTGCAATAAAAAATTGTGTTAGTCGACTTGATATAACCAATTCTAATTTCAAAAACAGATATCGCTTTAAAAGACAATGCAATGATCTTTTGATAGAGAAATGTGTACTAAGTAACTCTACAAGACATGATGACTATTTAGTTTCTATACTCGGCGCTTCCTCCAGTATAACTTTCTCAAGTTGTACATTTGAATTTGGAAGAGGTCTTTTAATAGATAATAGAGAAGAAACTCCACTGACAAATATATCTTTTACGGGATGCTATTGGGAATGGTTTCAGTTTGATGCAATTGGTATTCATAATCAAGCGAATGTAAGGGGAATTAATATAACAAATAATTATTTTAATGCTATCACAGAATCAACTACTTGTAAAAACAATATAGTTAGAGAACGTTATGAACCAAATTTTGCGATTGTTTTAGGAGGTGTCAAAGGAATGACTATAACAGATTCTTATTTTGTGAATTGGTGGAAAAATCCAATTTATAATACAGGATTTGCCGAAGGAATAAATGTAAATATGTGTACTTGGAAAACAATGGATAAAATTAGAATTCAGAATTCAAACGTTTGTTCTACTAATCCAAACATAATAAATAATCCAGATTATCCTATTATAAATTCTATTCCATCAAATAGTATAGTTTTTAATCCTAAATCAGAAAGAGGTAATTATGGAGATTTAAATATGAGTTCGTTCAATGTAGAATCCTTGAAAGTAGTTAAATCCTCTGATGATACTAAATTAAAATTTTTAACCCCTCCTTTAAATGGAAATTGGGATCAAGGAGATATTATTTATAATGATAATCCATTACCCGGTAGTTATATTGGCTGGGTATATATAAATGGAAAATGGAATGGATTCGGTTTAATAGAAAACAAATAAAAAGCTTATAACACAAATGTATGAAGTCATAATACCCTAACGGGATATTCCGCCTCATACATCAACCGTTGGCAACAAGCAAAACAGCATAGTGAAAAAAGAGTTTAAAAAATACTTTGATAATTATATTGGGTTGTTTCCAGATTTAAACCCAGAAGAAGTAACTTTTTTAAGATCATATCTTACAATAGACGAATACTCAAAAAAGGATTTTTTATTTAAGAGTGGACAAGTTCAAAAAGAAATCGGATTTGTATGTGAAGGGCTCTTGAGGAGATATTACATAAATGAAAAAGGAAATAAAATAACAACTGGTTTTATAAATGAAAATAAATATGCAACGGACTACCCTGCCTTTATTAGGCAAATTCCTACAAAATATTTTATTGAATGCCTAGAACCATCTATAATTATAAAATTGCCTTACGATAAAATTCAAGAAGGATATAGCAAATTTAAAAGCAGCGAAATGTATGGTAGGTTGATAGCTGAATATGTTTTGACCGTACAAACCGACAGGGTTGAAAGTTTTTTATTCAAAAATGCTGAAGAAAGGTATCTCGACTTTATTATGCATAATAAAGACATTATTAACAGAATTAGTATTTCTCATTTGGCCTCTCTTTTAGGTATAGAAAGGCAATCTTTAAGTAGAATTAGAAGTAAACTTGTCAAAAAATAAATATGTCACAAATGTGACAGGTACATGCAAGTTTAAATCTTCACCTTTGTTTCATATAATTCAAAATATTATTTAATGATTTCTAAGAAAGTAAATAGTCAATTTATTTTAATACTACAATTTCTGTTTTTTACTTTAGTTTCGTGTGGTCAAAGCACTAATACAACTGAGGTTTTTCATAAAAACATTCAGGAGCAAACCAATGCAATTTTTAGTGATTTAGTAAAAATACGTCAAGATTTTCATAATAATCCTGAAGCATCAGAAAAAGAAATAAGAACTTCAAAAAAAATAACTGAATACTTATTATCATTAGGTTTAGACGTAAAAACAGGAGTAGGTGGTTATGGTGTTGTAGGTATTTTAGACACGGGTAAAAAAGGAAAAAATATTGCTTGGAGAGCAGATATGGATGCCGTTTCGGTTCATAATCATGATTCTAAAAACAATACATCAAACCATGGCAACCCACGTCATATTTGCGGACATGATGTTAATATGACCGTTGCCCTTGGTATTGCAAAAGTATTGGTCGCCCAAAAAAAGCAATTGACTGGAAAAGTATACTTTATCTTCCAACCTGCTGAAGAATCATATACAGGAGCAAAGGCAATGGTTGATGATGGCCTTTTTGATATCATTAAACCAGATGAAATTTATGGTTCACATATTGGCCCTATGCCCACTAATGTAATCTCAACAAAACCTGAATGGATGTTTGCTGATTATAAAACTGTTACAATTTCTTTCAAAAACTCAAAGGATAATGAAGCAATTATTGCATATGGCAAAAAAATTATTATGGAACTTCAAAATGTAACGCCCGAAAGTGAGTTTTGGAATCCTAATAGTTTAGGAAATCCTAACATTGGACTTGCAAACCCTAACACTATATTTAAAGATTTTCTTTTTGTAAATCAAAGAAGCTTTGATATCAAAAAAACCGAAAAGGGAGTAACAATTTCAGCGTATTTTGGCGCAAGTACAAAAGAAAAAATAAACTCAGTAATACCACAATTGAAAGATAAAATCAATCATTCAAAATATGCGAAAGAGTTAATTGATGTAGCTTACACTTACGAAAGAGCAAATCTATATAACGATAAAAAGCTTACTGAAAAGTCTTTAGCACATATTTCTAAAACTTTCGGTTCAGAAAACATCATATTATTATACGGAGAAATGCCTGATTATAGAGGAGATGATTTCGCTTATTATCAGGAACATGTACCAGGTGTTTATTTTTATTTAGGGGGGTCAAATTTCGAAAAAGGAATCGTTTCAATGCCACATGCACCTAATTTTCAAGTTGATGAAACTTGTATTAAGACAGGTGTTAATTACTTCTCTTCACTAATAGTAGAAAGACTTTTTAATTAAAGAAAAGGCCAGTTGCCAACAACATATATTTGATCATAGCAGTTAAATGCTGAATCGAATGGTTGTTGTATTTTTGGTAAGGTGCAATGCTTGCAAAAGTAAAAGTTAGCAACCAATGCACAGAAAGATCGAAAAGCAAGGTAACATTTTGCCCTGCTACGACACATATATTAAACGTTAGCAACAAGATGAAAAACCAAATTACTAATCAGAATAATTTGAATAATTTTAATAGAACGTTAATATCTATTTTTGTTATTATCTTGACAATTAGCTGCCAGACTAAGAACAAAAAAGCACCTAAAACCAAAAGTAGTTTTTATACAATAAAAGGAATTGGGAAGGTAAAAAAAGGCACCTACACCTTTTGTGGAACTGTTCCTACTCAAGTAGATTACTCATATCGCAAGGGAAAGTGGATATTTATAACCGATGACAAAATTAAAATTGCAGAGGGTGAATATGATATCACACTTATAAAAGATAATAGTGGCGGAGGTTGTGAGATTGAATATTTTGAAAATACAATTGATCTAAAAAAATGGAAGTTTTGGGGTATTGATGGAAAAGATATTAAACCAAACGAACGACTAATTAGTTTAATTGAATCGAAAAAAATAACCAACATTATTAGTCTGAATTAATAAACCAGTTGCTAACACGATATATGTGATCATAGCAGCTAAGTGATCAATCGATTGGTTCTAGTATTTTTGGTAAGGCGCAATGCTTGCAGAAAGTAAAAGTTAGCAACCAATGCGCAGATTTATCCAAAATTAGGGTAACATTTTGTTCTGCTACGACACATATATTAAACGTTGGCAACAATAAAAAATAATGAAAATACATTTTTTAATACTTTTTGTTTTTATCCAATTTTCTAGCTTCTCACAAAACTTTGAAGAAAGAGAAAAAATTACTTCTGAATTCGAAAAATCAGACGATATAAAAATCGAACTCTTTAATATAAAGTTAGCAACGAACAAACTTGACTCTATTCAACTAAATTCGAACTTTTTAAAAAGAAAGAATATTAAGTTTAAAATATTAGCATTTAAGATTTCTGGAATTGATAAAAATGATAAAACTTTATTCTCTATGAAATTTTGGAATAATAAAATTCCAGAAGAATTTAGAATGAAATTAAATGATTGTGCAGAGTGCAAGAGTATTAAAGTGAATGAAATAACAATAAACTGGTTTACTGGAACGTACACTTTGAACTCTAGCCAGATATGGAATATAAAATAATTACTGTTGCCAACAACATATATGTTGCTCATAGCAGCTAGGTGATCAATCGATCGGTTGTTGTACATTTGTGAAGGCGCAATGCTTGCAGAATAAAAAAGTTAGCAACCAATGCGCAGAAAAATCAAAAAACAAGGTAACATTTTGCTCTGCTACGACACATATATTAAACGTTACCAGTAATACCGAAAATGAACTTAGAATTAGAAAACCTGCAATCCACTATAAAAAGGAAATACAGTTTTAAATATAAACCTGAATTTTCAGAATCTTTTAAAACAGATATAGAAGATAACCAAATAATCCCATTAACAATTAAGGTTTTTGAGAAATTAGAATGGCCAATTGTATTTAGAGACAACAAGTCTGTAGAAGCCAAAAGAAAAGGTGATTGGAATAAGTTAACTGAAAAAATAACAATCACTAAAAAGGCTTCTGGGCGAATTGAAGTTCATAGCAAAACCATAGAAGGCAATTTCATTGATTTTGGAAAAAACTCTAAAAGAACAGGACTGTTCATTGTTCTTTTTCAAAAGTTAGCATCTGAATATCAAGAAAGCGGAAAACTTGCTGAATTAGAAACTGAATTTGAAAAAGAAAATAGTTGGGCTGATTATGAAATTCCATCAGAATTACCAAAACCAAAAGAATTTGGAAAACCGAATTTAGTTCTTTCAATAATTGGCGGCTTAATTATCGCAATTCTATTCGGACTATTAATTGCATTTTTAACTGTTAAATTCACGTATTTTATTGGAGTTTACGAACTCGGAATTGGATTCGGAATTGGATACTCATTTGGACAAATTTTAAAGAAAACAAACTATATTGAATTTAGATCAATCCAATTTATTATTGGAGGGATTATGATTGTTGTGTTTCTCTCTAACCTATTCACACAGTATCAATTAATAATCACAGAAAGTAATATTTCAGAACTTAGCTTTTTTGAATTTATGAAATTGCGTTTTGAAAGTGGATTAACTATAAAAAACTTAAATACTGGTTGGATAGGACTTACTTTGAGTTGGGTTTTTCAAATTGTTTTTCCGTTCTTCTTGGCTCAAGCCAAAGTTGCTGGAATTACAATGAACTATATGATTGAAAAGATTCCAGAGAAAGTTCTTGAATACACAATTTATCTTTTTGAAATGGATAAGTCTGAAAGTGAAATTAGAGCTGAATTAGCACAAAAAGGTTGGAATAAAAAATCTGACCAAGATGAAGTTTTTGAAGCTATCGGAGCAATAAGCGGATTTCATCAAAACAATCGTGAATAAAAAAAGTACTACTGGTAACATTATATATGAAATCAGAGCAAAAGTTTAGTGTTAGATCGAAAGGTCATTTCCTTTTTGCGGAGGCGCTAGATTTTTATAAATTGATTAAGAAATAAAAATGCGCAGATAGATCGGTTCAGGCTTGTTTGCCTTGCTCCGATTCATATATTTGGCGTTACCATATATTATGAGAAACTTATTATTAATGCTCTTAATTGGAAATTTTATGACTTTATATGGTCAAGATAAATTTGAAAATGCATTAGTTTCTCTAAAAACTGAATTGAAATTTGAACGAACAACAGATTCTTACCTAATTTCTGACAAATTAAACGAAAAATTACTTCAACGATTCAAAAAGTGTATCGAGTTTGAAAAGCTAGATATACTTTCTGAGTTAAATTTCTAGACGATTTCTAAAGTCAAATCTGTCGAACTTTTTACTTCCAAATGGAAAGGGAAATGGCAAATTGAATTTCAAGAATGGGAATTTGAGAACGAAAATTGCGCAATGGAGTTTATCAAAATCCTCAATGGACCAAAACGAAATCGAATTCAATTTTGTGTAAATAAAGGCGGGATTATGAGCTGGAAAGAAGGTAATAAAATTTATTTTGTAACTAGTCAAGCATATTTTGTGACATATCATTATGAAGAAATTAAAACCGCAATAAAAAGTGGTCTAAAAAAGTAACATATGGTAACAACATATATGTGCTCATAGCAGCAAAGTGATCAATCGATTGGTTGTTGTATTTTTTGTAAGGCACAATGCTTGCTGAAAGAAAAAGTTAGCAACCAATGCGCAGAAAAACCGAAAAACAAGGTAACATTTTGCCCTGCTACGACACATATATTAAACGTTGTAGATAATTAGAAAAAAGTTGAAGAAAAAGCTACTAATTTTTATATCGATTATTATAGTTCTATATATTATTGGAGGAAACTTCCCAAGAGGAACTTTTAAAATTGAGGACAAAAATGTCAAAATTAAAATGTCAATAACTGACAATTTTTGGGTCTTTCGAGATCCCGAATGTACGAAAAGAATTGAAATTCTGGATGGGAACGAAAAACTTAATATTAAATTCTGGTCTGAAGTATATGAAGTGAAAATTTTTAAGAGAGTTAACGGAGAAGAAACGTTTTGGGTAATTGACGAATATTATCGTGGAGCAACTCGATCTATAAACGGGGAATTTACCAGATTTACCTGTGCGGAACCTGAATGTTGGACTGTAAATACAATAGAAGGTAAAAACATTTTAAGTTTCGAATTCAAAAATGGAGAGTGGACTAAAATAAACTTATAAAACAGGCTACAACACTATATATGTGTTCATAGCAGTTATGTCATGAATTGAATGGCTGTTGTATTTTTGGTAAGGCGCAATGTTTGCAGGAAGTAAAAGTTTGCAATCACTGTGCAGAAAAATCAAAAAGCAGGGTAACATTTTGCTTTGCTACGACACATATATTAAACGTTGTGTACAATATGAAGAAAAATCTAGTTTTGATACTGATATTTTTACCGCTCACTATAATCGGACAACATCTCAAATGCTGTGAATCTGAAAAAGAAGTGGAATCTTATCTTAGTGGAATATGGAAAATTAAAGATTCCGATTCCAAAACCTGCTACAAATATTGGTTTGAAAAAGGGCAAGGTAATCTGACAGAAATTGAACTTACTGAGAATAAAGGTGAATATCTAATAATTGACAATCACCCTTTTGTGGATATTATTAAATATGATATGGGATTCAAATTAAGGTTTACAAATCTTGCTGGGAATTGGATTTCTGAATTGAAATATCTGAATTCAAAAAAAATGATTCTTGTGACGGATAAAAAAGAAGTGGAATATATTAAAGTATCTGAATAAAAAACTGTACACAACAACATATATGTGCCATAGCAGCTAAATGATCAATCGAATGGTTGTTGTATTTTTGGTAAGGCGCAATGCTTGCAGAAAGGAAAAGTTGGCAATCAATGCGCAGTTTTTGTCGAAAATGGGGTAACATTTTGCCCTGCTACTACACATATATTAAACGTTGGCAGTAATTTGCCCAAACTAATGAACAAAAAATTGATTTTAATATTTCTAATTACAATTGTCCAAAATTCTAGGGCTCAAGATTGTGATTTTAAAATACGAAATTTGTCAGATATTCTAAGTGTAAAATCGGAACTTATTAATAAATCGGAATACGATAAAGTTGATATGGTTTCTGAAAAATTTATTGAGCTTAGTTCAAAATCTGAAATTGAACTGACAAAAGAATACCCAAAAATTTTCAATCTTAAAGATTCTTGCTATACGTTTTTGGCAAATAAAAATATTGGAATTGGAATAAAAATACCTGAATTAAAAGCGTGTAAAAATAGAATTCAAACAAAAGAAAATTCCGATTATAAATTCCTAGGAACTTATTGCCATAATGCTCTAATTGAAATCAATGGCTACGAAAGTTGGGGTTTTTTATCAGTTGACTTGAAAAATGGACTGGCTTGTTTTACAATGGGAGAACCTTTGACTTCAGGCGGAGAAACGGCTATTTCTCACTCAAACTATTATGGAGAAGAAGAAATTGCATTAACGAATTTAAAAACTAAAGAACAGTATGTTATCAGAATTGAAGGTTGGAGAACTATGGAATCTATAGTTTCAAAAAATAACTACTATTTAAAACTTGAATCTGAATTTCAAACTGACTGTAAAAAAGAAGTTAGATATTTGAAAATAGAACCAAAAAACTAACCACAACAATTTGTATAGTTCATTTGCTCCCTTCGGGAAGCAAACGCAACATACAAGGAACGTTAGTATTATTAATGAGAATGAAGAAAATAATATTAATTATACTACTAATAATAACATATAGCCCTTTTTATGGACAAGAAATTCTATATGTTAGTGCGGACAACGGTTTAATAGTTAGAGAAGAACCTAATAAAAGTTCAAAAAGATTAGGCAAATTCAAATATGCTGAGAAAATTGAAGTTCAAGAAAAAACCGGCATTAAATTTTCGATTGTTGACAATGGAAAAATAATAAATGGTTCGTGGCTAAAAGTTCAGGGAATTGTGGATAAAAAACCAATAAATGGTTATGTTTTTAGCGGATTTTTGATAGATCGAGTTCTAAAGAAACGTTTAGAAATAAAATTTGATAATTTTATAGTTGAGATAGATAACATTCAACTTATGGGAGATTTAGTTGCTTTAACAAAAGTTCAAAAAGATACGGCTAAATTGAGTTTAGATCTATCTGGAACACCTGAAAACAAATTCCTTAAAATCATCCAGAAAAAATATAAGAAAGTAGAAGTTTTTCAACGACACGAAAATAGTATAACAATAATGGACGAAGGTCCTCATTGCGATCTAACTGAATGGAAACATTTCTACTCTGAATGGAAAAAGTTGCCATATGATGAATCTAAAAATTCATTTAAAACCTTTGAATACTCAAGGAAAGATTGGGAAAAATTTATTCCCGTAAAAATTAGTGAACTTAAAAATGCTGTGGACGAGTTTTGCGGACAAAGATGGTCAAACTTGGTGAAAAATATTAAAAAGGCAAATGAATATCCAATCGGAGTCTCAATGAGTAGGATATTTTTGAAAGTTATCCTGACTGATAAAAACAATCAGATCACTGAAAAAATCATTGAATTTGAAATTCCAATGGGATGTTAAAAAACTAATGCTAACAATTTGTATAGTGCATATGCTCCCTTCGGGAAGCAAACACACCATACAAGAGGCGTTAGGCAACATAAAAACAAACGATATTGACAAATAGAAAAACCAACTTCAAAACCTTCTGGCAAAGAGCCAAAATCAGACCAATTCTATTACTCTTTGCATTTCAAGGAATTGCATTTGCATTACTTCTTTTTCTTCCAATGGGCTTAATGATGAATTCATTAGGAAATAGTTTCCCATTTGTTGAAAACGCTGAAAAAGTTCAATCAGATGGAATAAAAGTAAATGCCACTTTAACTGGAATTAAAGGAATTGATAACATAACTATCAATGGAAATAATCCGCAAATTTTGACTTATGAATTTCACAATAACGGACAGAAAACAGAATCAAAATTTAGTGTTTTTGAACCAAAAAAAACTAATAATTTAAAAATAGGAGATATAATCCCAATTAAACATTTGAACGGCGAATCTATACCTACAGAATTTGAGCAATATTCATTTAGTATGGATTATATGTATTATGTAGCTGGAATTGTTCTTTTAATTGGGCTAATTCTTTGCTATCTTTTATACTCGCGAATAAATAAGGAAATCTTATTATATAAAACAGGCAGAATTATGGAAGGGAAAATAATTTCAATCAACCATAATAAAGGTTTTACATTTTCAAAATTTGGTTCGTCAATAGATGTGCACTATGAATATGGAAATAATGTTACGAAATCAAGAACCAATAATTTTGCATTAACAAATAATAAATCGATTGGAGATTCTATTAAAATTTTAGTTTCACAAGACGGAAATGAATCTTGTCTTTATCCAGAATTAATTGCTAAAACTAATGATTGGAAAGAAAATTACATTTCCTAACAAAGTGTATAGCCAATAGGACATTTAGAGATAAATTGAAAATCCTGTTCATTGAGCAGGCAACGCCAAAACAAAGTTTTGACGTTTAACATAAAGAAAATTAAAAGTAACAACGTTTGTTTTGGCTCAGTGGTAAACCGAAAATGAAGTGCTTCGAATCCACCCTACTGTCCATAAACAGAACGTTGGCATTCATTTAAAGACAAAGTAGTGAAATTCGAAACATAGATACGGTAAATTTTAAATTTAAGGACTGAATTAATACCAATCACAAAATGCTTTTTACTTAACTTAAATATGTGTTAAACTTCAAATGAATATGTTAAGAAATATTAAGTATAGACACTTCTTCTCTTTACGTTTGCAGATTTTTATGATTGGTATATTAAATACTTTTTAACACTATTATTAATTTAAATTTAGCATCTGAATTTGTTCAATCATATTAAGCTTTTTGATACCCAGTAGAATAAAGCTTTAAAAAAGAGAACTAATTTTACGTTAATAGTAAAAAAAGAACAGGTTTATTTTCTGTCATTTTGTTTTATAATTATGTTAATTAAAATAAGTAGATATATTAAAAAAAATAGAAAATTACTAGCTCATATTCTATTTTGGATGGCCATATTGGCGTACTACATGAGTTCAAAATGGACTTTTGAATCTAATAAGATTTTATTATTCGAAAAAACAATTTTTGTAATACTCGTTCAAATTACACTAAGCTATATAATTATTAAGCTTTTAATCCCAATATTATTAAGTAAGAAAAAAAGATTTCTATTTGGACTTAGTTGCTTATTTATAATTTATCTTACTTATGTAATATATATGGCAATTAGCAGCTATTATATAGTGCCCAAATATTCAGAAATTTTTAGTGTAAGAAGCGTACCTGTTTTTAAGGGACGCATCACAAATGGTTTTGCTTTTTTAAATAATATTCCCTCATTGATTTTTCCTACAATTATTCTAATCATGTTTGAGTATTATAGGCATCAAAAAGAAGTATTGACTTTAAAAGAGCAAAAAAAAACATCAGAATTAGAAGCATTAAAAAATCAATTAAATCCACATTTTCTATTTAACACACTTAACAACCTTTATGTACTTACTTTAGAGAAATCAGACGATGCGCCCGAAGTAATCGATAAGTTATCAGAAATATTAGACTATATCTTATATGGTTGTAACGAAAAATTTGTGCCATTGACTAATGAAATAAAATTACTTAATAATTATATTGCTTTAGAGAAATTGCGGTACGGAAAAAGATTGAAAATTAATTTTGAATACGAAGCAGGTAATGGAACAAATATTGCACCACTATTATTACTTACTTTCTTAGAAAATGCATTCAAACATGGTGTAAGTCAAGAAACAAATAAGGCCTTTATTAATATTAAATTAAAAGTAAGCAACGAAACAATCTATTTTCAGATAGAAAACACAAAACCTTTACTGAGTTCGGAAACTAACAACCAAAAAAGAATATCAATTGGACTTCCAAATATTAAAAAGCAACTCAATATTCTGTATCCAAATAATTATGTTTTGGAATTAAATGATAACGAACAAAAATTTTCAGCAAACTTAAATTTAATAACTAATGTATAGATGCATAATTGTAGATGATGAAGAATTAGCTAGAAAACTTATAAAAAGACATTTGTCTGAACTAAAAGGGTTTGAATTAGTAGCTTCGTGTGAATCAGCCTTAGAGGCTCTTAAAATCCTTAAAGAAGAAGACATTGATTTAATGTTTTTAGATATTGAAATGCCCTTACTTACAGGCACAGATTTTCTTAAAAACCTGATGGCACAACCAAAAGTCATTTTCACTACAGCTTATAGAGAATATGCGTTAGAGGGATACGAATTAAACGTTATTGACTATCTTTTAAAACCTATCAATTTCTCAAGGTTTTTTAAGGCTATAGAAAAGTTTTTAGAGACTCAAAAAAAAAGAAGTGAAAATTCAAAGGATGAACATATCTATATTAGAAGCAATAAAAAAAATATAAAAATCATTCTCAACGATATTTTGTTTATAGAAAGCATGAAAGATTACATTCAGATTCATTTTAATACTAAAAAAATCCTTTTTAAAGGTGGGATAACAGCTTTTGAACAAAAACTGAATCATCAATTTTTACGTGTACATCGTTCATATATTGTAAATCTCACTAAAGTAACAGCTTATACCAAAAGTGATATAGAAATTGGTAAAATTGAAATTCCCATTAGCAATTCTTACAAAGAAAAAGTTTTCAAGGAACTTAACTAATCTTCAGAGTATATATTAAACTTATTTACTTATAGACACTTATCCACTTAACGATTGCAGATTTTACTCATTGGTCTCTTTTGATGTTTTTTGTTATATAATTAATATAAATTTAGAGTTCAAAACCACTTAGCTAATCACTATTGCATAAAGGTGATATGGGGTTTTTGAATTAAACCTAAATAAAAAGAAGAGAGTAAGTTTAACTAAAAAGATTTCCGATTACTCGGAAAATAAATATGAAAAAAATATTTAAAATCAGTTTAATAGTCATTGGTAGTATAATCCTTGTTTTTATAGGACTTAAAATATATAGCCACATCAACACACCAGAATGTATAGTCGAATTTCATGGCGAAACTGTTCAGTTCGCGTCAAAAGATAAGGTACAAATAACTGCCGATGTTTACAAGGTAAATAATACGTCGACACCTTGGATTATTTTATACCATCAAGGTAGTTATAGCCGTGGAGAATATCATCCAATTGCTTCAGAATTAAATACGTTAGGGTTTAATTGTATTGCTATAGACCAAAGGTCTGGTAATACAATTAATGGTATTGATAACCAGACTCGTATTGAAGCGAGTAAACTGGATAAAGGTACACGATATTATCATGCGTATCCAGATATGGAAGCTGGTTTACAATATGTTAAAGATAATTTTAACCCAAAAACACTGTTGGTTTGGGGGAGCTCTTATTCTGCATCACTTGTCTTGGTACTTGGTAAAGAATATCAAACCGAAATAGATGGTATAATAGCATTTTCACCACCGGCATTGGAATATAAAGAGATACAAATAAATGAATATGCAAAAAGCGTAAAACTTCCAACTTTTATTGCGGCTTCAAGCTCGGAATATGAAGACGCTAAAACAATTTATGATTTAATTCAGACCTCAAACAAAAAAATTTATGCACCAGAAACAGGAGGATTACATGGTTCAAAATCGCTTTGGAATTGTTCTGAAGGCAATCAAGATTATTGGAAAGAATTACAATCTTTTTTAAGTCAATTTAAAAAACCGTAATTAATAAACCGAATAAAAACTTTCTTATTAAAACAGAAACAGTTGATTTGAATTTAAATAACCCTTCTTCAATTTAAAAACCGGCCAATTATAAAGGGTTTCTACTCGATTTAATTATTTATATATCCTTAATGTTTTTGGTAAGAGAAATTTATATACCAAAAATAGGTTTTATAGCTAATGGACTTTTTTGGTCATTTACAACTTTAGTAGTAGCAAGCTGGAGAATGAAAATAAGAGGCGTCTCTTGGAAAGGTTTGGGACTAAAAAACCCGACAACTTGTGGAAAACATTCGGTGTTTCTGTTATTATTTTCACAGCAGTAATGGCCTCAATAATTGTCTTTGAACTTATAAAAGATAATTTACCTATTTCCATTGAAGAAAATACTTCATCAGAAAGTGCAGTTTTTAAGTTTGGGGACCTAAAAGGGAATTGGTCTCATTTTTTTCTTATTATTTTCTTCATTTGGGTTGAATCTATGTTGGAGGAATTATTAGATAGAGGGTTCTTAATGAACTGGATTGAAAAATTCTTTTCAATGACCTCTTATGCAACAGTGATTGCTTTAGTGTTACAGGCAGTCATTTTTGGGTTTAGACACTCAAATGACCTGTCAGAAAGGTCAATAACAGTTGGATTAATTGGTTTAATTATGGGAATAGCATACGTGAAATTTGGATGTAATTTATGGCCTTTAATTATTGCTCATTGTATATTAAATAGTATGTCTATGGTGGAGAGAGTGATGTAACAAAAAAATTAAAAACGCATACCAACAACGTGTATATTTAATTGATATAGTTGGCTAAGACGATGGTTCTTCCCTACTTTTCACTATATTGTAAATACAGAAAAATAATCGTGTACTTGTACGCAACTAATCATACACGAACACGTTGTGATGCATCATTTGAAAAAGACCAAAAACCTAAAATTAAAGATAGCAGAATTAAAAACTAAATGGATCTAGTAAGACATTGTGATTTGTGTGATAATCAAAAAACAAATTTGAACGAGGGAACGACTTGTGGTTTGACTGGAAGAAAACCTGAATTTCATAAAACCTGTTCTAAAATCGTACTTACTGAAAAGTTTGAAAATAAATTAAAAACAGCAAATATTGAATACGATAAGATCAGGAAAAGAAAAAACTTAATATACCTCTATTTTGGAATTTTTATTACAATCGGACTTGCATTTATTATTTATGGTTACCTATTAGGAAAATATGTTTTAGATGATAGGCATATTATTTATAAACCCGGTTTATTTATTCAAGAAGTTCATATCACAATTATGGCAATTGGACTTTTACCATTTGGAATTGCATATAGGATTCTAAACAGATACCTAAAAAAAGCTGAAATAGCAAAAAGCAAAAGGGATAAAATAGATGAAGTATTGAATGAGTATCAGATTGAATATGATATTAACATAACGTACGGAAAAGAATTTCACGGAACTCGAAAAACTGTTGCGGAATTGAAAGTGAATGGAATATGTTAAAAAATGCACCACAACATTATATATAAAATCAGAGCAATTAAGTGCTGAATCAGGAGATCATTTCCTTTTTGCAAGGCACTAGATTTTTATAAATTAACAAGAAATAAAAATGAGCAGATAAATTGATTGGTTCAGGCTTTCTTGCCTTGCTTCAATTCATATATTTAGCGTTAGGTACAATTATGACAAAAACCATTTTTCATCACAAAGAATTAGAAATTAAAGGAATTATTGTACCTGAATTTGACCTAAACGAAGGAGAACTAATTAGAATTTACGTTCCTAATTTTAACTTTGAAAATTCTCCTTTAGGCTTTGATCTAACAATCGAACTGATAAAGCGATTTCAGAATCAAAAAAATGAATTTCCTTGGGCTAAATATTTTCAACAAAGTTCAATTTCATTGCTATTTTCTCCCTTAACCGTGGGTAAATATCTCATCAAAAAAATGAAAATTGATAAACAGACTGCGAAAGAAATTGCGGAAGAAATTGGAATTGAATTAAACGATAGATATGAAATAATAGATTTTATTGATAGAAGGGCGCTAATTATAAAAGCCTTATTTGAAAAAAATGAATCTATTATTATTGATTATTACGGAATCAGTGCGGAAGGAATAGGTAAATTAGAATCAGTTGTTAATTCTGAAATTGAAAAAGGAAAATCTGCTATTGCATTTGACAGATTGGAATTTAAAGCTGACAAAGAACCCTTTAAAAATATTATCCCAATAGAAATAAAAAACTGTACCCAACAAGATATATGTGATCATAGCAAGCAGTTAGAGTTTTAATTGAATGGTTCTTGTATTTTACCAAGGCACAAGGTTTGCTCAAGGGAAAAAGTTAGCAATCAATGCGCAGAAAAGTCGAAAAGCTAGGTAACATTTTACCCTGCTACGACACATATATTAAACGTTACCACACATTTGAAAAATGAAACGATTAAGACTAATAATAATATTTGTCCTCATAACTTGCTTAGAAAGTTTTGCTCAAAATAAAGGAGAGCTTTATGATACAATTTTGAAACTTGATAGTACCTTTTTTAAAGCCTTGAATGAATGCGACCTTGAAAAGTATGAATCTTTTTTAGCCTTTGACTATGAATTTTATCACGATAAGCAAGGATTAACTGTTTCTAAAACAAGTGAAATTAAGTCAATGAGCTTGTTTTGTGGAGAACAAAGAAAAAGACAGCAAATTAAAAGAGTGCTTATAAAAGAAAGTCTTGAAGTATATCCTATTGCAAATTATGGAGCTATTGAAAATGGAGAACATATTTTTCATCTTGTAATAGATGACAATACAAGTAAACCTATATCAAAAGCTAAATTCACAAGTATATGGAGATTTGACAATAATGAATGGAAACTTGCAAGAACAATTAGTTATAATCACATCCCATATGGAAAAATTCAGCTTGATGATAAAATTTTGAAATTATACGAAGGCGATTATCAAGCTACCGATAGAATCGTCAATATAAAAATAGATAAGGAAACTCTTAAAATGACTGATTTGGTTGATGAAAAAGCTGTTTGGAGTGCAGAAATGCTTTCAGAAAGCCAAAATACATTCTATTTGAATCAGAATAACATTCAAATAAAGTTTATCCAAAAAAAAGGAAAAGTTGAGAAATTAGCCGTTTATGAAAATGGAAAACTAATAGAAGAAATTAAAAAAATAAAATAAAAACGCGTGGTAACAATGGCTATATGTAATTGCTTGTTCTTGCCTACTTTTGAAAATCCTCGCGGATTTTCAGTTTGATGTGTACTTGCTAAGTTTAATGCTAAACCACGCAACTACTCATAGCCGAGACCATTAGACACAAATATCACAAAATATGGAGAAAAGCCCACTTATTAAATATATTAGTAATAGTATTGACTTAACACAAGATGAAGTAGATATTATAACAGAGTATACAAAACAAAGAAAATATTTAAAAGGTCAATTCATCGTACAGCAAGGAGATATCTGTAGAAATGAAAGTTTTGTAGTAAATGGCTGCGCAAAAACATTTCATATTGATAAAGAAGGGCAAGAACATATTGTCACCTTTGCCATTGAAAATTGGTGGGCTTCAGATTTTGGTAGCTTTATAACGCAAACACCAGCCGATTATAATGTACAGTGTTTAGAGAACACAGAAGTTGTACAATTCTCATACGAAAGTCTGCAAATAATGTTTGATAAAGTTCCAAAAATGGAACGCTTTGTTAGAGTTGTAAGTCAAAAAGCTTACGTCGCTTCTCAGAAACGGATAATAAGAAATTTTAGCATGTCTGCCAGAGAACAATACTTAAAATTTAAACAACTTTATCCGCAAATAGAACAGCGAGTACCTCAATATATGATTGCTTCTTACCTCGGTATTACAAAAGAGTTTTTAAGTAAAATTAAAAGTCAACTCATTTCAGAACAATAAAATATTAATCTAGTTTAACTTCTTTTTATAAACTAGTTTGTCGTACAGGCTTTCTATCTGCCTGAACTTTGTCATGAACAAAAAATAAAAAGTTTATGGCAATATTATTAGAAAAAATCAGCAACCTGAATGACATGATTCTTCAAGGAAAGGCATTGGAAGCCTTTGAAAAGTATTATCACTTAGATGTCGTGATGCAAGAAAATGATAATCCTCCCACAATAGGAAAAGATGTTAATAGAATTAGAGAAAAGGAATTTGCATCTGCAATTCTTGAATTCAGGGGAGCAAAACCACTAAAAGTTACTATTGGAGAACAAACAACAATCGTCGAATGGTTCTTTGATTATACCCATAAGGATTTGGGAGAAAGAACATACCATCAAGTGTCTGTTCAAGAGTGGAAAGATGGGCAAATCATCAAAGAAAAATTTTACTACAACAATTAAATTTCAAAAAATGAAAATTTCAAAAATCAAAGGATTACTATTCGTAACTCTATTAACAACATTCATTTTTGGATATAGCCAAGAAGCAAATGTTCAGAAAATAACAGATAATGTTTATTCCATTTCCATATTTGGTTACAATTCATTGACCGTGATTGGAGATAAAGGTGTGCTTTTAGTAGACCCTGCTAATGATTATAGAGCTGGATTGATTCAAAAAGAAATCGCAAAGCTAACTGAACTACCAGTAACACATATTGTATTAAGTCATGAGCATTACGATCATGCTGGTGGAACCGGAGTTTTTCCAGAAGCTCAAATTTATGCCCAAAGTAATGCGCGTTCAATTTTTAAATTGGATGTTACTGGTACTGTTCCAGAAAAAGTACACAATTGGTTTGACACTGACGCTACCATTATGATGGGTAATAAAAGAGTTGATCTTCATCATTATGGTGCAGGAGACGGCGTTGCAAGCACAGTTGTACATCTACCTATAGAAGGTATAGTTTATTGTGTTGATATGTTTGTTAATGGTGCAATCACAGATGGCAGATGGATTGAAGATTCAAACCCACTAGGAGTAAGATTAATACTTAACAATTTGACTTTATTAAAACCAAAGTTCGTTGTAAATGGTCATACAGATGGGTCAGAAGCCAATCCTTTGGATCCTAAATATTTAATCAAAGCTTCTCAATTTTACAATGATCTTTATGATGCTGTCGCACCAGTAATAATTGAAGCTTCACAAAAAGGATTTGCAGAAATCATGGAAGCCGTGAATATATTACCCAAAACTGTAGAGTTAAATCAACATAAAGATTTAAAAAACTATGATTCACTGCCTACTCATGTGCATAGAATGGCTATGGCTATTTTTCATGGAGGATAAACACATAATTTTCTATTACACTATTAATTTTAAAAAATAAAAAAATGAATTCAAAATTTATAAAATCACTCAAAATAATAATGTCTTTAAGCTTAATAACATTATTTGTAATTGCATGTAATAATGGTGACGATAATTCTACACCCTTAGTTGTAAATTTTGGTACTGCGCCAGATGCATCATTATTATCAACCGGAACTGTCGAAGTTATTACAGAAAATACTGTACGTTATCATGTGCTAAATTTTAATGCAGGTGGTTACACATCAACTATTGTTGAAACTGAAACTACTGCAACTTTAATAGATGTAGGTATACAAGGAATTGAAGGTCCAGAAATACGTTCATATGCGAATGCTTTAGGTAAGACTTTATCAGTTATTATTACTCATGACCATCCAGATCATTATGGAAACATTGGTAGTTTTACAGATATACCAGTATATGCACACTTAGAAGCAGCTGCAGATTTAGCAGTAAATACAGGCTTTACAGATTTATACTCTACAGCTATTAATGTAGTTAATGATTCTCAAACGATTGGAGATCTTGAATTTAGATTTGCAAACATACCAAATGCGGAAACTGCTGAAAACGGATATGTTTTTATTCCAAGCGTTGGTTCATTATTTCCAGGCGATTTAGTATATAACGGAAGACATAATTATATTCGTGAATACACACCATTAGATAGTGTTGACGAGTTAGATAACTGGATAACAGGCCTAAATCAATTAAAGACTGATTTTGGAAATTACAATCATATTTTTGTAGGTCATGTAGGTATGCGAACAGATATTTCTACTGTTATTGATGAAAATATAGCTTACCTATCAGATGCACAAGGACTAATTAAGGGAACTAAAGAATTAACCTCTGGAGGTTTCGCTACCTCTGTACAAGACGTTGTGGATGAATTGGCACTACTCTATCCTGACTTGATAACTGGAGCCTTAATTTTTGCTTTACCAGATGCATTTTTCCCTGGCGATCCTGGAGCTAACTGGTTTAATTAAAATACCAGTGTCTAACAACGTGTATAAGTAATAGCGATTTGAGTAATAATTCAAATCGCTATTCTTTTTTATTTTGTAATTTACTTTCCAAAAAGTAGTGTCTTTTTTTTCGCTACTACTCATACGCGAACACGTTGCACACAATTTCTTAAAACTTAAATAATGAACTCAAAAAAGGAATTTCTTTTTAACTATTACCAAAAGTACAAGGCCTTTAGTCGAGAAGAAATAGATACAATACTAAAACATTATGAATATATAGAAGTAGACAAAAATCAAATACTTCATAGTGATGCTAACCTATCTAAATATACATATCTGGTTATAGAAGGCATGTTGATTAACTATACCTATGATTATAATGGCAACAAAATAGTATTGAATTTTATCCCTGAAAAATATTGGGCTGGTGGAGGAGAAAAATACAATCTAAAAGGTGTTTCTATACAAAGTGTGGAACATACTAAGTTATTTCGCATAAAAAATGAGGTTTTGGAAAGTTTCTATGAAAGCAACGAAAAGTATGCTTTTACCGAAGTTCAATTAGTAAGAAATGCTTTCAAATCGCTTAAATTAAGAATGCTCAATAGCGTATCTAAACCAACGATTTATAACTACGAACAATTATTATTGAAATTTCCAGGTATTGATAACAGGGTTCCACAAAAGTACATAGCATCATTCTTAGGTGTTACTCCTCAATTTTTTAGTAAGATGAAAACTGAATATCTGCAAAACAAATCTTAACTTATAGAAAAGTTAATGTACATTAACTTTTAAGAATCAGTAAGGCTATAAATTTGAATATTTAAATCAAATAATTATGGCAACTAAGAATTTCAAATTAGTAAAAACGTCCTACTTACTATTCCTAATATTACTATTTTTTTCAACGACAGTTTCTGCTCAACATGGAGAGTTAGAGTTAACAATTAGAGATGCTGGAAAAGGCCTTTATAGTGCAGTAGATCTTAAAGGTGAATATTCAAGTGGATTTTGGATTGCAGATGAAGGCGTTGTGATTTTTGACCCAACAAATAAAGCATTCTCTGAAGCTATGTTCAAGGAAATTCGTTTGCGTACAGACAAGCCTATAAAATACGTTATCTATAGTCATAACCATTGGGACCACATATCAGGAGCAGCAATTTTTGCTAAAAATGGCGCACAAATTGTTGCACATATTGACGCTACAAACCATCTTATGCCAAACCAAAATGTAACCAAACCAACATTAACTTGGGGTGGAAAAAAATCGATTATATCGATAGGTAATCAAACCTTTGAGCTATTGTATTTTGGAGCGAATCATGGACACGGAATGACTGTAACAAGAATTCCATCTCTTAAAGCGGTTTTTGTTTCCGATCTAGTAGTTGCCAAACGTGTTGGTTTTTTGTATCTACCTGACTTTCAACCTACGGCTTGGATTAATTCTCTTGAAGAAATCAACAAACTTGAGTTTGACATTTTATTAACTAGTCACGATTTTGGAGGCGGTACTATATTAGGACACGAATCTGTAATGGAACAACAAACGTTTCTTAAAGATTTAATTGCTGCAGTATATACTTCCTTTAAAGAAGGTGCTACTATGGAAACTTTGGGCAAACATGTAAAAAAACATATGCAGAAGTATAAAGATTGGGCAAAGTTTGATGAATGGTTACCATTAAACGCTTATCGAATAGTTATGGAAATGGGTATTGGATATTAATATTCTTAATTTAGGAAAACTTCATACACGATGGCACACGACACTATAGTTTCTATTGTAGTAACAGATAAAGTACAAACTAATCATCTCACCGAATTCGAAAATTGGCAAAAAAGAATAATTTCAGACCTAAAAAAATTTGATGGTTTTATTAGTGTATCTACAAAAAAGTTAGATGGTATTGAAAACGAGTATATTACCTTATTTCAATTTGATTCAAATAAAACCCTGCATAATTGGTTAAATTCAGACACGCTAAATAAATATTTAAAAGAAGTTGAGCAGTATACTTTATCTAAACCTAAGATAAGCTTACATCAAGGTTTAGAATTCTTTTTTAACAAAGATACACTAACAATACAACCACCATTTTACAAAAAAGTAATAATGGGTATTGCAGCTGTTTATCCCTTAATAATTGTTGTTGGAAAATTATTGCATTGGATTATTCCAGGTTTCGAAAAATTACCGTTTGAGTTGGCTTTGTTTTTTGAAGTAATCGTTATTTCTAATTTAATGAACTATCCCGTTATGCCAATGCTTACGAAATGGTTTCATAAATGGTTATACAAGTAGTGTAAATAGTAGGAAAACTGTGTACAACAACACGTATAGCTAATTGCTTGGTCATAGCAACCGAGTGATTAATCGTTTGGTTCTTGTATTTTTGGTAAACGCAATACTTGCAGAAAAGAAAAGTTAGCAACCAATGCGCAAAAAAACCGAAAAACAGAGTAACATTTTGCCCTGTTATGACACATATATTAAACGATAGTAGCCATTAAGAACAAGATGAAAATAACATTAGCAATATTCATGACTCTTTTTTGGTCAGGTATAGGATTTGGTCAAAATTCTAAGGTGTCAAGCAGACAGTTGAATCAACATGAGATTGACTCGATTTTTACAGATAGCCTGAAAACTAAACTACAAATCGAATATTCCATTTACAGAATTTATCAATACAAGGATAAATCAGGGGAACACTTTATCGTAATGACTGAAAATGAATTTGAATGTAATGAAAAAGAAAAATGTTCTGATTCGATAAAAGCATTCTGCTACTCCTATAAAAGTGGGTTATATAATCTTGAGTGGAATTTAAAAGACTTTATATTAAAAAAAGGCAATGAAGTATCTGAAGAATATTCGATTTCATTTTGGACTAAATACTTTGAATTGAATGACTACAATGGAGATGGCTTAGTTGACCCGATAATAGTATATGGAACATTTGGAATGAACGGAGCAAATGATGGAAGACTAAAAATCATAGTTTATCACAACGGAAAAAAGAGAGCCATTAGACACCAAAACGGAACGCTGGACTTTGAAAGAAACACTCAAGTAGACGAAATGTATTATCAACTACCAATAGGAATACGCAATAGGGTTCGTAAAATAATGGAAAACATAACTGAAAATGATCACGGGATTTTTCCATACGGTTGGAAAACGGCAATGAAGAATCAAAAATTAAAGTTTGATGAAAATTAAAATAGAAACGGCTACCGACAAGTTAAATAGTGCATACCCTTCGGAATATGCACCATACACAAACCGTTGTATGTAATATGAACAAAATATTCAAAAATAAAAGAACCTTTAAATATGAAAGCTTGCTATGGCAATTTTTAGCCTATTTCATTGGTGCTATCTTATGGAATTTGTGGATTAATCTCGTAACTTGGTCTAAACCGGAACTAAATGAGATTATTGAAACAATAGTAATCTTCGAAATTGTTTTTATCATTAGGACAGTAATATTTATAGTTAGAAAACATTTGATTAGTATTCATATTGACACAGAAAATAATGCATTAATTATAAATCAATTAAGAATATTTCAAAAGAACTTGAGAACCGTTTTAAATCTTAACAAATTAAATATTTCGGAATTGAAAAATGGATGGTTCACATATTTTGAATTACAAGATGATAATAATCAAATCAGTATTTCATCAAGTAATTATGGATTATCAGAAAAAAAATTAAAAAAAATCTATAGTAAACTAAACACAATAGCAAGTATAGCTCATTGCGGCTGAATTCTTTAACGGAATTCATTGCAATTTTGTTGCCTAGCGACTCTTCAGAATGTTTCCTTTGGAAAATTCCGCAACAAGCCATACATAAAACGTTTTTGCATATCAAAGAATGATAGAACTTATTTTAGAATTATTAGTTGATATTGGATTTATCAGCGCTGACTATAAACATAGAAAACGGGTAAGAAAAAAGGAAGAGAAGGATGGAATTAAAAGAACTTTTCAAAAACACCTTTTACAACCATCAGTTATTGTAATGGTTAGTATTATAATAATTGGAATAATAGCAGGAGTTGTTTTTTTGACTTATCAAAAATTAGTAACATACCCCAAAAGAACTGAAAAAGAAATTTCTAAAATATCCGAAAAGATTGAGGGCTGGAATGAAAAGTATGGATATTATCCTGTAGATCTTAATGAACTAATTGGAAAGAATCCTCTAAGACAAGATTGGAAAACTGATGCCTGGAATCAACCCTATAAATATATAGTTGCGGTAAAGGGAGATGAATTTTCCCTAATATCTGCAGGATCTGACGGGAACTTTAACACGGAAGACGATATCAAATCGAAATAAAACGTGTTACAACAACCTGTATGTAATCATAGCTGATTTGTGATGAATCAAATGGTTGTTGTCATTTTGGTAAGGCGTAGCACTCGCAATAAAGAAAAGTTAACAACCAATGTACAGAAAAATCGAAAAGCAGGGTAACATTTTGCTCCGCTACGACACATATATTAAACGTTAGTAGCAATTTGCGAAAAATGAATATAAAAAGGATTGAGGATTTTAAGAAACTAAAAGGAGGTATTGAAATCAACACTTTAGAAGAATTGATTTCTCAACTATTAAATCTATTTTCAGTTAATAGCACCTCTTGGTCAGTAGGTATAGAGTCACTAAATGATTTGATAAGTTTAAAAAAACACGACGGCTCTGTGTTATCAAACAAAATAGGAATGTCTATACTTAATTGGGTCGATTCAAAATATAATAGTGAAATATTTAAAGATTTTTCTGGAAGTTATAGTTCAGAAGATCAAGAATCTAAAAGATTGGTTTTTATAATGGACTTGACTATAGATACCATCTTTAAAATTCATTACAACACAGATGTTCTCTCTTTTTTAAAATCGAAATTAAAAACATCTTCTAACGAATATGAATTATCTGAAATAAAATGGTTGATTCATTGGATTAATGAAACTAAGTCAAATCCCAAACAGAAAATTTCTGATTACATATTAGACCAAGTTTTGTTAAAAACTAATGAGTATTTTGAATTAGATTTTAAAACAAAAAGAAACCCTCATCTTCTTTGTGGATTAAGAGAATCCATACGAGAACATAAATTATGTTATTCTATAGATTGGTGTCCGAAATCAGAAAAACACCTATCAAAGGTTAAAAGAACTGGATGGGTAGGAGCTGGAGCATTAATGGTTTCAAAACTCTATGATAGATTTGAAATGATGGGTTCTGCTCCAGGAGTAGATTGGATTCATTTTTTTGAACTTGAAGTTCAAGATTTGGAGGAATATTTTTATTTAGAAGTTCCTTTCCAAAAAGAAAATATTTTAAAATTAAAATCAGTTATTAAATGCTCAACCAAAGAGCTTCTAAAAATGATAAACGATGATCAAAAAATAATTTACACTGAAAAGAAATATTGGAATAGCCATTTCCCAGAATTTCAAGAAATCGCAGATGGTTTAAATGAAAAAGAGATTGACTGCAAAGTAGAAATAAAAACAAGAAAAAAAAGCTACTAACAATGTATAACAAATCATAGCTTTCCAAAGGCAAGCTATGATTTGTTATACATTGTAGGTAATTAAGATGGAAAAATTATTAGAAGAAATAAAAAAAATTGAATTTACTACTGAGGCAAACTTTGATTATGATCTTGATAGGGAATTTCAATTAATTACTTCTAATCTTGAATCAGATCAGAAAGAACTTTTAAAAGAAGATTTTACTCAATTCTTTGATAAAGGGAAGTTTGTTGTAATGAATACTTTTGGAGGTGGAATTTTGTTTCTCAAAGTATCTGAACGAATAGAAAAAATAAGGATTGATTCACGAAACGAATCAAATGACTTTAGAGTATCAGTGACATTCGAATCTGACTCAAGGAAAATTGAGAACATTAAATACAAACCTTACGTTGAAAAAATAGAATCAACGGAATGGGATGTGAGAGCAATATTTCCAAATTTCTACAAATACCAAAAGACGATTCAAATAGCTTTGTTGATAGTAATAGGTAAAATAGTCAAAAGAATTTGCGAATATGGACGAACCAATTTTGTCTATATGAGAATAGAAAATGAATTCCAAATAGAACTATTGATTAACGGACAAGTGGAGTCAAAACTGAAGGTGGAATTAAAATAAAAACTACCTACAATGATCATAGCAGATAGATAATGAATCAAATGGTTATTGTATTTTTGGTAAGGCGCAATGCTTGCAAAAAAGTAAAAGTTGGTAACCAATGCGCAAGAAAAATCAAAAAGCAGGATAACATTTTGCCTTGCTACCACACATACATTAACCGTTATCTACAATATAAAAATCATACCGAATGAGACAAACTTTCATTATTATTATTCTGGCATTTATTAATTGGACATTAGTTTACACACAGAATATTGATATAAAACTCTACGAAAATATTCCTATGAGAGATGGTATCAAACTATCAGCAAACATATATTCCCCCAATAGTAATGAAAAATCTTATCCAGTAATACTCATATATACACCCTATGTTAATGATGAGGCAGTTGAGAGAGGAATGTATTTTGCAAAGGAGGGGTATATCTTTATTACACTCGATCTGCGAGGTAGAGGAAACTCGGAAGGTGAGTACAGACCATTTGAAAAAGACGGAATAGATGGCTATGACGCTATCCAGTGGATAAGTCAGCAAGATTGGTGCAATGGAAATATCGGTATGATGGGTGGTTCATACAGAGGGATGGTTCAATGGATGACTTTAAAGAATAAGCCAACGGCACTTAAAACAATTGTTCCCACCGCGGCAGTTGGTCCAGGAATTGATTTTCCAAAGTTTGATGGAATATTCGGTAACTATGCTTTACAATGGTTAAATTTTACAGGAGGCAAAAGCAGAAATAACAATTTGTTTAATAATGGAACCTTTTGGAATAATAAAGCGACTAAAAAACACAAAATGTTTATTCCATATAAGGATTGGGATCTTTTGGCACTTAACAAACGTAATTCCGTTTTTCAAACCTGGATTTCTCATCCAGACTTTGATGAATATTGGCAAAGTTTTTATCCTACACCCGAAGACTATAAATCTTTTGATCTCCCTATTCTTACCATTACAGGGTATTTTGATGCTGACCAACCGGGGGCGATGACCTATTACGAAGATCATATGAAATATGGTAATCCTACAGGAAAAACCAACCACTATTTAATTTTAGGGCCATGGTCTCATGTTGGTACACGTAAACCTGTAACAGAATTAGGAGGCCTTACTTTTGGAAATGATTCAAAGCTGGATATGAAACAACTTCATTTAGAATGGTTCAATTGGACACTAAAAAACGGAAAAAAACCAGAGTTCTTAAAGGATCGTGTAAGTTATTATTTGATGAATAAAAATAAATGGAAGTATCTAAATGAAATTGGTAACATCTCCAAAGATACCATCACCTATTATCTATCCAGTCCAGATTCTAATTCAAAATTGTTAATCGATCCCGGATATCTTTCCCAAAAAAAATCTTCTGTATTAGATGCAGATATCATTGTATATGATCCTTTAGACACAGAAGAGATAGAAGGGTATTCAGGCTTCGACTATTATACAGCTCCCATACCTATTGAAGAAAAAGGAAGAATAATTTATGTCTCAAATAAACTGGATACCAACACACGAATAGTAGGAAGGTTTGAAGTGGGATTGTATTTATCCTTGAATGTTCCTGACACAGATATACAAGTGTCATTGTATGTTGTCAATGAACTTGGAGAAACTAAATATATAGGATCTGATATGCTTCGATTAAGATATCGAGAGGGATTGAACCGACCAAAATTAGCAGTACCAGGTGAAGTTTTCTTTTGCAAATTTGACACACCCTATATAACGGCTCTTGAGTTAAAAAGAGGAAATAGATTTATTTTAACCATTAATTCTATGAATTTTTCCTACATCCAGAAAAACTATAATTCTGGTAAAGATGTTTCATTAGAATCAAAAATAGATGCTAAAACAGCTGAAATCACTGTGCACCATTCTTCTGAACATCCAAGTTACATAAAAATACCTGTAGGTCATAAAAATTAATTAGAGTTTGACAATTATGATTAATCGTAAATAAATTATTATTATATCCTGGGAATAATTAAAATATATAAAAGCAGATAAAAAGGTGTAAAAATACATTAAATCGCATTTTACATTAATCGTTGTAACACATTAAGACCAATCACATCAAAATGAATCGAATTCTAATAATTTCCTTTGCACTTTTAATCGGACTTATAAGTTGTAAAAAATCTGAAAAGACAAGTAACAAGCTTGAAATTGCTGAAAAATATTTCGTAGCTCTTGACAAATCTAATAGTTCTGAAATAAAAGATTTATTAGCCGATAGTCTTGTGACCATGATACCAAAATATGAATATGAAGTGAGATATTCCAAAAATGATTACGTGGAGAAATGGTTAAAATGGGATTCAGTTTTCGAACCGACTTATAAAGTTATTGAGATGAGATTGGAAAATGGAATTGTCAAAGCAAAAGTTTCAAAAACCGATAAAAGGATTCATTTTCTAATGCAAAAACCTTTTTTAACAAATGAGATTTTGAGGTTTGAAAACGATAAAATAATTTCTGTTGAAACGGAATATTTGAATTTTGACGAAGTGACTTGGGAAAAGAACAAAAATGGACTTTTAAGCTGGACTGAGGAGAATCATCCTGAGCTGAACCTAAATCGTTTTATTTACGACCAAACAGAATCTGGTGGAATGAAATTCTTAAAAGCAATTGAACTGTATAAAAACAAAAAATAACGCGCTACAACAACGTGTATAGCTCATTCTGGCTGGGTTCCTAACACGTTATTCACTACAATTCACTATCTTTCGGCTACATCGGAAAATCATAACTGATTTTACGCAACTAACCATACACAAACCATTATACATAAACTAAATAACCCAAAAAGACAGATTCAAATTTTTAATGGACATAATTATTAACTTTCTTAAAAAGAAAAAAGAGAAAAGAAATTTTTGGGTTAGAAACGGCTTTATAATTGTAATACTTTCTATTTTTATTAACCACCTTACTGAGCCAGAAAATTTTCCGCTAAATAAATCCTACGAATTTCCTTGGCTTCCTATTGTTTCCTCAATTATTGTAGGAAGTATAGTACTTATTATCGCCAGCTTTAATTTTAAATATTTTAAAAACAAATACTTCACTAAAAAAATTGATACACAAATACTAGTACGTTTCCTATTTTCAACTTTAGGTTATATTACCATACTATATATCCCTATATATTATGTTTTAAATGGTTTGATTAATGGAACTGAATCATACAGTATTTATCATCTACTAACGGGACTTTCAATCTCCCTACTAATGTGTACTCTTGGAGTTGCACTTTTATTTTTAAAAGATATTTATAAACTTCATAAACTTATCTCCATAAAAGGTACACTTAAAGTGCAACAAAGTGGTAAAATAACCTTGGTTAAGTATCCTGAAATTGCCTTTATACATAGTGAAAACAAAATAGTATATATTGTAAAAACTGATGGAACTACAATTATTACAGATTTTACTTTAAATGAAGTTGAAAGTAAAATTAGCCAACAAAGTTTTTTTAGAGTTAATAGACAAATAATTCTTCATGCTCGTTCTATAGAACAAGTACAATCCATAGAAAATGGAAAATTATCTGTAATACTCAAATCTACCTTTTCAGATAAAAAAACTTCTCAAATAAATATAAGTAGATATAAGAGGCAAGCATTTATGGATTGGTTTGATAAGAAATTATAAATTAAGGTTGATTATTCAGGTACTTTTTTGATACCATTCAGTAAAAGTTGCTGTTTCTCAGGAGTTTTTCTTACTTGATCGTTGTTATTTCGTTTAAAATTTAAAAACGAAAAAAATGAACAAATCTTCTTTAAAAACAAATTTGACACCTATAATTACTGTAATTATCTTATGTCTTTTATACTTATCAGGGTATTTTCAAATGATTATAGCCGGATTTATAGTATTAATTGCAAGTGCAATAGAATACAAAAAAGACCTCTTTAAATCATTAGGTTTTCAACGAAAAAGGTTAAACTTAAAAAGTCTCTTAGTTGTAGCACCTCTATTGGGTGCAGCTTTTTTTCTATTTTATTACTACATAATGGTGCCAAGTGTTGCTTATATTACAGGGCAACCTATAGATTTTTCTGTATTCGAACCCTATAAAGGAAATCTACCTGGCATATTGAATTTACTTGTTTTTATGTGGGCAGCAGCAGCGTTCGGCGAAGAAATTGTATTTAGGGGATATTTAATGAGACAGTTTACTAAGTTTTTTGGTTCAAGCAAAATAAGTCTGGTAATTAATATTTTATTATTTGGGTTTATTTTTGGTTGGGTACACGCATATCAAGGTATAACTGGTCAAATCGTAGCAGGTATAACCGGTATGCTCTTAGCAATTATTTTTCATATTCGTAAAAACGATTTGTGGTTTAATGTTGCTGTTCATGGTTTTATTGACAGTGTTGCTTTTCTATTTATATATTATGGGTGGATTTAATAGTTTAAAATCTACAGGTATGTATAACAATGTATCCTATATAAAGCCTTTTCCTAAATCCTAGATAATTAAAATAGGATATTTACTGAAAATGATAAAAACAAAATCAGATTATTATGTTCGAAAATACGAGATTGAATTTGAAGGTAGAATTTCCTATGTTTATTTAAAAGATTATAAACTTGCTATAAAAGATTTTAAAGCAATCCATTAAATACGATTATGAATTACCCGACAAACTTAGTTGGATTGGACAAGCATATTACAATTTAAATGATACTATAAATACAAGATTTTTTTTGACAAAAGCATCTAATTACGGAATCTTAAACCCAAAAGAAATACTAAATAAAATTAATTGAAAAGAATAAAATATGATATTAAATATTTTTAAATGGATTTTGATAATTTTATTCTTTCCTATTTCTTTAATATTTGTTGCATACTATCGACAGAAAAAAGCAAAAAACGAATATTGGAACGAAGGAAAATCAGAATAAAAACACCACTTACAACAATTTGTATATGGTATATGCATCCTTCGGGAGGCAAACTCTACATACAAGAGATGTTATGAGATATGCTAATAGTCAATAACAAAATAAATTAAAGAGATATGGCATTTTATATTATGAAACAGTATAAACTGATTGAAGGCTGCGCAGCTATTGATGGGGTACCTGACAACATTGATTCTCTTGATTGGACACAAGGTAAAGGTACGGCCGATCCAAGCAATAAAAATGCTCCTTTAACTTTAGACTTAACACTAGAAAGTGGTGATTATAGAGGAGATATTATCGATGGCCTATTAACTTTATATTCAGATGAATTAAAAGAAGGGTTAGAAAAGCTTGAAGTTAATAATATTATGTATTATCCCGTAAGATTAAGAGATCAAGAAACGAATAAAACCGAAGGAGGATATTGGGTTGCAAATATTATTGGTTTATTAGATTGTATTGATATGAATAAAAGTAAAATAGAATATAGGTCTTCTGGAATAGGTTTTAATTTTTTATCTATGGTGATTGATGAATCTAAAACAAATAATTCAAAGATTTTTCGTTTAAAACAATCCCCAACCAAAGTGATTATTAATGAAGAGTTAAAGCTCCATTTAGAAGAAAATGATTGCTTATATGGTGTCGAGCTGATTAAAACAGAAGATTATTCTGATTGGTAGAGTGCAGAATATCTCGGTTCTATAAATGAGTTTGAAAGACTCTGATTGGGCAAGTTTTTACCACTCAATAAAACAAACTAATAATAATTAATAGACACATGGCAAAGAACAAAACAACGCAAACTGAAGTCGATGTAATTGATTTTATTAATTCATATGTTGACAATGAGCAAAAGAAAGCTGATAGTTATAAATTAATAAAATTAATGAAGAAATGGTCTGGTTTTGAACCTAAAATGTGGGGGCCAACTATTATAGGCTTTGGCAGCTATCACTATAAATATGCTAGTGGTCATGAAGGCGATGCTCCTTTATTAGGCTTCTCTCCTCGAAAAGCACAGTTTTCTCTCTACGTCTATTCGAAAACAGAAAAAAGTGATAACCTTTTGAAAGATTTAGGTAAATTTAAAATGGGGAAAGCCTGTATTTATTTTAAGAAACTAGCTGACATAAATATTCCCATTGTAGAAAAACTTAGCGCAGAAACAATTGCATATCTCAACGAGCACCATGAATGTGCCTGTAGAAGCTAATAACAACATACCAACAACACGTGTATAAAACATAGTTAGTAAATACTAAGTTGAAAAGTTTCTGTATTAATTACAAAGTCCTCCATTTTTTTATTTGGTTTTTAGAATAAAAAAATGATTCTGTGTTAATCCGAAAAAACAATATCTTTTTGAATATTACAACCTTATAATCAAACAATTACAAACAACAAAATGAAAGCTTTGATAGAAACAGAAAGGTTATGGTTAAGAGAAATCACTTTGGATGATAAAGAAGAAATGTTTCAGTTGCATTCTAATTCTGATGTACAAAAGTATACGGGAGAACCTCCGGTTGAATCTATAGAAGTAATAGAACAGGCAATACAAACAAGAATTAACGACTATAAGAAATATGGATACGGAAGATGGGCTACCTTTCTAAAAAATGAGAAGCAGTTTGTTGGCTGGGCTGGTTTAGCGTATCTGCCAGAATTTGATGAAATTGATCTTGGATATAGATTCTCATCAAAATATTGGGGAATGGGTTTTGCAACAGAAGCATCTCAGGCAATTTTGACATACGGATTTGATAAACTCAAATTAAAACGGATAATAGCAATTGCTATGAAGGAAAATAAAGCATCTATAAAAGTGATGGAAAAAGTTGGGATGGAATTTGACAAATTTGCTCCTTATAAACCTGGAGGAAAAGATGTTGCCTGGTATTGGTGTGACAAAAAGCTTATATCAAAACACAAACAACTTTAAAACTGGCGATTATTCAAACCGTTAGAATACATTTATGACATAAAAAATGAAGTCAATTCAACTAATAATTTTGTTTCTGCTCACAATCTTTTTCGGATGCAAAAATTCGACATCTGAAAAAATGGAAAAAGCACTGGAAAAACCGCAAAAAGTTGTGCTATCAAAACCATTGGTAAGTTTTACATTCGACGACGGAAACACATCTAACTTAGCGGGTTTTCAATTTGAGGAATGGAACAAAATGATTTTATCACATCTTGAAAACGAAAATCTGAAAGCTGTATTTTTCATTACTGGATGGAATAAATCAAATACAAAAGGTCAGTTCTTGCTTAAAAGCTGGAACGACAATGGACATAAAATAGCCAATCATTCCTTTTCTCATCCAAATTTCAACTCCGAAAAAAATACCTCTCAGGTTTTTGAGAACGAACTAATTAAAACGGACTCGATTATTTCGAAACTTAGTAATCGTACCAAGCTTTTTCGATTTCCTTACTTAAAGGAAGGTCAGAACCAAGCAAAAGTTGATAATATTAGAAACATTCTTAGTAAACATAATTACTTGAACGGTTACGTAACAATAGATGCTTCTGATTGGTATATTGACCAACGCTTAATCAGAAAAATAAAAGAAGTTGGATTTGAAAACGTAGAAATCGATAAGTTTAAAGACTTTTATGTACAACATATCTTTGAGCGGGCGAATTATTATGAAAAGCTTTCTTATGAGATGAACGGAAGACATGTTAATCACACATTATTGCTTCATCACAATTTGACTTCTGCATTATTTTTAGACGACCTTATTAAGAAATTCAAAGAGCAAGGTTGGGAGATTATTGATGCAGATAATGCTTTTCAAGATGAAATCTTCAAAAGCATTCCAAAATCAAATTTTGCAGGAGAGAGTTTAATTTATTCAATGGCAAAACAATCTGGAAAACACGACCATTTATTGAGATATCCTGCTGAAGACGGTCAATACGAAAAGGGCAAAATGGATAAACTTGGTCTTTAAATTAAAAGAAAAAAAGTATGCTAACATTGGCTATAAGTAATTACTTGTTCTCCCCTACTTCTGAAGTTTAGTACTAACACGTGTAACTAATCTTATACCAATCGTTAACAGCAACTTAAAAACAAATCAAAAAAAGAGAAATGATCATAGAAACAGTTAAAAAAATCCTTATAGTTTTTGTTTCAAGTATCTTCCTTTCTTGTAATGGTCAAACAAAATTGGAAAGCAAACAAACTGAAATTAAAACAGGAGAAATTGGCAAAACTGTTTCAGAAGTTGACAATCAAATTTGGAGTGTTTTTCAAGATAAAAAAGGAAATTATTGGTTTGGAAGTAACGGAAGAGGTATTTACCATTTTGACGGAAAAACATTAAAACAATTCACAACAGCCGACAAATTGGTAGGCAATCAAATTCGAGGAATACAAGAAGATAATAAAGGTAATATTTACATTGAAACACCTCTAGGAATTAGCAAATTTAATGGAACGAAATTCACAACTTTAATAGCAAAAAAATCTTCTGATAACCAATGGAAACTTGAACCCAATGATCTATGGTTTGGATATAATGCTAACGATTTATATCGCTATAATGGAACTTCACTTTTTGAATTAAAATTACCAAGAAAAGATTTGAAAAAAGCATTTGGTAACAATACAGAAGGAGTACCTTTTGAAAGTAATAATGGTCCATATGCTGTTTATGGGGTTGATAAAGATAAGGATGGAAATATTTGGTTTGGAACAGTGACAGCTGGCGCTTTTAGATATGACGGAAAATCTTTTTTATGGTTTGATGAAAAGGAACTTTCAACACTTCCAGATGGTCGAGTACCAGGAGTACGTTCGATGATTCAAGACAAAGATGGATATTTCTGGTTAAGTAACTTTTATAGCAAATACAAGATTAACCCAAATCTACCCAATGGATATGAAAAGTTGAAAGCAGTGGATTTACCTCAAGAAATTGTAAAAGACAAAATACTTTACTTCAACTCTGGAATAGCAGATGAAAAGGGCAATTTATGGATGACAACTTATAGTGGTGGTGTCTGGAAATATAATGGAAAAACTCTCTCAAATTTTGAAATAAATAATGGAAAAGAAGATGTTTTATTGATTTATATTTATCAAGACAACAATGGAACAATTTGGCTTGGAACAAACAATGATGGAGTTTATAAACAAACAGGAGAGAATTTCCAAAAATTTGAACCGAAAACATAAAAAGCAACCTCTTGCAATATATATGAAACGTTACATCTAATTCAGAAATAAAGGAGGTACAAAACGCTACAAAAATTAAATATGAGTATATTTTCTTATCATCTTGTCAAGATACCCTTTTCATTGGCAATTAAAGGGTTATTCACAAATTTAATTAATACAAAAGCTAAAGGCCTAGTTCATTCTGAATATATGATGGCCATGACATTAGGCTCTCCGATTATATCTCCTTCTCGGTTTCTCATAAAACAGGTCGCAATTTTTGCACAATGGGAAAATGAAGAAGCTCTTGACAATTACTTAGAACAAGAAAAATTCGGAAAAATCTTGGCTAATGGTTGGCATGTTCGGTTAGCCTTTATGAGGGAATGGGGAAAAATAAGTGGGTTCAAAATTCCTAAACAGAAAGCAGAATTAGAAAGTCCATCATCTCCAGTTGTTGCAGTTACAATTGCAAGAATGAAACCTTTAGCTGTACCAAGGTTTTTACACTGGGGAAGACCCGTTGAAAAATTAGTTCGTGATCACTTAGGAACAGTACTATCATTAGCTTCATTTAGATTCCCTAATACTATTTCTACCTTTTCGATTTGGAAAACGGAAAAAGAAATGATCAACATGGTTCACGGGCATAGTGCAATGTCTAAACCAAAAAGACATTCAAATGCGATGAAAGAGAGGGAACGAAAGAATTTTCATTTTGAATTCACAACATTAAGATTTAAACCACTTTCTGAATTTGGATTTTGGAATGAAAAAGAATGTTACATTCCAAACCTTAAAATGGAAAAACCTAGAGGATGGGGATAGCACTTTTAAAACAGAGTTTTCAAGATTGGATAACTCAACAATGGGTTATTCTATTTGGCAAGAAAATCATTCGTGATCAAAATGAATGGTTATTAGGCCCTTTTGGTAAAACAAAGGGAATCGGACAAAAATTCATCGAGCAGTTAGCAATAAGTGAAGACTTAGAAATTGATAAAAGTGAATCTGAAAAAGGTTTAATACAATCAATAAACCAACTAAACTTATCTCAACAAGAACTTGAATCGTTATCAAAAAGAGTAATTGATTTTTATGAAAAAACAAGCGAATATGAACTTGACTTAAAAGTGAAATGGAATCCATTTTTTAAAATATTTGGTGGTTTATTAAAAATATTGTTTAGTAATAGAATTGAGCAATTAAATTTACCAATAGGAAACAGTAAAAACTCTGATGGTTTAAACAGTGAATTAATAAATTTAGTTGATAAAAAGACAAAAGAATTAAAAAGAACAGTTTGGCTTAGAACATTCAAAAAATCAGAACAAGTGGTTTATTCAGGTGTTTATGAAACCTGTACACTTCCAAAAGGAAAAACATGCATAAAAGCTATTTTTCCTTTACCAAACGGAAACGCCACTGTTATACTAAGTCCTAGTGTAGGTAAAAACGGAGAATTGATCTTAAAATCATCAGGGGAAAAAAATGGAGATAGTGGTTTTTATTTTTTACTAAATGACTCTAAAGGGAATTTATGGACTAAATACATTAGGTCTTTTAAAGACACATTAATTGTCAAGTCTGAAAATAATAGTATGATGGCAAAACAAACTTTAACTTTGTGGAATCTAAAAGTAGTAGAATTCAAGTATAATATAAAAAAAGTTACCTACAACAAGATCTATAAGCAATAGTTCCCTTCAAGATACTACTGCTCATAGCTGAACTATTCTTAACATTGATGAAACTAGTAGAAGTTATAACTAATATTGAGAAAGTCGACGAAGAATCTGTTCTTTATGTAAAAAGAATTGATGGCCAATTTACTTGTAATTCAGATGTTACAATTCTGAAATTAACCGAAGTAGAATTGGAATGGAAGACTTTTGAAGTAACCGAAAAAAAATGCCCTGGATTTGATTATTTCCTGGAAACCTTTCTAATAAAAGAAATTATCGGTAACTTAAAGAAAAATGAATCTATAGAAGTAAAATGCAATAGATTAATTCATTACGCAGAATTCGATGCTTAAATGCCAAATAATAAAGAAAATCTCGAACAGAATTTAAAAGAAGCCACCTCTTCCCTATTAGAAATGGCGAGAAATTCTTGTTGGAATAAAATTTCTGGAAATACAAACTACTTAATTTCTGAAATAAAGAATAATCAGTTAAATGTGTTTGATAAAAGAATAGAGCGAAAAAAAGAAAACGAAAAAAAAATAACAAAATCGCTCGAGCAAATATCGACTGAATTAAAAACTATCTATGAAAACCTGTATGATATAAATTTGTACATATATAAGAGCGAAAAGGAAAATACTGTAATTGAAATTCAATATTATCTTAAATCATCACTAGAATATGATTTTTATCAAACTGTAAAGAATAACGAACCAATGTTACACTGCAAAATTCCGATCCCTCCAGGATTCGACAATAAAAAAAATAAATTTGATATTAATTGGGAATTTAATGACCTTTAAAAATAAAGAACATTGAGGTACTCTATAAATGTGATCATAACCAAATAGAGGATTAATCGATTGGTTCTTGTATATTTATGATGGCACAGTGATTTTAAAGCTGAGTAATACATAAAATCTTAATAGAAGTGTCCAAATTTAGGTAACAACATAAATAGCTATGACACATATACTAATCGTTGGCAGTAATTTAAAAAAATGCAGGAAATAACGTTTTACGAAAAAGAACTCAAACGAATCAGAGGTATTGTTTATTCAAACCAGATTCAAATTGATATCGTAATTAGAACCAGAAACTATATCAAAAATAATTATGATACCAATTTGAATTTAGATCTCCTGTCTCACATTTAGTTTGTTTCCAAATACCATTTGTTACGCTTGTTCAAAAAATATTATGGACTAACGCCAAGGCAATACCTGGTGGATAAAAGAATTGAGAAATCTAAAGAACATCTAAAAAATGGAATGACAGTAACTGAAACCTGCTCTGCTGTTGGATTTGAAAGTTTGGGATCATTCAGTACCTTATTCAAGCGTAAAACCGGAAAGACGCCCACTCAATTCAAAAAGAGCAACTTTCGAGAAGCAATTTAAATTTTGTTTCCTGAACTTGTGAGCTTTAATCTTAATAGTACAACAATGAAAGTAACACTTATTAGCATACCAGTGCAAGACCAGGAAAAAGCTTTGAAATTTTATACAGAAAAACTAGGGTTTCTAAAAAAGAAGGACACACCATTAGAAGGAGGAAACAGATGGCTGACTTTGGTTTCAAAAAAAGCACAAGACGGACCAGAATTATTATTAGAACCAGCTCCAATCCATTTTGAACCATCTAAAGTTTTTCAGGATGCATTGATGGAGGCCGGAATTCCCTATACTCAGTTTGATGTTGAAAATGTTGATAAAGAATATGAACGATTAACAAAACTTGGAGTAGAATTTAGTGTAAAACCGTCTACAATGGGCACGGTAAAATTTGCTGTATTTAACGACACCTGCGGAAATAATATTCAACTTGTGGAAGAACTATAAAATACTACTCTCCACAAGATATAAAAAACACATTTTGCACTAACCATTATACTACAATATGAAAAAAACATTCGTCATATTTATAATGTTATTTACTTCTATAAAAGTTATAGCTTGTAGTTGTCAATGGAGTGGAAACTTTTTGCGAATTGCTAATAATTCAGAATTAATTATTAAAGGGAAAATTATCGAGCATAATTATCACACTGAAAATGGTAAGCGATTTACTGATTATGATGAATATTTTGCTGAAACTCTAAACAATGAGTTCGATCCTTTTTACGGAACTGGAGAATCTATAAAAGTAGAAATCATTGAAGTTTTAAGAGGTAAGGAAGAAAGAAAAGTTATTGAAATTTTTGATACTGATGGAGCAGATTGTAGAGCTAGTATTCGCAAATTTAAAACTGGAAAGATTTACATTTTTGCAATGTATAAACCTCGTAGAACTGGAACAAAACTACCAAATGAAACTGAAAATGATTACGCAATTACAAGTTGTTTCGAGAGTACTTTAGAATACTTCCCTAAAGAAAATAAGGTTTTTGGGATGATTAAAGGAAAATCATATAAACGTAAAAGCCGAAAGTACAGTTACGAAAAATTGAAAAGAAAAATAACATAATACAACATTAGTATGACCATAGTAACTAGATGATTAAGTGAATGTTCTGGTCATTCTGGAATGACACCATGCTTGTAGTGAAGAAAAGTTAGTAACCAATGCGTGCAAGCACCTAAAAGTAGGGTAACATTTTGCTCTGCTACGACACATATATTAAGTGTTCTAGACAATAAAAAAACAATATAATTAGATAAAGAATTAGACAAATTTCAATTACCAAAAAATTATGGAGCTAGAGTTTTTTCAAAAGGAAAGCACGCAGATTTTAATTAAAAATGCCTTAATAAGTCTTGCTATTATTTTAGTATTAGTCGTTGAAATCTACTATATATTGAAGTTTTCAAAATATCTAAAAACAAAAATAGATAATTCAAAACACTCACAGTTAAAGGATTTAAATATAGATTCAGTTAACCTAATAAAAGCAGATCGTAAAAAACTAATTTTAAAAAAAATAGTTGATATACTTACCCTTATAACTATTATAATAGATATTTATGTCACTTTAATTTTAATCCTGTATGTGTTCCCAGGAACAGAAGATACAGTCAATACTATTATAGAGTATACGACCACTCCTATTCAAAATATTGGTAATGCTATAGTTAATTTTATTCCAACTGCTGTATCAATAATTGTTTACATTATAATTTTCAGGTTTGCTATTAAAAGTATAAAAACCTTACGCGATGCAATTGAGAAAAAGAGTTTAAGTATTTCTGGTTTTGATGCAGATTGGGCTAAACCAACTGCCAAAATCATCATTTTTTTGCTCTATGTCTTTTTGATTGTTCTTATTTTTCCATTACTGCCAGGTTCAGACTCTAACGAGTTTAAAGGTATAGCTGCTTTAATAGGGATATTAATTTCAATAACTGGGGGTTCATCTATATCTAATTTTTTGGCAGGCATTGTTCTTACTTACATGAAACCTTTTAAGGTAGGCGACAAAATAATGATCAACGATACTGTTGGGGTTGTTACAGCTAGAAATCCATTTGCTATAAAATTACTAACCATAAAAAATGAAGAAGTTACTATCCCTAATAATGGGATAGTTTCAAGTAATACAACCAATTATTCTTCTAGCGGAAAAACGATTTTGCATACAACAATCTCAATTGGGTATGATGTTAAACATTCTAAAGTAAATGAATTGCTAGTAAATGCCTCAAGTAAAACTGATGGGATATTAAACAAACCCCAACCTTTTATACTACAAAAAAGCTTAGAAGACTTTTATATCGTATATGAGCTTAACTTTTTTGTAAGTGATGTTATAAAGCAACCCAAAATAATTTCAGAATTACACGCTCATATCCTTGATGAATTTAATGCTGCAGGAATAGAAATATTGTCACCACATTATGAAGCAGGTAGAGATGGTGAAAGTAGTACAGTTATTTCTTAAAAAAAGAAAAACAACTGGCAATTACAACGCAGATAAAATAGCCGCAAGGTTGCCTAACAAAATTAATTCTCTTACAAATAACTAGTTTACAACTAAATAAAACAGAAAAATAGCTACGTTTATTATACAAACGGTTCAGCAGTGATTATAAATTAAGTTTAAAAATTAAAGCCACAGATATTTATTTTTCCAAATCAACATAGCAGATCAATGCTTTAAGGAGAAATGACTTTAAAATATCTAGCCAATAAATGCGATTGACCCAAAAACTAAATCGCATGTTAAATAACATTTTATCATACTAATTCGTTATTTTTAAAGTCAAACATGTTTTCTAACCCTAAAGCCAGCTACTTTGAAGATTAAAAAATTCTGGAAACGAATTTTATTAGCACTAATCCTAGTTCCAATTTTATTAATAGGAGGTGTAATGCTATATATTCAGGGCAATCAATCTGAAATTATTAAAGAGGAGATTGCTAAACTAAACAAAGAACACAAGGGGCTTATTAGTGTTGGTAAAAGTGATTTATCCCTTTTTGGCAACTTTCCCTACATCTCTATAAAAGTTGATGATGTGCAAATTTTTGAGACAAAAGAAGACAATGCACCCATCATAATGAATGTAAAAGACATATACATCGGCTTTAACCTATGGGATATGATGAAAGGAGATTATGATATTCAGTCTTTAATCGTGGAAGAAGGTGTGTTTAATATTGTTATTCACGAGAATAACACTACAAATATTCAAAATTCCTTAGCAAGCACTTCTGAAACAGAAACATCCTCTACCAATATTCATCTAAAAAAAATCAAATTTAAAAATCTGGATGTCCATACCTTAGATGAAGCCACCAATACTGATGTCGAAAAGTTTATCTACTCAGGGAAAGGCGGTTTCAGTTTAAAGGATAGTATCATCGCCGGGCATATAGATACGGATTTTGAATTAAATGTTATAAAAGATGGAGATACAACTTTTATACATAAAAAACATTTTGAAGTTAATACAGACCTGATATTTAATGAATATACTGGCATTCTCGACATAAAACCTTCACGTATTGTCATGGAAAACGGCGATTTTGAGTTAGAAGGTTCAATAGATACAAAGAATGATGTAGATCTTGACCTTTCTATAAAAGGAACAAAGCCCAATTTTGATATGCTTATAGCCTTTGCTCCAGTAGATGTAATACCTGTATTAGAGAAATACAAAAATGCTGGTAAAATCTATTTTAATGCTAGTATCCAAGGACCAGCTAACAAAGGGAACAGACCATTTATCAATGCCCATTTTGGGGCCGGAAAAGCCTTTTTAGAAAATACTGAAAGGGGGAAAAAGATAGATAATATGGGATTCAATGGTCATTTTACTAATGGAGAAAATAGAGATGCGAGTACTATGGAATTTTCTCTAACCGATATGACTGCATCTTTGGAAAAAGGAGAATTTGAAGGTTCTATTTTTGTGAAGAATTTTGAATCCCCAGAAGTGGATATGAAAATAAACTCAAATTTTGATCTAGATTTTATAGCAGCTTTTTTAAACCTAGAGCAAGTACAAGATGCTTCTGGACAAGTTTCGCTCAAAATGAATTTTCACGATATTATCGATATAGACAACCCTGAAAAGGCATTACAAAAACTCAATCAAGCATACTTTACGGAACTGATTGTAAAAGATTTAAGTTTGGTTGCTAATGAGCTTCCTGCTCCCTTGCACAATTTAAATGTACATTTGGTAATGAATGGCAAGGAAGCAACCCTGAACAAGTTTGAACTATTGATGGGAAATTCAGATCTATCCATAAGTGGTTTTCTTTCTGATTTACCGGCAATCGTGCATCACACTAACATCCCAGTAAAAGCTCATTTAGATATTGCCTCCAATTACTTAGATCTTGCACAATTAACAGGTTTTACAAAACAGGACACTACCCAAACCGGTTTCGATGAACAAATAAAAGATCTAAGCCTGGGACTTTCTTTTAAAGCTTCTGCCAAAGATTTTACAGAATCTAAGTATTTACCGAAGGGTGAATTTTTTATCGATAGTTTATATGCAGACTTGGAGCATTATCCGCATAAACTTCATGATTTTCACGCTGATGTATTAATAGATGACAAAGACTTAGAAATAGTAGATTTTACGGGTTATATAGATGATAGCGATTTTCATTTTGACGGGCTAATACATGATTATGCTTTCTGGATGCAACCCCAACTTAATGGAGATGTAGATTTAGATATCAATCTTACTTCTAATAAATTAAGACTTGAAGATGTCTTTTCATATAAAGGAGAAAATTATGTCCCAAAAGAGTATCGACATGAAACTTTTGATGATTTGTCATTACATTTCGCCTCTAGTATGCATTATAAAGATTCTTCTTTACATTCCATAGATCTGGCTTTAGATAAGTTAGACACAAAAATGAAATTGCATCCACTTCGCTTTCATGATTTTAGAGGAAACATACATTTTGAGGACCAGCACATCGTAATAAAAGATTTTCACGGAGAAATAGGAACCACCAATTTTAATTTCGATTTAAACTATTACTTGGGAGAAGATCCGCAAATAAAGAAAAGAGATAATTATCTCGAATTAAAAGCAAATTATATCGACTTTGATGCACTTTTTAATTTCGATCTAAGTCCACCAAAACCAACAGAAGTTGTTACATCAAAAACTGCAGATGTAAAAGAACATGCAGATGCCTTCAATTTATATGAGTTACCATTTACGGATATGCAATTCAAAGTAGATATCGCTCACTTTATTTACCATAGAATAGATCTTCAAAATATAAAAGCAGATTTAAGAACAACACCTAACCATTATATTTATATAGATACGTTACATATGGATGCTGCAGGAGGAAATATTAGATTAGGCGGATATTTTAACGGAAGTGATCCAAAACATATCTATATGCAACCGGATTTGGTTATGAATAATGTTGATTTGGATAAATTACTCTTCAAATTCGAAAATTTTGGGCAGGACCATCTCGTTTCAGAAAATTTACAAGGGAAACTCACCTCCAGAATCAAAGGTAAGATTAGAGTATACCCGGATATGGTTCCAGATCTGGATCAATCTACTATAGAAATGGACGTAAAAGTATTAAATGGAAGATTAAAAAATTACGATCCAATGCTAGCGCTTTCAGATTATATGGGAGATAAAAACCTGCAAAACATTCGATTTGACACCTTACAAAATAGCTTGGACATAAAGAAAGGAAAGATTAATATTCCCGCTATGACGATCGAATCTACTTTGGGTCATATGGAATTGTCTGGTACGCATGATAATAATCAAAATATCGATTATTATTTACGTATTCCTTGGAAAACTGTAAGAAAAGCTGCCTGGCAAAAATTATTTAGAAATAAGAAGGATACCCTTAGTAATGAGGAGCAAGAAGATGAGATTTTAGAAGTAGATCCTAACAAAAAAATAAAGTATCTAAATTTAAAGATTAAAGGAAACATTGATAATTATAAAATTTCATTGGGTAAGAAAAAAGAAAAGTGACAAATATTAACAGTAACTAACGAGATATTGTGATGATTATAAGAACTAGATGATTAGTAGCATTTGCAAAATCAAAAATTAGCACCCAATGGGCACAAAAACAAAGCGATTTAGCAAACACTAAATCGCTTTTGTTATATCTTATTTTAAGGGTTCTCGAAATGGTGGGTTTATCAATTAAAATTGAATTGACATGTTTGATTTCTGCTAATTTTGGACTAAGTAGTTTGGAAAAGGAGCTCTAAAAATGTTTTATTCTGAAATAATTGAACATAATTAAACAAAAAAGTTTACCACAACCAATTACGAGAAAATCATTTAAACACATTAATGAAAATAGTCAACTATGGAATGGAGTTGGATTCTAGGAAAGCTTGATGAAGAATATTCTATTAATGATTACATTGATATGCATTTTCAAGTGACTTCACTATCAAAAAAAAACTAACGAACAAGATAAGAAAAGCTTAATTTATTATTCCCATTGTTTAAACTGTTTAAAGAAGGCGTTTGGTTTTGACTTAGTAGAGAAAATTGATTCTCTTGATGAAAGTAGTCGAGAAATAGTCGAGCTCTACGCCCAAAAAGCTTTGCAAATACGAACTCTGACTTCTGGTTATCAAATAGCTTCAATCTTTCATTCTGCACACCGAGAAGATTTAAAAGAAATCAATACTGGAGTTAGAAAACTAATTGAAGTTTATAAAGCGATGGTTGAGCAGGTTCTAAAAAGTAAATATGATACTAAAAATAGTGTATCAAAACAAGAAATTCTTGATTCTGGTTACGATAATTCTTTGCTCCCCAAAGATGACGAAGATGATATATTCTAAGAATAAGAACTATACACAACAACGGATATAAAATAGAAAGTTCACAAAAATGCTATTGCAATCGATGAACTTAAAAAAGAACTAAAAACAGTTGATCAAACAAGATTTGGAAAATCAAATATAAAGTTGACAACATTATAAACACATTATAATAACTAGAAAATCAATAAATTGATTATTGTATTAGTAATGTTCAATATCTGCTTAAGAGAAAATTTAGCACCAATACATAAAAAAATCAAAAAACAAGGTAACATTTTGCTCTACTACGACACATATATTAAACGTTAGGAATGATTATAAAGAAAATGAGGATGATAAAACCCAAAAAAAGTTGTTTTAACAAGTTTAATGTTAATTTTCTTAATTAGTTGTAGTTATGGAGAAAATGGAAGAATTAAAATTGATTCAGGTATTGCCAACAATAATAATGGAGCCTTGGATGATACTGAAATACAGTCTACAAGATTTATATATAATGGAATAAATAAATAAACAAATAAGATTATTTTTTAGTAATATTATTTCCAACTCTTCTTCGGACTAGATAATTAATAGCAACGAAACTGAACATTTACTTAAGTTTAATAAATTAAATTATACAAATGTGGATTCAATTGTAGTTTCTAAGGGTTTAGCAACAACTAATTGTAATATCAAATGTTTTAGTAAGTTATGTAATGTAATAGGAAATACTCCCATTCCAAATACTCAGCATGAATTTACAGTTTTAAATACCGGACCATCTGAATATGTCTTTTCAGGAAATATTTATGATGATTTAACTGAAGGTGAGATGAAGTTAGGACAAAGAATTCGAAGCGAGTTAGAAAGTACTACACTTATTAGAGGATTTCTAACCTATAGAAAAATTAAATAAAAACGAATTTCTAAAAAGGAATGTATGAGGTGCAATGTCCCGTTGGGATACTCTACCTCGTACTTTACGACATTAGAAAAAATTATAAACAAAATTTATGAAAAAAATCACACTTAGCATATTATTATTAGTAATGATTAAAGCTCAAAGCCAGAATTTTGAGTGGGTAAGACAAATAGAAGGTGGTAGTGGTTTTGCATTTGTAAGTACTCTTATTACCGATTTAAATGGGAATATATATCTTACAGGTTATTTTAACGGTACAGTCGACTTTGACACTGGATCTGGAGTGAATAATTTGACATCCAATGGTGATAATGATATTTTCATTCAAAAGTTAGATCAAGATGGTAACTTTTTATGGGTTAAACAAATAGGTGGAAACGGGTACGATGAGGTACAATCGATTACTATAGATAACAATGGATATATATATCTTTTAGGGCGATTTCGAGAAACAGTAGATTTTGACCCAGGAACAGGAATTAATAATTTAACATCTAATGGAGATCTTGATATTTTTATCGAAAAGTTAAATCAAGATGGTAACTTTCTTTGGGTAAAACAAATTGGGAGTGCTGACTCTGAGTTTGGAACTTCAATTACAACCGATATAAATAACAATTTATATATTTCAGGTAGTTTTCATGAAACTATAGATTTTAATCCTGGTAATGGGATTAATAATATGACTTCTAATGGAGATAGTGATATTTTTATTCTAAAATTAGATGATTCAGGAAATTTTTTATGGGTAAAACAAATTGGTGGTAGTGATTCAAACACTTTTCCATCAGTTACAACAGATATTAATGGTAACGTATATTTGGCAGATGAATTTAAGGGTATCATTGATGTTGATCCAGGTAGTGAAATCAATAATATTGTTGCCAACGGTTTTAGTGATTTTTTTATTGAAAAATTAGATCAAGACGGAAATTTTTTGTGGGTAAAAGTTCTTACATTTGATAGTGGTCAAGTAGATGCAAATTCCATTATTATTGATTCTAATGGATTAATAAATATTGGAGGATCTTTTTTTGGCACAATCGATTTTGATCCAGGAACAGGAATTCATAATTTAACATCTAATGGAGATCTTGATATTTTTATTGAAAAGCTAGATCAAGATGGAAACTTTCTATGGGCAAAACAAATTGATGGAAGTGCTGACAATTATCTTCAAGGAATGATTACAGACTCAAATAATGACATCTATATAACTGGTGGTTTTCAAGATACTGTTGATTTCAATCCAGGAACTGAAGTAGTTAATTTAACCGCAAATGGACTTTCTGATATATATTTAGAAAAACTAGATGCGTCGGGAAATTTTTTATGGGTTAGTCAAATTGGAGGCAGTAGTACTGATGCTGCTAATTGCGTTACGATAGACACCAATGATAATCTACACATTGTGGGTGCTTTTTCTGACACTGTAGATTTTAATCCGGATACAGAGACAAATAATCTAACTGCTACTGGTGTTTTTGATGGTTTTGTTTTAAAATTAAGAAATCCATTATTAAATGCAGTAGATGTTACTAATAATATTACCAACTTATACCCTAATCCTAATAATGGAGAGTTTAACTTAAAGTATAGTAATACAAATTCTAAAAGTATTAAGATCTTTGATATGACAGGTAAAGAAATTTATTCGGATTATAATTCTTCTACTGAAAGGTTTAACCTAGATTTATCTTCTGGAATTTATTTTATTAATATTAAATTGAATACATCTAATAAAGTGGAAATGTTGAAATTGATAATAGAATAACTTTTGTTAACAATCAAGCACAATAAGATTTAAGTATTTAATTAAAAGTAGCTTATACATTTTCAAAAGCGATTTACAAATCAAAACTAATAATAAGTCCCTTACTTTACTTATTCAAAACGGTTAGTAATAATTAGAAAAATGAATAAAACAATCCTAGTATTAATAGCTTTAATAACAGTTTTATCTTGTAAAACAGAAAAGACTACTGAAATAATTGTTATTGGAGCTTTACATAAACCTGAACCTAATTTTAATCCAGAGATTCTCTTCAATATATTAGAAGATGTAAAACCTGATTTTGTATTACGTGAACTAGATTCAGCAGCTTTCACTTCTGATTTTAAACACAAAAATGCTTCAAATAGTAATGAAGGTATAGCATCTGAAAAATATGTTGAAAAATACCCTCAAGCTCAAATCAGACCATATGAGTTTGAAGGTAGAAATGAATATAGAATAAATATTGGTTCACGCCCAACAGATGGATTTACAACAAAACTTTTAGATAGTTTAAATAAAGCTAATTTATTATCTGCCACAGAAGCAGAAATTCATAATAAATACAAAGCTCTTTTAGAACCTTTAATCGTGCTAGCTTCTAAATCTCCTGAAAACTTCAACAATCCCACAACAGATAGTATTTGTGCAGAAAGACAATATTATCAATATAAAATGCTGACAAAAATAACAAACAAAAGAAATGAATTTGCAACTCGTTTTCACACTAAACCAAATGGAGAAAAAATAAGTTATCGAGACGGATTTAAGTTAGCTGGTGACTTTTGGGATTTAAGGAATCAAACAATGGCCAAAAATATAATGCGTATTTCTCAGCAGAATCAAGGTAGTAGAATTGTTGTATTATGTGGATTTATGCATCGATATTATATTTTAAGTGAATTGAAAAAAATAACAAAAGGCAAAAACATCGTCATAAAAGAGTATTACGAAAAATAAACTACTGTCATCATCATATAAATTTAATTGTTATAAATCTACTTGCATAGAACCTCGTAGATTTTCTATTCAGTTTGTATTTAATAAATTTCATACTTAAATCAAGCAACTTATTTTGCTACAAAAAATATTAGATTTCATAAGAACATGTCAAGAATGAATGATAGAAATATTAAAACAATTCCCGAATCTTATGTCGGAGAAATCGATTTTAGAGTGTTAAGTTGGATCGAAGAACACAAAAATAAATTAGATAAATCGTTTTTATTTTTTATCAAGAAACATCACGGAACGATTCCTATAAATGGAGAATTTAAATCCAAAAAGGGACAAATCTATAAGATTGGACGTTTTTTAACTTTGGTCGATGAGACTTCACAGCTAGCCTCACCAATAATCCAATCTAAATTTAATAATCGAGATGCAAGAATTGACTGGAGTATTTACACATTAATTGATGAAGAAAGTACTACCCTAAGAAGTTTTATTGATGGAAAAAGATTAATTCCGTTTGCTTCTTTATATCAGGGGACCAATCATCCAGATGGCATGGATCTTTCAAGAGCCAACATAGATTTACTTTGTTTTTTCTACTCCGATGATGAGAAAAGACCAAAAATAGTTGTTTGGAATGGGCAAAAAGCTATCCAGGAAAGTTTAAGATCGGAAGAAGTTCTAGAAAATGAAGATCTAACAGAAGAAGAATATTATCAACGTATTAACTATTCGTCATTTACAGAATTAGTAGACATAAATTTTGACGACTTTCTTGATAAACTAAATTAAAAAACCTAATACAGTTATATAGATATTAAAACATATCATATACTAACTACTATGCTTAATTATGAAAAAACTAATAAATTTTATTGCTTTTATATTAATATTATCTTCCTGTAATCAATCCAATCCTAGAATAGGGATCGTTGAAGAAAAAGATCTTACTCAAACACAAATAGATTCAATTTTGAATGAATATAATTTTGTGTATGATGATTTAACTTTTATAGACAGCACCAATCAAGTATTGTTTCCAATAACAACTCAAAAAAGCTACAATAGAAAAAGATATAGTAGTTCTGGATATGAAGCAGAAGATTATCCTAGGTATTGGAATATTTTATTCTATGACAACGTTAATGATAAAACAAATTTACTTACAAATTATAAAATTCGGATTTCGGATTTCAGATGTAATATCAAAAATTCAGGCCCAATTTTAAGAAACAGAATATTATACAAAATTGGAGATACCGATTACAACAATGATAAAAGGCTTAATTTCAAAGATCCTCTTCATCTTTTTGTTTCGAATATTGATGGAAGTAAGTTAACTAGACTATCTCCATTAAATGAAAATTTAGAAACCTATAAAATTATTCCTAATACTGACAAAATAATTTTTAGAACAATTAGAGATGTTAACTCCGATTTAGATTTTGATAATGAAGATGAACTTATATGGTATCAAATTGATTTATCAATTACAAATTCTCTTAAAGAGATTGTTAAACCAACTGATAGAAAATTGATTGAAAAACTTTATTTTGAACAATGGCTCGTTAAAGAGTGAAAAAGTATAAAAATTTATACTTATCTATCCTTTAAGAATATCAACGAACTGCACAAAGGATATTGTAGAGCATTCAAATAAAAAAAATAACCTCAAAATTTGAAAAAAAGCTAATTAACTTCGGTTATTATATCTCTTGTTAAAAAATTAATCTATAACTATATCACTATTGTTTATTGCATCGAACTCCTTAACAAAATTCATTACAATTTTGCTACCTTAGTATTTAACCAGAATCTTCCTTCAGAAAATTCTGCTATAAGCCATATACAAAACATTAGTCACTACCAGAATAAATGCAGATGGAAGAAAAAGAAAAACCAAGACTTTCGAGATTAACTGCCATTCTCACTCAACTGCAATCCAAAAGAATCATCACGGCAAAACAACTTGCAGAAAGGCATGATGTAAGTGTAAGAACCATCTATCGAGATATTCGAACTCTTGAAAAGTCAGGAATACCTATTGTAACTGAAGAAGGAAAAGGATATTCTATAATGGAAGGATATCATCTCCCTCCCGTTCTTTTTACAGAAGATGAAGCCAATGCTTTAATCACAATAGAACAATTAGCAATAAAAAATAAGGATCAGTCATTTAGCGAAAATGTTTCTAGTGCTGTGGAAAAAATTAAAGCTATTTTACGATACTCTCAAAAGGGAAATACAAGTTTGTTAGCCGAAAGGATTTACTTTAGTGGAAATAACAATAAAGAAAAAACGAGTAATAACTTAATGCAAATACAATCAGCTATTACTCAATATAAAGTCTTAACGATAGACTACCTATCTTCTCAAAATAAACGAACAACAAGAAGCATTGAACCTTTTGCCATCTACAGCATTCACGGAGACTTCCTGCTAATCGCCTTATGTAGGTTACGAAATGATTTTAGGCATTTCAGAATAGATCTAATTGAAAAACTTACTATTGAAAATGAAACATTTAGTTCGCACAACATGACTATAACAGAGTATTTTGAGAAATATGTAAAGGATAAGTAGTACCCCTGACACACCTCTGTCGCAACGCCAATTTACATTTGCAGAAGTATTAATTAAAAACATCTAAAAATGGAAATTATCAAAATTGTAATCTTAGCATTATCAAGTCTAATGCTAATCTTTGTAGGCATAATGAGGTTGAGCAACCCAATAAAAACTTATTTAAATAATTCAGGAATCAAACTAGAAAATGACGCTAGTTTATTAAATGAAATGAGAGGTGTTAGCGCAGTAATGCTCTGTGCAGGAATCATTATTTTACTTGGGATATTTATCGAAAAACTAACATTTACATCACATTCTGTTGCTTCACTCATTTTTGTAGGTTTTGCAACTGGTAGACTAATTAGTTTAAAAGTTGACGGAAAACCAAGTAAACAAATTACTCAAGGAATTTTATTTGAAGTTGTATTGGGTATGGCAAATGTTTTTTGTTTGATAAATATTTTAGGTTAAGCCTAAAATAATTCTGGCAGGCAACATGGGAGGTACAAACTAAGTAGTGAGCAAATTACTTAAAATGAAAGTTAATTGCATTTAATTAATTTATAGCTTAGCATAAAAGTAGAGTTCCACTTTTATGCTAAACTTTAGACTCAATGATAAAAGTTCAATAGTTAGAAGTTTAAAAGAATCTATATAACGATAAAAGAATATTAAATGGCTGGTGAAACAAATATATCAGAATTAATAAAAGGAATGACTCCTAAACTCAATAAGGGAGAATATGTATTTGCAACTGTAACTGATTTAAGTAAAATTAACCGAGAGGATACCATTTGCGAATTTAAAGAAGAAGAAGGAACAACAATAGTTATTGATAGAGAAAAAGCAAACGAATTAGATCTTAAATATGAATATATTGCATCTTGGATTACTCTAATGATTCATTCTTCTTTGGAGGCAGTTGGTTTAACTGCGTTATTTTCGACAGAGTTAGCTAATAATAACATCAGTTGTAACGTTATTGCTGGATATTATCACGATCATATTTTTGTGAATCAAAAGGATTCGAATAAAGCTATTCAGGTCTTAACCAAACTATCTAAGAATTATAAATAAAAAGAATCGGTCAACAACGTTATAAATATTAACGGTTGGCATATAGTAAAATTAAACGTTTATCATTTTCTACTATTCTATTTATCTTATACTTATCATTATGGACCAATTAAGAAAAACGAACCGTTAAATGAACTATCAAACTTTTCAACCGCATCCAGATTTAGAATCTCTAATTAGTTGTTATTGGACTTTAGAAGTTCCTGCAACTGATGACGCTCAAAAACAACGAATAATTCCTGATGGTACCATCGAAATGGCATTTATACTTGGAGATGATATAAAACGATACACTTCCAAAGATAATTTCATTCTACAACCTCGTTCAATGGTACTAGGACAAACTATTGATCCCTTTTATATAGAACCTACAGGATATGTTAACACTTTTGCTATCCGTTTTTATCCTTATGGCTTTGCTAATTTCGCAACAGTACCTATCAAAACGTTAGCAAACAAGGAGACACCTATAAAAAAGTTATTTGGAGAAAAGATCGCTAGTAAATTAGAAGAAGAAATAATTCAGGCAACCGATACTAAACAAAGAATTGAAATCATCGAACAATTTCTTTTAAAAAAACTAAGCGAGCAATCAACAGTTGACAATATTGTTAGAACAACAGTAGATACTCTCTTATCTACAAAAGGAAATACATCTATAAGCGATATTCTTAAAGGAGACTTGTCCAAAAGAAGACAACTTGAAAGAAAATTCGTGAAACAAATAGGTATTAGTCCTAAACAGTTAGGTAAAGTAATTCGATTACAGGGTGCTCTAAAAATGTTACTTAATAATGAGGGAGAGAGCCTGACTAATATTGCCTATGAAAATGAATATTATGATCAGGCACATTTTATCAAAGATTTCAAGGAATTTACTGGAGTTAGTCCGTCAGCATTTTTAGAAAATGAAAATATGACTCTTTCTTCTATTTTCTACAAATGAAATAAGCGTGTCGCATTTTTACAATTTTGTATCTCCTTGGTTCTTTAATTTTATTCCAATATTCTATTTAAAAAATATGAAGAGAACAGTATTTATTCTTTCTACGGCTATAGCAATATTTTGTTTTACTGCTTGTAATAACAAAAATAACTCTGAATTAGAAAAACAAAAGATTGATGAAACCTTAAATCAAAGTACCGAAAAAATGAAAAGTTATGTTTCTATTTTTGAGATTCCAGCAACAGATATTTCACGAGCAATTAAATTTTACCAAGCAATTTTGAATATTAACATTGAGAAAATGGAAATGTCAGGATTAGAAATGGGGATATTTCCATATGAAGATCAGACGGTTACTGGAGTTATCATGAAAGGAGAAGGTTTTCAACCTTCGGCAAACGGAGTAACTTTATACCTAAATGGTGGAGATAACCTTCAGGTAATTCTGGATAAAGTTGAGAAAAATGGTGGAAAAATCAAGATCCCCAAAACACCTCACGCCGATGAAAGTGGCTATTTCGCAATATTTCTTGATTCTGAAGGAAATAAAATGGGGTTACATTCTTTAAATTAATTGAGAAAAAATAAATACACTTACTTCACTATTGTTTTTATGTTATGTGTTCACTCTGTATTATGAGATGACCTATACTTTTTTACCAAATACCATGTTACAATTCCAGGTATAATAACTGCCTGCAATAGAAAAAACAACAATTGTTCCCATCCTCCTAATTCAACTGCCTCACCTTCAATTATAAATAATGAATTTCCTAGCGGACCAGCAGAGAAAAGAACTATACTAATCACTATCCATCCAAAATGCAGACCTAACGGAGTAAATAATGATTTTGTTTTGGCAAAAGCATACGCAAACATCCAACCTCCAGCTCCCGTTAATAAAAAAACATAAATCATTGGGACAATACCACGACCAAGCATCTGGTAACTAAACCAATGATATATACCAAATGCTATTGCACTAATAATACAGGCCCAATTATTTCCTATCTTTTTTATAAGAAGATATAAAATCGCTCCACGAAAAATTAACTCCTCAAACAAAGCAGCCTTGAATGTCCACCATATACCACTTAAACTTTCCGAAAGTCCGTAATCCTGATTTTGTACATAACTAATTTCTTTAAAATAAGACTGACCCAATAAGTTGATCACACAAAACAAAGCCATAACTATTAAACCCAGAAAAAACTCTCTCAATCGTTGACTATTAGGTATTATACCTAGAGCAGTTATATGTTCTTTGGAAAATAGCCAAAGAATCACCCAAGAAAAAATAAATACCACTAAAACACCTAACATTACTTTGTGTAAATTTAAAATATCAACCTAATATACCTTTAATAATTGAATTAGTTATACAAATAAACTAGCACCAATAACACGCATTGTTCATCGCTCTAAAATTCTTCTCAGAAATTGCCTCTATACTTAACAAAAAACTAGCTTAATTTGCTATTTTAATGACATGACAACTAGTCATACACAAACATTATTATCACTATTAACAAATTAAAATCTAAAAAAATACTATGAAAATACAATATATGATTGCAAAAGCGAATAACCCAGATAGACTTGCTGAAGAAGTTCAATCAAGAATCGAAGAAGGTTGGATACCACAAGGCGGTGTTTGCGTAGCAAATGCATCAAATTATATTCTTACCCAAGCTTTAATTCTCAAAACAGAATAAATCACGATAAATTCTTACCTAAATATATAATTGAAATTCAACTGACCTTGTAGCACATTAGCAAAATAGAACTGAATTAAAAAATAAACGGGAGATATTTACAAAGTATTGCGTTCAATCCCAATTAAAACAAAACCATATTAATTCTTATAAATCCAAAGTATAATATCTTTTTAAATACAAATCGTTAATTACAAATAACATGAATCCCATAGAAAAATTTAACCAATGGTATAGTGAAGAGGTCAAAAAAAGCTCAGTTAGAATACCTTCTGCTTGTTGTTTGACCTCAATTGGAATGGATGGATATCCAAACTCACGATTTGTTTCACTTAAAGAAACTTTAGAAAACAAATTTGTAATAACTGGTCCTTTAAACTCCAAAAAAGGAGTAGAATTATTATCCAATCCAAAAACTTCTCTAACATTTTGGTGGACAGAAACAGAAAGACAAATTAGAATCCAAGGAGATTCAGTACAAATTGAAACTGAACTTGCTGATAGATATTTTAGTGAACGTAATAAAGAATCACAAATAGTCAGTCAAATTAGTAAACAAGGAGCTCAGACAGAGAATTTAAATGAACTTATTACATTGTTTGACAAACTAAAAACGGAATATGAAAGTATTGAAATAAATAGACCCAATGATTGGTCCGGGTTTTATATTATTCCAAAAAGAATTGAGTTTATGGAATTTAAAAAAAGTCGATTTCATTTCCGCGAATTATTCACAAACGAAAATGGTAATTGGAATAGGGTAGTTTTGCAACCTTAAATATTTGTAATAAATAGAAGTACTATCTGATTTCTGATTAGAAGATATCAATTATTAACCCTAATTAATAAACTCCTAAAACGGAGCTATTTTCTTTATTCAAAATAATCTAAATTTGGTTTTATTAAATAATCATTATGAATTATACGATTAAAAAAGGTTCCTCAAATACCTTGTATCTGTTTATTGTGATAGGAATATTTTTAATCTTAGCTTTTAGTTATCAATTATATGATTATCTCAATACAAATCAATTTGTATTTGAGTTTCCAGGTGATTGGGATAAGCCTTTAGGAATTGTAGTCGGAATATTTCTAATTGTTCGATCAAGAAAATTTGTTAATCGAGCAAAAGGGCTTTTCATTAAGATTTCTGAAAATGAATTGATATACAGAACTAAAGAATCAGAATCTGTTCAGAAAATTAAACTCTCTGATATCGAACAAATACAAGGTTCTGAAAATGGAGTAATTCTTAAAATTAAATCCTCTAAGAGTGTAATTATTGATTTGGATGAAATTAAATCAGGAAAAGAAAAGAGGCTTATTAGAAAATCGTTAATCGAATCAATTAAAAATTAAACAGTGAGAAAACAAATTCATATATTAAATGGAGATTCACTTAAGCAACAATTCCCTGAAAGTATTCAGGGAGATATTATTGTTGCCAGAGAATGCCTGGTTGATGGTAATGTAAAAGGAAAAGATCTTAATGAGTTATTTACGACAAGAGCTAAGTTTATTACTCAAAATTACGGAGGAACGGAGCAAGGTTATTATGAAAAAGCCGCTTCTGAATTTCTTAAAATCCCTGAAATTAATAACAATTCTGATATAAATCTTTGGTTTGAGGATGATTTATTCTGCCAAGTACATTTTTGGTTTATAGTACACCTATTGATGAAAAATAATAATGAAAACAATCAGGTTTTTCTAATACGACCAAAAATACATACACAATACGGTTTTGGCGGGTTGAATAAGTCTAAACTTATATCGATTTATAAAAATCGATTGGAGTTATCCGAGTTAGAAAAAATCGCAGACCTTTGGGAGTTTTATCAAAATGATGATATTAAAAAATTAACCAATACAGCACTGGAGTTAGAAAAAAAATATCCTTTTATACTTCCTGCAGTAAAAGCTCATATTCAAAGAATTCCTTCAAATGAAAATCTGGGAAGACCAACCGAATCTTTAATAACAATAATGAAAGAACTTAAAACAGAAGAATTCGGAACAGTGTTTAGAGAATTTAATCAAAGAGAATACATATATGGATTTGGTGATTTACAAGTTAAAAGGCTTTATGATCAAATAATAAATAATCATTAACTCAGCATAAATATGCTGTGCATTACTCACTTATCACTATTCTAAGAACTGTTTAAAGTTAAAGGATTGTAACCATTTAAAAGGATTGTCGTCCAATAGTAAATCAGCAAACTAAATAACCAAAATGAATACTGATAACTCTACGACACTTTCTAAATCAACCAATTTTAAAGGTTTTCTTATCGACTTAATTATATACATCTCTATAATGTTTTTAATTAGAGAAGTATATTTTTCTAAAATAGGTTTTCTTGCAAATGGTCTTTTTTGGTCTTTAACGACATTAGTTGTGGCAACCTGGAGAATGCGGGTAAGAAATGTTACCTGGAAAGAGTTAGGCTTAAGAAAGCCAAAAAATCTTTTAAAGACATTAGGTGTCTCTGTTTTAATTCTAATAGCTGTAATTGCTTCAATAATGGTTTTTGAAATTATAAAGGATAATCTCCCGATTTCAATCGCGCCAGATACTTCCTCAGAAAGTGCTGTCTCCAAATTTGGAAATCTAAAAGGAAATTGGCTACTCTTTTTTTCAATTATTCCTATAGTTTTGATAGAATCATTTTTAGAAGAACTATTAGATAGAGGTTTTTTGATTAATTGGTTTGAACGTTTATTTTCTTCAACTTCTTTTGCTACTATTTTAGCAGTACTACTACAAGCTGCAATTTTTGGATTTAGACATTCTTATGACTTATCTGCAAGATCCATAAGCGTTGGGATTATTGGACTAATTATGGGAATAGCCTATGTAAAGTTTGGGCGAAATTTATGGCCGTTAATTATTGCGCACTGTGTACTAAATACAATGTCTATGCTAGATCGAGTATAAAACCCTGATAAATTAAAACCCGAAAACATATTGACAAGCTAATTTTATAACAAGTATCTGTCTCATTGAATAAATGTTTTAATCAAAAAACATCTTTAAATCAATTAAATCCAAGTCATTACAAACAAAAAAACTATAATAAAAACCTAACAACATACAGTTTATTATAGTTTATGTTACCAGTGTTCATAGCTATTTTCCTATCTTCGGTTTTATAAGAATATTTCTTTAGAAAAAACTATCAGTAGAATGGATATTACTATTTTGGAAACAAAAGATATTGACCTAAAACCAATAATTGAATTATATAAAGCAAATAAATGGAGTTCTGCTGATAAACCAGAAGAACTCTACAAAGCTTTAATTAATTCACATTCTTTAATTTCTGCATGGAGTGGTAAAGAATTAGTAGGTTTAGGTAATGCGATTTCTGATGGATACTTAGTAGTATATTATCCTCATCTTTTGGTTCATCCAAATCATCATGGAAAAGGAATTGGGCAAAAAATTGTAGGCAAAATGCAAGAGAAGTATAAAAACTTTCATATGCAAATGCTAACAGCTGATGGCAAAGCAATTGATTTTTATAAAAAAGTTGGTTTTGAAAAAGCTGGGGAAACAGAACCTATGTGGATTTATAAAGGGACAGAACATTAAATCATTCTGTTAATTAGGATTCGTACTCTATATTAGTATAATCATGAAAATGAACTCTTAATGATAAAATTCTTAAAAGAAGTGTTTAATCATTTCTTCAATAGCAATACCTTTCAAAAAGGAGCATCATTAGCATATTATGCTGTGTTTTCTATATTACCTATGATCATTATCATTACATCATTTTTAGGAATATTTTTTGGGAAACATGCTGTTTCAGGAGAAATTTATTTACAATTAAAAGATATTTTAGGAAACGAGGCTTCTCTTCAAATTCAAAACCTTATTAAAAACCAACAAATAAATCACAACAGTGTTATCACAACGATTATTGGGTTTATTACATTAGGTTTTGGTGCCTCAGGAATGTTTAATCAGATACATAATTCTTTTAATAGCATATGGAATATAAAAGCAAAACCAAAAAATAGTATTCTTAAGTATTTCTCAAAACACCTAGCATCTTTTTTAATACTAATATTATCATTCTTTATTATTTTAATTAGTACAACTATTAATAGTTTTTTAATCAAACACGCTAAGAACTTGCATCATGATTATAAGCTATTATATGTATATGAACATTTTTTGTCATTTGTAGTTATGAGTATTGTTTTCGCAATCATGTTTAAATTTTTGGGCGATGCAAAAGTACACTGGAAAGTTGGGCTAACCGGTGGACTTATTACTTCATTACTTTTTCTTATCGGTAAAACTCTTATTGGATTATATATAGGCCATAGTCATGTCTCTTCAACTTTTGGTTCGGCAAGTGTTCTGGCTTTATTGATGTTATGGATATATTACACTTCTCAGATTATATTTCTCGGAGCATCATTTATAAAAATTATAAGTAAAAAGTTAGGGTATGAAATTTCACCTAATTCAAATGCTGTGAGAATTGATAATATCGAAATCAACGATTAAACCTACACAGTATTTAACGTGTACAATCCTAGTGGGAATTTTGATATTTATTAAAAATGGTAAACACAAAATATCTATATTTGACCATATACTAACCGTAAACTTGTACTCTCTCTACCCTACTTTTTGTACCGGAGATATTAGATACCTTCTGAAAAACACTTTCAAAATTGAACGAGCAACCCACCAAAGCAAAAAAAAGAATTGATTTACTAGATGTTTACCGAGGATTTGCAATTTTAGGAATTTTTGTTGTCAATATTGTTATCATGAATTCAACTTTTCTCAATCAAGATGAATTTGCAAAACAATGGACTTCTGATATAGATAAATTATCAGAGAAAATCTTGCAACTATTTTTTTATACTAAGTTCTTCCCTATTTTCTCTTTACTTTTTGGATTAGGAATTTCAATGCAGGCCTTAAAATTATTTGATGCTAATAAGCTTTCGTTTTCTTTTTTTTCAAGAAGAATGTTCTTTTTATTCCTTTTTGGAGCTATGCATATTATATTTTTATGGTCAGGAGATGTTTTAAATCTTTATGCTGTTATAGGGTTACTCACCACTCTTATGATAAAAAGATCGAATAAATTAATTCTTTCCTTATCAGTGATTTTTCTACTCTTCCCTTTTTATGACCATCTTTTTCAATATTTATTCAATCTCTTTAATTATAAACCAGAAATATATTTGAGTGAATATACAGGAGAAACCATTAATCAAATAATAAAAAATGGTACGTACCTCGAAGGAATTAAATTAAGGATATTAGAATATCTTTCGAATATACCTATGTTGTTTGGTTTTTTAGCGCCTGTAGCTATATCAATGTTCTTACTTGGGTTATATCTGGGTAAAAATAAAATTTATAATTCTATGGATACTTTTATTCAAAAAATAAAGACCCCAATAATCATAATGGCTATAACGACTAACATTTATAGGATTCTATTTTTATTTGTTTTACCAAATTATGAAATTTATTCAACCGAAACCTTCAGGTCTATATTTATTAAATTAATGGTCCTATCAGATACTGCAATGGGATTATTTTATCTTTGGGTTATAGGTTGGTTTTGGTATAATACAAAATTAAAATCTATTCTATCACCATTAAAATATGCTGGTAGAATGGCGCTTACCAATTATATAATGCATAGTTTTATAGGTCTACTCCTATTCTCTTCTATTGGATTTAAGCTTTATGAAACTCTTAGCCCTTCACAGACATTATTAACTGCTATTGCTGTCTTTATTTTTCAAATAATACTAAGTAAGGTTTGGTTAACCTATTTCAGATTTGGTCCGCTAGAATGGATCTGGAGAAGTTTAACCTATAAAGAATTATTGCCTATAAGAAAAAGTAAACCTCTTAGTAGAGAGTCTTAGTTTATAAAATCTAATAACAAATACAAAATCGCAATTATAAAAACACCTGTAACAAAAAGGTAAATCGAAACACTAATTATATAAAATCTGAATATAATGAATAGAGTTTCAAAAAGAAAATCGGCACTTCTAATATCAGCCGGAATACTTGTAATAGCTTTTACTCAAATAAGTTCACAATACATAGCCTTATCGGATCTTGCTAAGGGGTTATTGACCGGAATCGGAATTGGAACGTTACTTATACCATTAGCTCTTAAAAATTCCCGATCGATAAAATCAAATTAATTCCTATTAAGTGAATGATGGTATTAGTCAAATTACTCAAGCTAAACCTATATACATTTACAAAGAAAATGAAGAACTTCAAAAGTATGATGGATTTTAACTTGGCACAAAGATCCTGAAAAAACAATAGAGAGGTTATTTTTTCAACATCATTACCCTTGTAAGAGTTTTGTGGTAATCTCTAAAAAATGGGGTTTTATCAGTTATTTTGGAGAATTTGGAAAAGAACAAATCTGGAAAGCAGTCCAGCTTATGGATAAATAACTTCAATTCAATCCAAAAATTGATTATATAATTATTCCAGCATGATTTCTTTTTTTATTGAATTCATTTTCAATAATTATCTTTAACAACGATAAAAAGTATTCACGCACTTTTTAAAAACCAATAAAGAAGTAAACCTTTTTGTACATAATTATATAACCTATGAGATCTTTATTTGTATTTATTATTTCTCTAGTACTGTTTTTAAGTTGTTCTAAAGAAGAGAAAAAGAAACAACAGTTTAATCCAACAGAAAAATTCACTTCAGAACTCATAGAACTTAAAGAGTATTTTCAAATTCCCGGATTAGCTATTTCTATTGAAAAAAGTCAAAAAAATATTTATCAGAAATATTTGGGAGTATCTGATATAGAAAAACAAGTAAAATTAGATTCTACCGTATTATTCCCTATTGCATCTATAACCAAGGTGTTTTCAGGAGTTTTAGTCCTACGACTTGTAGAACAAGGAAAATTGTCACTTGAAGATCCTATTAACAAATATCTAACCGAATCTACACTCCTGGATTCGATTAAAATAAAACACGTACTATCTCATACTTCGCAAGGCAAAATTGGAGAAAATTTTTATTACAGTTCAAGGTTTGGGCTATTAACCAATGTAATTGAAAAAGCTTCTGGTCAATCTTTTGCTACAGCAATGAACGAGGAAATTTTAGTTCCTTTAGGACTCAAAAACACTTTTTTACTTAAAGATTCTGCTCAAATAACAGAGAAAAAACGAATATTAGCTAAACCATATGTCTTTAACAACAAGATAGAAAATGGTTTTATCGATTCTGGCTATTCATCATCAGCCGGAATTGTTTCTAATCTAGAAGATTTATCGGCTTTCAACAAAGCTATAGATGATAATAAACTAATATCAGAAAAGTCAAAAAAACTAATATTTTCATCTATAAAAAAAGGATTGCCATACGGTTACGGTATTTTTAATCAAGAATTAAATGGAGTCAAAATTGTTTGGGCATATGGTCAATACGACTGTTATTCAAGTTTATTTCTAAAAGTTCCCTCAAAAAATATCACCTTAACAATTTTAGCCAATAATAACTTAATGAGTGATGCAGCAAGATTAATTTATGGTGATGCCTCCTCTTCCTTATTTGTGCTGAGTTTCTTAAAGAATTATGTGTTTGAATATAAAGATATGGACCTGTTTGAAAAAGAAGATTCTATAACTTCTTTTGATCTTTCTACTAACGAATTTTATCGAAAAAAGATATTAGCAGAAGCCTTAGCAGAATCTTTTATGGCAAGGTTTTACTCTGAGAAGGTTCAATCAAGTTCCAGGTTGTTAGAAAGAGTATTTTCAGAAGATCCAAATTATTTAAAATATGCAAACCTAAACTTACTTCATAACCTTTCCTTTTTAAAAGATGTATCTTTTTATAAAGAACTAGGTGAATTTAATAAGTTTGACTCTCAAATAGAGAATATAGGTAACAAATTAATTTCTATAGACCCAGAAAACCCATATTTACATATATATCTGGGCACCTATTATTCTAGGAAAGGTGATATCAAAAAAGCCAAATTTCATTTTGAAAACATTGTAAATACAGCTAATTTTTCAAAAAACTGGTATACTCAAGAAGCTCAGGATTGGTTAAATGATAATAATTAATTTTTGATAACTGAGTATAAAAATAAAATGGTTTTGATTACAACAAAACTCTTTTAAAAATTATTAAACAAAAATATTTTGCAACAACCAGTATAGCTCATTGCGGATGAATTATTCTAACTAATTCTTTGCATTTTGCTATCTTGGGGTCATAGCAAAATGCTTTTGATAAAAATTCCACAAAGAGCTATACATTTAGCGTTGCACCTATTTAGGGTTGGGGTTTTACATTAAGTCTGAGGTCTATTTTTTATTCTTCTTTTCTGTATCAAAGGTTTAACTATCCCTCCTACTAAAGGACCTAGAATTATTATTCTGGTTAAAAAACTATAGACAGTTTCCTTCCATTTTATAATAAATTCTGATAAAGTTGTATAATCATTTGAAAGAACTACCAATGCAGTGCTTAATAATACACCAACACTTCCTGACATTAAAATCCCAAAACATATTCCGTTTATATAAATGTTTTTGATTTTCAAATGTTTATTTAACAAAATATCTATTGCCTTGAAAATAAAGAATGCTAACGGTGCAATTATCAGCAAACCCACTAAATAAAAAGGCAACCAATTAGCAATAAATGATTCATTTGATTGAAGTCTAAAATATGTTATTAATAGAGAAATAACTCCAAAGACTACAGGTATAAAAATTATTATTTTGTATTTTTTTATGATCGCATTACTCATATATTTCTTAATTAATATTAAGTTCTGCAAATTTCTATTTTATGTTTAAAATAGAATATCTCAAACAATTCATAAATTTGTATATTCTGGTCAACATAAAAGATTATGGAAAAAAAGAAGTACTCTATTGCCAAGGGTAATACATTATTACATTTAAAATTCTCTCCTCCTTATAAAGCTCAAAGCACTTTTAACAATGGATTACGAATAGTTTTTGTCATCAAAGGTTCTTCAACCTATTATACTCCGAATGGTTCTACCGAACTAAATGAAGGAGATATGATACTTTTTAATAATGACAACTTCATAAACACCTGGAAAACAACAACAAAAAAATGTGAAGTAGTTGTTTTCATTCTTACTACAGAATTTTTGAATACTATATACAAATTAGATAAGTATAAAGAATCGGTTACTAAAAATCAGTTTCCTTTTATTGTTATTTCATTAGAAATAATAAAATCTTTTATACAAGGTTTTAGAGCGTATTTAGAAAAACCTAACTACTTAACTGAAGATTTATTAAACTTAAAATTACAAGAACTTGTATTTATTTTATCTCAAAAAGAAGACTTTATATCTTTTATGAAACAAATAAATTTCAATTCATCAGGAAACAATATTAAGTTTAGAGATACCATTTCTACCAATATATTCAACCCTATAAATATTGAAGAACTTTCTTTTTTATGTAATATGAGTTTATCAACGTTTCAACGTAAGTTTAAAAAAATGTATCAAACTACCCCTGCCAAATACATAGAAGAACAAAGGATAGAAAAAGCTACGTTTCTTTTGATAGGTTCAGAAATTAGTATTTCAGAGGTATGCTACCAAGTGGGATATACCAGTCTTTCACATTTTTCAAAAGTTTTCAAGAAGAAATACAAAATTTCTCCCAAAAACTATAGAGCAAATAAATCCAAAACAGATCCTGTCCAACCTACTTAAAAACTAATTTTGGTTTACATTAAAGTGGTAATAATTGACCAAATAAAAAACTTTCAACAAATCATTAGTAAGAATCAAAAAATAAATGAAATATCAAATAGATAAAATTGATAAAACCGAGTTTTCTAACGTGGTAAATGTATGGGAAGCTTCGGTAAGAGCCACCCATCATTTTTTAAAAGAAGAAGACATTGAATACTTTAAACCTTTAATTTTAAATAACTATTTAGATGCCGTCGAACTAAGGTGTGTACGAAATAACAAGAGAGAAATTATTGGTTTTCTGGGTGTCGCGGATCAAAATCTTGAAATGTTGTTTATTCATCCGGATTATAGAGGTCAAGGAATAGGGAAAGTATTATTAAATCACTCTATCACTCAAATGAAAGTAAAAAAAGTAGATGTAAATGAGCAAAACGAACAGGCAGTTGGATTCTATAACCATTACGGATTTAAAACTGTTAATAGATCAGAGCTTGATTCTTCAGGAAAGCCCTACCCTATTTTACATATGAAACTATAAAAAGTAATAATCATAACATTTTAGTAAATTTAGTAGATTCATTGAAAGCTCTATATTCATTTAAATAATTATTCTGAATGTGTATAAATTGAAACAAATCATTAAACCTAATGAGCAAAGTAATACATATAAGATCGCATAAAATAGGAGTATCAATTTGTATTATTATTATTTTATTTTCAGCTTTTACAATTTCTTGTAAAGGACAAGACAATACATCCGTATCAAAAGAAAAATCAATCGATTCTTCAAAAAAAGAGAATGTAGTAACATCTGTAGATTATAGAGATTCATTTATGAATTTTGACAAAGAACCACTCATGTTAGTTTTACGAAGGATATTTCAGGATAAAAACCAAAATATTTGGTTTGTAGGTGATGGAGTTTTCTGTTATAATGGAAAGTCTCTTATCGATTTATCTAATAATGAAGTTTTTAATAAAACCACAATTAGACAAATTGTAGAAGATCAAAAAGGAAATCTTTGGTTCGGAACTTCTGATGGAATAGTCAAATATAATTTTTCTCCTAAACTTACAGTTGCATCTAAATCATTTATAAAATATACCAAGAAAGATGGTCTGATTAATAATGATGTTTGGAGTTTGGCAATTGATCATCTGGGAATTATTTGGATTGGCACACTGGAAGGAGTAAGTAAGTTTAATGAGAAAGAATTTGTTTCTTTTACTATTCCTGAGTCGATACCAGACAATTCTAGAGGAGTTACAAGTACCAGAATAGTGCATAGCATTATAGAAGACAGTAATCAAAATTTATGGTTTGGAACCAATGGTGGTGCTTATATCTATGACAGAAAATCTTTATCTAATATTTCTGAAAAAGATGGACTTTGTAATAATGTAATAAATCATATTTTAGAAGATCAAAAAGGAAATATATGGTTTGCAACTCATAATAATGGAGTTTGTTATTGGGATGGAACCTCCTTTACTCATTTTGGAACAGAACAGGGAGTCATAGGAACAGAAACGTGGAGTTTATATGAAGATCAATCAGGTAACATTTGGTTTCCTATAGAACACGCTGGTATATATCAATATGACGGAACATCTTTTAATAATTTTTATAAAGAGGAAGGTTTACAATTGAGTGCTGTACATTCAATGATTGAAGATAACAAAGGACAATTCTGGTTTGGTGGTTTTGGTGGACTATATCGTTATGACGGAAAATCTTTTACTCATATTACTATAAATGGACCCTGGAGTAATTAATACCTCCATCATAAGTTAGGCGATCATGGATATTTACTTAATTATTAAAACCCTTAGTAACATTTTATCTAACTATAATACATATAAAATAAAAAGCAAGAAGCTTATTCAAACAATTCTATAATTGATTTATTAAATCAAATAAGAAATTATGGTAAAAAAATACAAAGCCAAAGTATCATATGGGATGCTTGTTATAATATTTTTATTGTTTTTTATTCCTGTCACTTTTGGAGTAATTAGTAATGGTATTAATAAAGAATTTTATATCATAACTGGGATTTTAGTTCCATCCTACTCTTTCATTTTATTTTTGTTTTTTAAAACTAATTACTCGGTAGAAAACAACACACTTATAATTAAATGCGGATTCTTATTCAAGAAGAATATTGACATCAATACGATTAAAACAATTAAAAAAACAACTAGCTTATTGTCTTCTCCTGCTCCTTCTTTTGATAGAATTGAAATTAAGTATGGAAAATACGATGAGATAATAATATCACCCAGAAACAAAATCACTTTTGTAAAAGATTTGACTTCTATTAACCCTAATATTGAGATTGATATAAGTGCTGATTAACTTATTATTTAGTTTTTCTGTTAATATTTCTATACAATACCTATTTTTAAGTACGACAAAAGCGATTGCCTATATTCAGGTAATTGACTAACTAATTATAAACACTGTCAATAAATAAAAATATATGAATACTGGACTTGATATCAATGTTAGAGAGATCGAATTAAGAGATATTGATTTAATTGCTGATTACTGGCTTACGTCTGAACCAGATTTTCTTATATCATTGGGAGTTGATCTTAAAAAATTACCTTCAAGAGAAGGATTAACTAAAATGTTAACAGCACAAATCAATGCGCCATTATCAGAGAAAAAATCGTACGCTTTGATTTGGGAACTTGAAGGCAAACAAATTGGGCATTCAAATGTAAATGCGATTGAATATGGTAAAAAGGCAACTATGCATTTACACCTATGGAATATCAATAATAGAAAAAAAGGTATGGGGACTGAATTGGTCAAACAATCGCTTCCTTTTTATTTTATGAATTTAAAAATAGAAAAATTAATCTGTGAACCCTATGCTCTAAATCCCGCTCCCAATCATACATTAAAAAAAGTGGGATTTGATTTTATAAAAAAATATAAAACAACACCTGGTTCTCTTAATTTTGAACAGGAAGTAAACCGCTGGGAGTTAACTAAAGATAAATTTAACAATCTTCAATAACCCTATCTCTAACATTAAGATTAAACAAAACATTATGATAGAATTCTTAAGGAAACTCTCGCCTTTATTAATACTATTCGTTATTAGTTGTAATACTTCTTCTCTATCAAAAAAAAATACTGTTGACCTCTCTGAAATAGGCTCTTCTATCGAAATCAACCAGGATCCTTATGATCATAATAAAAATCAAATCAGTGTACTTTTATTTGACTATAAAGGAAAACAAATTGGTAATGATAAAATTAAAATTCTTGTCAATAAACAAGAACTTGATCTTGATATTAAAGAAGAGCTTTATTACACAAAAAAAATTAGATATAAAGGGGGTAATATTCCTGTTACTGACTCCTTTGATTTTGAGATTAAACTCCCTGATGGTTCTATTTTTCCCTTGAGTTATACAAAAGCAATCCAGACAATTCAAAAAGACAACATTTTATTTAAAGAAGAGATCCCTCTTGATTTGGAAACAAAAATCACCTGGAAAGAGATGAAAGAATTTAATAACCTTATTATCTGGAAAAGCTATAATCTTAATAATACAAATTCTACTAAAGGTGGGCGTTATGATAAATCTACCTTACATTTAAAAATAAAAGAAAATGGTAGTCATATAGTTCCGGTTTCCTATTATAAAGATTCAATATCTACAATTAATTATTTGAGTATCGAATTTCAATCAATCAAATCAGGATTAATACATCCAGATTTAATTCCGAACAGTAATTTAAAACTGATTTCAACCGTAAAAAGAAATATAAAATATATTAAATAATACTTAGAAGGAACTACCTATAAAGCCTTAGAACACCATAAATAAATTCTTAACAAATATTTCATTACCTTCCTATCTTGTTTTATGCATTAAACATCTGATTACCTTTTAAACAAATTAGATCTTATGAAAAGAAAGATTATTTTTTTGAGTCCAGAGATATATTTAATTTGTGCAACTATATACTACTGGTTTTTGACTTCTAATTTATTCAATCCAATTGCTATCTCGTTGCTAGCTATTTTAATGTATCAGATTATTGTTAAAAAATTAGCTCTCGGATTAATCATATCATCACTATTTATTTTGTTGAATTTATACCTGGTTCTTGCTTTAATCTCTGAATTAGCAGAGTTTACAGAGTCGAATAAAAATTATATCAATTTGTTAATTTTCGGATCACTTTTTTTAGGGTTAAATTTAGTAGTAGCCATGTTTATGTTTTGGAAATATCTGGTACAAAAACCCCAAATAACTAAATAAAGCTTTAGATCATTTCCCTATTAAAAACATTTACTGCCAAAACCTAATCCCAAAATTCTTTATTATACTAGCTCTATATTTTTCACCTAATCTTGATGTATCAGTTATTATCTTTTAACTTTGTGTCTATAATTAAAAACATAATGACTAGAACTTCAATATTACTGCTTCTTTTAGGCTTGCTCATTTTTACTGAATCTTGTCAACATCAAAAAAGTGATTTAACAAAATCTGAAAAAAAATCTATCATAGATTCAGCAAAAACTACAGTACAAAAAGTATTTGATTCTTCAAACAATCTTAAGTTTATAGAAGGTTTAAATTATTACTCTGCAGATGCGGATGCTTTTTATGTAAGTAACGGCACCATACATAGTTTAAGCGAATTAAAAGAATCTTATAATCAAATCGGTTCATCAGTAGAGCTTTTAGAAAATTCTATTGATAGCTGGAACTCAACAATCCTATCAGAGAATACAGTTGCTTTTACACTACCAATTCATTTAAAAATAAAACTCATAGGAATTCCAGAATATAACGGACAGCTCGTTTGGTCAGGAATTGTACAGAAGAGAAATGAAAAATGGGTAATCATCCAAAGTCATGAATCCTGGCTTAATTGTGTTGAAATGACATCTGCATTAACCAAATAATACTCTAATTCCCATTCGTATTAATTAAAGTATAAAAAGTCACAAAATTTATACAAAATAGATCTACTATTAAGTACAATTTTCGTTATTGTACTATCTATCCGTTAATCTCAAATATTAAACTTCTTAAATATATTTATGCCACATTTTGTAATTGATTGTTCTGAAAATATCATAGAAATTAAATCTCCCGAAGAAGTTATTCAAAAAGTATATGATACTGCAGAATCAACAGGTCTATTTGATAAAGGAGATATCAAAGTAAGAATTAATCCCTTTAAACATTATACGATCGGAAATACCAAAGATGACTTTATTCATATTTTTGCAAATATTATGGAGGGGCGAACAATAGCTCAGAAAAAAGATCTTTCTGAAAGAATCGTATCTGAATTAAAATTGATGTTTCCTAATATTCCTATCATTTCTATCAATATTAGAGATTTTGAAAAAGCGACTTATTGTAATAAAACTATGGTCTAAAATTTATTGTTATAAAATATCTATATTAAAAAACAATCAATTTAATTATATACTTTGCATACATTTAGGTATTGATAAATACTAAAATGGTTACAGATATGTCCAAAGTAACTTTACATATGGTTTCCAGTCTTGATGGTTTTATAGCCAAAAAAAATGGAGATGTTTCCTGGCTTCAATCTACAGATAATTATGAGAAAGGTATTACTCTTACCGAAGAAGATATAACAGCATTTGTTAAAGCTATTGATTGTTATATTATGGGATCAAAAACATATGAACATGCCTTAGAACTTGGCTGGCCATATGGCGACAAACCTGTTATTGTTCTCACTAATAGAAACTTAAGTTCTAATCGAGAAAGTGTTACGTTTTATTCTGGTGATTTAACCAAACTAATACATGATCAATTAAGACCCAGCTATAAAAATATTTGGATGGTTGGTGGAACTAAAACAACCAAAGATTTCATTAGGTTAAAATTAGTCGATGATATAATTATATCAATAATGCCAATCCTATTAGGAGATGGTATTTTGTTTTTTGACTATATCAAACAGGAACAAAAATTACATCTTAAAGACGTAACTACCTACAAAGATGGAATGGTAGAATTATGGTACGAAATAAAAAAATGAATCTATAACTCTTTTACAATTCTTCAGTAGTGATTTAGCTTTAGTACAAAAACTTTAATACTATAATTTATAAAAACGTTTCTCTATAATATATTAGAAGTAATTATACAATATGAAAATTTTAATTTTTGGAGCATCGGGTTCTGGAACAACAACATTAGGAAAAGAACTTGAACTAAAATTTGACTTTGTTCATTTGGATGCAGACGATTATTATTGGAAAGCTACCCAGCCTCCTTTTCAGGAAAAGATATCATTATCAGAACGAAACAAAACGTTAACTAAAGATTTTAAAAAGAATAAAAATGTAATAATTTCTGGTTCTATGGTAAGCTGGGGTGAAGAATGGAAAAGCGCATTTGATCTTGCAATATTTATTTATTTACGTCCAAAGATTAGAATTGAACGTTTAAAAGAGAGAGAAAAAATTCGTCTCGGAGATAAGCTTTTAACTGATAAACAAACACAGGAAAGCTCTGTAGAATTTATTGAATGGGCAAAAAAATATGATGATCCTAATTTTCTAGGACGTTCTCTAAAAGTCCATAATGATTGGATTAAATTACTTAAATATCCAGTTATTAGAATAGATGGTGAAATGAATTTAACTGCCAAAGTAAAAAAAGTGTTATCAGAATTAAAAATCATCAATCGTAATTAACTGATTTACAGATATAATTATTTTCAAAAATATTTTAACTCAAAAAAAAATCTTAAATTAATTACCCTTCAGGCAACTATTTTTAGAACTTTTACATCTTTGTAAATAGGGTTTAACACGAAGTAACCCCTAATTAATTCAATCAATTCTATAATGTCAAAAAACATCAGTCTAATTTCATTACTATTTTTTCCTATTGTCATAATCGCTCAATTTGCATCTTGTCCAGATCAAGAGAAATTTGACACAACTCTATCACCTAAATGTATTACTTATCAGGCTCCTCTATATCACCAATCTGATAATAATGAAACGATTGAGTTATTTGTTAGAAAATTCCCGGCAGTAAAAGACAGACAGGGATCTATTTGGTTAATTCCTGGAGGTCCTGGAGAATCAGGAGCTAGTTTATATCCTTTAATCAATCAATTCTCAAAAATATTCCCTCATTTGGATATTTTTATTCCAGATCATAGAGGCACCGGATTATCTGGAAAAATATGTCCCAAAGAAGAAAAAGTAAGTTCGCCTGGTGGAATCAATTTGGTCAATGAAGAATGGGGTTCTTGTTTTGGTCAAATGTATGGAAATCAAAAATATGTACAGGCTTTCTCAATAACCAATGCTGCAAAAGATCTTCATTTACTGATTAATGATTTAAGTGGTAAAGGTAAACGTTATATCTATGGGGTTTCTTATGGCACACAATTAGTTTTAAGATTACTACAGCTTGATTCGTCCAATTTTGATGGAGTATTATTAGATTCTATGGTTCCATTACAAAATGATAATGAATATGATTTAAGTCATCGATCTTTTGTGATGAATGATGTCGGTCGTTCTGTTCTGGAGAGTTTTGATAAATTAGAACCCAGCAATACCGTTTCATTAATCACTCAACTAGAAAATATTATTAAACGATCTCGCAATGATCAAAACTTTGCAAACAATTTACCTAAACAAGATTTGTCTATAATTTTTGGGATGATGTTAGACCTCCCTGAAGTGCGAAAAGAAATGCCCGAGATAATAAAAGCATTATCAAAAGAAAATTTTACTCCCTTAAACAATGCTATAAAACAAATCACAGATTTTTACAATTCTTATGGAGGTGAATACGAAACAGCTCCCATTTCAATTCCTTTAACACAAGTAATTACCTCTTCAGAAAACAACCTAAGGCCTGATTTAAAAAAGAGTGACGTGAAATCAGAATCAAAAGATCTATTATTTACAAGTCCTCTACCAAATTTGATTGCTGAAAACAAAATGCCGACGTATAAACAAGACAGGTACTTTGGAAAGACTCCCAAAAAAATACCTCCAACATTAATTATACAAGGTACTTTAGATCCAAAAACTCATTATTCCGGTGCTGTTCGCCATTATGAGGTACTATCAAAAAACAATCAGGTTACATTTATAAGTATTAAACACGCTCCACATTTTATAGCCCTATTTGCACCTAATAGTTTTGCTAAGGTAGCTTCGGCATTTGTAAAAGGAGATTCTCTTAAAAATGAAACTTTAAGTGATGAAAATATTTTAATAAAATAATGTTTTTCATTTTAACTTATTAAATCCTGTATAGGAAAAGACTCTAAATATATGATATGTCAAGACAATCGTTTTTAATCAAAAGCAACAGTTTGTCCTCTATTTTTAATATCATATATTTAGAGTTATCATTTCTATATAAAAATGAAACTATTTAAAGAGAACAGCAAACATTATAATTGGGGAGATAATTGCAGTGGTTGGCATTTAGTAAAATCTGAAAACCTAAGCGTAATAGAGGAGCTAATGCCTCCTAATGCTTTAGAACAAAAACACTATCATAATTTCTCAGAGCAATATTTTCATATCTTAAAAGGAACTGCCACTTTTGAAATTAAAGATCAAATTGTAGAAGTTGAAAAAGGAGAAGGAATTCATATACCTCCACAAACAGTTCATAGAATTAGAAATAACGAAACATCTAATCTAGAATTTATAGTGATTTCTCACCCCTCTACAAGAGGTGATAGAATTAATGAGACTCTTAATGTAAAACCTCTAAACCTCAACGGTAAAAAATTCAGATCTGCATCAAGTACTACTAATGGAGAAGTAAATAGTGAAACTATTTTTCATTATCGTCAAAATCAAAATGTCATTTGGGCGACGTATGAAGGAGGTAATATTTTATTCGGAACATTATCGGGGCGTTTAGAAGAAAGTAAATTGATTTTTACATATCAACATCAAAATCTTCAAGGAGATTTTAAAACTGGTAAATGTGAATCTATCCTCAAGATAATCAATGAAAAAATTCAACTACATGAGAAATGGCAATGGACTTGTGATGATTTTTCTAAAGGAGAATCTGTATTAGAGGAAATAAAAACCGATATAGAGAACATTTAATAATCCTAATCACTATCTCTAAAGAGGAAAACTAAAAATCAATGAAAAATTTAAAGATAACGACCAATCCTGATGTTCAATCAATCTTTAATAATTATCCTGATTCTGTAAAAAACAAAATGTTAGAGCTTCGCGAATTAGTTATCGAAACTGCTAAAGAAATAGAAGAAATAACAAAATTAGAAGAAACTTTAAAATGGGGAGAACCAAGTTATTTAACAAAAATTGGAAGTACTCTAAGAATAGATTGGAAACCTAAAACTCCCGACCAGTATGCTATGTATTTTCAATGCACTAGTAGATTGATATCTACTTTTAAAATAATTTTTAAAAACACTTTTGATTTTGAAGGTAAAAGAGCCATTGTTTTTCAAGTAAAAGATAATATTCCTGTTGAAGAATTAAAGTATTGTATAAAAGCTGCTTTAATTTATCATAAAGTAAAACATTTACCTAGGCTAGGTATTTAATAAAACTTACACTATAAAAAATAATAAGGCGATCTTAAAAAAAGATCACCTTATTATCAAATCATATAACAATCACAAATTATCTAATTTATGCTACATCAAAACGATCTAGATCCATAACTTTTGACCAGGCCGATACAAAATCATTTACAAATCGTTTTTTAGAATCTTCACATCCATATACCTCTGCCAGAGCTCGTAGCTCAGAGTTAGAACCAAATATTAGATCTACCCGTGTACCTGTCCATTTAAGTTCTCCGGTTTTTCGGTCGCGTCCTTCAAATACATCTTGAGTGTCAGAAGTAGCTTTCCAGGTAGTTCCCAGATCCAATAAGTTAACAAAGAAATCATTCGTTAATATTCCTGGACGTTCTGTAAAGACACCATGTTTAGATTCATCAAAATTTGCATCAAGAACTCGTAAACCTCCTACAAGAACTGTCATCTCTGGTGCAGTCAAAGTCAATAATTGCGCTCTATCAACTAGCATTTCTTCTGCAGATGCTGTAAATTTTGTTCTTAAATAATTACGGAAACCATCACCCACCGGTTCTAAGATAGAAAAAGACTCTACATCGGTTTGTTCTTGTGATGCATCAGCTCTTCCTGGAGTAAAAGGAACAGTTGTTTCGTGACCTGCATTTTTTGCAGCTAACTCCACTCCTGCCGATCCACCAAGAACAATTAAATCTGCGAGTGAAACCTCTTTACCATCAGATTGTGAGATATTAAAATCCTTTTGGATACCTTCTAATATATTTAATACCGCTCCTAGTTGAGTTGGGTTATTAACTTCCCAGTTTTTTTGAGGTGTAAGACGAATACGTCCACCATTTGCGCCTCCTCTTTTATCAGACCCACGAAATGTAGATGCTGATCCCCAAGCTACTGATACTAATTGTGAAATCGATAGTCCAGAAGAAAGTATTTTATCTTTTAAAACTACTATATCCTTATCATCAATCAATTTATGCGATACCTTAGGAATAGGATCTTGCCAAATCAACTCTTCACTAGGTACTTCTGATCCAAGATATCTGGCAATTGGTCCCATATCACGATGTGTCAACTTGTACCAGGCACGAGCAAAAGCATCTGCAAACTCATCAGGATTCTCATAGAACCTTCTGGAGATTGGTTCATAGATAGGATCCATAATTAGTGAAAGGTCTGTTGTAAGCATAAAAGGTGCATGACTCTTTGAAGCATCATGAGCATCTGGCACTAAACCTGCTCCAGCTCCATTTTTTGGTTGCCATTGGTGTGCTCCTGCTGGACTTTTTGTTAATTCCCACTCGTAACCAAATAAGTTTTCGAAGAAATTATTACTCCATTTGGTTGGTGTTGTTGTCCACGCTCCTTCAAGTCCACTAGTAATTGTATCTCCAGCATTACCGTTTCCAAAATTATTTTTCCAACCTAAACTTTGTTCTTCTATACCTGCAGCTGCAGGTTCTCTCTCTACATATTTATCAGGGTCAGCTGCTCCATGAGTTTTACCAAAGGTATGTCCTCCTGCAATAAGTGCCACAGTTTCTTCATCATTCATCGCCATACGACCAAAAGTTTCTCTAATATCTTTAGCCGCTGCGACCGGATCAGGATTTCCGTTTGGTCCTTCAGGGTTTACATATATCAATCCCATCTGAACTGCTCCTAATGGGTTTTCAAGTTCTCTATCCCCTTCGTAACGTTTATCTCCTAACCACTCTGTTTCAGATCCCCAATATATATCCTCTTCTGGTTGCCATACATCTTCTCTTCCTCCAGCAAATCCAAAGGTTTCAAATCCCATAGATTCAAGAGCACAATTACCTGCTAATATCAGTAAATCGGCCCAAGAAATCTTCTTACCATATTTTTGTTTGATTGGCCACAATAATAAACGAGCTTTATCTAAGTTAGCATTATCTGGCCAACTGTTTAATGGTGCAAAACGCTGAGTTCCTGATCCTGCTCCACCACGACCATCTGCAATTCTATAGGTTCCTGCACTATGCCAAGCCATACGAACAAACAAAGGACCATAATGACCATAATCTGCCGGCCACCAATCTTGAGAATCAGTCATAAGTTCAAAAAGATCATTTTTCAATGCAACCAGGTCAAGAGTTTTAAATTCCTCAGCATAATTAAACTCTTCTTCCATAGGATTTGATAAAGCAGAGTTTTGACGAAGAATGTTCAATTTTAATTGATTTGGCCACCATTCGCGATTCGAGGTACCTCCTCCAGCACCTTGTTTAAGAGTTCCATTTAAAAATGGGCATTGACTCTCATCCGCTCCATGATGACTCTTTGCACCTACCGATGCATTTTGACTTGTGTTATTTTCCATCTTGTTAGATTAAAGTTTATTTTACAATCTAAATTTACAATAATATTTACTTATTATTTTTAAATATTCAATAGACAAATACTATATTAAAATAAAATCAGCTTATGCCTTATTCTAAAAGCGCGTAAATCACTTATTTACGACGGTATTATCTATTTAATGAAAACCTTAAAAATCTTTAATATTACTACCAAAGTTGATCAAACACTTCATATACAATAAACACTAATGATAAAAGCTAGTAAATGAGATGATAAGATCTGTTATCTATATCAAAAAAGGATAATCAATGACTTTTTACTTGCTATGTTACTAAATATAAAGTATCTGTAATCGCTACTATAAAAGATGTCTTTTCAACGTAGAAAAAACTTGTATAAAATACTCTTCTTAAAATTAATAAATTAAAATCAACAAAACACGGTTATCATTATAAATAATAGATCATACAATTTCATCTAATAATCTTGTAAAAAAATTATTAGAAATCATAAGTCTCTTCAGGTAAATTGGAGGATATATATTTTATAGATCATTATATTATTAAAGTAAGTAAAAAGCTTTAAATTTAATTCTTACTTGAGAATAAGTAAAATACAAATCAAGGATTGTCGTATTACATAAAACTAAAAGAATGAATTGGGAAGAAAAGCTTAAAACTTATGATGAATTAGTTGCCAAATGTTCACGATTTAAAAGAAAAGGAAAGACTATGCCTTATACTTCTGCAAACGGATATATGTTTTCCTTATTTAATAAAGCCGGAGAAATAGGTATACGATTTTCTAAAGAAGTACAGGAAAAATACATCAAAGAACTTAATACTACTTATTACAAATCATACGGAGCAACAATGAAAGGATATATTTTGATTCCAGACAAGATGCTCGAAGATCTGGATGCTCTTGCAAATTATCTGGATGAAAGCTATGATTATGTAATGACTCTTGAACCTAAATAATTAAAAAAAATATTGTGATAAGATCTTATTATATTACTTAAACAAATCATCATCATAAAACATAGTTATGTTTAAAGCAAAAAAAATCGTCTTAAGTATTATAGGTGTACTTATTATAATGATTGTTTGGGGATATTTTAATATCTGGCGCTCTCCTAAACATTATCTTGAAGTTAACAATTGCAATAAATTTAATCACATATTAAGTATGCAAGAATATGGTCAATTAGCTGACACCCATAAAAGACCATATATAATAGAACGCAAAGATGTACTAGTTTTTGGATCTGAACACATAAAAACTCCAGAGCACCAGCAAAATAAATTTATCGAAGAAGCTTTTGATATGTTTAAACCAACTGTTGTTCTTGTTGAAGGTCGTTTAGGGTTTCTTATACCCTATTTTATGGATCCTGTCAAAAAATTTGGGGAGATGGGTAAAGCATCAGAATTAGCAAAAAAACACAGCCTCCTTCTTTATTCCTGGGACCCTCCTAAAGGAAAACAACTGGATGAGTTAAAAAAGGAATTTAACCCAGAGCAATTAGCAATCAAAGAAATTCTCACTCCTTATTTTGGCAACCTGCGTTTTGGAAAACCAGAGTCTCCCGAAAAATTTGTTGAGCAATATTTACAAAGAGCTCAATGGCTAGGTGTACAAAATAAAATAAAATCCATAGATGATATAGATCGAATCTGGAAAAGGGATTTTCCTAATGAAAAAGATTGGAGAGATACTGATGATCAATGGGGGCTTCCTGGCTATCTATCAGAAATAGCTGATACTTCTAATTTAATTAGAAATCAATATTTACTTTGCGCAATTAAAAAATTAACAGCGCAAGGTGAAAAGGTATTCGTTGTTTGCGGTAGTAGTCATGCAGTTTGTATTAAAAATGAGATTTGATAATCTCATTTTTCGTAATAAATTTGTTAAGGATACATTTTAATGCTCAGCCAGTATTATAGAAAATATAAATCATATTCTTATGGAAGAATAACTTAATAATAGTGTTCAAAAACTTATTAATTTTTCACAAATAGACTAAAACCTATGTCCAAAATACTAATACAAGGAATTCAGTATGACGAGAAGTCTTCATTTCAAAAAGGACCTGCACTAGCTCCTCCTCTTATTAGAGAAATTCTTAATTGCGGTTCTCTTAATCTTTTTGCCGAAAATGGAACTACTATTGAAAACTCTGAAATAATAGACAAAGGAGATTTTGAGATTTCTGAATATTTTGAGATTGAAAAAATAACACAAAGACACTTAGATCAAGATTGTAAAATTTTGACACTTGGAGGAGATCACTCTATTACCTTTCCTATTATAAAAGCTCATCATAATAAATATAAAGTATTAGATATTTTACATATCGATGCACATTCAGATTTGTATGATAATTATGAAGGAGATCCTTATTCTCACGCTTGTCCTTTTGCCAGAATTATGGAAAATGGATTTGCAGCTAGATTGGTACAAGTAGGTATCAGGACTTTAAATACTCATCAAGCTGAACAGGCAGAAAAGTTTAATGTAGAAATTCATCAAATGAAAGATTTGAATATATCTGATATAGGCACGTTCAAAAATCCTTTATATATCTCTTTAGATATGGATGGGTTTGATCCTGCATACGCTCCTGGTGTGTCTCATCACGAGCCTGGAGGTCTTACCTCAAGACAGGTTATAGAACTGATACAAAATATAAATACAGAAGTTATAGGTGCTGATATTGTAGAATACAACCCTACCAGAGACTTTCAAAATATGACTGCTTTTTTAGCAGCTAAGATGATGAAAGAAATAATTGCTAAGATGGTTTAAAGATTAAGATCTATGATTCTGCTTTCTTATTTAAGATAAACAGTTAATTAACGTTAGTTATAAATTCTACATAATTCTTTATTTATTGATCAGATATTAACATTGCATTTTTACATTGCCTTTCTTTGCAATACATCTTTAATATTTTGTGAAAATGTATAAGGTTCTCCATCAATTTGTCCTACTGTACATTGTACCACAAAACTTCCCCAGGCTTTAATATCTATTTCGAATTGATTATGCTTTGATTTAGCAATACGAGTTCTGTTTTTAAAACTCTTATGTAGTTCGTATTCTACATAGGTAACCTTTTCTAATTTTTCATCAAATTCTTTTGATTCTATACGTAATATAATTTGATAGTGCTTTTTTCCTTTTAACCTGAAAGTAACGGGTTGGAAATTAGTATTTAGAATGGCTATTAGGTTATATTTCTGTTCCATGATCTCTACTTAAAAGGATTCTATATCTGTATCTTCTTCTTCTGTTGTAGGGGCTTCGCTATCCAACAACTTTAATTTTTCTTCGGCTTCTTTTAATAATTGTTCTGCATTTGATTGCGCTACTTCACTACCTTTATTTCCAAAATAATAACCAATTAATGTAGTTAATGCACCACCTAACAACAAAAATCCAGTATTAAAAATGTCTAACCATATCTGACCTTGCTCAGAAGATTTATCACCAGGAGTACCAGAAAACAGACTGGCTGCCTTGTAAAGTACAAATGCCAAAAAAGCACTAAATACAATTAACACTATATAAGCGATAGCATTTGTAGTTTGCGTATTTTTTTTGGACAAATAATCTCTAATGTTTTCCATTTTATACTATAATTTGGTTAATCAATCATTCAGTTGTAACCGTAATAATTCAGTTATATTATTCTTCCTCTAATCTACAAACAAATTGTAAATCTAAGATATGATGAAGAAGATTTTATAAAATCCTAATTACATTAACCAATACAACAACAAAAAGCCTCACAAACGACAAAGCATTTATAAGGCCGGGCATTACACAATAAGTTAAAGTTTGTATTTAGTTATTTAGTTTTTAAAATTCATCAGATTAGGAACATCTTTTTCCATATAAAATTTATTTCCTTGCCACACCGGAAGATTTAATTTTGAAGCTGCAGAACCTGATACTTTTTCTTTTATCTCAATTGATTTATTAAGTGCTTTTACTGCTTCAAGGTATCCTTTACTAATAAACAGAGATGTACCTTTATAGAGATTAAATAAGCTATTTTGTAATTTATCTTTTCTTGTTTGAAGTACAGAAATATCGACATTGCTGTTATTAAGGTCATCCAATAATTCATCGTATTGTTCTCTTATATCAGATAATTGTAAAGCAGATTGTTTATGTTTTCTTATAACAGATCCCAAATTAGATTTCTGAATATACAGATTAACTAAAAATAACATTGATGATATCCCGAATACAATAAGTCCTGTATTAAGTTCATTGGTATACCCTATAGTCATAACACCCATCACCATAATTAATCCCAAACAGATCTGAAATGCTTTTGCTACATAGCTTTTTTTGATAAGAATATTAGCACATCTAATCTGAGTTTTACGCATCAAAATTATCTTATCTAATTGTTTTCTAAGTTGCGAATCCAATGCTATAGATTCTGGAAATTTACTTCCAAATACCTCTCTCCATTTTTGTCTTGCTAACCAACACTTATTGTTTTGTTCTAAATTTATGGCGCTCTCTGCTTTATGATAAGCGATAATAGCTTTGTATCTAAAATTATCAGGATTCGATATTTTTTGATTACTCGCTATCACACTCCAAACAGTTTGAGATGCGTCTAAATCTTTTAGGTATTTAAAAAAATCTCGACACATAATATCATAACAGGAATACGATTCATCTTTGCGATCCCACTGAATCAAAAAATTATACACAAAAGTATCGAGAAGAATATCTTTAATAGATACTTTACAATGTCTTTTCCAGGCATGTACCATTGTACATAATCGCGCGAGATTGTTATTAGTTATAGCGTTACCAAAATTCATGGTTTTGATTTGTGCTATTGGATCGATTATCTCCCATTTTCTGTTGATCGTATTAGCATATGTATAGCTTTCGTCTTTATTTCTAAATACTGGTTGGATATAAAAGCACAATTTATCAGAAAAGTTTATCTCAATACTCCTACCAGTTGCGTCTATCTTTGCATTAGGGTAAATCTCTGCGATAGATCTTTTTATATTATTAAGGAAGGCAGACTGGCCCTTTTTGCCATAGTTATCATACTTATCTCTGACCGCACTGGGCATTTCAAAAATCATCTCAATGTCATTTGCCCAAACATTTGCTGTCTGCCTTCCAAAATTACCAACATAGATTCCCCCATATGTTGAATTTAAATTCCAATAATCCTTATTTAACTTTTCGCAAATAGAGTTAAACCTAAGAGATATGATAGCATTTTTCTCGTCAGGTATTCTCAGGTTATAACAAAACGTATTAAAGTTAGCTGAAACACTCATAATTCTATAATTTCTTTTTCATAGCAATTTTTATAATCGGTCACACATCTGTCAATCTATATTCATAAAATATATTATACAACAGATGTATTGCTTCAGAGGATATATGGAAATTTGTTACTTTTTTCTGTCTTTCAAACCCTATTAGGGGTTATAAACATGTGTAAGAAAAAGATTATTAAGTGCTTTGTATACCAATTACAATAAATATTCACTCATTTACATTTAAATCTTACCTAGCTTGATGTATCATTTTAAGTAAAAACGCAGATGTAGTTTTATTCCATTTTTATTATTTTAATCATTAAATTGTTTATAATAAAAGTGACATATCCTATTCACTTCTACGAATGTACGAATTAAGTCACAAAGTTGTATACGGTAAACCCGTAATAAATTAGGGGAAACATCCCCCAATTATACTTTATAACAATCTAAAAACAAGTGTTTTACTTGGTTTTTCATAAAAACAAACAATAATGTTAAAATTCAATATTTAGTGAAGTTAAACTAGTAAAAACAAATAAAATAAACGATTAAATACAAAATAATAAGTTAAAAAACGCAATTTATGATAAATTACATTCACAAAACTTATTTTAAAAATAACTCTTTTTTTTCTTTGTTTCTAATAATGATCCATATTATAAAAATTGCCTGAAATTCAAATTTCAGGCAACTTCTATAAAATATTCTTAACATTTTAATTATTCCTTTGTAAACTTTTTTGTAATGGTTTGTTTTTCATCTGATAACGAAATAAAATACAATCCAGATGTTAATGTATTTAATTGTAAATTTTCATTTTTTAAATGACCTTCTTTTACAATTTGTCCCAAATGATTAACAATCTTAAATGCTACGTTTTGTTGTACTGTTGATTGGATAAACATGTTATTTTTAACAGGGTTTGGGTAAAAATAAAAATCAAAGACTCCTAATCCTTCATTGCTATTTAAAAAGTTTTTTGAAGAAGCGCCTACACAGAAGTTTTTTACTTCTTGAGATCCAAAAGATGCTCCAGAGGCTAGTGTGGTTCCCGATCCATTTGTCAAAGCATAAGAACCATTACCATAACTACAACAGATTCCATCTCCGTATACATCTTTTATCGTTAATGTATAACACCCTTCATCCAGAGTTCTTGATATATTAATAGTAGAACCATCTGCTTGGGATCCATAAGCACCTCCTGAATACACAATTTGATTACTTGCATTTTTAATTTCCCAACTTGTTTCTTCTGGATAATTATCAAAGGTAATACGAAGATTAACCTCATCAGTTGTAGAACCTCCTCCACCTCCATTAGTAGAAAGATCTATTTCGTCCACAGCCATATCTCCCTGCCAAGTAGCACCTGTTACTCCATTAAATCGCAATTGTACTTTTTTACCAATATAATCTACCAAATTAATATTTGCTGTTTTCCAAGAATTACCTTGATTACCAGATATACTCCATACTGATGACCAGGTTGTTCCATTAAGACTAGCTTCTACGGCAAGACTTCCCATATTTGAAGCACCGTATAAATGATACTTGAATGAAAATACCGCTTGCGTTTCACTTGTTAAATCAAAACAAGGAGAATATAAAATGGCTCTTTTATTCGAATAATTTGGACTAGAAGATTCCATATACATATAGTAGGATCCTGAAGCAGCAGCACTTGGACCAGTGTTGTTAGATGGTGTACCTCCAGAACGTCGATCCCAGTTAAAGTCGTCAGAGGAATTCGCCTGACTCCAGGCACCAAAATTGGTTTCAAGATCTTCTTTATAAGGAAGAGTTGTCACTGTAGAATTACAGAGGTTATTTCCTCCACTCTGTGTTGTTATATTTACCGTATTACTATTTGATGACACATTACCTGCTGCATCTTTTGCACGTACATAAAACGAATAACTTGTATCTGACGTTAAACCAGATACTGTATAACTAGTTGTTGTAATAGTCGTTAATAACGATCCGTTTCTATAAATATCATACCCCGTTACGGCCACATTATCGGTAGATGCACTCCATGATAATTCGGTACTAGTTTCTGTAGTATCAGAAGCTATTAAACTACCTGGAACAGTTGGTGCAGTAATATCATCTCCTCCTCCAGTATCACCAAATCTATCTTCTGCTTGAGGACCTCCCCAAATCTTTGTAGCAAATGCAGGATTATCAATAAATGGGTTTCTATTACCTTGAATATTTTCTAAAATAGGATTACGTTGTAATTCTAATGTAGATACCGGATCCTCAGCGTTCCATTCTAAAAACAATTGAAGCATATTATTATCGCTTGAAGCTACTGTACCAACTCCAACATTAGTAGGTAAACAACGATTACCATATCTTATATACATATACATCATCATCCGCGCTACATCTCCTTTAAATTCATCTCCTGGATACCAATGTCCTTGTGATGTAGTATTTGAATTTCCTGAACCATCAGCAAATTTTCTATTACCTCTTGAGGAATTTCTACTTACATCAGCTGGCCTAAGGTGATGTGCATCAGCACCTGGTCCTGAAGTACCTAAATTAGGGTTTCCTAAAGATTTAGGATAGACATGTTCTCTATTCCAATCAGAAGATCCTCCTCCATTATTATTAACTCCTCTGGTTCTATCTGTATTCAAATTTCCATCGGTATCATTATACCCATACACCAAAACTACCTTTGATGAATTTGTAGGATCTAAATCGGTTTGTTTTAAAGCATCCCATACTCCAGGTGTATATGATAAAAATGTGGTATGAGTATTAGTGACTTTTGTTGCTAATTCATTTTGCAATGCTTGTCCCGATAAAGTAAGATTAACATCGGTATAATACCCTGGGATTTGGCTATAACCATATAGCGAAATCAAAGCTATTATCCTTATTACTATTTGTTTCATTATGTTGAGTTTTAGTTTGTTTATTCGGATTCGAAGCTAAAATTATTTCATAAAACCAGCCAATACTCCATGTTACTAAATCATTATGTAGATTGTTGACAACCTGAAAATTAGCTTCAAAATACAATTTAACCAATTGATAATCAATAAAATAATATCTTAAAATAATGTTAATAAGTTATTTCTTACATTTTCTATCGCAGTTATATCAAACTACCTTCTAATACCTAAATAGTTAATAAACCATGTAATTTTTAAACAAATACCATTCATGATTACAATTAAAACTTACTTTTTTTGAGCTTTTTGTGTAAATGATTTACAATATTTTGATTTACATTTAAAGACTAACTTAAATACATTACACAAAATGAAGAAGATCTTAAATTTAACAGGGGTTCAAAAATTATCCAAAGACGAACAACAACAAATCAAAGGTGCTGCTTTTCGCGCTACTTGCTGCCCTAGTGGTAGAGGTTGCCTGATTAGTTTTGGCGGACAAAGTTTCTGTGAACCGGGATTCTGTGACCGTTGGGGAAGATGTATCTTTTTTTAAAATACACCTAATTAAAAATAAAAAGCAAGCTTAAAAGGTTTGCTTTTTTAATGTTATTTATCTCAAAATACCAACTTAAATATATTACGTAAAAATGAAGAAAATCTTAAACCTAACAGGGGTTGAAAAATTAAGCCGAGAAGAACAAAGTCAAATAAAAGGTTCACGTGCCTGGATTTCTTGTTGCCCAACCGGAAGAGGTTGTCAAATTAGTTTTCCAGGAGGAAGTTTTTGTGAGCCAGGGTATTGTGACCCATACAGACCTGGACGTTGTATCCTATATTAACAAGACACAAATCTTAAAGCCTAAAAAAGGTAAACTCAAAATAAGTTTACCTTTTTTTTAGCTACTCTAAACAGTATAAAGTAAAAACAAACACTGCTTTTTTACTTTATTATTTTAATACTAACTTAAATATTTACATCATGAAAAAAATCTTAAATCTTAGTAACGTCAAAAAATTAAGCAAAGAAGAGCAAAAGTCCATCTCAGGAGCTGGAACATCTATTAGTTGTTGCGGTAGAAACAAATGCCGTATTAGTTATCCAGGAGGAAGTTTTTGCGAACCTGGACGTTGTCTAACTTGGGGAGGATGTATTCTATACTAATTCTTTGAAGTCATTCAAATATTTAAAACCAGGCTTATAAATAAGCCTGGTTTTTTATTTTATTCTATAAGAATCGATTATCTTTTTTAAGTTTTTCATGTGATTGATTTTAAACACTTTATCATACATTTAAGTACTAACTTAAATATAATTATAAATGAAGAAAATTTTAGATTTAAACGGTATTAAAAAACTAAGCAGAGAAGAGCAAAAAGAAATTAAAGGATTAGCAGGTAGTAGAGGCATTTGTTGCCCAAGCGGAAGAGGTTGTCTAATTGCTGGTTATTGTGAACCAGGAATTTGCTATGGATGGGGGCGCTGTGCTTTTCTTTAAAGTCTAATGATTATTCAATTTGCTATTTTTTTATGAAAATGATAAGATTTCTTTACAGAATTTTGGATTACATTTAAGAACTAACTTAAATATAATTACAAATGAAGAAAATCTTGAATTTATCAGGTATTCAAAAACTTAGTAAAGAACAACAAAAAGAAATCACTGGAGCTGCTCGACCTAGAGTTTATTGCGGTGGTCCGAGACAATGTTGTATCAACCACGGTGGTAATGAGTTCTGTGATTATGGATATTGCATGCCAAACGGTAATTGCATTTGGGCATAATCCACTAAACCTATCTAAGATAAAAGGATGTAGTTTCTACATCCTTTTTTTATTTATAACAAATCAAATGATTGTTTAGCTATTTCTAATTCTTCATTAGTAGGAATAACAAGTATTTTAACTTTTGAAGATTCTTTACTAACATCTCTTATTTCTTTATTACGTATATTATTTTGTTCTACATCTAGATGAATTCCTAAAAATTCTAAATCCGTACATACCAACTCTCTTATAGTACTAGAATTCTCGCCTATTCCTGCTGTAAAAACAATAGCGTCAAGTCCGTTCATTATTGTAGCATATGAACCAATAAATTTCTTTATTCTATATGCATTCATCTGTAACGCTAACTTACAATCCTTATTTCCTTTCTGTGCTTGGGCTTCAATATCTCTAAGGTCACTATAACCTGTTAACCCTAACATTCCACTGTTTTTCTGCAAAAGTGCATTTACCTCATCCAAAGAATATCCTAAAGAATTAACCATATAAAAAATTACTGCAGGGTCAATATCACCACTTCTTGTACCCATTATTAATCCATTCATTGGAGCAAACCCCAAAGTATGATCAATACTTTTTCCATCTTTAACAGCTGTCATACTACAACCATTTCCTAAGTGAATTGTAATTATTTTGGACTGTTTGTCTTTGATATATTCTATTGCCTTTTCAGATACATATTTATGACTGGTTCCATGAAAACCGTATAAGCGTATATTATTCTCATCTAAAAACTTGTTTGGAATAGCGTATTTATAAGCTTCTACAGGAATAGTTTGATGAAAAGCCGTATCAAAAACCGCTATTTGATGAGCTTCTGGAAAAATAGTTTCGGCTACTTGAATACCTTCAAGATTTGCAGGATTATGTAGCGGAGCTAACGCTGAAAGTTTCTCTATTTTTTGTTTTACTTCAAGAGTAATTTCTACAGTTTTTGTAAATGTGCTTCCTCCGTGCACTACTCTATGACCAACTGCTTGAATCTGTGAAGAAGATTGCAGCACTCCAATCTCATCATCCATAAGATACATTGCAATAAGCTCGAGTCCTTTTTTGTGGTCAGGAATAATTTCGGTCTTTTCAATTTCGTTAACTTCTGTTTTATACGAAATTTTTGGATTCTCCAGGCCAATACGCTCTACCAATCCTGAGCAAATTACTTTTGCCTCTGGCATTTTAAATAATTGAAATTTTATTGATGAACTTCCAGAGTTTAATACGAGTATTTGCATATTTTTTTTGAAATTAAATCCTTAAGAAATTATAAAAAACTATTTTATTTTTAAATCTAAACTACACTTTTACAAGCCCTGCGCTTGAATTGCAGTAATTATAACTGTATTATAAACATCATCTACGGTACAGCCTCTACTAAGATCATTTACAGGTTTATTTAACCCTTGTAACATAGGTCCTATTGCCAGCGCTCCTGTTTCTCTCTGTACTGCTTTGTATGTATTGTTTCCGGTATTCAGATCCGGAAAAATCAATACACTTGCTTGTCCTGCCACTTCAGAATCAGGTAACTTGCTTTTTCCTACTCTCATATCTACCGCAGCATCATACTGTATTGGTCCTTCTATTTTAAGATCAGGGCGTTTTTCTTTAACGATCGCTGTAGCTGCTCTTACTATTTCTACATCTGCTCCTTTTCCTGAAGATCCAGAAGAGTATGATAACATTGCTACCTTAGGTTCTATCCCAAAAGCTGCCGCAGATTCTGAGGAAGAAATAGCTATTTCTGCTAATTGTTCTGCATTAGGGTTAGGATTAATTGCACAATCCCCAAACACAGATACTCTATCCTCAAGACACATAAAGAACACCGATGAAACCACTTTAACATCTTGTTTAGTTTTTATAAATTGCAGTGCAGGTCTGATCGTGTGTTGAGTTGTATGAATAGCTCCTGAAACCATACCATCTGCGTGCCCCTTATAAATCATCATAGTCCCAAAATATGATACATCTGCCATCATATCTTTTGCCATATCAAGATTCACATTTTTATGCTTTCTTAATTCATAAAATGTTTGCACATAATCATCATAATAAGGCGATTCTGTAGGGAAAATAATACTCACTTTATCAAAATCAATAGGTATATCCAACTTCGTTGCTTTACTCCTAATCTTTTTTTCGTTTCCTATCAAAGTGATATCTACAACATCAGAAGCCAGTAATCTCGAAGTAGCTCTTAAAATTCTTTCATCTGAACCTTCAGGTAATACTATATGTTTCTTATGTTTAAGTGCACGCCTCAATAGTTTATATTGAAACATACTTGGTGTAATACCATCTGATTTAAATGTCACCAGTTTTTCTGCCAACCTATCTTCATTAACATACTTTTCAAAAGTACTAATGGAGGTGATTATTTTTTGAGGATTATCAGCGTGAATTTTAGGCTTTATAGCGCCAATCTTATTAGTAATTGAAAAAGTACCTGAAGGCACAGAAATAATTGGAGCAGAAAGAGACACTCCTTCAATAAGTTTTAAAATAGGTTCTTCGGGAATAATTCCTCCTGTCAAGATAATTCCTGAAATTTTAGGGTAATTATCCGAAATATTTGCTTGTAATACTCCTAAAATAATATCTGCACGATCACCGGGTGTGATCACTAAACTGTTTTCTTTTAGATGTGTTAGATAATTACGAAGTTGCATTGCTCCTACTCCAAAACTACCTGCTTGATTATTTAAATATTCTTTTCCAAAAAGGACTTTACCATCAAGTTCTTTTACAATCTCTTTTATTGAAGGGTTACTTAGAGAATTAATTTTTGGTATAACTATCTGTTCTATCTCATTATCAAAACTATTAGCAAGCTCAGATCTCAGCCCTTCTTCGTTACTTAGATCTACTTTATTACCTACTAAAGCTAGTACATCAACATCTTTACTCCTAAAGGTATCACAAGCAAGCTTGATATTACCCACGATTTCATCATTAGTCTTATCAGCACCACTAGCTACGATAATTGCAGGAATCCCAAGGTTCTTTGCTATAACCACATTGATATCAAACTCTATAATACTACCTTCATCAGAAAAATCTGTTCCTTCTACCAATATAAAGTCAAACTTTTCTTCCAGGTTTTTGTATTTCTGTATAATAACATCAATAATCTCATTAGGCTTACCCTGGTTATATTTCTGAAGAACTTCACTTCTGGTAAATGCATAGGCATTTTTAAAGTTTATATCCAGTTCAAAATGCGATATCACGGTATTGATATGGTTATCTACTTCTCCCTCTGCGGGATCATCAATGATAGGTCTAAAGTATCCCACCTTGGCAACCTTACCAAGAAGCATTCTCATCATTCCTAAAACTACAATAGATTTACCACTATTAGGTTCAATAGTAGCTACATAGACTGCTTTACTCATGTATTAAATTTTGGTACTACAAAGATACGTTATACCCGTAAATTAACATATAATCATTAGGTTATATAGGTTCTTTATTCGAAGTCAGAAAAAATTTAACTCCTCTATAATCAAATCAACAAAAAAAGGCTCAGAAAATTCCTGAACCTTTTAATAACTCGGTTTATTTTTGACACCTAATTGATGTCTTCTCCTTTTTTAAGCTTTTCAAGATCTCCGTTAAGTCTTCCTTTAAATCTATCAGGAGCATTACCTAAGGAGGTGTTTATTGCCTTTATAGCATTTTTATAATCTCCTTTAGCAGAATATGCTCTTGCTAATCCATAATTTGAAGGCCAAGCCCCTTTATTATTTTTCACATTGTTTTTCAACACTTCTAATGCCTTATCTTTCTGGCCCTGACCAATCAAACCATTTCCTAATTGAAACACTTGTGTTGCATTTCCAAGTTTAGCAGCTTTATCTACAAATGTCATCGCCTCATTCGCTTTTCCTTGTTTTGCTAAAATCTGAGATTTTAAGGATAGATTACCAAAAGTTTCTTTACTAAAAAAGTTTCCACTAATAGAACCATCAACCCATTCTAGTGCCTGATCCAAATCTCCTGCGTTAAAAGCATAATTTGCTGCATTATCCCAATTAGATTGAGTAAATCCGGCAGAACTACGTAGATCATCTTTGATCCCTTTCATTACAATATCTTTTACATTAACTTCTATCTTAAAAGGAATTTCCTTTTTCTCCCATCGTAATGCAGCTACCGTACTGTTTGCTTCAAATGAAGGGAATACGTATGTTAAAGTCTCTGTATGATTTGTTTCTTTGGTTTGAACATCTACTCGAAGCGCATCTTCCTTCTCGTCATAAAAATAGCTTCCCCAGGAAGTAGAGTTATTAGAGAGTATAATAGTAGCTCCCCCATCTTCTTTAACTGCAATATGAAGCCCATATTTACCAGCTTTGATATCTTTTCCTTCAATCTTTACATCATGAGTAAACTCAATAGTCGAATTTGTATTAGCACCAGCTCTCCAAGGCGCTGCTGTCGAAGTACCAAAACCCAGATTGTTATAACCATAAGGCACTAGTTTACCCCAGACTTCACGTTCTTTTACACTCGGTCTTCCATAATCTATAGTAATATCTGTTACACCTACTCGTTGTGTAACTTTGGCTCTCTGACTTGCTTCGGGAGTATTGAGCTGTGCACTTAAATTAATAGTAAACAGCAACATTGTACTAGCAATGCACGTTTTAATAAGGTTGAAATGTTTCATGTGATTAACTTTTTGAATAATTTATTTAACTGACCACGTAAAAAAAGAATTACGCTTCTAACAATATTAAAAGGTTATTCTCAATTCTGATGTTACGGTAGTGTTAAACTAAAATGGAAAGTCATAATTGATTGTTAAACAGCGTTATTCATTTAACAACTGATTAACAAACCCTTCAAATTCCTTCTTGAAATCTATATATTTCTGACCAGTTGCAGGACCATTAAATCCTGTATGAATTTTACGTACTTCTCCTTTTTTATCAATAAAAACAGTAGTAGGGTAAGAAAGCACATGATTAAGCATAGGTAGTTTTTCTTGCGCTTTTTGTTTATCTGATGTACCGTATTGAGCTAATAAAACAGGGTATTCTACTTTGAGTTTACTTTTTAACCTATTTATAGATTTATAAGCCCTTTCTTCTGTTTTTGCATATTCAAAAGCTAGCGATACGATTTCAAAATCTTTGTTTTTATTTTTATTATAAAAATCAACATAATACTTAGTTTCATCCATACAATTTGGGCACCAGGTACCCATAATCTGAACTAACACTACCTTATCTTTAAACCTATCATCGCTTAGGGATACCACATTACCATCTGTATCAGGAAAACTAAAATCAAATCGATCATATCCTTTTTTAATAAAGGTTAAAGAATCTTCTGATGGCAACTCATATTCCTCATTACGTTTTGCAACAAATGGTTCTTTCCAGTGATTTCCTGAATAAAAATTTCCATTTAAAGTACTATCAGTAACCTGAGCTGTAAACAAAAAAGCATGGGCTCCATCAAAGGCAGATAGTTCTAATTGATCTTTATTTAATACGCCTTCCAAAAACCTATAATCTCCTGTTGTTGTTCTAAACGTTCCTGTAACAATATTACCATTTTGTTTAAAAATACCTTTTGCTATATATTTATCTTCTTCAGAATTTGGGCTAAAGACAGTTTCCCAATTACCATTAATATCAGATAAAGGTTTCGAAGTGATATCAAATCGATCTTGTTCTCCATACACTGCTTTAAAAGGTACTACTCTATCCAGGCTTTCTTTAATAAAGCTTCCCGAAATTGTAGTAGAATCTATAAATTTTCCAGCTACATAACCTTCAAAAACCGGAAATTTTATAGTAATAGAATCACCTTTTACTTCTACTTCATCAATATTTATTACTTCTTCTGCATTGAAAATTTTTAATGTTTCATCCTCCATCACTTCTATTAAAAACGGAAGTTCCTTATTATCCTGAACTTCTAAAGTCGCTCTCCAGGGACCACTTTTAAGATGTAGGCTTTTATCAGTTTTTTCTTCCTGACAAGAAAATAATAGAAACCCTGTTAAAAAAAGAAGGAATATATTTTTCATTATTAAAGTATTTACGAAGGTGAAATTTTGTTGTGAAAGTAAAAAAACCAAGCAGAACAAACTAATAATGCCATTTAATTTATCGATTATTAACTTTTACAATGATTCCTCTATTTACAATTTTTAAGATTATCTATAGTTTTTTCAGAAACTATAAAGTTCTTGTATTTTTTTACATATAAGGCTTCTATACAATTTGTAACCTCTATCCAATATATTATCTTTACCGCCTGAATTTAGAAAGATCACAAATGAAAATTTCATATAACTGGTTAAAACAATTTATTAACCTTGATTGGGAGGCAGAAAAAACAGGAGAACTCCTTACTGACTTAGGGCTTGAAATAGAAGGAATTGAATCCTACCAAAGTGTAAAAGGAGGACTTGAAGGAGTTGTTATTGGACAAGTCTTAACTTGTGAAAAGCACCCTAATGCTGATAAATTAAAGGTTACTAAAGTTGATTTAGGGCAAGATGAACCGGTTCAGATTGTTTGCGGTGCTCCTAATGTAGCGGCAGGACAAAAAGTTCCTGTAGCAACTATCGGCACAAAATTATATGATGCTGAAGGTAGAGAGTGGGTCATTAAAAAAGGGAAGATCAGAGGAGAAGAAAGTCACGGTATGATCTGTGCTGAAGATGAATTAGGATTAGGAAGTGGTCACGATGGTATTATGGTCCTTGATGCCGATATAGCAGTAGGAGCTTTGGCTTCAGAAGTATTTGATATTGAGAATGACTCTGTTTTTGAAATTGGATTAACTCCAAATCGTGCAGATGCTATGGGACATTGGGGTACTGCCCGTGACCTTAAAGCCGGATTATTACAAAAAGATATTAACCTAGAACTTATAACTCCTTCTGTTAGTAATTTTCATGTAGAAAACAGAGCTCATAAGATTGATGTAGAGGTTAAAAATTCAGAATTAGCGCCTAGATATTGCGGAGTAACCATTTCTGAAATCAAAGTAGATGAATCTCCTGCCTGGTTACAACACCGTCTTAAAGCTATTGGGCTTACTCCTATAAATAACGTAGTAGATGCTACTAATTATGTTTTACATGAATTAGGGCAACCATTACATGCCTTTGATGCGCAACACATAGAAGGAAATAAGATCGAAGTAAAAACTCTGGAAGCTGGTACCAAATTTATCACATTGGATGAAGTAGAGCGTGAATTACATCAGGAAGATCTTATGATATGTGATGCTAATAAACCTCTATGTATTGCAGGAGTTTTTGGTGGCATCAACTCGGGAGTTACCGAAAAAACAACCTCAATATTTCTTGAAAGTGCATATTTTAACCCTGTAAGTGTTCGTAAAACAGCAAAAAGACATGGACTTAATACAGATGCCTCTTTTAGGTTTGAGCGCGGTATCGATCCTAATGCTACTGAGTATGCCTTAAAAAGAGCAGCTCTTTTGATTCAAGAACTTGCTGGAGGACATATCAGCAGTGAAATCACTGATATCTACCCTAAAAAGATTGAAGACGCTCAGGTATTTTTATCATATGAGAATACTACAAAACTTATCGGAGAAGAAATTCCGCCAGAGACAATAAAGAGTATCTTGACGTCACTAGAAATAAAAATTAATAGTGTTACTGAGTTAGGTATAGGACTAACCATACCAGCATATCGTAATGATGTTACAAGAGAAGCTGATGTAATAGAAGAAATCTTAAGAGTATATGGCTACAACAATATAGGTTTCACTCAGAAACTAAACGCATCCATCTCTAACATTGATAAATTCTCTGATCACAATGTACAAAATACTATTGCGAATCAATTGGTGAGTCAGGGCTTTTATGAGATGATGGCCAACTCTTTGACCGCTCCTGAGTATGTAGAATTAAGTGATCAATTAAATGCAGAAAACAGTGTAGAAATGCTTAATCCGTTAAGTAATGATCTGGCAGTAATGAGACGATCCATGTTATTTTCTGGTTTAGAGGCAGTATCCTATAATATAAACAGGAAAAGAGCTGACTTAAAGTTATTTGAATTCGGAAAAACGTATCACCAGTACGAAAACAACAGGATTGAAAACAAACATTTAAGTATTTTAATCTCTGGAAATAAGTCTAAAGAAAGCTGGAAAGTTGAGCAGCAAAAAAGTGATTTCTTTTATTTAAAAGGTGTCGTTTCTGCAGTATTAGACCGTTTAGGTATAAAAACTTCCAAAACATCACCTATAAAAAATGATGTATTTGCAGAAGGTGTATCATTAAGCCTAGGAAAATCCAAACTGGTAGAATTTGGTATTGTTAAAAAATCAGTTCTGAAACACTTCTCCATCTCGCAAGAAGTACTGTATGCAGATTTTGACTGGGATACTATTTTAGAATTTGCAAAACGTAATAAAGTAAAATTTAAAGGGATTCCTAAATTTCCTGAAGTACGAAGAGACTTTGCTTTATTATTAGATCATTCTGTATCTTTTGAAGAGATTCATACTATTGCCAAACAAACCGAAAAACAATTATTAAAAGATATTAATTTGTTTGATGTATATCAAGGTAAGAATCTTCCTGAAGGTAAAAAATCCTATGCAGTGAGTTTTACTTTACAGGATGAAAACAAAACACTTACCGATAAACAAATCGACAAAATTATGAATAAGCTTCAAAACAATTTTGAAAACAAATTAGGAGCTGAATTACGATAAACTTAAAAGTACAACGCATTTTTTGTCATTTTAAAAACTGTCAGAAATATGCGTTGTGCTATTTAATAATTATACCTAAAACTATAATTATTGATTCATTAGTCATTTCTTTTCTAAAAAGTTGCATAAAAACTATCAGAAACGGATAGGGAATGTTTTCTAAAGAATTTATACTTTTAAATTTTTAAAAATGTTAGTAAAGAGGTAACATTTTGCTTCTTTGTGACATTATATAATAAAACTATACTTAACATGAAAAAAAATTACCTAATTACCCTACTCCTGCTAATTTCAGTTTCTTCATTACTATCTCAAAATCAATTATGGCAAGTTGATCTTAAGGAATCACTTTATGAAGTTGGTTGGATCAAGCAATCTAATGATGGTACCATCATCGCTTCTGGAGCAAAAGGCCTTATTGGTTTAAATAATCTCACAGGAGAAACTAAATGGCACAATAAAGAACTAAAAGCAATAGATAAGAATACCTTCTTAAATATTGATGGACTCCCTTTATTTTATGTAGAATATACTCCTTTAGCAGGAAAAACTCGTGGTTTAATCATAAATTCCAGTAATGGAAATGTTGTGTTTGACACAAAAGATGACGGGTATAAAATCAGAAATTTCACATTATTTGCTGATAAAGAATTAATTCTTTTTGAACTAATAAAAGACAAAGAACAATATTTAATGTCTTTTAGTCTTAAAACCTGGCAAAAGAACTGGGCTACTTCTTTAGGCGAATCCAAAGGTCTTTTACAAAAACTAACCAAAGCTTCTTTTATCAATCACGGTCCTCATTTTAATAAAGAAAATAATATTATTTTAGGATTAAAGGATAAAATATATGCTCTGGATATCAAAACTGGTGATGTCATATGGCAAAACGAAACAGATAAAAAAATCAAAGCTCTTGTATATTCTGAAGTAAACAACAGTTTATATCTAGGTATCAAAAAATCCAAAAAATTAACTGTACTTAACCCTTCTACAGGGGAAGATATCACTCCAGGAAAATTAAAATTAAAAGGTACATTAATAGATGTGAGACCTGATGACAGTAACAATCTTATACTGGTAGAGACTGAAGGTTTTAATATTATCGATCCACAAACCAATGAATTTAAGTGGAAGAAAAGTTTTAAAATTGAACATCTTAATGAAGTTATCCCTCATGAAAAAGGTTTTGTAGCAATTGGTAAAGACGAGAAAGATGGGACAATTTCTTTAGTTGATAATGATGGTAAGAAAATCTGGACAAGTAAAGTAAAAGGATATTCATACTATGTAAACCCTACTAAAAAAGGAATTTTATATGTATCCACAGAAAGATCTAATATCTTAGATTATGAAAAAGGGAAAGATGTATGGGATAAAGATGTGAAGTTTAAATCTATCCCAGCAGTAACCTATGATGAGCAGGAAGATAAAGTAATCTTATTCGAAAATAAAAAAGGATATAAATTCGATCTAAATACTGGAAACATTGATTTATTTGCTGAAGATGTTGCACTAGAAAATGTAAAGAAAAAAACTCCATTAGTAGCAGAATATATTAGTGGTGCAGGATATTTACTAAACACAAGTCAGCATATTTCATTTTTATCTTCTTCAGGAGATTTAGGTTATTCAAAATATTACGATCCCCCAAGTTCTGTGGATGGATTTCTTAAACTAGCCCAAACAGGATTAGATATCGCAGGTGTAGATCTTGACATCCAGGGATCTTTGGATAACATAAATACATTAACAGCCTTATCTAATGGAGCCTACGTTAGATCAAAAGATCAAACTGATGGTACTACAGAGACTAGCCTTATTGCTGGTATGTATGTAGGTCCAGATAAAAATAATATGGCTACAGTTTTTGAAATCACAAAGAAAAGATTCTTTAATTCTAAAGCTATTCGTACTCATAAATTTATTGTTGCTAAAATTAAAAACGATAGTGGCGCAAAGCACTACATATATATGATCAACAAGAAATCAGGTGCCATAGATACGCAAATCGAATTATTAGACAAAACACCTAATTATCTTATCGATGAAATCGATAGTGTGATTTTTGTGAATGAGAAAAATCATCTAATATCTTCTCATAAGTTTTAAAAAAATATAGATCGACAAAAAGGAGCTATCTAGATAGCTCCTTTTTTTTATTATAAATCACCCCAACAACTGTAACAAGTTCTTTTTGTAATCCTAAGCTTAAATCCTTAATTTAGTGAAGCTAAAGAAAAGGAAATGAAATTCTCCAGGACAAATATTCAAGATAAGTTAACTAATCAAAGAAAAAAGGAGTTTGACATATCTTCATGGAAAAAGCAGGTTAAAACCATTTTTTCACAAGATATAAATCACGAAAAACGAATACTTCAAAATTTAAATACCTCCAATAACAAAACAAGTAATTCTTTTAACTTTGACCTTTTGGAGACCGATAAGATTTATCATCTAGATCATATCAAAAAGATCTGTATAGATTATCGATTACGATTTTTGGATTCAAAATATTTTAAAGGAAAACTACCTAAATCCGCAATTTCTGCAATTGACGAACTTGAAAAAAAGCATAAAACCGAATTACAAGGCTTTAAAATAATAGCTCCGTCAAAATTATTCAAACTAGAGAATGCTGATGATCCTTTATTATTTTTTCCTATGGGGAATGATTATTTTTATTTGATACATAAATGGGGTAATGATCTCCATCCCTTACGTAAAACTATAATGTGGTTTTTTAAAAGTTTTGAGAATCTGTTAATATTGACTTTTTTAATAAGTCTTTTGATTACTTTTATGGTTCCGGATGGGTTATTTACAAAAGAGAATACAACCTCTACATTTATAATGATATTTTTATTTATGTTTAAATCGGTAGCAGCAGTAGTACTGTTCTATGGTTTTGCTTTGGGTAAAAATTTTAATACTGCAATCTGGAATAGTAAATATTTTAATGCTTAAAACAACTTTATGTTTCCTGAAAGTGAATATGAACGTGTCTATACCGGTAGTTTAATTAATGTACAGTTTTTACAGACTTTACTTCAAGACAAAGGTATTAATTCTATAACTCGAGATGATATGAAATCAGGCATGCTAGCCGGTTTTGGCGGTGGTATCCCGGATCATATTCAACTCTTTGTAAAAAAGGTTGATATAAACGAAGCCATACCTATCATAGAAAAAAGCATCTCATAAAAAACATGAAAGAAGAAGAGGAAGAAGAAAACAAAAATCCGCGTAGGACCTGGGACTTAATGATCGGAATTGCTTTGGTTTTATTTGGCAGTTTACGTCTTTACACTAGAATACAAACAGAAACCGGATGGGGTATTAATAAGATAATAACAGTTTCTTTTATCCTATATGGAGTTTTCCTTATTTATAGGCATTTTCAAAGTTCCTCAAATAATTAAACCTTTTCATAAGAGGTTTTACTTCTTACATACTATAAAATAGTAAGGTATTTTATCCCCTTATTTCTTATTGCGAAATATAATCTTTGGTTTATTCGTTTAGTAAAAAACCCAATTAAGTGTTATGTTTGGGGACTTATACTTTTTACCCTTTGAATTTATTGTAATAAAATGCTCTTTTTTCATCTCTGTTTTCTGAGGTAAAAAAACTTAATTTTCTTTTACAGTAAACTCAAACAACAAATGGTATTAACTTTTTTACATCAAGCTATACAAATAATTATAGCTTAATCTTTTATGATTTATTATCTATGGGAAGAAAATCTATTGCGAAAGACAGAAAGGAAAAAAACAAAAAAGTAGAAAAATGGACACAAGCTTTGCTTCCAAAATTAAAAAATGCTGATCTAGGTAACCTCACTATGGATAATCTGGCTATTTTAATGAATAAGAGCAAGTCTACAATCTATCAATATTTTACTACCAAAGAAGAAATATTTGAATACATTACCCAGGTTAGAGTAGATCAGTTAAACACCTACAAAAATGAAATTTCGGGAGATAACCTACAATTAGATTATCATTATCAAGCATTAGCGAGTATCTTAACAGAAGGCGCCAAAGATATATCTCCTATTTATCTGAAACAATTACAAAAACACTATCCTGATGCCTGGAAGATCATTGAAGATTTCTTAAATGAGTTATTAATAGATCTTAAACAGTTTTATGTTTTTGGGATAAAAAATGGCTTATTCAAATCAGTTTCTGTAGATCTTTTGGCCAAATTAGATGAATATTTTATTATGCAGTTAATCACTGATCATTCATTCTTTAGCCAGACCAAAGAGACTATGGAATCCGTTATAAAAGATTATATGTCCTTAAAATTTGAAGGATTAACAAAATAGTAATACAAAAAAACCTGCAGTTTTGCAGGTTTTTTTCTTGTTATTATAATATCGTTATACATTTACTGCATACATCTTCTCACGTAACTCTTTAATTTTAGAATCATTCATATATTCATCAAATGTAGCATATCTATCGATGACTCCATTTGGCGTTAATTCTATTACACGGTTACCTACTGTTTGTGCAAACTCATGATCATGAGTTGTAAACAGTATCGTACCTTTAAAGTTTTTTAAGGAGTTATTAAATGCGGTAATTGATTCCAGGTCCAAATGGTTTGTTGGTTCATCTAGCATGAGAACATTAGCTCTGGTCATCATCATTTTTGACAACATACATCGCACTTTTTCTCCTCCTGATAGTACATTCGATTTTTTCAAAGCTTCTTCTCCACTAAAAATCATTTTTCCTAAAAACCCTCTAAGATGCACCTCTTCTCTTTCTTCTTCGGTTGTTGCCCATTGACGCAACCAATCAACTAACGAAAGATCATTCTGGAAATATTCACTATTATCTGCAGGTAAATATGATTGAGTAGTTGTAATTCCCCAAGCTAATTTACCAGCATCTGCTTTTTGTTTTTCATTGAGAATTTGATAAAATGCTGTTGTTGCTCTAGAATCCTTTGAAAACACGACAACTTTATCTCCTTTAGCTAAATTAATGTCTATATTTTTAAACAAAACCTCCCCTTCTAAACTTGATGCTAATCCATCTACATTAAGAATTTGGTCTCCAGCTTCTCTATCTCTTTCAAAAATAATAGCAGGATAACGACGACTAGAAGGTTTAATATCTTCGATATTAAGTTTTTCTATCATCTTTTTACGAGAGGTAGCTTGCTTCGATTTTGCTACATTGGCACTAAATCGTGCAATAAACTCTTGTAACTCCTTTTTCTTTTCTTCGGCCTTCTTATTCTGCTGAGCTCTTTGTCTGGCAGCCAACTGTGAAGATTCATACCAGAAAGTATAATTACCACTATAATGGTTAATTTTACTAAAATCGATATCAGAAATATGAGTACATACAGAGTCTAAAAAGTGACGGTCGTGAGAAACTACAATTACCGTATTATCATAATTGGCCAAAAAAGATTCTAACCAAGAAATTGTTTCATAATCAAGATCATTGGTAGGCTCATCCATAATCAGCACATCAGGATTACCAAACAAACATTGGGCAAGCAACACCCTTACACGTTGTTTTGTATCCAAATCAGCCATTTTTGTATAATGAATATCTTCTTTAATCCCAAGATTGGATAACATCGTTGCAGCATCACTATCCGCATTCCAACCATTCATCTCCTCAAACTGCACTTGGAGCTCTCCTATTTTTTCTGCATTCTCATCAGTATAATCAGCATATAAAGCATCAATTTCTGTTTTGATTTTATATAAAGGCTTGTTCCCCATTATCACAGTTTCCAAAACATTATATTCATCATATGCATAATGGTTTTGTTCTAAAACTGACATACGCTTACCTGGTTCCAGGTGTACATGTCCTGATGTAGGTTCCTGAGTTCCAGAAAGAATTTTTAAAAACGTAGATTTTCCAGCACCATTAGCCCCAATAATACCATAGCAATTACCCTGAGTAAAGGCAGTATTTACTTCATCAAAAAGTACTCGTTTACCAAATTGAACCGAAAGATTAGAAACTGATAACATGATATAAAATTTGTATAATTTAAATTCGCCGCAAAAGTAGAAAAATGGATTCAGAACCTGAAACAATATAGCCGTTATTATAGAATTAACGAATCATTAACAAGCCTAAACCGGGTTTCCCTTTATTTTTGAGCGATTTAGTTAGTATTTAATAGTTCCCAAAATGCAATTTTCGTTATTACGACACCTATTTTTATTTCCTGTATTAGCTTGTTGTTTATGCAGTTGCGATTCTTCTGAAGAAAACAATCGTCAATACACCTATTTTGGAGGCGAAATTGTAAACCCAAATACCAACTACATTGTTCTTTCGAAAGAAAATAATACCTGGGATACTATATACCTGGATAAAAACAATAGATTCTTACATCGAATTGACAATCTAAAAGAAGGGTTATACTCCTTCAGACATAATCCTGAATATCAAATTGTAATTCTTGAAAAAGGTGATAGTGTACTTATTAGATTAAATACTCTGGAGTTTGATGAGTCATTAGTTTTTACTGGTGACGGAGCAAGAAAAAACAATTTTATGATTGACATGTTTTTGCAAAATGAAACTGAAAGAGAACAATTAAGAAAAAATGATTTTAAGCTATCTCCTATTGATTTTAAGAAAAAACAGGATTCATTGTTACGTTTAAGATCTGAAGCTTATAATAGACTCATTAATAAATATAATATTAGTGATCTATCCAGAAAAATTGTAAACTCAAGTTTTAAATACGATTTTCATTCAAGACATGAAATGTATTTTTATAAACATTATGGAATAACCAATTTAGACTCTATTAATGATATGCCAGAGTCTTTTTTTACTTACAGAGAGGCTGTTAATTTTAATGATAATGAATTAAAAAGATTATACTCATACAATAGGTTTTTAAATCATTATTTCACCAATTCTACATATACTCACTATGCAAAAGGTCAATCTTATAGAAAAGATCCGGTTGGTAATATCATATATGAATTAGATCTTATTGATAGTTTGATTCAACACTCTTATATCAAGAATAATTTATTAAAAGGAGTTACATATAAGTTTTTATTAGAAAGTAAAGATGATTATGCTTCTCGTAAAGTTCTTAAACATTATCTATCTGTTAGTACTAACAAAAAATTTCAAAAAGAACTAAAACGGCTTGCCAGAGCAACCTCCAGATTAAAGCCTAATAATACAATCCCTGATCAGGATTTGATTGCCGCTACAGGAGAGACGGTTAAACTTTCTTCTCTTTTTAACAAACCAATTACAGCAATGTATTTTTGGTCTGTAGAAAACAAAGATCATTATATGAGAGCTCATAAAAAAGCTTCTTACTTAAGTGCTTTATATCCTGAAATTGATTTTATTGGAATCAATACAGATGATGATCAAACAAAAAACTGGGTACATACTATAAAAAGAAATCAGTTTGATTTGAATCGAGAATATGAGTTTAAATATCCTAAATGCTCTTCTGAAGAACTTATTATACACTATAGAGATAAAGTAATCCTGGTAGATAATAAAGGTAAAATCATTAATGCAAATGCTAATTTGTTTTCTTCTTATTTTGAAAAGCAGCTTATCCAATACACACGTTTAGCAAGCATACAGAACTAAAAAAACCTATGCATTGAAATACATAGGTTTTAATTCATTACGTATATTATAATTATCTTTATAATACAGTACAATACATTAAAGTATATTTTATTATACTTTAATAATTAATTTCCTTTCTTATAATCTGCTAAGAATTTAGCCAATCCTATATCTGTTAAAGGGTGTTTTAACAATCCTTCTATTGAAGAAAGAGGACCGGTCATTACATCTGATCCGATTTTTGCACATTCTAAAACATGCATTGTATGTCTTACAGAAGCTGCCAAAATCTGAGTTTCAAAACCGTAGTTATCATAGATCAACCTGATTTCTGCAATTAGATTTAAACCATCTGTAGATATATCGTCTAATCGACCAATAAATGGAGAAACATAAGTTGCTCCTGCCTTTGCTGCTAATAAAGCCTGCCCGGCAGAAAAAACTAGTGTACAATTAGTTTTAATTCCTTTATCGCTAAAATACTTAATAGCTTTTACTCCATCTTTTATCATTGGCACTTTTACAATGATTTGGTCGTGAAGTTTTGCTAACTCTTCTCCTTCTTTAATAATTCCTTCAAAATCTGTAGAAATTACTTCTGCACTCACATCTCCAGTAACAATATCACATATTTTCTTGTAGTGATTTATTATGTTTTCCTTACCAGTGATACCTTCTTTAGCCATCAATGACGGATTGGTAGTAACACCATCAAGAACTCCCAGATCTTGAGCCTCTTTAATCTGATCGAGGTTTGCGGTATCAATAAAAAATTTCATATTGTTGTGTTTAAATTTATTACTATTCTATATCGTTGCGAATATAAAAAATACTCGCGATCACCCTATACAATGAAAATTATAATTTATAATGATTCATTAATAACTTTTCATATACTTTATCCGGTAGAATTCTTTTAAGTACAATTGAAAATTTTTGCATAAATACACCTACCTTATAATGTACTTTAGGGTTTTCTGAGCTTATTACCTTAAAAACTGCTTTTGCCATTTCTTGAGGATCACTGCCAGAATCTACATGAGTATCCATAAGTTTTAACGTATCTCCGTATTGCTTTTTATAAGGAGAGTCTTCAAGTAATGGAGCATGATATCGTCCTGCGGCTATATTTGTAGCAAAATCTCCTGGAGCCACATTACTCATAGTTATATTAAAACTCTTTAACTCCATTCTCCAGGCCTCAGTTGTAATCTCTAATGCTGCTTTAGAAGCACTATAAATCCCTCGATAAGGCAATCCCATATACCCAGCTATAGAGGTAATGTTTATGATTTGACCACTATTTTGTTTTCGCATTAAAGGTAAAACAGCTTTGGTCACATTAATTGGCCCAAAATAATTAGTGGTAAAATTTCGCAAAATTTCTTCTTCAGGAATTTCTTCGATAGGTCCTGTAATTCCAGCTCCCGCATTATTGATCAATATATCCAATCGACCTTGTTCTTTTTCGATCTCACCTACTGCAGATTTTATACTTTCAACATCAGCAACATCGAGAGGTAAAAGTTTAAATGATTTAAAGTCAGTAAATTTTGATGGATTACGACTTGTACCATAAACGATGTATCCTTTTTCTGTTAAGTAGATTCCGATAGATTTTCCTATTCCTGAAGATCCTCCTGTAATCAGAACTACTTTTTTACCCTCGTTTTTACTCATAGGTGCAAATATCTAATAATTTGTTTCGTTTTAATATAGTTATACGTCAAAATCAACAAATTCAACGAAAATTTTAAGTTAAATATCGGGTACAAAAAAAGGCAAGCTACCTACATCACACCGCTACGACCGTATACCTTTGCTGCGTTCCCGCCCTGGAGGATTCAACAGGAGCTGGTTGTGTAGGACTTGCCGCTGCAAAGATACAATCTTTGGTTAATAAAACAATCATTTTTTAAACCCAATTAAAATAAATATCTTGCTCTTAAATCTATCAAATATAAAGATTATGCGTAACCTATTCGCCTTCATAATATTAAGCTTTACTTTAATTTGTTGTGGAAGCAATTCTGATAAAAAAACTAAGAACTTTTCGCTCTCTATTTCTAATAAAAAAGGGGTTTGTTATGTGGGAGAGACTTTAAAAGCAACAATAATTAACAAAAAAAACATCACTATTGATTCAATTGCATACACAATTGATAATGTAAAACTCAAAACTTTATCGGCGACCGAACCCTTTACAGAAAAAATAGATACAGAAAAACTAGGTCATCATAAAATTAAAGCAATTGTATATTATGATAATACCTCACAGGAAACTTCTAAAAAAGTAACCTTTTTTAATGATAAAGCTCCTAAAATTTATAATTACAAAATAATTAATTCTTATCCTCACGATAATAAAGCCTATACACAAGGATTAGAGTTTGTTGGAGATACACTATATGAAAATACTGGAAAAAACGGAAAATCATCTTTGCGAAAAGTAAATTATAAGACAGGTGAAGTACTTAAACAAGTAGATCTTGATCAAGCATATTTTGGCGAAGGAATTACGATTCTTAATGATAAAATATATCAACTCACCTGGCAATCCAAAACAGGGTTTATTTATGATTTAAAAACTTTGAAGAAGACTGGAAGCTTTGCATATAATAAAAGTAAAGAAGGATGGGGATTATGTAATAATGGTACAAAAATCTTTAAAAGTGATGGTTCAGAAAAAATATGGACCCTGGATTCAAAAACATTAGCAGAACAAGATTACATACAAGTGACTACTAATAAAAGTGTAAAATCTAAGTTTAACGAGTTGGAATGGGTAGATGGAAAAATTTATGCCAACACTTATCAAAAAGATGGTATTGCTATTATCAACCCTAACAATGGTGCTATTGAAGGTGTAATTAATTTAAAAGGATTACGCCCTAAAGCAACTCCTACTGGTAAAGAAGAAGATTCTGATTATGTACTTAATGGTATCGCTTATAAAGCTGATACCAAACAACTTTTTGTAACAGGAAAATATTGGGATCAAATATTCGAAATAGAAGTTATTGAATAGACCATATTATATATAAGATTGTTTTCTGCATAACAGATAACATAACTTACTGAATCTGTTTATGTTTATATTTCTTATTCCTTATTTTATAATAATCAATATACTATAAGATATCAGTTAATTTGCAACACTATAATTAATCCCACGTTATTGTAATAGACAGATAATAAACCGTACCTTTGCGGCTTATTTAAAATATATGAACAAATTTGAAGCGTTAGGCCTAGGTGAAGCCATCATAAAGGCGGTGAATGAAATGGGTTTTGAAACCCCAAGTGAGGTACAAGAAAAGGCTATTCCTATTTTGCTTACAGAGGATACAGATATTGTTGCATTAGCGCAAACCGGGACAGGAAAAACAGCTGCTTTTGGTTTTCCGTTAATCGAAAAAATAGATAGTAACAGTAGAATTACGCAAGGTTTGATCCTATCGCCTACGCGTGAACTTTGTTTACAAATCACTAACGAACTTAAGAACTACTCTAAGTTTATTCCAGGATTAAATACGGTAGCCATCTACGGAGGTGCTAGTATTACAGATCAAGCTAAGCAAATCAAAAGAGGAGCTCAAATAGTTGTAGCTACTCCAGGTCGTATGCAGGATATGATCAATAGAAAAATGGTAGATATATCTAATATTGGCTATTGCGTACTGGATGAAGCAGATGAGATGCTTAATATGGGGTTTTATGAAGACATAAATGCAATTTTGTCGCATACTCCAGAAGATAAAAATACTTGGTTGTTCTCTGCAACCATGCCTAAAGAGGTTTCTACTATTGCAAAACGTTTTATGCAAAGTCCCGTAGAAATCACTGTAGGACATAAAAATACGGGATCTAAGAATGTCTCTCATGAATATTATCTGGTAAATTCTCGAGATCGATATGCTGCTTTAAAGCGTTTGGCAGATGCTAATCCTGATATCTTTTCTGTAGTATTTTGTCGTACGAAGCGGGATACACAAAAAGTAGCAGAAAACCTTATCGAAGATGGGTATAATGCTGCTGCTTTGCATGGAGATCTTAGTCAAAATCAGCGAGATCTCGTCATGAAAAGCTTTAGAAACCGACAGATACAAATGTTGGTTGCAACTGATGTAGCAGCTAGAGGGATCGATGTAGACGATGTTACTCATGTAATTAACTATCAATTACCAGATGAAATAGAAACCTACACACATAGAAGTGGTAGAACAGGTCGAGCTGGTAAAAGTGGAGTTTCTATGGTAATTGTTTCTAAGAGTGAGATCAGAAAGATCAAAGCTGTAGAACGAATTATCAAAAAGACATTTGAGAAAAAAGAAATTCCTGGTGGTGAAGAGATTTGTCAAGTACAATTATTTCATTTGGCTAGTGACATTGCCAAATCTGAGATCAATCATGAAATAGATAGTTATTTACCATCAATCCATGAAGTACTTGAAGATTTTTCAAAAGAAGAGTTAATTAAAAAATTCTTCTCTGTAGAGTTTTCCCGTTTTCATAATTATTATAAAAGCGCGAGAGATCTTAATGCTGTAAGAGAAAGTGGTGGTGATTCTGGAAGTGACGGAAGTACTCGTTATTTTATTAATGTAGGAGAGAAAGACGGTTTTGACTGGATGACTTTAAAAGATTTCCTAAAAGACGTTTTAGAATTAGGAAGAGACTCTTTAAGTCGTGTTGATGTAAAAGAGAATTTTTCTTTCTTCAATACAGGATCAGAGCATCAAGAAAAAGTTCTTGCCGTTTTTGAAGATTTCAAAATGGAAGGAAGAAAAGTCAATGTAGAAATCTCTAAAGATTCTGGAAGAAGACGAGGTGGAGGAAGACGCGGTAGAGATGGCGGTGGTTTCAAAGGAAAACGCCGAAGCGAAGGATTTAAACCTAAAGGAAAAAAACGTAACGACAATGATTTTGGAAACAAAAAAGGTGGCGGACGAAGAGATAAAAGAAAACGTAGCGATCGTAGATAATCAATATTTAACAAAGTAATATGATTTTTGGCGCGATTTTTATGTTACATTAAATTAAAAAACTGAAGGTCATATACAATATGAGGAAAATACTATTATACATATTACTTATTGCCGGTATTACTACCTATGCGCAGGATACTACTACGGGTAAAATTTCTGGAAAAGTACTTAACGCTGCCAATGACCAAAAGTTAGAAAGCGTTCACATCGTAAACTTAAGTCAGGTAATCGGTACCATTACCAATGATGAAGGAAATTTTACAATTCAGGCAAAAGTTAATGACACCTTATATTTTACTTATATTGGATATAAACCTTTAAAAGTTAGAGTTACTAATGACTGGACAAAGTTTGGTGAAGTTAAAATAAAAATGACCGAACTTGGTATTGCCCTCGAAGAGGTCGTAGTAGCCGATGTACAGCTTACAGGATATCTGGAAATAGATGCAAAAAGAATTCCTGTGTATAACAATTATCGATATAGTATTTCAGGACTTAATTCTGGTTATGAAGGTGGAAATCGACAACCAGGAGCTGTAAACAAAGTATTGGGCGCGATTTTTAATCCCGCCGACTTTCTCTATAATATGTTTAGTAAACGTTCCAAAGAATTAAGGAAGCTCAGGAAAATGAAGAAGGATGACGAAATAAGAAATCTTCTGGAGACCAAGTTTGATCGCGCTACACTTATGGCATTATTACAGGTAGAACGTCTTGATATTGATGAGATTCTAAGAAATTGTAACTACTCTGCAGATTTTATAAAATTTGCAAATGACCTTCAAATATTAGATGCGATTAGTGAATGTTATGAAGAATATAAAGCACTTAACAGAAACTAGTAAAGGTTTTAAAAATTTAAGAAATATTCATTCTATTGTGAAGAATGCAAGGCAATACGATTCCCTTCAGAATCAATAAAATATGCCATGTAACCATGCTCTTCTGATATCTGTGTTTTATCTGAAACTACTTTTCCTCCAGCGGTCGCTACCCTACCGATTTCATTAGCTACGTCATTACAAGAAAAATACACTAATATTCCGTCCTGACTTGGTTTATAGTGTTCTCCTGCACTGATCAGACTTCCGGTAGCAATTCCTGTTTCATTTTTATTAGGGAACCATCCCATTTTAAGACCTTCCATTTCGTGTAAACTAATTTCTATATCAAAAACTTTTTCATAAAAAGCCTTTGCTCTATTCATATCAATAACCGGAATTTCGAACCAAGCAACCATATTTTTTTTGTAAAAATTAGAACTCTAATTTACGATTTGTTTTTAAAATCAATCTTGTTTACAAATCAAAAATTCGTAATTATACACCTCTTATCTTAAGTACAGAAAAAAGTTAAGTAATAAATATTGTTATAATTTTAAATTAGTGTGTAGTTCTTTTTTGAAAAATATCATGTACCTCTTTATGATATTTAATTTCAGGTTTATTGGTTTTAAAACCACTTTTCACGCGTTTAATAAGGAACAAAATTTTATCGGTTGTTGACTGATTTTTATCCATGACAGAAGTGTTTTTTAGGGTATCAATACGTTAGTTAGGCATGTATCAAATATAATAAATTAAATACCAAGACTTATACGTGAACTCCTTCAAACAAATGACAGTAAACCATTGTTCACAAGCAAGTTAAAGCGCTCACCCAAGTAAAAAAAATTGATTTATCTATTTGATTTAACAACTATTTAATTATAAAAACAGGATAACTGTGTAGATCTTTTTATTAATCAGTTTTTAATTTCCTTTTTATATCTTTCTATAATCTGCTCGTGGCTTTTAATAACTTTTTTGGCCCAATCCATACGTTTTTCCAGTTTTTCATTCTTGGATAATTGCCATGGTATATCAGAGTTTTTTAATAGCGTAGTTACATGTTGTAAAATTATGGCTGCAGAGACTGAAATATTTAAACTTTCTGTAAAGCCAACCATAGGTATATGCAACATACTATCTGCTGCCATTAATACCTCTTCACTTAAACCTTCTTGTTCTCTTCCGAAAAAAAAGGCAGAAGGCTTACTTATATCAAAATCTTTTAACTCAACAGATTGATCATGAGGTGTTGTAGCTACAATCTGATATCCTTTATTTTTTAATTCGTTAATACATTTTTTTGTCGTATCATATCGATTAATATCTACCCATTTTTGAGCACCCATTGCAATTTCTCTATCAATACGCTTTTTATTAACCTCTTCGATCACATGAACATTTTGTACCCCAAAAACATCACAACTACGTATCACAGCACTAGTGTTATGTAACTGATATACATCTTCTACAGCAACCGTAAAATAATCTGTGCGTTGTTCTAGCACCTTTTTATATAACCCTAAACGTCTAGGTGTAAGAAATGATTCTAAATATTCTAATAATTGTATATCTATCATAGGCTGCTAAAATAATAAATATCCAAAGTAGATACTCAAAGCTTTTAGACATCATCAACATTTTTTATAATCTTCAAAAAAAATAATCCAAAACGCAATATGAAAATATACTAAAAAGAAAAACTAAAAAATATCAAATCATATATTTGCCGAAAGTCTGCTTAAAGGACAATAAAATGTTTTTAATACACGTTTTACACTTTCGGATTCTGGTGACATCATTAATAGATTCTCAAAATAATCCAATAATCACTGAAAAATATGCTTTTATACTTGTTAAAAATGTATTAAAAGTTAAAAGACATGCTTTATAAATGATAAAGAATTGTTAATTTTCGGTTTAAGGGATATGTCAAAAAAACTATATCATTTCACTATTTTAAATCAATATTTTTAATCCTACAGAGAATTATATATCTACAATAACTTTCTCATAATGATTGATTTGTTAATTGATCGTTATTCAAACCCTGCTTTTGTTGGCTCGCCAAAGTTTCGCAATTGCAGGGTTGTTTTTTTATTCAGCTTATACTTATATCATTATTTATTGCTCTTATGTCAATATAGAATACTATACATTATACCAACAAAAAACCTTCCGCAATTACCCCTAAAAACGGAAGGTTTGAAAAACACATCATTGAATTGAAAAATATAATCTTTAGTTACATTTTCTGATTGTAATGATAATCTTAATTCACTTTTTATCCATACAATTCTAAAATTGACGTACCGTGAATTCTTGAAGTACAATACTTCTTAAAAAAATTATCTAATGAAAATAAATTATAATATCTACTGAAGTAATTTTTATTCATAATGATTATATATAATTTATCGTTATTCAGTCCTTACATTGCTGGCTCGCCAAAGTTTTACAATTACAGGACGTTATTTATTAACCTCTGGTCAGCTAATTAGCATAACTAACTTTTAGTTTTTACATTTTTATTTATAGAACAAATTGCACTTTTATAAGCTTCATAATTCTATATAATTATGATTACACTTATCTATTTTTGTGGGGTAAGAATTTTGACTTTTACTATTTCTTGACTATTGAAATATCAAAATCGTTAGTATAAAGATAGGTACAAATTCCCCAAATTAGTATATTTCAATACCTCAAAATTGTTATTGTTTTACTGTAAATAGCTTCATTTTATTCACTTTTAAGATCAATTTCAGGCTAAAAATCATTCTTTTTAAAGTTTTTCGTAGATTTGAATAAGATAGATTTAGAAAATAAAAATAAAAACCTCCCGATGACTACCCCATAATCTTCAGGAGGTTTAAGTAAACACATCATTGAAAAAGTCATCTCGAAATTTATACAAGCAATCGTCACTTGCTATTTTTTTTGATACTTTCGCTTTATCAACTAATGATTACCCTAATTAAAAACCTCTTGCCTCATACATTAGCAAGAGGTTTTATTTAAAAAACGCATTTAGAGAAAATTTAATTTCTCCTCAAACTCCATAGCATAGCATTATTCTTCTTTTTCATATGGTAATATTATTCTCAAAATTTAAATTGTTTTAATCATTGTTGCAATACAATAAATTGACTTCTTCTATTTAACTGATGTTCTTTTTCACTACAGTTCACTCCATTAGCACATTTGTTAACAAGAAAGCTTTCTCCATATCCCCTGCCGCTTATTCTAGATGCTTCTATACCTCCTTTTTCTATAATATATTTAATTGTACTTTTTGCGCGTTGTTCACTCAAATACATATTGTAATTATCTTCTGCTCTACTATCGGTATGAGAACGTACATCAATCTTAAGCTCTGGATATTCTTTCATCACTGCTATAATCTTTTGCAATTCTACTTCGGCATCTGATCTGATAAAAGATTTATCCAGATCAAAATAGATAATTTGTAATTGTAATATGCTAGAAAGGTCATCTCCAGGACGTACTACTTTTCCTGTCAACGCATTCTGACCTAATTGCAACGGAAGCTGGTATTTATATTCCAATACTGCACTTGTTGTTAACGGTGCTTCAGTAGGGCTATATGCGTTTTTTGAACCTCTAACGATATATGAAGTTTCACATTCAATATCAAACTTGTAGTTTCCTTTGGCATCAGTAACGGTACTCTGTAATTGTTGATTATTATCATCAAGTAATATAACTTCTGCATTAGCCAATGCTTCTCTAGTAACCGCATCGGTAACTGTTCCGGTTACGTACTGGTTACAGTTTGTAATTAATTCTTCTGTTTGTTTAAAACTATAGATATCATCATTACCTTTTCCTCCTGCTCTATTACTTGCAAAATAACCTATTTTGGTATCTTCATTTAGAACAAAAGTAAAGTCATCTTCAGAGCTATTTACTGGTTTACCTACATTATATGGTCTGGAGAATAGTCTATTTTCAGGAACCGCCACAAAAATATCAAGGCCTCCCAATCCTACATGTCCATCACTAGAAAAATATAATCTTCCAGAGTCACTTATATATGGAAAGGTTTCTCTACCTTCTGTATTAATTTTATCTCCTAAATTGAGAGGTTGTCCATAAGAACCATCATCATATATGTCAACTACATACAGATCAGAGAGCCCTCTAGTCCCAGGCATATCGCTAGCAAAATATAATTTTTTACCATCCTTACTTAAAGCTGGGTGAGCTACAGAATATTCACTACTATTAAAGGGTAATTCTTCTATATTAGTCCATTTTTCTCCTTCAAGAGTCGCTCTATATAACTTTAATAAAACTGTTCCTACCTCATTAGATCCCAGTTTCTTTTTTGTGTAATTGTTTCTTGTAAAATATACCGTAGTTCCATCACTACTGAAAGATGTAGAAGACTCATGGAAACGAGTGTTGATCTTTCCTTTTATTTTTTTGGGACTTTGAAGAATTCCATTTTTTTCTATAATATTAGAAGTATATAGATCTAAAAATGGCATTTCATTCCATTCATGTACTGTTTTAGTTATCCCGCTTCCTCCTCTAGACGATGCAAAAATCAATTGTCCCTGGTTATTAAAACTTGGCGCATAATCAGAGAATTTTGAATTAACATTTAGTTTTAATAATCTAAATTTTCCAGATTGCATCTCGATAAAATGTAAATAATCACGAGTATTCATAAAATATTCTGCTCGTTGGTCATTACCGGTAAGCTCGTTGAACCTTTCCATAATCTTATCGGCTTCATTATAACGCTCTACACTTTTTAAACTCTGAGAATATCGAAATAAATACTCTGGTTCTATCTCATCTGCATAGGTATCATTTAACTTTTCATACCAGGTTGCAGCATCTTCCAGTTCTGCATTAAAATAATATGAATCTGCCAATTTCTTATATAAATCTGAAGAAAAATAACCACTCTCAGCTACTTGAAGATAAATTTTTCTGGCATCTACAAAGGCAAAGCGACTAAAATCCTCATCTGCCTGGGCCAAACGTTTCTCCTGAGCAAGTGTCGGAAACAATAACAGTATATTTATTACTATTATCGATATAACGTATTTGTTTAACATAATTCTTCTTGTTTTATTAACCCTATTATCTGCTTTTTTTCATTAAACAGTTTTACAGGAATGATCATTTTTATCTTTTTAAAGACTATTAAGTGCGATACTTATCTAATTAATTAGAAGAAACGAGGTGTTAATAGTCTATTATATTTTCTAAACAATTCAAAACGAAGCATTACTTCATAACTACCATCATTGAATAAAGTATTTCCTAACTCTGTTGTTTCTCTATCATAGGCAAAACCTATCATCATAGAATCCGATATTTGAAAACCTGCCATGGCACTTACCGCTGCGCTCCATCGATAAGCTACTCCCAAAGTCAATCGGTCATAGGCTAAGAAGTTTGCAGATATATCTACCTGAAGTGGCGCTCCAAATACTAATTTGCTTAGTACTGCTGGTTTAAATTTTAGATCATCATTAATATCAAATACATATCCAGCTATCCCATAATAATTAATTCGCTCTTCTGCTAAGAAACTAATAGCTTGACTGCTACTGCTTATAGCACTATCATCAAAATGATCTGTTTCTAAAAGATTGGGAGCGCTTAATCCTAAATAGAATTTTTTTGAATGGTAATACACGCCTATTCCTACCTGAGGGCTAAATTTATTATCTATGTTGCTGGCAAAAAGAGCATCATTTTGATTAAATCTACTTAATCGCTGAAGATCTACATTGAGTAAATGTCCTCCTCCTTTAATTCCAAAACTTAAACGTCCTTCATCTGATACTGGTATTGTATATGAAAAATCAATACCGATATAAGTTTCATCAGTTGGACCAATTTCATCATTAACCACAGATAATCCCAATCCCACACGATTATTATCCCCTAGAGGTGTATTTATTGTAAGAGTTTGTGTACGTGGAGCTCCATCAAGTCCTACCCACTGGCTTCTGTGCAATCCCATAATACTCATTACTCCTCTGCTACCAGCATATGCCGGATTGACGCTAATTGTATTGAACATATATTGGGTATATTGAGCATCTTGCTGTGCATAACTATTATGTAACACAAAGCTCAAAAGTATCGTAGCTATTAGTATGTATGCTTTTCTCATCCGATATTGTTTAATTTTTTTAATCAACCCCGTGAGTTTAGCACTCACGGGATTTTAGCTTTGGTTGATTATCTATTAATATATAGGTATCCTGCTCTACTCTTACGTTCTCCTGAATCTAAAATATATTCAAGGATATAGTAGTAAGTTCCGACAGGCAGTCTATCTTTTTCCTCAATAGTTGTTCTTCCTGTAGATATTCCTCTAAAGAAATTATCGTTTCTTCCATAATTGGTAGTACTATATACTTTTACTCCCCAACGGTTATAGATCTCTACTGTATTTTCAAAATTTTCAATTCCGCGAATTACAAATACATCATTATCACCATCTCCGTTAGGCGAAATACCTGTATATATTTCTACACCATCCTCGGCATCAGGGTCGATATCATTTGGTTCCAGATAATCCGGGGTTCCGTTATCATCTGTATCTATAGCATCATCTGGATCACCATCTCCGTTTGGATCTGGATTCTCATCTTCGGTTAGAATACCATCCCCATCATCATCTATATCTAGATAATCCGGTATAGTATCACAATTATTATCAATCTCACAATCCGTGTTTTGCGTATCTCCAGTATTTGGATTACCGTCACCATCTGGGTTTGGTCCTTCATTTATTGTATCAACTCCATCACCGTCATCATCTACATCTAAATAATCTGGGATACCATCTCCATCACTATCTTGATCTGTAGGATCGTCATCTCCATCATAATCTTCATAAACAGTATTTACTCCATCGCCGTCATCATCCATATCCAGATAATCTGGAATACCATCTCCGTCGCTATCCTGTGTATCTCCTGTATCAGGATTACCATCTCCATCTGGGTTTGGATTTTCATCCACGGTTAAGACATTGTCTCCATCATCATCTATATCCTGGAAATCATCTACACCATCACCATCAGTATCTTGAGGACTATAATTTACTGTTCCTCCATCAGGATCATCTTGTACTTCATCAGGAATACCATCGGTTCCATAAGGTCCATCCAAAGTACCGTCGTTATCTAAATCTAATTGACCGTGACCAGCTTCAGCCACATCATTTACTCCATCCCCATCAGAATCCAGATCCTGACTATCAATAATACCATCTCCATCAGTATCTAGATTAGGATCTCCATTTTGTTCTTCCACATCAGTAATTCCATCGTTATCATCATCTAAATCAATAATATTAGGAATACCATCTCCGTCGGTATCAAGTAAGCTAACTGTTGGATCATCAGGATCTCCATCTCCATTAGGATCTATATCAGTAGGATTATTAGGATCATCTGATGTTTCAGAAATATTTTCTCCCAATGGTGTTGTTCCCGAAGCTATAGCTGTATTTATTACTTGTCCGGATACCATATCCGCTTGGGTTACTACATGTTCTGCTATCACTATTGCTGTATCACCAGGAATTAATGAAGTAATCGGTGAGCCAGAAATAATAGTGGCATTAGCATCGCTTACTATTACATTGTTCATTGTTACATTTCCTGTATTGGTTACTTCAATAGTATATGTAATCACATCACCAACAGCTGTAAACTCAAGAGGACTAGCAACTTTAGTTACACCAAGATCTCCTCTAGGTGTTAATGTAGTTTCTGTAACAGTTGCATCATCTGGATCCGGAGTTGTAGGGTCATCTGAAATATCTGTGACTTGACTACCATCTGGAGCATCTCCTATTACATCTGCTTGATTAATTACAATACCTGCGTCTAAATCTGCTTGAGTAATCGTATGAGCTGCTGTTAATGTTGCACTATCACCTACAGCAAGAGTAGGTATCACGGCTGGAGTAATACTTCCTGCATCTGCATTAGCATCATTTACTATTACATTTGTTAATGTAGTATTACCTGTATTAGTTACAACCAAAACATAAGTAATTAATTCTCCTACGGTGTCGTATGCCCCATCAGCTGGAGGATCATGAACCTTGGTCAACTCTAATTCTGGTGTTTGATCTATAATTGTCACAGTAGGGTCATCTGGTGTTGGTGTATTAGGATCATCTGATGCCGTATCTTCTACGGTATTACCAACAGGATCTTCTGATGTTACCATTGCTACATTGGTCACACTACCTGCATCTATATCTGCTTGTGTTAACACATGTGTTGCGGTAACTGTAACTGTTTCACTTGGAAGTATTGATGGAATAGTGGCAGGTGTTATAGTATCTGCATTTGCATCTGTAATTATCACATTGGTTAATGTTACATTTCCATCGTTCGTCACTTCTATTGTGTAGGTAATATCTTCTCCTACCGTATCATAAGAACCATCGGCTGGAGGGTTAGTTGCTTTGGTTATACTTATAGCTGTATTAGCCGGCAAAGGAATTACTGTTGGATCATCAGGACTTCCGTCATTATTAGGATCTACATTGGTTGGATCATTAGGGTCATCTGAGTTATCAGTCACCGTAATTCCGCCAGGATCGAGCCCAGTTGCAACTGCTTGGTTTGTATAACTACCTGAATTAATATCGGCTTGTGTTAATGTATGCGTCGCAGTATAAGTACTATTATCACTCGCTCCTACTACCAAATCAATAGTTGTAGCAGGTGTTACAACGGCATTTGGGTCACTAACACTAATACCTGTTAAATCAACATTACCAGTATTAGTCACAACAAATGTATAAATGATATCTTCTCCAATATCCGCAAAACCATTTAAATTAGTATCATCCAATACTCCTGCCTTAGTGATATCCAGTAGTGGTTGACTCAGGTCGGTTACTGTTGGATCATCAGGACTACCATCATTGTCCGGATCTACATCGGTAGTGTTATCTGGATCATCGGAGTCATCGGTGATATCTGGGCCTCCTAGTGGGTTCGG